>NZ_CAXIQH010000001.1:0-1970456 GCF_964030975.1 Candidatus Tisiphia endosymbiont of Hybos culiciformis
AGCCGTATGAATTATCAGATGGGGAAAGTTTTGCCGTAAAATTTTACCTTTGGATAGGCGTTTTAGAGCATAACCAAAAGCCTTGACCATCAAAGGACAAAATTTTAATGGCAGTTCTGTTTTTATTATAGAATAAAAACAAGGAACCATTAAGAGGGTTGGAAGAAAGTTTTTGTCTGCAAACAGCTATTAAACCATCGATACCCTTACGAAAGTCGATGGCAATAGTGGCAACAAAAATAACTGACTGAGGGGTTAGTTGCAGCATAGAAATGTCTGAATATGATTTTTGGATCCAATGTTTGGATAATAAGCTTGGTACCATTTGGTTTAATAATGTGGCAAGTGTAGTAATTTTGTTTGGGAGTAGCCACAGGATCAGTATCTATAGAATTTACTAGTTGAAATGGAAGGAAATTAATATCTTGTTGCAGTTTTGCTGCAAGTATACGTTGAATTGAACTAATTATTGTTTTATTAATATTGAGATGTTTGGCTATATCTTTGCAAGAATAGTGATGGAGTAGCTGGCGAACTAATTCCTTTAGATGGTTTGGTATGGGATCAAACTTGTTAGTTTTAGTTTGACGCCAGGCTTTAAATTGCTGAGCTACTTGCTCAATAGTAATTGATGGTATTTGCATAGTAGGAACCCAAATTTATAAAATAAATTTTATACTAACAAAAAAATTAGATAGAGTTATGCAGTTTTGCTGCAAGTATACAATATTGATACATATGAAGTGAAAATAAGCTAGTACTACAGTCGTAAACTTTATGCATACAGTGTACGGGTTCTTTCTTTATCTTTAAAGTGACAATCTTTTGCTCTGGCTTGGTGTCGTCTTCGCCATAAGGATAGGCTTAAGAATGCTTCCTTTGTTGTCGTAAATAAGCTTGAAAAAATCAACTTTACAAAACGTCTAATTTCTTGAACCGTAAGGCTGATAAAATCTTCTGTTTTTTTTTATATTCGTGCGGCTCTGTCCAGAAAAGTGTGTAAATTTCCAAAATAGGTCATTAAATTTTGTTAAGCCTATCTTCAAATTTGATCATCAAATGAGCCATAGCTTCATTCCAGTTGGGAATAGGCATAGTCCATTTTTTGGTCATATAGTCAATTGTCAAATATAAGCTTTTAAAAACAGCACTATCACTAGGGAAAACACGCTTATTATTTGTTACTTTACGCAATTGACTATTAACAGATTCAACTGAATTAGTGGTATAAATTACCTTTCTAATTGCCTCTGGATATCCTAGAAAAATCATTAAATTATCCCAATGATTATACCATGATTTGGCAATTTGTGGATATTGTTTATTCCATTTTTCTTCAAAATATACTAAAGCTAAATGTGCTTGTTCTTCCGTTGCTGCAGTATATATCGGCTTTAAATCGCTAGCCACCTGCTTCCTATCTTTATATGATACGTATTTTAAACTATTTCTAATCTGATGTACAATACATAATTGATGTTCTGTTTTTGGATAAACTGCTTCTATCGCCTCAGACATACCAGTAAGATTATCACTACAGGCAATCAGTATATCCTTTAATCCTCTATTTTTCATTTCAGTAAAATTACCAAGCCAAAATTTTGCCCCTTCATTTTCACTGATCCATAATCCCAATATATCTTTTCTACCAGATAAATCAATCCCTAATGCAACATATATTGCCTTGTTAATTATCCTTTTGTCTTGCCTAACTTTTACTACTAAACAATCAAAAAATACTATCGGATATATCTCTTCTAACGGTCTACTCTGCCAAGCTTTTACATCATCCATTACATCATCGGTGATCTGACTGATTAAACTCTCACTTATTTCAACACTATACAACTCTTGTAATTGAACCTTAATATCAGATACACTCATACCTTTAGCATATAATGATAAGACTTTATCATCAAAACCATCAAAACGTTTTTGTCTTTTCGGTAGTATTGCTGGTTCAAAGGTACTACGCCTATCTCTTGGTACTTCTATCTCAACCGCTCCATGTTCGGAGATCAGTTTTTTGCTAGTTATACCATTACGAGCATTATCATTATCTACACGACTGTATTTATCATAGCCTAGATGATTATTCAATTCTGACTGCAATGCCTTCTCTATCAAGCGTTTGGTCAATTCTTTTAATAATCCTCCTTCTTTCAGTATTGTGCTTACATCTGTATCATTATCTATTAATAAATCTACTGCTTGCTTTATTGATTCATTTGTTTTTTTATTCATGTAATTTCCTTTTTTGTTATATTTTTATATATAACCTATCTCGAAATTTACACACTTTTCTGGACAGAGCCATTCGTGCATTGAATCCAATTGCTCCTGACCTGCAGATATAGTGAAACCTATTGAATTAGGTGATATAAACTTTGTGTTAACCTTGCGAAAGCAGGTATCTAGATTCCCGCCGTTGCTAAGAATGACAACTTACAATAGTTATGTTCTTTATCACCTAATCCTATAGGCATAACTATAACATAAAAGATACTGAAAATTGTATGGTGTTTTAGCTCCTACCATTTCCGCTAATTGCCAGCTATTCTTCCTCTCAACAGAACTCATTAATGCTTTGACATACAGTGACATATTATTAAAAGTTCTATAATCATTACATCCTACTCTTAAACCACTCTGACCTTCTTCTATCATTCCTTCCAGTTCTTGCCATATCTTGATGTTATCCATTCCTTATCTCATCTCCTCCTTCAACTATGCCATACATTTTATATTATTTGTAAACTACGACTGTAGTACTAGGTATAACTAACTCGATTATCATTTAGTCATAGTAACTCACCTTACACATAATGCTCATGGCAATTTAAAAATTGTAGAAAAGTACAATACGTCATTGCGAGACCATGTAGTGGTCGTGGCAATCCATGCTCTTGGATTGCTTCGTTGCCACCAAAGTGGCTCCTCGCAATGACGCATGGCTGTTTTTCCTATGACTTTTAATACCATACGTAAGGTGAGTAATTAGGATAAATATTATTGCTAATAAAGCACTTATATCCCCGAATTGGGAGTATAAAGTTTCATATTCTAGCTTATTTGGTAATAAACTATCTATATAACCTATTTCATTGAGAGCTCGTTGTTGAATAATTCTGCCTACTGGATCTATTACAGCCGATATACCATTATTAGCTGTTCTAAGCATAGGAAGACCGTTTTCTATACTACGCATACGACTAATCTGTAAATGTTGGTACGGACCAGAGGAATTTCCATACCATGTATCGTTAGTGACATTAATAATCACATCTGAAAGTTTATTACTCGTTTGAACGAGACTTGGAAAGATTGCTTCATAACAAATAAGCGGTTTTATGATTATATTAGGTTTATCAAGACTAACAAGTTGCACATTCCCTTCAGTATAATCTAATAACCCAGGGGTTAATTTCTTCAATGGTAATATCCATTTAAGAGGCATATATTCACCAAATGGTACTAAATGAGACTTATGATATTCAAATAATTTATCCCCTTCTTTTGTTAAAGCATATAAACTTGTATAAATTTCAAAATCATCGCCTTTTTTACTATTATTTGTTATACCACCAGTAATTAAAATTGCTTTTTTCCTTTCCAACATTTTTAATAGTTTCGTTTTGATTGGTTTATAATCATACGGTACTACCATAGCAGCTTCCGACCATATAATTAGATCTACGTCACCTGGTTCTTCAGATAATGCAATATGAAGATTTAAATTTTTCCAGAATTCTGCAACATCCCATTTAGCAGTTTGTGGAATACTTGGCTGCACTAATCGAACTTTTACATTTGAGAAATTGGTGGGGTTGTTATGTAGCCTTAATAAACCGTAGGAAGTTATCAGAGAAATTATTAGCAATGAATTTACTAATGATATTTTTAGTAGATTATATTGTTTAGTAAATAGGTGATAAAAACTAGTTGATATATATATTACAATAAAACTTAAACCATATACTCCTATAATACTAGAAGGCTGGATAAGAGTATCAGAAAATGAAAAAGCGTATCCGAGCAGATTCCAGGGTAACCCGGTAAAGAACCATGAGCTTACCCATTCAAAAAATACCCAATAAAGGCAAAAGATAAACTGATACAAGTTATGATTCTTCGCTAAAAACCCCAAACCGCAGGTTATAGAAATAAAACAAGCAAGAAAAATTGGCAGACCAAATAACGCCAATGGTATTGCCCACCAAAATTCATCAATATATACAGCAATCCCTATGCTAACCCAGTACATACTGACTAGGAAGTGCCCAAAACCAAATATAAAACCTAATAGAGATGCCTCTTGCCAACTATTAGCAATTTGTACTTGATGACATAGTAGTGCCAAGAAAAATAACCCAGGTACAAAGAAAGTTGGAGCAAAAACTAAACCGCTAACCATACCTGAAATAAATATAAATATTTTGGATAAAAACATTAGTGCTATATATTATTAGTGCTATATTTTGAAAGTTATTTACAAAAATATACATAATGCTATTGTTTGAGCAAGGTATAATTACTAAGTATGGAGAATATATGCAAATTGTCGGTTTACTTGATGGTAAGAAAGGATTAATTACAGGCGTCGCTAATAATTTGTCAATATCTTGGGCTATTGCTCAAATGGTCAAAGAGCATGGTTCAGACTTAGCCCTTACCTATCAAGGAGAAATGCTTGAAAAACGCGTTAGACCTCTTGCTGAAGAGATTGGTTGTAATTTTGTTGTTCCATGTGATGTAACAAATGAAGAGTCACTTGATAATTTGTTTAGGATTATTGAACAAAAATGGGGTAAACTTGATTTTTTGGTTCATTCTATAGCTTTCTCTGATAGGAATGAATTAAAAGGTAGATATATAGATACCACACTACCTAATTTTCTTAATAGCATGAATATATCATGTTATTCTCTAACTGCTATGGCAAAACGTGCAGAACCTTTGATGAAGGATGGTGGTAGTATCCTTACTCTAACTTATTATGGTTCCCAAAAGGTAGTTCGTAATTATAATGTAATGGGACTTGCTAAAGCTGCATTAGAATGCAGTGTAAAATATCTTGCAACTGATATGGGATCAAATAATATCCGAGTAAATGCTATATCAGCTGGTCCTATAAAAACTCTAGCCTCTAGTGGTATTAGTGATTTCAAAACTATGTTAGCTTCCCATGAGGCTACATCACCGTTACGCAGGAATATTTCTTCTAGTGATGTTGCAGGGGCTGCTTTATACTTGCTGAGTAGCTTATCATCCGGAGTTACTGGTGAAATACATTATGTAGATGGTGGATTTAACACTACAGTGGGGATGAATATACTCGAATAATTTGGAGAATTGGATTTGAAAATGAGGGGCGAGCAGGCACAGTGTACACACGGCGGCCTCATGAACAATTAGTTAATTTCTATTAAAGCATTAGTAAAACGTTTTAAGTTCTTTGGTGACCAACCCATAGTAAGCATCATTTTGGGTCTAGTCTCCCTTTTAGTCTTTATTTTATTTAAAATATTTAATACAAATCTTCTGATAATTGCCATATTCGCAGGAGCATTGCCTTGTCTTATGCTACTTGCATCCTCGTTAAATAGTCTCCCCGTCAAAAGTCTAGAAGGATAATATATAATATGGTTAGCGGGTAAAAATATCTAGATAATCCATAAGAAAATGCTATAATATTGGCAGAAACCTTATGGATTGTATGAATTATGCCGATAGAAGATATAATAAAATCCCAAAAACAAGGACAGCTTTTTGGTTATAAATTGACCGAAGAATTAAACCCTAATAACAAGTTATATAAATTAAGATCGTTAATAAATTGGACTGTTTTAGAGGAATGGTTATTGACAAATGTTAATATCAAGAAATTTGGTAGGAATCGCAGATGTCACAGGTTATTACTTGGAGTAACTATGCTGCAAGCGATGTATAACCTGTCAGATGCTGCAGCTGAAGAAGAGCTGAGAGAGAACGTATATTGGCAATATTTTTGTGGTTGGGAATATTTGCAGAAAGATGCTGAGATATCAGAAGCTAGTATACGAAGGTTTCGTGCTATATTAGGGGAAGAAGGATATAATGAGATATTAAAAGAATTAACAAGAATTGGTTGCAAAGTCGGAGTGCTTAAAAAAAAAGACTTAGCATCGATAATCGTTGATACTACAGTACAAATTAAGAATATTAAGTATCCTCATGATGTGTATTTGATGGATAAGGCAAGAATAGAGCTAGTAAAGTTATGTCATACTTTAGGCATTAAGTTACATGAGACATATGCCAAGCAATATAAAAAAGACATAGTAAAATTATGGAAATATAAGGATAATAGTAAAGCCAAAAAACGTAAGAAGGTAATGCAACATTTAAAGATATTGCTGGGTCGTTTAATAAGAATATGTCAGCGAGAAATAGCAAAAACAAAGTTAAGTTTGTCATTAAAGCAGCAAGAAATACTAAATAAGATTAAAAAGATTCAGGCACAATCTATACTGAGTAAAGCAGAGAAAGAGCGATATAAGGAGGATAATAAAGTATTATATAGTTTTCACGCACCGGAGGTAGAGTGCATAGGTAAAGGGAAATTAAACAAACCCTATGAGTTTGGTAACAAGGTTTCGATAGCAGTAAGTGGTCGAGGTAATTTTGTATTAGCGGCCAAATCATTTCATGGCAATCCATATGATGGTCATACATTATCGCAGACTGTAGAGGTTGTAAAGAAATTAACAGGAGTGGGAATAGCCAGGACATTTGTTGATTTAGGCTATAAGGGGAATAATTTTAAAGAAAAAGACAAGGTGTATAGCCCATATTGCAAGAAGAAGCTATCCTCAGATGATAAGGCAATGATCAAGAGAAGAAGTGCTATAGAGCCGATAATAGGACACCTTAAGCATTATGGTAGAGTTGGCAGAAATTACTTAAAAGGAGTAATAGGAGATATAATAAATCCGTTAATTTCCGCTGTAGGATTGAACTTACGGTGTATTGGTAATCACCTTCTCAAAACAAATTTTTCTACATAAAAATGACTCAATAAAAGAAAATTAATCAAACGATTACAAAATCGTTAACAAATCATCGTGCAAAAAATTTCTAGAAATCATCTTTTTATATTAAAAATTTACATCAAAAGAATTAAACTCTAAAATTTTATACAAAAAATTTTTTGCTAAGCTGCTAATTTTTTAATTTTTTGCACTTTTGACGGGGAGACTAAATACCACGTCTAGTATCCAATGCATAGATTCAACTCCCCAATGGGACCTTATATTCTTTAACATTACTTCAGCAGAATTGTTGGAACTACTGATATAGTGAAACCTATTGAATTAGGTGATACAAACTTTGTGTTAACCTTGCGAAAGCAGGTATCTAGATTCCCGCCTTCGCGGGAATGACAACTTACAATCGTTATGTTCTTTATCACCTAATCCTATGAGCATAACTATATCGCAAAAATGTTCTGCAAAGTTCTTGACGAATTCTCTCTCTCTTAACATCACTATCTCCAAATAATAATTATTTTATTAAGAGATTCTTACGATATTACTCCACTATTTGCAAAAACTTTATTATTAACATTTCTTTACCTTTTGTTCATGAGACCGCCGTGGCATAACATAAAAGATACTGAAAATTGTATGGTGTCTTAGCTCCTACCATTTCCGTTAATTGCCAGCTATTCTTCCTCTCAACAGAACTCATTAATGCTTTGACATACAGTGACATATTATTAAAAGTTCTATAATCATTACATCCTACTCTTAAACCACTCTGACCTTCTTCTATCATTCCTTCCAGTTCTTGCCATATCTTGATGTTATCCATTCCTTATCTCATCTCCTCCTTCAACTATGCCATACATTCTAATACATGTTTGTGGTCAAAAATCACATCAAGCTCCATAAGATTTTCACCTTATTTTGTTCAAAACCTTATGGATTTCCAAGATTTTTATAGTTTAACCACAGGACAAAGTCTGTCATCCCTGCTTCAGTGCGGGATCTAGATTCCCGCCGTTGCTAAGAATGACAAAGTGGTGCGGGAATGACGCCTTTTGCGTTTAAACATAGTAGATGTTGTGTTTTTAAACTTTTGACGGGGGAGTACTTAAAATCGCCGCCTCTTCTAACTTTCGACAGTCGTGCTACTTACTCCCTACCGCCGTGTCCTTTTATTGGTTTAAGATGAGCCTTAAAATTTGGCACAGGTTTTTCTGTTGTTTCTTTAGGGGGAGAAGAAGCTACCTTCCTAAAATTGCCCATCGCGTTCTTGAGAGCCTCCGCATCGACAGCAAGTTGAACAGGTTTTGCTTGCCCCTTTGTTGCTGGTGCTGCTACCACCGAGGATTTGGTTACTACTGGTTTAGGTGGTTGAGTAGCAGGCATAGGTGGCGGAGGAGGGGGCGGCGGTGGTGCTACTGGAACTCCATCTTTAAGTACAACCTTAGGGGGGCTAACTGCTGCCGCTTCTGGTTTTATTGCTACTTCTATTTTTTGACCATATACTGCTTCTTTTTCACCTAGGCGATCTTTTTCACTCAGCTTTCTAATTGCAGCCAACTCTTGAAGATGTTTAGGCGATTTTTCATCAATTTGAATTTCACCAGCTTTTTCTTTCCGTGCCGCAAGTCTTTTCTCCAGCTCGTTTATGAGGTCACCACCTGTTGGTTTTGCAAGTTCTGCTATTTGCTCCGGTGACTTCTTCTCCATACTTTTTATAGCAGCCAAAGGATCAGACTGTGCAACATATGCTGGTGGCGGCGGAGGAGGTGGTGGAGGTGGTACACCTGGAGCGATATTAACTGTTACCTGCACTGGTGGTGGCATAACTATCGGAGTGACAGTTGTCACCTGTGATGGCGGCATAGTTGGAGCATTCCCCACTACAGCTTGCACTGGCTCAATATCTTGTATAGGGTGGGTTGTTTCTGGTACTGCTAACGGTGCTGTTCTAGCTATCGTTGTTTGAGGTTTATCAGTTTCCATCAAAGGTGGTTGTACATGGGTTTCTTTTGCTGGAATAGTTGTAGCTATTTGTTCCTGTAAAGCTTGTTCTTTGACAGCTTGTTTCTGTACAACCTCAATTTCTTTAACAGTATCTTTTGTTGCTTGCTGTAATTCTTCTTTATGTTGTTTACTAAACGGAGATTTTAAAAAGTTAATAAAAGAGTTGAACCATGCCTTTATTTTAGCACCAATTGATGAACGGCTCTTCATGTTCTCAGCTTTTTTCTCTAACCCTTCTATATCTTTAGCTGTTATATCTTGCAGCGAGCTACTTCTATCCAAGACAGTCATCACATCAACTAGAACCTCAGCAACACCCTCTAAATCTTGTTTCTCGGCAGAAGATGCTGGCAAATTATTATGCACTGCAATTACAGCTTCAGCTATATTATTCACAGCTTCATTGACAACAGTTAAACCTTCCTTATTATCTTCGTTACCACTTTTCATACAACACTCATAAATTAATTATTCTTATAGCCCAATTATACAATATAACTTTATTAATCAAGCCAAGTCAAGTACTCTAGCTAAAAAAAATTACTTTATCCAGAAATTTTATTTATTCTCTTAATTTACCTTGGAATTTTTCATAAGCACTTGCAATAACTTCTTGACTTAATAAATTTAAGTCTGCTTCATTTAACGTCCGATCATCTGCTTGAAATTGCACTGTAATTGCCACCGATTTTTTTCCAGAAGGTAGTTTATCTCCTGAATAAATATCAAATAGATCAACTGATTTTATCATTTTTTTATTAGAATTCTTGATATAAGCAATGATCTTGCCAACCGGTTGCTCTAGATCAACTACAAAAGCATAGTCTCTACAGGTTGGTTGGAAGTCGGAAACAATAAACTCGTCTCTTTTAGCAAATTTTGCTTTAGCAAATGGTATATTGGCAATATTTATTTCAAAGGCAAATATCTGACAATCAATATCAAAATGCTTTAATATAGATGGATGAATTTGCCCAAAATATGCTATGATATTCTTACCAAGTTTTATAAGGTTTGACTTTGTCGGATGGTAATAAGGTAAATCAATAGGAGCAAATTGGCACTTATCAATCGGTAGACCTGCATAATTTAAAATATTTTCTAAGTCAGATTTAATATCAAAAACATCTACGGGGCGAGCCGCAGAATGACAATCTTTTTCATTATAGAACCCACATCTTACTGCAGAAGCAAAAATTAACTCTCCATCTGATGCACAAGAGTTAAAGATTGGCCCCAATTCCATCAAAGCAATGTCTTTAATGGATCTTGTTAAATTCTTTTGAACTAATTTAAGTAATTTAGGAATAATGCTAGGTCGCATATAATTATTATCAACATTAATAGGATTTAGCAAAAATAGCTCCTCTTTTATTGGAGCAAATAATTTTGCTATTTCACTATCCATGAATGAATTTGTTACTACCTCATCATAGCTGCAATTGGCTAAAATTCTTTTAATATCAGAAATTCTTCGTTGCTCTTTAGGTATAATTCTTGTTAGTTGCATTTCTGGTAATTTAATCGGCTCTAACTTGTCATAACCGTAAATACGAACAATTTCTTCAATAATATCTTCTTTAATGGTGATGTCATGCCGCCAGGATGGTACGGTAAGTTTGAGAGTATCACCTATATCTACTATAATAAAGCCAAGATTTTTTAAAATATCACAAATCTCTGTTTTGTTTAAGTTTAGACCGGTTATTTTAGCTAGGCAATTTATAGGGAAGTCCAGGGATTTTTGCACAAAGACCAACCCCTCATTATACACTATATCAGAAATTTCACCTCCACAAATAGCTAAAATCATTTTACTTGCAATATTTAAGGCTTTTAAGGTAAAACTTTGATCAATATTACGTTCAAAACGGTAGCGTGAATCAGTATCAATCTGCAGACGCCTGCCAGTTTTAGTAATATATTTAGGAGAAAAACACGCCGCTTCTAGCAGGATGTTTTGCGTTTCAAGCTCACAACTGCTATTATCCCCACCTATAATACCAGCAAGAGCCAGCACTTGCCCATTATCTTGAATTACCAAATCTCCTGCATTTAAATCATATTCTTTACCATTTAAAGCTACAAATTTAGTTTTTTCTTTAAGAATCGCAACTTGGATATTATCTAATAATTTACTTCTATCATAAGCATGCATTGGTTGCCCGAAGCTGTATGAGATGTAGTTAGTAACATCCACTATAGCTGAAACTGGTTTTACTCCAATATTTTGCAATAATTGCTTCAACCAATCAGGGCTTAGTTTGTTTTGTAAATTTCTTATTTCTCGAAAGCCGAATAATGGACATGCTTCTTCATTTTCTACTTGTAAACTCAAATTAGATTCAAATTCTCCGGCAATTTCTGCTATTTCTAATTCTTTAAGCGTACCAATACCACTAGCAGCAAGATCTCTAGCTATACCATAGACACCAAGAGCATCGCCACGATTTGGGGTAACATTAATATCAAAGACAGGATCACTATACCCATAATATTGTATAAGTGACTCTCCTACTTTAGCATCTTGCGGCAGTTCTATGATACCTTCCGAATTAGTACCAAGCAATAATTCCTCTTCCGAACATAGCATACCACAACTTTTTTCTCCACGAATTACCGATTCTTTAATTTTAAATTTACCATTTGGAATTTCACAACCAATTTTTGCCAATACTACTTTAATATTCTCCCTAGCATTACTTGCTCCGCAAACTATTTGCAAAATTCCTTCATTAGTTTGAACTTGACATATCTTAAGTTTATCCGCCGATGGATGGGGTTTAGTAGTTAGTATGTGAGCTACTTCGAAATCTTTTAGCTCCACCCTTTTATCTACTATTTCTTCCACTTCCAGACCAAGCATAGTTAAACAGTCAGCAATATCTGCAACAGAACTATCAGTATCTAAGAATTTTTCTAACCATGATAGAGTAAATTTCATCTTGTTAATCCCCCAGCTAAAGTTGGTATATCAAAAGCAGAGAAATTATAGTGTTTTAACCATCTTATATCTCCTTCAAAGAATTGTCTAAGATCTTTAATACCGTATTTTAACATAGCAAAACGCTCAACACCTAGCCCAAAAGCAAACCCTTGATAATGCTCGCTATCTATATTAACATTTTTAAGAACGTTTGGATGAACCATACCACAACCAAGCACCTCTAGCCATTTATCACTACCCTGCATCTTAATATCCACTTCGGCAGATGGCTCAGTAAACGGGAAGAAGCTTGGTCTAAAACGTATGTCAATATTTGTTTGTTCAAAAAAATCTTTAATAAATTCCGTGATAAGATATTTTAAATGTCCCATATTAATATTTTCATCGAGTACTAGACCTTCAATCTGATGGAACATTGGCGTATGCGTCATATCGGAATCCGACCTATAAGTTCTACCAGGAGCGATAAACCTAAAAGGTGGTTTATCATTTTGCATGGTTCTGATTTGTATTGGCGAAGTATGGGTACGTAACAGTAGTGGAAGTGTATCTGCCCCTTCTTTCGCTTTTAGGTAGAAAGTGTCATGCATCTGCCTGGCGGGATGATCTTCATAAAAATTGAGGGCTGTGAAATTATACCAATCATTTTCGATAGTCGGACCATCCTTAATGGTTAGCCCAAATTTTGCAAATATTTGAATTAATTCTTCGGTAGCTTGGGTAATTGGGTGAATGCTTCCCTTCTTATATTGTCTAGCTGGAATGGTTAAATCCGTCTTTTCTTCAGCAAGCTGCTTATTTAATTCAAATTCTTCCAAGATAGTTTGTTTTGCTTGTAGTAAATTACTAACCTGCTCTTTCAGCAGATTAACTACCTCGCCTAACTTCTTGCGATCATTTGGTTCAAGACCGCCTAGTTTTTTCATTTCTTGATTGAGTAAACTTTTCTTCCCAAGGAGTTCTACCCTAATTTGTTGTAATTCTGATAGAGATTGAGTTGACTCGATACTGCTTTGGGCAGATTTTAATATTTGGTTTAGATTATCCATAACAAGTTAATTAAATAATAACATCATATCTTAAATTAGAGGAGATTAGACTAAGTTTCATTATATGTCTAGAGTAAATTATTATGTTACCTTACGCATAACCCTCATGGCAATTTTAAAAGTGTAGAAAAGTACAAAACGTCATTGCGAAACCACATAGTGGTTGAAGCAATCCACATTCATTAGATTGCTTCGTCGCTACTGAAGTAGCTCCTCGCAATGACGCCAATTTGCTATGGATAAATGCTAATCAAGTTAGCTATAAATAACCTGAATTTGGTTATATCTAAAATATAGCAGATTTTTATTACCCACTAATAGCTGTTTTCTCTATGATTTTTAAATGCCCTGCGTAAGGTAACTTATTATTTAGCTATAGTGAAACCTATTGAATTAGGTGATACAAACTTTGTGTCATACCTGCGAAAGCAGGTATCTAGATTCCCGCCTTCGCGGGAATGACAACTTACAATCGTTATGCTCTTTATCACCTAATCCTATGAGCATAACTATATCTGCAGGTCAAGAGCAATTGGATTCAATGCACGAATATAAAAAAAAACAGAAGATTTTATCAGCCTTACGGTTCAAGAAATTAGACGTTTTGTAAAGTTGATTTTTTCAAGCTTATTTACGACAACAAAGGAAGCATTCTTAAGCCTATCCTTATGGCGAAGACGACACCAAGCCAGAGCAAAAGATTGTCACTTTAAAGATAAAGAAAGAACCCGTGCACTGTATGCATAAAGTTTACGACTGTAGCACTAGGGAGGCTTTTATTTTATATCATTAGTTGCGACTTTTAAATCGCCCTGCATAACTTGCACAAAAAAACTATTGACTCAATATATTCGCTATATTACTATAATAAGGTGCTTTATGCTCATTTCTAGGTAAATCTTTTTTTTGATAAACTTATACAATACAACAAGAGGTAAACTTTCAATAAGAACTTTTTTAAACTTATAATCTCAGATTTACGGATATGGATTCATCTTGGATGTAGTGATCAAGAAAAGTTTCATTCACAACTAGTTAGTTTTAATATTGAATTAGAATTTACAACTCTCCCAAAAGGTACAATTACCGACAAACTTGAAGATACAATTTGTTATCTTGAGCTTGTTCAAACTATTAAATCCCTTTGCCAAACTAAACATTTTAATCTGGTAGAACATTTAACGATAGAAGTTTATCATGCTATTGATAAGTCTTTAATAAAACATCGTGATCTTGTTAAATGCGTCAATGTAACGACACGTAAAATGTCACCGCCCGTCCAAGATGTTCATGGGGATATAACCTTTACTTACTGCTCTGCTTTATATAATAAAGGAGGGGGCAATGATTTATATTAGTCTTGGATCTAATTTAGGAAATCGTATTAATAATTTAAATATTGCTGTGAATCTATTAACACAAGGTTGTTTACGCAATGTTAAATCTTCAATTGTACTTGAAACCAAAGCGATTTTGCCAGATAACGCTCCTCCATCTTGGAATAAGCCATTCTTAAACATGATAGTTGCCGGAGAGACGGATTTATCACCCGATGCACTACTTATAACCATGAAATTGATAGAATCTGATATGGGACGATTGGCTACTTATGAAAAATGGACACCTCGTATTATAGATTTAGATATTTTACTTTGGGATGAACTACAGCTCAATACCCCTCAGCTTACAATTCCACATCCAGAATTAAGTACTCGACCATTCTTGCAACATCTTTTAGCTCTCATGGAAGTACAGCCCTGGACAAAGATGTCTGTAACAAATTCTTTTTCTAAAAGCTTTGTTCTACATCCTTCACTTGTGGGGATTGTTAACATTACAAGTGATTCATTTTCAGATGGAGGGAAATTTAACAATCTAGATAAAGCAATTGAACAAATTCAAGAATTAGCTAGTGATGGTGCTAGTATTATTGAAATTGGTGCTCAATCCACAAGACCAGAGGCTGTAATTCATACACCAGAGGAGGAATATAATAAATTAAAGCCTGTTCTAGATGGGATTACAACATTAATAAATAATGAAATACTTAAAGTTAGCATAGATAGTTTCTGGTCATCCACTGTTAGGAAGCTTCTTGAAAACTATCAGATTAGTTGGATTAATAATGTCAAAGGTGATTTTGATGTTTGGACTCTGAAGAGCATTGCTGAGAAAGGTTGTAAACTATGCTTCATGCATTCATTGAGTATTCCACCTAATCAAGAGTTAATTCTATCTTTAGAACACAAACCTATTAGTTTGATAAAAGAATGGGGAGAGCAATCCATTGAACATCTCTTAAATATTGGCTTTTCTCAAGAAGATATTATCCTTGACCCAGGTATTGGATTTGGAAAATCGTCATATCAAAACATAGAGATTTTACGATATGTTCAAGAACTCAAGAGCTTAGGTATTCAAGTAATGGTTGGACATTCTAGAAAATCTTATATTCAGGCATTTTCTCTAGCTGATGCTAAAAATCGAGATATTGAAACTATTGCTACTTCCCTTGCATTAAAAGATAAGGTAGATTTTTTGCGTGTTCATAATGTAAAAGACCATATGCGATTTTTTGCAACATACCAAAACTTTCAACAGTAGGTATCATATGAAGCAAAAAAACAAGATAATAGGCATCATGGCAGCAACGCAACAAGGAGTTATTAGTTATAGAAGTGTTTTGCCTTGGAGTTATCCTGAAGAACTTGAACATTTTAGAACCACAACTATTGGACATATTATGATTATGGGACGAAAGACTTATGATATAATAGCAAAAACTTTGTCGACTAATAGAGAGATTATTGTTTTTTCTCGTAATCCTCACTTTGTTTCCAGCAATGCAAAGATAGTGACTTCACTGAATGAATTCTTACAATATATTCAATCTTTAAACTCAGCAAAGAAACTTTTTATGATTGGTGGAGCTGAGATTGCTCATTTATTTTTAAAATATAATCTGATTTCTTATTTTATACTAACAAAAATACACCACTTATATTCTGGTGATACATCCATTGATTTAAGCTATTTTAAAGGATGGGATGAAAAAATTTTAAAAAAACACTCTAATTATACTATTTGTAAACTTACAAACATAAAGGAGCTCTCTTGACATTTTGTACAAACCTTAATACCTCTCTTGATGGGATGATAGAATGCCATGCATGTTAAAAGCATAAAAACTCACAGGATTGAGGTTAATGATTGTCTAGAACAAATTTTAGATCAGTATATCCAAGAACTTGTAGATGAGGATATTGTTGCTATAACATCCAAGATAATTAGTGTCATACAAGGACGTTTAATTTCAAAGGATAGTATATGTAAGAATTTGTTGATTCAGCAAGAAGCAGATTTGGTGGTGGAGACTGACAATAATCCTTATGATCTTTATTTAACTATCAAGAATGGTATACTTATACCTTCTGCAGGAATAGATGAATCAAACGTACATGAAGTCTATGTTTTATATCCTGAGAATATTCAAAAAACAGTTATCTGGATATGGGAATATTTAAAAAAGAAACACAATCTTAAAAAGATTGGTATTGTAATTACAGACAGTCATACAACAATCATGAGACGAGGTGTGACCGGTATTGCTCTTGGTTGGTGTGGTTTTATTCCCCTTTATTCATATATTGATAAACCTGATCTTTACAATCGCCCATTAAAGGTTACACAAGTGAATATTTTGGATGCTTTGGCTACTTCAGCAGTTTTTGTTATGGGTGAAGGCGATGAACAGACGCCTTTTGCCATTATTAAAAATGCACCGAAAATTTATTTCCTTGATAGACCACCCACAATAGAAGAAGAGAAAAATATCTTGATTCCTATGGATGAAGATTTATATTCCCCGCTATTACGTGCTGCTAAATGGCATGTAATAACATAAACTAACTCACATGTCACACACAGCTATAGTTATGCTCATAGGATTAGGTGATAAAGAACATAACGATTGTAAGTTGTCATTCCCGCGAAGGCAGGAATCTAGATACCTGCTTTCGCAGGTATGACACAAAGTCTGTATCACCTAATTCAATAGGTTTCACTATACCTTACGCATAACCCTCATGGCAATTTTAAAAGTGTAGAAAAGTACAAAACGTCATTGCGAAACCACATAGTGGTTGAAGCAATCCACATTCATTAGATTGCTTCGTCGCTACTGAAGTAGCTCCTCGCAATGACGCTTGTGTAGCATAATATAGTTATGCTCATAGGATTAGGTGATAAAAATATAACGATTGTAAGCTGTCATTCCCGCGAAGGCGGGAATCTAGATACCTGCTTTCGCAGGTATGACACAAAGTTTGTATCACCTAATTCAATAGGTTTCACTATATCCTTATAATTTTTTGCTATTTTTACGATAGAATAAAAAATGTAGGGTATGAGTTAAACCTCGTAGGTATCAGGGCAGTTTAAAAGTCGCAACTAATGATATAAAATACTAGATTATAGAAACGAATAACCGTCATCGCGAGCCACGAAGTGGCGTGGCGATCCAAATAAACAGCTTGCTGTTTTATTTTTGCCGTTGCAATTTTTTGGATTGCCGTGTCGTAGCGAAGCGGCTCCTCGCAATGACGTTTATGCATTTCTCAAAACAGATTCTTGTATCATTAGTTGCGACTTTTAAACTGCCCTGTCCCGCCTACGCGGGTAATGACATCTTTTTTGTAAATATAGCGGGGGTTTTGCTATACATAACCTATCTAAAAATTGTCACACCTTTTTGAATAGATCCTTTCTTCAATCTCATGACGAAAATGACGAACTAAACCTTGGATAGGCCAAGCAGCAGCATCCCCAAGAGCACAAATAGTACGCCCCTCGATCATTTTGGTCACGTCCAGTAATTGATCTATTTCCTCTATTCTTGCCTGACCGCGTACTAATCGCATCATAATTCGCCACATCCAACCTGTACCTTCTCGGCATGGACTACACTGACCACAAGACTCATGCATGTAGAATTTACTAAGTCTCGCAATAGCATAAATAATATCCGTGGAATTATCCATAACAATAATTCCCCCAGTTCCAAGAGCTGAGCCAGCTGACTTTAAACTATCAAAATCCATTGCCAGATCTTCACATAGTGACTTTGGTAATAATGGTACTGATGAGCCACCTGGAATAATAGCTTTCAGATTGTCCCAGCCACCACGTACACCTCCAGCATATTTTTCAATCAACTCCTTTAAAGGTACCCCCATAGCTTCTTCAACATTACATGGTTTATTTACGTGACCAGAAATACAGAAAATCTTCGTGCCGGTACTGTTAGGCTTACCGATTGAAGCAAACCAATCACCCCCACGTCTAAGTATAGTAGGTACAACGGCAATTGATTCAACATTATTAATAGTTGTTGGACAACCATATAAGCCGAAATTAGCTGGAAATGGTGGCTTTAGCCTAGGGAAACCCTTATTGCCCTCTAAGCTCTCAAGCAAAGCTGTTTCCTCACCGCAAATATACGCCCCAGCACCTCTATGTAAATGAATGTCAAGATTGTACCCAGTACCACAAGCATTATTGCCTATCAAACCAGCATCATAAGCTTCATCTATAGCACGCTGCACATTGGATGATTCGTTATAAAATTCACCACGAATATATATATAGCAAGTATTTGCGTTAACAGCAAAACTGGCAAGCAAACAGCCTTCAATTAATTTATGCGGCTCATACCTTAAAATATCACGATCCTTGCATGTACCAGGCTCTGATTCATCAGCATTAACCACTAAATAGCTAGGTTTTGGGTGTTCTTTAGGCATGAACGACCATTTGGTGCCAGTTGAAAATCCAGCACCACCCCGTCCCCGCAAACCTGATTTTTTTACTTCTTCAATTATCCATTCTCTACCTTTAATAATAAAATCTTTTGTATTATCCCAATCTCCACGTTGCTTACTACTTATTATATCATATTTTTCCTGCCCACTAAGATTAGAAAAAATTTTTTCGCTAATTTGTAACATAATTCACTCTTAGAATATCTGCAGATGAGAGTATAGATGAAGGTAAATAATTGTGAAGAATAAATTTAAGGGGTTTTAAACTGCCCTGATACCTACGAGGTTTAACTCATACCCTACATTTTTTATTCTATCGTAAAAATAGCAAAAAATTATAAGGATATTATGCTACACAAGCGTCATTGCGAGGAGTGTGTAAGCACGACGAAGCAATCCAAAAGACCAGAAGTGGATTGCTTCGTCGCCTAAAGTGGCTCCTCGCAATGACAGTTAGAGATCGGTTTTTTTTCCTTAAATTGGTACATTATGTCGAATTACACTTTCACTACAAAATAAAAAATGTAGGGTACTTATATCTTGAGAATGTGATATAAATAATTGTAAGAGGGTGACTTGTGGGGTACTTGATTGAGATAATCGAGCATAGAATAAGTACCCTCTTACAAAGTTTGCTTTGAACAAATTGCAGAAGGTGCTGGAAGCAGCAGCCTTGCACAATAAGATGAAGGAGATTATATCATGAGTAAAATAATAGGTCTAGATGTAAGTAAAAAATGGTTAGATATAGTGAAACCTATTGAATTAGGTGATACAAACTTTGTGTCATACCTGCGAAAGCAGGTATCTAGATTCCCGCCTACGCGGGAATGACAACTTACAATAGTTATGTTCTTTATCACCTAATCCTATAGGCATAACTATATATGTTTATATGAGTCTAACAATAAACCGATATATAATCGTTTTTCCAATGATAAGTTAGGGCATGAAGAACTGATAACACTAATAAAGAATGACGAGATTAAGCTAATAGTATGTGAGCCTACTGGAGGTTATGAAGCTGAGATTTGCCAAAAATTGTATAATAATAAACAACAGATACATAGGGTCAATACATATAGTTTTAATTCATTTAGCAAATCGGTGAATTTATGTAAAACTGATAAGAAGGATGCATTTAAATTAGCATATTATGGCGATAAAATGCAACTTTCAGCAAATTATGTATATCAAGTTGAATCCGAGACTTTGAAGAGGTATCAGCAAAGGCGGGAAGATTTAGTTCTAATACTGAGTAATGAAAAGAAGAGGCTACATCATAGTATTGATGGTATTGATAAAGAGAGTATAGAAAAGCTCATTAAATTTTTACAGAATGAAATAGCTGAGCTTGATAAAAAATTAAGTGAGGTAATAGATGAGTCAGAAGAGTTAAAAGAGAAGGTGAAAATATTAGAGACTGTACCTGGTATTGGTAAATGTTTGGCTACAAAACTAATTAGTTTTGTACCTGAATTGGGGGATAAAAATTATAGTAGTAACGAATTGTCAGCAATTGTGGGGATAGCTCCTTATGCCCGTGATAGTGGTAATAAGCAAGGACGAAGATTTATTAGAGGCGGTAGGAAAATACCACGGGATGCTTTATATATGGCTGTATTAACTGGCAAAAATGGTTTTCAATATTTAAAAACTTTATATGATAGACTTGTTAACAATTTTAAACCTAAGAAAGTTGCTATAGTTGCATGCATGCGTAAACTACTTGAAGTGTGCCATAAACTTATTCAACAAAAACGTTGTTTTGTTATTTAGATAAATATTTTTATTTTTTTTGAAAATTTAGGGCTCTGTCCAGAAAAGTGTGTAAATTTCCAAAATAGGTCATTAAATTTTGTTAAGCCTATCTTCAAATTTGATCATCAAATGAGCCATAGCTTCATTCCAGTTGGGAATAGGCATAGTCCATTTTTTGGTCATATAGTCAATTGTCAAATATAAGCTTTTAAAAACAGCACTATCACTAGGGAAAACACGCTTATTATTTGTTACTTTACGCAATTGACTATTAACAGATTCAACTGAATTAGTGGTATAAATTACCTTTCTAATTGCCTCTGGATATCCTAGAAAAATCATTAAATTATCCCAATGATTATACCATGATTTGGCAATTTGTGGATATTGTTTATTCCATTTTTCTTCAAAATATACTAAAGCTAAATGTGCTTGTTCTTCCGTTGCTGCAGTATATATCGGCTTTAAATCGCTAGCCACCTGCTTCCTATCTTTATATGATACGTATTTTAAACTATTTCTAATCTGATGTACAATACATAATTGATGTTCTGTTTTTGGATAAACTGCTTCTATCGCCTCAGACATACCAGTAAGATTATCACTACAGGCAATCAGTATATCCTTTAATCCTCTATTTTTCATTTCAGTAAAATTACCAAGCCAAAATTTTGCCCCTTCATTTTCACTGATCCATAATCCCAATATATCTTTTCTACCAGATAAATCAATCCCTAATGCAACATATATTGCCTTGTTAATTATCCTTTTGTCTTGCCTAACTTTTACTACTAAACAATCAAAAAATACTATCGGATATATCTCTTCTAACGGTCTACTCTGCCAAGCTTTTACATCATCCATTACATCATCGGTGATCTGACTGATTAAACTCTCACTTATTTCAACACTATACAACTCTTGTAATTGAACCTTAATATCAGATACACTCATACCTTTAGCATATAATGATAAGACTTTATCATCAAAACCATCAAAACGTTTTTGTCTTTTCGGTAGTATTGCTGGTTCAAAGGTACTACGCCTATCTCTTGGTACTTCTATCTCAACCGCTCCATGTTCGGAGATCAGTTTTTTGCTAGTTATACCATTACGAGCATTATCATTATCTACACGACTGTATTTATCATAGCCTAGATGATTATTCAATTCTGACTGCAATGCCTTCTCTATCAAGCGTTTGGTCAATTCTTTTAATAATCCTCCTTCTTTCAGTATTGTGCTTACATCTGTATCATTATCTATTAATAAATCTACTGCTTGCTTTATTGATTCATTTGTTTTTTTATTCATGTAATTTCCTTTTTTGTTATATTTTTATATATAACCTATCTCGAAATTTACACACTTTTCTGGACAGAGCCAAATTTAGATAAAAGATAATTGCTATGCTATTATCATTATTCTGTATAAACAATGAGTAACCTATTATTTATTATGTAATGAAGTGAAAATATTTTTTGCAAGAGTTTGGCTTATACCATTTACTTTAGATAATTCATCAATAGTGGCGTCACATATTGCTTTATATGAGCCAAAATAATGTAACAAGGCTTTTTTCCGGATGACACCAATTGAACTTATGTCATCTAAACTAGAAACTTTAATGGCTTTAGAACGGCGTAGCCTATGATTTTTTATAGCAAAATTATGTGCTTCATCCCGCAAAATCTGTAAATATTTCATCACTGGAAGATTCTTATCGATTGTAAAAGTCTCTTTACCTGGCATATGGAACTGTTCGCATCCAGCATTTCTGTCAGGTCCTTTTGACATACAAACAAATGGAATTTTAAGATCAAATTCTTTCATTATTTTTTGTACTACAGATAAGTGTCCCTTACCTCCATCGATAATCATTAGACTCCCTGCATAAGTCAATAGACTTCCTGCATAAATCAATCTAGTTGGTGATTTTGTCGTCGAAACTTGCCTCCGCTCCTCACGTACGTCTGTGTACGCTGCGGTACTCGGTTTCGTTTCTTCTAAAAATCCCCCAACCATCTTTGACTTATGCAGGGAGTCTATTAAACTAGGTATACTCTGCTGCTTTAAAGAATTAGTGTCACAAGTACTTACCTGTTCATTTGTTAGATGCTCTTTTTTTAATCTGGTAAATCTTCTTGTTAAAACGATTCTTAACATCTCATAATCGTCACCTTGGGCATCACTCTGGGGAATAGATATATTAAAAATTCTATATTCTTTTTTATCAAAGCCCGATTGGTTAGCAACAACCATGCTACCTACGGCAAATGTTCCCATAATATGACTATTATCATAAACTTCAATTCTCTCTGGTATAGCAGGTAGGTCGAATAATTGTTGTATTTGTTGAAAGATTATTTGGTTTTTAGCAAATTGTTTTAAATGTTGGTTAAGTGATAATTGGGCATTAAATTCAGCATTTTCTAACAAATTAACCTTATTACCATGGGTAGGGAGAGTAATAGATAATTTACTATTTCCACTCAATTGTCTAATAGCTTTGGTTACTAATTCTAGATCAATGATAGGATGATTTATAATTATCTCATCTGGAATCTGAGCAGTTTGATAAAATTGATTTATAAATTGTGTCAGTATTTCTGCTTTGTTGCTATCCTCGGTGTGAATTGGGAAATAAGGTATATTCCCGTAAGATTGACCAAATCTATAGACAAATAGTTGGATACAATAATAACTATTCTTTTCAACAATAGCTATAACATCAGCGTTTTTTATAGAGTTACTGGATAAGGTTGATTTTAGTTGGATATAACTCAGTGCCTTTATTCGGTCTCGTATTTCGGCAGCTTCTTCAAAGCGTAATTGTATACTTAACTCTTCCATTTTTTGTGATAGAGTTTTTTGTAGTTCCTTAGTTTTGCCGTTTAAGAAATTTTTTACTTGGCATACTAGTTCGCTATAATCTTCTTTACTAATTTTGCTAACACATGGGGCAGAGCATCTACCAATCTGGTATTGTAAACAAGGGCGTTTACGATTGTTAAAATAATTATCGCTGCAAGAACGTAGTTTAAAAATTTTCTGTAATTCTTTTAAGGTAGTATCGACTTGCTCTGAGGAAACAAACGGACCAAAGAACTCACCACCAGATAAGTTCTTTCCTCTATATTTAATTAATTGCGGGTAATCAACATCTAAGCGTAATTTGATATAGGGAAAAGATTTATCATCTTTAAGTAATATATTAAACTTAGGTTGAAATTTTTTAATTAATTGGGCTTCAAGCAATAAAGCTTCAATCTCAGAATTAGTAACATTATACTCTAAATAATGGGTTAGAGAGATCATCCGTATTGTTTTATTATCGAGATCAGTTTTAATATAGTTAGTAAGACGTTTCTTTAGATTCTTAGCTTTGCCGATATATATAACCTGCCGATCAGCTTTCAGCATTTTATAAACTCCAGGAAGGCTGGGTACACTCTCAAGGTGAGATTTGATTAAATCACTGCCTATAAGTTTAGATTTTTGTAACATAACCTAGCTTTTTTCTGAGTAACTCTATACAAAAGACTAACAAACTGCACATAGTACCAACAAAGACCCCCTTTAGTCGAAAATTATCAGCAAAAAAATATGTCCAAATGAAGAAAGATGTAGCTCCACTTAATCCGCATAAAATCATCATTCTTGGTGCGATAGTAATGTTAAACAAGGCAAATATTAGAGGAACTAATATTATTGGCCCCCAAAACCCGGTAATAAACACTACTAGGTCAATTACATTATCAAATTTTAAAGCAATGATTATGGCAAAACTCCCAATTATAACATTAGCAATTCTAACAATTAACAATAATTTCTTTTGATTCTGTATTTTTAAAATAGGGCTTAACAAGTCTTTTACTAAGGCTATTGAGGTAACATTTAAATCAGAATCAGCAGTAGACATAACTGATGCAAGCAAACCAATTATAACAAAGCCTTGTAACCCCGAGGGGACTATTTGATCAATTAGGTGTGGCAATGCAAGATTAGAAGAGTAGTTGGGGTAAAGATTATAGGCGATTAACCCATTTAAGGTTATAAATATTAAAAATATAGCATATATCCCTGATTTTATATATATAGCATTACTAGTCTTTTTGGCATTATTGTTAATTAAAGCCCTTTGAATAAAAATAGGATATAAGTTCATTACACAAAAGCCTAGCATGGCGGTTATCGTATTAATAAATAGCTCACTGGCAAAATTATTATGATGGATAAAATATACTTTTTCAATAGGCAATTGGTTGATAAAGTCACTGATACCAATTTTATTGAGACCACATATGGCAATAATTGGAAGAGCAATTATCATCGCAAAGAATTGTAGTAAATTAGTAAACATAATTGATTGTAATCCACCGATAGTTGTGTAGATAATAACAATCCCATAACTTAATAGAGTTCCTTCCAAGTAGTTAATTTTTAAAATATATTGAAAAATATACCCACTAACACTGATTTGAGCAGCAACAAATCCTATAGATACAAAAACAGTTGTGATACCAGCTATAAAACGCCCTGCTCTACCATAATACTTTGCCATTATATCACCGACACTTTCTGCTCCATAGTGTTTAGCTATTTGTGGCACGAGATAAATAGCTATTAGTATATCAATTGGCAGAGAGAGTATCAGTCCATAGCTATACGATAAATCACCAGAAAAAGCTTTTTCAGCAATACCCAAAGTAGTAGCTCCACCAACTGACGAAGTAAAAATAGTTGCAACTAACAATATCTTGCTATTTTTAATCTTGTCTTGAACGGTAGCATAATTGGCAAAGCCTCTAAGTCTAGATCTGTGGTATATACCAATAACAAGTATCGATATCAAATATAGTAATACAATAATATTATCAAGGGTCATTACTAATTATTTTTTTATTGAATTGGAACTCAAGCATACTTCGTATAGCTAATCCGACTATAGTTATGCCTATAGGATTAGGTGATAAAGAACATAACTATTGTAAGTTGTCATTCCCGCGTAGGCGGGAATCTAGATACCTGCTTTCGCAGGTATGACACAAAGTTTGTATCACCTAATTCAATAGGTTTCACTATAACATTACTATTACCCATCTCTTTTAAAACCATTATACTTATACGTCATTGCGAGGAGCTACTTTAGTAGCGACGAAGCAATCCAGGAAAGTGATTATATTTGGATTGCTTCGTCGCAGCAAAGCTGCTTCTCGCAATGACGTCAGTTTACTATGGCTAAAGCCTTCTCGGGTTAGCTATACAATCTAACGAAGTATTTATGCTATGAGAAATGAAAAATACTACAAGAACGTTTATTATCTTCGAGTATTTGTAGGTGAATTTTAGTTATAGGTAGCGGTAATATTTCTTCAATTATTTCTGGCCATTCAATTAGACAAATATTGCCCTGCAAGGCTTCTTCTATACCTAGTTCATAAATTTCTTCTAAATAGTTTAAACGATAAAGATCAAAATGATAAATCGTGAATTTTGATGTCTTATAAATTTGTAGCAAATTAAAAGTAGGGCTGCTGATATTAGTATCAGATCCACAACAATACTTTATAATCTCTCGACAGATAAATGTTTTTCCACAACCTAAATCACCTGAAAAAGTTATAATTTTATTAGACTCTAAATTTTTAGCTATAGTTTGTGCAAACAATATAGAGTCTTGTTCGTTATTTAAAATAACAGACTCTTTTTGAAACTTCATTAATTCTCCAAATCAGAAGAGTATACATAACCAAATATAGCTAATCCGTTAAAGTTCTAGATACTCCAGGCGTCATTGCGAGACCACGTAGTGGTCGTGGCAATCCATGCTCTTGGATTGCTTCGTCGACCTACGGTCTTACTCGCAATGACGGAAGCTATCTAAAACCTTCTCAGGTTAGCTCTAGTCTAGCATATTAACCCTATAACATCAAATATTAACAGTAATTATTCTAATTTCTCGATTTTGTTGGATTCAACTAACTCAACATCGATAATTTCAGATTTTGATGAGACAAGTTGATAACGCTCTATAGGATACTGGATTGTTTTATTGCCAATATCTACACCTAATTTTTGAATATTCCTAGCTCGAGATAAAAAATGTCGGTTAAAAGAAGCGGCAAACTTATCATAATTATTGACTATATGTTGAATATTACTGCCAAGTTTCTGCGAATGCTCTGCTAATGAAGCGATAGAGGTCAGTAATTTTCTTACCTCTTCTATAATTAATTTGTGATTTTCTGAACGCCTATAATCTGAAATTTGGAACTTGGCAAATGATAGCATATTCATAAGTCCTGCTGGACCAACTGGAAAAATATTATTTTCCCAGGCTTTTTGTAAAAAATTATTATCCGCAATCAGAATTTTCTCAATAGCCTGTTCAGTAGGAACAAACATTAAAGTAACTATATTACCAAAATGTTTCTTTTTATCTTGAAAACTAGCTAAAATATTTTCTGCGTAATCTTTACTATTTAAGGATTTTAAATGATTATTCATGGTTTTGCTAAGATTAGTACTATCTTGTCCTAAATCTACTAAAAACTTTGAAGCTTTTGCATCTATAACCATTAAATTATCAGAAGGTAAAAAGATTAAGGCATCTGGTCTAAGTTTTAAATTATCAACTGTTGTCACAGAATATTGTATGATAAAGTCTAAATTAGAACGTAGACCTGATGACTTTAGAATATTCTCAAGAGTAATCTCGGCAAGTAAGCCAGCTCCAGAAGGAGAAAGCAGGGACTGTTTGATAATATCTACTGTCCCTTTAGATTGTTCAATATCTCTACTCAACGACCCAACCATGGTTATTAAACGTTCAAACTCGCTATTAAATTTGTTTGTTGCTCCCGCAATATTTTTTTCTGATAATTCCCTAGCTTCTTGATTTTCTCGTCTATGAATTTCAATTAATTGTTTAGATAGTTCATTACCAAGATCAAATAAAGCATTTTTTGCTGATACATATGATTCCTGCCTTGCTTTATCTGCTTCAGCTATCAATTGACTTTGGTAGTCTAGTTTACTGGATAATTGTTCAATCTTTTGAATATAAGAAATTTTTTCTTGCTGCAAAATTTGATTTTGCTTATTTGTCTCTAAATAATTATTTGATATAAAGCCTAATTCTGCATGTAGTTTGATTGTTTTATGATAAAACCAAGCGAATAAACCAAATAAAACGACAAGTCCGGTAAGCAATAATATAGTATAAAACATTTGAAAAATTACTATTTAATTAACGGCTTTGAAATTACCCGATCTTCCAAAGGTCCAGTTGGTCTAGCTGGCTCTAATAATTTCGGGGTTAAAGTGAATTTAGTCTTTTGTTCAATAGGTGAAAGGGTAACATGAAAATTATGTGGTTGTTGCATTACAGCATATTTATCCCATTCCGGATAAGCTCTATCTAGATTCCCTTTAAACTCATTAGGGCCATAAACTTCAATCTCACCAAATTGATATTTCCTCAGTGGGAATAATTCATTAACATAAAAGAAATCATTAGGAAATCTACCTAATGTTCTAAAATTACTATATAAAAACTTGTTGTCTTTTTGGCGGAAGATAAAGATATCTATACATCTCTTATCGCATATTGTGTAAAAGTCTTGATGGCGAATTTTATAACCTAACTCTGTAAAATCCGTTAATATATCTTGTAATCTGATTTCATCAGCATGCATTATACCGATATCTAAGTCATCATCAAAAGGTATGATACCTTGGTGTCTTACTGCTCCAAGAAGCGTACCGCCCTCAATCCAATAATTTATGTTATGCTTAGTTAATATTTCATGAGTATCTTTCATTAATTGATATAAGTGTAGGGCGTGTTCTGCACTAATTGTATATTTCTGTACTTGTTGGTCGGTAGGAGTCACATATCTCCATTGGTGATTATAAAACTCTACATAACCTTGGTACAAACCGTAGATAATTATCATCACTCCAACTACTTTAAATAAAAAGTTATTTTTCTTAAGGGGTTTGTGCATATATTATTTCTCTTATTTATTTTTAGTGGACTTCTTTCATATTTTATACTATAAGTTGATCTAGTTTAACCATTAGACAATTAATAATATATGAAAATAAAACCAGTAATTATGGCTGGTGGTCTAGGAACAAGATTATGGCCATTATCGAGGCAAATGCAACCTAAACAATTCATCAAAATATTTGAAAATTGTAGTTTAATCCAAAAAACTTTGATTACAAATAGAACTTTAGGTAAACCAACTTTAATAATTGCTAAGGATTATGAAGTAATAACACAAGAGCAACTTAGAGAACTAAATATAGAAGCAGATTTAATAATAGAGCCTATGGCTAAAAATACAGCATCATGTGCGATTATATCAGCTATTCAAGCAAAAAATAATGGTTACGATACGATTATATTGCTGCCTTCTGACCATTATATACACGATGTTGATAACTACTTAGATACTATTAATAAATCTTTGAATTATCTCTCAAAATTTGGTATTTGTACTATTGGTATTAGACCTAGTTTTGCAAATAGCGAATATGGTTATATCAAAACAAATAAGTTATTAGCAGATGGAATTTACAAAACCCAACAATTTGTGGAGAAGCCTAATATTCAACAAGCACAAAATTATTTAGAAGAAAACGACAAATATAAAAATGGCAAATATTTTTGGAATTCAGGAATTTTTATTTTTAATATAGATTTTATTCTAGAACAGGCTAAATTATGCCAAAGGAAACTTCTTAAACAGGCATATGAAGCATATTATTCTGCAACTAAAAATTATAATAATATAACTCTTGCTTTAGAACCATACATACATATTACGCCAATTTCTTTAGACTATGCTATAATCGAAAATATTAGTCAAATGATCATGATAGAAGCCAATTTTAGTTGGAATGATATTGGCAGTTGGCATTCTTTATGGCAAATGCAAAAGAAAGATATAACCAATAATTACTGTGAAGGTGATGTTATTAGCATTGATAGTACCAATTCATATATTAGCTCTAATAATAAGCTTACTGCTGTAATAGGAATTGATAATATAATAATTATTAATACTAAAGATGCGTTACTGATCGCAAATAAGTCAGAAATCGGAAAAATAAAGCAGCTGGTGATAGAAATGACCGAAATTGGACGGAAAGAAATATTATGAATTTGCGTGAGAATATAAAAAATTATATCAGTAATTTTCAAGAAGAAAATGAATATAAAGAAAGGATGTTAGACTTTTTAGATAATTGTGATAATCCGTTTAGTAGAGAAACAAAAGAAGGGCATTTTACCAGTTCAGGATTTTTGCTTAATTCTAATAAAACAAAATTCTTATTGATGCATCATCGTAAGTTAGATAAATGGTTGCAGCCAGGGGGGCATTGTGATGGTAATAATGACCTTTTAGCTGTAGCAATTAAAGAGGCTCAGGAAGAATCTGGAATTTTAGATATTGAACCAATTTCTAGGCAAATTTATGATATAGATGTTCATTTTATTCCTAGTAATGCTAAAGAACAAGAACATTATCATTATGATGTGAGGTTTTTGCTAAAAACCGTTTGCAACGATTATTTTGTAAAAAATGCCGAATCACATGATTTAAGATGGATAGAATTTACTTATAATTACGAAGAACTTGTGTTGGATAGTTCAGTAAAAAGGATGATAGAGAAGTATATACAAATCTGGTCATGTACATACGGCAAAAGCAAAAATCTTCCTGACCAAAGGCTAAGTGGGGTAAATAAAATGGATCAAGCACAAATAGTAGATAATAAGAAATTAATTATAGACAGCACATTGGTGAGTAGATTACTCACCAGTCAATTTCCACAATGGAAAGATTTGCCTGTACAACCAGTCGTGGTTGGGGGGTGGGATAACCGAACATTTCACTTAGGTAAACAGATGCTTGTACGCATGCCAAGTGCAGCAAAGTATGCAATGAAGGTAAAAATAGAACAAAAATGGTTGCCTAAATTGGCACCTTTGTTACCTCTTCCAATTCCAGAGCCGTTGGCAATGGGAGAACCGGGTGAGGGGTATCCATGGCGATGGTCAATTTACCGCTGGATTGAGGGCGACACTGCTGCGTCTGCACATATAGCTGATCAGTGTGACTTCGCAACTAATCTAGCACAGTTTCTTATCGCTCTACAACGCATCGATACGACGGATGGACCTTTGCCCGGATTACATAATTTTTATCGTGGGGGAACGCTAAAGACCTACGATATTGAGATACGGCAAGCAATTGATATTCTGAAGGACAAAATCGATACTGGTGTTGCTCTTGAGCTTTGGGAGGCGGCACTTGCAACTACCTGGCAGGGTTTGCCGGTGTGGGTTCACGGTGACATCAGTGTCGGTAACCTGTTAGTGCAGGAAGGAAAGTTGAGTGCTGTCATTGACTTTGGAGGGTTGGGAATTGGTGATCCAGCTTGTGATCTAGCAATAGCTTGGAATATGTTTGGGAAAAAAAGCAGGGAAGTCTTTCGTACACTACTTTCGTTGGATGCCGATACATGGAATCGCGGTCGTGCCTGGAGCTTGTGGAAAGCCTTGATAATCGTTGCTGGTTTTGCAGGAACAAACGCTGTTGAAGTTCCACAATCTTGGCGTATTATTAATGAAATCCTTACAGATTACAAGAATACGTTAAGTTAATGGCAACAAAAAAGTTTTATAGAAATAAAGAAGATTTTATTTGTGAGATGTGTGGTGAATTCATCCAAGGCAATGGTTATACTAATCATTGCCCAATATGTTTCTACAGTAAGCATGTAGATGTTAATCCTGGGGATAGGGCATCTGGATGTAATGGACTAATGCAGCCAATTGCCTATAAAACAGATGGTAAAAAAGGTTTGGTCTTAACCCATAAATGTCTTAAATGTCGAGAATATAAAAATAATAAACTTGCTGATACGGATAATGTAGAAAATTTGCTAAATATTTTTAGTTAGAAGTTATTCTTGCAAAATTGAAAAATTTAGATTAGTGACTAGTATATAATATGGTATACTCAAGTGATTTGAAGAATTGGAACGTAAAACAAGGGGTGAGATATAGTGAAACCTATTGAATTAGGTGATACAAACTTTGTGTCATACCTGCGAAAGCAGGTATCTAGATTCCCGCCTTCGCGGGAATGACAACTTACAATCGTTATGTTCTTTATCACCTAATCCTATGAGCATAACTATAGTACGTGAACACGCGAATACCACAGCTGTCGAAAGTTAGAAGGTAAAGCAGGTTTAGATAGTACACTTTAAAAGTCGTATGTGGTCAACGTCATTGCGAGAAGACCGTAGGTCGACGAAGCAATCCATAAAAGTAACCAAAAATGGATTGCTTCGTCGGCTCACGCCTCCTCGCAATGACGTAAGTTTACTATGGCTAAATACTAAGCGGGTTAGCTATATATAATTTTGACGTAATATAAAACTATAATATGAATATCAATGATAAAACTTACTATAGACGGTATTGAAATTGAAGTAGAGGAAGGCACAACCGTATTTCGTGCCTGTAGCAAGCTTGGTATAGAAATCCCCCATTTCTGCTTTCATGAACGTTTGAAGATTGCCGGTAATTGTCGTATGTGCTTGGTAGAGATGGAAAAATCTCCAAAACCTATTGCTTCTTGTGCCACGTCTGTTACCCCAGGCATGGTGATCCACACTAATACTATCGGCGTTAAAAAGGCTCGTGAAGGGGTAATGGAATTTTTATTGATCAATCACCCTCTAGATTGTCCTATTTGTGACCAGGGAGGTGAGTGCGATCTACAGGATCAAGCCTTTAAATATGGTGGAGCACGTTCTAGATTTTTGGAAAATAAAAGAACGGTCAAAGATAAATATATGGGGCCTTTGATTAAGACCCAAATGACTAGATGTATACAATGTACAAGATGTATAAGATTTGCCACTGATATTGCTGGAATTGAGGAAATAGGGGCTCTTTACAGAGGAGAACATATGGAAGTTACCTCGTATCTTGAGCGTAGTCTTGAATCAGAGCTATCAGGCAATATTATAGATGTTTGCCCTGTTGGTGCATTAAATTCAAAGCCTTATTCTTTTAAAGCTCGTAGTTGGGAATTAAAGAAAACTGAATCAATAGATGTATTGGATGCCCAAGGCTGTAATATAAGAGTCGATAGTAGGGGATCTGAAGTAATGAGGATATTACCGAGGGTTAATGATGAGTGGATATCAGATAAAGCCCGATTTGCTTATGACGGCTTGAGATATCAAAGGTTAGATTCTCCGTATATAAGACACAACGGTAAATTAGTTGAAGCTTCCTGGAGTGATGCTATTGCACTGGTAGCACAAAAATTACAGTCGCTTGCCGGTGAGCAAATGGCGGCAATAGCTGGAACACTCGCCTGCACCGAATCAATGTTTTTATTAAAAACATTGTTACAAAAGCTAGGATGTAATAATTTTGATAGCAACCAGTTTAATTATAAAATAGACAAATCTAGCAGGGGAAACTATCTATTTAACACAACAATCTCTGAACTTAAGAAATCTGATCTAATTTTGCTAATTGGTGCAAATATTAGACAAATAGCTCCGGTTCTTAATTCTCGTATTGGTATATTACAAAGAGAAGGTCAGTTAAAAGTAGCTCGAATTGGTAATATTAGCGACCAAACTTATTCTATCAGTGAATTAGGGGCTAGCCCTGAGGTAATTAAAGCAATAATATCAGGAGAACATCAATTTTCTAAAGAGTTGGCAGCTGCAAAAAATCCAGTTATAATTATTGGTGATGGAGTATATTCTCGGGATGATGGTTATGCTATTTTGGCACTCATTCATCAGATGGTGGACAAATATAAAATAGTTAGAGACGATTGGAATGGTTTTAATATATTGCATAATCATGCGTCAATGGTTGGTAGTTTAGATATAGGTTTCAGCCCTAAAAATTTCAGTTCTAAGGGTGGTGGTAATGGGGTTTATGAAATTTTACAAAAGGCAGAAATAGGTGATATCAAATTTGTCTATTTACTAGGTAGCGATGAAATTGATATGAGCAAAATAAAATCATCTTTTGTCGTATATCAAGGGCATCACGGTGATAATGGAGCAAATGCAGCAGATGTCATTTTTCCTGCTAGTAGCTATACGGAGAAAGATGCTATTTACGTAAATTTTGAAGGAAGACCGCAATATGCCAGGGCAGCAACTAGTCCAGTAGGACAGGCAAAAGAAGATTGGCTTATTATAAATAAGCTTGCCAATAATTTAGGGCTAAATCTTGGTATGAATAATTTAGTTGAAATAAGAAATAAGTTGGCAGCCGAGTTCCCGGTATTTGCCAATATTTCTGAGATAATGAGTGGTGAGTTTATAGAATTTACCTCTACAGATAAATTACTTAACGATGATATAATGACTAAACCGATAAATTATTATATGACAGATTCAATTAGTAGGGCGTCTATTACTATGGCAAAGTGCTTAGAATCAAAGCAAGAAAGGGAAAAAGTTGCATGATATCGTTATTTCAACAATATCTATTACCATTAATTATTGTGGCGTTGAAAGTCCTATCTATCACTATTCCTCTTCTGCTGTGTGTAGCCTATCTTACCTATGCTGAACGAAGAGTAATAGGTCTAATGCAACTGAGAAAAGGTCCAAACGTAGTTGGATATTTTGGCTTGTTGCAACCAATTGCTGATGCAGTTAAACTATTATTTAAAGAAACAATTATACCAAATCAAGCTGATAAAATATTATTTACCTTAGCACCTATGGTTACCTTTGTGCTTAGTTTAATTGGTTGGGCAGTGATACCTTTTGATAAAAAGCTAGTATTAGCTGACATCAATGTTGGGGTTTTATATATTATGGCAATCTCCTCGTTGGGGGTTTATGGTATAATCATAGCTGGTTGGGCAAGTAATTCGAAATATGCTTTCCTTGGAGCTATTCGTTCATCAGCTCAGATGATTTCATATGAAGTATCTATAGGGTTGGTGATTGTTACTGTACTTTTAACGACGGGAACTCTTAACCTTTCAGAAATCATAGAAAGGCAACAATTATTGCCTTGGTGGGTTGACTTGATGTTATTACCTATGGCAGTAATATTTTTCATATCAGTACTTGTAGAAACTAATAGATTACCTTTTGATTTATCAGAAGCTGAGTCTGAGCTAGTTGCTGGTTATAATGTTGAATATTCTTCTATGGGTTTTGCCTTATTTTTTCTTGGCGAATATGCTAATATGATTTTAGCCAGCGGTATGACCACAACATTTTTCTTAGGTGGCTATTTGCCACCTTTTGGTATTAAGTTTTTGAATTTCGTGCCGGGTTTTATTTGGTTTATAGTAAAAGTTGGGTTTTTATTATTTTGTTTCTTATGGATAAGAGCAACGTTACCTAGATATCGTTACGATCAATTAATGCGTTTAGGTTGGAAAGTATTTTTACCTTTTACTTTATTTTGGGTGGTGTTAATATCAAGTGTTTTAATGTTTACCAATAATTTACCAAACTACCTATAGCTAACCCGGGAAGGTTTTAGATAGCTTCCGTCTATTAGCGAGGAAAAAAGACCGTAGTAGGTCGACGAAGCAATCCTAAAAGTGATTAGAAATGGATTGCCACGACCACTACGTGGTCTTGCAATGACAAAAGTCTATTATGGCTAAATATTAATCGGGTTAGCTATAAAATAAGGAAAATAAACATATATATAGTTAGTTAGATTTATGTCAAATATCAGTCCTAGAGTCGATATCGCCTTCAAAAAAATCTTCGGTGTTGAAGAGAATAAGGATTTGCTTATTTCCCTAATCAATTCGATTGTGTCTAAGGAAGATCAAATAACAGAAGTAAAACTTCTTAATCCATATAATCCAAAAAATTTCAAGAGCGATAAATTGTCAATTTTAGATATTAAAGCACAAGGAGAGGATGGCAAAAGATTTAATATTGAAATCCAAATTACTGACGAAGCTGATTATGATAAGAGAGCTCTTTATTATTGGGCTAAATTATATACTGAGCAATTAAAGACTGCTGAGGACTATGCTACTTTATCGAAAGCTATTGGCATTCATATATTAAACTTTACGTCTATTTTACATGAAGATAAATATCATAATGTGTTTCATATAGTAGAAAAAGATAGCGGTTTGTTATATTTCAAGGATTTAGAGTTGCATACTATTGAGCTAAATAAGTTTACTAATAATCCAAAAGAACAGCTGGCTGACATAGTAAAGAAGGTAAAGAATTCTCTTGATATGTGGAGTACGTTTTTAACTAGAAACGATTTACTGAACAAAGATGCTCTACCAGCAGAGTTGAATGATGTTAGCTTAAAAAAAGCCCTAACAGTTTTGGATGTGATGAATTTTACTGAGGAAGAAAGGGCTGCCTATGAAGATCATCTGAAGTGGCTGCGTATTGAAGCTAACACTCTCAAAAAATTTGGGGATAAAGCTCGAGAGGAAGGCAGAGAGGAAGGTATCCAAATTGGAGAAGCTAGAGGAGAAGCTAAATTAATAAAAATGATGATAGAAAATGGTAGCTCTATTGAGGAAGTAGCTAAAATTACTAGCTTATCTATTACTAGAATTAATCAATTATTGGAAATTAAAAATGATCCTGGATATCTTTCGTAGTTAAATAGAATAATTTAAATTTGTAAAACATGCTTAGTGCTAGAAATTTTTGGTGTATAATGAAATGAGAATAATTAATTACCTGAAGTCTTTTTTGTTATTTGAAATAGTATCAGGGCTTGGCCTAACTTTGAAATATTTCTTTAAGCCTAAAGTAACTATAAATTATCCCTATGAGAAGGGGAGGATAAGCCCGAGATTTAAGGGCGAGCATGCATTAAGGCGTTATGCCAATGGTGAGGAACGTTGTATTGCTTGTAAGCTTTGCGAGGCAATTTGCCCAGCTCAGGCTATTATTATTGAAGCAGAAGAAAGAGTAGATGGTAGTAGGCGTACCACTAGGTATGATATTGATATGACCAAGTGTATTTATTGTGGTCTATGCCAAGAAGCATGTCCAGTTGATGCGATAGTGGAAGGTCCTAATTTTGAATTTGCTACTATTAGTCATGAAGAATTGCTTTATGACAAAGAAAAATTGTTGAAGAATGGTGATATGTGGGAGCAAGAATTAGCAATTAAGCTACATAATGATTATAAATATAGATAATTATGGAGATGTTTTTTTATTTATTTGCCGGGCTAATGGTTATAAGTAGTTGTTTGGTGATCATTAGTAAAAACCCTGTTTATTCTGTATTATGGCTGATCTTTACTTTCTGTAACGCTTCAGGGCTAATGATTTTGCTAGGAGCAGAATTTTTAGCAATGATGTTGGTGGTGATATATGTTGGAGCAGTAGCAGTATTGTTTTTGTTTGTTATAATGATGTTGAATATTCGTTTTACGGATATTATTGTACAATTCAAAAAAAACTTATTTATTAGTATTGCTGTAGCACTCATTATGTTTGCTGATCTTGTCCTGATAATTTGCTTAGGAGCTAAAGATATAGTTTTAGATAATAGACAATTTGAGGTAGGATCAGATATTAGACTTCCTGAAAAAGTTACTTATGGTGAGGGATTTGAAGGAGACTCGGAACGGAAAACCGCAGCGTACTTAAGTGTACGTGAGGATTTGAGTACCGAATCGACGTACAAATCACCAGCAGAAGTAGACTTTTTCAGGAAGTCTACTAATACTCATGCTATTGGACAAGTCTTATATACTGACTATATTTTACCTTTCCAAATTTCGGGTATTATTCTATTTATGGCAATGATATCTTGTATTACTCTAACTATTAGGCATCGTAGTGGAGTTAAGAGGCAGGATATTGCCAAGCAACATGCTAAAAACAAAGATAATAGCATATTAATGGTCAAACCACGTTTAAATGCAGGAGTAGGAGAAATACAATATGATTAGTACTATCACTTTGGAGCATTATTTAATTTTGTCAGCACTGATTTTTAGTATAGGGATGGTTGGTTTGTTTATGCATCGTAAGAATGTCATAACAATCCTGATGTCAATTGAATTGATGCTGCTTGCTGTAAACATAAATTTTGTAGCATTCTCTACTTATGCACATGAGATATCTGGTCAAATTTTTAGTATAATAATCTTAACAATAGCAGCTGCTGAAACCGCAATAGGTCTTGCTATATTATTAGTTTATTTTAGAAATAAGGGTTCGATAGAACTGGATGAGATGAATCAGATGAAGGGTTAATTGACGATGGCAACTCCGAAAATTAATTATCACGAAGTCGAGCGTCTAGACAACGTCATTGCGAGGAGCTACTTCAGTAGCGACAAAGCAATCCAGGAAAGTGATTAGAAATGGATTGCTTCGTCGTGCTTACACACTCCTCGCAATGACGGAGTAATAGTTAATCGGGTTAACTTAATTTTAGGAACTGATATGGTAAGTGCAGCAGCAATATTCACGGTAATATTACCATTGATTTCTGGTATGATCAATGGTTTGTTTTGTCAGTGTTTTAGCAAGAAGCAAGCAGCTTTTATTGCCACTATTGCAATAAGTTTATCGGCAATATTAGCTAGCTTTATATTTTATAATGTGGCAATAAACAAAGTCATTATTCATCTAATTTTAGCAAAATGGCTAGTAATTGGTGAGATGAATATAAATTGGGCAATTTATGTCGATCAGCTGACCGCCATTATGTTTATAGTAGTTACTTGGATTTCAGCTGTGGTACATATTTATTCTCTTGGCTATATGGCAGATGATGAAGGATTACCTAAATTTCTATCATTTCTATCATTATTTACCTTCTTTATGCTAGCTTTGGTGTCAGCAGATAATTTTGTCCAATTATTTTTTGGTTGGGAAGGGGTTGGTCTATGTTCGTACTTATTAATTGGTTTTTGGTATCAAAAAGAAACGGCAAATAAAGCAGCAATTAAAGCCTTTATCGTTAATAGGGTGGGGGATTTTGCTTTTATAGTGGGGATCATTACTATTATTGTTTATTTTGGGGTAGTTGATTTTGCTAGCGTATTTGATAAAGCACAATTATTGTCTAATATGCAATTAAGTATATTGGGTTTTACCGTATCAATAATTGACATAGTATGTTTGTTATTGTTCTTAGGATGTATGGGCAAATCTGCACAAATTGGCTTGCATATATGGCTACCAGATGCCATGGAAGGACCAACGCCAGTATCAGCACTTATTCATGCTGCAACCATGGTAACAGCTGGGGTTTTTTTAGTAGCTAGGTGTTCTTATTTATTTGAGTATAGTGTAGGGGTATTGAGCTTTATTGCCATTATTGGTGGGATTACCTGTATATTTGCCGCAACTATTGCCATAGTTCAGAATGATATAAAAAAAATTATTGCCTATTCTACTTGCAGCCAGCTTGGTTATATGTTTCTTGCTTGCGGTGTGTCAGCTTATAATGCTGGTATTTTTCATTTAGTTACTCATGCATTTTTTAAAGCTTTATTATTTTTATCAGCTGGGAGTGTGATTCATGCTTGTCATGAGCAAGATATTTTTAAGATAGGTGGTTTGAAAGATAAAATGCCAGTTACTTACTGTAATTTCTTAATTGGCTCACTGGCACTGATAGGTATTTATCCTTTAGCGGGATTTTATTCAAAAGATGCGATTTTAGAGCTAGCATATAGTAGCGGTGGTGTAATAGGTACTATAGTGTTTATTCTCGGAATTGTTGCGGCAATTTTGACTGCCATTTATTCTATGAAAATTATCTTATTAGTATTTCATGGAAAAACTAGATTAACTATGGATCAATTTAATCACGTTGACGAATCACCCAATATCATGAATCTGCCACTTAATCTCCTAGCGGTAGGCAGTTTGGTTGCAGGGATGATAGGTCATTATATTCTTGCTCTTGACAAACCAAATGGTTATTTCCTTGATAGTATATTCAATATTCATATTTATCAAAGACTAGCAAATCATCCGCCTCTTTACATAAAATTGTTGCCAATGGTTGTGGGATTAATAGGTATTGTTTTAGGTATTTATTTTTATAAAAACATTCTTCATAAAGTAAAAATAACATTTATCAAGAAATTGTTGATAAATAAATATTATTTTGATGAAATTTATGACTTGCTGGTAGTAAGATTAGTCGCTAGCTTAAGTAAGCTATTGAATTTGATAGACCAAAGAGTTATTGATAGATTCGGTTCAAATAATTTTGCTAAAACAGTAAATTACTTTGGGGCTTTAGTAAGTAGATCACAGACCGGCTACATATTTAATTACACCTTGTATATCGTCTTATTTGTAGTTGCCTATATTACTTTTTTTATAGTTTTACAGCAAATTCATTAAAATGTAGTGTTGATAACAAGGTGTATGACAGTATTTGGTAACAAGGTAATTGTTCGTAAATAGAGTATAAGGATTGTATTAAAATGCTCTATAACTGAATATTTTTACAAGCTAATAGTCGCTATTTGCTATTTTAAGATATCCATTATTGGCATAATCAATAATTTTTTGATCATAAGTCATTAAATGTGAGTTGATAAATCTAGTAGAGGCTATAATTAATCTATCAGCTGGATCTCTATGTTCATAGTTTGGTAGTTCACAGCTTTGGATTAGAATTGGAACCGATAAAGCAATTAGATTTAGACCAGGAGTAGACAATAACTTATCAACCCATTCTGTTATGCTAATAGAGAAAGCCATTTTATTTTTGCTCGCTAGCAGAGATATTTCCCAAATAGATATAGCAGAAATATATAAAACTCCTTTCTCTCTAGCTTTTTCTATTAAATTAATTTGCTTTTCGGCTAGCTTAATCCCTTCTGCATACCATATTAATACGTGAGTATCTAAAGTCAAGTTCTCTAAGTAACTTTCATGATAATTATTTATAGGTTTAGTCATTATTAACTTCCCAATCTAATTCGGAGGAGTAATTTACAATATCACCTTTTATTTTTATTGTTCCTTTCATACAGCCAAAATAACTTTTTGTATCTTTAACATTATTGTTTTCTAAGGGTACTACTCTAGCTACAGGTACTTTTCTTTTGGTTATAGTGAAAGAACTATGTTTATTTTTAACTTCATCAACTAATTTTAAAAAATCTTTTTTAAATTCACTAGCTGATATTTGATTAATATTATTTTTCATATTACTACTGGTCATATGTTATATATACATGACTATATAATATACCAACTAATTATACAAACAAAATTATCGACAAGTCATTAAAATGTAGTTTGTTTTGAAAACTAATTATAGTGAAACCTATTGAATTAGGTGATACAAACTTTGTGTCATACCTGCGAAAGCAGGTATCTAGATTCCCGCCTTCGCGGGAATGACAACTTACAATCGTTATGTTCTTTATCACCTAATCCTATGAGCATAACTATATGCTACAGTGTGTATATTAGGCCATACCCTACATTTTTTATTCTATCGTGAAAGTATAATTCGGTATGCATGTCAATTTAAGGAAAAAAGATGATCCCCAAGCGTCATTGCGAGGAGCAACTTTAGTAGTGACGAAGCAATCCATAAAAGTAACCAAAAATGGATTGCTTCCTCGCAATGACAGCAGTTTACTATGACTTAAATGCTAATTTGGTTAGCTAAATCATTAGCCAAGTATAAAAAAGATAACTTTAATTATACAGGATAATGATAGCACAAATATTAGCCCCACTAAGTATAAAATTACAAACCAAAGCCATTGTTTGCATTTCTGAGAAATAAAAATTTTTCTCAACTTACTAATACATCGGGTGATGAGTTGATTTTCCACGGAATATATAATAACAATAAATTGTATAACCTAATATTACTGGTAACAGCAATCCAGCTCCTACCAACATTAGAGATTGTGATTCAGCTATTGCTGCAGATTGCCATAAAGATATTTGATATGGTACTGTAAAAGGCCAAATACTTAGGATTAGTCCTAAATAGCCTAAAGCAAAAAGTAAAACTGAGTAACAAAAAGGCTGGAATTCTTTATTTTTATAAAGAGTGGTAAATAACATAAATAATGTAAAAATAGTTAAAATAGGAATGAATGAGAGATATGCAAAATTAGGCATAGTAAACCAAAATATACGAATCCTTTCATTTAAAAATGGTACCCATAAACTTACTAATCCCATAAATAACATAACATAAATTAATACATATGCTGCAGATTTACGAGCCCATATTTGCGTATCTTGGTCAGTTTTCATGATAAGCCAAGTGCAACCAAGCAGAGCATAACCAAATACCAATGCAATACCCGTCATCAGAGAAAAAGGGGTCAGCCAATCAAAAGCATCACCAGCAAATACCCTACCATCAATCTTAACGCCTTGGACAAAAGCTCCTAGCATAATTCCCTGAAATAAGGTAGCGATGACAGAACCAAAATGGAAAGAATAATCCCATATATAACGATCCTTTAGAGTGGCTTTAAATCTAAATTCAAAAGCTACCCCGCGGAAAATTAAGCCCAAAAGCATTGCGATAATTGGTATATAGAAGGCTGACATCAAAATTGAATAAGCCAGTGGGAATGCAGCAAATAACCCCCCACCGCCTAAAACTAACCAGGTTTCATTACCGTCCCAAAATGGTGCTACAGAGTTCATCATTTTATTGCGGCAATCTTGAGTAGGAGCAAATGGAAATAATATACCAACTCCTAGATCAAAACCATCTAGTAATACATAAAGAAAGATTGCAATGACAATTAGTCCACCCCAAACTAAAGGTAAATCTATATAGGGAGCAAAATTAAGCATGGTTGATGTTCTCCTGTATTACATGAATTTGCCTGTCATTCCCGCACTACCTTGTCATTCCCGCGTAGGCGGGAATCTAGATACCTGCTTTCGCAGGGATGACATAAAAATGGATTGCTTCGTCGGCTCACGCCTCCTCGCAATGACGTTTTCCACAACTTTTAAACTCCCATGATAACCTCTAAACCCCTTCCTCTTCTAACTTTCGACAGTTGTGCTTATGGTTTCCTCGCAATGACGGAAGTATTTTTTACCCAAAGCGTCATTGCGAGGAGCCACTTTAGTGGCGACGAAGCAATCTACAAAAGTGCCTAGAAATGGATTGCCACGACCACTGCGTGGTCTCGCAATGACGCCAGTTTACTACGGCTAAATGCTAGCCCTGGTTAGCTATAGGTCCTTTCTTTATTAAATCTATAATATAATAAGTGGCACTGCCAAATATAAACACATAAACTATCACAAAGGCAATTAATGAGGCAAAGATGTGTTGTCCTAGCACTGGTGAAGATGCTTCAGATGTTCTGATTATATTATATACTATATAAGGTTGCCTACCAATTTCTGTAACAAACCACCCGGATAACACGGCTATAAAGCCAGTTGGCGTCATCAACATACACCAATATTGGAACCATTTGGTATCAAATAATCTTTTACGTAAATATAAGACTACGGCAATTGCCCCAGTAATTATCATTAATATACCGATTCCTACCATTACTCGGAAACATAAAAATACTATTAATACAGGGGGGCGGTTTTCTTTTGACCATTCTTTTAAGCCTTTTACTTCTCCATCTAAGCTATGGGTCAGTATTAAACTAGCAACTTTTGGTATTTCTATAGTATATTTTGTTGTCTCTTCTTGTGCTGAAGGCCAGCCAAAGAGTCTAAGGGCAGCTCCTTCTTCTGTATCCCAGATACCTTCCATAGCAGCAACTTTTGCAGGCTGATATTCTAAAGTATTTAACCCATGTTGGTCACCGATAAAAAGCTGTATTGGAGCAACAAATACTGCCATCAACATTGCCATACCAAACATGGTTTTAGCATGGGCAACAAATTTGTTACGTACAAGATACCAAGCAGCGACACCACCGATTACAAAAGCTGTAGTTAAGTATGCTGCAACCATCATATGGCAAAAACGATATGGAAAGGAAGGATTAAAAATAATGTCTAACCAACTTACCGGATATAAAATATTATCGGCTCGTACTTCATAACCAGTAGGAGTTTGCATCCAGCTATTAGCTGACAGAATCCAAAAAGCAGAGATAATCGTACCAATTGCCACGATTAAAGTAGCAGTGAAATGCATCTTTTTACTAACTCTATTCCAGCCAAACAGCATAATTCCCAGAAAAGATGATTCCAAGAAGAAGGCAGTAAGCACTTCAAAAGCTAAAAGTGGTCCAAGGACATTACCTATCTTATCTGAGAAACCTGACCAATTAGTACCAAATTGATAAGACAGAACAACACCGGATACTACACCCATACCAAAGGTAATAGCAAAAATCTTAACCCAGAATTTATATATTTCTTGGTAAATATTATTGCCAGTTTTCAGCCATAGCCCTTCTACCACAGCAAGCCAGCTAGCAAGACCAATGGTAAAAGACGGGAAAATTATATGAAAGCTTATAGTAAAAGCAAATTGTATACGAGATAGTAGATTAGGATCGAATTCCATACTATAAATAGTTACCACATTATAAATAGCTGATTTTGTTGCTATTTTTGTTTCTAAGTTCTAACATATACTATTTGTACAGTATAATCAAACAGTATACTCAAATAATTTGAAAAATGAGGACAAAAAATAATAGGTAACTCGTTAAAGTTCTAGATAATTTCTTTGCTATTAGTGACGAAGCAATTATTTTGTGTCATACCTGCGAAAACAGCTATCTAGATTCCCGCCTACGCGGGAATGACAACTTAATATCAAGAACTTATTCGGGTAGCTATAATAGGTGAGCAAGTTCCAACTTCTCAAATAACAACTAATATCAACATTCTAAATTTGATCAGTTAACGATTTTGTTATTATACAAATATAAATTATTGTAAGAAAACTTGAATATTTTTTAACTGACGTTTATACTGCTCCCATCATGCATTTATACTGTTCCTATCATTTCGTAAAAATTAAGTAACTATGATAAATCCGCGTTTTTATAAGAAATCTGCCTCTTATAAATTATCAGAAATTATAAAGTTAATAGATGCTGAGGCAGTATGTTCCAGTGACTTGTTAATCCATGATGTTAAGTCGTTAGAGGAGGCTGGTGTTGGTGATATAAGTTTTTTAAGTAATAGCAAATATATTGTTCAATTCCAAAACACTAAAGCTTCATGCTGCATAGTTCCAGAGAATTTTTCGCAAGAATCTAATAATGGAACGATATTATTAAAAGTAAGAAATCCGTATTTCTTTTATGCAAAATTAGTGGATTTGTTTTATAGTAGAGCAAAAACTTATCCTAACAAAATTATGCAATCTGCCTATATTTCAGATTCTGCCACTATAGGAAGTAATTGTTATATAGGACATAATGTTGTTATTGAAGATCATGTTATAATAGGTGATAATTGCGTTATAGAATCTGGAACTGTTATAGACTATGGAGTAGTAATAGGTAATAGAGCATTAATATACTCAAATGTTTCAATAAGTTACAGTATAATAGGTGATGATGTGGTAATATTAGCTGGAGCAAGAATTGGACAAGATGGGTTTGGTTTTGCAACAGATAAAGGGGTTCATAAGAAAATTTTCCACACTGGTATGGTGAAAATAGGTAATAATGTTGAAATAGGTAGTAATACTACTATTGACAGAGGGTCAATGAATGATACGGTGATAGGAGATTTATGTAGAATAGATAACTTAGTGCAGATAGGACATAATGCTATAATAGGAAGGGGGTCAATTATTGTCGCCCAAGTCGGTATATCAGGTAGCGCTACAATAGGAGCATATTGTGCTCTTGGAGGGCAGTCGGGACTATCCGGACATATAGTGCTGGGTGATAAAGTGCAAGTAGCAGCAAAAGCCGGCGTTATAAAGGATGTTGAATCAGGAGTAACAGTTGGTGGATTTCCTGCACTGCCGATTAGAGATTGGCATAAACAATCAGTAATTATGAAACAGCTTATAAAAAAACAGAATGTAGATGAAAATTAATATTGTAGAAATAATGGAAATGTTACCTCATCGCTATCCATTTTTATTAATAGATAAGGTGCTGGAGTTTAAGCTTAATGAGTCAATTCTGGGTATAAAAAATGTTACTTTTAATGAACCCCATTTTACTGGTCATTTTCCTACAAAACCAGTAATGCCAGGCGTTTTAATTATTGAAGCTATGGCGCAGCTTTCTGCTATTTTAGTAGCAAAATCAATGGATTTCAAAAAAGATAAAGATGTGTTCTTTATGTCTATTGAAGAGGCAAAATTTCGTAAAATTGTTGAACCAGGCGATACATTACATATTTATGCTAAAGTAGAACAAAATAGAGCCTCTGTTTGGAAATTTTCAAGTAATGCTAAAGTTGATGATCAGATAGTTGCAGAGAGCAAATTTACTGCTATGTTTAAAAATAGGAATTAATGATGGTATCACCAGCTATACACGCAACTGCTATAGTAGATCCAAGGGCTTCTATTGGTAAGAATGTCAGAATAGGACCTTTTTGTACTATTGGAGCGGAGGTGATTTTAGCAGATAATGTTGAGCTAAAGTCACACGTAGTTATAGAGGGAAAAACAAAAATTGGTGCTAATACAGTTATGTATCCATTTGCTTCTATTGGTCAGCCCCCTCAAATAGTTAAGTATGAGGGAGAAAAGTCAGAGGTCATCATAGGTAGTAATAATACTATTAGAGAATATGTAACTATTCAAGCTGGTAGTAAAGGTGGTGGTATGGTTACCTCTATAGGTAATAATGGTTTATTTATGGTTGGAGTACATATAGCACATGATTGCATCGTAGGAAATAATGTAATTTTTGCAAATTATGCTAGCCTGGGTGGACACGTTACAGTTGGTGATTATGCTGTTATAGGAGGACTTTCCGCTGTTCTGCAGTTCGTACGTATAGGACAGCATGCAATGATAGGCGGTGGGTCTGCAGTGGTGAGAGATTTGATTCCATTTGGTTTAGCCACAAGTGAAAGGGCATTTCTTGAAGGTATAAACTTAGTTGGAATGAAAAGACGTGGCTTTGATAATCAGGAAACGCTTGATACTATAAAAGCGGTAGATGATCTTTTTGTTAGTGAAGGTATTTTTACTAATAGAATTGAGAAAGTTTCAAAGCAATATAAAGGTAATCATATTGTAGAGCAAATTATCGCTTTTATAAAGCAGGATAGTACCAGAGTGTTTTGTCAACCAAGGCAAGTAGATCATGATAAGGCAAATAGCTAAAATGTTGCAAATATACTCTTCTGCTTTCAAGAAGTGGATTCACAAAATTTGGTGGTATTTGCGTACTCACATACAAAGAATACGCTATATTCGCTTTTCCCTTGTTTTTCCTTCCCATCCTTCAAATCATTTGACTATAAAAAATGCACGTGACCTAAATATACGTGAGACAGGTTTGCCCTCAGCTTTACATTCTAATTTTTCTAATCCTTTCAATATAGTTGGAATTATAGCGGGAAATGGCTCATTGCCAATCTCACTGGCTGAGAGTTTCATTAAGCAAGGAGGACAGTGTTATATCGCGGCTTTAGAAGGAGAAGCATATCCGGTATTATATAAGGATTTTACCCACCAATTTTTTAAAATCGGTATGGTTAGACCAATAATTGAGTATTTTCGTAAGTATGCTGTAAAAAATATAATTCTTGCTGGTGGTGTAAAGCGTCCTAATTTTAAAGCAGTTAAAGTAGATTTAATGGGTTCAAGGTTACTTGCTCGCATATTGAGACAAAAATTTTTAGGAGATGATAAACTTCTTAGTATAGTAACAGATTTTCTAGAAGAGAAGGGATTCCAAGTGGTGTCTAGTTATGAAATATTGAGTGCAAAAAAGGGTGTTATGACTATAATGGTTCCATCAGAAATAGATAATACAGATATCGAATTAGGCATGAAGCTATTAGATAGTATAGGGCAGATTGATGTAGGACAATCAGTAATTGTTGATAATGGATATATTATAGGTATTGAAGCAGCGGAGGGTACAGATAATTTAATAAAAAGATGTTCACATTTACGTAATAGTTCTACAAGTGGGGTACTTGTTAAAATGATGAAAAAAGGACAAGATACTAGAATTGATATACCTACAATAGGGCCAGATACAATAAATAATTTAGCTAATTATGGTTATAAAGGGGTAGCAATACAGAAAGAAAAAGTGATCGTTATTGAGCTAGAAAGAACTATCGAGCTAGCTAATAAATATGGGCTTTTTATTATAGAAAAATAAAATATTTATTAGAATGATCTGTGTAGGAATTACTGGTAGTTATGCTTCAGGAAAAACTTTTGTCTTAAATTATTTAGCTGATTTAGGATTTATGACTTTTTCCGCTGACGAATATATTAAGGATATCTACAAAGAGCTGGCAATACAAAATATAATTCTTAACTTACTGCCTGATCTAAAAATTTTTGATAAAAGAAGAATTGCAGAGCTAATCTACGCTAATGATTCATCGAGAAGCGAATTGCAAAATTTTATTCATCCATTTGTAGTGGAAGGTTTGTCTCTTTTTAAAAGGCAAAATAGTGATTCAGAAATTACATTTGCTGAGATTCCATTACTTTTTGAAGCTGAATTTGATAAATATTTTGATTTTTATGTTACAACATTTTGCTCAGAGAAATCTAGATTAAAACGTGCAATGTCTAGGGAAGGATTTAGTTTAACAACTTATAATAAGATCGCACAAATTCAATTGTCACAACAGATTAAAATAGCAAAAGCAGATTTTGTTATTAATACTGATGTTAATATAGTAGATTTAGATAAACAAATAACTCAACTAATACAAAAATTAAAATGCAGCAATTAAGAGAAGTAATTTTAGATACTGAGACAACTGGCTTAGATCCCAAAAGTGGTCATAGGATTGTTGAGATTGGTGCTATTGAGATGGTTAATAAAGTTCTAACCGGTAAGCAATTCCATTTTTATATTAATCCACAACGAGATATGCCTACAGAAGCTTATCGAATACATGGTATATCGGGGGAGTTCTTAAAAGATAAACCGCTCTTTGCAGAAATTGCTGAAGAATTCTTAGCGTTTATTAGTAGCAGCCAACTTGTTATACATAATGCAACATTCGATATTAAGTTTATTAATTACGAGTTATCTCTGCTCAAAAGACCTTATACAGAGTTCTTAGAACTTTCCAATACTATTGATACTCTTGCTTTGGCTCGGAAGATGTTTCCCGGAATGAAAGCTAATCTTGATGCCTTATGCAAAAGATATAAAATTGATAATACTTCGCGTAAGTTGCATGGAGCACTTAAAGATGCGGCATTACTGGCAGAGGTTTATGTTGAGCTTACTGGAGGTAGGCAGATAAGCTTTAATATTAATAGTAAAAAGGTGCAAAAAACAGGTGAGTTATCGGTTAGAACTACTATGGCAAACAAAAATGATATTGTAGTTATCAAACCAACTAAGGAAGAGTTGCAAAAACATAAAGAATTTTTGTCAAAAATTATTTCTCCTATGTGGTTGTAGAATCTCTTAGTGCTTGAAAGTTTTGTGCTATACTATTAATTTTAAGAGTTATAGCTAACCCGAATAAGTTCTTGAGACCCCAAGTGTTATTACGAGGAGACAAAGTCGACGAAGCAATCTTGTTTTGTGTTAACCTTGCGGAAGCAGGTATCTAGATTCACGCCGTTGCTAAGAATGACATCAATTGCTTCGTCGCTACTAAAGTAGCTAATAGCGGATAGGCTGTCTAGAACATTAACAGGTTAGCTATATTTTACTAAAAACTATAAAGAACATTTTGTTAATGCTTTTAAAATAGGTTACACTGAAAGTGTAAGCCTTTTATGTTAAACGTGAGAAAATTATGATATATTGCAACCAATCTAACCAAAAATCTTATCCTTTTGTATTACCGGAATTGCCTTATGGTAAAGGTGATTTTGTCCCACATTTTTCTCCTGAAACTTTTGATTACCATCATGGGAAACACCATCAAGCATATGTAACTAACTTGAATAATTTGTTACAAAATAATCCGGAACTACAAAAGAAGAGTTTGGAGGAGTTAATAATTTATGCAAGTATCAAACCAGATGCAGTTGCCATATTTAATAATGCCGCACAGATATGGAATCATACTTTCTTTTGGCATTCTATTAAGCCTGCAGGTGGAAGAAAGCCTACTGGTAGGATGTTGGAGCAGATAAATAAAGATTTTGGTAGTTATGAGAATTTTGCTGCTGAATTTAAGCAAGCGGCAATAAGCCAATTTGCTAGCGGTTGGGCATGGCTAGTCTCTAACAATGGTAAATTACAGATAGTAAAGACTAGTAATGCTGAAACTCCTATTACTGAATCTATGAAACCTTTACTTGCTTGTGATGTCTGGGAACATGCCTACTATATAGATTATCGTAATAAACGTCCGGACTATGTTTCAGTTTATATAGAACATCTGATTAATTGGCAATTTGCTGAAAGTAATCTTTGAAACTGTCATTAACTAGTCCCCCCGTCAAAAGTCTAAAGATACAACATCTGCTATGTTTAAACAAAAAGGATCATTCCTGCGTAGGCAGGAATCTATAATATCTCAGGGCTTTTTGTCCACTATTTTAGATATAGTTATGCCCATAGGATTAGATGATAAAGAACATAACGATTGTAAGTTGTCATATATGGACGAGTGAATTTGTCAATAAAGAAAATAAAAAATAGAGCCACAAAGGAAGCGGTCATATATTCGGCATCGAGTGCCATAATGGTTTCTGTGTCACCTAATTCTATAGGTTTCACTATATCTTACTTTCTTGTCTATGATCTTCAATATCGCAAAAATGTTCTGCAAAGTTCTTGACGAATTCTCTCTCTCTTAACATCACTATCTCCAAATAATAATTATTTTATTAAGAGATTCTTACGATATTACTCCACTATTTGCAAAAACTTTATTATTAACATTTCTTTACCTTTTGTTCATGAGACCGCCGTGACTCATTAATGCTTTGACATACAGTGACATATTATTAAAAGTTCTATAATCATTACATCCTACTCTTAAACCACTCTGACCTTCTTCTATCATTCCTTCCAGTTCTTGCCATATCTTGATGTTATCCATTCCTTATCTCATCTCCTCCTTCAACTATGCCATACATTCTATAGTGAAACCTATTGAATTAGGTGATACAAACTTTGTGTTAACCTTGCGAAAGCAGGTATCTAGATTCCCGCCTACACGGGAATGACAACTTACAATCGTTATGTTCTTTATCACCTAATCCTATGAGCATAACTATAATACATTTTATATTATTTATAAACTACGACTGTAGTACTAGCCTAGCGAGTAGATTTACAGAAAATAAATTTCCTACATCACACGCATAGTTATCCTAAATTGATCAACCACTAATTTCAGGGCAGTTTAAAAGTCGCAACTAATGATATAAAATACTAGATTATAGAAACGAATAACCGTCATCGCGAGCCACGAAGTGGCGTGGCGATCCAAATAAACAGCTTGCTGTTTTATTTTTGCCGTTGCAATTTTTTGGATTGCCGTGTCGTAGCGAAGCGGCTCCTCGCAATGACGTTTATGCATTTCTCAAAACAGATTCTTATATCATTAGTTGCGACTTTTAAACTGCCCTGCACTAATTTAGGTTACAAATATGTATAGTTATGCTCATAGGATTAGGTGATAAAGAACATAACGATTGTAAGTTGTCATTCCCGCGTAGGCGGGAATCTAGATACCTGCTTTCGCAAGGTTAACACAAAGTTTGTATCACCTAATTCAATAGGTTTCACTATAGAAAAAATTCAAAATAAAGAATATGATAGAGAATTAAATTAGTTGCTTCATATTAAACAAAATTCTTAAAATTAGCATAGTATTTTGTAATAGAAATGTTGAGATGTTTTATGTTAAGTGAAGTTATGTATAATTGTTATTGTGAGAAAGTAATAGGGAATAAAAACATTGGATGGCAGCCATTTCTAACTCTGTTAAGGTTAGCAAACTAGACACTAGGACACACCATATATCTCAATATCCACAGAATTCTCTCAATTTTACGCAAAAGTTTTTATGCTCCCTTATTCCTGCTCACTTTACCAACTCCTCAAGGTAATAATCAACTTATTAGTCTTTTTATAATTTCATCTTTGCTAAGTAGAGGTAATATGACCGACATTTCCGGTCCAGATGTCATTCCCGTTATAGCAAGTCTTAAAGGCAGGAATATTTCCTTGCCTTTTTTACCAGTTACTTCCATAATCCTTTTAGTCCATATGCTCCAACTATCGATGGTTATCGGCTCATCTATTAGCAAAGTAGCTGCTTGTTTTAAAAATTCTTTATCTAATCCTTCAACTTTAGATGGAGAATAACAAATATTCCACCAATCTTTTATTTCATATAATTTTTCTAAATTACCTCTAACTGCTAGCCAGAATTGTTCATTTACTTGTTCAGCCTTAATCTCTTTTAAGCGATCCTTTACTTCATCAAAGCTAAGGTTGATTAGCAATTTATGATTTAAACGCTCTAATTCTTCCTGCAAATAAGTTGTTGGACTTTTAGAAAAATTATTAATGTTAAACTCTTTTATTAGCTCATCTAAATTCTTAAACGGTATAATAGCCGATGACGAACCAAGCAAACTAAAGAAACTATTAATTGCCATCGGCTCTAATCCAATTTCATCCCTTAGAGAAGCGATCTCAAACCCCCCTATTCTTTTAGATATTTTTTCATCCCGACTAATCACTAGACTCAGATGAGCAAAATTTGGCACCTCTACCCCTAGAGTTTCAAACATTTGCACCTGAATTGCAGTATTAGTTACATGATCCTCGCCTCGAATAATATGGGTAATTGCATAATCAATATCATCAATAACCGAACAAAGCATATAAGTCATGCTGTTATCTTCTCTAATAACTATCGGATCACCAATATTTTTACCTTCATATTTAACTTCACCTTTAATCATATCTTGCCAAATAATTGGAGTATGCGATACCAAGAATCGATAATGCGGTTTTCTTCCTTGGCTAATATAATCATTTATTTGTTGTTTAGTAAGATTCAAAGCTGCACGATCATAGATCGGAGGGAGTCCTCTTGATAATTGTAATTTACGCTTTAATTCAAGCTCTTCTTGAGTCTCAAAACAAGGATATAATTTATTTTTTTGTAATAATAATGCTTTTACCGCTTCATACTTATCAAGTCTATTAGACTGACAAAAAGTTTGATCCCAGTTAAGTCCTAAAAATTTAAAATCCTCTTCAATGGCATTTTTATATTGTTGCTTGCTACGTTCAAGATCGGTATCATCAAACCTTAAAATGAATATGCCATTATGCTTTCTAGCATATAACCAATTTATCAGAGCTGTCCTACTATTACCTATATGCAACATACCAGTTGGTGATGGTGCAAATCTTGTGATAACCTTTCTCATAATTTTTTAACCGCTTATTTGGCTTTTTTCTTGCTTGTTGTTTTTTTTGCAGCAACAGTCCTTGTCCTAACATTCTTTTTAGGAACTTTTGTTACCACTCCTTTTGGCTTGTCAGCATCTTTCTCTGGTTTATTCTTCAACCTATTATTACTAGCCTCAATTATTTCCACAGCCATTTCTGTTGTAATGGTAAAAGGATCGTATCTTTTAGGTATTGAAATAAACCTATCAAGATATTTAAGATACGGACCATATCTACCTATGCCCAGTATAATCTCTTGATCAGAGTCAGGGTGCAAGCATAATTTAACCGGTAACTCAAGAAGCCTTAGAGCCAAACTAAGAGTCACGTCACTTTGTGCTACCGATGGTGGCAATGACGCACGTTTTGGTTTTTCACCCTTGGCAACTTGTTTGCTAGTCTGTACATAAAAACCATATGGACCTTTTTTTAACAAAACATCATGACCCTCTTTATCTATTCCTAATAATTTGTTCTCTTCAACCATGTCAACAATATCACTATTTTTCGAAGTAATTTGTTTTTTGAAAGTACATTCAGGATAGTTACTACAAGCTAAAAATGCCCCAAATTTACCAAGTTTTAGACCTAATTGACCTGTAGAACAGGATGAACAATTTCTTGAATTAGTATTTTCTGATTTTTCTCCAAATAGGTGATAATCTAATGCTTGTTCAACATAAAGAATTATATCAGATATTTTCTTATCACTAACTATTTCTACGTTATTATTAAACCCATCCCAGAATTTTTTTAGTAAAAATTTCCACTCTATTTTACCTTCTGCCACTTCATCCAAATCATTTTCAAGATCAGCTGTAAAATCATATTCAACATATTTCTTGAAAAAACCTGTCAGAAATGTTGTCACTAAACGTCCTAATTCCTCTGGAAAGAAACGTTTTTTCTCAACAACCACATAATTCCTATCTTGCAACACTGATATAATCGACGCATAAGTAGACGGGCGACCAATTCCAAGCTCCTCAAGCTTCTTCACCAGACTAGCTTCCGAATATCTTGGCGGTGGATCAGTGAAATGCTGAGCTGGATCCACTGAAATCGTAGTTAATTTTTCTCCTTCTTTTAGCGAAGGTAGCAGCCTATTTTCTTCTTCCGTTTCATCATCTAGACCTTCACGATAAATTTTGTAAAAACCATCAAAGGCAATAATTGAACCCGTTGCCCTGGCTGTAAATTCTTTATCTTCTGTATCAAGCTGAGCTACCACTAAATCAATAATAACATTTTCCATTTGGCAGGCCACCGTCCTTTTCCAAATCAAGTCATAAAGTCTGTAATAATCTTTATCTAGTTTATCTTTTAATTTGTCTGGTAGTAGAGTAACATTAGTTGGTCTAATAGCTTCATGAGCTTCTTGAGCATTTTTGGCTCTAGATTTATAAACTCGCTGGCTAGCTGGTAGATATTTATCGCCAAAATTCTTATGTATCAACTGACGTATTTGTTCAACAGCCTCACTAGCAAGTGTGGTACCATCCGTTCTCATATAGGTAATCAAACCTACCGTTTCATTACCTATATCCATACCTTCGTAAAGTTTTTGGGCAATTTGCATAGTTTTTTTAGCAGTAAACCCTAATTTTCTAGCTGCTTCTTGCTGTAACGAAGAAGTAATGAAAGGCGGTTGCGGTTGACGTTTCTGCTGCTTTTTTTCTAGAACTGCAACATGAAAATTCTTTGATTTTATTTCCTTGACTAGAGCATTAGCTGCGGATTCATTAATAATTGAGAATTTCTCTAATCTTTTACCATTGACATGAGTTAATCTTGCTAAAAACGGTTCCTCGTTACTATTAAGAACATTAAGACTAATATCCCAATATTCTTGCGATTTAAAACGTTCAATTTCATCTTCTCGTTCACAAATAAGCCTGAGGGCTACAGACTGCACTCTACCGGCTGATCTACATCCCGGCAATTTACGCCATAATATCGGTGATAAAGTAAATCCCACCAAATAATCTAACGCCCTTCTTGCTTGTTGAGCATTAACCAAATCAATATCAATATTTCTTGGGTTTTCCATTGCATGCAAAATAGCTTTCTTGGTAATCTCGTCAAATGCTACTCTTTTAAAGAAATCATTAGATTTAATCGAGTTTTTTTCTTTTATTATTTCTGCAACATGCCAGGCAATTGCTTCTCCCTCTCGATCTCGATCGGTTGCTAGATAAACCATTTCAGCTTTGGCAGCATCTTTAGTTATTGCTTCAACATATTTTTCTGCTTTATCTGATATAACATATTTCATGGCAAAATTTTCATTTGGCAAAACTGAACCATTTTTAGATGGTAAGTCTCTAATATGTCCAAACGAAGCAATAACCTTAAAATCGCTATCCAGATACTTATTTATCGTTTTCGCCTTTGCTGGCGATTCTACTATTACTAATTTCATATTATTTATAAATTAAAGATATCTTGTTACCAGGATATCTAGTTATTTTTCCAGCCAATTCTAGCTCCAATATTATCATATATATAGTTTGCAAAGGTAACTGTGTTTGGTGCAAACAATCAAAATCTATAGGAGTGGAAGATAAAAGCTCCTTAACTCTCATACGCATATCGTTGGTAATAGGATTAGCATATTTTATATCTAACGCTTTAAACTGATTATTTTCAGCTGAATCATTTGCTACCTCTTTAGATTTACTGACAATTTTGGCAAAATGTGGTAAGTTAGCCACTATATCCTGAGTAGATTCTACCATATGAGCTCCTTCCTTGATAAGTTTATTAGTACCCTGGCACCTAGGATCTAGTGGAAATCCTGGTACGGAAAATACTTCTCTATTCTGTTCTAACGCAAACCGTGCTGTGATTAACGATCCAGATTTTAGACTAGCCTCAATTACTACTGTTCCAAGAGATATACCAGAAATTAATCGATTACGCTGCGGGAAATGTTGCCCAAGCGGTTTTGACCCTACTGGTAATTCAGCAATTATCAAACCATCTTGCTGGATTTGCTCAAATAATCTAACATTCTCTGGGGGATAAACATAATCAATTCCTCCAGCTATAACTCCTATTGTTTTAGAAACATTTACTTGATGCACTGCTGTATCAACCCCTCTTGCAAGTCCAGAAACCACTATATAATCGTTATCTGTCAACTCCTTAGCAATTTTAGCAGCAAAGGCACGACCATTCACTGAAGCATTTCTTGCCCCCACAATTGCTAAACATCTTTCATGTGATAATAATCCAATATTGCCCTTATAACTTAGTATTGGTGGGCAATCAAAAATCTCTAACAATAACCTTGAATATTCTGGAGATTTATAGGTAATAATTTTAGCATTATTCTTTTGCAGTAGTTCAAGTTCTTTATTTGCCTCACTCTGAGAAAATACCCTTACTGGCTTAGAACGCCCACCCCGCAAAGAAAACTCTTGTATGTTATCAATTGCAACACTACTACTACCAAATAGCTTTATTAAACTCCAAAAAGTTCTTGAACCAACATTTTCACTCCTAATCAGTCTTAGAATATCAATAGTTTCTTTTGTATAAGATACTTGGTTAGTATCCAAAAATAACCCCTTAAGCATCAAACCTCTTTGGCTGGATTTATATAGCTAACCCGATTAACATTTCTCCAATCACAGGCTAACCCCACAACTATCAAGAGTTAGAAGAGGACGCAGCTTTAGGCAAAATACTTTAAAAATTGTATGTGGTCAACGTCTATTAGCGAAGAACACCTCAGGTCGACGAGTTAACCCATAAAAGTAACTAAAAATAGATTGCTTCGTCGGCTCACACCTCCTCGCAATGACGCAGGATGAAAGTACTTCCGTCATTGCGAGACCACATATAGTGAAACCTATTGAATTAGGTGATACAAACTTTGTGTCATACCTGCGAAAGCAGGTATCTAGATTCCCGCCTACGCGGGAATGACAACTTACAATAGTTATGTTCTTTATCACCTAATCCTATAGGCATAACTATAGTGGTCGTGGCAATCCATAAAAGTAACCAAAAATGGATTGCTTCGTCGGCTCACACCTCCTCGCAATGACGCAGGATGAAAGTACTTCCGTCATTGCGAGACCACATATAGTGAAACCTATTGAATTAGGTGATACAAACTTTGTGTCATACCTGCGAAAGCAGGTATCTAGATTCCCGCCTACGCGGGAATGACAACTTACAATAGTTATGTTCTTTATCACCTAATCCTATAGGCATAACTATAGTGGTCGTGGCAATCCATAAAAGTAACCAAAAATAGATTGCTTCGTCGGATCACGCCTCCTCGCAATGACGCCAGTCATTTTCCTGCAACTTTTAAACTGCCATGATGACCTCTAAACCCGCTCTACCTTCTAACTTTCGACAGTTGTGGCATATATACTCGAATGATTTGAGTTACTATAACTTCTCTGCATTAGAAGCTAAGTAATGTGCCACTCCTTTATGTGAAGGAGTAATACCTTCATCACCTTTATTCCATCCAGCTGGACATACTTCACCATGTTTTGTATTATAGTCTATAGCATCTATCACTCTTATTACTTCATCAATATTTCTACCAATCGGCAAATCATTAACTAGCAAATGCCTCACTATAAATGTTTCATCAATAACAAAAGTACCACGCAGTGATATTCCATCATCATGCAGTACATTATAACTATGCGAGATACTCTTTTTAATATCTGACACCATAGGAATCTGGATATTGCCAACACCACCTTTATTGTAAGGAGTATGTTTCCAAGCCAAATGAGAGAAATGCGAGTCAACGCTTATTGCTACTAATTTTGTATTTCTCTCAGTAAATTCCCCCAACCTATTATTAAAAGCTATAATTTCTGACGGACAAACAAAAGTAAAATCAAGCGGATAAAAAAACAAGACTACTTTATGATCCTTAGCATAATTTCTAAGATTAAATTCAGATTCTATACTATTATCAGGCATAATAGCTTTAGCTGTAAAATCCAGAGCAGCTTTTCCAACGAATACTTGCATTAAATTTCTCCAATTAATATGATTAACTCACCTTACGCATAATCCACACGGCAATTTAAAAATTGCAGAAAAGTACAAGACGCTATTAGCGAGACCACGTGAGTGTAGTGGCAATCCACATTTATTTAGATTGCCACGTCCCACTACAGTGGCTCCTCGCTAATAGCACTGTGCTGTTTTCCCTATGACTTTTAAATGCCATATGTAAGGTGAGTGACTAAACAAAACATTTATCATGATACACAGAATTATAACCTATTACAATACCAAATCTAAAATAATTTCTACTAATAATTTAAAAACTATTATAATATTGATGTCATTCCCGCGTAGGCGGGAATCTATAGTACCTCAAAACTTTTTAGATATAGTTATGCTCATAGGATTAGGTGATAAAGAACATAACTATTGTAAGTTGTCATTCCCGCGTAGGCGGGAATCTAGATACCTGCTTTCGCAGGTATGACACAAAGTTTGTATCATCTAATTCAATAGGTTTCACTATACCTGTTTTCGCAGGGATGACATAATCCCTAGACACTGTTGGACTTTAAATTATCAGACCTTTTACTTGTGATTTCCATAATTTTTTGTACAAGTTACTGTTTTTTAATAATTCTTCATGTGTTCCATCTTCAACTATACTACCCTTATCAAAAACCAGAATTCTATCCATATTTAACAAAGTTGATAATCTATGAGCTATAACTAATACAGTTTTATTTTGCATTAAGTAAGATAGAGAATCTTGTATTAAGCTCTCAGTCTCACTATCTAAACTGCTTGTTGCTTCATCAAGGATTAATATGGGAGCATTCTTTAATATTGCCCGAGCTATTACTATCCTCTGCCTCTGACCACCTGACAAGTTATTACCCCTTTCACCGCATAAGCTCTGGTATCCTTCTGGCATAGTATCAATAACTTGATGTATATGAGCTGCTTTTGCCGCCTCTATTACCTCTTCTAAGCTAGCATCTTTTTTTCCATATCTAATATTATCCATAATTGTCCTATGGAATAGGATTGGTTCTTGCGGTATTATGCTAATATTTTCTCGCAAAGAGTCTTGTGTTACATATCTAATATTTTGTCTATCAATTAGAATTTCTCCTTGGTCTATATCGTGCAACCGTGTGATGAGATTGACAAAAGTTGTTTTTCCTGAACCAGAAAATCCTACTAACCCGACTTTTTGTTGACTCAAAATTGTAATGGATTTATTCTCAAATAAATTATTATTATGATAATATTTAAAACTAACATTCTTAAATATTATTTCACCTTTGGTAACATTCAGAATATGTGCATTGTCAATATCTTTTACAATATGAGGTTTCATCAATGATAGAGTTTGGTTAAAAGAACCAAACTCTTCAAACATATCCCCTATTTCCTGTGTTAAATCCCAAATTTCAGTAGTAACAGTAACACACAGATTAAGTATCAATACGCAATCTCCTATAGTTATTTGCATTTGACTACGGAGTATCGCCAAATAATAAATCATGATAAAAATCATTATAGCACAGATTATTCCTAGTACATTACGTAGCTTCCACATGAAAAACTGCATAATTTGTTCATTAACTATAGCATTATCTATCTTTACTGCTAGATTTTGACGTTCAAATTTATGAGAAGTAAACATGCGTACTGCCCCAATATTGGCTATTAAGTCAACAATATTACCGGCAACTATTGATTTACTGCGTGCATAATTTACTGAATATTTGTTTATTGTACTTGAACAAATAACACTAGTCCCTATAAAAACACAAATAAATATCAGGAATATAGTAGAAAATATTTGATGAACGGAGTACATGGCTACTAGAGAGAAAATAATTATAGCTAGTTTATATATAATTTTTTCACCAAATAAGGATAGAACCATTTCGAAAGATCTAGAAGCTTCAGTAATACGATTGGTAATATGACCAGCAAGGTTTTCTTGAAAGAATTTATGGTTATGATACTGAGTGTAATTATACATCTCATCTAGTATCTGTCCTTTGATATAGGGCATTGTTTTTAGATAAACATAATCATAAACCCGCCACATAACATTTACACCCATCCACCAAAATGCATATATTATTGCCCAAAACATCATAGAGGAAGGTAGCTCTTTAACCTTTTCATCAGAGAAAGACTCTAGCAAATTTATAATTTTTTGCAGCAACACACTATCAATAGCAGGTATCGTTCCCAACATTATGCATAACAAACCCAGAACAATTAGTTTAATTTTCCTTTTCTTTAAAAAATAGAAAAATAACTTTATTGCCGAGTTTGAAAAATTAAAACTTCCTAGCACAGGATACACCTCATTACAAAAGACTAAATAACTTAAATTAACAACAAACAGGTCTTGCCACCTTATTACGAAACTGTTATAAAACAGTACAGAATATCTGAAGTTATCTAGAATGAAAGAAAAAAACATATCTATTTTGAATACCCCAACTAAGAAAGCAACAAATTCATTAGATGGTGATAATCATCCCTTTTGTAATGTTAGATATATTTGTCAATCAGCGACTCTAATTACTGAATCTATCCAAAAAGGCTTTGATGTTGCACAGCTATCCAACGGAGATATTACAGTTACAGAAATTAAAACAGTAAATGTTCACTATAATTGGGATACTGTGAAACAGAAATTTGTTAAAGTAAACCAAAATTAGAATTATATACTAAATAATACTTAGTGTATCATATAATATGATGTATACTAAAGTGACTCGAGTAACTTAATTTATGAGGATAATATGGTACTTAAGAAGATAATAACCATCATTGCTGTTAGTCTATGTTTTAGCCTGCCAGTCTGTTTTGCGACTACTACCCCAAATAATAATACGATTGCATCAGCTGAATCTATTGAAACACTAAATGCTTGGGCAAGACCTTCGACGTCAACTATTGTTGGCAAACGTAATAATTCGGCAATATATCTTGAGATTGTTAATAATTCTGATACAGATTATAATTTAGTAAATGTTTCTTCCGATGTTGCTAACAAGGTTGAATTACATAAAAGTTTTGTTGACGAAAAAGGTGTTAGCAAAATGGTACAACTTGATAAGCTAGTTATCCCAACCAAAACCAGTGCTGTTCTACAGCCGGGCGGTATGCATATTATGCTTTTGGATTTAAAGACTATACTAACAGTTGGTGATAAATTTGACTTATTCTTATATTTCGATAACAACACTCAGAAGGTTGTACAAGTAGAAGTAAAGACACAATAACTATTATTCATTTTAACCGTTACTTCAAAAGTTATTTAGACAACTTTTGAAGTAGTGATAAGTTAATAGTCGATTCTAAGAAAATACAGCCCGCATGCTGGAGCCTTTGCTCCTGCTGCTTCTCTTTTCTTAGCATCCAGAACTTTTTGGATATCATCTTCCTGCCATATATTACGTCCAACTAATACTAAACTACCAACAATATTTCGAACCATATTATGTAAAAAAGATCGAGCAGAAAAATATATTTTTATTTCTTCATTTTTTTGGGTAATAGTTAATTCAGATAAGGTTTTTATAGGTGACTTTGCTTGGCAGAACTTACCTCTAAATGAACTAAAATCATGATGTCCTATAAGGTAGGAAGCTCCGCGTCTCATTGCTTCAACATCAAGAGGGTATTTTATCCACCAAGCACGATTTAAATCTATTATAACTTGGCTAGGTCTATTGATAATTTTATAGACATAATGACGTTCTAAAGCAGAAAATCTTGCATGAAAATTCCTGTCTACTAGCACACAATCAACTACTGCTATATTATGATATCTGACAAAATAGTTGATAGCCTGCATAACTTTATAAGGGTGCATATATTTCATTAAATCGAAATGTGCTACTTGCCCTAAAGCATGCACCCCTGCATCAGTCCTACCGGCTCCGTGTACTGCTACTATTTCACCAGTAAATTTATAGATACCATCTTCCAGTATTTGTTGAATAGATAAAGCATCACTCTGCTTCTGCCAACCAACAAAAGCAGTTCCTAAATATTCAATAGTAATTTTATATCTATAAAAATCTAAATTCTTAGTGGTCTGCAAAATTGATGGGTTATCATTATCGCTCTCATGATCTTTAATATCATTACCGTGTAGATGAGAATCTAAACCAAAACATAGCCTCATAAAAAATCTCTTCACTCGTTATTTCCAACAGTCTCCTAGGGTCTGTAAAGGTTTCTAATTGATCTATATTTTGGCTCTTTTTTTCTACGAATAAACATGATTTTCTTGAAATAGGTACACTATTCCTTCAAAAATCCTATGTATTCTCACTAAGAAATAGCTCAAAATATAGATCAATTAGAAACCTTTACAGTAATTATAAGAGGGTGACTTGATAGGGTCTTGATTGAAATAGTCGTGTACAGAATAAGTACCCTCTTACAAGGTTTGCCTTGAACAAATTGCAGAAGGGGCTGGAAGCAGCATCCTTGCACAATAAGATGAAGGAGATTATATCATGAGTAAAATAATAGGTCTAGATGTAAGTAAAAAATGGTTTTCAATATTTAAAAGATTTATATGATAGACTTGTTAATAATTTTAAACTAAAAAGGTTGCTATAGTTGCATGTATGCGTAAACTACTTGAAATGTGCCATAAACTTATTCAACAAACACGTTGTTTTGTTATTTAGATAAAAGATAGTTGCTGTCGAAAATAACTAAAGCAGTTCTATATTGGACTCTTTTGGGCTGCTGATAAACAGGATTTTTTTGAAATAGGATTAACTATTTCCGGCAAAAATCTTATTAATTTTCGCTTAAAAATACTCAAAATTTGTAACAGGGTAAAAAATAGATTTTTTTGTAGGTCAAATTTCAGGATTATTGTCTGAGAAATTACATCTGAATTACATCTGAATTTTTTAGTAAGAGTAGAAAACCCTGAAAACTTAGAGATATATGGTGGGCGATGACAGACTCGAACTGCCGACCCTCTCGGTGTAAACGAAAATGCCTGCGGTTCAAAACCACTATCGCCCACCATTTCTTATCAGCCTTCCAGGCTTTTCTGACTCTTACTAAAAATTTCATATGTACACCATATGTAATTTCTCAGACAAAATTCCTGAAATTTAACCTACAAAATAGTCTGCTTTTAAGCTCTAACCCAAAATATCAAAATTATCAGGTTAGATTTGATCTAATAATTATTAAACCTTACGGTATACCAATTATTATCGAGAATGCTTGGTAACATTGTCCTAAAACTTTGGATGCTTTCGGGTTATGATTTTTGTCTCCTGGCTATATATATTCCACTTGAGGTTATTATTAATGCTCCAACAATTGAAAAAATATCTGGTATTTCTTGCCAAATAACTATACTTAAAATTAAAGAAAATAAAACACTGCTATAAGCTAAAATACTCATTTCAGTAGCTAAACCAATTGCTAATCCTTTATTTAATAATATTTGGTGTAAAAGCATCAACAGAGCATTGATTAATAGCAAAACCCAATCCTTTAAAGATACTTGTGTTATAGCAAGATTCATTAAAAACGGTAACATACCAAGAGAAGCTACCCCAAAATAATATACTAACACTCTATCTGAATTTTCTGTTTTTAGTAAATTTTTTATTGATATGAGAGTTAGTGCCATAAATATTCCACTAAACAATCCAAGAATTGCTCCCAAATTTGTAATTTCTCTCGACGGTTTTAATATTAATAAGCACCCGATAAAGCCAATTATTGCTAGAAAAAATAGTTCTCTGTTGATAGATTTATCAATAAAAATGCTAGTTATTAGTAATACCCAAAATGGAGAAAAACTTGTAAGTGTACTGACATTGAAAAGAGACAAGTAATTTACTGACGAAAACATGCAATACCAATACCCTATACCTAATAATCCCCTGGTAATTAGCGCCCAATAATGTTGTGACACTATTAATTTACCCCGAGACCTTATAATTTTTGGTAAGAAAAAGATAGTACAAAGAAAAAATTGTAAAAACACCACTAAAGAAATAGGAGTATTGCTATTAAGAGATTTTACTATACTGGCTTTCATTGCCCCAAGTCCAAATGCACTTAAAATATATAATGTTGCTTTCATAAGTATGCTTTAATCAAGTGTTGTCTACTCTTTTCCCTCTCTTTAATCTGTTTTATCATGTGCTGAGGTAAAACACACAGATTTTTCATGGTATTTTGTAGGGGTAAAATCAATTATTTCGTAATTAGTAATAATTATTAATATAAAATGGATATTCTTTTTATCTATCAACGTACTTCTTTGATGTCTGCAAGAATGATAACCCCTGTTTGTCAATGATTTTTACATATATTTAACATACTTCTGGTTCTAGATATCAACCTATAGTTATGCTCATAGGATTAGGTGATAAAGAACATAACGATTGTAAGTTGTCATTCCCGCGAAGGCGGGAATCTAGATACCTGCTTTCGCAGGTATGACACAAAGTTTGTATCACCTAATTCTATAGGTTTGACTATAGAATCAAGACTAGTAAAAAAACGTCTAATTGTACAATCACTAGGCGTACCATTTTCAAACGGAAAATATTCTCTCAAAGTATCAATATGTGCCTTGCCAAATTCTTCAATCTCCTCCCAACTCTCCGCCCGTGCGGCAACCGCTACTATTGCTAAAAACACTAACTCTATTAAGGGATATGCTATCTTACTTTCTTGTCTATGATCTTCAATATCCCAAAAATGTTCTGCAAAGTTCTTGACGAATTCTCTCTCTCTTAACATCACTATCTCCAAATAATAATTATTTTATTAAGAGATTCTTACGATATTACTCCACTATTTGCAAAAACTTTATTATTAACATTTCTTTACCTTTTGTTCATGAGACCGCCGTGGGGCAATAGTTTATTACAATTTACATAAAAAATCCTGAAATATTAAAACAAACAATGGATTATTTAATAAATGTCAATCAAGGCAAGGCTCATGAATTTAACCGTGAAGTTGGTGAATTTAAACAGGAGCATACCGTTATTCAAAATAAACTCGATAGATTGATGGATTTCTTAGTAGATGGCAGTTTTACTAGAGAAGAATTTTTACGTAAGAAAGCTCAATTAAAGGAAAGACAATATGAATTAACTGAACTAATTAAGAGTTATGACAAAGTAGATGATAAGCTTTCTAAAAAGCTTGCAGACCTTGTATGTATTAGTATAAACGCCTATGAAACTTTTAAAGGTTCGACACTTGATGAAAAAAGGGAATTATTAAATTTTATATTTTCGAACCTAACACTCGAGGGCTGTAACCTGCATTACGTTCTGGCTTTTCCATTCACAGAATTGCAAAAAGTAGCAAACTGTCCCGAATGGCGGATAGGGTGGGATTCGAACCCACGGTACGGTTGCCCGTACGCTAGTTTTCAAGACTAGATCCTTAAACCACTCGGACACCTACCCAGGATAATACATATCAGATAAACTGAAAAAATTCAAGTGTAAATATTTGTATAATATAACAGGGCAGTTTAAAAGTCGCAATCAATGATTAAATATTTTTGCGAATTATAAGCTAATATTAGCTTGAGTTTGGGAAGGAAGGAGAGACAATTGTATTAAGAATAGTAATCTAATATTAAAAGTTTGTAGGATGTTTTGTCGTTGCAACAAGTATACTGCAAGCTCTATAACCTGAATATTAATTACTTTTGGCTAATATGTAAAACGATTGAAAATTTTAAAAAATTGGATGAAAGTAAAAAAAATCTAGGGCGTGTCATCAGTTCAACAAAATTACAGAAGCAGCAAGATGAATAGCCCCCAAAAAGTTTTGAGCCGTTTTATCATAACGGGTTGCAATCGCCCCATATTGTTTAAGCTTAGCAAAAAAATTTTCAATTAAGTGTCGTGCCTTATAAATATCTGTATCCAATTCTATAGTGAAACCTATTGAATTAGGTGATACAAACTTTGTGTCATACCTGCGAAAGCAGGTATCTAGATTCCCGCCTACGCGGGAATGACAACTTACAATAGTTATGTTCTTTATCACCTAATCCTATAGGCATAACTATATTGGAATTTTGCGGTTCTTCCTTGATGGAATTACAGCCACACAACCTTTTTCTTTTAGCCTGTTCCTTACCCGCTCATATGCATCATAAGCCTTATCTGCAAGTACATGAAATCCTTGTGTTAGTTTTTCCATTAGTGCATCACTCCCTTGCAAATCATGTGCCTGTCCTGCTGTTATAGTGAAACCTATTGAATTAGGTGATACAAACTTTGTGTTAACCTTGCGAAAGCAGGTATCTAGATTCCCGCCTTCGCGGGAATGACAACTTACAATCGTTATGTTCTTTATCACCTAATCCTATGAGTATAACACTATCTCTTTCTTTCTATTTTTTTGTCTAAAATTTGGGAACCATTATAGTTTTTCAGTTTATCATGATTTCTGATATTTTTAGTATAAATTCTTTATAGCAAAATCTATTATTGCTTGAAAATTTTACAATTAAAAGATGTGAAAACTATAAAAATTACATCTGAAAATTAAGATTTTAGGAAGAAATTGAAAAACCGTGAACGGTCACGGAGACTGTTGGGTTAGCTGTATAATTGAAAGCTTTTTACCTTAAAGCTCTTTCTATGGTAAGGCGAAAGACCATGAAAGTGTATAGCATTTAGATGCTCTTTCGTCCCATAACCGAAGTTCTTATGCCACATATATTCTGGAAATTCTTTGGCATACTCAAGTAGCAAACGATCTCTAGTAACTTTTGCAATAATAGATGCAGCTCCAATAGAAATCGATAAATTATCGCCATTTACTATACTAATAAATCTTGAATCGTCAAATTTCATGTTACCATCTATTAATACTGTATCTGGTTTAACAGAAAGATTTGCTACTGATATAGTACAAGCCTTCTTAGTTGCTTCAAGGATATTAATTATATCTATCTCATCGTGATACACTATACCAACAGACCAAATATAATTCTGAGTTATTTGTTCATATAACAAATTCCTCTTTTCTCTAGTAAGTTTTTTGGAATCTTTAATACCATTTATGATTTTTGTTTGATCAATGATGACAGATGCAGCTACTACAGGCCCGACTAACGGTCCTCTACCAGCTTCATCTACTCCAGCTACTAATCCAAAATATTTTTGTTCTAATGCAAACATAATACCTTCTATTTTTTATCCAGAATTCCTTTCTATAGCTAACCAGCTAAGGTTCTAGATAATCTCTCCGATCATTGCGAGGGAGCCACTTCAGTGGCGACGAAACAATCCAAAAAATGATTCCAGATTTGGATTGCTTCGTCGGCTTACGCCTCCTCGCAATGACATTTAGGAACTTATAACAATATCAAGAACTTATTCACTTACCTTACGCATAATCCACACGGCAATTTAAAAGGCGTCATTGCGAGACCACGTGAGTGTAGTGGCAATTGTAAGTTGTCATTCTTAGCAACGGTACATAGTGTCCGGGTAAAATTTTGTCCCAAGGTTTAAAGGTGGCATAAGTCCTAAAGTTCAGGTATAATACCTGTTAACACAACTTTAAAAAGGATTTATGCCATGTATCAACATAGCACATTTGGGGTAATTGTAAAATTATTAGATAGAGAAATAATATCAAAATTAGTAAAGAGCCATCAAAGTGATAAGTATAGCAAGAAATTTAGTACATGGAATCATTTAGTAACTATGTTATTTGGTCACTTTACTGATTGTCGAAGTTTGCGTGACCTAGGCTCTTATATCTTAAAAAAGTGTTATAAGTAGTTATAAGAGGGTGACTTGATAGGCTCTTGACTGTGAAATAGTCGTACACAGAATAAGTACCCTCTTACAAGGTTTGCTTTGAACAAATTGCAGAAGGGGCTGGAAGCAGCAGCCTTGCACAATAAGATGAAGAAGTATAATATTTTTGTCCTACTTGGCATAACCTCTCTCTTTTAATTTGAGAGATTCTTATACTCTATTTCCGGATAATTACCTTGTTACCAATTATGATCATATACCATGTTATCGACAAATTTCAAAAAAGTCTATTGTATATGATCATAAGAAGTGCAATAATATAGTGACGATTAAAATAGTTATTTGATTTTTATGAGATTAATAAAGCTCTTCTTCCTTATTGTATCTTCTTTTTTAATGTCTGGTTGTGATAACAAATCTCAAGATAAGAACTTAATAGTTGCAACTTCTGCAGATAATCCACCTTATGAATTTATTCAAAATGGGCAGATAGTAGGACTTGACATTGATATTATTAATGCTATAGGAGAAAAACTAGAAAAAAAAGTTATAATTAAAAATTTTGATTTTAATGGCTTACTTGCATCCTTGGCTAGCGAAAATGTTGATATAGTGATCGCTGGATTAACAGTGACCGAAGAGCGTAAAAAACACATTAGCTTTTCAGAATCTTACGTAACAACTAACGTGTCAGTGTTATATAGAGCAACAGATGATTTAAAGGTGGTTGAAGATTTGGATAATAAAGTTGTTGGTGTACAACTTGGTACAACATGGGCGGTGATAGTTCAGGATTTAGCCAAGCAGTTTAATATTAGGACAAATTATTTATCAAATAATTTAATGCTAGTTGAAGAATTAAAGTCAAAAGTTATAGATGTGGTGGTACTAGAGGAATCACAATCTAAGAAATTTATTGAGAATAATCCTGATTTTGCTAGTTTTAGTTTAACAGAGTTCTCATCTGAACTTGCTATCGCTATGCCAAAAGATTCTAAACTTGTTGAAAATGTTAATAAAGCTATTAGTGAATTAAAAAAAGATGGTACAATTAGTCGTATTACTAAAAAATGGCTTCAATAGTGAATTCCGAACAATTTAAACAAGCTCTTAGTACTTTGCCTACTGGCGTTACTATTATCACTACTTTATACAATGAAAAGCTATTTGGCTTTACTGCAGACTCCTTTACCTCGGTTTCCTTGTTACCACCATTGGTATTGTTTTGTCTTGATAAAAAATCCTTTAGTATCAGTGCTTTTGCTGGTAGTGAGTATTTTGCTGTTAGTATTTTAGCCGAAAATCAAGAGGATATTTCTAGGCATTTTTCTAAGTTTAATACGGATAAATTTGCTGGTGTTTCATATGATTTAGGACAAACTAGTAATTGTCCTTTGATTAAAGGAGCCGTTTGCCATGTTGAGTGCAACAAGTTTAGTCAATATGAAGTGGGGGATCATGTTATATTGATTGGTCAAGTGATAAGTACTATGGTGAATAGTAATGTAAAACCACTAGTACATTGTTTAAGACAATATAGAGGATTAAAATGAGTGTTGCTATAGGTATTTGTGGTGCTACCGGTAAAATGGGACAGATGATAATTCAAAAAATAAATGGATTTAATAGTTGTATGCTTTCTACAACATTTTCTAGGAAAAATAACATAGATGATCTTGCTGAGTTTTGTAGTAAATCTGAGGTGATTATCGATTTTTCTAGTAACGAGATATTGGAAAAATTGCTTGATTGTGCCATTATGCACAACAACAAATTAGTTATTGGCACTACTGGTTTGACTAACCATCAGCTTGATCGTTTACATGAAGTTTCCAAAAATTTGGCAATATTCTATTCAGCTAATATGAGTTTAGGGGCAAATTTACTGGCGATGTTGGCAGAAAAGGCGGCAGAAATTCTAGATAATACTTACGATATAGAGATTTTAGATTGTCACCATCGTATGAAAAAAGACGCGCCGTCTGGTACGGCTATAATGTTAGGTAAGGCTGTGGCAAAAGCTAGAAACTTAGATTTTAATCAATGTGCGATATTTGATCGTACTGTAAAAGAGCAAAGACAGGCTGGTGAAATTGGCATTGCTTCTATTAGAGGGGGACATTTACATGGAGAACATCAGGTGTTATTTTTAGGGGATAACCAAACCATTACTCTAAAACATCAAGGATCAAGAGAGTCCTTTGTTGATGGGGCGATTCGGACTGCCATTTGGATATCTGATAAGCCTCCTGCCCTTTATTCAATGAGCGATATGTTTCCAACGCTTCAGAGGTTTTGACTATTAAAAGTTTTGTACTATTTACAGATGTACATGTTGACATATACTCCTAATAGGAGTATAATTGCTTATATTATATTGATGATTAATTATAGGAGTCACAATGTCTCGTAGATGTGAGCTTAGTGGAGTTGGTGTTTTACACGGTAATAAAGTGTCACACTCACAAAGAAAAACTAGAAGACGCTTTGAGCCTAATCTGAGAGTGGTAAGGTTTGCAAGTGATCTTACTGGGCAAGAATATAGGCTTTCGGTAAATGCCAAATGTTTGCGTTCTGTTGAGAAGGTAGGTGGTTTTGATGAGTATATGCTTAAAATATCAAGTGATATACTTTCAGATAAAGCACAAGTAATAAAAAGAAAGATAGCTGAGAAAAAAGTTGGTGCTGCATTATGAAAGCTGGAATACACCCAAAATATAAGAAGTTCAAAATTATCATTAGTAATGATGTTTTTGAAACAAATTCCGGTGGTTATGCAGAAGAAATTCTGATGGATGTTGATTATAGGAAACACCCAGCATGGACTAAAGAATCTGGAAATATTGTTAACCAATCTAATAAAAATGTCAGTGACTTTAATAAAAAGTTTGCTGGTCTTAATTTTGGTAAGAAAGCCTAGCCAAGTTTTGCTTATTTCGGAAGTTGTAGTGTACCATCTTGGCTAACAAAAATAAAAACCAATCCTTGAATGGGTGTTATCGTGGGGTGGAGCAGTCTGGTAGCTCGTCAGGCTCATAACCTGAAGGTCGTTGGTTCAAATCCAACCCCCGCAACCAACCATAACGGTATTGTTGTCTTTAGATAGCCTCTCCGTTAAAAGTGCTAAAAATTAAGAAATTAACACCTTAGCAAAAAATTCTTGTATAAAATTTGAAGTTTAATTTTTTTGGCTCAAATTTTTGCTATAAAAAGCTAATTTTTAGAAAATTCTTGTATTTAATTTTCTTTTATCGACTAGTTTTTATGTAGAAAAATTTGTTTTGAGAAGATGTCTAGCAATATACCGTAAGTTCAATCCTACAACGGAAATTAACGGATTAATATATCTCCTATCACTCCTTTTAAGTAGTCTCCCCGTCAAAAGTGCAAAAAATTAAAAAATTAGCAGCTTAGCAAAAAATTTTTTGTATAAAATTTTAGAGTTTAATTCTTTTGATGTAAATTTTTAATATAAAAAGATGATTTCTAGAAATTTTTTGCACGATGATTTGTTAACGATTTTGTAATCGTTTGATTAATTTTCTTTTATTGAGTCATTTTTATGTAGAAAAATTTGTTTTGAGAAGGTGATTACCAATACACCGTAAGTTCAATCCTACAGCGGAAATTAACGGATTTATTATATCTCCTATTACTCCTTTTAAGTAATTTCTGCCAACTCTACCATAATGCTTAAGGTGTCCTATTATCGGCTCTATAGCACTTCTTCTCTTGATCATTGCCTTATCATCTGAGGATAGCTTCTTCTTGCAATATGGGCTATACACCTTGTCTTTTTCTTTAAAATTATTCCCCTTATAGCCTAAATCAACAAATGTCCTGGCTATTCCCACTCCTGTTAATTTCTTTACAACCTCTACAGTCTGCGATAATGTATGACCATCATATGGATTGCCATGAAATGATTTGGCCGCTAATACAAAATTACCTCGACCACTTACTGCTATCGAAACCTTGTTACCAAACTCATAGGGTTTGTTTAATTTCCCTTTACCTATGCACTCTACCTCCGGTGCGTGAAAACTATATAATACTTTATTATCCTCCTTATATCGCTCTTTCTCTGCTTTACTCAGTATAGATTGTGCCTGAATCTTTTTAATCTTATTTAGTATTTCTTGCTGCTTTAATGACAAACTTAACTTTGTTTTTGCTATTTCTCGCTGACATATTCTTATTAAACGACCCAGCAATATCTTTAAATGTTGCATTACCTTCTTACGTTTTTTGGCTTTACTATTATCCTTATATTTCCATAATTTTACTATGTCTTTTTTATATTGCTTGGCATATGTCTCATGTAACTTAATGCCTAAAGTATGACATAACTTTACTAGCTCTATTCTTGCCTTATCCATCAAATACACATCATGAGGATACTTAATATTCTTAATTTGTACTGTAGTATCAACGATTATCGATGCTAAGTCTTTTTTTTTAAGCACTCCGACTTTGCAACCAATTCTTGTTAATTCTTTTAATATCTCATTATATCCTTCTTCCCCTAATATAGCACGAAACCTTCGTATACTAGCTTCTGATATCTCAGCATCTTTCTGCAAATATTCCCAACCACAAAAATATTGCCAATATACGTTCTCTCTCAGCTCTTCTTCAGCTGCAGCATCTGACAGGTTATACATCGCTTGCAGCATAGTTACTCCAAGTAATAACCTGTGACATCTGCGATTCCTACCAAATTTCTTGATATTAACATTTGTCAATAACCATTCCTCTAAAACAGTCCAATTTATTAACGATCTTAATTTATATAACTTGTTATTAGGGTTTAATTCTTCGGTCAATTTATAACCAAAAAGCTGTCCTTGTTTTTGGGATTTTATTATATCTTCTATCGGCATAATTCATACAATCCATAAGGTTTCTGCCAATATTATAGCATTTTCTTATGGATTATCTAGATATTTTTACCCGCTAACCATATTATATATTATCCTTCTAGACTTTTGACGGGGAGACTATCTATATTATCTCTTATGTCTACATCCTTTTTGACGAAGCAACTATTTAATTATCCTCATTGTTAGTTGCTTGTTGTTCTTTACTCAGATGATTCCGCTTATTAAAAGCTATGATCTCAGTAAGTAACATATTGAGATATATTTTTATCTCTTCTGAAAAAAATACTCCCTGCAATATTTCTTCTTCTTTCTTAGCATTTATATTAATAAGCTCTTTTAATTCTTGGTGCAGCAGTTTTGCTACCTCTATATCCTGGCTAAAAGTGTTGGGAAAGTCCTTAGTCTTCTTGTCAAGATGATCAATGTTAACCCTAATATTGTAAAGCCACTTGATAGAAGTCATGATTAATAGTATTAGCACAATGAGTATACCAACTACTGAGAACATTAATAGTTGTATTGTATTATCCATGTTAGTCAACCTTTGTTTATCTTAATTATATAGTTATGCTCATAGGATTAGGTGATAAAGAACATAACGATTGTAAGTTGTCATTCCCGCGAAGGCGGGAATCTAGATACCTGCTTTCGCAAGGTTAACACAAAGTTTGTATCACCTAATTCAATAGGTTTCACTATAATATGTCTACGTGGGAATCAGGGCAGTTTAAAAGTCGCAACTAATGATATAAAATACTAGATTTTAGAAACGAATAACCGTCATCGCGAGCCACGAAGTGGCGTGGCGATCCAAATAAACAGCTTGCTGTTTTATTTTTACCGCTGCAATTTTTTGGATTGCCGTGTCGTAGCGAAGCGGCTCCTCGCAATGACGTTTATGCATTTCTCAAAACAGATTCTTATATCATTAATTGCGACTTTTAAACTGCCCTGACGTGGGAATGACATCTTTTTCGTTGAAACAAATGACTCAATACTAATCGGATTAGCTACACAAAACTGCAAAAAGAATAATGGAGTTTGACTAGTTGAAGAAATTCGTATATGATCATAGTTAACACCTCAATAAAGGTTGCAATTTAATAGCAATGCTATTGGATTAATTTCACCAGTAAGTACTTTCGAGTTCGGAAAATTTCTAGGTACTTACTAGTTTATAACTCCAAATGTAACATTCAAGCTCTAGCCTTATTAATACGCTGGATGCTTGAGTGTTACACTGGTTTTTTTAGTTTGAGATTTACCAAAATGTCTTTTTGGTTTAAAAAAATTAGTCAGTAATTACTGATTTCTTTTTTTATAATCTCATTCCATTTTTGCAGTCTAATATAGTTACTTTGGGGTGTCAAGAAAAAATATTCCTATTGTGGGAATATTTTGTTTTTACTTAATCCTTGAATTCCTAACATGACTCTTGTTAAAGAAATAAAACAATTTTTAAAGTCAAAATTTAAAGAACTTAAATTAACAAGAAAAGACTTTTCTGAGCAAAGTGGCATTCCTTATAATAGTATTACTAATATTATGAATGAATTAAAGTCTAGTCCCAAAATGTATAATATATTTAAAATAGCCCACTACTTTAAATGCTCTATGGATGAAGTGGTAGGAAGAAATCAATATGTTTCTTTACCTAATACAAAAAGTCCAGAATTTTTTGAAATTATACCAACTGATATTACTTTTAATATAAAAAAGTTTCTGATTGATAAAACAAAGGAACACAATCTAAATTTGTATAAACTAGGTATGGATATAGGGTTTAGTAGTGGGTCTTTACATAGTTTTGTTAATAAAGAACAAAAAACTTTGAATAGCCAAATCGTAGTAGCCCTAGCAGATTATTTTCAAGTATCGCTAGATGAAATAATTGGCAGAATTAAACCTACTACTTCTGATAATGATAAACCTTCCCTTTAATTGTTTACAGTAGTTATTCTATATTCCTACTGCTGCCCTTTACCCTCAAGCCCTTTGGTACCATCTAGCTTTGCATTAACTAAAGATATTTTACTAACAAAAGCCCCAATAAAATTAACATTTGTTAAATCAGTATCATTAAAATTTGTATTATAAAGTTTAGCAGATTCTAAATTGCTGCCAATAAGCGACGATTTACTGAAATCTGCATTACTTAGATTTGCCATAGTTAGATCAGTATTCTGTAATATACAACTCTGAATTATAGCATTAGATAAATCGATATCTTTAAGAATAGAACCTGAAAAAATAGTTTGCTTAAATACCAGACCTGACAAATTTAAACTTTGTAAATTGATATTTGATAAGTCTTTCACCTGCTCTAAATCCTTTACAGAATGTATAGTATTTACTGACTTAAATTTATAAAAGTCCTGACTATTTAACACAATATTTCTATTGAAATCTGAGTTAATAAAATTACAATCTTTATATCTCACATTATTTAATTGAGAATTTATGATTGGCGAACTATCAAAAGCGACTCCTGATAAATCTGAATTTATGATGACTATTTGATAGAAATAGTTGTTAACAAACTTTATCTCATTTAAAACAGTATTTTGTATCAGTGTTTTAGTAAAATTCACCTTATTAAATTGAGTATCAGAGAAATTAGAGTTTATTAATTCACTATTGGTCAAATCAGAATTAATAATAGTTGCTTGCTTGACATAACTATTATTTAATAATATGCCAGTAAGATTACTATTCTCAATATCAGCATTAGCAATATTAATTTTATTTAATTTAAGAAAAATGCCATGGCAGTTCTTTATTAATATATCCTTGATATTAGTGTCATTAAAGTGAGCGTTATCCATTACACTATTTTGAATTTGCACTCGTTTCAATTGCACATTATTAAAATTGGTATTTTTTAAATTACAATTTTCAATAATTGCATCGGCAAAACCTGCAAATTGAAAAGAAGAGAAAGAGAATAACGAGTTAGTAAGCTTTATGTTTTTTAATTGAGCTTGATTAATAATAGCATGAGTAAAGTCTGAATTGTTAATAACCGCTCCAGTAAAATCCACTCCCGTTAAATCTACAGATTCACAATAACAATCAGTTATATTGACATAATTAGCTAGTATTTGCCGCAAATCTGTCCCATAAAAAATAGAGTGTGATATAACTGCCTTTTTAAAACTACTTTCCCTTAAATTGCTTTTCTGGAAATTAGATTTACTGATAATAGCATCATCAAATATGGTTTTAGTAAGATTTGCATTTTCAAAATTAACATTTTCTAAATTAGCCTTAACAAAGTCAGTGTCCTCAAAATTTGATTGAATAAAATTACTATTTTCCAAATGGGCATTTTCAAATATAGATGCTTGAAAATCTACACCATAAGCTGATATATTTTTTAATATAGCATTAGAGAGATCACTTTCTTGAATTATAGATTTTGTAAGAGTTGTATTCTCAAAATTTGCTCCTGAGAAATCCACCCGTGATATTTCACAGAAACTTAAATCAACACCAGAAAGATCCTCATTTATCAGTTTAACACCTACTAGCTTTAAGCCCCTAAGATTTGAACCAAATTTATTTTTAATATTTACTCGTACCTTATTTTTATTCTGCTCTGCTATATAATTTCTAATAATAAGACTCTGGCTATTAGATAACAAACCATTTGCATCTCTTGAGGAATCCGAACATCCGGTAAGGAATAAAAGCAAAGTTATAATAATTAATCTTATTTTGAGATACTCAAATGATTTGAAGCATTTGAATATTTTATAAGACATTCTTTCTGCCTTTTATATAAGAATATATAGAAGAAAATATTAAGATTTTTACTAAGCCAGTAGGTATAAATATTATAAACCCGCTATAAATAGCCTGTTTAACTCCTATAATTGTTGCTAACCAACTAACTCCCAAAAAGTAAATTATAATGTGTCCTACAAGACAGGCACAAAACATACTCAAATGACGTGAGTATGCTCCGGTAAACTCTTTAGAAAACTTATTTTTAAGTATACTCATCACAGGGGTAGCAATTAAGAATCCTATAAAATAGCCACATGTTGTACCAAGAAAATAATCTAAGCCACCTGACATTTTGCTAAACATTGGTAGCCCTACTATGCCAGCCGTAATATAAGCTAAAACCGTAACAAAACTAAGTCGTGAGCTATAAGTAAAAGCAATAATACTAATCAGCACAGTATTCATGATTATCGGTACTGGCTTGAGAGGAATAACAATTTGTGCCCCAGCAAACAGAGCGACTACCCCTATTATTACTTTAGCAATTACAACATAGTTATTAGCTATAACAGTTGATAAAATTTTCTTATTCGTAATTGTCATGAAAATCCTCATCATTAAATTTATTAGTAGGAATATGTAAATTGAGTAATTTCAATTTACGATGTAAAGCTGAACGTTCCATACCTACAAAGGCTGAGGTCTTGGAAATGTTATTATTAAACCGATTCATCTGAGCAGCTAAATATTGCTTTTCAAAAATCTCCCTTGCCTCTCTTAATGGCATGATCATCATATCAACATTATCTTCCTGCTTTTCAGAACTAGAGTCATTAACCAGAATTTCTGGTGGTATCATAGTTGGTTTGATCATTTGGTTACTATTTGAAGATAGTGGATTCATGATTAAAGTCCACTCTATTACATTACGTAATTGCCTTATATTACCTGGCCAACTATAAACTTGGAAAGCTGCAATTGTATCATCAGAAAACTCCCGTATTTTTAAACCAGAGAACTTAGAAAGTTGCTTAACAAAATACTTCACTAATGCAGACATATCATCCTTTCTATCATATAAAGATGGGATTTTTAGGGAGATAACATTTAATCGATGATATAAATCCTCTAGGAGTTCACCTCTACTTACCTCTTCTTGTACAATCTTAGAAGTTGCAGCAATAATCCTTATATCTAGTTTTATTGGTTTACTTCCTGGCTTATGAAATATTTGGTCTTGCAAAAATTTAAGTAATTTTACTTGTACCGAAACTGGTAAACCACTAATTTCATCTATATACAAAGTACCATTATTTGCTACTTCTAATATTGAAGGGCGTCTAATGCCCTGGTTATCTATTCCTTTAAATAATTCTTGATGAACCCGTTCAGGCTCCATACATACAGGACTAAAGATTACGAAAGGTGTATTAGCCCTTTTTGATTTTTTATGAATTAATCGAGCAGCTAGTTCTTTACCACTACCAATTTGACCTTGAATAAATACTCTACTAGTAGCCAAAGCAGCTTTCTCAATATCAGCCTTAAGTTTGCCTGTAATGTGAGAGTTACCTATAAGCTCAGTTTTATCAATAACTTTTGATTTTAGATCAAGATTCTCACGCTTTAACTTAGTTGTCTCACAGGCTCTTTTTAACAAGATAACTAGTTTATCATGACTAAACGGCTTTTCTAGATAGTCATAAGCACCCATTTTAATAGCATTTACTGCCGTTTCAATATTACCATGCCCGCTGATGACTATCACAGGCATTAGCGGATAACGTTTTTTTACTATCTCCAAAATTCCAAGTCCATCAAGCTCACTACCCTGCAACCAAATATCTAAAATAATTGCTGATGGAGTTCTCTCTTGGAGTATTTTAAAAGCTTGAATACTATTAGCAGCAGTTTTGGTAGTAAACCCCTCCTCCTTTAAAATATCTGAAACTAAATCTCTAATATCTGCTTCATCATCAACAACAAGAACCTCTATGGACATCAAATTTTCCTAAAACTAATTATTGAAATTATAGGTTAATAGCTAATATAAAAGAAATCAACTAATTTTTATAACATTTTTGCCACATAATCAAAACTATATACTCAAATGATTTGAATAATTGGATTTAAAAATGAGGTACAAAAGCACACGCCTAGGCGATGCACACAAAATTAGTGAGAGAGATTGGCTTAAGTCATGATAACAACTCCCTTATCATATCTGGTAATTTTTCTACTTTACTGACATCCGTGCCACCTGCTTGGGCTATATTAGCTTGACCACCGCCACCACTACCGCCAAGGAATATAGAGATTTCTTTAGCCAAATTACCAGCATGTATCTTATTACTGATTTTTCTACTAACCGCAACTGTAATCGATAATTTACCAGAATTATGCCCTGCACTACCACCAACCTCTTTAGATTTTTCCGGCATAGCTATATATATAATTACAAGGTTATCAGACTTATCAACTATTCGTTCAGCAGATAAGCGTAATATTTTAGTGTCCAAATTATGTATTATCTTATAAATAAATTGTATATCGGAGACACTGACTGATTCTTTAGCAATTTGCTCAATATTCAAGTCAAGCATCGAGACCTGAAGGGCTACTAACTGATCTTCTAATTGTTTTTTACTAGCAATTAGACTATTAACTTTCTCAATAATTTCATTCTTACCTATTTTTAAGGTTGCAGATATGTTTTCAATCACCGCATCATTCTGCCTGATTAATTTTAAGACAAATTCACCGCAAACAGCTTCTATCCTTCGAACGCCAGCTGCAATAGCATGTTCGCTGGTAATTTTAAATATCCCAATGTCACCGGTTCTAGTAACATGGGTACCACCACAAAGTTCCAGTGAGTTTAGTTCAAGCGGATTGCCCATTGCTACCACCCTTACTTCAGAATCATATTTTTCACCAAATAAAGCCATAGCACCTGCCTTAATAGCTTCATCTGTTGACATTAATGTTGTAGTAACTTTCGAATTATCAGTAATAATCTGATTTACTTTATCTTCTATCAAGATAATTTCTTCTATCGTCAATGCTGCCATATGGCTAATATCAAAGCGTAGACGATCATGTGCTACGAGCGACCCTTTCTGCGTTACGTGTTTACCCAGAACTTGATGTAATACTGCATGTAATATATGAGTTGCAGAATGATGAATTCTTAAGTTATTACGATACTTGACATCAATAGCAAAATCGGCACTATCTCCAACCTTGATGTTTGCCCCTTCCTGAAAAACACATATATGAGCAATTATTGAACCAAGATATTTTACAGTATCTACTACTCTAATTTTACTGTTAGTAGATTTAATATAACCTATATCACCCATCTGTCCACCAGACTCCCCATAAAAAGGAGTTTGATTACTAATTAAAATGAATTTCTCCTCACTAGCTTCTATAGTATCAACTAATTTATTATCTTTAATTAGAGCTAATATCTTACCTTCCGCCTCATTCAAATAATAACCCAAAAATTCGGTACTACCAAATTCTGCTTTAATATCAAACCACATCTTATCTGTTTTAGACTCATTCGAACCTAACCAAGATTTTCTTGCCCTTTCTTTTTGCTCTTGCATCTTACTATTAAAGCCATCAAGATCAACTGAGATTTGTTTACCTTTTAATATATCTTCAGTTAAATCAACCGGAAAGCCATATGTATCATATAGTTTAAAGACTATTTCTCCTGAAAGTTCTGAGTTATTACTAAGATGCTTTGTTTCATCATCCAGTAGTTTAAGACCTCGTTCAAGAGTTGCTTTAAATCTTATTTCTTCCTGTTCCAGAATATTACTGGCAAAATCCTCAGCCCTTCTCAGTTCAGGATAAGTTGTTCCCATAATATCTACTAATTTAGGTAGCAATCTATACATCAAAGGCTCACTACTACCAAGTATATGTGCATGCCTCATACTTCGACGCATAATACGCCTAAGTACATAGCCTCTACCTTCATTTGATGGCATGATGCCATCACTAATTAAGAAAGCACAAGCACGTAGATGATCGGCAATAACCCGATAAGAAAACTTAGCCTCTCCTTCCACCTTAACTTTTACTATATTCTCGGTATAGGCGATTATTTCCTTAAATAAATCTGTGTCATAATTGTTATACACGTTTTGCATCACAGCACTAATACGCTCTAACCCCATTCCTGTATCAATAGATTTTTTAGGCAATTCAATCCTAGTATCACTATCTAATTGTTCAAATTGCATAAAGACCATATTCCAAATCTCAATGAAACGATCCCCATCTTGATCTTCCGTCCCTGGCAACCCACCTTTTATCTGTTCTCCATGATCATAAAAAATTTCTGAACATGGTCCACAAGGTCCGGTATCTCCCATTGACCAGAAATTATCAGTGGTTTTTATTTTAATAATTCGGTCATCGCTTAAATTAGCAATTTTTTTCCAATATGTAACTGCTTCTTCATCAGTATGATAAACCGTTACATATAGTTTTTCTTTGGCTATAGCAAATTCCTTGGTTAAAAGATTCCAAGCATGATATATTGCTTCTTCCTTAAAATAATCCCCAAAAGAAAAATTGCCCAACATTTCAAAGAATGTATGATGTCTTGCGGTATAGCCAACATTCTCAAGATCATTATGCTTACCACCAGCCCGTAGTGATTTCTGGCTAGTAACCGCTCTTTGATAATCTCTATTTTCTTGACCGGTAAAAACATTTTTAAATTGCACCATCCCAGAATTAACAAACATTAAACTAGGATCATTATGAGGAATAAGAGAACTAGCTGGAACGTGCAGATGATTATTGGCAACAAAATAACTTATAAATTTACTTCTAATTTCTTCAGTGGTAAGTTTAGTCATGAGTAAATAATCCTTGGAAAAATATTTTGTTTAATTTTATATCACATTAATATATCTACACTAAGTATATCAACTCATTTAATTTGCAATAAGTGTATTTTTTTATTTTGAGTATATAGGCTAACCAGATTAACATTTAGCCATAGTAATACTTCCGTCATTGCGAGGAGGCGTAAGCCGACGAAGCAATTGTAAATTGTCATTCCCGCGTAGGCGGGAATCTAGATACCTGCTTTCGCAAGGTTAACACAAAACAGGATTGCTTCGTCGCTACTAAAGTAGCTCCTCGCAATGACGGAGTAATGTTAGCCCTGGTTAGCTATAAAATTCATCCTTTCTGTATGACAATATATCATAAAAATCAACTACACTAATAGATATATGCAAATTATTTGATGAATTGTTAGCTATACAACAAATATTATACATATTTTTAAATCGCCAAAAAAATACTAAAGATACTTAGTGGAAGAATTATCACATGCTATAATAAACTTTTTATAGCTAACCCTATTAGCATTTAGCCAGTAAACTGGCGTCATTGCGAGACCACGTAGTGGTCGTGGCAATCCATTTCTAATCAGTTTTATGGATTGCTTCGTCGACCTAAGGTCTCCTCGCAATGACGTATTTGAATTGTAGAGTACTGTTTAGTCTGCTTAACTATAAAAGTTTTTATTAATTATAAGTTATGGTAATTCAACAACAACTCTATATTTCTTTGACATAAGTTACCTACCAGCAAGATTGGACACAGTCATTGGTCTACGGAATGGTCAACAAGTTCTGCACTGTCTACAGTAGTGTCTTTTAAGGGCAAATCAAACTCAATGGCGAAAGCGGATTTTTCATCAGCAGTGAAACAGCCTGCTGAGACTAATGTACGCTTCCAAATTTCAAAAAACATTTCAGGTGAGCAAGCTTCTTTAAGATCTTGTAAATAAGTACGCTTTTCAAGGAAATTCAAACCCAGGAAGAAGCCCGAGCTATCTAATAAAACATGTTTTGGCATACCTTTATAACTATCCACGGTAACCTGCTGCAACTCTTTATCAGAATAAAGCTTCCATAATTCAGGCATTAATATAGTTTCTTCTTGATAAAAATGCAGAAGATTGTGAGACAAAAACTGATCATATGAGGAGCAGATGTGGCAGCCCTGTATAACCCGTGCTTCATCATCCACTGTTTTTATCGCAGTTTCAAAAAGCCCCTGAAACTCCATCAGTTCATCTTGCTGGTTGAAATGCACTTGTTCAACATGCTTATGCACGGTTGATCCTTTTTTATTAAACAGTGGGGTAAAATATTTCTCCTCTTTTTGTGCATGCATTTTTAGATCAAATACAATATTATCAAAAGAACCTTTAATACTAGTTACATCTCCTATTTTCCGAAAATCTGTTTTACCTAGCTTTTCTCCGAACTGGTACAGCTCCTTACGAATGAACTTATGTACACTTCTATACAAATCATATCTTAGCACTGTCATTTTATTATGCTCCTTGACTAAATTGGAAATTTATATTTTAATGTAATATCGACCCCGTTGCAAATTTTTTTTACAGGAATATTCGGCATTGCCCAATAACTATAGATAGAAGTGTAATATTTTACTTACTTTATGCTGCGTTTTTGAGTCCAGAAAGCTGGTATATGCAATGACAAGAAATGAATTAATTAAGCTAGTTCATCTAGCTATTATATCTTATGATAATAAAATTCTCTTAATGAAGCGTGCGAACACTAGTGCCTTTGCTGGTTATTTTGCTCTTCCAGGAGGCAAGATAGACAGGAATGAATCTCCAAAAATTGCTGCCCAAAGAGAAGCTAGAGAAGAGATTGGAATATTACCTAGATTAGATGAAATTGATTTGATATTAAGTCCATATTATAGTGAGAATTTGGAAAATAAGGAGAAATATTTGAATTATTTCTATAGAATAAATAACTTTATAGGTATAATTTCAAATAAAGAACCCCATTTATGTAAAAAACTTGCTTTTTTTTCTTTCGATAATATCCCTCAACCTATTGTACCTTTTATAAAACCTTGTTTAGAAAATTTAATGCAACTTATTATTAAAAAAAATGCTAAAGATACTTAGTGGAAGGATTATCACATGCTATAATACACTTTTTATAGCTAACTAAATATAAGTTAAGTACTAATTTATGGTTAATATATTCAATCGACTAAAAATGCAAGTTTTTATAAAAATGTTGCACAAACTTATAGCATATTTTTTGTACAGAAAAAATATTATTATCCTAATAGGAGATAAAGGTACATTTCTTTGTGCTTTGGTTCATGATCAAGTTGTAGGTAGTTTATTTATATCTGCTGGAAAGCAAAATGAATTAGACTCCTATAAAGAATTTTTTGCTAAATTCAAGAAACATTATGTTTTCTTCTTATTAAGCGGTTCTGAATGTCAATTACGCCATGAACTAGTACCTGTACTACATTCAATAGTAAAAACCAATCCTGTGAGGAAGTTTATTGAAGAGTATTTTCCTGCAGATTATATGGTTGGTTACACTGTCTATAATATCAATACTAGCCCTAGTGAGGTGTGGAATACTATGATTGTATCTAGTCCTTATACACCTCCTTTAAATAAACTACTTGAAAATCTGCTGATAAATAATAGCCAAAAGTTTGGAGGAGTTTATTTTTTATCTTTAGAGTTGCAAACAATTATCAATAAAATTGTAAAAAATGTTGAGAATAATAAATATAGTGAATATTTACAAATTTTTGTATGTATTTTAAATAGCAGTGGCATTAAACTTATTGTTAAACACCAAGGTAATATAATCTCAAAACAAACATTTGACTACCCATCTGATAAGTCAGACTTATATATTCAGGGTATAATCGAACAAGAAGTGGAAGATTGTTTGATATCTTGTAAAAACTATATTGATAGTCTAGCCCTTAAAGTTTGTATAATTCTCATAGTAGACCAAAATTTAAAGTTGCTGTTAGAACAATCCAGTTTTGGTGGACATCCAGTAATATGTAAGTCCAATGATATATTAGGTAAGAATAACAAATTTTCAGATGGTATGATCGTCAAATTATTTAATGAACAAAAAAGCTTTCTAGCCTCTAACCAATATTTAGACTCGATAGCTAAACTCAATATTATCAGCTCTTTAGTTTTTAAACCACTCATTACTATACTAATAATATTGATATTTGTTGCATCTGCTATCAAAGTTAAAACCGTAGCAAATTACAAAAAATTGGATATTTTAAATTCACATTATTTTAGTACTGAACAAGATTATTATAACGTTAAGCAAACCTATCCATATCTTCAAAACGCCACTAATTTAGCTGATTTATATGTCTTTGAATCATTATTGCAAATGCCCGTACCAATACCATTTGATTTGTTCGAAAAGTTTTTAACAACTTTGCCACCTAACATGCATCTAGAAGAGATTAAATGGCAAAGGTTGGATCTAGATAATACGCTGTCATCATCTAATCAGTATATACAAATCGAGATGTCATTAAAACTTATTGCTAATGATATGTTAATTGAAGATGCTACTAAATTCTTAGAACAAAACATTGCAAATTTTAGTGAAACATTTAGCAATATGGATATTAATTTTACAATATTTACTGACCAAATATTAGATTTACCTAATAGAGTGGTAATACCGGCATCAGTTATTATTATTAAAAAGAAAGGATAAAAGATGCTTAAAAACTTTATTATTCATCTAAAAAATGTTATTTTTTTTAAATTTGTTATATGTTGTCTGTGTATCTCTACCATTTTATGGTTGCTGCAAAGTCTCAATAAAGATTATATGGAGTCGATTGCCAAGAATCACAATATTGAGGAATCTTTAGCTCAAGAAACGTTAAAGCTATATTCTATAATAAATTCAAAACATAAAATACTAGAAACATATGCAAGATATTCGAAACTATTATCTATTTCTGCTAGGCAAAGTTGTTTAGAGCGAGCAAGATTAATAATGGAAATTGATAGTTTATCAAAAAAATACAATCTAAATGAGCCGATTACCATATCTATTAAACAAGAATTCTTAAGTGGTGTTAGGTCAGAGGTGGCAACAAGGCAAGATACTATAAGGATAAAGAATTATGATGTTTACATAAGATTCGCTACTAAAGATTTTATAACCTTTTTGACAGTTATAAAAGAAATATACTCTTGTATGCCAGAAAATACTATTGTACTATCTATAGACGTAAAAAAAGAAAATGTATTAGAACCCAAGGTTATTTATAAACTATCAACAGAAAGAACACCTGATATTTTTTTTACAAAACTTAACATGCGTATAAGAGAAATAACAGTAAATAAATAAGATTATGGATATCTTCAACAGTACAAATGTTTCTATATGCAGAAAAAGCATATGTGAAGAGTTAATTAATAATATAACAAAACAAGCATGTTTAACACTTGCTAATATAATAGCTATTGATTACGAAATTAGACTAAAATTAACACCTGAAATTAAGGTTCATATAGGTAATTGTATTGGTAAATTACGAACTTTCTTTGGTCAGAAAGTTATTACAGATGATAGTTTTTCAACAGTTCTAATGTTGTTTTCGGTAGCAATCTCTCCGGATGCGGTAGACTATCAGGATAGAGATAATATTCTAAACAAATCAGAAGATATAGTAATTGGTGCACTAATAAATACAAATTTTGGTGAGGCAAATTCTGAAGAGAGGGGAGTAATAAAACAAGTGATAAAAGATTTGTTGGCAGCAAAAAATAGTTATGAATTAACAAATTTCATCCAAGTTGAACCAGAAATATTTCGCACAACGGTAATGCATGCAGTAAAAAAATATCAAAATCCCAGAGAGGTAAGTGATAATGTGCGATTGGAAATGAATAGAATAGTAACTGTTACAGCAAAACATAATAAGAAAATGGAAATATTTAAACAAGCAACCAGCAAAATTATAACTGCTATTAGTGTTTTAGCAGTTGGGGCTATTAGCGTTGCAACAGCTGGGGCTACATTTGCTTTTATGGTAGTACCGGCTTCTATTCTCGCAATAGAATATGCTCCCAAAATAGGTGAAAAAATTGGTGGGATGATTCTCAGTACTGATAAATCCATGAGTGAGCAAGAGCAAAAAATTACTACTCTAAAAAATAATTTGTCAAAAAATAATAAAGAATTTTTGAGCAAACAACAATCAGTAGAGTATAATGCCGCTAAAGAACATCTATTAAATAGTGAGGTAAAGTCTGTAATTAATCAAAAATATAACAAATTAGATATAATAAAGACTCAGGTACAGCCTAACTTACCTAGTAGAAAATCTCCACAAAATAGCCAATCTTCAGGACAGGTTAAACAAAGGTAACAATATGCTAGCCACTTGGATTCTCCTTATATTTGCCGGATTATTTGAAATAGGTTTTTCTATATCGTTGAAATTGTCAGATGGTTTTACCAAAATAAAACCTATTATAGCTTTTATTGGTTTTTCAATATTAAGTTTTGTTTGTCTCAGTAAGACTCTAGATAAACTACCTCTTGGTACGGCTTATCTTCTGTGGACTGGTATCGGGGCGGTAGGAACAGTAATAGTAGGAATAATGTATTTTAATGAACCATATTCTGCTATGCGAGTTTTCTTTATTACCACTATGATAATTTCCATGATAGGTCTGAAGTTGTCTTAACTCATTTCAAACCAATTCTAGACTTATTTAATATAACTATGATCAGGCTTATTTACCCTAAATTTTGGCAGACCAAAAATATTATTGCCTATTTATTATTACCGTTAAGCTGGCTATATCTCTTTGCTAGTTATCTAAGAAGGATCATGGCACGTCCGATAATATTTCCATGCAAAGTAATTTGTGTCGGTAATATAAGCATTGGGGGTACTGGTAAAACTCAAATAGTGATCTTCCTTGCTCAGTTATTAAAAGCTATTAACATTGATTTTATAATTATCAGTAAAGGTTATGGCAGTAAGCTCCAAACGACATTGCTAGTTGAAGAACACCATACAGTAGCAGATGTTGGAGATGAAGCAGTAATGTTGTTAAAATATGGTAAAGTCATTGCCGCAAAGAAAATTCAAGATATAAAGCCTTTTATAGAACGGATTAAGCCAAAGGTGATTATAGTAGACGATTCAATGCAGAATCCTAATTTTCATAAGGATATTGTTATTCTATCAGTTGATGCTAATAGGTTATTTGGCAATGAATTTTTAATTCCAGCTGGTCCTCTACGTCAATACCCCAAACAAGCTATGGACAAAGCCGATATAGTTATTTCAGTAGGATCTGATAATATTGATTCTTTTCCCTTATATAAGGAACGCACCTTTTTTCAAGCTCAAATAGTTCCATCTATAGACATTGATAAGACAAAAAACTATTTTGCATTTAGTGGTATAGGTAACCCTGAAAGATTTTTCTCTACATTAGCAAATTATGGACTACAGTTAGTCGGTCATAAAATTTTCCCGGATCATCATCAATATTCTGCAAAGGATTTAGAATATTTAAAAGAGCAATCAAAAAAATCTAACTCTTTGCTAATAACTACTAGAAAAGATTACGTAAGAATATATGATACTGATTTATCCGTAATATGTTGCGATGTATATTTATTATTAGATAATAAACAATTATTAATAGATTTAATATATGAAAAAATTATTTAATAATATTAAATACCTATTAGAGTATTTTCTTGTTTTAATAATAGTAAAGATACTAAGAGCATTGGGCATCGACAAATCTGTAAATATTTGTCGATATTTAGCAAGGAAGATAGGACCTTTGTTACCAGTCAATAAAGTTGCAAAAGAAAATATTCAAAATATTTTGGGCAAGACTATATACACAAATGCAGGGTGTATAAATTCCGAAGCAATCATTAATCAAGTATGGGATAATTTTGGCAGTTTTATAGGAGAATTTCCATATATTAGCAGGATGTCAGAGGAAGAATTATCTAGGCGGGTAGAGATAAGTGGGCTTGAGAATATAATAGAATTCCAGAAGCTACATCAACCGTTCTTATTATTTACCGGACATTTTGCTAATTGGGATTTTGCCCTTAAAATTATCAATAAATTTTATCCTAAATTTGCTATTATCTACCGCAAATTAAATAATCCTTATGTTGACAAACTAATTAACGATATGCGTACAAGTGGTGATATAAAGCTAATTCCCAAAGGATCACAAGGGGCAAGAACTCTAATATCTGCCATCAAATCAGGATATGCAATTGGCATGCTGGTAGATCAAAAAATGAATAATGGTATTGAAGTGCCATTTTTAGGGCAACCCGCCATGACCGCTCATGCAATTGCTAAAATTGCATTACAGTTCAGCTACCCAATTATACCATTACAAGTGGTTCGCACTAATAGTAAAAACAGTTATTTTAAAGCTATTATTCACCCCCCCATAAAATTACAAAAAACTAATAATAATAAAACAGATTGTTATAATATAATGGTTACTATTAACCAAATTTTAGGTAATTGGGTTCAAGAAAACCCAGGGCAATGGTTCTGGTTTCATAATAGGTGGAAGAAGAATAATAATAAATATTCTGAAGATTAAGTAATTGCAATTGCTTAATAAATATGTATACTCTCCTGCTTTGAGGCATTGATACCGCAAATATACCTGCGGAGATATTCGCCTGCGTACCTCTTTTTACAGTTAAATGTGAGTCGTAGAGAAAACATGCATTTTTATAAAAAATTTAATAACAAAATAATGTTATGACAAGGGTAACACCTCCTCAACAAATTATATCTTTTGCTGAAAATAAATCTGACTTAGATAAAATTGCTCAATTTATTAAGGATGGTTGGGCAATAGTAAAGTTAATGCCCTATGGTAATTATTTTATTGGTGTCATGGAAAAGATAAATCATGACAACACTATAAATGACCAAGATCGAACTGTTTATATCCCCCCAAGAAAAAAGATCATTTTTACTTAAATTTTAGTCCTTATATTTTAACTCTACAGAATAAGGAGCAACCTTTGACAATATGTTACCAATTATTGGTATTTTAGTGATAATGGTACTAGCAAAAAAGAAAGAAGGTATCACATTACCTTTAAGCTTTATTTGATGTTTATTAGTATCAATGCTACCTTTCATGGTAAAATCAAAAAATGGTCCAGTAGCTGATGTATCAGCAATATTTACGGTATTACCTATATAACTAAAGCTACCTGTCATATTATTGAACAAGATATCCTTATTATTTAATATAAAACTCATAAAACCTGGAAACGAAACAAATGATATCATTCTAGTTAGAAAAGACATATCAGTAGTAACAAAACGTTTTATGTCAAATGTACCATCTAAGATTGGTATCACTTCCCCCTTCTTAACCTCATGCCTTTTTGTATCAAGTGTTAGATTGATAATACCAGACTTCATGTTATTATACATGCCAATACCTCTAAATAAAGCTCCAGCATTATCACAGGTAACTATCCATTGTTCCAGATCCTTTTTTTCTGTAAGTAGCATTTTAAAAGATTTAGTGCCAATTTTTGAATCTAAAGAACCAGAAAAGCATTTTATTTTATCACAATCAATTTGTAAATTAAGCTTATCAAGCATTATATTATTTTTTAATCGCACCCTGTTTACATCAACTTTTAAATGAATATTTTTTGGATCCCCTTCTTTTTCTAAGAATTGCATCATATTAGACTTAGACAAATCTAGTTGTTTTCCTTGAAATTCAGCACTCAAGCTATCTTTACCTAAAAGTAATTTTCCTATTAGATCAGTTGTACCATAAGCAATAATAGGTAAAGTAATATCATATTTATTATCTTGTATTTTAACCTTACCAACTATTTTTAAGTTATTTTCACCCGAAAGGTCAAAATTAATATCACCCTTTAGGTCATCATATAACTTGCCAGTTAACACAAGTTGGGCTTCATTAGAAAGATTTTTATGTACAGATATTTTATCAATATAAAATTCCAAGTTCTTGAGGTTAGCATTAGCTTTAATGAAGCCAATATTATATTTACTTTTCTTATCTTGTTGCTCTTTATACTCAAAATCTAGGACACTACTACCTGAAATTAACTTGAACATACCAAGTTTCTGGTTATTACCGACAATGGTAGTTTTTACTTTTAATAGATGCTGATAATCATCATGGTTATTATCATCGATATTATATTGGTAACTAAAATTACTGTCATAGTCATTAATTTTACCTGTACCCATCAAGTTTAGCTTATAGCCATTAAATGTTCCGGTTATTTTGGCATTTTTTAATATGACATTGTCACTAAATGCTTTGGTATTCACGCCAGTTATTATCGTAGAGATGTCATAAGTATTTTTCATAACTGGGTTAAGCGGTATTATTATGCCAATTTTTGAATTAGCAGTTCCAGTAATTTTTTTAAGATCGATTCCTTGTTGCTTTACTTTATTATAATCTTCGTTTGACATAAAATCAATTAGATCGATAACCGATCCCTTAGCTATGGCACTAACGACAAAATTCGACTTATCCATCCCTTGCCAATCAAAGGTTATTACTCCATTGGAAATAAGACTGTTACTACTATATGCCTTATTTAATATGAACTTAACCGAGGTTCCAGATATAGTAATATCAGTATCAATTTTTCTTAGAGGGGGAAAGTCTGCATCATATTTATACTCAAGATCTACAACATGCAGCTTGGCTCTTACTAGTGTTTCTAGAGCAATATTTTTCTCTAAATTGTTCTTATCAAAATTAAAATCAAACTCCCCATTTCTAATATAACCATCTTTGATATATTCTTGTAGAAATAAAATTACTTGGTTATTAGGAATAATTTTCTCAGCAATCTGATAAATCATTATAGGAATATTCTCAACATTGCCACTAGCTTGAATTATGCTACCATCCAAGATACTATTGAATGATAGATAGACTTTATCACCAAATGTTAACTTACAATTGATTGACTTCTTAGAAGTTATAGAAATTTTACTTTCATAAGAACAAACTCCTTCCCCCTCTGGTAATTTCTTACCATAACTGTCGAGTAGAGTAGTATTTTTTATAGGACTTAAGTTTAACTCTGTTTCAACCCTATTTTCAAAGAAATCTACAATGTATTTAGCAGATATTTTAGTATCTATTATGGGTTGATTATCCTTAGCGATTAAGGAAAAACTATCTATATCAATAATACTATGAATTAATGGTTTACTTGTTATATTATCAATAAAAAAACTAATCTTGAAATCGCTAATTTTACCTTGGGTGTTATTTGCTAAATCCATAAAGATTTTATCAATTGACAGAATATTATGTCTTATTTGTAAATTACCAACCCGTATTTTCATATTTTTTTTATCGAGGTAAAATTCTATTATTTTCTTAATTGGCTTATCTAAATATCCTTTACTACCGCTTAATATTAATAAACTTAAAATTACTACAATTGTACAAACTATTATGCTTAGGTTGATGAAAAATCTTTTAATGAGCATCATTTTATTATTTAGTATTTGGTCAATTAATATATACTTTATATAGCTAACCAGATTAGTATTATTCCGTCTATTCGCGAGAAGGCGTAAGCCGACAAAGCAATGTAAGTTGTCATTCCAGGAGTTCCTATGTCATTCCCGCGTAGGCGGGAATCTAAAATAGTACTCAAAAAGCCCTGAAATATTATAGATTCCCGCCTACGCGGGAATGACAGCTTTTTCGTTTAAATAGGACAAATACTACTCTGGTTAGATATAGCAGCATAGCATAACAAAGTTGTTGCACTAAGTATATAAGGATAATTAATGAGTATTAAACTTCATTTTATAGGCACTGGTTACGTTGGGCTGGTATCTGGCGTAATGATGAGTTACCTAGGACACGATGTTACTTGTTTAGATACTGATATTTCTAAGATCAACCAATTAAAAAAAAATATTTTACCAATTTATGAACCAAAACTAGCTAAATATCTACCATCATTAGTAAAATCTGGTAAGTTGCGATTTACAGCTAGCTATTCGGCTGAATTACAAAACTCACAAGCGGTATTTATTACAGTAGGAACACCGCCTTTACCTTCAGGAGAGGCAGATTTGCAATATATATTTACTGCTATTGATAATTTATGTACATGGATTAAAGATGATTGTTTGATTGTTATAAAATCTACGGTACCTCCCACAACATGTAACCAAATTATCGATTATTTAAATAACAAGAATCTGAAATTTTCTGTTGCTTCAAATCCTGAATTTCTTAGAGAAGGTACTGCTGTAGATGATTTTCTAAACCCTGATAGAATATTGATTGGCACCAATAATAAACAGGCAGAAGATTTACTAAAAGATATCTACCGACCTTTGACTACAAAAAATGTACCTCTTATAACTACTGATTTGGTTACTGCAGAGCTGACTAAATATGTCTCAAACGCTTTTTTAGCAACTAAAGTTGCTTTTATTAATGAGATGGCAAATTTATGCGAGAAAACTGGGGCAAATATTAAAGAGCTTTCTTTTGCTGTTGGATTGGATAAGAGAATAGGCAAAGAATTTTTAAATGTTGGCCCTGGATTTGGTGGGTCATGTTTTCCTAAGGATCTGTTAGCACTTGCACAAATAGCTAAACATTATCAATGTAACTTCCAAATAGTTAATTCTGTTATAAATAGTAATGATCAGAGACCGTATGATATGGTGGATAAAGTTCATCATATTATAGGCAACGATTTACATAATAAAGTTATTAGTGTATTGGGTCTGACTTTTAAGGCTGGTACGGATGATATTAGAAATAGTCCGGCTATTAAAATCATTGAAATCCTAGTTGATAAAGGAGCAAATATTAGAGCTTTCGATCCGGTAGGTATGAATAATGCTAAAAAAGAACTAAAAAATGTATTTTTTTCTGATTCAGCACTTAGTGCATGTCAAAATAGTGATATAATTATAGTGGCAACCGAATGGTCGGAGTTTAAAGATTTAGATTGGTCACTTATTCACAGCCAAGCTAAATCTCCTATAATTATCGATCTCAGGCATATTCTTGATGGAAATATGCTAAAAGCTCTAGGATTTAAATATTATCTTATTGGTATAAAAGATGCAGTTTGATTTCATTCACTTAAGAGTACAAAGCTCATATTCATTTCTTGAGAGTGCTTTAACAATTGAGCGTATAGTGGAGCTAGCTCGATTGCATAAAATGCCAGCAATTTGTTTAGCAGATAAGGGGAATTTATTTGGCTCGTTAGAATTTGCTCTAGCTAGCTGTAAAGCAGGAATACAACCTATAAATGGTGCAATTGTAAATGTTGCTTTTACCGAAAATAGTTTTTGTGAAATTGTGCTTATTGCCAAGGATGAAATTGGTTATAAAAATTTACTGAAGGCTGTTAGTGATAGTTTTACTAAAAATGATCGTAAAATTTGTAATCATATTACTTTTGATGATTTAGTTAAGTACCAGGAAGGGCTGATTATTTTATCAGCTTATACTGATGGTATAATTGGCAAAAGTCTGATCGCTAGGGATGAAGAATTAGCCATTTTTTGGGCAACTAAACTACAAAGCATTTTTGGTGATCGGTTCTATTTTGAGATTATGCGACATAATCTGGCAATAGAACAATCTATAGAAGAAAATTATATAAAAATAGCCAGTAATCTTGGTATTCCACTAGTTGCTACCAATAAAGTATTGTTTAGTGATGTTAATATGCATGATGCCCATGATGTATTATTATGTATATCTACTGGCGTTAGTAAAGAAGTGGAGGAACGTAAAAAGGTAAGTAACGGATGTTATTTTAAATCACCAAAAGAAATGTTAGAGCTTTTTGGTGACTTACCTAATGCTGTACAAAATACGGTACATTTAGCCCAAAGATGCCATTTTATAGCACATGCTAATCCACCAATGTTACCAAATTTCTCTAGTCTAAATATTAATGAAGTAGACATAATTAAGAAAGAATCGACAGCCGGATTACTATCAAGACTTGATACAAAATTTAAACGGGAAAATATTTCCATAGATAAGCAGGAAGATTTTAAACAGCAATATTTAATTCGTCTTAATTACGAACTAGATATTATTTGTCGGATGGATTTTGCTGGCTATTTTCTGATAGTTTCTGATTTTATAAAATGGAGTAAGCAACAAAATATTATGGTAGGACCTGGTAGAGGTTCTGGGGTGGGGTCAGTAGTTGCGTGGAGTCTTCTAATTACTGATCTTGATCCTCTTCAATTCGGTCTACTATTTGAGCGTTTTCTGAACCCTGAACGTATATCAATGCCAGATTTTGATATTGACTTTTGTCAAGAGCGACGAGGGGAAGTTATAAATTACGTACGTTCTAAATATGGGGATAATAAAGTTGGTCAAATCATCACTTTTGGTAAGATGCAAGCAAAAGCTGTGATCAAAGATGTATCACGAGTTCTTGGTTTACCTTATAAATATGCCGAATATTTAACTGAGCTTGTACCATTTAATGCTGTTTCTCCTGTTACATTAAATCAAGCTATCAAGGAAGTAAAAGAGTTAAACATAGCAGCACGTGGTGAAGGTTTGTATAACTTAGATGGTCAAGAGGAGCTGATCAAACAAGTTCTTGATACATCCTTAGTACTTGAAGGGCTTAATAGGCATGCTTCTACCCATGCAGCAGGGATCGTGATAGCTGGCAAAGATTTAGTAGAAATATTACCGGTTTATAAAGACCTAAATTCGGATATGTTGGTAGTACAATATTCGATGAAATATGCTGAGATTGCTGGTTTAATTAAATTTGATTTTTTAGGTCTGCAAACTCTAACTGTCATTACTAAATGTTTAGGACTGCTAAAAGAACATGGCATAAATATTGATTTTAGTAATATGCTATTTGATGATCAGAAAACTTATGAAATGCTATGTAGTGGTAGAGCTATTGGTGTTTTCCAGTTTGAAAGTGGCGGAATGCAAGATAGTTTAAGGCGTCTTAAACCTGACTCCATCCAAGATATAATAGCCTTAGGAGCATTATACCGCCCTGGTCCGATGGAGAACATCCCAACTTATATTGCTTGCAAGCATGGTTTGCAGCAACCAGATTACTTGCATGAGATGCTTAAACCTATCTTAGATGAAACTTATGGAGTTATTATCTATCAGGAACAGGTCTTAGAAATTGCCAAAGAAATGGGAGGCTATAGTTTAGGTGGGGCAGATATACTTCGTAAAGCTATGGGGAAAAAAATAAAATCCGAAATGGCAGAACAAGAAGAAATTTTTATTAAAGGGGCAATAGCCAATAATATTTCACGTCAGCAAGCCCAATCCATTTTTGCAACGGTTGCTAAATTTGCTAGCTATGGTTTTAATAAAGCACACGCATCAGCTTATGGAGTAATATCTTATCAAACAGCTTATCTGAAAGCCAATTTCCCAGCCGAATTCTTGGTGGCATGCTTAAATCTTGAATTAAATAACCATGATAAAATTAATCTATTCATTCAAGAAGCCAGAAATAATAACATTGCTATTATCCCGCCTAATATCAATCTTTCTGCTGGTTATTTTAGTACTGTAACTAACCAGATTAACATTTCTCCAATTCTATGTCATTCCCGCGAAGGCGGGAATCTAGATCCCTGCCTTCGCAGGGATGACATAAAGGATTGCAGGGATGACATACAAGAGGAATTGCAGGAGTCCCAGAAAGTTGAAGGACAGAAATCTATAATTTATGCTCTCGCTGCTATTAAAAGTGTTACGGTTGATTTTGGTAAAATATTAGTAGCAGAAAGGGTTAAAAATGGTAAATTTAAAAGTATTATAGATGTTATTGAAAGGCTACCACCTAAATCAATTAATCGAAAATTATTAGAAAATCTTATTAAAGCTGGATGTTTTGATACGTTACATTCTAATCGTAATCAGTTGCTGTTAAGTGTTTCTAAGCTTCTGGCTTATGCCTCTTCCTACCATACTGAGAGAGTTTCCGATCAATTTAGCCTGATTAAGGTAAGTTCGACAAATCAGCAAGTCTTAATTGATGCAGAACCACTGGATAATAATACTGCATCTTGTTATGAATTTGAGGTATTAGGGCTGTTTATTACATTACATCCATTATCAAGATATCAAGATTTGTTAGCCAGACTTAATATTTCGACTTCAATTAATCTACAAAAGGATTTTCCCAATGGGACTAGTCAAATAAGGATTGCTGGTGTAATACAAAAAAAAGATTCGCGTATGTCATCTCGCGGCAGGTTTATCACTTTACAACTATCTGATCAATTTGGCATTTTTGAATTGACTATTTATAGTGAAGAAATATTAAAGAATTTCGTTCATTTACTTGATATTCAAAGTTTGGTGGTGGTGAGTTGTGATTTGTTTAAAGATGCTGGGGGAACAAGATTAATCGCTAGAAGTTTTGCAACTATTGACGATATAATAAATGAAGAACAATTAGAAATAAAACTTTACCCACAAAATAATTCTGAATTATGTCAAATAGTCGATTTGCTTAAAAAACGTATTAGCCCTGAACGTAATAATATCAGAATAATTTTACTGCTTAAAGTTAGTATGGATAATAACTTTACAGCTAAAATATGTTTGCCAGAGACTTTGTATCTAGAAACTGAAGATTTTGAATGTCTCAATCAATTTACGCTATGTTCTGCAAAGGTAGAGGAGTTGAGTAAAAACACTTAATGGTTCTATGTTGCATCAGGAAGATCTGCAAGTGCTGAACCAAACAATGTAGAAAGATTGGCCTTATCTACTTTGTCACTATCAGAGAAATTAGCAATAGTAGTATCAATCATATCTTTAGAAAGAGATACTGAGTGTGTCCATAGTCATACCCTACATTTTTTATTTTGTAGTGAAAGTGTAATTCGTATACTTGCAGCAAAACTGCATAACTCTATTAAATTTTTTTGGTAGTATGAATTTATTTTATAAATTTGGGTTCCTACTATGCAAATATCACCGATTAGTAAAAAAACTGGTTGAAAAACTATCAGTTATACTATAACATTTCAATTATTAAACGTAATGAATGAATCAAAATGAAAAAGCCAAAAGTAGCGACCTTAAGTGCTGAGGAACGAGAAGAACTAATACAACATATTAAGGCAAGTTCATTAACAGGAGATGATCAGCAAGCGGTGATAGAACTTGTGAAATTTTGTAACGAACTAATAGACAAGCTAGCATCATCAAACATCAGTATAAATAAGCTTAAGGAGATGATGATTGGTTTTAAGGCAGATAACAAAAAAAAGATAGTTCAGATTCATTAAAAGAACCACCGAGTGAATCTGATAATAAGAATGGTGGTAATGAAGAAGAGTACGATGAGTCCAAGAAGAGAGATCGCAGTAATTGGCAAGGTAAATATGGATTTGATGATTATCAGGATGCAAATACCAGCTATTTAGCTCCTGAGAATTTTTGTAGTGGTGATAGCTGTCCTCACTGTGATAATGGTAAACTCTATAATAGTGAAGCTAGAAAATTGCTACAATTTACAGGTAATGCTCCAATTACAGTCAACAGATATGTAAAGAAAACGTTACGCTGTAATGCTTGCGATTATACAGTTATGAACAATAAGAATATCAACAAATGGACAAATAGTAGCAAAAGTGCAATAGTGTTACAAAAGACCTACGGTACTCCCTTCTATCGTTTATCTAGGTTGCAAAGTTTAAGCGGGGTTCCTGTATCATATAGCTCGTTGTGGCAACAATATTTAGATGTTTGGCAAGAAGGTGGTGGAGCTGAAATTTACAGGGTATTATTGGAAATGGCTGCCGAATGTAGCTCACTGAATCTTGATGATACTAGAGCTAGAATTTTAGAAATTACTGTAGCCAATAAAAAATTACGTACTCAAAATAAGAAAGGACGCAGCTGTTATACCACTACTATATGTGCTAAGACTGCCAATAATGAGGTGATAGTTTTATATTTTACCGGTAATAAGCATGGCGGGGAAAATATTGGTAACGTACTAAAGAATCGTAAGAATAGGACTGATTCTATTCATTTAATGACTGATGCAAGTAACAATAATAACCCAGTATTATCAGAAGCAGATAAAGAATTACTAGCAATAATAATTATGATCAACTGTTTATCACATGGACAGAGGAAATTTACAGATAATGAACCATACTATCCTGAAGAATGCGGATATTTTCTCAAACAAACTGGTGGGATTTACCATAATGAACATCAATGTAAAGAGATGAGCCTTGAGGAAAAGCTGAAGTACCATCAGGAACATAGCAGTAAATATATAGAAAACATATATAACAAAATAGACGAATTATTTAACGACAAGAAAGTTGAGCCTAATAGTAGGTTTGGGCAAGCTATGAAATATTGGTTAAATAATAAAGAAGGTTTGACGCAATTTTTGAAAATTCCAGTTAGCAGTCTTGATAATAATTGGGCTGAGAGGTCACTACGTACCATTATTTTACAAAGGAAGAATTCATTATTCTTTAAAACAATCAATAGTGCTGAGATACATAGTGGTCTGTATAGTATAGTAAAGACTTGTAGTGAGAACGGGATCAATGCATTTAAATATTTAAATTGGCTGCAAGAGCAGAGTAGCAAAGCAAAGAAGCATCCTACGAATTATACACCTTTTGCCTATGCAAGATATATAAATAATACGGAATTAATCGAGACGGCAGCTTAAATGACAGGAAGCCAATCATTGGAGAGTTTGGCAGAACTAGGATCGCCATTATGAATAAGAATGTGTAAGGTTCTATAACAAATCTGATAAGATGAATTATCAGATGGGGAAAGTTTTGCCGTAAATTTACCTTTGGATAGGCGTTTAGAGCATAACCAAAAGCCTTGACCGTCAAAGGACAAAATTTTAATGGCAGTTCTGTTTTTATTATAGAATAAAAACAAGGAACCATTAAGAGGGTTGGAAGAAAGTTTTTGTCTGCAAACAGCTATTAAACCATCGATACCCTTACGAAAGTCGATGGCAATAGTGGCAACAAAAATAACTGACTGAGGGGTTAGTTGCAGCATAGAAATGTTTGAATTATGGTTTTTAGCTCTAGTGTTTGAATAATAAGCTTGGTACCATTTGGCTTAATAATGTGGCAAGTGTAGTAATTTTGTTTGGGAGTAGCCACAGGATCAGTATCTATAGAATTTACTAGTTGAAATGGGAGAAAATTAATATCGTGTTGTAGAACTTTATTTGAAGTTGAGGTAGGAGAAGTTTTGAGGGAAGGTTGATGGGCTTGTTGAATTGAACTAATTATTGTTTTATTAATATTGAGATGTTTGGCTATATCTTTGCAAGAATAGTGATGGAGTAGCTGGCGAACTAATTCCTTTAGATGGTTTGGTATGGGATCAAACTTGTTAGTTTTAGTTTGACGCCAGGCTTTAAATTGCTGAGCTACTTGCTCAACAGTAATTGATGGTATTTGCATAGTAGGAACCCAAATGTATAAAATAAATTTTATACTAACAAAAAAATTAGATAGAGTTATGCAGTTTTGCTGCAAGTATACTGTAATTCGACATAATGTACCAATTTAAGGAAAAAAAACCTTTCTCTAACTATCATTGCGAGGAGCCACTTTAGGCGACGAAGCAATCCTATTTTTTGTCATCCCTGCGAAAGCAGGTATCTAAAATAGTGGACAAAAAGCCCTGAGATATTATAGATTCCTGCCTACGCAGGAATGACATCCTTTTTGTTTAAACATAGCAGATGTTGTATCTTTAGACTTTTGACGGGGGAACCTTCTAACTTTCGACAGTTGTGGTTATAGGTGTGGTAGTCTATAGTCAAGGCATACAGAGAATTTTCCAACCTAACACAGTAAAAGATAAAAGGATTTATTCATATTTTACCCTTGGGAAATTTATTATTAGACTTCCTGCATAAGTCAAAAATAGTTGAGGGATTTTTAGGAGAAACGAAGCCGAGCACCGCAGCGTACATAGACGTACGTGAGGAGCGGAGGCAAGTTTCGACGACAAAATCACCAACTAGATTGATTTATGCAGGAAGTCTATTGAATTTAATTATTTGTATGCCATAAAACCATTGGCAGAATCCCTGGAATTTATTATAAAGACTGAGCTTAGCTCATAATGAAAGAGTAAGGCTAATTGGGTTAGCTCTATATCTTTGAGACTATCCTATATAGTCTCCCCGTCAAAAGTGCAAAAAATTCAAAAATTAGCACCTTAGCAAAAAATTTTTGTATAAAATTTTAGAGTTTAATTGTTCTGATGTAATTTTTTGATATAAAAAGATGATTTTTAGAAAATTTTTGCATGACGTTTTGTTAACGATTTTGTAATCGTTTGATTAATTTTCTTTATTTGCTAATTTTTATGTAGAAAAATTTGTTTTGAGCAGGTGATTAGCAATACACCGTAAGTTCAATCCTACAGCGGAAATTAACGGATTTATTATATCTCCTATTACTCCTTTTAAGTAATTTCTGCCAACTCTACCATAATGCTTAAGGTGTCCTATTATCGGCTCTATAGCACTTCTTCTCTTGATCATTGCCTTATCATCTGAGGATAGCTTCTTCTTGCAATATGGGCTATACACCTTGTCTTTTTCTTTAAAATTATTCCCCTTATAGCCTAAATCAACAAATGTCCTGGCTATTCCCACTCCTGTTAATTTCTTTACAACCTCTACAGTCTGCGATAATGTATGACCATCATATGGATTGCCATGAAATGATTTGGCCGCTAATACAAAATTACCTCGACCACTTACTGCTATCGAAACCTTGTTACCAAACTCATAGGGTTTGTTTAATTTCCCTTTACCTATGCACTCTACCTCCGGTGCGTGAAAACTATATAATACTTTATTATCCTCCTTATATCGCTCTTTCTCTGCTTTACTCAGTATAGATTGTGCCTGAATCTTTTTAATCTTATTTAGTATTTCTTGCTGCTTTAATGACAAACTTAACTTTGTTTTTGCTATTTCTCGCTGACATATTCTTATTAAACGACCCAGCAATATCTTTAAATGTTGCATTACCTTCTTACGTTTTTTGGCTTTACTATTATCCTTATATTTCCATAATTTTACTATGTCTTTTTTATATTGCTTGGCATATGTCTCATGTAACTTAATGCCTAAAGTATGACATAACTTTACTAGCTCTATTCTTGCCTTATCCATCAAATACACATCATGAGGATACTTAATATTCTTAATTTGTACTGTAGTATCAACGATTATCGATGCTAAGTCTTTTTTTTTAAGCACTCCGACTTTGCAACCAATTCTTGTTAATTCTTTTAATATCTCATTATATCCTTCTTCCCCTAATATAGCACGAAACCTTCGTATACTAGCTTCTGATATCTCAGCATCTTTCTGCAAATATTCCCAACCACAAAAATATTGCCAATATACGTTCTCTCTCAGCTCTTCTTCAGCTGCAGCATCTGACAGGTTATACATCGCTTGCAGCATAGTTACTCCAAGTAATAACCTGTGACATCTGCGATTCCTACCAAATTTCTTGATATTAACATTTGTCAATAACCATTCCTCTAAAACAGTCCAATTTATTAACGATCTTAATTTATATAACTTGTTATTAGGGTTTAATTCTTCGGTCAATTTATAACCAAAAAGCTGTCCTTGTTTTTGGGATTTTATTATATCTTCTATCGGCATAATTCATACAATCCATAAGGTTTCTGCCAATATTATAGCATTTTCTTATGGATTATCTAGATATTTTTACCCGCTAACCATATTATATATTATCCTTCTAGACTTTTGACGGGGAGACTATATAACTCACTTAGTAAAGTTGCAAACTCAATTTGCTCAAAGCCTTTCTTAGGTATAACTATCATTGCCCAACTATTGGGTTTGGGCTGTGATTCTTTACTTAGAAGCCTAACTAAATGCCTGATACGTCTCTTGATTTTATTACGAATAACAGCGTTTCCTAATTTCTTCCCGGCTTTTATGCCAAAAAGTACTATATTTGACGAACTCTCTAAAATTTCACTAGATTTTTTACATAACTGTGTTGGGTTGATAGTTTTGCCATCAACATTATTTCCTACATTCAATTTTGTAAGAAGCTTAGTAAAATCTTTTGCTATTATTGTAATAAAATAAGGGCTATGGAATTTTTTTCCTAACTTATTAACTAGGTCAAATTCTTTCTGATTTTTTAGGGATAAAATAAGCACTGACTATGCTGATAATTTTCTTCTGCCTTTTGCCCGACGCTTCCTTAAAATCTCCCTACCACCAACAGTTGCCATTCTTGCCTTAAAGCCATGCCTTCTTTTTCTTACTAAATTGCTAGGCTGAAATGTACGTTTCATAAACTCATATCCAATACGAAGTAGCAGACTTACTTATACCATAATAATACTAAACTGTCAACTAAGATATAAATCTATCTCTTAAAGAACTGATAAATTTCTGCATTATATTCTTGATGGAATAAATTTTAGGTATAAAATTGCTAAATAATATTATTTAAATAGCTAAGGCGTATGGCAAGACCCGATTTTACCAATTCAGAAAATATCATAAAAGAAATTATTAGAGTGAACTATGCCGGGGAATACGGTGCTAAACGAATTTATGAAGGACAATTAAATTATTGTAAAAACCATGAGACCTATTCTACAGTAAAACATATGATGCAGCAAGAAGAAGTACATTTAAGCTACTTTACTAACTTGTTATTACAACGTAACGTTAGACCAACTATCTTGATGCCATTCTGGCATATTATTGGTTATATACTTGGTAGTGGGTCAATATTGATAGGAACAAAAACTGCTATGCTACTAACACAAAGTGTAGAAGAAGTGATTGAACAACATTATCAGAAACAAATAGATTATCTCGAAGGATATAATTTAGAAAAAGAATTATTAGATAGTATAAAGCAATTTCAGCTTGATGAAACGGAGCATAAAGATATAGCTCTAGTGCAAGGCAGTAATGAAGTAGTATTCGCCCCCCTAATTAATAAAATTGTCAAGTTAATGTGTAATATAGCTATTAGTTTGAGTAAGAAAGTTTAATGAGTCAAGAATTATGTTGATTATTGAGGTACAGGGCAGTTTAAAAGTCGCAACTACTGATATAGTGAAACCTATTGAATTAGGTGATATAAACTTTGTGTTAACCTTGCGAAAGCAGGTATCTAGATTCCCGCCTACGCGGGAATGACAACTTACAATAGTTATGTTCTTTATCACCTAATCCTATAGGCATAACTATAATTGCTATTAGTGGAGCATAAAAATCTGCTATATTTGATTTGAAAAGTTGCTAGGAGCAATTTTTGATATTAAAAATTAATGGAGGATTAAAAATCAGGACAGTTTAAAAGCCTATTGTAATTTAACTATAAAGTTATTATAATGTATTGTTTTGTTTATCTAGGAGACTGTCGGAAATAACTAAAGTAATTCTATATTTGGCTCTTTTTGGCTGCTAATAAACAGGATTTTCTTGAAATAGGTACACTATTCCTTCAAAAATCCTATTTATTATCGCCGAAAAATAGCTTAAAATATAATTAATTAGTTATCTCCAACAGTCTCCTAGTTGGTAATTTATATTTACCATAACATATATGTACCAATAATGTAATGAGTAATAGAATAAGTAATCCATCTACAATAGTAGTTGCAATGTCTGGTGGAGTTGATAGCTCAGTAGTGGCTGCTATGCTTTGTGAACAAGGACATAAAGTCATTGGTATAACACTACAATTATATGATCACGGCATAGCCACTATGAAAAGAAATGCCTGTTGTGCTGGGCAAGACATTTATGACGCAAAAATGGTAGCAGATAAGTTAAACATTCCGCATTATGTACTAGATTACGAGTCTAAATTTAAAGAGTCCGTAATTGATGACTTTGCTGATAGTTACATTAGAGGTGAAACACCCCTGCCCTGTGTAAAATGTAACCAGTCAGTTAAATTTAAAGACTTATTAAAAGTATCAAAAGATTTAGGAGCTGACTGTCTTGCTACTGGTCATTACGTGCGGAAAATTGAAGGTATAGATGGAGCAGAATTACATACTGGTATTGATATTGGCAAAGACCAAAGCTATTTTTTGTTTGCAACTACCTTAGAACAACTAAATTATCTATCTTTTCCTTTGGGAGAATTAAGTAAGGAACAAACAAGAAATATTGCTACCAAGTTTAATTTAGGCGTTGCAGATAAACCTGATAGCCAAGATATTTGTTTTGTGCCAGATGGTGATTATAGGAAGGTAATTAGTAATATACGAACCAATGCTAATGAAAAAGGTAAAATAATCCATGTAGACGGCTTTGAGCTTGGGACACATAATGGTATAATAAACTATACTGTAGGTCAACGTCGTGGACTTGGAATAGCTTTTCAGGAGCCACTTTATGTAGTAAGAATTGACCCTAATACAAAAATTGTATATGTTGGTCCAGATTCGGTATTAGATTCTACCGAATTTACTATTAAGGATGTTAACTGGCTGGGTAAAGAAATGGTTGCACAAGAGGAAATTGATGTGCAAGTTAAGATTCGTTCAACTCGTCCTGCTACCTTTGCCAAGATTAGCAAAATGAGTGCTACAGAAATTAAAGTAAAGTTAATGTCTGCAGAGAAAGCTGTAACTCCTGGTCAAGCTTGTGTCATATATGATAATGATCGGGTTCTTGGTGGGGGATGGATCACTAGAGAAATTGCATAATATAGATTTCCTATATAAAAAGATAAGCAATATCGCAAAAATAATGAAATAGCTACTTAGTGGGTAATAAAAATCTGCTATATTTATAAATATGACCAAATTTGGAATAACTTGTTATTATAGCTAACCTCTCCGTCATTGCGAGGAGCCACCTCAGTCACAACTGTCGAAAGTTAGAAGATAAGGGGTTTAGAGGTTATCATGGTAGTTTAAAAGTTGTAGAAAAATAACCTGCGTCATTGCGAGGAGGTGTGAGCCGACGAAGCAATTGTAAGATGTCATTCTTAGCAACGGCGGGAATCTAGTCCCTGCTTTCGCAGGGATGACAAAAAAATTGCTTCGTTGGCTTATGCATTCTCGCTAATAGACGCCTGAGATATCAATATCTTATCAGGATTAGCTATATAGTAGCTATAGTATTTATCTATTATTAAAATTGGAGAAATAATGAGTTTTTTAACAAAAAAAAGTTTTGAATCAATAAAAGAACTAGGTAAGACTAGCGGTCTTAGCAAAACCCTAGGAGCATTTGACCTGATATTATTAGGACTTGGTGCTATAATAGGTACGGGTGTATTTGTAACAACTGGTCTAGTTGCCGCTCAATTTTCTGGTCCAGCAGTGATGCTATCCTATGTTATTGCAGGTGGAACATGTATTTTTGTTGCTCTTGCCTATACAGAGCTTGCCACAATGTTACCTACTTCTGGTAGTATTTATACTTACTCTTATATAGCATTTGGTGAGGTGTTTGCTTGGTTAATGGGCAGTGTTATTATATTAGAGCTTGGTTTTGCTGCTGGGGCTGTTGCGGCCGCTTGGTCTGGATATGTTCAGGCAATATTGTCAGCTGGTGGAATAAATTTGCCGGAGACTTTAACTACCGTGCCTAGCAATGGTGGAATAATAAATCTACCCGCTTTTCTTATTGTAGTGTTTGTCTCTTTTGTTTTGTATTTAGGAACAAAAGATAGTAAAAAACTAAATGCTATTTTAGTATTTGTAAAAATGGCAGCTATATTTGCTTTTATTGTGTTTGCTACACCGCATTTTGATGCTACAAATTGGCAGAATTTTCTACCTTTTGGCTTCAATAACATGCTAGTTGGGGCATCTATCCTATTTTTTGCTATGACAGGTTTTGGCACAATAGCCACTACAGCTGAAGAATGCAAAAACCCTAATCGAGATTTAATGATCGGTATTATTGGATCACTAGTAATTGCAACAATAGTATATGTTATAATAGCTGGACTAGTCACTGGCATAGCACCTTTTGCTCAACTTAATAATGACCAACCTCTTGCTCATGCACTTAGCTTGAACAATAGTAATGTCGGTTCTGCTATAGTTGCTACTGGAGCAGTATGTGGTATGACTACGGTACTAATGATGAATATTTATGCTACATCCCGTATTTTTTATGTAATTGCCCGAGATGGATTATTGCCAAAAAGCTTTGCAACACTTCATCCTAAACATGATAGTCCTTATATTACTATCTTAATATTTTCTGTACTTGCTGCATTATTAGGAGGATTTTGCCCAACTACAGTGCTTGTGCAGTTTTCATCCATGGGATCATTAATAGATTATACAGCGGTTGCTATAATAGTCATGTTGTTTAGAATAAAAATGCCAAATGCTACAAGACCCTTTAAATGTCCTGCCGCATTTATCATTATACCATTTGTTTTAGTAGCTTGCCTATATTTACTATCTATACAAATATTTGATAGTAATTTTAATTTGATGATTGCAGGTCAATTGCTGATATACTGGTTTGTGGTAATGTTTATTCTGTATATTCTTAGATTGTTCTTTATAAAACGATAAGTTTAATTTGTATGAATAATGCACTACAACCATTACGTGGCACTAAAGACCTACTACCTGAGGATTATATAATTCACGATTATATAATTAACATAGCAAAACATATCGGTGAACTTTATGGTTATCAAGCCATGAGTACACCGATACTTGAATATACTAAAGTCTTTGACCGCACACTTGGAGAGACTTCTGATGTAATAAGCAAGGAAATGTATAGTTTTCTTGATAAGAGTGATAATAATATCTCTCTTAGACCTGAGTTTACAGCTGGCATTATTAGGGCATTTATATCTAATAACCTGCAACAAACATTACCTATTAAATTCTTTTCAAGTGGTCCAGTGTTTCGTTATGACCGACCACAAGCTGGTAGACAAAGGCAATTTCATCAAATAAACTTTGAATATATTGGTGGAGAAGAAGGAGCCAGTAACGATGCTGAAACAATTAAGCTTGCATTAGACGTTCTTCAGGCTTTAGAAATAGATAGAGATACAACTTTAGAAATAAACTCAATTGGTTGTGCTGCAACTCGTACTCTCTACCAACAGAAATTGGTAGAGTATTTCAATGACTATAAGTCAGAATTATCAGAAGATAGCCAAAAGCGACTGATCAAAAATCCGATGCGGATATTAGATTCAAAAGATGAAAATGATAAAAAGATAGTTGCAAATAGTCCGCTAATATCTCGCTATTATAATAGCGAGACTGCAAGATATTTTGATGATGTGTTAAAATACTTAAATTTGCTTAATGTAAAATATATTATTAATCCAAGGTTAGTACGGGGGCTTGATTATTATTGCCATACAACTTTTGAGTTTACTACTACCAAACTTGGTAGTCAGTCGACAATTCTTGCTGGTGGAAGATATGATGGGTTGAGCAAAATTATGGGAGGTCACGAGACAAAAGCCATTGGCTTTGCTGCTGGAATTGAAAGGCTTGCCTTAATGAGAGAATATAACATACCTAAGGCAAGACCAGTATTTATCTTTCCTATTAGCGACAATAATTTAGAATATTGTTTAATTTTAGCAAACCAATTGCGTCAAAAAAATATTTCTGTTACCTTAGACGCTAAAGGTAAAATAGCCAAAAGAATGACCCGAGCTAATCTACAGAAAGCTAAATATGCTATTTTTGTTGGTGATGATGAACAAATGAGTAATAGTTTTAAATTAAAAGATCTTGATAAAGAACAAGAATATTTATTGAAATTTGAACAAGTTATAGAATTATTGCTGAGCAAGGCAATTTAAAAGTCATAACTAATGATATAAAATACTAGGTTATAGAAACGAATAACCGTCATCGCGAGCTAGTCTCTCCGTCAAAAAGGCTGTAGGTAGTCTCCCCGTCAAAAGTGCAAAAAATTCAAAAATTAGCACCTTAGCAAAAAATTTTTGTATAAAATTTTAGAGTTTAATTGTTCTGATGTAATTTTTTGATATAAAAAGATGATTTTTAGAAAATTTTTGCATGACGTTTTGTTAACGATTTTGTAATCGTTTGATTAATTTTCTTTATTTGCTAATTTTTATGTAGAAAAATTTGTTTTGAGCAGGTGATTAGCAATACACCGTAAGTTCAATCCTACAGCGGAAATTAACGGATTTATTATATCTCCTATTACTCCTTTTAAGTAATTTCTGCCAACTCTACCATAATGCTTAAGGTGTCCTATTATCGGCTCTATAGCACTTCTTCTCTTGATCATTGCCTTATCATCTGAGGATAGCTTCTTCTTGCAATATGGGCTATACACCTTGTCTTTTTCTTTAAAATTATTCCCCTTATAGCCTAAATCAACAAATGTCCTGGCTATTCCCACTCCTGTTAATTTCTTTACAACCTCTACAGTCTGCGATAATGTATGACCATCATATGGATTGCCATGAAATGATTTGGCCGCTAATACAAAATTACCTCGACCACTTACTGCTATCGAAACCTTGTTACCAAACTCATAGGGTTTGTTTAATTTCCCTTTACCTATGCACTCTACCTCCGGTGCGTGAAAACTATATAATACTTTATTATCCTCCTTATATCGCTCTTTCTCTGCTTTACTCAGTATAGATTGTGCCTGAATCTTTTTAATCTTATTTAGTATTTCTTGCTGCTTTAATGACAAACTTAACTTTGTTTTTGCTATTTCTCGCTGACATATTCTTATTAAACGACCCAGCAATATCTTTAAATGTTGCATTACCTTCTTACGTTTTTTGGCTTTACTATTATCCTTATATTTCCATAATTTTACTATGTCTTTTTTATATTGCTTGGCATATGTCTCATGTAACTTAATGCCTAAAGTATGACATAACTTTACTAGCTCTATTCTTGCCTTATCCATCAAATACACATCATGAGGATACTTAATATTCTTAATTTGTACTGTAGTATCAACGATTATCGATGCTAAGTCTTTTTTTTTAAGCACTCCGACTTTGCAACCAATTCTTGTTAATTCTTTTAATATCTCATTATATCCTTCTTCCCCTAATATAGCACGAAACCTTCGTATACTAGCTTCTGATATCTCAGCATCTTTCTGCAAATATTCCCAACCACAAAAATATTGCCAATATACGTTCTCTCTCAGCTCTTCTTCAGCTGCAGCATCTGACAGGTTATACATCGCTTGCAGCATAGTTACTCCAAGTAATAACCTGTGACATCTGCGATTCCTACCAAATTTCTTGATATTAACATTTGTCAATAACCATTCCTCTAAAACAGTCCAATTTATTAACGATCTTAATTTATATAACTTGTTATTAGGGTTTAATTCTTCGGTCAATTTATAACCAAAAAGCTGTCCTTGTTTTTGGGATTTTATTATATCTTCTATCGGCATAATTCATACAATCCATAAGGTTTCTGCCAATATTATAGCATTTTCTTATGGATTATCTAGATATTTTTACCCGCTAACCATATTATATATTATCCTTCTAGACTTTTGACGGGGAGACTAGGTATTAGAGGTATAGTTATGCTCATAGGATTAGGTGATAAAGAACATAACGATTGTAAGTTGTCATTCCCGCGAAGGCGGGAATCTAGATACCTGCTTTCGCAGGTATGACACAAAGTTTGTATCACCTAATTCAATAGGTTTCACTATAATACATGTTTGCGGTTAAAAATCACATCAAAATCCATAAGATTTTCACCCTATTTTATCAAAAACCTTATGGATTTACAAAGTTTTTATAACCTAATCACAGTACCAAGCTTGTCATCCCTGCGAAAGCAGGTATCTAAAATAGTCGACAAAAAGCCATGAGATATTATAGATTCCTGCCTACGCAGGAATGACATCCTTTTTGTTTAAACATAGCAGATGTTGTATCTTTAGACTTTTGACGGGGGGACTATGGCCACGAAGTGGCGTGGCGATCCAAATAAACAGCTTGTTGTTTTATTTTTGTCATCGTAATTTCTGGATTGCCGCGTCGCCGCTTTGCGGCTCCTCGCAATGACGGTTATTCACCTAAATACAACCGGTCTTTTTCTGCTATTAGTTGTGACTTTTAAATCGCCCTGTCATTTACTCCCCATATATTTCTTTGCGTTTTTTATCAATATAATATTCACTTATTAGCAATCCTATAGCATGAATTATAAAAATAGGGAGGAGAAACTTAACTTGCAACCAAATAGCAGCATATATTTTTATTATTTCGTTACCCTTTTCTGGATAAACGAAGTATCTTTCACTCCAGATTGTAGCAGATATGCATATTAGCATACAAAAAATAGTAGCTACCAATAGCAAAGATGGTTGATAATGTATCCACTTACGATAATAAAGTTGCATATGACGTTTTATTATTAAGTATACTGGGTTAAAAATAAACATTGTGGCTAGAAATATTGCTATTAATATATACATGATATTAGTTTCTTGAACATTTTGGATATCTATTATGTTAAATTTGATCATTAAAGAGTGAACGATAAGAGCTATGGCAAAGGTAAAGGAATAAATCACAATAAAACTAGTTACAGAAGCTTCTAGAAAGTTATAAATATTAACGATAAAGGAGTAACGCCTAGCAACAATAATAATCATAGATATCATACCGACTACAATCATAGATCGTGCTTGTTCAGACAGCATATAATTTTTTGCAACAGATACTAATTCAGCTCGATCATATATACGAGACGTAGTTACTATAAACATTACTAGGCAGAAAAATAATAATAGGTAAAAATATTGGTATATGAACTTAAATACAGGTTCAGTTTTATTCAATAGAGGTTTTGCCTTCTTGTGCAATAAAGGCTCTATCTTTAGGAGTAAATTATAGACCAAACCAGTCTTAAAAGATGCTGCACTATGCATATCTATTCCTGGCTGAACTCGCTTTTTTAATTGCTGAATTTGTTTTTCTAATTCTTTGAACTTTATAGCTTCTTTTTCTTCATTAGCCATATAATTAAACCTGAGCTGCTGTAAGCTTAAATTTCTCTATCACTAACCCATTGATAAGCACTAGGATCACTAAATACTTGTCGTAAAAATTGATTATTCAGAGCATGACTAGTTTTATAACCAGTAATGTTAGCTATTAGATGACCTCCTGTAGTATATAAATCTCCGAATAGATCGAGAAGTTTGTGCCGCACAAATTCATCGCTATATCTAAGTCCATCGTGATTTATTATAATATCTTGATCTATACCTATAGCATTATCGAGAGAGGCACCACGTGCCAACCCCTTACTTTTTAAATATTCAAGTTCATGGACAAATCCAAAAGTTCTAGCATCAGCAATATTATTTTTGAAAGATTCATTTTCTGAGAAGAGTAAATTTTGCTTGCCAATAGCTTTGCTAGCAAAATCTATTGTCATATCAACCGTCATACTATGAGAGGGGCTACACACTAGCTCACAATCTTTGTGAATTGCCCTAATTTCTTTTAAGATTTTTAGGTATTTCTTTGGGGCATTTTGTAATTTTCGACCAGCACATTCTATCATAAAAACAAAAGCTTTACTGCTACCATCCATTATCGGCACTTCAGAACCATCGATTTCAATTATTAAGTTGTCGATCCCACATCCCCAAAGAGCTGCCATTAAATGCTCTATAGTTGAAATGGAAATATTATGCTCATTTTTTATGGTAGTAGAGAAAGAAGTCTCTGAGACATTCAAACAACTAGCTTGAATAAAGTTTATCTCTTGCCTTACATCAGTTCTGACAAAGACAATGCCAGTATTTTCTGCAGCTGGTCTTAAAGTCAACTGAGTAATGTTACCGGAATGAACGCCTACCCCATAACAACTCACAGGGCTTAGTATGGATACTTGCATTGGTCAATTCTACTAATATTTTAGAAATTCGAGCTATTTTAGTACCTTAACCAATTATATGCAAGTTACATTATGTTACAAAATATTACACCAATAGACTCTTTATATTCTCAAAAATTTACTATTGTTATTTTAGTTGGTATTTAATAGTAAGGTTCAAAATCCCTCCACCAACAACTCCAACATAAATCTTAATATTATTTTTACCATTTCGTAAATATGGCATCAGATTAATTGGTGTTGACAAGCGAGTAGCTCTATATATGTCGGGGGCTTTTACAAAATCTTCTTCTTTACCAGTTTTAGAAATGTAAACAACACAATTATCAGCTTTATAATCTCTACATTTTATATCCTTAAACTCATGGTTAGGGGGACCGGTATAAATAAGTTTATCATTGACTTTAATCATTAAGTAATCATCATAATACGAACCAGTTCCACCTATTGTAAAAGAGTTCAGTATATTAGTATTAGGTATATCAAACTCATAATTTGCCCAATGTAATGTATCTGTTAGATCTGCTACAGAACCGTGTGGACCACCAAGTACAGAGGTACCAGTTTTAGTTAAAGGATCATAGCTATTTTTAACAGGAAAACTATCTTTGAAATCGCTTGTATATTTGGAACTAAGAGCAGTGCCTTCTTTACAACCAACGCCATTTGGTAATACCTCAAAAGCAATGGTTTTGCTATCTATATTTGATAAACAGTAACGTTGCAGTGGTTTATTCGGATCGATTACTACCCAACCAGGTTTGCAAGTACCTAATGCCAAATGACCTATTTCTGTTCTTGGGTCACTTGGGTTATCAGACCTCCATGTTGCGTTACCATTGATATCAGTCGGGGTAGAAATTGCTTCACATTTAGGAACCTTAATTGGAGTACAAAAACCTAATTCCTGAGAAGTTTTATCTCGGATTGCATAAATCTTAGGATCATATTTAGGCACCTCCTTTTCCTTAGAAGCAGGATCGTAATGCTGCCCGGTATTTATCTTGTCTCCTTGCAATGGGGAGGGATAACTTCTATTATTGAAATCTACAGACACTTTACATACCTCAACTCCTGGATTACGATCATTTGTATAACAATGTATAGTATTGCATTTATAAATTGTTATACCCTCAATAGTCTTTATAGAGTTACAATTAGTAATAGATTTACATAGGGGAAGAAGGTTTTGATATTGTGTACTTTGTTCCTTAAAGTTTAAACAATCAATTGTATCTGATTCAAGTAGTTTTGCTAGTACACAATTAGTATTATTTACTCCAGGAATACATTTCTCTATATCTTTTAATTGTAAACAACCATGTGTTGCCCCTTGAATATATTTACCATTTATATATTCAAGACCTTTCAAATATATCGCATCTGTAATAGGTTTTCCTTCAGTATCGTAGGGAGCCTTTTTGTTGGGTTCCTTGTCGTTTTTGTATTCACCATATATCGTTGAAGGATTCATAGAGTTTTTCCCAGAAAAAGGTATAGCAGTATATATAGCTGGAGGAGTATTAGAAATATATGCCATGAAGGAAGTAAAATTATATCCTGCTAAATTTATTATTTCTTCTATCTTTTGTTTATAATTTGAGTTTACCAACAATGGTGTAACAACAGTGCTAGTTAAATCAACCTTCTCCCCTTCTGTGTCTAATACTTGTATTGACGCAACAAATTGGGGGGTATAATAGCTATTATTAGGGCAAATAACTTCGGGATCTACCCCGCACTCTTGGGTTAAGATTTGGTAGCCGTCTGTCACTCTTTTTTCACAACCGACCAGCTGATCTCCTTCTGTTACACAAATAGACTGTGGATCACGGCGAAAATCAGGGTCTAAGGTAGTATCCAAAAAAGCATCTTTAGCAATTGATACAACAAAAGGCCGGTTATTGCCATTATTATCTTTGAGTTCAAAGGATTTCTTTAGTGATAATAAATTGTTACCATCCTGACTTTGTACCTTAGGAAATTCAATCTTAACATCGATAAATTCTCCAATATTTATTCCCCATATTTCTTGACAAGTAGTTTTACCATTTGCCTCACGGCTGTTACAATCAGGCAGATCATCAACATAATAATCACTTGGTTTAGAATGCTCGCCTATTTTTTGTGCATAGACTATCCTAAACCCATCTTCACAACCATTTTCAGTAACGCTACACTTAAAATCAATTTTTGTGTTAACACAAGGTTCTGTATTACCAACTGGACACTTTTTTATTGCATCACGTTGAACGGTAGCAATATGAATCCCTTTAGCTGAAGCAAATGGACCAAGATTATTTATTACTACACATTTATCGGTTTTTTGAGGATTTTCTTTATTTTTACAAAGAGGTATCAGATTATCTAAACTAACACGCACGACATTATGAATAAGATTATTCCTTAATTTAGATACCACACACGGTGCATCTGAAGACTGAACAAACAGTTCGTTTTTCTTCTTACCTTCTTTCTTCTTGCTACATACCGACTTGGTAGTGGGAGTAATAATTAATGGAGCTAATTTAGGACAATATGGGGGTGGGAAAGGGCCAAATGGTAACTCAACACAACCAAATTCGTAATCATCAACAGAACGATTTAGTGTCCCAATTGTTTTTAGGATCTCTTTTGCTATATCATACATCCATTGTTGCTCAAGAATATATCCTACCCATTTAACCATTTGTTTTATAACATCAAGACCTGCTGTGTTTTCAGCCCCCAGCATATCTAATAACTTACCCAATAGTGCTGACATAGTCAGACTAGTCTTAATATCTATTAAAAATACCAGGACTTTTGTAAGAGGGTGTAATTCATCTGTTTTATGAAGAGGCTGTCTTACTGGGTTCCAGTCCAGCGGATCTAAGTGAACTCCGGTAGCTGAAACAAGATTCACCAAACCAGGATCACTATATGCACATAACTTTGGTCTATCAAATTTAATAGGCTTTCCATCCTCTCCTATTGGTGACGTATCATCTTCTGGAAAACCAACATCATTCAAGTGCTTCCCAGGAGTGTAACCAGGATCTGCGGGCGTTCCTTTACTATTTAATGACGTCGGTTCAACTGCTGGGACAGCAATTCTAGCACAAATTCTGAGTAGAGGTAAGGCATAAGCCCCAGGCCATATTACACATTCACCATCCCAATTTAGAGAAGTGGATTGATTCCAGCAGGCAAATGCATTGCAACTTTGAGTTCTTATGCGAATTTTTGGTGCAAAATAAGAACTTTCTGTTGTATGTTCCGCACAATGCTGCAGATAAAAGCCAATCCAATTCTCAGGAGGATCAAATTGAATTAAGCAATTATCTGCATCACGTCCATCCCGCCTATTCCATGGAGGACATAGAGGGTTTGGCTTTATTGTTCTTTTGACCTCATTGTTCCATGTTTCATTTATCTCACCATAACCACAATTGCAGGGATTATTTAAACATTCTGCAACTCCATTCCAAAATGATGCATAACTATTGCTTGAGTAAATCAACAAGAACAATACTAGATAATATTTTTTTAGCACCAAATTCCTCTTCCAACTAAATACGATTTAATGCTATATACAAAGAATTAATCCAACTATCAGGATGTCCTGGATATTGTTGTAATATTTTTTGATATATTTTTAATTCCTCAGTTCTACAAGATAAAATTTTAATAATGCCAATTAAACTTCCTATACTCAGCTCCACAGCAATAGATTGGCTATCTTGGCTTATTAAGAACATTCTAGAAGCAATCGTAAATTTCGATAATTTCTTGATTTCTGATTCATTTAACCCTAAAATTTGGTCTAAATACTGCAATTTTATTTCTGATGGTAAAATTATTTTAGTATCTGTTAAGTCCAACCAATTCTGTAACACCCTTGTTTTTATCGACTGCAAATAACTGAAATTAAAATTACTAACCATGACTCCATTATTTTTCAGCAATCTATTAGAAATCATCTGTGATATGTTATCAAAATTTTCAGGTCTATACAAGGAATCAAGATTATCTATTACTAATATTTTTGGACTCTTCCCTGTAATAGTTAAATGATAGTTAAAAGCATATATTAACCCTACACATAAACTATTATGCTTAGTTAAATTCATTGAGAATGCTTCTAGAAGTTTTCTATCTGTTGGATAAAAACGTTCAGTAAAGGACTTCTCAGAGAAAGAATATAAATTAAATCCTATTATATTGCCTTCGGATAAAGGAAATTTATCACTATCAAATATACCATCATATAATCCTCCTTCTGCATAATCAGTTAATTTTAGTTTGATTAACTCCCCACCTTCTATAGAAAAATCGATTATTTTTAAAATGGATGAAAAATTACGATCCTTATTATCTAAACTGTGAATTTTATCAGCAAACTTTTCTAGAAAAGCTAATTCGACCTCGTTTAAGGGATAAAAAGAATTATTACAAATTATCTTAAGAAATTCGATAATAAAATGCTTTGACTCTAGAGTATCATCTAGTAAAAACGGATTTATTAGGTTTTTTTCTTTTTCAATCCACTGCCCTTCAATTGACTCAACAAAAATCTTTGAATTATTATTGTTGGAAAGATACAATATTGTTGGCTTATACTTAGTTGCTTCAGAAATTAAAAAATTTGTTAGTACAGTCTTACCAGTATTGGCTGTGCCAAAAATACAAGTATTTCCTCTGTTATTACTTTTAGCATGAAAATTCATAAAGTAAGGTGTTCCCTTCTCCGTTCTAAGCAAAGTTATTGCTTTACCCCATATGTTATTTTGACTTCCAGTCGGAAAATTATGTAATGAAGCTAAGGCAGCTATATTTTCGATAATTGTTGGAGCCAACCTTCTAATATAAGAGAAGTTGCCTGGAAGTTGTGCCCAAAATGTCGACTCTAAATTTATATCTTCTCGTACATGGACAACCCCAATTTTAGCAAGTTCCTTAGATGCCTGAGCAATTGATTGATCCAATTTGTTCAAGTCTGATCCTATAATAGCAATGGAAATTTGTTGTTTACAAAATTGGTTTGGGATTGAAGCATCAAGATTCATTATCTTGTCTATTCCGGTAATTTCAGCAAGCTTAGCATCTTTACTAACTTGTAAAATATATGCCTGTTCTTCAAATGCTTTAGATACTTCTTTTTTATCAACGAAATAAAATATTTCTGTTGCTATTAATTCTACAGGTAATTGTAAGAATCCATCAAGGGCAGCTGAGGATACTTCTTGATATTCCTTTATTGAAATAATGGATGCAAACTTTTTACCATGTTGGCTTATTACTTCAATCTTATCATTACCAACTGCGTATTGATTGGACGCTAAAGCCTTAGATAAATTGGCGATTGGCACTAAGCAATATTCCTCGTTGAGATGGACTATTCTACGATATAAAAACATCAGGTCAGAGTAAGATTCCTCCTTTTCAAATCTTATTCCTAACTTTACTGCACCAAAATCTTGTAAATCCAAAAGTATTGTATCAACAGTACTATTTAGCATTTTAAAAACACTATCTAAGTAGTTATTTTGGTAATTGACAATTTTATCGAAAGACAAAGAAGTTATCAAAGAGTTAATATCTTTAACTTTAATGTTATTAGAATCATAAATTATTGAGATATATAAGGTATTAACAAATTTATCATCCCAGTAATTTTTTTGTTGCCATAGATTGTGAATATTAGCTGGTAACAATTTATTGTAAGGAGTTGGGTCATCTAAGTTTGTCTTACGTCGTACCGTATGTATCCAAAATGCAAAATTTTTATTATGAGCATTTTTCTTGATAGCATTACGCACTACTTCTCGTAGATTGAATAGCTTATCACTAATATTTTCTGCATTAATGCCGTTTATTTGGATAGTCTGGAGTAGTTCCCCATTCTTAGTTAACAGAGTATTTTCATTATAGTGACAAGCAATTGGAATGAAATTCTCTGCAGAATTATTGTACAAATCCTTATCAATTTTTCTTGAATTGCTAGCTATTTTAAACACCAATGATACCTACTAAATAAACATATATTATTTATATTCTTTTGTTTTTAGCATAATTATCTCAATCTTTCATACTTAATATTTAATTGTATGAATTCGTTCTAACCCACCCATATAACTCACCAAAACATCTGGAACCGTTATTGAACCATCTGTATTTTGATAATTTTCTAGAATTGCGATTATTGTTCTACCAACTGCTAAACCAGAAGCATTTAACGTATGCACAAAAGTAGTTTCGTTGCTACCAAATTCTTTATATCTAGCTTTCATCCTTCTCGCCTGAAAATCTCCACAATTAGAACAGCTTGAAATCTCACGATATAGATTCTGACCTGGCAACCATACTTCCAAATCATAGGTTTTTTGTGCATTAAATCCCATATCTCCAGTACAAAGCAACATAACTCTATATGATAAATCAAGTTTTTTTAGAATGGTTTCAGCTGCATTAGTTATATATTCATGTTCACGCTTAGACTCTTCAGCAGTAGTTATTGTAACCAATTCCACTTTACCAAATTGATGCATACGTATCATACCTCTAGTATCTTTACCACTACTTCCAGATTCTGATCTGTAACAGGGGGTATAAGCAACATAACGTATAGGCAATTCTTCCCTAGCTATTATAGTATCAGATACCATATTAACAAGAGGTACTTCTCCTGTTGGAATTAGCCGGTAATTATTCGTCGTCTCAAACGACTCTTCTGCAAATTTTGGCAACTGACCACTATTATACATGGCAACTGGTCGTACTAAAGATGGAGGAGATAATTCAGTAAAGCCAAATTCCTGAGTATGAGTATCAATCATAAAATTAATCAATGCACGCTCTAGCTTTGCTAAATCTCCCTTGAGAGTTACAAATCTACTACCAGACATTTTAGCAGTACGTACAAAATCCATCATACCTAAACTCTCACCAAGCTCAAAATGCTGCTTAGCTAACAATGGTGATGGTTTTGTTGTAATGTCTCCAACTGTTCTAATAAGCTTATTCATACTTCCATCAGTACCATATGGTACGTCATCATCAGGAAGGTTTGGCAGTACTTCCAACATATCGTTGAGCTGATGATTACTATTTAATTTTAGAGTCAGTTCTTCTAATTTTTCATTTATATGATCCACATCACGCTTTAGTTCTTCAAATTCCTTACTAGCCTTGTTAGGTATGTTACCTAAAGATCTAGATTTTTTCTTTCTTGCATGTTGGAATTGTTGGATAAGATTAGTTAACTGACGTTTGCTTTCATCTAGTTTAGTAATTTTATCGGACATTGGAGCAATTCCCCTTTTGATAAGTAAATCATCAAATTCCTGTTTATTTTCCCTAATCCATTTTATATCTAGCATCTATTTTCCTCGGTTTTCTACAAATTTACACATAATTATTGAAGTTTCATATAATAAAAGCATTGGTATTGCAAGGGCAAATTGGCTCAACACATCCGGTGGAGTTAAAATACCAGCAATAATGAAAATAATTATTATAGACCATCTTCTCTTGTTCACTAAGTCTTTTGCTGTTAATATTTTTAATAAATTTAATATTAACATAATAATTGGCAATTGAAAGGCTACACCAAAAGCAATAATTAGCTGAATTACTAAATTTAAATATTCGCTAACTCTAGCTTCTAGAATTAGAGGAATAATGACATTATCATTTTCAAAGCTCAAAAAAAATTGCCAGGCACGAGGCATAACAAAGTAAAACACAAAGATACCCCCACACCAAAACAAAACAGGGGACATAAAAAGAATAAAAGCCGCATATTTTTTCTCATGTGGATATAGTCCAGGTTTTATAAATAGAAAGCATTCTATGGTGATAATTGGCATAATCATGAGAAAAGAAACAAAAGCCGCAAGTTTTATGTAAGTAAAAAATGCTTCAGTAAGACCAGTATAGATTACCCTTCTTATATTAGCATGACTTAATTCTGCAAGTGGTTCTAATAAAATATCATATATATTACTACTAAAATAATAACAAATAATAAAACCAATAATGAATGCAGTAAATACTCGTAATAATCTAGCTTTTAGCTCTAGAAAATGCTCTTTAAAGGTATATGATTTCATAAATTAACTATTTATAATATTTGTCAGCTCAACTTAATGTCATTTCTGCAAAAGCAGGTATAGTTATGCCTATAGGATTAGGTGATAAAGAACATAACTATTGTAAGTTGTCATTCCCGCGTAGGCGGGAATCTAGATACCTGCTTTCGCAGGTATGACACAAAGTTTGTATCACCTAATTCAATAGGTTTCACTATATCTAGCAGGGCTGTCGAAAGTTAGAAAAGGAAGCGGTTTTAGGTAAGGCACTTTAAAAGTCGTATGTGGTCAACGTCATTGCGAGGAGGCGTGAGCCGACGAAGCAATCCGCAAAAGTAACCAAAAATGGATTGCTTCGTCGGCTCACGCCTCCTCGCAATGACGCCGGTTATTTTTCCACAACTTTTAAACTACCATGATGACCTCTAAACCAGCTTCCTCTTCTAACTTTCGACAACCATGAAGTATTATAGATTCCCGCTAGGAATAACATCAAATGTATTTTTGCTTGAAATGAGCTAATCATTTTTCTCTAATTCTTGCGACAATACCTCATCAAGTTCTTGTCTAAGATCTTCAGAAAGTTTTTTCATTTTATTGGGAGATTCTTTGGATTGTGATTCTTTTAACACATTTGTAGTATCAATATTCTCTGATTTTATAGGTAACTTAATGGATTCCAAACTATTTTGTGGTAGAGTTTTTATAAAATTCTTACTTAAATTATCTAGATAGGGAGTAGTCGCGGATTCTTTAAGCCATTCCGGATATTTATCAATGGTAGTATTTTGCATAACATCTTTTAGCGTTTTTGCTTGCAGATAACTGCCAGAAAAGAAAATTGTTAAGATTAGAAATAGGAATAAACAAATAATCATACCTCTAAACATACCAACGCCTAAACCCAGAACTCTGTCAATAAGTCCACCACTTATAACGGAAATCATCAAAAGAAATTTATTGGTTAAAAAAGAGCATAAAATCCAAGATATAATGTAGGAGATAATCCCAGAGCTAATTACCAATGCAATATGGTTAATAAAATACGGAGTAATGATTTTAGTAATATATGGAGATAGGTAATAGGCAAAAATAATTGAAAATATAAAGCCAAGTAAGCTGATAGTAAGTTTTACAAGTCCCCTATAGGCTCCAAGCATTGATGAAGCAGTAATAATTGCCAGTATTGTTATGTCAAACCAAGTAAACATTAGACTTTTTAAAAAATTACTTTAGGTTTAGAACAGATAGGGTATATTTATTATCATATTCAAAATTTTTATTGAATAGGCGTAATTTAACACTATATGTATCTAAAAGCTAGTGTATTAATAATAATTATAGACTAAATAAATTTTACAATACAATAAACATTATGAATGAAAATAATAAAATTTTTGATAATTTGTCTGGTAAGGTTTTGATAGCTACTCCTTACATGCTTGATGGTATATTTAATAAGTCACTTGTTTATATGCTGTCTCATACAGCAGAAGGGGCGATGGGCTTAATTTTCAATAATTTAGTAAATCATATAGAAATAAAATCGTTCTTCAAAATATCTGATGTTCAGGTAGATAATATTATGATGCCTATCTATTTGGGAGGACCAGTTGAGCATGAACGTGGATTCTTCCTGCATTCTGATGATTATAACGAGAATTTATTATTGAAGTTTCAGAATCATCTAGCAGTTAGCTCTAATCCTCAAATACCTCATGATATTGCTTCTGGTCATGGCCCTAAAAATAGTTTATTTATTATTGGCTACACTTCTTGGAAAGCAGGGCAGCTTGAAGCAGAGATTAAGGATAATTTGTGGATAATAACAGATTGTGATAAAGAGTTTATTTTCTCTGGTCATCCAGAGCATAAGTGGCACAATGCTTTGCAAAATCTTGGTATCAAAGAATCGCACTTTACTTCACGAATGGGTAATGCTTAACAATAAAAACTAATAATTTGAAAAAGTCAATTCTTCAAGTTATTATAGTAGCTTATAGGCTAGGCGATGCACACAAAATTCTTCAACGTCATTGTGAGGAGTGTGTAAGCACGACGAGGCAATCCTGTTTTGTGTCAACCTTGCGAAAGCAGGTATCTCTAGATTCCCGCCGTTGCTAAGAATGACAACTTACAATTACCGCATCGTAACTAAAGCGGCTCCTCGCAATGACGTTTAACTGAAAGATGTATACATCTCACTAATTATGTGTGCATCGCCTAGGCTTATAGGAGGATACTTTGACGTGGGTTGTTTTTTGTATAGTGATCGTAGGGTTACTAATCTATGATCTTGGTTTTGCCAACAAAGAAAATAAGGTATTAACCTTCCGCCAAACTATTTATTTTAGTCTTTTTTACTTAATTATAGCATGCCTCTTTGGTCTTTTTATTTTCTTTGATATGGGAGGAGAAAAAGCCCAAGAATATTACACTTGTTTTTTTATAGAAAAAGCCATGTCATTGGATCATATTTTTATTATTTTAATGATTTTCCAATTTTTTTCTATTCCTTTGATCTATCAACATCGAATATTGTTTTTGGGGATTCTAGGGGTCATAGTGTCTAGAGCTATAATTATATATTTAGGCGTCATTGTTATCTCAAAATTTTCTTGGTTATTATATGTTTTTGCGATTATCCTTATAATTACAGGTATAAAAACTTTCTATATATCAAATAAAAATTTGAAAGTGCAAGAATCGTATATTTATAGAATCCTACAAAAATACTTTAATCTTACCCCAAAAATTTCTGGTTACAAATTCTTTATTAAAACTAGCAAAGGTATCAGTATTACTCCTCTTCTTGCATCATTAATCATGATAGAAGTCATGGATATTGTGTTTGCCATTGATAGTATACCAGCAATATTTGCTATCACTAAGGATCCTTATATAATTTATACTTCTAATATTTTTGCCATATTAGGTTTACGTGCCTTATTCTTGTGTTTAGCTAATGTTGTTAAGCAATTTAGTTATATAAAATATTCACTAGCATTAATATTAATATTTATTGGTATAAAAATATTCGCTGAACATGTTATTCATATTCCATCTTATACTACCCTGGCTATGACAATTATTCTTTTGTCTCTTGGCATTATTATCTCTATTATTAAGAAAAAACGTATATAATTAACGTAATAAGTTAACAATTATACAATAAGAAACAACTATGGTTTCTTAATATTATAAATAATAAAATTAAAAAGATTAAGTTAGGTGATATGTCTCTTTAAATGTAAAGATTTATAGGTAATGCTATAATCTTGTTTATTTTCCACTGGCATAAAATATATTTTTATGCTAGAAGTTTGAAACTGTTGTATCGATCTACTCAAAACTTACTTATGTATGAAATTATGTTTATTCTATACAAATCATTGTAAGTAGTTAGAGTTTGAATATTTTACTAAATTTAATTTATGTTATGAGGTTCTAATTATGGATGAAAATATTGCACAAAATATTGTCGATCAGGATACTATCGAACAAGATGTTATTGAAATCGTTGCTAACACATTAAAAGTAAAAAAAGATTTAATTACTCCTGAATCTAGATTTGTTGAGGATCTTAAAGCAGATAGTTTAGATATAGTTGAATTAATGATGGCAATAGAAGCAAAGTATAAATGCGATATACCAGATGAAGATGCTAGTAAAATTTTAACAGTTGGGGTTCTGATACAATACGTAAGACAACATAAAAAAAATTAATCATAAGTTATAGTTATGTCAACTAGAAGAGTCGTTATAACAGGTATCGGACTAATCACCCCTCTGGGAGTGGGCGTGAAGCCTTCTTGGAATGGTATTATAGAGGGACGTAGTGGTATTAAGACAATTACTAGGTTTGATACTTCCAACCTTGCTTGTAAAATAGCTGGTATTGTGGAGCATTCAACTGATAATGGCTTTAACCCGGAGAAATTTATTGACCCTCGTAATGTACATAAGATGGATTTATTCATCCAATATGGTGTTGCAGCAGCTACCGAGGCAATCGAGGATAGTGGATGGCAAGTAAAAGATGAATTATCCGGAGATAGGACAGGTTTAATACTCGGTTCAGGAATCGGTGGACTTAAGATGATCGAAGAGACATCAGTAAAGTTTCATAAAGAAAATAGTGGCAAAGTTAGCCCATTTTTTATCCCTGCCTCATTAATTAATCTCCTTTCAGGTCACGTTTCCATTAAATACGGATTTACTGGACCAAATCAAGCAGTAGCAACAGCCTGTTCTACTGGAGCTCATGCCATAGGAGATGCTATGCGTATGATTCAATATGGTAATGTGGATGTTATGATTGCTGGTGGAGCCGAAGCACCGGTTACTCCGGTTGGAGTGGCGGGATTCGTTGCTGCAAGGGCGTTATCTACTAAATATAATTCTACCCCTGAAACTGCATCAAGACCTTGGGATCAGGATCATGACGGATTCATAATGGGAGAAGGAGCAGGCGTTGTAGTACTTGAAGAATATGAGCATGCTCTTAGCAGAAACGCTAAGATTTACGCTGAAATTGTCGGGTATGGTTCTACTGGAGATGCTTATCATATGACTTCACCTCATCCTGATGGAAGAGGTGCTTATAGAGCTATGTTTTATGCTCTTAAAGATGCAAAAATTGATGCAAGTCTTATTGATTATATCAATGCTCACGGTACTTCTACCCAAGTTGGTGATGCTGTTGAGTTACTAGCTGTCCAAAAATTATTTTTGGATGCCAACCCAAATGTTCTTATGTCATCAACGAAATCATCTATCGGTCATTTGCTCGGAGCAACTGGTAGCGTGGAGTTAATATATTCAATTCTTGCAATGCGGGATCAAGTTGCCCCACCAACTCTAAATTTACATAAACCGATACCGGAAGCAAAAATAGATTTAGTGCCTTTAGAAGCTAGAAAGACAAAAATTAATTACGTACTTTCTAACTCATTTGGCTTTGGTGGAACTAATGCTAGTTTAATTGTTAAGAAAATATAATAGACAGAGTAATGACCATCGGGTTAGATATAAATGATTTGGCGATGGTTTAATAAACATTATTCAGTATCCTAGTATAAGTCAAAAAAGCTCTCGGGATTTTTAGGAGAAATGAAGCATGCTACCTTCGCGTACATAGACCACAACTGTCGAAAGTTAGAAGAAGCGGTTTTAGATAGTACACTTTAAAAATCGTGTATGGTCAACGTCATTGCGAGAAGACCGTAGGTCGGCGAAGCAATTGTAAGTTGTCATTTCTGCACTCCTTGTCATTCCCGCGTAGGCGGGAATCTAGATCCCTGCCTACGCAGGGATGACACAAAATAGGATTGCTTCGTCGGCTCATGCCTCCTCGCAATGACGCCAGTTATTTTTCCGTAACTTTTAAACTACCATGATAACCTCTAAACCCCTTCTACCTTCTAACTTTCGACAGTTGTGCTACATATAGTTATGCCTATAGGATTAGGTGATAAAGAACATAACTATTGTAAGTTGTCATTCTTAGCAACGGCGGGAATCTAGATACCTGCTTTCGCAGGTATGACACAAAGTTTGTATCACCTAATTCAATAGGTTTCACTATAGACGTATGTGAGGAGCGGAGGCAAATTTTCGACGACAAAATCACCAACTAGATTGACTTATGCAGGAAGTCTATTGCCTGCACCCTTAAATTTTATAACTTATACTTTGTTATTCTCCCAAAATATGTTATACTCCATGTGTGTTATCATCTTTAGTATAGTGAGTTTGCAAAAGAACTAATAGTTAATTCAATAGGATTTGATGATAAGGGGTTAGGAGTAACTTGCTTAGGCAAATTCAAATAAGCTAACTATAATCTAAGTTTTTATAATGGATAAGGAGTAAGCATGTCAACATCATCTGAATTTAAAGTAGGGGAAAGAATTGTATATCCATCCCATGGAGTTGGAGAGATAGTAAATGTCGAACAGCAAATCATAGCTGGGGCTGATATTAGGGTTTATGTAATATCGTTTCCTCAAGACAAAATGATTCTAAAAGTACCTGTAAATAGAGCCACTATCTCGGGTCTTAGAAAGCTTGTTAGTAAGACTGATCTGACTATAATATATTCAACACTTCAGGGTAAAGCTAAGCAAGGTAATAGGATGTGGAGTAGAAGAGCCCAAGAGTATGAAAGTAAAATAAATTCTGGTAATATAGTAGCTGTAGCAGAAGTGGTACGAGATCTTTACAAGAACGTTGATAGTGATAGGTCTTATAGTGAAAGAACTATTTATGAATCAGCCTTAAATAGGCTTGCTGGGGAACTTGCAATTCTTGAAAATATAAATCCTGATGAGGCAATTAATAAATTAATTGAAGTATTACGGGATAAACTCGCTGCATAAATCAATATCTATACTCTTCTGGTTGAAGAATTGGTTTTGAAATGGCAATGTTTGTCATCCCCGCGTATGCGGGGATCTAGTCTCCCCGTCAAAAGTGCAAAAAATTCAAAAATTAGCACCTTAGCAAAAAATTTTTGTATAAAATTTTAGAGTTTAATTGTTCTGATGTAATTTTTTGATATAAAAAGATGATTTTTAGAAAATTTTTGCATGACGTTTTGTTAACGATTTTGTAATCGTTTGATTAATTTTCTTTATTTGCTAATTTTTATGTAGAAAAATTTGTTTTGAGCAGGTGATTAGCAATACACCGTAAGTTCAATCCTACAGCGGAAATTAACGGATTTATTATATCTCCTATTACTCCTTTTAAGTAATTTCTGCCAACTCTACCATAATGCTTAAGGTGTCCTATTATCGGCTCTATAGCACTTCTTCTCTTGATCATTGCCTTATCATCTGAGGATAGCTTCTTCTTGCAATATGGGCTATACACCTTGTCTTTTTCTTTAAAATTATTCCCCTTATAGCCTAAATCAACAAATGTCCTGGCTATTCCCACTCCTGTTAATTTCTTTACAACCTCTACAGTCTGCGATAATGTATGACCATCATATGGATTGCCATGAAATGATTTGGCCGCTAATACAAAATTACCTCGACCACTTACTGCTATCGAAACCTTGTTACCAAACTCATAGGGTTTGTTTAATTTCCCTTTACCTATGCACTCTACCTCCGGTGCGTGAAAACTATATAATACTTTATTATCCTCCTTATATCGCTCTTTCTCTGCTTTACTCAGTATAGATTGTGCCTGAATCTTTTTAATCTTATTTAGTATTTCTTGCTGCTTTAATGACAAACTTAACTTTGTTTTTGCTATTTCTCGCTGACATATTCTTATTAAACGACCCAGCAATATCTTTAAATGTTGCATTACCTTCTTACGTTTTTTGGCTTTACTATTATCCTTATATTTCCATAATTTTACTATGTCTTTTTTATATTGCTTGGCATATGTCTCATGTAACTTAATGCCTAAAGTATGACATAACTTTACTAGCTCTATTCTTGCCTTATCCATCAAATACACATCATGAGGATACTTAATATTCTTAATTTGTACTGTAGTATCAACGATTATCGATGCTAAGTCTTTTTTTTTAAGCACTCCGACTTTGCAACCAATTCTTGTTAATTCTTTTAATATCTCATTATATCCTTCTTCCCCTAATATAGCACGAAACCTTCGTATACTAGCTTCTGATATCTCAGCATCTTTCTGCAAATATTCCCAACCACAAAAATATTGCCAATATACGTTCTCTCTCAGCTCTTCTTCAGCTGCAGCATCTGACAGGTTATACATCGCTTGCAGCATAGTTACTCCAAGTAATAACCTGTGACATCTGCGATTCCTACCAAATTTCTTGATATTAACATTTGTCAATAACCATTCCTCTAAAACAGTCCAATTTATTAACGATCTTAATTTATATAACTTGTTATTAGGGTTTAATTCTTCGGTCAATTTATAACCAAAAAGCTGTCCTTGTTTTTGGGATTTTATTATATCTTCTATCGGCATAATTCATACAATCCATAAGGTTTCTGCCAATATTATAGCATTTTCTTATGGATTATCTAGATATTTTTACCCGCTAACCATATTATATATTATCCTTCTAGACTTTTGACGGGGAGACTAGTTCCCTTACTGTATGCACAAAGTTTACGACTGTAGCACTAGTTCTAAATTACAACTCTCCCGCTAGTGGTACATTTTCTTCCGTATAATTAATATCTTTTAAGGCATCGTCCCTGTTATAGTGAGCATCCGCAAAACCTGACTTTAGGTTTATAGCTTCATCGTAGGCTATTATCGCCTTGGCATTATTACCTTGGTTTTTTAAGACGATACCCTTTTTAAAGTAAAAACCCGCCTCCTGATTTAAGTTTATAGCCTTATCATAGGCTAATATTGCCTTATTATTACCTTGGTGTTCTAAGATAAGCCCCTTTTGAAAGTATAAATCTGCCTCATTTGGGTTCAAGCTTATAGCCCGCTCAATAGCTGTTATTGCTTCGGCACTATTACCTTTCAGGAATATAGCTCTATCGTAAGCTACTTTCGCCTCTTCATTTTTGCCTTGGTATTTTAAGATAAGCCACTTTTGAAAATAGAAGCCCATATTGTCTGGATTCAAGTTTATAGCTTGATTGATAGCTGTTATTGCATCTGCATTATTACCTTGCATTCTTAAACTAATTGCCTTGTGAGAGTAGAACTCATCATTGTTCGGATTCAAGTTTATAGCTTGATTGTAGGCTTCTATTGCCTTATCATTATTACCTTGATATCTTAAGATATCCCCCTTACAACAGTAGAAATCCGCTTCGTTTGAATTCAAGCTTGTAGCTTTATTGAGGGCTGCCATTGCTTTATAATGCTTACCCTGCATTTCTAAGATAATTCCTTTATAATAGTAGAAATTTGCTTCAGCAGGCTTTAAAATTATAGCTCTCTCGATGGATACTATTGCTGCATAATGGTTACCTTGTTTTCCTAAGACAACACTCTTTTGAAAGTATAAGTCCGCTTTGTACGGATTCAATTTTATAGCTTGATCGTAAATTGTTATTGCCTCTGTATTCTCACCTTGTTTGCTTAAAATAAGCGCCTTTTTATAATAGTGTTCATAGTTCGCATCCAATCTTATACTATTATCAATGATTCTTATTGCTTGCTCGTAGACTGTCATTGCCTGTGGATACTTACCTTGTTTGTTTAGGATATCTGCCTTCTCAACGTAGCAGTCTACATGACTGGCTCTCAAGCTTATAGCCACATTGAGAGCCATTATTGCTTCTGGATATTTAGCTTGTTTTTTTAAAATAAGTGCCTTTTGAAGGTAATAATCTGTATCGTTCGGATACAATCTTATAGCCTTATTGATGGTTGTTATTGCCTCTGGATATTTACCTTGTTTACTTAAGATACCCGCCTTTCTAGTGTAGCAATTTACATCATTCGGATACAAGTTTATAGCATTGTCGATGATTCTTATTGCTTGCTCGTAGACGGTCATTGCCTCTGTCTTACCTTGTTTGCTTAAGATATCTGCCTTTTTAGTGTAGCAATCTATATCGTTCTGTCTCAAGCTTATAGCTTCATTGAGGGCTATTATTGCATCTTCATACTTACCTTGTAGTTCGAAGACAGCTGCTTTAGAAATAGCGTAGGTAACACGCCTGATGTTGTCGTCGGGAGAAGTAACTCTTATAGCTTCATCGTAGGCTTCCAGTGACTCTTCATATCTGCTTTGCAGTGCTAAGCTATATGCCTTATAATTGTAGTAAATTACCTTGTTTGGTTTCAAATTTATAGCTTTATCGTAGATTAGAACCTCCTCTTCATAGTTGTGTAGGAACGCTAAGCTACGTCCCTTGTGAAAGTAAAAATCTGCCTGATACGGATTCAAGCTTATAGCTTTATTGAAGGCTATTATCGCTTCTGCTTGCTTACTTTGCCCTCTTAAAATAGTTCCCTTATGAAAGTAAAAATCTGCATTGCTTGGATTTAAACTTATAGCTTTATTGATGACTACTATTGCTTCTACACGTTTACCTTGTTCTTTTAAGCTAGCTCCCTTATAAAAGTAGAAATACGCATTGTTAGTATCCAAGCTTATAGCTTTATTGTAGGCTTCTATTGCCTCTGCATGCTTATTTTGGTATCCTAAACTATTTCCCTTATAATAGTGGGAATACGGATTGTTAGGATTCAAGCTTATAGCTTTATTGTAAGCTTCTGTTGCTTCTTCATACTTACCTTTGTATCTTAAGCCATCCCCCTTGTAGTAATAGAAATCTGCATTGTTAGGGTACAAGCTTATAGCTTTATCGTAGGCTTCTATTGCCTCTACATGCTTATTTTGATATCTTAAACTATTTCCCTTCTGAAAGTATATATCCGCAACATTGTTAGGATTAAACTTTATAGCTCTATTGTAGGCTATTATCGCCTCTGCATTATTACCTTGGTCTCTTAAGTTAAGCCCCCTTTTAAAGTAAAAATCTGCACTTTCAATATCTACCACTACTCTTTTGGTATGATCGACCAATGTAGAATTTTGGAAAGAAGATGAATTTTGCTGAACCCATGCTATTTTTGGGGCTGTGCTTGTAACATTTGTATCAGCATTGTTGTCTGTTACCGTATCATTCTGAGTATCTGTATTATTTCCAATAGCTGTAGAATCAACAGAGTTCGCAAGTGAGATACCAATTCCCATAATAATCAAAGGTATCATCCAAGAGGGTACATTCAACTTGCTAAAATCCAAATTAGCTAGATTAGCAGGGTTAATAACCTTTACCTTAGGAGGTGAGATATATTTCTTAGGTACATCAAAGTTATTTTTCCGATACTCATTAATCCAAGATACTTTATCATTTCTTTGGGGCATACTATTCTTCTTTAATTTGTTTTGTTATCAGCTCATTAGAGTCAAAGTGTAAATTTCTAAAATAGGTCATTTTTGGACAGACTCGACTCTTAACTTATAGTGAAACTTATTGAATTAGGTGATACAAACTTTGTGTCATACCTGCGAAAGCAGGTATCTAGATTCCCGCCTTCGCGGGAATGACAACTTACAATCGTTATGTTCTTTATCACCTAATCCTATGAGCATAACTATAATATTTCTTCAGAAAATTCAGGATAATTACCAAGCATAGCCGTATTATTACTAGACTCATCCACATATTGAATATCCGAGTTATCTTGCCTAAATAGAACTTTTACCATCTTCGATGCTTGCTCTAAACAGTTAAGTTCTTTCTGTGTATCTCCAAGTTTGGAATAATATAAAGCTAGCTTATTCCAACAAAAGATAATATTCGGATGAACTTTACCTTTATAGAGACGTGCCATCAATTCTAAACTTCTAGTGTAATATTCTATACCCTGCTCATATTGATTTTTACCCCTATAAACATTACATAGGCTATTTAGCGAAGCAACAACATCTGGATTAGGTTCGTTATAGATGAGTTCCATTATCTTCAAACTGTTAGCAGGATACTCTATAGTCAATTCATGTTGCCCCTTATACCAATAAACGTGCCATAGGTTATGTAACGAAGCAGCAATATCTGGATGAGATGCTTCGTAGGTGAGTTCCATAATCTTCAAAGCTTTAGTATAATACCTTGTAACTTGATCATCGCACTCTGTATGGTTATGCACTATCCCTAGATTATTCAGAGAATCTTCAACAGCTGTCTGCATCATCTCTAGGGCTATAGTGTAATATTTTACAGGCTGCTCATGTTGTGCTTTAGTATTATAAATATTCCATAGATTATTGAAAGAGCCAACAACATATGGATGGAACTCGTCTTTATAGAGCTGTTGTCTCATATTAACACTTTTAGCAATATACTCTATGGCTTCATCATATTGTCCTTTATGCTTATAAACTACAGCTAGGTTATTTAGTAAAGTAGCAATATCTGGGTGAGATATTTCATATAATCGTTTCAAAATTTTTAGGCTTTCAGTATAGCAATATATAGCATGACCATAATTTCCTTTGAGTTCATATATTACAGCTAGGTTATTTAGTGAAACTGCAATATCTGGATGAGGTTCATTTTGATAAAGGAGCTGTTTCATATTACAACTTTTAGTGAAACACTCTATAGCCTTATCATGCTGCCCTTTATGAATATAAACTAAGCCTAAGATACTTAGCGAATATGCAATATCTGGATGAAGTTTGCCTTTATTGAGATATTGCATTATATCAAAACTTTTAGTAAGATACTCTACCGCCTTATCAAGTTGACCTTTACGGCTATAAACTACACCTAGGTTACCTAGAGAATAAGCAACATCTTTATTAGGCTCACCTTTGTTGATAAGTTCTTTTAGCTTTAAACTATCCTCAAGATACTTAATAGCTTGTTCATATTGTCCTTTAGTATGATATGCTAGTCCTATATTATTTAAACACATGGCAACAACGAAATGAATCTCCGTTTTGTAGACACATTTAGAAACAGACAAACAATACTGAAATTGCTCAATAGCTTTATCTCCATTACCAAAGTTGCTATATATAATGCCTAACATCAATCTTACTTGCAAATTATCTCGATTATCTGGATTAGCTAAGGTTATCTCGAAATTGTTCCGTGCATCTTTATATTGAGCTAATCTATAATGGATAAGTCCTTTATTTATGGAATCATCTGTATAAAACTTATTGCCCCGAAAAAAGGTTTGCTTGTCTTCATTACTTAATATTTGATATTGTTCACAAAAATTTTTCAGTTTTTCATGCAGCGGCAGTGCGGTATAAAAATATTGGAACAATCTACCTTGTTCTCCTAAATCTTCCTTAGATAAATGAAACATCTGTATAGTTTGTGGTTCGAGTTCAGATTCAGTTTCAGCTGGTTTAGTAAATATCGACATATCTTCTGTTTGTGCTTTATGGTGCAGATAGGTCTTTAATCTGAGGGTAGTTGCAAAAGTTATTGCATTTTTTAAGTTTATTGTCGCCTCTGAAGTGATTATTCCTTGATTCTCTAATTTATCGATTATATCCCAAGCACTATCTCCTTCAATACCATAATATAGACCAAGATTGTATACCATACGATCAGGTAATCGGTATATCTCTTGCTTAACGTCAAATAATTTACCTGCATCACCAAATAAGTTAGGTTGTAATTCGTCTAGGTTACCTTTTGTAGGTTTTAGATTTGGTGTGTGTTTAAGGTAGTTAATTTCTACCGCCCCCTCTTTTAGTAGCTTAATGGCTCTTATTTCGCAGTTTAATCTACCTTGTAGATCGTCTTCATTTTTACTGTGCAAAAACTCTATAACTTTCTCTTGATAGCTCTTAAAAAGTTGCTCATCACCATGCACATAGCAAACCTTCTCTAGTATATGTGGTAAGTTCTTATCTATATGACTGGTTTTTTCTCCTTTATTACGCACATAATACAGCATCCCATCTATTGTTTTTATTAACTCATATGGTTTATCATTTTCTATTCTGCCAAGTGGTGTTTTCCCTCCAAGATCAAAGTTAACTGCTCTATGTACTATGTGACTCATATCTAAACCATACTTACTGGTGGGAATTATTGTTTCCCCTAGATTGATCATCTTAAAGTTTACCAAGTGGCTTAGGTTCTTAAAATATGCCCGTATCTTTGGATCGTCATTTTGTTTGTAATCTTCATTCTCCGTAAGAATTGCAAATTCCAAATCTGAATATGGCGTCATTTGCTTTAATGCCATCGAACCAAGCCCTATCACTGCATATTTACAAGGTGGTGATATAGTTAGTTCTTTTTCACTATCACTATATAATTGAGCCAAAAACTTTTGCATTATATTAGCAGTGTCTTCAAACAACTCTCTTGCAGTCTTTACGTATAATTCTTGATATTTTTGTTTCTCTTCTTGGTTATCAGCATTTACCTGTTGTCGATAATTTTTTTCTATCATTTCCATATCTAGATCAGCTCTGAGTCGCAACTTGGATAATGGAAGTTTATTGCTCGTAGCTTCCTCTCTAACAACCGGCATTTTATTTTTGTCTCCACCAATTGCTGAGAATATCAACTCTTGTATGTCAGTTAATTGCTTATATGGATATACCATTTCTTGTTTGGTAAATTCATTTTTATTCTGAACACTTAGCTTCTCGTCTAGTATAGCAATGACATATTGGTAGAATACTGCAGCATCTGTGTAATATTTAAGCTCTTCACTTAATTCTCCTAACTTTGTGGTTAAATATCCTATATCTTTCAATATTATTGCTAAATCCTTTAGCTCTTCTTGAGTCTTCTTATAAGCTAGTTGCTGAATTAAAGGTTTATAGTGGGCTGCCTCTATTTCTCTTAGTTGAGTAATTTTACCTGTGTCACTTATCTCTTTTGAACTGTATACTTGCAGCAAAACTGCATAACTCTATTAAATTTTTTTGGTATAGCACTTAACATATAGGTTCATACATTATTTTAAACGTTCTACAACTTGCCTCAAATACAGAAATACCTTTATCTAATAATTTTCTAATGTTATTTTTTATCGGAAACCAATGATGTTCAATAGGATTTAAATCAGGGGAATAAGGTGGTAAAAATTTTAGTTTGCAGCCAGCTTTTTCAATTAATTCTTTAGCCCTTTTGGATTTATGAAAGCTTGCATTATCAGCAATGACAACCTGTCCAGGCTTTAGCTCCGGCACAAGGCAATTTTCTATATAAGCTTCAAATACCTTACTATCACAGCTCCCAGTAAAGACTAGTGATGCGATTAAACTATTCTGATTTAACGCACCAATAAAACTTGTTCTTTCACTACGTTTTCCCGATTTACTCCCATTACAACGACTTCCTTTCATTGACCATCCATATTCATATGATTCATTATCATTTATGCCCGCTTCATCAAGATAAACACGTCTCTCTATCGGCACTTTTTCTAATTCACTGAGAAAATCTTGTCGCTTTCCTTCATCTCTTTCTTTATACGCATATGTCTTTTTTTTCGAGTAATGTTGAGTTTCTTTAAAGCTCGGCTGATAGTCATTATACTTGCAACATTATCTAATTCTTTTGCTATTTCTGTAAGCGTTAACGAGTTACCCTTTTCTACTAAATGACGCAACTCCGATAAATCAGGGATTTTATGACCATATCCTTTCTGGTATCCCTCCTTTGACTTTATATCTCCAGTTTGTTTCTTTAATCTAATCCAATCATAGATTATTGACCGACTAATTTTAAAGGTTTCGCATGTAAGTGCTACTTTCTTATATTTCTCATAATGTTCTATAACTCTAGAACGTAAATCGTAACTGTAGGGGGATGCCATATTTCTATTATATAATTTTTTTATTATTTATCATTATAACTTATTTGAATCCATATGTTAAGTGCTATAGTATGAATTTATTTTATAAATTTGGGTTCCTACTATGCAAGTATCACCGATTAATAAAAAAACTAGTTGAAAAACTATCAGTTATACTATAACATTTCAATTATTAAACGTAATGAATGAATCAAAATGAAAAAGCCAAAAGTAGCGACCTTAAGTGCTGAGGAACGAGAAGAACTAATCCAGCATATTAAGGCAAATTCATTAACAGGAGATGATCAGCAAGCGGTGATAGAACTTGTGAAATTTTGTAACGAACTAATAGACAAGCTAGCATCATCAAACATCAGTATAAATAAGCTTAAGGAGATGATGATTGGTTTTAAGGCAGATAACATAAAAAAGATAGTTCAGATTCATTAAAAGAACCACCGAGTGAATCTGATAATAAGAATGGTGGTAATGAAGAAGAGTACGATGAGTCCAAGAAGAGAGATCGCAGTAATTGGCAAGGTAAATATGGATTTGATGATTATCAGGATGCGAATACCAGCTATTTATCTCCTGAGAATTTTTGTAGTGGTGATAGCTGTCCTCACTGTGATAATGGTAAACTCTATAATAGTGAAGCTAGAAAATTGCTACAATTTACAGGTAATGCTCCAATTACAGTCAACAGATATGTAAAGAAAACGTTACGCTGTAATGCTTGCGATTATACAGTTATGAACAATAAGAATATCAACAAATGGACAAATAGTAGCAAAAGTGCAATAGTGTTACAAAAGACCTACGGTACTCCCTTCTATCGTTTATCTAGGTTGCAAAGTTTAAGCGGGGTTCCTGTATCATATAGCACTCTGTGGCAACAATATTTAGATGTTTGGCAAGAAGATGGTGGAGCTGAAATTTACAGGGTATTATTAGAAATGGCTGCCGAATGTAGTTCACTGAACCTTGATGATACTAGAGCTAGAATTTTAGAAATTACTGTAGCCAATAAAAAATTACGAGCTCAAAATAAGAAAGGACGCAGCTGTTATACCACTACTATATGTGCTAAGACTGCCAATAATGAGGTGATAGTTTTATATTTTACCGGTAATAAGCATGGCGGGGAGAATATTGGTAACATACTAAAGAATCGTAAGAATAGAACTGATTCTATTCATTTAATGACTGATGCAAGTAACAATAATAACCCGGTATTATCAGAAGCAGATAAAGAATTACTGGCAATAATAGTGATGATCAATTGTTTGTCACATGGGCAGAGAAAATTTACAGAGAATGAACCATATTACCCTGAAGAATGCGGATATTTTCTCAAACAGACTGCTGGGATTTACCATAATGAACATCAATGTAAAGAGATGAGCCTTGAGGAGAAGCTGAAGTACCATCAGGAACATAGCAGTAAATATATAGAAAATATATATAACAAAATAGATGAATTATTTAACGACAAGAAAGTTGAGCCTAATAGTAGGTTTGGGCAAGCTATGAAATATTGGTTAAATAATAAAGAAGGTTTGACGCAATTTTTGAAAATTCCAGTTAGCAGTCTTGATAATAATTGGGCTGAGAGGTCACTACGTACCATTATTTTACAAAGGAAGAATTCATTATTCTTTAAAACAATCAATAGTGCTGAGATACATAGTGGTCTGTATAGTATAGTAAAGACTTGTAGTGAGAATGAAATCAATGCCTTTAAATATTTAAATTGGCTGCAAGAGCAGAGTAGCAAAGCAAAGAAGCATCCTGAGGATTATACGCCTTTTGCCTATGCAAGATATATAAATAATACGGAATTAATCGAGACGGCAGCTTAAATGACAGGAAGCCAATCATTGGAGAGTTTGGCAGAACTAGGATCGCCATTATGAATAAGAATGTGTAAGGTTCTATAACAAATCTGATAAGATGAATTATCAGATGGGGAAAGTTTTGCCGTAAATTTACCTTTGGATAGGCGTTTAGAGCATAACCAAAAGCCTTGACCGTCAAAGGACAAAATTTTAATGGCAGTTCTGTTTTTATTATAGAATAAAAACAAGGAACCATTAAGAGGGTTGGAAGAAAGTTTTTGTCTGCAAACAGCTATTAAACCATCGATACCCTTACGAAAGTCGATGGCAATAGTGGCAACAAAAATAACTGACTGAGGGGTTAGTTGCAGCATAGAAATGTTTGAATTATGGTTTTTAGCTCTAGTGTTTGAATAATAAGCTTGGTACCATTTGGCTTAATAATGTGGCAAGTGTAGTAATTTTGTTTGGGAGTAGCCACAGGATCAGTATCTATAGAATTTACTAGTTGAAATGGGAGAAAATTAATATCGTGTTGTAGAACTTTATTTGAAGTTGAGGTAGGAGAAGTTTTGAGGGAAGGTTGATGGGCTTGTTGAATTGAACTAATTATTGTTTTATTAATATTGAGATGTTTGGCTATATCTTTGCAAGAATAGTGATGGAGTAGCTGGCGAACTAATTCCTTTAGATGGTTTGGTATGGGATCAAACTTGTTAGTTTTAGTTTGACGCCAGGCTTTAAATTGCTGAGCTACTTGCTCAACAGTAATTGATGGTATTTGCATAGTAGGAACCCAAATGTATAAAATAAATTTTATACTAACAAAAAAATTAGATAGAGTTATGCAGTTTTGCTGCAAGTATACTTTGAACTTACTATCTGTTCTACTTTCTCTTTTATTTTTGTTAGAGTTATTGTTATATCTGTAACATCTTGCATGGGATAAGATGAATTATCTAGCCTAGCCCCTTCCAGCTTAACTCGTTTTCTTGATGGCTGATAATCCGCGTTCTCTCCTCCAAGGCTATCCTGCAGAAGAGGCTGTTGTGATAAGTTTAATCGCTTAGAATTCTTAAACATTTTATAGCCATATTTTAGTTAGAAATATAATATGCTTATAATGGAATCTTTATAACTAAGTGTATCACAACTTGTTATATTAACCTAGATTCGATGTAACATATTGTTCCAAATTAGATTCTTATATCCATAAATATAGCAAATTTTTATGCTCCACTAATAGCAATTATCATTATTTTGAGATTGTTTATTTTTTCCTCCCTCAGTACATTAGACCCACAACTGTCGAAAGTTAGAAGGTAGAGCGAGTTTAGAAGTAATTATGGCAGTTTAAAAGTTGCCAAAAAATAACCAGCGTCATGTATGGAGGCATAAGCCGACGAAGCAATCCATTTTTGGTTACTTTTATGGATTAGACCTTCTTCGAACCTCGCTTGTGCTGAGGGATTTGAAGGAGGCACTTCGCCTCGAACCGCAGCGTACTCTAATGCGAGTGAGGAGCAGAGTACCGGTATCACGTACAAATCACCAGCAGAAGCAGAGTTTCGAAGGAGGTCTATTGCTATTTCCCACACCTTTTTAAAGACTTATCCTTATCCCGAATTGAGGGTTATATTGCCGTCTACTATTTATAGTCAAACCTATAGAATTAGGTGAAATTATATGATATAAAAAAGAGGAAATATCAAAAGTCCATATAGTGAAGAGGAAAATGTCAACAAGTCCATATAGTGAAGATTTAAGAAAAAAAGTAATAAATTATGTAGCAAGAGATAACAGTCAAAGAAGTGCTGCCAAGATATTTGATATACATAAAAATACAATTAGCCGTTGGAATGTAAGGAAGAGAAAGGAAGGAACGATATTGGCGAAAGCTAGATTAGGCTTTAAAAGTAAAGTTGATAAGCAAAAATTAGCAGATTTTGTAGAAAATAATTCAAATATGAGGTTACAAGATATTGGTAAAGAGTTTGGGATTGCTAGGTCCCAAACTGGTAGGATATTAAAAGAGTTAGGATTTAGTTATAAAAAAAACCTTTAGCTATATGGAAGCGAGTGCAGAGAAACGAACTGAATATTTAGAAGAGATCAGTAAATATGCTAAAGAACAAATAGTACATATTGATGAAAGTGGTATAGATATGAGTATTTGCCAGGATAAAGGTTGGGGGAAAACAGGAGAAATACTGATTGGAAAGAAGAGTGGGAAGCAGTATCAAAGAACTAATATATAGTTATGCTCATAGGATTAGGTGATAAAGAACATAACGATTGTAAGTTGTCATTCCCGCGAAGGCGGGAATCTAGATACCTGCTTTCGCAAGGTTAACACAAAGTTTGTATCACCTAATTCAATAGGTTTCACTATAGTAGCTGGTTTGGTAAACAATCAATCGATAGCCCCTTTTGTTTTTAATGGAACTTGCAATACAGAGTTATTTAATAATTGGGTTGAGAAGTTTTTAATTAAAGAGTTATAGCACTTAACATATAGGTTCATACATTATTTTAAACGTTCTACAACTTGCCTCAAATACAGAAATACCTTTATCTAATAATTTTCTAATGTTATTTTTTATCGGAAACCAATGATGTTCAATAGGATTTAAATCAGGGGAATAAGGTGGTAAAAATTTTAGTTTGCAGCCAGCTTTTTCAATTAATTCTTTAGCCCTTTTGGATTTATGAAAGCTTGCATTATCAGCAATGACAACCTGTCCAGGCTTTAGCTCCGGCACAAGGCAATTTTCTATATAAGCTTCAAATACCTTACTATCACAGCTCCCAGTAAAGACTAGTGATGCGATTAAACTATTCTGATTTAACGCACCAATAAAACTTGTTCTTTCACTACGTTTTCCCGATTTACTCCCATTACAACGACTTCCTTTCATTGACCATCCATATTCATATGATTCATTATCATTTATGCCCGCTTCATCAAGATAAACACGTCTCTCTATCGGCACTTTTTCTAATTCACTGAGAAAATCTTGTCGCTTTCCTTCATCTCTTTCTTTATACGCATATGTCTTTTTTTTCGAGTAATGTTGAGTTTCTTTAAAGCTCGGCTGATAGTCATTATACTTGCAACATTATCTAATTCTTTTGCTATTTCTGTAAGCGTTAACGAGTTACCCTTTTCTACTAAATGACGCAACTCCGATAAATCAGGGATTTTATGACCATATCCTTTCTGGTATCCCTCCTTTGACTTTATATCTCCAGTTTGTTTCTTTAATCTAATCCAATCATAGATTATTGACCGACTAATTTTAAAGGTTTCGCATGTAAGTGCTACTTTCTTATATTTCTCATAATGTTCTATAACTCTAGAACGTAAATCGTAACTGTAGGGGGATGCCATATTTCTATTATATAATTTTTTTATTATTTATCATTATAACTTATTTGAATCCATATGTTAAGTGCTATAAAAGCAGGACAGGTTGTAGTTATGGATAATGCTAGTTTCCATAAATCAAAGAAGACAAAGGAATTAATAGAATCAGTTGGCTGCAAACTTATCTTTTTACCTCCATATTCACCAGACTTAAATCCCATAGAGAAGTTTTGGGCAAATATGAAACGATGGATTAAAAATAAGGTAACAGAAACTAGCAAATTATTTGAAATTATTGCTATGTTCTTTGTCACCTAATTCTATAGGTTTTACTATATAACAAAATAGACGAATTATTTAACGACAAGAAAGTTGAGCCTAATAGTAGGCTTGGACAAGCTATGAAATATTGGTTAAATAATAAAGAAGGTTTGACGCAATTTTTGAAAATTCCAGTTAGCAGTCTTGATAATAATTGGGCTGAGAGGTCACTACGTACCATTATTTTACAAAGGAAGAATTCATTATTCTTTAAAACAATCAATAGTGCTGAGATACATAGTGGTCTGTATAGTATAGTAAAGACTTGTAGTGAGAATGAAATCAATGCCTTTAAATATTTAAATTGGCTGCAAGAGCAGAGTAGCAAAGCAAAGAAGCATCCTACGAATTATACGCCTTTTGCCTATGCAAGATATATAAATAATACGGAATTAATCGAGACGGCAGCTTAAATGACAGGAAGCCAATCATTAGAGAGTTTGGCAGAACTAGGATCACCATTATGAATAAGAATGTGTAAGGTTCTATAACAAATCTGATAAGATGAATTATCAGATGGGGAAAGTTTTGCCGTAAATTTACCTTTGGATAGGCGTTTAGAACATAGCCAAAATCCTTGACCATCAAAGGACAAAATTTTAATGGCAGTTCTGTTTTTATTATAGAATAAAAACAAGGAGCCATTAAGAGGGTCAGAAGAAAGTTTTTGTCTGCAAACAGCTATTAAACCATCGATACCCTTGCGAAAGTCGATGGCAATAGTGGCAACAAAAATAACTGACTGAGGGGTTAGTTGCAGCATAGAAATGTTTGAATTATGGTTTTTAGCTCTAGTGTTTGAATAATAAGCTTGGTACCATTTGGTTTAATAATGTGGCAAGTGTAGTAATTTTGTTTGGGAGTAGCCACAGGATCAGTATCTATAGAATTTACTAGTTGAAATGGAAGGAAATTAATATCTTGTTGCAGTTCTTTATTTGAAGTTGAGGTAGGAGAAGTTTTGAGGGAAGGTTGATGGACTTGTTGAATTGAACTAATTATTGTTTTATTAATATTGAGATGTTTGGCTATATCTTTGCAAGAATAGTGATGGAGTAGCTGGCGAACTAATTCCTTTAGATGGTTTGGTATGGGATCAAACTTGTTAGTTTTAGTTTGACGCCAGACTTTAAATTGCTGAGCTACTTGCTCAACAGTAATTGATGGTATTTGCATAGTAGGAACCCAAATGTATAAAATAAATTTTATACTAACAAAAAAATTAGATAGAGTTATGCAGTTTTGCTGCAAGTATACATAAAACTTGTTCTTTCACTACGTTTTCCCGATTTACTCCCATTACAACGACTTCCTTTCATTGACCATCCATATTCATATGATTCATTATCATCTATGCCAGCTTCATCAAGATAAACACGTCTCTCTATCGGCACTTTTTCTAATTCACTGAGAAAATCTTGTCGCTTTTCTTCATCTCTTTCTTTATAAGCATATGTCTTTTTTTTCGAGTAATATTGAGTTTCTTTAAAGCTCGGCTGATAGTCATTATACTTGCAACATTATCTAATTCTTTTGCTATTTCTGTAAGCGTTAACGAGTTACCCTTTTCTACTAAATGACGCAACTCCGATAAATCAGGGATTTTATGACCATATCCTTTCTGGTATCCCTCCTTTGACTTTATATCTCCAGTTTGTTTCTTTAATCTAATCCAATCATAGATTATTGACCGACTAATTTTAAAGGTTTCGCATGTAAGTGCTACTTTCTTATATTTCTCATAATGTTCTATAACTCTAGAACGTAAATCGTAACTGTAGGGGGATGCCATATTTCTATTATATAATTTTTTTATTATTTATCATTATAACTTATTTGAATCCATATGTTAAGTGCTATAACAGGCTCTGTCCTGTGATTAGACTATAAAAATCTTGGAAATCCATAAAATTTTGAACAAAATAAGGTAACAATCTTATGGATTCTGGTGTGATTTTTGACCACAAACATGTATCACCTCTTATCTCTACAGCCTTTTAGCTGGTAGAGCAACTAATAAAAACTGCGGAAGCCGAGAGAATAACGTACCAGTTCTCGAACAAGTAAAAAATTCATACAATAATTGCTCGGTAAAGTAGGTGAAATTATATTTTACTTGTTTTTTGTTTGGGTATCTTGACTAGTCTGTTGCTTTGACTGTTCTTGTTTCAAAAGTTTGTTTTTTTCTTCTATTGAATTAAGAAAAAAATAAGTAAACGTTAAGAAACCGATTAAAAGCGGTATGACAACAAATATAATTGCCTTTAGTTTTCTAGACGATTCCTCACGATCCAAGCGTGCTTCCATTTCTTCTTCTGTTTCAATTGGTAATTCATTAACAGTAACGCCCGTATCTAAAGCTTTTTCTTCCATAGTTTGCGACCTTATATTTGAGTAACAAAACTTACACATCGAGCCTATCATAGTTATCATACCATTACAAGTATTAATAAAATGATAGTTTACCATTGTATGAAGAAATTATTAATTTATCAAAACAATAGTATTAATTTAAGTTAATTTGAGTAACTATTTTACAACAGAAAACACTTGTAACAAAATTCTATGGGTTGACACATCAAGTATGTTGATAATTGCATTTGGCAGCAAACCTAAGTAAATTATTGCTATACATAATGGCATAATTGCAACTATCTCATAGAGATATAGATCTTTAAAGCTTGCAACCTGATCATTAGTAATTTGTCCTAGCATTACTTCTTTGTAAAGTTTTAGCATATAAACAGCTCCAAGAATAATACCAACAGCACTTATCATAGCTATCACTACATTAGCTTGATAAATACCTATTAAACTTAAGAATTCTCCTATAAAACCGCTAGTACCTGGTAAACCTATAGAACCAAGCATAGCAATCATGAAAAAAGTGGCAAGTATTGGCATTTTATTTGCCACACCACCATATTGATCTATCTCTTTAGTATGCAATCTGTCGTATAAACTACCAACTATCAGAAACAAAGCAGATGCTACCACACCATGGCTAATCATTTGATATATTGCACCCTTAATCCCCACTTCTGTCAAACTAAAAATTCCACCAGTAACATAGCCCATATGAGCTATCGATGAATAAGCTATCATCTTTTTCATGTCTCTTTGAGCTAGTGCCACTAGTGAACCATATATTACAGCAAATATACTCAGCACTAATACATAAAATGCAAATTCTTTTGATATATTTGGAAACATTGGTAATGATATACGTAAAAAACCATATGCTCCAAGTTTTAATAATATACCAGCCAAAATGACAGACCCAGCAGTTGGGGCTTGTACGTGTGCATCAGGAAGCCAAGTGTGGAATGGTATCATAGGAACTTTTACCGCCAAAGCTATAAAGATTGCCAACCATAAAACTTTCTGTACCGATAATGCTAACGAAGGTAATAATTCGTTCAACTCAAGCATATTAAAACTATGAACTTGGCTATAAATATATATGAGTGACAATAAGAAAAATACCGACCCAAAAAAAGTATAGAGGAAGAATTTTACGGAAGCATAAACTCTGTTTTCACCACCCCAAATTCCTATAATTATATACATCGGGATTAATATTACTTCAAAAAATAAGTAAAATAATAGTAAATTCATTGAAGAAAAAGCCCCAATGCAAAAAGATTCAATTAATAAAAAACAAAACAAGAATTCTTTGATATATTTTTTGATGGTAAATAGGCTAGCTATAATACAAATAAGGGTTAGGAAGCTGGTCAGAACAACAAAAAATATCGAGATTCCATCAACTCCGATGTGAAACTCAAGACCTATAGATTGAATCCAACTATAACGTTCTACAAATTGGTAAAGTTTTGATGTACTATCAAATTGAACTAATAAATAAATAGTAGATATTAGTGTCAATATCGAGCTTAAAACTGCAACATATATCGCATAAATTTGTTTATTAACCGACCTACTTTGTTTAATAAACAGTAGGATATATAATGCACTTAGTAAAGGCAAGAAAATGCTTATTGATAAGATAGGTAACTCTGACATTCTAAACTCTAGGTTCTTATATCTTAAAAAAGTGTTATAAGTAGTTATAAGAGGGTGACTTGATAGGTTCTTGACTGTGAAATAGTCGTACACAGAATAAGCACCCTCTTATAAGGTTTGCTTTGAACAAATTGCAGAAGGTGCTGGAAGCAGCAGCCTTGTACAATAAGACGAAGGAGATTATATCATGAGTAAAATAATAGGTCTAGATGTAAGTAAAAAATGATTAGATATATGTTTATATGAGTCTAACAATAAACCGATATATAATCGTTTTTCCAATGATGAAGATTTGGTATTAATGCTTAGCAATGAAAAGAAGAGGCTACATCATAGTATTGATGGTATTGATAAAATTTAATAATCCAGCATTTTTCTTTTAAAAAATAGCTGTTATTAATATATACTCAAATGATTTACAATATAAACTAGTAGAAATATATGGACAATAATGACAGCTCCCCTGGTCAAGTAAATTTCGGCTTTTCAAAAGTGTCCTTTGAACAGAAAAGAGATTTGGTTAGAAATATTTTCTCTAGCGTTGCTAATGAATATGATGTAATGAATGACTTAATGAGCTTAGGAATACATCGTTTATGGAAAAATGAATTTGTTAGACAGATCCCCAATTTAAAATCAAATATATTGGATGTGGCAAGTGGTACAGGTGACATAGCTTTTAGGCTAATAAAGCGAGCTAAGGAGCAGAATATATTAGCCCAAGTTACTTTGTGTGATATAAATTTAGATATGCTAACGGTGGCACGTAATAAAGCTATTGATAGTAATATATTACAAGGATTAGAGTATGTTGTTGCTGATGCAGAAAAATTACCTTTTCCTGATAATAGTTTCGATTATTATACTATAGCATTTGGTATTAGAAATGTGTCAAAAATTGACAATGTGCTAAAAGAAGCTTATCGTGTATTAAAGCCCAAGGGTAAATTTCTATGTTTAGAATTCTCTAAAATGGAATATGAAGGTCTGAAGCAATTATACCAGTTTTATTCGTTTAATATTATTCCTAAGATTGGTAAAATGGTGGCAAATAATGAATCAGCTTATCAATATTTGGTAGAAAGTATCAGTTTATTCCCAGATCAGGAGAATTTTGCAATTATGTTAAAGGATGCTGGATTTAATGATGTTAGCTATAAGAATCTTAACTTAGGGGTTGCTGCTATTCACAGTGGTTATAGATGATTAGCTTATTATTGAATTTTTTGCATATATTGAGAGTGGTAAGCAAGCAGCAAATTTTGACTTATCCAGGTACCGTAAAATTACCATCTAGGTTAAAAATTCTTGGCTGGATGGTAACTATAGTATTTTATCCAATTGGTTTATTTAAGCCACCAAAAGATGATTTTGGTATGAGATTAACCGATTGTTTTAAGAAGCTAGGTCCTGTTTATATAAAATTTGGGCAAAATCTTTCCACCAGACCAGATCTTATAGGAACCAAGATTACTAACTACTTGCAATCTTTACAGGATAAGCTGCCACCTTTTAGTAGTAGCATAGCACGACAGATTATAGAGGAGTCTTTTGAAAAAAGTGTCGATGAGCTATTTTCTAACTTTGAGGATATACCAGTTGCAGCGGCTTCAATTTCTCAAGTACACAGAGCTAGGTTGAAATCAGGGGAATTTGTTGCAGTAAAAATATTGCGTCCTAAAATTCATCATACCTATAATAAGGACATTAAACTTTTATATATTCTGGCTAGGCTAGTAGCGAGAATATTCACAAAATTAAAAAGATTACGATTAGTAGCAGTAATGGACGTATTTAATGCTAGTATGAAGTTTGAGCTTGATCTACGTTTAGAAGCAGCTGCTGCCTCAGAACTGTTCGACAATTTTCAAAATGATGTTAATATATATATTCCTAAAGTTTATTGGCAATTGACCCATGAATATATAATAACCACAGAATGGGTAGATGGAATATCAATTTATGCTCAAGATAAACTTATAGAACAGGGATTAGAACCAGCTAAAATAGCTCAAAAACTTGCTATAATGTTTTTTAATCAAGTATATAGAGATGGTTTTTTTCATGCAGATTTGCACCCTGGCAATATTTTAGTCAGATCAGATGGTAGTATAGTATTACTAGATTTTGGTATTATGGGTAGATTATCTGATAAAGATAGAATGGCAATTGCTGAGAGCCTATTTGGTTTTCTAAGTAAAAACTATAAGTTAGTAGCACTTGTACATCTTAGGGCTGGTTATATACATCAAAATACCGATCTTGACCTTTTCGCTCAAGCATGTAGAGCAGTGAGTGAACCGATTATAGGATATGCTATTAAAAATATTTCTATAGGCAAGTTACTTGCCCAATTATTTAAAATTACCGAAGATTTTGGCATGGAGGTGCAACCACAATTGCTATTATTACAGAAAACTATAGTAGTAGTTGAAGGGGTAGGACAGCAGCTCGATCCAGAAATTAACATGTGGCAGCTTATAGAACCATGGATCAAGAAATGGGCAGCGAAAAATCTTAGCCCAGAGGCAAAGGTTCTTAGGGTTTTAAAGCATTTAGTTACTCACCTTACGCATGGCATTTAAAAGCCATAGGGAAAACATCCTAGCGTCATTGCGAGGAGCTACTTTAGAGCGATGAAGCAATCCTGTTTTGTGTCATCCCTGTTTAAATTTAATGTCATCCCTGCGAAAGCAGGGATCTTATAGTGAAACCTATTGAATTAGGTGATACAAACTTTGTGTCATACCTGCGAAAGCAGGTATCTAGATTCCCGCCGTTGCTAAGAATGACAACTTACAATAGTTATGTTCTTTATCACCTAATCCTATAGGCATAACTATAGATTCCCGCTGCAGCTAGGAATGGCAAGAGGGTGCAGGAATGACAAGGGGATTATGCGTAAGTCTAATGAAAATATCGGGAAGATTCTGTAAATGAAAATAGTAACTTGGAATATTAACTCCATACGCTTGCGACTTGGTTTGCTTAAGAGGTTAATTGATGAACATCAGCCTGATATTATATCGCTGCAAGAGACCAAAACAGTTAATGAGCTATTTCCTCATCAAGCTATTAATGATATGGGTTATAATCATATATATTATTCAGGGCAAAAATCTTATAATGGAGTAGCAATTTTATCGAAATTTCCTGTTACTAATAGCTTTTCCCTTGAGTTGTATAATAGTGACAAAAGGCATGTAGCAGTTGAGGCCTTGGGTATTGAGATACATAATTTTTATGTACCAGCTGGCGGGGATATAGCTGATGTAAAGATCAATGAGAAATTTAAACATAAATTGGCATACTTAAAATTAGCCCAACAATGGTTAACTAATAATCGTAGTAAAGATAGCAAGATGATCATAACAGGAGACCTAAATATCGCCCCTCATGAGCATGATGTATGGTCTAGTCGTCAATTGCGTAATGTTGTTAGCCATACAGATGTAGAACGTTCAACCTTGTTGGAGTTACAATCTTCCTTAGATTTTATCGATAGTAGCCGCCATTTCGTACCGTATGATCAAAAGCTTTATACTTGGTGGAGTTATAGAAACATAGACTGGCAAAAATCTAATCGGGGACGTAGATTAGATCATATTTGGACTAGTTCTAACTTACAAGATAAGATGTTATCTGTCAGCTCCTTAACAGAAGCTAGGAACTGGCTCCTGCCTTCTGATCATGTGCCTTATTTTTTAACATTGGATATTGGTTAAATAGTCTCTCCATTAAAAATCTAAAAACACAACATTTACTATGTTTAAATGACAAAGTGGTGCGGGAATGGCAACTTACAATCTTATTTCATCCCCGCGTAAGCGGGAATCTAGATACCTGCTTTCGCAAGGTTATAGTTATGCCTATAGGATTAGGTGATAAAGAACATAACTATTGTAAGTTGTCATTCTTAGCAACGGCGGGAATCTAGATACCTGCTTTCGCAGGTATGACACAAAGTTTGTATCACCTAATTCAATAGGTTTCACTATAACACAAAAATGGATTGCTTCGTCGGCTCACGCCTTCTCGCAATGACGCCTTGTGCTTTCATGCAATTTTTAAATTGCCATGTGAATTATGCGTAAGGTGAGTTATTTTATGCAATTAAAGCATTTTTTCACTTAGTGGCAGAAATTTTTATGATATATTGCTTAAAAAGAGTAAAAATAATATAGTTAACTCGAGAAGGTTTTAGATAACTTCTTCGTCATTGCGAGGAGCTACTTGTAGTAGCGACGAAGCAATCCAAGAAAGTGATTAGAAATGGATTGCTTCGTCGTAGCAATGCTACTGCCTCGCAATGACGGAGTAATGCTAATCGGGTTAGCTATAGATTATTTTGTATTGAACTTAAAAATTTGAGAAATTGATGTATCCAGCAGTAAGATTACGAAGAAATAGAAAAACTCGGTGGCTACGAGAATTAGTGGCAGAGAATATGCTAAGCGTTAATGATTTGGTGCTAGCATTATTTGTTGTTGAAGGTGAGAACCAGCGTCAGGAGATTGCCACCATGCCTGGTATATATAGGTTGTCTATTGACCAAGCAGTATTGACGGCTAGACAGGCTTATGAAAATGGTATAAATGCAATAATACTTTTCCCTTGTATAGAGGCAAAATTAAAAAGTGAAAATGCTGATGAAGCATATAATTTAGATAATTTAATGTGTAGGACGATACGAAGTATCAAAGATGCTAACATCGATATTGGTATAATATGTGATGTTGCACTAGACCCTTATACTACGCATGCACATGATGGTATTTTGCATAATGGTGATGTAGATAATGATAAAACGGTTAAAGCTTTGTGTGAGCAAGCTTTAGTTTTAGCAAAAGCTGGAGTAGATATTGTAGCCCCATCTGATATGATGGATGGTAGGATTATGGCAATACGTCAAATGCTAGATTCAGAAGGGTTTATTAACGTTAATATACTATCTTACGCCGCAAAATATGCTTCAAATTTTTATTCGCCATTCAGAGATGCGGTAAGCAGTAACAAGGCAGCTTATTTAGATAAAGCGACCTATCAGATGGATGTGCGAAATGGCAGAGAGGCTATGTTAGAGATAGAGCATGATCTGGCTGAAGGGGCAGATATGATTATGATTAAACCTGGTATGATGTTTTTGGATATCATCGCACAAGCGGCAAATAGCTTTAATACTAATATATTTGCCTATCAGGTAAGCGGTGAATATGCTATGTTAAGGCTTGCTGCAGATGCCAATGCCTTAAATTGGCAGGCGGCTTTGATAGAATCATTGCTATGTTTTAAGCGTGCTGGTGCTAGTAGCATTGTTACTTACGCAGCATTGGAAGTAGCACAGATATTAAATAGAAAATCAATCAATATTATAAAATAATATAAAGAAGAAATACAATGAAAGAGAAAGGTCAGCCTAATATTATCATAGGAATTATTGTAGCAGTGGGGCTATTGATAACTATTATGTCACTTTATCTTTGGTTATCCGTTGATACACCACAAAAACCTCTTGCTGGCAGAGGAAGGGGGTATAATGATGATGTGCAAATTGGTGGAAAGTTTGAGTTAACTGATCAAGATGATAAGATTTTCAATAGCGATAGTTTGAAGGGAAAATTAAGTTTAATTTATTTTGGTTTCACTTATTGTCCTGATATCTGTCCTACTTCTTTGCAAAAAATAACGGAAGTTATTAATACTCTTGATAAATATAAAATTGATGTTGAATTTGTTTTTATTACTGTCGATCCCAAGCGTGATAGTTCGGATATTCTTAAGGAATATTTAAAACATTTTAATCCTAAATTTATTGGTTTAACAGGTAGTGAACAACAGATTAAAGAAGTGGCTGATAAATTTAAGGTGTATTATGCTAAAATAGATAATAATAATGAAGATTATATGTTAGATCACTCTTCTTTTGTTTATTTAATGGATAAACAAGGGAAGTATGTAAAGCATTTTTACTTAAATAGTTCAGCTCAAGAGATTATAGAATTTATTAGAATAATGGAACAAAACCCAAAGAAATATTAAGATGAAGTATTTGCTAGTTTCATACCTGTTTGCTTTCTTGGCTCTTGGCCTATTGTTGGTAACAAGTTGGATAGGTTATAATAAGATTAAGGTTAGGTTAGTTAATGCACAAAAGGGTGAAAAATAGATTAAAAATTATATTATTTTACCTATTATGCAGTGCCGGGGGGATATATATGATATTATATAATCTTGAAGATAATATAGTATTTTTTTATCCTCCATCAAAAATTAATGAGTTAAAACTTGGCAAAGAATTTAGAGTAGGGGGGTTAGTCAAAGTAGGTTCAATTAAAAAAATTACTGCTGATAAGGTGCATTTTGTCATTACTGATGACATTAAAGACCTAGAAATATCTTATCAAGGGGTTTTACCGGCTTTGTTTCGCGAGAATCAAGGAATAGTAGCGGTAGGGAAACTATCAGATAATCTATTCATAGCTCGTGGATTGTTGACTAAACATGATGAGAATTATTCTCCAGCCCAGTATACTCAGATAGAAAATCAAGAATTGCGTTGAGATTCAGGGCGATTTAAAAATTATAACTAATGATATAAGAATCTGTTTTGAAAAATGCATAAACGTCATTGCGAGGAGCCGCTTCGCTACGACGCGGCAATCCAAAAATTGCAGCGGCAAAAATAAAATAGCAAGCTGTTTATTTTGATCGCCACGCCACTTCGTGGCTCGCGATGACGGTTATTCGTTTCTATAATCTAGTATTTTATATCATTAGTTGCGACTTTTAAACTGCCCTGGGTTGTGATTAACTTATTTTTTATTTGACAATTTAGTATAAATGTATATCATGCAACTACTTTTGTAGAACTTAGATTTTAAATAATAACTATAGGTTGCGGCGTTTGATTTTCTCAATAACGCATAACAAATCCTATTAACACATTAATGCGGTAACTATTATGTATGAACTTACAGAAAATAATCAAGATTTCCAGTTAATTAGCGAAATAAGAACAGCTGTTTATAAAATTGGAAAAAGAGAAGAAGAAATTGAGGCACTAACAAGGTTATTAGAAAAGGATACCGAAGGGTTGGCTTATAAGTGTTTTTTTGGCACAGAAGAGCAGGAGACTTCTTGGGATAATCCTAAGGGCGATAATCTACTTTTGCTAGCAATAGCTACAGCAGGTTTTGTAGAATTTGCAGAAGGTAATAAAGATATTGCAACTCAGCTGACTAATATTATATTAAAGGACGCTCAAGCAAAATTAGAAGAAACAGAGCTTGGTGAATTTATTAATTTTCGTTATGGTAATGGTACTCCAGAAGATTATAATAACTATAGCATAGGTTATGATAACACCCCTTTAACCTTATCTATTAAAGAGGGGATTCCCTCTCTTGCTATACAATTAGTAGAATTGGGTGCAGAAGTTAACATTTTTTGTGGTTATGCTAACTTTTCTCCATTACATTTAGCGATTTTACACTATGCAGTAAAACCGACCGATCCTTTAAAAAAGAATTTAATTCTTAAGCTAAAAGAGAAAGGGGCAGATATTGCTGCTTTAGATGAATATGGCCATAGTGCAAAGGACTTGCTTCAATATAAAGGTTTGGGAGTAGAAGACTTGCATTTATTCACTATTAACAACCAAAACCTTAAAGAAGCCCTTAATACAAATTATGGACAAAAATATTCTTTTAAGGAGTTAGCAACAAATAAGGATGTAGTAAAGTTTTTTGAAGATAAAAAGTTTACTGCATTCAAAGCTAATTGGGCTAATACAAATTTATTCAAGCAATTCTTAGACGAAAATCGAGAAGAAAACGGTAATAAATATATTCTTTATAGAAATGGTATTGAGGAAGGAAGGGGAAAAACAGAGGATAGTTTTGCTGAGGTAGTGATGCACGCCCTTCATTTGGATACTGAACTACAAGAATTAGTTAATAGTTTATCTAAGGTTCTTTATGGGGAGTATAATCTTAAGGATGCGATTGGAGGGGCTGCTTTAACTAATAACCCCTTGCATCGTTCATTTGTTGATATTTCTAATAGTCCTGATAGTCTAGAGTTTATAGGAGAATTAACTGAGTTGTTAGGTGAAGTAACTGTTTAGTAATCAGGATAATTTTTCCAAAATTTTGGGGTATAATGAATCGTTTAATATTATTGGTTTTTTTAAGTATTTCTTTTTGTTTAATTGGGCAAAGAGTTCTAGCTGATGAAATAAGAATAGGGCTGTTAAAACACGACATAAATGTTAAGTTAGGACATCGTTATGAGAAAGGATACGACGTTAATTTAGAATATCTTTTTGAAAAATACAAATTTTTGCGTGGTTATCCTCATATAGGAGCAGATATTAACAATAGTAGATATGCAAGTAGTTTTTATAGTGGGCTCACTTGGCGTTTTGATATAATGGAATCTATGTTTTGGGAGGTAAGTCTTGGAGGGGCGATTCATAATGGTGAATTGAAAAAATCACCAAAACAACGAGCCTTGAAAAAACGCCCCTTAGGATCAAGGCTTTTATTTAGAGAAAGTTTTAGTTTAGGGGTAAAATTTAATGAAATACATGCAATTACATTAATGCTTGACCATATCTCTAATGCTGATATCGTAAAACCTAATGCAGGTCTGACTAATTTAGGTATACGATATGGCTTTAAATTTTAAGCGGTTCTATTTTTAGGATAGCCACTAAGTCGGAAAGCCTAATGAAGTTGATGTTTTTCCTTTATAAGGCATAAAACTCTACAATGGGAATAGCAAAAATGAAAGATATTACCACTGACTATTCAACGTTAAAGGTAGAAAATCTTAGGGAACATTTGGTTGAGCGTGTTGAATCACTTCCCATAGACCCGCCTGACACTAAAAAAGCTCTTATACAAAATATACTAAAAACACCTAAAAAATCTACCAACCCAATGGATAGCCTACAAAAAGCTGCTGTAATAATAGACATAATGGCAAAAGTTGTGTTACCACACTCGAGTGATTTTCTACAAGGTGCCCATATAATGGTTGAAGATAATGGGAGTATGTACGATAAATTAAAAGATCTAGGGCTAATTAAAGAGCGTTTTTCTTCTCATCATAGGGGCAATAAAGCTGAGTCCGATGCGTCAATTCAGGCTGGCGAAATATTTAGAGAATTTTTAGTTGGCAAAACAAAAGATGGTAAGACGTGGTTTCAGTTAGAAGCTCATTCTATCGGTGGGATTAGCAATTTTGTAAAACATATGGTAGATTATATAACTTACGTATTAACTGGCAAAAATGTTGGACAATACGGTCTTTCGGAGCATGTAGATAGTAAGCCTATTATACTGAATGCTAAACAAATTAATCAAAAAACGAAAGAAGGAATCTCTTCTCCCACAACTACCAACTTTGTAAAAAAAATAGAAGAAGAGCGGCATAAAACTAAATCAGCACTATCAAAAAACGGCTCTGTTCAAGAAAGTGGGGGTGTGTCAAGATAATTGCTATGAGCTAGGTTCTGTTGACAAAATTCAAATTGTTTATATTTTGAGTATTTTTAAGCGAAAATTAATAAGATTTTTGCAGGAATAGTTATTCCTATTTCAAAAAAATCTTATAATTTGCAGCTAATAAAGAGTCAAAATAGAATAATTTAAATTTTGTCAACAGAACCTAGGCTGTGAAGGTGTCTAATTGATCTATATTTTGAGCTATTTTTTAGTGAGAATAAATAGTCCCCCCGTCAAAAGGTCTAAAGATACAACATCTGCTATGTTTAAACAAAAAGGATGTCATTCCTGCGTAGGCAGGAATCTATAATATCTCAGGGCTTTTTGTCCACTATTTTAGATCCTTGCTTTCGCAGGGATGACAAGCTTGGTACTGTGATTAGGTTATATAGTTATGCTCATAGGATTAGGTGATAAAGAACATAACGATTGTAAGTTGTCATTCCCGCGAAGGCGGGAATCTAGATACCTGCTTTCGCAAGGTTAACACAAAGTTTGTATCACCTAATTCAATAGGTTTCACTATAAAAGCTTTGTAAATCCATAAGGTTTTTGACAAAATAGGGTGAAAATCTTATGGATTTTGATGTGATTTTTAACCGCAAACATGTATTACCTCTCATACCTACAGCCTTTTTGACGGAGCGACTAAATAGGATTTTTGAAGGAATAGTGTACCTATTTCAAGAAAATCATATTTATTCGTAGCAAAAAAGAGCCAAAATTAGGTCACTTTAGAAACCTTCACAGCCTAGGAGACTGTTGGAAATAACTAAAGTGATTCTATTTTTGACTTGTGCAGGAACTCTAATGAGTTCCGTGAATTTAGCAGATCACTTTAGTCAACATAGTATCGGCTCTTTTTTCAAATGCATCGACCATTCTCCTAGTAGCATCAGCAAAGAACATACCAACTAACTTATCAACTATGGCAAACTTCATCTTAAAATCAATAAAGAACTCTATTTTACTACCAGTATCTTCTTGAGAAAATTGCCATAAATTTTTTAAATATTTAAATGGTCCGGAGATTGCCTCTACTTCAATGGAATATCTCTGCTTATTCAAATCACTTGAGTATATAATTCTTGATTGATAGTTGTCTGAAAAACCTTTTAACTGAATTACTAATTCAGCTATAATTTGATTCTCACTCTCTGAGATGACTCTAGCCGCTTTACACCATGGTAAGAATTCAGGGTATGACTTTACGTCAAGAACTAAGTGAAATAATTCTTGTGGATTATATGGTAGGATTTTGACTTGATGAAAACTTGGCATAAATTCTTTAAAAATCAGTTACCCTACCTTTATGCTGCCAATCTCCGTGGGTAGTGGGTTCTTGACCTTTAAAACCACCTATTTCCTTTGGCTTTTCTTTTTTATCTTTTATGATAGTATCTTTTTTATTATCCATAAATGTACTAGTTTCCTCTTACGATAATTACGTCTTTTTATTTGCATCTATACATGTCAACACTTCAATTGCAGATTTCTCCAATTCTTGCATTACTGCAATATACGGGAAAGGGCCGTAACTAATTCTAGATACACCTAAATTAGCAAGGTTTTTTACTGCCGTTACATCTTGCACCATTATGTTGACAGGAATAGGTGAAGATTCACATAATTGTTTTATAAAATTATGATTTGCTAAGCCTGGGGCAAAAAACCCATCGGCTCCAACTTCTGCATAAGCTTTGCTTCGTTCAATAGCTTCTTTTAAGTCTTGCTCATTATGCTCAGATGTATCTTTTTGAAAAAAGATGTCCGTTCTAGCATTAATAAACATATTAGGCAATGGTTCCTTGATAGCTTCTTTAATTGCTTTAATTCGTTTACATTGCTCTTCTATAGAGTATCTTGCCTTTTCTTTCCCAATAATTTGATCTTCAAAATTTATACCAATTGTCCCTGTTGCAACTACGAGACCAACATTTTCTATTAAATCACTTAATTTTGATGCAAAGCCTGATTCAAAATCAAAACTTACGGGTGCTTTGACTTTTTCAATAATATTCTTTAAATTCTGTAAGGCTAATTTAAGAGGGAATTTTTCACCATCTTCATAACCATAAGATTTTGCTACTGCCCAGCTACTTGTAGCTAATGCTTTTGCCCCCGACTTCTCTACAATCTGTGCTGAGCCAACATCCCAAACATTATACAACACTAAAGGATTACCTTTTTTGTGAAGTGTTTTAAACAAACTATCTTCTATTTCTGTGAGTTTTCTTTGCATACTATATTATCTCCTTCTGTTTGAGTCAGTTTTCTTATTGTTGTTTTTTCTTAATAATATATTTTGAAGTAAATGAAAAAGTTAAAATTATGAAAATTTCTCGTCTTCATAGAATATATAGCAATATCAAACTAATTGAAAATTATTCGTTAAATCTTACAGAAGATCACAGTCACTACCTTAAAACAGTATTAAGACTAAAAATTGGTGATCATTTTAGAATTTTCAACGGCATAGATGGTGAGTTTATAGCACAAATTACTGATATAACAAAAAATAATTTACGTGTTAGGCTTACTAATATTTTAAGAAAAGCAATAACCGAGCCTGAACTTACTTTAGGGATATCGATTATTAAAAGTGATAGAATGTTAGATGCCGTAGATATGGCTGTACAACTTGGGGTGACAAAGATTATTCCATTAATCACAGAAAGATCTCAATTTCGTAATGTTAATAATCAAAAATTGATGAAATGTATTGTCGAGTCTACAGAACAGTCCGAACGTTTAACACCACCCATTCTTATGCCATTAATATCACTTAGTCTTTTCCTCGACCAAAACCTAGATAATTCTATAATATATGCTAATGAAAATGAAGATGAAAATAATACATTATTAAAAATCATGCCTATATTATACTCAAATATTTCAGTTATTGTCGGTCCAGAAGGCGGGTTTTCACCAAATGAACTTAAGATGCTTTCATTGAAACCTAATAGTTTATCAATAAGTCTAGGAGCAAATGTCCTACGAACTGAAACTGCCGTGGCAACGTGTTTAGCACAAATTAAATTATTTATAACTAACCCTGTTACCCATTAAATTGCTCTTTGATAATACGATTTTCAAGGCTATTTTTTTTATCAAATAGTAATTTGATCATCTTGCTTTTTACTGATCTAATTAATACTGATTTAATATCATCGAATTCCTGGAAATCAGCAGCTGCATTTACTGGTCTTTTATTACTTTCTAAAATTTCAAATTTTATAGTAGTGGAAAATGGTAATAACGCACCATGCCAACGTCTTGGACGAAAAGGACAAATTGGGGTTAGACATAATACATTTGACTCAAGTGGCAAAATAGGTCCCCCGGCAGATAAGTTGTAAGCACTACTACCAGCTGGAGTTGCAACCATTGCCCCATCAGCTACTAATTCACTCATACGTTCAACTTGATCAATTTCAATCTTAAATTTAGCTGCTTGGTTGGTTTTACGAAATATTGAGACTTCATTAATGGCTAGGGCAGTGTAGGTGTTATTATCTATAGTTTCTACTTGCATTTCTAAAGGATATAAATGAGAAACTATCGATTCTTGTAAATTATCTACTAACTTTTCGACAATAATTGGATTCATTAAAAATCCAATATTGCCAGAATTAATGCCATAAAAAGGAATGTTCAAGTGCATATAACGGTGTATGGCATGTAATAATTCTCCATCTCCGCCAACTACAATAATTATTTCTGCTTCTTCCACTTTACAAAACTTATAAAATAGTTCAAGCTGGTTAACTAGTTCTAACGATTTCGTGGAACTGTTATAACTAATTGCAATTTTATTTACATCAATTTTAGTTTTTGCCAACATAAATACAATATATGATTAATTATTAATACAACAAAACAAGAAGCTAGTACATCACTTAAAAAATGTCCTCCCATTAATATACGGCTTAGCCCGATTAATGAACCAAAAATCAAGGAAATACTGTAGATTCTTGAAAAATATATAAAAGGAACAATATAAGCAAGACTAGTTAAGCTATAGCCCATAGCCGCATGTCCTGATGAAAATGAGCAATTATGTACACATTCATTAGAGACGGAGAAAGCTCGAGTAAAATTCTTTGTACCATTAAAATCCTTAATTTGTACAGGACGAGCTCTACCAAAATTTTCTTTAAATATATGATTCACCAATAATCCAGGACCTATGGCCGTAGATAAAATTATATAAAATCCTCCAGAAATAATAAGCTTATTGAAAGTTTTGTGCTTAACAATTAAGTAAAGTAGATATAATAATGTTACTATAAATAGTAATTTAGTTAATGTCGGAATAATTTCAAACAATAATTGGACAATATTATTGTCACGGTAGATAAATCCATCCTTACTGTCATAGAATAATTTTGAGAAATCTATATCAAAACTAGGAAATAATAGGGTTAATAATAAGACTATACCAAAGGCAAATATGTTAGTATAAACTAAATTAGTATTAATCATAGACTAAAAGCCAGAAATAAGGTATAAAAGCATACGCAAACCATACATAATATAGAAGTTAACATGTCATTCAACATTAAAAATCATAAAAATGATTTACTATTTTTACCACTTGGCGGTGCAAATGAAATAGGCATAAACGTCAATCTATATCATTATAAGGGAAAGTGGTTGATGGTTGACTGCGGCAGCGGTTTTGCCGACAACTATTTACCAGGGGTTGATATGATAATTGCTGATATTAGCTTTATCGAACAATATAAAAAAGATTTATTGGGTTTGGTTCTAACTCACGCACATGAAGATCATTTGGGAGCAGTCCAATATTTGTGGAGCAGTCTAAAATGTCCAATATATGCCACTACCTTTACAGCAAATTTTCTAAAACTTAGATTAGCCGAATATGATTTCGCTAAAACTATAAAAATTCATGAAGTAAAACCTTCGGCAAAAATAAATCTTGATCCATTCCAATTAGAAATGGTACCGCTCACCCATTCAGCTCCAGAAATGCAGGCTATTATGATACGCACAGAAGCTGGCAATGTTTTTCATACTGGAGATTGGAAATTTGATCATGATCCTTTGCTTGGTGAGAAAGCTGATGAGGCTCTACTAAAATCCTATGGAGATGAAGGGGTTTTAGCTTTAGTTTGTGATTCAACTAATGTATTTAATGCAGGAACTTCTGGGTCGGAAGGAGAAGTACGTAAAAGTTTAATAGATATTATAGCAGGTTGTCCTCAGATGATCGTGGTCACAACTTTTGCCTCAAATTTAGCACGGCTTGAAACTATAATTCATGCAGGTCAGATGGCAGGAAGAAAAGTAGTGCTATCCGGAAGAAGTTTGCATAGAATTTTACTTGCAGCTCAGGAAAGTGGTTATATGAAAGATATTGCTCCTTTAATTGATGAGCGAGATGTAGCAAGGTTTAAAAGGCAAGAACTTTTAATTATTGCTACTGGCTGTCAAGGGGAGCCTCTAGCAGCTACTGCCAAAATGGCAAATAATAGTCACCCTAGTATCAAGTTAGCTCCTAAAGATACAGTTATATTTTCTTCAAAAATTATTCCTGGTAATGAAAAGAAAATTTTCCGTATGTTTAATATTTTTGTAAGAGCAGGAATTGAAGTGATAACTGAACGAGATCATTTCGTCCATGTTTCTGGACATCCATCAATTGACGAACTCAAGCAAATGTACGCCTTAATTAGACCTCAAATTTGCGTGCCAGTACATGGTGAGCCGGTACATATACATGAGCAAGCAAAATTAGCACGTAAAAATGGTATAAAACATGCTGTTGAAGTAGAAAATGGTAGCTTAGTATTACTTGATCCTCATAATCCTCGTATCTTATCTAAGGTAACAACAGGTTATTTGGCTGTTGACGGCAATTATCTTTTACCAGCTGAATCATCAATTTTTAGAACTCGCAGACGTATGCGTGATACTGGTATAGTAGTGGCTTCTCTGATAATAAATCGAAAGGGTGAACTTACCTGCCGACCTATTTTATCTATGCCAGGACTTCTTGATTCTAATGATGATGCACAGTTAATTAATGTAATCAAAGATGGTATTGCTGAAACGATAGAAATTCAGAGAAAATCAAAAGGTAATCTCCTTAATGAGCAGATCGAAAATGCTGTAAGGTCGGCTATTCGTAAAATATTGAAACATGAAATGAACAAATCGCCTCTTATCATAGTTAATGTGGAGAAAGCTATTTAAAAGTAGACTAGCGTCTATTAGCGAGGGGCTAGTTTAGTCAGGGCTGTTGAAAGTTAGAAGAGGAAGAGGTTTTAGGTAAGGCACTTTAAAAGTCGTATGTGGTCAACGTCATTGCGAGAAGACCGTAGGTCGACGAAGCAATCCTGTTTTGCGTCATCCTTGCTTAATATTAATGTCATCCCTGCGAAAGCAGGGCTCTAGATTCCCGCCGTTGCTAAGAATGACATCTTACAACTGCTTCGTCGGCTTACGCCTCCTCGCAATGACGCCGGTTATTTTCCCATAACTTTTAAACTATAGCACTTAACATATAGGTTCATACATTATTTTAAACGTTCTACAACTTGCCTCAAATACAGAAATACCTTTATCTAATAATTTTCTAATGTTATTTTTTATCGGAAACCAATGATGTTCAATAGGATTTAAATCAGGGGAATAAGGTGGTAAAAATTTTAGTTTGCAGCCAGCTTTTTCAATTAATTCTTTAGCCCTTTTGGATTTATGAAAGCTTGCATTATCAGCAATGACAACCTGTCCAGGCTTTAGCTCCGGCACAAGGCAATTTTCTATATAAGCTTCAAATACCTTACTATCACAGCTCCCAGTAAAGACTAGTGATGCGATTAAACTATTCGTATACTTGCAGCAAAACTGCATAACTCTATTAAATTTTTTTGGTAGTATGAATTTATTTTATAAATTTGGGTTCCTACTATGCAAATATCACCGATTAGTAAAAAAACTGGTTGAAAAACTATCAGTTATACTATAACATTTCAATTATTAAACGTAATGAATGAATCAAAATGAAAAAGCCAAAAGTAGCGACCTTAAGTGCTGAGGAACGAGAAGAACTAATACAACATATTAAGGCAAGTTCATTAACAGGAGATGATCAGCAAGCGGTGATAGAACTTGTGAAATTTTGTAACGAACTAATAGACAAGCTAGCATCATCAAACATCAGTATAAATAAGCTTAAGGAGATGATGATTGGTTTTAAGGCAGATAACAAAAAAAAGATAGTTCAGATTCATTAAAAGAACCACCGAGTGAATCTGATAATAAGAATGGTGGTAATGAAGAAGAGTACGATGAGTCCAAGAAGAGAGATCGCAGTAATTGGCAAGGTAAATATGGATTTGATGATTATCAGGATGCAAATACCAGCTATTTAGCTCCTGAGAATTTTTGTAGTGGTGATAGCTGTCCTCACTGTGATAATGGTAAACTCTATAATAGTGAAGCTAGAAAATTGCTACAATTTACAGGTAATGCTCCAATTACAGTCAACAGATATGTAAAGAAAACGTTACGCTGTAATGCTTGCGATTATACAGTTATGAACAATAAGAATATCAACAAATGGACAAATAGTAGCAAAAGTGCAATAGTGTTACAAAAGACCTACGGTACTCCCTTCTATCGTTTATCTAGGTTGCAAAGTTTAAGCGGGGTTCCTGTATCATATAGCTCGTTGTGGCAACAATATTTAGATGTTTGGCAAGAAGGTGGTGGAGCTGAAATTTACAGGGTATTATTGGAAATGGCTGCCGAATGTAGCTCACTGAATCTTGATGATACTAGAGCTAGAATTTTAGAAATTACTGTAGCCAATAAAAAATTACGTACTCAAAATAAGAAAGGACGCAGCTGTTATACCACTACTATATGTGCTAAGACTGCCAATAATGAGGTGATAGTTTTATATTTTACCGGTAATAAGCATGGCGGGGAAAATATTGGTAACGTACTAAAGAATCGTAAGAATAGGACTGATTCTATTCATTTAATGACTGATGCAAGTAACAATAATAACCCAGTATTATCAGAAGCAGATAAAGAATTACTAGCAATAATAATTATGATCAACTGTTTATCACATGGACAGAGGAAATTTACAGATAATGAACCATACTATCCTGAAGAATGCGGATATTTTCTCAAACAAACTGGTGAGATTTACCATAATGAACATCAATGTAAAGAGATGAGCCTTGAGGAAAAGCTGAAGTACCATCAGGAACATAGCAGTAAATATATAGAAAACATATATAACAAAATAGACGAATTATTTAACGACAAGAAAGTTGAGCCTAATAGTAGGTTTGGGCAAGCTATGAAATATTGGTTAAATAATAAAGAAGGTTTGACGCAATTTTTGAAAATTCCAGTTAGCAGTCTTGATAATAATTGGGCTGAGAGGTCACTACGTACCATTATTTTACAAAGGAAGAATTCATTATTCTTTAAAACAATCAATAGTGCTGAGATACATAGTGGTCTGTATAGTATAGTAAAGACTTGTAGTGAGAACGGGATCAATGCATTTAAATATTTAAATTGGCTGCAAGAGCAGAGTAGCAAAGCAAAGAAGCATCCTACGAATTATACACCTTTTGCCTATGCAAGATATATAAATAATACGGAATTAATCGAGACGGCAGCTTAAATGACAGGAAGCCAATCATTGGAGAGTTTGGCAGAACTAGGATCGCCATTATGAATAAGAATGTGTAAGGTTCTATAACAAATCTGATAAGATGAATTATCAGATGGGGAAAGTTTTGCCGTAAATTTACCTTTGGATAGGCGTTTAGAGCATAACCAAAAGCCTTGACCGTCAAAGGACAAAATTTTAATGGCAGTTCTGTTTTTATTATAGAATAAAAACAAGGAACCATTAAGAGGGTTGGAAGAAAGTTTTTGTCTGCAAACAGCTATTAAACCATCGATACCCTTACGAAAGTCGATGGCAATAGTGGCAACAAAAATAACTGACTGAGGGGTTAGTTGCAGCATAGAAATGTTTGAATTATGGTTTTTAGCTCTAGTGTTTGAATAATAAGCTTGGTACCATTTGGCTTAATAATGTGGCAAGTGTAGTAATTTTGTTTGGGAGTAGCCACAGGATCAGTATCTATAGAATTTACTAGTTGAAATGGGAGAAAATTAATATCGTGTTGTAGAACTTTATTTGAAGTTGAGGTAGGAGAAGTTTTGAGGGAAGGTTGATGGGCTTGTTGAATTGAACTAATTATTGTTTTATTAATATTGAGATGTTTGGCTATATCTTTGCAAGAATAGTGATGGAGTAGCTGGCGAACTAATTCCTTTAGATGGTTTGGTATGGGATCAAACTTGTTAGTTTTAGTTTGACGCCAGGCTTTAAATTGCTGAGCTACTTGCTCAACAGTAATTGATGGTATTTGCATAGTAGGAACCCAAATGTATAAAATAAATTTTATACTAACAAAAAAATTAGATAGAGTTATGCAGTTTTGCTGCAAGTATACCTTTCTCTGCTTTACTCAGTATAGATTGTGCCTGAATCTTTTTAATCTTATTTAGTATTTCTTGCTGCTTTAATGACAAACTTAACTTTGTTTTTGCTATTTCTCGCTGACATATTCTTATTAAACGACCCAGCAATATCTTTAAATGTTGCATTACCTTCTTACGTTTTTTGGCTTTACTATTATCCTTATATTTCCATAATTTTACTATGTCTTTTTTATATTGCTTGGCATATGTCTCATGTAACTTAATGCCTAAAGTATGACATAACTTTACTAGCTCTATTCTTGCCTTATCCATCAAATACACATCATGAGGATACTTAATATTCTTAATTTGTACTGTAGTATCAACGATTATCGATGCTAAGTCTTTTTTTTTAAGCACTCCGACTTTGCAACCAATTCTTGTTAATTCTTTTAATATCTCATTATATCCTTCTTCCCCTAATATAGCACGAAACCTTCGTATACTAGCTTCTGATATCTCAGCATCTTTCTGCAAATATTCCCAACCACAAAAATATTGCCAATATACGTTCTCTCTCAGCTCTTCTTCAGCTGCAGCATCTGACAGGTTATACATCGCTTGCAGCATAGTTACTCCAAGTAATAACCTGTGACATCTGCGATTCCTACCAAATTTCTTGATATTAACATTTGTCAATAACCATTCCTCTAAAACAGTCCAATTTATTAACGATCTTAATTTATATAACTTGTTATTAGGGTTTAATTCTTCGGTCAATTTATAACCAAAAAGCTGTCCTTGTTTTTGGGATTTTATTATATCTTCTATCGGCATAATTCATACAATCCATAAGGTTTCTGCCAATATTATAGCATTTTCTTATGGATTATCTAGATATTTTTACCCGCTAACCATATTATATATTATCCTTCTAGACTTTTGACGGGGAGACTATCTATAGAATTTACTAGTTGAAATGGAAGGAAATTAATATCTTGTTGCAGTTTTGCTGCAAGTATACGTTGAATTGAACTAATTATTGTTTTATTAATATTGAGATGTTTGGCTATATCTTTGCAAGAATAGTGATGGAGTAGCTGGCGAACTAATTCCTTTAGATGGTTTGGTATGGGATCAAACTTGTTAGTTTTAGTTTGACGCCAGGCTTTAAATTGCTGAGCTACTTGCTCAATAGTAATTGATGGTATTTGCATAGTAGGAACCCAAATTTATAAAATAAATTTTATACTAACAAAAAAATTAGATAGAGTTATGCAGTTTTGCTGCAAGTATACAACTATTCTGATTTAACGCACCAATAAAACTTGTTCTTTCACTACGTTTTCCCGATTTACTCCCATTACAACGACTTCCTTTCATTGACCATCCATATTCATATGATTCATTATCATTTATGCCCGCTTCATCAAGATAAACACGTCTCTCTATCGGCACTTTTTCTAATTCACTGAGAAAATCTTGTCGCTTTCCTTCATCTCTTTCTTTATACGCATATGTCTTTTTTTTCGAGTAATGTTGAGTTTCTTTAAAGCTCGGCTGATAGTCATTATACTTGCAACATTATCTAATTCTTTTGCTATTTCTGTAAGCGTTAACGAGTTACCCTTTTCTACTAAATGACGCAACTCCGATAAATCAGGGATTTTATGACCATATCCTTTCTGGTATCCCTCCTTTGACTTTATATCTCCAGTTTGTTTCTTTAATCTAATCCAATCATAGATTATTGACCGACTAATTTTAAAGGTTTCGCATGTAAGTGCTACTTTCTTATATTTCTCATAATGTTCTATAACTCTAGAACGTAAATCGTAACTGTAGGGGGATGCCATATTTCTATTATATAATTTTTTTATTATTTATCATTATAACTTATTTGAATCCATATGTTAAGTGCTATACCATGATGACCTCTAAACCATAGTACCCTACATTTTTTATTTTGTAGTGAAAGTGTAATTCGACATAATGTACCAATTTAAGGAAAAAAACCGATCTCTAACTGTCATTGCGAGGAGCCACTTTAGGCGACGAAGCAATCCACTTCTGGTCTTTTGGATTGCTTCGTCGTGCTTACACACTCCTCGCAATGACGCTTGTGTAGCATAATATCCTTATAATTTTTTGCTATTTTTACGATAGAATAAAAAATGTAGGGTACTATGCCTCTAAACCCGCTTCCTCTTCTAACTTTCGACAGCTGTACTATAGTTATGCTCATAGGATTAGGTGATAAAGAACATAACGATTGTAAGTTGTCATTCCCGCGAAGGCGGGAATCTAGATACCTGCTTTCGCAGGTATGACACAAAGTTTGTATCACCTAATTCAATAGGTTTCACTGTAGTTTAGTAGCGACGCAATGACGTTTGAGGAGCGTACAATCGTGTATGGATATACTCAAAAATGCAAGAAAAATAAGAAATACCGCAAAAATAATGAGAACAACTATTAGTGGGGCATAAAAATCTGCTATATTTGTTGAATAAATATAAACGCAAATTATTTTTGTTAACCTAAAGAGCATTTTTATGATAAAAAATAAAGTCTTCACTTCTGAATCTGTATCTGAAGGGCATCCAGATAAAATCGCTGATCAAATTTCTGATGCGATTTTAGATGCAATTATCACTCAAGACCCTAAATGCCGTGTTGCATGTGAGACTTTAGTGAAAACTGGCATGATTCTGGTGAGTGGAGAGATTACTACAGATTCTTGGGTTGATATAGAGCAAATAGCACGTGATACAGTAAGAGAAATTGGTTATAATAACCCTAGTCTTGGATTTGATGCAGATTCGTGTGCCGTTATATCCGGCATTACCAAGCAATCAGCAGATATAGCTATTGGTGTAGATAATCAAGATGAGGATATGATCGGTGCTGGTGATCAAGGGATGGTATTCGGTTACGCCTGTAATGAAACAGCAGTTATGATGCCAGCCCCAATATATTATGCTCATAACTTAGTTAAGAGGCAAGCTAAATTACGTAAGCAAGGAATTTTGCCATGGCTTGGTCCAGATGCAAAGTCACAAATTACTTTACGATATCAAGGCAATAAGCCGGTTGGTGTTGATACGGTTGTATTATCAACTCAACATTATAGCCATGTAACTCATAGCCAGATAGTAGAAGCAGTAATGGATGAAATCATTAAACCAGAGCTACCAGCAGAATGGATTAGTAAGGATACAAAATATTTAATTAACCCCACTGGTAGATTTGTTATTGGTGGACCCGTAGGGGATTGTGGGCTTACTGGCAGAAAAATTATAGTAGATACTTATGGGGGAATGGCTAGGCATGGAGGTGGTTGTTTTTCTGGTAAAGACCCAACAAAAATAGATCGTTCTGCTGCCTACATGGCTCGCTATATTGCTAAGAATATTGTAGGAGCTGAAATAGCGGATCGTTGTGAAATACAAATATCCTATGCAATTGGAGTGGCAGCCCCTGTATCTATTTTAGTTGATACTTTTGGTACTGGCAAATTAACTGATAACGAAATAGCAGAATTAGTAAATGAACATTTTGATTTAAGACCAGGTAAAATTATAAAACAACTAAAATTGCAAACTGCTTGTTATCAAAGAACTGCAGCATATGGGCATTTTGGTAGAGAAGATCAGAACTTTACTTGGGAACAATTGTATACTTGCAGCAAAACTGCATAACTCTATTAAATTTTTTTGGTAGTATGAATTTATTTTATAAATTTGGGTTCCTACTATGCAAATATCACCGATTAGTAAAAAAACTGGTTGAAAAACTATCAGTTATACTATAACATTTCAATTATTAAACGTAATGAATGAATCAAAATGAAAAAGCCAAAAGTAGCGACCTTAAGTGCTGAGGAACGAGAAGAACTAATACAACATATTAAGGCAAGTTCATTAACAGGAGATGATCAGCAAGCGGTGATAGAACTTGTGAAATTTTGTAACGAACTAATAGACAAGCTAGCATCATCAAACATCAGTATAAATAAGCTTAAGGAGATGATGATTGGTTTTAAGGCAGATAACAAAAAAAAGATAGTTCAGATTCATTAAAAGAACCACCGAGTGAATCTGATAATAAGAATGGTGGTAATGAAGAAGAGTACGATGAGTCCAAGAAGAGAGATCGCAGTAATTGGCAAGGTAAATATGGATTTGATGATTATCAGGATGCGAATACCAGCTATTTATCTCCTGAGAATTTTTGTAGTGGTGATAGCTGTCCTCACTGTGATAATGGTAAACTCTATAATAGTGAAGCTAGAAAATTGCTACAATTTACAGGTAATGCTCCAATTACAGTCAACAGATATGTAAAGAAAACGTTACGCTGTAATGCTTGCGATTATACAGTTATGAACAATAAGAATATCAACAAATGGACAAATAGTAGCAAAAGTGCAATAGTGTTACAAAAGACCTACGGTACTCCCTTCTATCGTTTATCTAGGTTGCAAAGTTTAAGCGGGGTTCCTGTATCATATAGCTCGTTGTGGCAACAATATTTAGATGTTTGGCAAGAAGGTGGTGGAGCTGAAATTTACAGGGTATTATTGGAAATGGCTGCCGAATGTAGCTCACTGAATCTTGATGATACTAGAGCTAGAATTTTAGAAATTACTGTAGCCAATAAAAAATTACGTACTCAAAATAAGAAAGGACGCAGCTGTTATACCACTACTATATGTGCTAAGACTGCCAATAATGAGGTGATAGTTTTATATTTTACCGGTAATAAGCATGGCGGGGAAAATATTGGTAACGTACTAAAGAATCGTAAGAATAGGACTGATTCTATTCATTTAATGACTGATGCAAGTAACAATAATAACCCGGTATTATCAGAAGCAGATAAAGAATTACTGGCAATAATAGTGATGATCAATTGTTTGTCACATGGGCAGAGAAAATTTACAGAGAATGAACCATATTACCCTGAAGAATGCGGATATTTTCTCAAACAGACTGCTGGGATTTACCATAATGAACATCAATGTAAAGAGATGAGCCTTGAGGAGAAGCTGAAGTACCATAAGGAACATAGCAGTAAATATATAGAAAATATATATAACAAAATAGATGAATTATTTAACGACAAGAAAGTTGAGCCTAATAGTAGGTTTGGGCAAGCTATGAAATATTGGTTAAATAATAAAGAAGGTTTGACGCAATTTTTGAAAATTCCAGTTAGCAGTCTTGATAATAATTGGGCTGAGAGGTCACTACGTACCATTATTTTACAAAGGAAGAATTCATTATTCTTTAAAACAATCAATAGTGCTGAGATACATAGTGGTCTGTATAGTATAGTAAAGACTTGTAGTGAGAATGAAATCAATGCATTTAAATATTTAAATTGGCTGCAAGAGCAGAGCAACAAAGCAAAGAAGCATCCTACGAATTATACGCCTTTTGCCTATGCAAGATATATAAATAATACGGAATTAATCGAGACGGCAGCTTAAATGACAGGAAGCCAATCATTAGAGAGTTTGGCAGAACTAGGATCACCATTATGAATAAGAATGTGTAAGGTTCTATAACAAATCTGATAAGATGAATTATCAGATGGGGAAAGTTTTGCCGTAAATTTACCTTTGGATAGGCGTTTAGAGCATAACCAAAAGCCTTGACCATCAAAGGACAAAATTTTAATGGCAGTTCTGTTTTTATTATAGAATAAAAACAAGGAACCATTAAGAGGGTTGGAAGAAAGTTTTTGTCTGCAAACAGCTATTAAACCATCGATACCCTTACGAAAGTCGATGGCAATAGTGGCAACAAAAATAACTGACTGAGGGGTTAGTTGCAGCATAGAAATGTCTGAATTATGATTTTTGGATCCAATGTTTGGATAATAAGCTTGGTACCATTTGGTTTAATAATGTGGCAAGTGTAGTAATTTTGTTTGGGAGTAGCCACAGGATCAGTATCTATAGAATTTACTAGTTGAAATGGAAGGAAATTAATATCTTGTTGCAGTTTTGCTGCAAGTATACGTTGAATTGAACTAATTATTGTTTTATTAATATTGAGATGTTTGGCTATATCTTTGCAAGAATAGTGATGGAGTAGCTGGCGAACTAATTCCTTTAGATGGTTTGGTATGGGATCAAACTTGTTAGTTTTAGTTTGACGCCAGGCTTTAAATTGCTGAGCTACTTGCTCAATAGTAATTGATGGTATTTGCATAGTAGGAACCCAAATTTATAAAATAAATTTTATACTAACAAAAAAATTAGATAGAGTTATGCAGTTTTGCTGCAAGTATACAACGAAATTCCCCGCCCCAAAAATGTTACTGCTCCTCCTCCAGAAACTTGTATCGAGTGTATCTGTTGCAGCTCTTCTGAATAATTAGGTGTACTAATTTGTCTATTTTCTGCCATAAATAAATACCTGTTTTCATATTATAACATACCCAAGCACTATACTTGACTATTGCCATGCACATAATACATTTCATAATACAACGCAAGAAGTTTTTAAAAAATACTATACTCTAATATCAAGTAAATTATGATTGGCTAACTAAAAAGTAAAAATAAATGAAATATTTTAATAATTATATCATTATTGATATTAGTGGTGTGAATATTTAGTGTATTGTTAAACAATTAGAATTGCTGGATTAGAGAGTTACTTTCTCTATCATTTATTCAAATATTCTATTATTGTTATTAGATATGGCTAACCCGATTAGTATTTAGCCATAGTAAATTTGTGTCATTGCGAGGAGCTACTTCAGTAGCGACGAAGCAATCCAGGAAAGAGATTATATTTGGATTGCTTCATCATGCTTATGCACTTCTCGCAATGACGGAATAATGCTAGTCGGATTAGCTATATATTAAATAGAAGAGGAAAATATGATGAAAGATATCTGTAAAAAAGTCAAATGTATCGTATACTTGCTTATATATGGGGTGGTCACTTGGATTGTCGCAAAATTTATACTTATGTCAACATTCCAGGATGATGGTCAATGTCACTGCTCTGAAACTCCAACGTTATTGCATTATATTTTGGCTTTGTTAATAACTACAGCACCAGTGATAACATATATATGCACGAGAAATCGTAAGCCAAAAGCAAAATCTGATACTAAAAAATTATGATTGGTAAACTAAAAGGTAAAATAGATGCATGTTTTAATGATTATGTCATTATTGATGTTAGTGGTGTGGGATATTTAGTGTATTGTAGTAGTAAAACTCTAAATAAATTAGTCGTTAATGAGTTTTGTCAATTATTTATTGAAACGCATGTAAGAGAAGATCATATTAATCTTTACGGCTTTTTATCTCTTGAAGAGAAGTTTGTTTTTAATTTATTACAATCAGTGAACGGCATTGGAACAAGGATGGCTTTAGCTATTTTATCAAATTTATCACCTGAGCAAATCCAATCAGCGATAGCCAGGCGGGATAAAGAAGCTTTTAAAGCCGTTTCCGGTGTTGGGCTAAAATTAGCTGAACGAATTATCATAGAGTTAAAGGATAAAGCCTTAACTAACCTTGCTAACAATCTTCCCCTCGATAAGAATGATAGTGACTTAGCTAAGATATCATCTGATGCTACATTAGTTTTAACCTCACTTGGTGTTAATAGAGCTGAAGCACATAATTTAGTACAGGAAATTATTGCAAAGAATCCTGATCTCTCTATTAATGAACTAATTAAACTTGCATTAAAGGCACGTAGTTCCAATGTCTAAAAACGTTTTATCAGCTGATATACTCCCAAGCGATCAAGAGTTTTCTCTACGACCTAGCTACTTAAAAGAATTTGTTGGACAACAACAAATCAAAGAGAATTTATCCATTTTCATCCAAGCAGCTAAAAATAGGTCTGAACATTTAGATCATACCTTATTTTATGGTCCCCCTGGACTTGGTAAAACCACTCTTGCCCAAATTATTTCTAAGGAAATGGGAGTAAATTTTAAGTCCACCTCAGGACCTGCTATATCAAAAGCAGCTGACCTAGCTGCCATACTTACTAATTTGCAAGATAATGACGTGTTATTTATTGATGAAATTCACCGTCTTAGCACAAATATTGAAGAAGTATTGTACCAAGCAATGGAAGATTTCGCTTTAGATATAGTTATTGGCGAAGGACCAGCAGCAAGATCAGTAAAAATCAATCTACCTAATTTTACTTTAGTTGGAGCAACTACTAGACTCGGTCTATTGAGCAACCCTTTGAGAGATAGATTCGGTATACCATTACGTTTACATTTTTATAATGTGGCTGAATTAAAACTTGTTTTGAGTAGAGCTAGTAAATTGCTGGCAATTAATGTAACCGATGATGCGTTAGAAGAAATAGCGGGGCGTAGTAGAGGAACCCCAAGAATTGCCCTTAGACTAATTAGACGGGTGAGAGACTTCGCTTCTGTCGATGATCAGCTAGAAATTGATAAAAATATTGCCAATATTTCACTAAATCGATTAGAAGTTGACAAAATAGGTTTGGACAGTAATGATTATAGATACTTAAAGTTTATAGCTGATAATTATGGTGGGGGTCCGGTTGGTATAGAGACAATTGCCGCAGCTCTATCAGAACAACGTGATGCTGTTGAAGAGACTATCGAACCCTATCTAATACAAATAGGATTATTACAACGCACCCCGAGAGGCAGAGTCATTACTAAAAATGCCTTTGACCATCTTGGAATATATAGCTAAACCGATTAGTATTTATCCATAGCAAACTAAAGATACTTAAGGAAGGAATATTATATGCAAAAAGCTTTAACTTTTATAATTGCGGCAGCAATTATTTACTCTATTGTTCAAATGAAAACGCAATCTCCACCTGAGGAGAATGCCCCTAAGGTTCAGACGACCAACGAAGCAGAAAGTACTAACAATACTAGTACTAGCACTCCTGAACAAGCAAATATACCATTAACTGGTAATTTCCTTGAAAAAACTGTTTCAAAAGTTTTGATCAATGCTCTTAAAACAGAAGAAGGTAGACTATTCTTTGAAAACTTACTACAACCAACTAATAAACCTATTACTGATGGTAAATATACTATAGAGGTTAATAGAGATTTAATTCAGCCAATGTTTAAGATTAATAGCTTTGGTAATGGGACTGTTGGTCCAGCGACTTGTGGTCATGTAGTCACATTACATTACCAATTATTGGATATTAACAATAACTTACTCAGCGAAAATACTAAAACCTTTACCCTTGGTTCTCGAACAATTATGCCAGGAATTGATTCTGTAGTAGTAGGTATGATGGTTGGACAAACCAGACAAGCTATACTTCCTGCAAAATATGTATATTCTAACGAAGAAAATAAAGCATATGATTCACCTTACAGGGTTAATATTGTCCTAAATTCAATATTACCTAATAATTTTGTTAATAGTCATGAAGTAAAGATATTTGATGATGAAATAGCTTATAGGATGCCGTTATTATGTGGAGATAAAGTAGGGGTTGATGCAAAGATTACTAAATTATCGAATGGACAGGTGCTTTATGATTCAGTGCAAGAAGGTAAAAAACTAGACATAAAAATTGGTGATATTAATTGCCCTTTAATTGTGTCGTATGCTCTGCATGGTAAAGTACCAGTTGGCACTAGAACGGTAATTGCCAAAGGTAAGTTATTTAAAGCACTTGGTTCTAATATCAATAGAATGCTTAATCAAAGTAAGATCCCTATGGACGAATATTTGATGCTGGAATTAACAAATTTTCAAACAAGACTTCCTGGATAAGTCAAAGATAATTGAGGGAAAAAATGCACGATACTAATTACAATACTAAAAGAGCAACTGTACCAGCTCTTGAAGAGTTATTATTTGAACCCATAAAAGTACTAGATCATGGTTTTATCAGGGTTATTGATTATATGGGTGATGATAGTAGCATAGTACAAGCAGCACGAGTATCGTATGGTAAAGGGACAAAACAACTAAGCCAAGATAAAGGTTTAATTAATTACCTAATGCGTCACAAACATACGACACCATTTGAAATGTGTGATATCAAATTTCATATTAAACTACCTATCTTTGTTGCAAGACAATGGATACGTCATAGAACCGCTAGTGTTAATGAATATTCAGCTAGATATTCTATATTAGGAAATGAATTTTATTTACCAGAAAAACAGAATCTTGCTGCTCAATCTACAACAAATAAGCAAGGAAGAAGTGATGAAGAAATTCCAGAAAAAATTGCAGATAAAGTATTAGTGCTACTAGAAAAAGATGCTAAAATATGCTATCAGCATTATACTGAAATGATGAACCAAGATGAACAGGGGAATATTATCGATGAAAATACCATAGGTATTACTAGGGAACTTGCAAGAATGAATTTAACCTTAAACTATTATACAGAATGGTATTGGAAAATTAATTTGCATAATCTGTTAAATTTTCTGTTACTACGAGCCGATTCTCATGCTCAATACGAAATCAGAATATATGCAGAAAAGATGCTAGAAATAGTGAAAGCTTGGGTACCTTTTACTTATGACTCTTTTAAGGAATATAGACTAGAAGGTAATAATATTTCTAAAAAAGGACTGGATGTCATAAAAAGACTAATTAATAAAGAAGATGTTACTCTAGAATCTAGTGGTATGACCAAAAGAGAATGGGATGAATTAATGAAAGTTATTGGATAGTAAAACAAAGGTGACCGTTCACGGGCTTTTAAGGAAGTAGATTAATTAATTCCTGACAAGGGTTTACGTGCATAGCCCTACATTTTTTATTTTGTAGTGAAAGTGTAATTCAACATAATGTATCAATTTAAGAAAAAAAACCGATCTCTAACTGTCATTGCGAGGAGCCACTTTAGGCGACGAAGCAATCCAAAAGACCAGAAGTGGATTGCTTCGTCGTGCTTACACACTCCTCGCAATGACGCTTGTGTAGCATAATATCCTTATAATTTTTTGCTATTTTTACGATAGAATAAAAAATGTAGGGTACTATGGTTTACGTGTCAGAGTACTTATCTGTTTTTTTAAACACTATCCCCTGTAACTCGTACTATGTTTGCTCCACAATTACTTAATTTTTTTTCCAAGGTTTGATATCCACGATCTAAGTGGTAAATTCGATGTATTTTTGTTGTATCATTGGCGGCAAGTCCAGCTAATACTAGAGACACCGAGGCTCTGAGATCGCTTGCCATAACTTCAGCACCTGTCAAAAAAGGTACACCGTGTATTATAGCACTATTTCCTTTAACTGTTATATTTGCACCCATTCGGCATAATTCAGGAACATGCATAAAGCGGTTTTCAAAAATAGTTTCGGTGATTGTAGAAGAACCGCTGCAAAGAGTCATAAGACTCATAAACTGAGCTTGGAAGTCTGTTGCAAAACCTGGATATGGGCTTGTATGGATATCTACGGGATTTAATCTGTCTACATAAGAAACTCTTAAACCATTATCAATAGGTTCAACTTTTATGCCAGCTTCAATGAGTTTTAATACTATATTTTCAACAATATTGCTATTAATTCCATAAATATTTAAATTGCCTTTAGTAATGGCCGCCGCCATCATGTAGGTACCAGCTTCAATACGATCCGGCATGACTGAATAGTGGGTATTTTTTAAATAAGATTTACCAGCAATTCTTACTTCGCTTGTACCAATTCCATTTATTTCCGCACCCATTTTGTTAAGACAATGGCATAGATCAACAATTTCTGGTTCTCTAGCACAGTTAAATAATATTGTTTCTCCTTCAGCTAAAGTCGCTGCCATTATGGAGTTAATTGTTGCTCCAACAGATATTTGTTTAAAAACAAAATGTACAGCTTTTAATCTACCTTTGATTGTAGCATTAATATAACCATGATCAACATCAATATTTGCTCCCATAGCTTGCAGAGCTGCTATATGTAAATCTACTTGCCGAGCACCTATAGCACATCCTCCAGGTAAGGAAACCTTAGCTTTAGAGAATCTAGAGAGTAGAGGTCCAAGAACCCAAATAGAAGCACGCATTTTACGTACTATATCATATGGTGCAGTAAAATTATTAATATTGCTGCTATCGATATCCATGCTCAAGTGATCTTGATGATCAGTTACAGTGACAACACTACCTAAATTCTCAAGTAATTTTTTCATTGTGAGAATATCGGTAAGCTTTGGAATATTATTAATATTAAGCTTATCCGTAAGGAGTGCAGCTGTCATAATCGGTAACGCCGCATTCTTAGCCCCGCTAATGCTAATACTACCTTCAAGGGGGATACCACCTTTAATTATTAAACTGTCCATAGGAATTCCTTATTATATAATAACCTGAATTTGATATAACTTGTTATATCAAATTCAGGTATAAGTCAATCAGGTTTAAAGCGGCATATAACCAGGGCAGTTTAAAAGTCGCAACTAATGATATAAAATACTAGATTATAGAAACGAATAACCGTCATCGCGAGCCACGAAGTGGCGTGGCGATCCAAATAAACAGCTTGCTGTTTTATTTTTGCCGTTGCAATTTTTTGGATTGCCGTGTCGTAGCGAAGCGGCTCCTCGCAATGACGTTTATGCATTTCTCAAAACAGATTCTTATATCATTAGTTGCGACTTTTAAACTGCCCTGGCATATAACCTGTTCAATAGATGATTTTAATAATTAAAGTATCTATTGAATAATAAAAAAGTTAAAACGCATACGAAGAACCGTTTCCAGTATGCATTTTTCATTGTTAATCTCAATATCATTTTGTCTTATCATCTTTACTATCGTCAAGAGCTGCTCCAAGTATGTCTCCTAGACTAGCTCCACTGTCAGCAGAACCATATTCTTTGATAGCTTTTTCTCTCCTTTCTATTTCAAGAGCTTTTATTGATAAAGTAATTTTATGAGATGCTTTATCAATGGTAATGATTTTTGCATCAATTCTGTCATTAGGGGCAAATCTTTCAGTTTTTTGCTCGGTTTTTTCACTAGAAAGATCAGTCTTCTTGATGAAGCCCGATATTTTATTGTCTAAAGCAACTTCTATCCTATCATCTTGAACTGCAGTGACTGAGCAAGTAACGACCATATTTTTTTTGTACATCTCAACTTCATCTTGCTGCGTTTCTTCACTTAATTGTTTAATACCTAAGCTTATACGTTCCTTTTCAATGTCAATGGATAAAACCTTACATTCTATTTGATCATTCTTTTTATATGTTTTTAACAGTTCAATACCATTACCTTCCCAGCTTATATCTGTCTCATGAATCATGCCGTCAATGTTATCATCAAGTGCTACAAACATACCAAAGTCAGTGATATTTCGTATTGGCGCTTTAATTATACTACCTATTGGATTACGATGGGCGAACTCAATAAGGGGGTTAGCTTGACACTGCTTAATACTTAAAGATATTCTATGTTTATCAGTATCAACTTCTAAAATTGTGAATTGTACTTCTTGACCAATAGTAAGCATTTTCTTAGGATGTTGATTTAATTTTACCCAACTAATTTCGCTTGAATGAACAAGCCCCTCAATGCCATCTTTTAGTTCAATAAATACTCCATAATCAGCAATATTTGTTACTTTGCCAGTCATTATTGTACCAACCGGGAATTCTTCTTTTATACTTTGCCATGGATTATGGTCAAGTTGCTTCATACCAAGTGAAATTCTCTTAGTTTCTTCGTTAAATTTTATAACTATAACTTTAACTTTTTGATCTAACGACAAAACTTCAGAAGGGTGATTTATTCTACTCCATGAAATATCAGTAACGTGCAATAAACCGTCTACATTACCTGAACTACCTAAAGCGATAAATGCACCATAATCAGTGATATTTTTTACTGCACCATCTAATATTATTCCTTCCTTAATTTTCGATAACATTTCATCCCTAGCCTCAGATCTTGATTCCTCAAGTATAGCTCTTCTAGAAACTACAATATTACCAAGTTTTTTATCCATCTTTAAAATTTGGAATGGTTGTTTGATACCCATTAACGAAGAAATATCTTTTATTGGTCTAACATCTACCTGACTTCCAGGCAAGAAAGCAACAACCCCTGATACGTCAACGGTAAATCCACCTTTTACACGCCCAAATATTACCCCATCAACAAACTGCTTTTTAGCACATGCAATTTCTAAATGTCCCCATGATTCTTCTCTAATAGCTTTTTCACGACTCAATATAGTTCTACCGTTGCGACCTTCAATTTTCTCAATATATACATCAACTATATCACCAACTTCTGGTAAAGGTTGACTACTAGCTAGGGCAAATTCTTCTACGGGAACTCTACCTTCATTCTTTAATCCAACGTCAACTATGATAATTCCTTTGGCAATACCTACTACTTGACCTTTGACAACAGTACCTTCTTTTATATGACTAGTACTTATGGTTTCAAGCATTTGTGCAAAATCCTCATGAGATTGAAGGCTAATTTCTGCAAGTTGGGAAACAAATTTTTTCTTAATTTTCTGCATATTATTCTCTAATACTAGTTGTGCCATCTAGTATAATAAATATAGTCAATTGATTTGAATTTGCTCAAGCGAGTTGCTTTCTATCTCACTAGTAATCAAATCCAACTAAATCAACTATGAATGGTTAATAAATGTAGATAAAACAACCTATGGCACATAAAATATGTTGATGTTACCTAACTGAAATAAACTCCATAATCTTATCAATCACTTTTTCTGGTGATAGATAAGAAGTATCAATTTCTAATGTCCCTGGAGAGGTAGTTAACGGAGCAATATCACGCTCTATATCCCTTTTGTCTCTTGTTTCCAGTTGTTTTAGAACTGCATCAAAGAAACATTCTCCATCTTTCTTTTGCAGTTCTTTATATCTCCTCTTTGCTCTAATAACAATATCTGCTTTGATAAAAATCTTTAAATCAGCCGAAGGAGCCACTACTGTTCCAATATCTCTACCTTCCATTATAATTCTAGGAGTTGTTTTTATTAATTTTACCAAATATACTCCCAGATTATTTCTTACTTCCGGTACAACAGCAACTTGTGAAGCTATATTACCTACAACCTCACTATCAAGTTCTGAATTTTGTATATATTCCGTGGATTTAGATAATTCAATTATTCTATTTATGTCAGTAAGATCAATTTTTTGGTTTATACAAGAAAGAGCAAGGCTTCTATATACAATGCTTGATTGAAAGTAGGTGAGATTAAGTTTTTGTGCTAACATTCGTCCAATTGTACTTTTACCTGATGCTGCTGGACCATCCAGTGCCACTACAAAATTATTGTTGATATCAAAAGCTTGAGATTTTAATGTCATTTATTTATAATTTTATGCTAGATTCTAGCTGAATATTTAAAATAATGCAAATAAAACTTGAAATTAAGGCTATTATAGATTAGACATGTTACTGTTTGATGTATATTTGAATATCTTGTTGCTTTAAGTATAAAATTAAAGCATAAAAAAATAGGGGCGGTTAGCTCAGTTGGTTAGAGCATTACGTTGACATCGTAAAGGTCGGTGGTTCGAATCCACTACCGCCCACCAGTTCTTATCAGACTTCTAGGCTTTTTCACAGTCTTGCTAAACATTTCATATGTAATTCATATGTCACTTCTCAAACAGAATTCCCCAATTTTGACCTACAAAATAGTCTGTTTTTAACCCTGTTACAAGGGGGAAAAATATGACAGAATCATTAACTTTTTCCGACGGTTTAGTTGAAAATGCTGATACTATTTTCTATAACATAGTCGGTAATTTCGTCCCGCCTGAATGGCGAAACCTTACTAATAATTGTGGTAAGCAATTAACTAAAACTTCTCGTCAACTTCTATCTTTGATAGTTTCTTGCATGAAAACTAATCGTTATAATAATACACAAGACTCACAAGAGTTACAAGAAGGCTATCATTTTTTCCAACAAGAGCTAGGAGTTAGTCAAAGTAGGGTTAAACAATGTCTAACAGAATTGCAAAAAAGTGGGTTCATTTATCATACTTTAATTACTACGGTCAAATATAATATAAAATGCCGTAATATTTTATGTATCAAACTTCTTAAGAAATTTACAAGTTTTCGTAAAGCTAATAATAATTCTTATCACTTTAATCACACTAATATCCAGTCTAGCTATCAAAATATTTTAACCCAACCTGGAGAAAATTCTAACTCAACTCAGAAAAAATTAAAAAAAAATGCATCTATATATATCTATATTATCTAGATACGAAAAAAATAAAAAAAATTGTGGACAAAATTGTGGGCAAAATGTGTCAGAGCCTGAATCAACTGAGGAGCAAAGCCTTAATTTACCGCTTGAGGTACCGGAAAAAAGAGGTGAACAAAATGTGGCAGAAATTGAGTCAACTACGGAGCAAAGCTTTAACTTATCGCCGGAGATAACGATAAGTTCAGGTGAACAAAGCTTAGCAGAGCTTGAGTTAGCTGAGGAGAAAAGTTTTAATTTACCTACGGAAGTAACGGTAAGCTCAGTAAATGAAGCGTCACCCTACAATTCCACAGACGGCAACTCCGGCGATGCAACTCTAACTGATGACAAGTCAGACTCAGGCTCCGATTCAGATTCTGACTCAACAGATGGATATTCAGGAGGTAGCGAGTCTGAGCAAGAAGCTAGTGGAAAATTGTCTAGGTGGCTTAGGGATGTTACTAAAATGGCTAAAGGCTTGTATTCACCTATGGAGCTAAAGGAGTTTTATCCATTGACCGAAGAAGATGCTGCTTGGCTAAGAAGGAGAACAGGTCGTGATTTCAATTTGAGTTTCATGAACAAGCTGTTGATTAAACATAGCGTGGACTCTCCTAAAAATCTCTTTCCCTGCAAGCAAGCAGTACTGAATTACATGAGAAAAACTTTGCGTCATGAAATGCGTTCACCAACTGTAGCTAATAACCCAAACTTTAACTTCAAGCTGGACAATACTACCAAGGCAAGAGAGGCTTATTTACGGAAGGTAGAAGCTAGTAAGGGCGTTAACCCACTGAATCAGTTGCAACGCAAGATCGTTGGAGCTTTTAACCCTGATACTGCTTATAAATTGCTGACTAGCTGCAGTTTCTTTGGAGTATATGACGATGAATACAGTATACTTGCAGCAAAACTGCATAACTCTATTAAATTTTTTTGGTAGTATGAATTTATTTTATAAATTTGGGTTCCTACTATGCAAATATCACCGATTAGTAAAAAAACTGGTTGAAAAACTATCAGTTATACTATAACATTTCAATTATTAAACGTAATGAATGAATCAAAATGAAAAAGCCAAAAGTAGCGACCTTAAGTGCTGAGGAACGAGAAGAACTAATACAACATATTAAGGCAAGTTCATTAACAGGAGATGATCAGCAAGCGGTGATAGAACTTGTGAAATTTTGTAACGAACTAATAGACAAGCTAGCATCATCAAACATCAGTATAAATAAGCTTAAGGAGATGATGATTGGTTTTAAGGCAGATAACAAAAAAAAGATAGTTCAGATTCATTAAAAGAACCACCGAGTGAATCTGATAATAAGAATGGTGGTAATGAAGAAGAGTACGATGAGTCCAAGAAGAGAGATCGCAGTAATTGGCAAGGTAAATATGGATTTGATGATTATCAGGATGCGAATACCAGCTATTTATCTCCTGAGAATTTTTGTAGTGGTGATAGCTGTCCTCACTGTGATAATGGTAAACTCTATAATAGTGAAGCTAGAAAATTGCTACAATTTACAGGTAATGCTCCAATTACAGTCAACAGATATGTAAAGAAAACGTTACGCTGTAATGCTTGCGATTATACAGTTATGAACAATAAAAATATCAACAAATGGACAAATAGTAGCAAAAGTGCAATAGTGTTACAAAAGACCTACGGTACTCCCTTCTATCGTTTATCTAGGTTGCAAAGTTTAAGCGGGGTTCCTGTATCCCATAGCTCGTTGTGGCAACAATATTTAGATGTTTGGCAAGAAGGTGGTGGAGCTGAAATTTACAGGGTATTATTGGAAATGGCTGCCGAATGTAGTTCACTGAACCTTGATGATACTAGAGCCAGGATTTTAGAAATTACTGTAGCCAATAAAAAATTACGTACTCAAAATAAGAAAGGACGCAGCTGTTATACCACTACTATATGTGCTAAAACTACAAATAATGAGGTGATAGTTTTATATTTTACCGGTAATAAGCATGGCGGGGAAAATATTGGTAACGTACTAAAGAATCGTAAGAATAGGACTGATTCTATTCATTTAATGACTGATGCAAGTAACAATAATAACCCGGTATTATCAGAAGCAGATAAAGAATTACTGGCAATAATAGTGATGATCAATTGTTTGTCACATGGGCAGAGAAAATTTACAGAGAATGAACCATATTACCCTGAAGAATGCGGATATTTTCTCAAACAGACTGGTGGGATTTACCATAATGAACATCAATGTAAAGAGATGAGCCTTGAGGAAAAGCTGAAGTACCATCAGGAACATAGCAGTAAATATATAGAAAACATATATAACAAAATAGACGAATTATTTAACGACAAGAAAGTTGAGCCTAATAGTAGGTTTGGGCAAGCTATGAAATATTGGTTAAATAATAAAGAAGGTTTGACGCAATTTTTGAAAATTCCAGTTAGCAGTCTTGATAATAATTGGGCTGAGAGGTCACTACGTACCATTATTTTACAAAGGAAGAATTCATTATTCTTTAAAACAATCAATAGTGCTGAGATACATAGTGGTCTGTATAGTATAGTAAAGACTTGTAGTGAGAACGAGATCAATGCCTTTAAATATTTAAATTGGCTGCAAGAGCAGAGCAGCAAAGCAAAGAAGCATCCTACGAATTATACGCCTTTTGCCTATGCAAGATATATAAATAATACGGAATTAATCGAGACGGCAGCTTAAATGACAGGAAGCCAATCATTAGAGAGTTTGGCAGAACTAGGATCACCATTATGAATAAGAATGTGTAAGGTTCTATAACAAATCTGATAAGATGAATTATCAGATGGGGAAAGTTTTGCCGTAAATTTACCTTTGGATAGGCGTTTAGAGCATAACCAAAAGCCTTGACCATCAAAGGACAAAATTTTAATGGCAGTTCTGTTTTTATTATAGAATAAAAACAAGGAACCATTAAGAGGGTTGGAAGAAAGTTTTTGTCTGCAAACAGCTATTAAACCATCGATACCCTTACGAAAGTCGATGGCAATAGTGGCAACAAAAATAACTGACTGAGGGGTTAGTTGCAGCATAGAAATGTCTGAATTATGATTTTTGGATCCAATGTTTGGATAATAAGCTTGGTACCATTTGGTTTAATAATGTGGCAAGTGTAGTAATTTTGTTTGGGAGTAGCCACAGGATCAGTATCTATAGAATTTACTAGTTGAAATGGAAGGAAATTAATATCTTGTTGCAGTTTTGCTGCAAGTATACGTTGAATTGAACTAATTATTGTTTTATTAATATTGAGATGTTTGGCTATATCTTTGCAAGAATAGTGATGGAGTAGCTGGCGAACTAATTCCTTTAGATGGTTTGGTATGGGATCAAACTTGTTAGTTTTAGTTTGACGCCAGGCTTTAAATTGCTGAGCTACTTGCTCAATAGTAATTGATGGTATTTGCATAGTAGGAACCCAAATTTATAAAATAAATTTTATACTAACAAAAAAATTAGATAGAGTTATGCAGTTTTGCTGCAAGTATACTAAACTCTTCCTATCTTATATTTAGTAGAGTGTAAATTGTAATCATCTATTGCCCCCCTATTGTAATAAACTATTGACCCACGGCGGCCTCATGAACAATTAGTTAATTTTGGTTAAAATTCAGATAAAATTCCCTAAAATCATTGGTAATTTTTAATTTATATAATAGTATATTATTTTAATCTTTATTCTGCATCTTTTCCTCCTCTAAAACTTTTATTACCAGTTTCTATGATTTGACAATGATGGGTTAGCCTATCGATAATTGCCTTTGTTGCCTTAGGATTACCAAATATATAGTTATGCCTATAGGATTAGGTGATAAAGAACATAACTATTGTAAGTTGTCATTCCCGCGTAGGCGGGAATCTAGATACCTGCTTTCGCAGGTATGACACAAAGTTTGTATCACCTAATTCAATAGGTTTCACTATATCTTCCCATTCTTCAAATCTCAAATGGGTGGTTATGATAAGCGAGGACTGTTCATATAATTTTGCAAACAGCTTAAATAGTAAGAATCTAGCCTCGGGTTTTATTGGTACATATCCCAGTTCATCTATCACAATAACATTGAATCTCTTAACTGAATCGATGAATTTGAGCTCATAGTTATGCATTCTAGCATTTAGTAATTGGCTAGCTAATTCATTTAAAGTGTAGAACCTTACCCTGTAACCCTTTTCAACTGCAGTAAATGCTAAACCAATTGCTAGATGAGTCTTGCCTGACCCAAAACCACCAATTAACATTATATTCTGCTGATTATCAACATTTTTGTATATCACAATGGCTAACCAATTTAGCTTGGCTATAGTGAAACCTATTGAATTAGGTGATATAAACTTTGTGTCATACCTGCGAAAGCAGGTATCTAGATTCCCGCCTTCGCGGGAATGACAACTTACAATCGTTATGTTCTTTATCACCTAATCCTATGAGCATAACTATAAATGTATTTTACTGTAACTGCTGCAATCAGCGTCTGGTGGAGTTTTTAACTGAATAAACTTATATTCATTGATATCTACTTGTATAGCTGGTTGTAAATACTGCTCAACTAATTTAGCACTACAGCCACCAATAGTAATTGCTAAATTACAGGCATTAGTCACCTTGTCTAATCCATACTTATTAACCAACTGCAGAATTGCTATAAATTGTTCTTCTCCCCAGTCAAATTGAAAAGATTCTCCAGGTTCAAAATTTAGTGGAATAAAAACTTGTTGACCCTTTGCTTCGCGTTCTCTACGAAATGCCCTGACAATTAGATTCACAGTTTCATAACTTCCTGTGTAACCCGATATCTGTAGCTGTTGGTATAGTTTCTTTGCCGTCATTCTGCGTCGAACCGGCTCCTTGCTATTCTCTACTAATAACTGATTTAGTACTGCAAGATGATTACCAAGAACCGGTTTATCTTTGGTATATTTTGCTAACTCAAATTTGGTTTGATCACTACGAATGACTTTTTTTACTGTATTCTTTGATATATTCAATTCTCTAGCAATTTTTTTAATTGCCTTACCATCAACGTGGTACATCCTACGTATTCTTCCTATTGTTTCCACTATAAACACCCCTTTAAAACTCCTTAAAAAAATATTAACAATATTAATTTTTCGGAGATATTGTTACTTATTTAGGGGGGCAATTTTCATTACAATTTTTCCTTTAAAGGGGTCAATAGATGATTACAATTTACATAAATCAGCTTATTTTGTGTGGTAAGATTCATATAGGCAGCAAAATATCCCTTCTTGGAATGGACGGGGTGTAGTGGGGGATAGAAAAAAGTAGATGTGTTTTTTACAGGTACTGCTGGTAAATGAAAGGCTGTAAAGAAAATTAGGATAAAGTAAAGTTTGTGCGTGATATTATGAGAAAAAATATACTTACTGATATGTCAACTCACATTTGCATTTATAAACAAAAACAAATATTGGCTCTAATATCCTATGTGAAACTCTAGCATTTGACTCTCAGAAGATAATTGATTAGTTAATGTCGTTTTATTATATATTTTATTTAGTATACAGTACAATAATTATTGAAAAGTATTACGTGATACTTTATACTTCTTCATATGAAGTATAAGATATTAAACAATAAAAAGCGTCAACTCGATGTTCTAAGACCATTAACTCCGGAATTGGTTAAAAATTTGGAAGAATGGTTTAAAGTGGAGCTTACCTATACCAGCAATGCGATTGAGGGAAATAGCTTAACACGAAAGGAAACTGCTGTTGTAATTGAAAAAGGTTTAACAATTGGTGGCAAATCATTAGTAGAACATCTGGAAGCGACAAATCACGCACAGGCTTTGGAGTTAATTCATAAAATCCAGCAAAAGAAAACTTGTGAAATTACTGAAAATGATATTCTAGCAATCCATGGTCTTATCTTAAAGGGAATTGATGATCATAATGCTGGATGTTACAGACGAGTGCCAGTACGTATTTCAGGTTCAAGAGTAATAATGCCTAATCCAAGGAAAGTACCAAACTTGATGGCAGATTTTATGGTATGGCTAAAATCACGTGAAGATATGCATCCTGTACAACTAGCAGGAGAAGCACATTATCGGTTGGTAACTATCCACCCCTTTTCAGATGGCAATGGTCGAACTGCACGATTATTAATGAATTTAATTCTAATAATTGAAGGTTATCCACCAGCTATTATCAGACCACAAGAAAGGTTACCTTATATAACATCTCTAGAAACCTTGCAGCTTGGTGGTTCAAAAGAAGCATATGAAAAAATTATCTTTAATGCAGTAAACCGCTCTCTTGATATTTATCTTAAAGCAGCAAAAGGTATAAACTCTCCAGATATAATATTATCAGAGAAGTTATTGAAAATTGGCGAACTTGCAAAAGCAGTTAATGCGACTGTACCTACAATTCGTTTTTGGACTAAGGAAGGTTTATTAGAAATCGCCGATGTTACTAAATCACGCTATCAGCTTTACTCACCTGACATGATTGAACAATGTACAAAAATTCAACGACTGAAAAAACGAAAGATAACACTAAATGAAATCAAGAATCTAATATAATCTTAGATTTCCCCAAACTTAACATAGCTTCTAGCTAAAATCAAGAAATAATGGGGCTTCCCGTTACCCACGGCGGTCTCATGAACAGAAGGTAAAGAAATGTTAATAATAAAGTTTTTGCAAATAGTGGAGTAATATCGTAAGAATCTCTTAATAAAATAATTATTATTTGGAGATAGTGATGTTAAGAGAGAGAGAATTCGTCAAGAACTTTGCAGAACATTTTTGCGATATAGTTATGCCCATAGGATTAGGTGATAAAGAACATAACGATTGTAAGTTGTCATTCTTAGCAACGGCGGGAATCTAGATGCCTGCTTTCGCAAGGTTAACACAAAGTGTGTATCACCTAATTCAATAGGTTTCACTATATTGAAGATCATAGACAAGAAAGTAAGATAGCATATCCCTTAATAGAGTTAGTGTTTTTAGCAATAGTAGCGGTTGCCGCACGGGCGGAGAGTTGGGAGGAGATTGAAGAATTTGGCAAGGCACATATTGATACTTTGAGAGAATATTTTCCGTTTGAAAATGGTACGCCTAGTGATTGTACAATTAGACGTTTTTTTACTAGTCTTGATTCTAGTCAATTAAATAAGGTGTTAGTAAAATATTTTACTAACAATTTAAGTGAAAAACATTATGCAATAGATGGTAAAACGCTGAGAGGAACAAAACATGAGGGTATCAGAGCATTACATTTTTTAAATGTATATGCAGCTGAATCAGGTATAACTTTATTCGGCAAAGTTATTGATATAGTGAAACCTATTGAATTAGGTGATACAAACTTTGTGTTAACCTTGCGAAAGCAGGTATCTAGATTCCCGCCTTCGCGGGAATGACAACTTACAATCGTTATGTTCTTTATCACCTAATCCTATGAGCATAACTATAGACGTGGTATTTAACGAGGATGCAAGTAGCATAAGACAAGGCAATGCTCCTGCGAATATGGCAATTATCAGAAGATTTGTATTAAATATTTTAAATAAAATAAAGACTAAAAGGGAGACTAGACCCAAAATGATGCTTACTATGGGTTGGTCACCAAAGAACTTAAAACGTTTTACTAATGCTTTAATAGAAATTAACTAATTGTTCATGAGGCCGCCGTGGCTGATCAGGGTGGTACTTTTGTTGAACAATTACGGCTGGCTGAAAGTCAGGGGCGTATTGGCTATGTGCCATTTGATGCAAGCTATCAGGTTAATACTTATTGGGATATAGGTATTGTTGATTATACGGTGATTTGGTTTGTTCAAGAAAAACAAGACTATGTCGATATTATCGATTTTTATATGAATAGGGGTAAAGATTTAGAGTTTTATCTTAATCATTTAAGAACTAGACCCTATCAATATGGGCGTAACGTATTGCCCCATGATATGAGCCGAAGACAAATGCCGACTTTGGATACTCGGTTACAACAAGCTAATGAAATAGCAGAAAAAGTAGGCTTTTCACCATTTGCTATTGGTAGGAAATATTTACGGGAAGAGATGATAACTAAAGTAAGAAGTTTGCTAGGTAGGTGTCGAATAGATGCCGAGAAATGTCAGCGTGGTATTAACGGTCTCTATGAGTTTGATGCTACTAAAAGGGGCGTGCATTCTAGCTCCTCGAGAGCTACTGATATAACCGAGAGCTTTTGTTATTTAGCGATGGACGTTAAAACTGGTAATGAGCAACAGCAATCACAATATAATATATCACAATATCGTAAAGTGGTGAATGATTATAATGCTTTGGAGAGATAAAGAGCTGATATGAAAGGAAGGAGTATAAACATAAACAGCTATAATATAGATGAGGTAGTATAATGCTTCCATTGTTAGCAGCCCTAGCTGTAAGTGCAGGGTGTGTTGGAGCCTATTGTAGCGATACTATTTCTAAGGGTATTATTAGGGGTATTACTAAGATTCCTGGTGTCAGGTATCTTACTGGTGCTGATTTAGCAAGGCACAAGCGTAACTATGAAGAATCACGCATTCGCTATAATAATTATGCTCATGAAGCACAAACTACTATCAATAATCTATCTGGCGAAATACAGCAATCGATGCAGGGTTTACGTTCTCTAGAAGGGCAACAATACCACTATAGCAATAGAAGCTATGAGATGGAAAACCAATTAAATCAGTATGCTAGCCAATATGATAATAACTTAAAGAATATAGAAGCCCAAAGAGCTAGGTTATCTTCCTCAGCTCAGCAACTTAAACAATCTTTTGAAAGCTTAAAACAGAAGGCTCCAGCTCTTGAAGCAAGAATGAGAGAAGTGGAACAACTACCGGGTGTCTTCCAAAATCTCTACGATCGAGTAGCCCAGCAGAAAGACAGTTTGCGAGGTTTAACTGAAGAAGAAGCCGGCAGTGCAATTGCTAAACATCAGCAAGATGTTGAGTCATTAAAAAAGCAACGTCAGGCAATAGAAGAGAAAATCCGTTATTCTATGAATGATATTACCAGGGAACATAAAAATATAAGTATGGAGAAAGCTGAGCTTGAGCATCAGTTAGGTAACTATCAAGCAAGTCAAGATCGTCTATTGCAAGATACTAGTAAATTTGATCAGGCAAGATATCAATTAACCAGCATGATTGACCAATATAAACAACAGCAAAACAGAGCAGAACAAATAGAGACTGATTATGCTAATCGGCAATCGCATATTCAGGGTCTACAAGATAAGTTAAGGAGTTATAGTAGGATCTGCACAAAGCCAGTTGGATAGCTATGCTCACGATGTAAAGTGGCGGGCTGGAAAATATGAGAAATCAGCTGGAATCACTGGTTTGGTACAGGGGGGAGTTCTTGGTCTCGCAACCTTCGGAGCTACTATGGGACTCGCAGGACTCGCAGGATTCGGAGGACTCGGAGCAGGAATAGCTGCTGGGACAGGTTCAGGGTTAGTTGGTATTGGTCATTATATGAACACATCAAATATTGCTAATAAACTGGGAAACCTTGAAAAAATTGATCTTGCTAATAACCATCAATATGATGGTATGTCAGGCAATTTAGACCAAATGGCAAGATATGGTAGATCAGGACTAGAAAAAATGCCGATAGCTGAGCTTGGTGGTTTAAAACAAGCAGTAGAACATTTTAACATGAGGTCAGTACCTAGACTACAAGATTTACCGAAATTATCTGAATCTCTGGGCAAGATAGTCTCACTTAAAGATATTGAAGGATTAACCCTTGGTTTGCCTAGCATGACTGCAGCTAGTGGCAAGAAATATAACTACGAGGTGTTATATGATAACGAATTTATCAAGAAGCTCAAGAAAGTGTCAAAGAAGCTTGGCGAACCATATTTAAACCCAAACTCAACCATAAATCCAAACACAAACACACGTAATATGGTAACAGCATATGGCTGATAAGGATTTAAACAAAAAAATTGAATATTTTGACAGTCTCAAGAGCAAGAGGGAGAAATGGCATCATATATGGGATGAGCTGAAGAAATATGTTTGTCCACAAACTGAAAGTAATAAAGTAATATTTGATTCAACTTCTATTTGGTCAAGGGAGCAATTAGCATCAGGTTTACAAAGCTTGTTGGTAAACCCAGCAATGAACTGGTTTAACCTTACTATAGTCGCTGAAAATGACGAGCAGCAGGAATATTTAACCACCACTGAACGTAACATGCTAGCTCAAATGCTAGAAAAAACTCTAATGGATATATTCAATAATCCGGCTTCTAATTTTTATAATCAGATTCATCAGTTTTTTTTGAATTTATCAGCCTTTGGTACTGCGATATTCTATGTTGAAGAAGATTTAGAATTAGCACAAACTCTGTTCTTTCGTAATATTAATTTACAAGAATGTTATTTTGAAGAGGACAAGTTTGGTTTTGTTAAGACAATGTACCGACTCTTTAGCATGCCGATAAAATCGGCATCAGCTAAATGGGAAGACTTTGCCCCTTTCAAGGAAAGGCTAGCCAAAAATCCTGATGAAATAGTAGAAATATTGCACATAGTTAGCCCGCAAGCTCAAAATCAGAAAAATAAAGGCAGAAAATCAACGGCAGCTAGCCCCTCAACATCTAGCTCATCAACACTTGAATATAGCTCAGAATATATCTACCTAGCTGAGCAAAAAATTATCAGTCAATCAGGTTATTCTTATTTCCCATTTTTTGTGACAAGGTGGGTAAAAGAAGAAGGTGAAGTATATGGCTATGCTCCTGCTCATCATGTGCTACCTGATATTAAACTACTCAATAGTTTAAGACAAATCACCCTAAAAGTAGCCCAGAAACAGCTAGACCCACCATTATTAGTGCCAAAAGACGGATATTACTTACCGCTCTATACTACGCCGGGTAGTGTTAATTTCTACCGTAATGGTATGGCAGATAAAATAATACCACTAACTGGTATGGAAAATATTTTGCCTACTGAAATCGAACAAAATCAATGCCGCGATGCCATATACAAGGCATTCTATATCGATATATTCAGGATGCAAAAGGAAAACAAAGAAATGACTGCTACCGAGGTGCAAATTAGGACAGAGGAACAATACCGTTTAATGTCCCCAATGGTTGGTAGAATTGAGAGTGAGCTGTTAAATCCGTTAATCATGGCAATATATCAAACGCTAATCAAATATAACAGAGTACCGATCTTAGAGGGAGCAAATAGCCCACCCGAGATAGAGATTGAATATGTTTCACCACTATCCAAGGCACAGAAAACATCAGCAATAGCCAGCGTTGAGCAGGTATTAGGTTTTTTTCAACGAAGTGGTATCAGTAACTTTTTGGCTCTGTCCAGAAAAGTGTGTAAATTTCGAGATAGGTTATATAGTCTCCCCGTCAAAAGTCTAGAAGGATAATATATAATATGGTTAGCGGGTAAAAATATCTAGATAATCCATAAGAAAATGCTATAATATTGGCAGAAACCTTATGGATTGTATGAATTATGCCGATAGAAGATATAATAAAATCCCAAAAACAAGGACAGCTTTTTGGTTATAAATTGACCGAAGAATTAAACCCTAATAACAAGTTATATAAATTAAGATCGTTAATAAATTGGACTGTTTTAGAGGAATGGTTATTGACAAATGTTAATATCAAGAAATTTGGTAGGAATCGCAGATGTCACAGGTTATTACTTGGAGTAACTATGCTGCAAGCGATGTATAACCTGTCAGATGCTGCAGCTGAAGAAGAGCTGAGAGAGAACGTATATTGGCAATATTTTTGTGGTTGGGAATATTTGCAGAAAGATGCTGAGATATCAGAAGCTAGTATACGAAGGTTTCGTGCTATATTAGGGGAAGAAGGATATAATGAGATATTAAAAGAATTAACAAGAATTGGTTGCAAAGTCGGAGTGCTTAAAAAAAAAGACTTAGCATCGATAATCGTTGATACTACAGTACAAATTAAGAATATTAAGTATCCTCATGATGTGTATTTGATGGATAAGGCAAGAATAGAGCTAGTAAAGTTATGTCATACTTTAGGCATTAAGTTACATGAGACATATGCCAAGCAATATAAAAAAGACATAGTAAAATTATGGAAATATAAGGATAATAGTAAAGCCAAAAAACGTAAGAAGGTAATGCAACATTTAAAGATATTGCTGGGTCGTTTAATAAGAATATGTCAGCGAGAAATAGCAAAAACAAAGTTAAGTTTGTCATTAAAGCAGCAAGAAATACTAAATAAGATTAAAAAGATTCAGGCACAATCTATACTGAGTAAAGCAGAGAAAGAGCGATATAAGGAGGATAATAAAGTATTATATAGTTTTCACGCACCGGAGGTAGAGTGCATAGGTAAAGGGAAATTAAACAAACCCTATGAGTTTGGTAACAAGGTTTCGATAGCAGTAAGTGGTCGAGGTAATTTTGTATTAGCGGCCAAATCATTTCATGGCAATCCATATGATGGTCATACATTATCGCAGACTGTAGAGGTTGTAAAGAAATTAACAGGAGTGGGAATAGCCAGGACATTTGTTGATTTAGGCTATAAGGGGAATAATTTTAAAGAAAAAGACAAGGTGTATAGCCCATATTGCAAGAAGAAGCTATCCTCAGATGATAAGGCAATGATCAAGAGAAGAAGTGCTATAGAGCCGATAATAGGACACCTTAAGCATTATGGTAGAGTTGGCAGAAATTACTTAAAAGGAGTAATAGGAGATATAATAAATCCGTTAATTTCCGCTGTAGGATTGAACTTACGGTGTATTGCTAATCACCTGCTCAAAACAAATTTTTCTACATAAAAATTAGCAAATAAAGAAAATTAATCAAACGATTACAAAATCGTTAACAAAACGTCATGCAAAAATTTTCTAAAAATCATCTTTTTATATCAAAAAATTACATCAGAACAATTAAACTCTAAAATTTTATACAAAAATTTTTTGCTAAGGTGCTAATTTTTGAATTTTTTGCACTTTTGACGGGGAGACTATATATAAAAATATAACAAAAAAGGAAATTACATGAATAAAAAAACAAATGAATCAATAAAGCAAGCAGTAGATTTATTAATAGATAATGATACAGATGTAAGCACAATACTGAAAGAAGGAGGATTATTAAAAGAATTGACCAAACGCTTGATAGAGAAGGCATTGCAGTCAGAATTGAATAATCATCTAGGCTATGATAAATACAGTCGTGTAGATAATGATAATGCTCGTAATGGTATAACTAGCAAAAAACTGATCTCCGAACATGGAGCGGTTGAGATAGAAGTACCAAGAGATAGGCGTAGTACCTTTGAACCAGCAATACTACCGAAAAGACAAAAACGTTTTGATGGTTTTGATGATAAAGTCTTATCATTATATGCTAAAGGTATGAGTGTATCTGATATTAAGGTTCAATTACAAGAGTTGTATAGTGTTGAAATAAGTGAGAGTTTAATCAGTCAGATCACCGATGATGTAATGGATGATGTAAAAGCTTGGCAGAGTAGACCGTTAGAAGAGATATATCCGATAGTATTTTTTGATTGTTTAGTAGTAAAAGTTAGGCAAGACAAAAGGATAATTAACAAGGCAATATATGTTGCATTAGGGATTGATTTATCTGGTAGAAAAGATATATTGGGATTATGGATCAGTGAAAATGAAGGGGCAAAATTTTGGCTTGGTAATTTTACTGAAATGAAAAATAGAGGATTAAAGGATATACTGATTGCCTGTAGTGATAATCTTACTGGTATGTCTGAGGCGATAGAAGCAGTTTATCCAAAAACAGAACATCAATTATGTATTGTACATCAGATTAGAAATAGTTTAAAATACGTATCATATAAAGATAGGAAGCAGGTGGCTAGCGATTTAAAGCCGATATATACTGCAGCAACGGAAGAACAAGCACATTTAGCTTTAGTATATTTTGAAGAAAAATGGAATAAACAATATCCACAAATTGCCAAATCATGGTATAATCATTGGGATAATTTAATGATTTTTCTAGGATATCCAGAGGCAATTAGAAAGGTAATTTATACCACTAATTCAGTTGAATCTGTTAATAGTCAATTGCGTAAAGTAACAAATAATAAGCGTGTTTTCCCTAGTGATAGTGCTGTTTTTAAAAGCTTATATTTGACAATTGACTATATGACCAAAAAATGGACTATGCCTATTCCCAACTGGAATGAAGCTATGGCTCATTTGATGATCAAATTTGAAGATAGGCTTAACAAAATTTAATGACCTATTTTGGAAATTTACACACTTTTCTGGACAGAGCCAACTTTTTTCCGTATACTTGCAGCAAAACTGCATAACTCTATCTAATTTTTTTGTTAGTATAAAATTTATTTTATAAATTTGGGTTCCTACTATGCAAATACCATCAATTACTATTGAGCAAGTAGCTCAGCAATTTAAAGCCTGGCGTCAAACTAAAACTAACAAGTTTGATCCCATACCAAACCATCTAAAGGAATTAGTTCGCCAGCTACTCCATCACTATTCTTGCAAAGATATAGCCAAACATCTCAATATTAATAAAACAATAATTAGTTCAATTCAACGTATACTTGCAGCAAAACTGCAACAAGATATTAATTTCCTTCCATTTCAACTAGTAAATTCTATAGATACTGATCCTGTGGCTACTCCCAAACAAAATTACTACACTTGCCACATTATTAAACCAAATGGTACCAAGCTTATTATCCAAACATTGGATCCAAAAATCATAATTCAGACATTTCTATGCTGCAACTAACCCCTCAGTCAGTTATTTTTGTTGCCACTATTGCCATCGACTTTCGTAAGGGTATCGATGGTTTAATAGCTGTTTGCAGACAAAAACTTTCTTCCAACCCTCTTAATGGTTCCTTGTTTTTATTCTATAATAAAAACAGAACTGCCATTAAAATTTTGTCCTTTGATGGTCAAGGCTTTTGGTTATGCTCTAAACGCCTATCCAAAGGTAAATTTACGGCAAAACTTTCCCCATCTGATAATTCATCTTATCAGATTTGTTATAGAACCTTACACATTCTTATTCATAATGGTGATCCTAGTTCTGCCAAACTCTCTAATGATTGGCTTCCTGTCATTTAAGCTGCCGTCTCGATTAATTCCGTATTATTTATATATCTTGCATAGGCAAAAGGCGTATAATTCGTAGGATGCTTCTTTGCTTTGCTGCTCTGCTCTTGCAGCCAATTTAAATATTTAAAGGCATTGATCTCGTTCTCACTACAAGTCTTTACTATACTATACAGACCACTATGTATCTCAGCACTATTGATTGTTTTAAAGAATAATGAATTCTTCCTTTGTAAAATAATGGTACGTAGTGACCTCTCAGCCCAATTATTATCAAGACTGCTAACTGGAATTTTCAAAAATTGCGTCAAACCTTCTTTATTATTTAACCAATATTTCATAGCTTGCCCAAACCTACTATTAGGCTCAACTTTCTTGTCGTTAAATAATTCGTCTATTTTGTTATATATGTTTTCTATATATTTACTGCTATGTTCCTGATGGTACTTCAGCTTTTCCTCAAGGCTCATCTCTTTACATTGATGTTCATTATGGTAAATCCCACCAGTCTGTTTGAGAAAATATCCGCATTCTTCAGGGTAATATGGTTCATTCTCTGTAAATTTTCTCTGCCCATGTGACAAACAATTGATCATCACTATTATTGCCAGTAATTCTTTATCTGCTTCTGATAATACCGGGTTATTATTGTTACTTGCATCAGTCATTAAATGAATAGAATCAGTCCTATTCTTACGATTCTTTAGTACGTTACCAATATTTTCCCCGCCATGCTTATTACCGGTAAAATATAAAACTATCACCTCATTATTTGTAGTTTTAGCACATATAGTAGTGGTATAACAGCTGCGTCCTTTCTTATTTTGAGTACGTAATTTTTTATTGGCTACAGTAATTTCTAAAATCCTGGCTCTAGTATCATCAAGGTTCAGTGAACTACATTCGGCAGCCATTTCCAATAATACCCTGTAAATTTCAGCTCCACCACCTTCTTGCCAAACATCTAAATATTGTTGCCACAACGAGCTATGGGATACAGGAACCCCGCTTAAACTTTGCAACCTAGATAAACGATAGAAGGGAGTACCGTAGGTCTTTTGTAACACTATTGCACTTTTGCTACTATTTGTCCATTTGTTGATATTTTTATTGTTCATAACTGTATAATCGCAAGCATTACAGCGTAACGTTTTCTTTACATATCTGTTGACTGTAATTGGAGCATTACCTGTAAATTGTAGCAATTTTCTAGCTTCACTATTATAGAGTTTACCATTATCACAGTGAGGACAGCTATCACCACTACAAAAATTCTCAGGAGATAAATAGCTGGTATTCGCATCCTGATAATCATCAAATCCATATTTACCTTGCCAATTACTGCGATCTCTCTTCTTGGACTCATCGTACTCTTCTTCATTACCACCATTCTTATTATCAGATTCACTCGGTGGTTCTTTTAATGAATCTGAACTATCTTTTTTTTGTTATCTGCCTTAAAACCAATCATCATCTCCTTAAGCTTATTTATACTGATGTTTGATGATGCTAGCTTGTCTATTAGTTCGTTACAAAATTTCACAAGTTCTATCACCGCTTGCTGATCATCTCCTGTTAATGAACTTGCCTTAATATGTTGTATTAGTTCTTCTCGTTCCTCAGCACTTAAGGTCGCTACTTTTGGCTTTTTCATTTTGATTCATTCATTACGTTTAATAATTGAAATGTTATAGTATAACTGATAGTTTTTCAACCAGTTTTTTTACTAATCGGTGATATTTGCATAGTAGGAACCCAAATTTATAAAATAAATTCATACTACCAAAAAAATTTAATAGAGTTATGCAGTTTTGCTGCAAGTATACATTTAAGTTGTTGCTCAGTAAGTTTATCACCTTGGTCTTTTATTGTTAGTCTTATTGCTTCAATTGATTTTTTACTTTTAGTAGCTTCTGATATATTTAGTTCAAAATCTAGAATATCATCCTCTAGAAAAATACCCACCAGATTACTATCAACATTATTGTTGATAGCATGAATCACCAGGCTTTTTATTACTGCCTTCAGTTTTTCTGGGTCACATATTATATTAGGATATTTTATTTTATATCGGCTCATAAACCGTAATGGTTGAGCAAATAATTTTTCACATTCTACTACTACTTCATTTACTAAATCCATAATGTTGATTTTAGTAAGCTTAATATGCACCTGATGTCTTACTCTATGAGTAATAGTTGAAAGATATAAAGCTCCAGCCTCTATTCGTTTTATTATTTCACATGATTCTTCAGTGATCCGAGAAATCTGGTCTTTATTATCTGTTTTTTGTAGTTTTGCACATAATTCTTTAAGTTGAAGGTACAAGGTATTAAGTTGCTGTTGTTCTTGAGTTGTTATTCTATTAAAAAACTCTTCTTCATGTTGTGTTACTTTTATCAAATCATGCGTTAGTTTCCTTGATTTTGCTTCCCATGCACTCTTCATGGTTTCAGACAGTTCTTCATATTTTTGTTTTGGTTTTAGAAATGCTATTAATACACTACTAAATAGCAACAAAAGGAAATTTATTTGAAATTGTATACTACCGAAATTACTAGTTAAATAGTCTTCACCCATATAACATTTAAAAAATTGCAATGATGCAAATGTACCAAAAATCGTTATAAATAAAGCTACTTGCCACCTAAGCAATATCCCTGTAATTAACAAATTAATAATAAATATTATTAATTGTAGTTGATGAAATTCGCTAATCATGACCAACATACTTCCAACACAAATCAATAGATATAAAATACCTAGATTCCAAGCTAATGCTATAAAGCTCTCGTTTTTAAATCTAGGAGGCCATATTGGATAAGTTACAAGCCCGGTAGATATTATTAATACTGAGTGGTAAATGAAGTGATAAATATCAGCATATTTTGTGCTATAATATTCTGAAATAGTAAATAACGAGGAATAAGTGGATATTATTACAAAGAAGCCAAATAGAAAATAAGTAATTTCATTTTTTGGTAGATTGCCTTTACAAAAATTTATCAGATTAAATTGTTTGATTGAACTAATAATTTTTCTGAATTTTCTTTTACGTTCCAGTCTGAGAGCGATTATAGGGCTGGGGTCTTTCACACCAATCCAACCACCAGCTTGTTTAAAAAAGTAATGGCTAAACATCAAAGTTAACAAATTAGCTGCCATAGCTGGTACGGTAGCCCCCATTTTTACATTTAAGATTTTAAAACTAACTGCTGTAATAAATCCAGCAAACATTCCAACTAATACCGCTTTACTACTACTACGAAAGCCTAGGATTGCTAAAAGGAAAGGTGCTGAAACTACAGGCATATAAACACCTAATACTATTAGCAGTAAATCAAGTATACTACTTGCTTTGAAAGCTAGGAAAATAGCAAAAATACCAACAAAAACAGCGGAAATACGTAATATAATGAGATCACTAAGATTATTACGTTGAAGCACCCCAGGCGTCATTGTGAGACCACGTGAGTGTAGTGGCAATCCGCTTTCCTGGATTGCTTCGTCGCCACAAAGTGGCTTCTCGCAATGACGTGTATGTACCCCACTCGTCATTGCGAGGAGTAGCGAAGCACGACGAAGCAATCCATTTTTAATCACTTTCTTGGATTGCTTCGTCGCCACTAAAGTAGCTCCTCGCAATGACGAGTTAGTTGGGGTCACTAAAGTGGCTCCTTGCAATGACGGAGTAATGTTAGTTGGGTTAGGTATAAAATTTAATAATTTTAAAATATCATTAGTAAATAATATAGCTGAAGAGTTAATGTATGAGTCTGCAGTAGACATAATTATCGCGATAATACCTATAGCAGTAAGTCCTCTTAATCCTGGATAGCTGTGATTCTCTATAATATGGGCTAATAAATTATTAGGGTTAAGATTAGGATTATCTGCCAGTAATAATATTCCAACCCAGATTGTTATTACTAATATCACAAGACAAATTAAACCTGCTGTTATAAAAGACTGTCTAGCTTGCATGACATCCTTAGCCATTGCCAATCTCTGGAAAAAAACCGGTTGAAAAGCTGGAATTAGATAAACTAATAACAAGAAAAAGGAACTTATAGACTTAGAGTTATAGAAATTAAATACCTGACTATAATCAAATAAAGGGCTTTCATTAATTGTTACAAAAACTTTATGAGGATCATGGAGAGTTCCCCAAATTATCAAAGTAATTACAGGAACGATAGTGCCAAAAGTAAAAAATTGTATTATATCTGTAAAAGTAACAGCCCTGATACCACCAAAAGCCGAGTATAATATCACTATAACAGCACTTGCCAAAACGGCATAAAAACTGGAAACATTAAAGAAAAGTTGCAACATGGTAGCTGAAACCTTAAATTGCAATGCAACTATTCCTATACAAAGGAAAATACCTGCTACGGCTGTAACCAATTGAACTTTTTTACCATACAGACTCCCCATGGCTTCAGCTATGGAAAGATTACCTAGAAACTCTGCCATACGTGGAGCTAATAAGTAACCAACGATTATCAGAGCCAAAGGTTCACAAATTGCCGGAATGATAAAGTATAGACCTTGTCTATAAGATTCAGTAATTGCCCCAGAAAAAAAACCACTACCAATACAAGTAGCAATAATTGTAGCAGTTATAGTACTGGTGGAGAAATTGCGGTTGCCTATAGCATATTCGTTAATATTTTTTATACCACGACTAAAAAATAGACCTACTGCTAAGTTAAAAGTTAAAAAGGTAGCGAAAATGGTTGTATCCAAATCCCAACTTAAATGCATATAATCTTCCCCTGAATGTCAAAAAACTGTAAATTTTTGACCACCAAAGACAAGATTTTTAGAAGAAGTGAATCTAGATTGGTGATCGGGGAGTTAGCAAAACTGCCGACAGACAGCTATGATAGACGCCATCAGGCTCAAATGTAAACACTTGAGCCTTGAACATACGACTACCATCCCCCCGACCATAAAAGACCGAGAAGCACCATTTTTACGGTATAATGCATACCGCTGTCAGATAAAGGTTGCTAAACCCCAGAATTACTTTGCAGCAATTCCACCTTAGATTTTAAATATCTATTTGTCTAAAGTCAATATAATGTTTTTATATAATAATTCTAAAATATATTGACATAGTATGTACACTGTATGTATTATTATTAAATAAAAACTATGTAAAATTATGAACTACAAATTAGATAAATACGAACAAGAAATAGAGATTAATTTTGGAAAACAACCTAGTATTAAAAACCAGGATGATCTTGGTCTATTTCAAAATGCGGCTAAAACACATCTAAAACAAAAACATCCGATTACCATAAGAGTAGCCCAGCAGGATATTGAAGCTATAAAAATTAAAGCTTCAAAGGCTGGATTAGCATATCAAACATATATTAATATGCTGATTCATAAAGAAGCCACAAGATTATAGATGTTGTTAGGTAGTGTAAGTTGATTAAATTTAGATATAATTATGAGAAAAATTCGAAATTATTACTTGAAAGGGGGATAGGCTTTGAAGAAATAATTCAGGCTATAGCAGATGGAAATCTGCTAGATATAACGAAACATCACAATCAAGAGCAATATCCTGATCAGCAGATTTTATATGTAAGAGTAGTAACTGAAGTATATGCTGTACCTTACATCAAAGAAGATAAAGAAACTATTTTTCTAAAGACACTATTTCCAAGTAGAAAAGCAAGAAAAAAATTTTTAAGTTAAATCTCACTCAAATTGGTAAAGGAAACAATTGATATAAATTATTATTTCAAATCACTATCACAATTGGGGTTTTGTTGAGAAAGTTTATCATTATCAGAAGTAGCGGGTTTAATTCTGCCAATCATTTCATCTACTGATACTTGAAAATAATCTGCTAGGGCTACTGCGATTTGGCTATTAAAAGTTTTTTGTTCTCTCTTACCATTAACAAACCCATGTAAAGAATTATTACTAAAGCCTATTTCAATACTTAGTTTATACAAATTTAGATTTTGTTTTTCTGCTTTGTCAATCAGAAACTTTTTTATATTAGAAATGATATCACTTGGTGTAATTTTACAAAATTCTGGACTTTCTGTATTAGGTAAAGAAAGATATTGATTTCTTCCTACAACTTCGTCCATAGAACAGTTAAAATAGTCAGCTATTTTCAATATATTATACATTTGAGTAGTAGAGCTTAACCCGTTCATAATACTAGTAATATTATTATAAGAAATACCACTTTGCTTAGAAAGCTCTTTTCTTGTTAGTTTGAGTTCTTCAAATTTTGATTCTAAAAATTGTTGTATTTTTTTAACAAGAGTCATACAGGAATTCAAGGATTAAGTAAAAAACAAAAACTCGCGCGGTGAAATTATTTACTTGACACCCCAAAATAATTATATTAGACTGCAAAAATAGAATGAGACCAAAAAAAAGAGGTCAGTAACTGCTGACTAATTTTTTAGAGCCAAAATACATATTTTGGCTTAGCTGTCCGAGAGTCATTGCGAGACCACGTGAGTGTAGTGGCAATCCACTTTTCTGGATTGCTTCGTCGCCACTAAAGTGGCTCCTCGCAATGACGAATCGGATTAGCTATAAGTCTCGTTCTAAAAAGTCCAGTGTAACAACTCAAGCGTTTAGCTTATTAATAGGCTAAAACTTGAATATTACATTGAGCAAACTAGTAAGTACTTGAAGGTTTCGCGACTGAAAGTACTTACTAGCTAAATTAATTAATCCAATAGCTATTGCTATTAAATTACAACCGTTATTGAGGTGTACTTATGATCATACACAAATCTCTTCCATTAGTCAAACTCTATTATTTTTGCAGTCTCATAACGTAAGTATTAGCAATATCGGCGTCATTGCGAGGAGCTACTTTAGTGGCAACGAAGCAATCCATAAAAGTGGATTGCCACGACCACTATGTGGTCTCGCAATGACATGTATGCCTATAACTCGTCATTGCGAGGAGCTACTTTAGTAGCGACGAAGCAATCCATAAAGTAATTAGAAATGGACTGCTTCGTCGGCTCACGCCTTCTCGCAATGACGTATATGCAACCCAAGACGTAATTAGTAGAGAAGATTATGAAAGATAACCCGCAGCCCACTAATATTCTTCAAGAGGATAGTAATGAGGTTGTAGAACAAATAGAAGAATCACAAGACTTATTTATTTTAGCAGATTCATCTCTGGGTATAGAAGAATTAGACCCGATTACCGAAGCCATCAGGCAGGAAATCTTGCAAAAACAGCGTGATATTTTAAGAGAATATATATCCCAGAATCATGATGCAACCGTAGCTGGCTATGAAGATAAGGAATTTGCTGAATATCTTAAAAATGTCAATAATAGAGCAATAATTGATCAAGCCTTTGCAAATGCTGAAGTTAAAGCTGAACTAGAAAGAACAGAGATAGTTGGATATAGGAAAGTTCATCATAATTTTGCTGATCAATTTCATACAATGAACTGGCAAGATGGTGATAGGCAAGGTAATGTCAGAAGCCAGATAGTAAGAAATGATTCAGGTGATGAGTTAGCTACTATCAAGGAAACAACTCATAAAATTAATGCTCTAGTTTCTTTGTCAGATGGCACTGTTAAGCAAATCAATAGCTATAGAACCATAGATTTTCCAACAGAATTGGCAAGTAAAAATGGTTCAATGCATTTGTCATTAGCCGTACAAGATGAAAATGGTCGAAATATTGCTAAAGATCGAGCAGTATATTTTACCGCTCATTATGATAGTCAAGGTAAATTGTCAGAAATCAGTAGCCCAAAACCAGTGAGATTTAATGGTGAAGCAGATGAGGCAATAGGCTATATAGAACATCTAGGACATGTCTATAGTTTGCCAGTAACCCAAGGTAAATATCGAGAAATGATGATAGCTTTGGAGAAGAATAAAGGGCAAGATATTGACTTCTCTCAAACTATCACTACTGCTCAGGATATGATGATTACTGCTAATACTGTCAATAGTAGTGATTTATCAATGCAAGAAGAAAAGAAATATCAATCGACCTTAGATGGATTAAAACCAGCAACTGACTTGCGAGATCAACAAAGAAAATCATTACAACAATTTGCCGAGCAATCTCCTGCTTCAGTAGGCAAGTTATAGCACTTAACATATGGATTCAAATAAGTTATAATGATAAATAATAAAAAAATTTTATAATAGCAATATGGCATCCCCCTACAGTTACGATTTACGTTCTAGAGTTATAGAACATTATGAGAAATATAAGAAAGTAGCACTTACATGCGAAACCTTTAAAATTAGTCGGTCAATAATCTATGATTGGATTAGATTAAAGAAACAAACTGGAGATATAAAGTCAAAGGAGGGATACCAGAAAGGATATGGTCATAAAATCCCTGATTTATCGGAGTTGCGTCATTTAGTAGAAAAAGGTAACTCGTTAACGCTTACAGAAATAGCAAAAGAATTAGATAATGTTGCAAGTATAATGACTATCAGCCGAGCTTTAAAGAAACTCAACATTACTCGAAAAAAAAGACATATGCGTATAAAGAAAGAGATGAAGGAAAGCGACAAGATTTTCTCAGTGAATTAGAAAAAGTGCCGAAAGAGAAACGTGTTTATCTTGATGAAGCGGGCATAAATGATAATGAATCATATGAATATGGATGGTCAATGAAAGGAAGTCGTTGTAATGGGAGTAAATCGGGAAAACGTAGTGAAAGGTATACTTGCAGCAAAACTGCATAACTCTATTAAATTTTTTTGGTAGTATGAATTTATTTTATAAATTTGGGTTCCTACTATGCAAATATCACCGATTAGTAAAAAAACTGGTTGAAAAACTATCAGTTATACTATAACATTTCAATTATTAAACGTAATGAATGAATCAAAATGAAAAAGCCAAAAGTAGCGACCTTAAGTGCTGAGGAACGAGAAGAACTAATACAACATATTAAGGCAAGTTCATTAACAGGAGATGATCAGCAAGCGGTGATAGAACTTGTGAAATTTTGTAACGAACTAATAGACAAGCTAGCATCATCAAACATCAGTATAAATAAGCTTAAGGAGATGATGATTGGTTTTAAGGCAGATAACAAAAAAAAGATAGTTCAGATTCATTAAAAGAACCACCGAGTGAATCTGATAATAAGAATGGTGGTAATGAAGAAGAGTACGATGAGTCCAAGAAGAGAGATCGCAGTAATTGGCAAGGTAAATATGGATTTGATGATTATCAGGATGCGAATACCAGCTATTTATCTCCTGAGAATTTTTGTAGTGGTGATAGCTGTCCTCACTGTGATAATGGTAAACTCTATAATAGTGAAGCTAGAAAATTGCTACAATTTACAGGTAATGCTCCAATTACAGTCAACAGATATGTAAAGAAAACGTTACGCTGTAATGCTTGCGATTATACAGTTATGAACAATAAAAATATCAACAAATGGACAAATAGTAGCAAAAGTGCAATAGTGTTACAAAAGACCTACGGTACTCCCTTCTATCGTTTATCTAGGTTGCAAAGTTTAAGCGGGGTTCCTGTATCCCATAGCTCGTTGTGGCAACAATATTTAGATGTTTGGCAAGAAGGTGGTGGAGCTGAAATTTACAGGGTATTATTGGAAATGGCTGCCGAATGTAGTTCACTGAACCTTGATGATACTAGAGCCAGGATTTTAGAAATTACTGTAGCCAATAAAAAATTACGTACTCAAAATAAGAAAGGACGCAGCTGTTATACCACTACTATATGTGCTAAAACTACAAATAATGAGGTGATAGTTTTATATTTTACCGGTAATAAGCATGGCGGGGAAAATATTGGTAACGTACTAAAGAATCGTAAGAATAGGACTGATTCTATTCATTTAATGACTGATGCAAGTAACAATAATAACCCGGTATTATCAGAAGCAGATAAAGAATTACTGGCAATAATAGTGATGATCAATTGTTTGTCACATGGGCAGAGAAAATTTACAGAGAATGAACCATATTACCCTGAAGAATGCGGATATTTTCTCAAACAGACTGGTGGGATTTACCATAATGAACATCAATGTAAAGAGATGAGCCTTGAGGAAAAGCTGAAGTACCATCAGGAACATAGCAGTAAATATATAGAAAACATATATAACAAAATAGACGAATTATTTAACGACAAGAAAGTTGAGCCTAATAGTAGGTTTGGGCAAGCTATGAAATATTGGTTAAATAATAAAGAAGGTTTGACGCAATTTTTGAAAATTCCAGTTAGCAGTCTTGATAATAATTGGGCTGAGAGGTCACTACGTACCATTATTTTACAAAGGAAGAATTCATTATTCTTTAAAACAATCAATAGTGCTGAGATACATAGTGGTCTGTATAGTATAGTAAAGACTTGTAGTGAGAACGAGATCAATGCCTTTAAATATTTAAATTGGCTGCAAGAGCAGAGCAGCAAAGCAAAGAAGCATCCTACGAATTATACGCCTTTTGCCTATGCAAGATATATAAATAATACGGAATTAATCGAGACGGCAGCTTAAATGACAGGAAGCCAATCATTAGAGAGTTTGGCAGAACTAGGATCACCATTATGAATAAGAATGTGTAAGGTTCTATAACAAATCTGATAAGATGAATTATCAGATGGGGAAAGTTTTGCCGTAAATTTACCTTTGGATAGGCGTTTAGAGCATAACCAAAAGCCTTGACCATCAAAGGACAAAATTTTAATGGCAGTTCTGTTTTTATTATAGAATAAAAACAAGGAACCATTAAGAGGGTTGGAAGAAAGTTTTTGTCTGCAAACAGCTATTAAACCATCGATACCCTTACGAAAGTCGATGGCAATAGTGGCAACAAAAATAACTGACTGAGGGGTTAGTTGCAGCATAGAAATGTCTGAATTATGATTTTTGGATCCAATGTTTGGATAATAAGCTTGGTACCATTTGGTTTAATAATGTGGCAAGTGTAGTAATTTTGTTTGGGAGTAGCCACAGGATCAGTATCTATAGAATTTACTAGTTGAAATGGAAGGAAATTAATATCTTGTTGCAGTTTTGCTGCAAGTATACGTTGAATTGAACTAATTATTGTTTTATTAATATTGAGATGTTTGGCTATATCTTTGCAAGAATAGTGATGGAGTAGCTGGCGAACTAATTCCTTTAGATGGTTTGGTATGGGATCAAACTTGTTAGTTTTAGTTTGACGCCAGGCTTTAAATTGCTGAGCTACTTGCTCAATAGTAATTGATGGTATTTGCATAGTAGGAACCCAAATTTATAAAATAAATTTTATACTAACAAAAAAATTAGATAGAGTTATGCAGTTTTGCTGCAAGTATACAACTATTCTGATTTAACGCACCAATAAAACTTGTTCTTTCACTACGTTTTCCCGATTTACTCCCATTACAACGACTTCCTTTCATTGACCATCCATATTCATATGATTCATTATCATTTATGCCCGCTTCATCAAGATAAACACGTCTCTCTATCGGCACTTTTTCTAATTCACTGAGAAAATCTTGTCGCTTTCCTTCATCTCTTTCTTTATACGCATATGTCTTTTTTTTCGAGTAATGTTGAGTTTCTTTAAAGCTCGGCTGATAGTCATTATACTTGCAACATTATCTAATTCTTTTGCTATTTCGTATACTTGCAGCAAAACTGCATAACTCTATCTAATTTTTTTGTTAGTATAAAATTTATTTTATACATTTGGGTTCCTACTATGCAAATACCATCAATTACTGTTGAGCAAGTAGCTCAGCAATTTAAAGCCTGGCGTCAAACTAAAACTAACAAGTTTGATCCCATACCAAACCATCTAAAGGAATTAGTTCGCCAGCTACTCCATCACTATTCTTGCAAAGATATAGCCAAACATCTCAATATTAATAAAACAATAATTAGTTCAATTCAACAAGCCCATCAACCTTCCCTCAAAACTTCTCCTACCTCAACTTCAAATAAAGTTCTACAACACGATATTAATTTTCTCCCATTTCAACTAGTAAATTCTATAGATACTGATCCTGTGGCTACTCCCAAACAAAATTACTACACTTGCCACATTATTAAGCCAAATGGTACCAAGCTTATTATTCAAACACTAGAGCTAAAAACCATAATTCAAACATTTCTATGCTGCAACTAACCCCTCAGTCAGTTATTTTTGTTGCCACTATTGCCATCGACTTTCGTAAGGGTATCGATGGTTTAATAGCTGTTTGCAGACAAAAACTTTCTTCCAACCCTCTTAATGGTTCCTTGTTTTTATTCTATAATAAAAACAGAACTGCCATTAAAATTTTGTCCTTTGACGGTCAAGGCTTTTGGTTATGCTCTAAACGCCTATCCAAAGGTAAATTTACGGCAAAACTTTCCCCATCTGATAATTCATCTTATCAGATTTGTTATAGAACCTTACACATTCTTATTCATAATGGCGATCCTAGTTCTGCCAAACTCTCCAATGATTGGCTTCCTGTCATTTAAGCTGCCGTCTCGATTAATTCCGTATTATTTATATATCTTGCATAGGCAAAAGGTGTATAATTCGTAGGATGCTTCTTTGCTTTGCTACTCTGCTCTTGCAGCCAATTTAAATATTTAAATGCATTGATCCCGTTCTCACTACAAGTCTTTACTATACTATACAGACCACTATGTATCTCAGCACTATTGATTGTTTTAAAGAATAATGAATTCTTCCTTTGTAAAATAATGGTACGTAGTGACCTCTCAGCCCAATTATTATCAAGACTGCTAACTGGAATTTTCAAAAATTGCGTCAAACCTTCTTTATTATTTAACCAATATTTCATAGCTTGCCCAAACCTACTATTAGGCTCAACTTTCTTGTCGTTAAATAATTCGTCTATTTTGTTATATATGTTTTCTATATATTTACTGCTATGTTCCTGATGGTACTTCAGCTTTTCCTCAAGGCTCATCTCTTTACATTGATGTTCATTATGGTAAATCCCACCAGTTTGTTTGAGAAAATATCCGCATTCTTCAGGATAGTATGGTTCATTATCTGTAAATTTCCTCTGTCCATGTGATAAACAGTTGATCATAATTATTATTGCTAGTAATTCTTTATCTGCTTCTGATAATACTGGGTTATTATTGTTACTTGCATCAGTCATTAAATGAATAGAATCAGTCCTATTCTTACGATTCTTTAGTACGTTACCAATATTTTCCCCGCCATGCTTATTACCGGTAAAATATAAAACTATCACCTCATTATTGGCAGTCTTAGCACATATAGTAGTGGTATAACAGCTGCGTCCTTTCTTATTTTGAGTACGTAATTTTTTATTGGCTACAGTAATTTCTAAAATTCTAGCTCTAGTATCATCAAGATTCAGTGAGCTACATTCGGCAGCCATTTCCAATAATACCCTGTAAATTTCAGCTCCACCACCTTCTTGCCAAACATCTAAATATTGTTGCCACAACGAGCTATATGATACAGGAACCCCGCTTAAACTTTGCAACCTAGATAAACGATAGAAGGGAGTACCGTAGGTCTTTTGTAACACTATTGCACTTTTGCTACTATTTGTCCATTTGTTGATATTCTTATTGTTCATAACTGTATAATCGCAAGCATTACAGCGTAACGTTTTCTTTACATATCTGTTGACTGTAATTGGAGCATTACCTGTAAATTGTAGCAATTTTCTAGCTTCACTATTATAGAGTTTACCATTATCACAGTGAGGACAGCTATCACCACTACAAAAATTCTCAGGAGCTAAATAGCTGGTATTTGCATCCTGATAATCATCAAATCCATATTTACCTTGCCAATTACTGCGATCTCTCTTCTTGGACTCATCGTACTCTTCTTCATTACCACCATTCTTATTATCAGATTCACTCGGTGGTTCTTTTAATGAATCTGAACTATCTTTTTTTTGTTATCTGCCTTAAAACCAATCATCATCTCCTTAAGCTTATTTATACTGATGTTTGATGATGCTAGCTTGTCTATTAGTTCGTTACAAAATTTCACAAGTTCTATCACCGCTTGCTGATCATCTCCTGTTAATGAACTTGCCTTAATATGTTGTATTAGTTCTTCTCGTTCCTCAGCACTTAAGGTCGCTACTTTTGGCTTTTTCATTTTGATTCATTCATTACGTTTAATAATTGAAATGTTATAGTATAACTGATAGTTTTTCAACCAGTTTTTTTACTAATCGGTGATATTTGCATAGTAGGAACCCAAATTTATAAAATAAATTCATACTACCAAAAAAATTTAATAGAGTTATGCAGTTTTGCTGCAAGTATACATTAAATTAACTAATTTATTCAGTGTTTCAGTAATATTTTTTTTAATTATTACCTCTCCCTTGGATTTTTTTGATCCTAGCTCGTCTAACTCGACTTCAAGGAGAGAAACTATCTTAGTAATAAAACTATATAATGTGGCAATTGTGTCGTTTGTCATAATCTATCTCCACCATCTATAGGCTTCAGACCGACAAGAGACCTTTTCTCGTTTAAAGTCATAAAACTAGCATTAGAGATTTTAGCCCATAAATTCTCACGTTTTTCGGTCAATGCTGAAATACTATCACGATCAAAATCAATAATAATCTCCTCTTGATACCAGTGTGACAACCAGTTACCTAAAGCATCTGATAATTTATCAAGCAACGGAATTAACGTCTCTTCCCACAGAGCTAATCTAGCTTCTTGCATATTACTATAAGTATTATCACCATTAATACCTAGCAATTGAGGGGGGATACCAAAAGCCAAAGCTATCTCCCTAGCTGCAGAATTTTTTGCCTCAATAAAATCCATATCTTTTGGATTAATACTCATTTCTTGCCAATCAAGCCCACCTTCTAAAAGAAGAGGCTTACCAGAATTATTACTACTGGTAAATTTCTCGGTAAGTTGCTCATGTAGCCTATCAAACTGTTCATCACTAAGATAACCATTCGTTTCTTTGACTATCAATGCTCCACTTGGACGAGCACCATTCCTCAGTAAAGAACTATTCCAACTAGTAGCTTGTGAATGCAAATCAATTGATAAGGAAGCTGCATCAAGACAAGATAGCCCATAATAACAGTTAGTAGGATGATAATTCTTCAAATGTAACACCTTACTCATTCGATCAATTGGTGAAATAGGATAAATTTTTTCTCCACTACTACTCATATATCGGTACGCTACTGGGGAATTCCTTTCTAACACTAATTCAGTTGAATTGGCAGGTAATAAGTAAATCTCTCGGGGACGATTATTTATTGATGTTGCTAAAATATAAGCATTACCATATAACAGCTTACTTGCTATCACTTCACCAAAGAAATCTGCTCCGGCTTTTTCTGGATTAGGTTTTTTCAATAAATTATAAACAGGATGATTTGGCATTTTCTCCAAAGAACCTCGATTATTTTTATTAACTATCCAGGGGACATGACTTGCTGACTGGGCTATTAAATTCACACATCGATAAACTATAACATTTCGACGATACGCCTCTATCCCAACTTTCACATCCCTAAATTCTGAATTCCCTAAATTAGTAAAATCAATAAATGTATGTGATTTACAATTCTTGGCTTTAAAAACTTTTTTAAGATATTTTGTTATCATACTCACCTAAAATAAATTTCTTGTAATTATAGCTAACCCGATTAGTATTTAATCATAATAAACTGGCGTCATTGCGAGGAGATCATAAGATCGACGAAGCAGTCCTGTTTTGTGTTAACCTTGCGAACGCAGCTATCTAGATTCCCGCCTACGCGGGAATGACAATAAAACTGTAATGTCATACCTGCGAACGCAGGTATCTAGACTCCCGCCATTCTAAAACATTAATGGGTTAGTTCTATTTACTTATAACATTATTTTATAGCTGCACTAAGTGTTGACGCATAAATATTTGTCAAATATTTAAATTTTTAAATTGAATTACATGCTAATCACTTTTATGGATTGCTTTGTCGACCTACGGCCTTCTCGCAATGACGCTTTGCTAAAAGTACTTTCGTCATTGCGAGACCACGCAATGGTCGTGGCAATCCATTTTTGGTTACTTTTATGGATTGCTTTGTCGCTACTGTAAGTAGCTCCTCGCAATGACGGTGGCACCCTTGTTGATAAAACTATTTGTGGGTAAAAGTAGGCTCGCAATGGTGGAGTAATGTTAGTCGGGTTAGCTATAAAGAGAAATGTTCACAACAAACTTAGTAAAATTGCTTGTCATTTTGTTTCCATTATATTAAAGTATACCATTACATTGCTCTAAATATAAGTTAGGGTAGTATTAACGATAACAATTTTATCAAGGCAGTTATCATGTTTAACGTTCTTAAGTATTTTAAATATTCGTTTACAACTATTTTTTTGATAGTGCCAATGCTTGCTTGTGCCAACATAGAACCCAAATATGAGGTCAGAAATATTACTCCGCCAAATTTAGAGGAAGCTCATCTTGGAGAAAAGATATCGTGCCATCGTCCTATGAGACATGGGGCACCTAATATGAGCGTTGAACGCCAGGGTAATAAAATTATCGCTAATAATTATGGTCATGGAGGTAGTGGTTGGACATTAGGACCAGGCTCAGCACACTATGTTAATCGGTTGCTTGAACAATCAAAATATTCTTCAGACCTTAAAAAATCAACAGCTATAACAATCATTGGTGCTGGAGTTTTAGGATTATACACTGCTTATGATTTGGTAGAGAATGGTTATACAGATATAACGATCGTTGCTGACCGTTATGATCATTTAACTTCACACAATGCTGGTGGATTGCTCGCACCAGTATCTATGGACAATAATCATAAGATGGAAAAAGTTATTAATAAAATAGGTGTTGATGCTTATAAATTTTATGAACAAATAGCAAAGAATGCTAACCCATACATTAAGAAGGGAGCAATTATTACTCCATCTTATTTTGAGAATAGGAAGTCATCAGATTTAGAACCTTATGTTGTCGCTAAAGTTATGAAGCCGGCAAAAGACGTTATTCTTGACTTTGGTAATGGAACCACCCGCAAAATGGTTGTTTATGATGATGGTATCTTCATGGATACGGCTACTCTGATGACAGAATTAACAGATTACTTAAAACCTAAGGTAAAGTTTGTACAAAAGAAAATTACTGCATTTTCTGAAATTGATACTAAATATATCATTAATTGTACTGGTCTCGGAGCAAAAGAGCTTAATAAAGATAATACGCTAGTTCCGGTGCAAGGACATTTAATTATGCTAAAAGACCAAAAACCACAAGATTTACAGTATATGATTTTAGTATATTTACCGCATGGCAAAACTGAATCTGGACAAGATGTAGAACGGGCTTTTTATGTATTTCCTAAAAAGTTAGCAGGTAGTGGTTCTAACGATATTGGGGTAATTGGTGGCACATTTATTGAAGGAGCAACACCAGATACACCGAATAATAAAGAATTTGATATTATGATAAAAAATGCTAAAGAATTTTACGGTATAAAATAAGACGTCATTGCAAGGGGTGTGTAAGCACGACAAAGCAATTTGTAAGTTGTCATTCTTTAACTCTAGATACCTCTGCTTTCGCAGGTATGACATCACAGCTTTAGTGTCCATTCCCGCACTCCCTTGTCATTCCTGCGTAGGCAGGAATCTAGATACCTCTACTTACGCAGGTATGACAAGTTAAACCTTGCGGTATGACACAAAACAGGATTGCTTCGTTGTAAGATGTCATTCCCGCGTAGGCGGGAACATAAAATAGAACTAAAAAGTCCTGATATTTTATAGATTCCCGCCTACGCGGGAATGACATCTTTTCCGTTGGGTAAATGTTAGTCGGGTTAATTGTAAAAGCCAAATTCGCGTAAAATGGTTTAATGCAAGATGCATTATATGTAAAAAATTTAAACAGTGAGTTATAATAATGTCTGCTCAAATAATAGAATTGTTAATTTTTGCTGGAGTCGCTTTTTTTATTATAAATAGGTTAATTGCTACGCTTGGCACTACATCAGAGGATGATCCAGCTAAACACAAATCTTCCTTTTTTGGTGAAACAGCAATTAGAGACGTTACTTATACAGCAAAAACTGCTACTAGTGGTATTTTTAAGAAAAACACACCTCAGGTAAGCCCCTTCCCTATCAATCCTATGGAATTTGATGGGTTAATAGTTGACGAAAATTCTGTGGATATAATAGCTGGAATTCAAGCTATATCTGCTAAGCTTCCATCATTTCAAGCAAGAAAATTTTTGCATAGTGCAAAAGCAGCTTTTGAGCTGATCATTGAAGCTTCTAATGATGACGATATTGAAGATTTACTAACATTGGTGGATAAAAGATATATAAAAGAATTTCATATTTTTTCTGAAACTTATGGAGAATTTGTTCATGGTAGCACATTAGATGCCAAAATTTCTGAAGCCTATACCTTTGCTAATAACATTTTTATAAAAGTATTATTCACGGGTAAAAAGATAACTAGTAAGATAAAAAACATGCAAGAAGAATGGACGTTCTCTAGAAGTCTTATCTCTAAAAACACAGATTGGTTTTTAACTAATGTTACTCGCCAAACAGCAGAGGGGCAACCAACTTTCTAGCTTCTGCTGATTCACCAGTATAAATTATATTTTGGTAATTAAGTTTGATAGCAGTAAATAAAGCCGCGTGATCATTTTCTACATTAACGATGATTTTTACGATTTGGGAGAATTCTTTGGTTAGTGTTTTAAAAATATAATCAAGCACTAGCATACCGTAATATCTCGTACTACCACTTTTATTAGTTAAAATAACAGGATCGTGAAATTTAGACAAAAACTCTCGTGCATCACTTAAGTTTTCTATTGTATAAGATGTTGGATTTAACATTTTATGAACCTATCTGTATTGGCACTATATCTAATCGGTTAAAGTTTTAGATAGCTTCACTAAATGGGTTAGCTATATAAATTTTGTAGTTCATAAGACCCATGCTCATGCTATCACTTATAAAAATACGAGTCAATAGTTCTTGTTAATAACTCATGCTTGGCTCTACCCATAGTACCCTATATTTTTTATTCTATCGTAAAAATAGCAAAAAATTATAAGGATATTATGCTACACAAGCGTCATTGCGAGGAGTATGTAAGCACGACGAAGCAATTGTAAGTTGTCATTCTTAGCAACGGCGGGAATCTAGATACCTCTATAGTGAAACCTATTGAATTAGGTGACACAAACTTTGTGTTATACCTGCGAAAGCAGGTATCTAGATTCCCGCCGTTGCTAAGAATGACAACTTACAATCGTTATGTTTTTATCACCTAATCCTATGGGCATAACTATAACAAAGAAATTATCTAGAACTTTAACGGGTTAGCTATATATCGAGGTTAAATTAGTTTAATTGTGGATGTTATATTGAAATAACAAGGAAATTGTGATATTTAGTCTTCCAAGACTGACAGTGCATTAAAACACAAAAGACTTTTTAGATAACTGTCCAAAAAGATGGATATAACTCCTGAATATGACAACTAATCGCAAGCACTCTTATTTTATTTGTTTCTTCTTACTAGGTCTAGTTGCAGGAGGAAATTTTTCATTGGTTACATTTACTATTCATTACCAATTATCACAAGCAGGATATTCAACTGATATTATTGGGGTGATGTTTCTAACATCTTTGCCCTATTGCTTAAAACCAATATTATCACCTTTTATTGATAAATATTCTATACCCATTATATGCAGAAAATTTGGTCAACGTCGTGGATGGGCACTAGCTGCCCAAGGATGTTTATTAGTTGCTACTAGTGGATTCTTAATTATACACCCTCCTGTTAATATAGTTATTACTGCAATTTTAAATTTTACTATTTCCTGTTGTGCAGCAACTCAAGATATTATTTTAGATGCTTATCGTATAGAACGCTCTGCAACAAAGGAAGAACTCTCAATTGCCACAACTTTTAGTAACACGGGGTTTCGTATAGGAATGCTTATTAATAGTACAGGGGCATTATATGTATCTTGCATCTTTAATTGGCATTTGGTATATCTATGTACCTTTTTTATAACAATGGCAGCCCCGATAATAATCTTATACATGCAAGAGCCTGCTACAAAAAAAACGGAACACATTTTTACTAATTTACTTTCATTTACCCAATATTCTCAAGTCATTGGTGATAGCTTACTATTATTAAAACGAAACCATCCAAATTGGATGTTCATTATGCTGTTTATTTTTCTATATAAAGCAAGTGACTCAATTCCTATGGCAATGAGTTCTCCATTATTTATTGATTTGTCTTTTACCTCCCAAGAAATTGCTTCTATTTCAAAAACCTATGGATTCATACTAATGACCTTTGGGGGGATTGTTAGCGGTATTTTAACTGCAAGAATAGGAATATATCGAAGTCTCCTAATATGTGGTAGTCTACAATTACTATCTCCCCTAATGCTAATGTTTTTATCTATAGTAGGTCATGATATAGTTATATTTACTATAACTATTACTGTACAAAATTTCTGTTGTGGGCTTGGTAATACCGTGCTGGTTATTTATTTTTCTAGTTTATGCAATAGCCAATTGATTGCCACGCAGTACTCTATTATTTCCTCTTTTAGTTCTTTCGTACGGATCATTTTATCCTGTTTATCTGGTATTTGTGCAAATTCTATGGAATGGTCCAATCTTTTTTTATTTACTACGTTATTTAGTATGTTATTTGTATTAGCTTTTTTAAGGATACATAAAATTTAATAATGATAATTTTTTTTGATTTTTACAAACTCTATTGACAACAATAGGATTTTGTGTTGAAATTATGTTATGCTATGTTTTAATTACGTACATCGAAGAGCTAATAAATAGGTGTTACGAGATGATTCTAATTTATTTATTATATTATACTTAAATAGCAGGTAAATTATGAAAATCAGTTCTATATTCTGTGGTCTGACTGCTTATACGGTAGCATTTTTTTCTGCTAGCCCAATTGAAAACAATACAGGCAATAAATTAATTGGTATTAATAACAGTACTAGTAATTCCCCAAATAATTCAGCCCTTATTTCGACATGGCTTGAAGAAGGTTATAAAGATGTTCCTGTAGTATATGGAGACGTTTCTACAGTATATCCTGGAAACGTTTCTATAGCAGAACTTCCTAAAGATTTTTTCTCTAAAACATCTTCTTGGAGTGATTTAGCAAAGCGATTTATAGATTTTTTTCCTACGTCATGGCTTTGGAATAACGAGAATAATATCCCCCAAATAACTACCATTGAGAATAATAAAGAATTTGAATTAGAAGGATCAGAATTACCTAATTTATTTGGGCAAGATGAATCAAGTTGTCCTGGAGTAATTCAAGAGAGATGTTGGGATTTTCCAGGCGGTAAAAAAAAATCTTTTGAAATACCCGACTTTAGTACAGGGGGTCAGTTTAGTTGCGAAGAGTTTAAGGCTAGCAATGGAACAATAATTCACCCTACATTTAACGTGGATTATAAACCTGGTAGCATTAAGCCAGGACTTACACCTGCATACGGAAAAACGCGAGGGTGTGATGTAAAAGAAGATACCCCTGGTCATATAGTAGCCTCGAATTGCGATAGTTTAAGTTTAAATATATGTCTTTCTGATCATCCAGGTGAAGTAGATTTTACTATTACTAACCCTAGCGATGTGGAAATCATTGGGGTTGATTGTGAAGCTTCGGTATGTTAGCAAGCAAAAAATAGCTCTTTAGGGATATGATATAGTTTAAAAAGCAGCAATAGTCGCATAGCTTTCCCTTTTGCTATGCGATTATCTTCGTCATTGCAAAAAGGCTCGAGCCATAGTACCCTACATTTTTTATTTTGTAGTGAAAGTGTAATTCGACATAATGTATCAATTTAAGAAAAAAACCGATCTCTAACTGTCATTGCGAGGAGCCACTTTAGGCGACGAAGCAATCCAAAAGACCAGAAGTGGATTGCTTCGTCGTGCTTACACACTCCTCGCAATGACGCTTGTGTAGCATAATATCCTTATAATTTTTTGCTATTTTTACGATAGAATAAAAAATGTAGGTACTATGGACTCGAGCCGACAAAGCAATTCCAGTTTGTGTCATACCTGCTTAAGTTTAATGTCATACCTGCGAAAGCAGGTATCTTAGATTCCCGCCTACGCGGGAATGACAACTTACAACAGTATCTAGAGATTCCCACCTACGCGGGAATGACAATTTAATGTAGGCTACTATAGCTTCGCTCGCTCACCCCTTGTTTATTGCCCCCATTCTTCAAATCATTTGAGTGTATAGATCGTATTCAAACAAAATTAAGGCTTATGATATTTCTCAATCATCCAATCTATAAATGTATTATCAACAGACTGCTTCTTTAGAGCATATTCATATACTTCTTTTATTAGACTTGTAAGATTGGCAAATGAAAAGTTTAAATTTCTTTCAATTAACATATTAATGGTTAAACTAGTGGCTTTGCTAAAGATTTTCATCTGATCAACAGTCAACACCCCAAGATTTATTTCACTATCAACAATAAGAGCTTCCAAATTAACATCTAAGGCTTTAGCAATTAGTTGTAAATTACTAGCACTAGGATTTTTTGAGCTACCATACAAAATGCTATAAACAGTATTTCTACTTATTCCAGTTTTCTTCTCTATCTCTACAGCATTGATATTTTTTTGAACCATTAACGAGTTAAGTTTGGTCTGTAAGTTCACCATAAGATAACACTTTGTTTATAAAAATTAATGTCTCTAAATATTAAGGTATCTCCATCAAAAAGTAAACAAATAATAATTGATTTATTTGCCTCCTAAACAATTGTGCTTAAAGATCAACAATCTTCATAATGTTCCTATATGATAAGATAGGCTTTACTTAACGCTCAATGGGAACGGAGCAAAGATTAGTCTGGTAAAATCTATTGTAAATATTGATGCAATTTATTGCCATTTTCCTTAAGCCATAATCTAGCCAACTTATAATCCGGATAGACTCTTGCCACTAAATGCCAAAAATATTTACTGTGATTCATTTCCATTATATGACATATTTCATGCACCACTAAGTATTTTAATATTTTTTTTGGAGCAAAAATAAGCCGCCAATTAAAAGTAAGCACAGTCTTACTGGAGCAACTACCCCATTTGTTCTTATTATTCGTAATTTTTATTTTACTAAAGTTTATATTATGTTCTTTACTCAGAAGAGTAGCCAGGCTCATTGCTTCTAGTAACAATCTGTCTTGCAAGAATCGTATTAAGGTACTCTTATGTTGAAAAGGTGGAGAATATATCTGAATAATATCCTCTTCTATTTGCACTTTATTATAATCCGCATCAATATGTAGTAATGAGTATATTCTGTCAAAGATTGTTATGGTATTATTATCTATGGGATCTTGTTTTGAAATATCTGGCAATTTCCGTCTTATCCAAGATTCTTTTTCTAATAGAAATTTATATCCTGCATTAAAATTTTTATTAGGCAGAACTAATTCAGCTCCTTTGTAATTTATTCTAATGGCAATGCGTTTAGCTTTATTACTACATCTTATTGGAATGTCAATATCATGACCGAGCTTATTTAAAGTAATAAAATTTGGTATTAATTGCTGCTGATTATTCATATTTAAGATCTAATATTATTTATGTTATTGACAATCAGAGGAGTATATAACACTTAAAAAAGATGTGGGTAATAGTTCATTGCAAGGTGTACGAAGCACAACTGTTGAAAGTTAGAAGAGGAAACGGTTTTAGATAGTGTACTTTAAAAGTTGTATGTGATCAACGTCATTGCGAGAAGACCGTAGGTCAACGAAGCAATTATAAGTTGTCATTCCCGCACTCCCTTGTCATTCCCGCGTAGGCGGGAATCTATATCCCTGCTTTCGCAAGGTTAACACAAAAATGGATTGCTTCGTCGGCTCACGCCTCCTCGCAATGACGCCAGTTATTTTCCTGCAACTTTTAAACTGCCATGATGACCTCTAAACCCGCTCTACCTTCTAACTTTCGACAGTTGTGGTGTACGAAGCAGGATGACAGCTTTGTTATTTTGTTCCTTTATTTGTCAATACCCAATTACTATCCAAATAATCATTACTATATTTAGCCAAATATTCCTGATACTTACCTTTAAAGTCAGTAATAGTTTGATGTGATAGTGCAATAATCCTTGTGGCTATACTGCTAGCAAAGTCTCTATCATGAGTTACCAATATCAAAGTACCTGGGTAGTTAATTAGTGCATTTTTTAGCATATGCTTAGATTCAATATCTAAGTGATTGGTTGGCTCATCTAAAACTAATATGTTACCTTCTTCCAAGATAATTTTGGCTAATAATAAACGTGCTCCTTCTCCTCCACTCAAATTTAAAATATTCTTGTTTGCTTCATCTTTACGGAATAATAACTGACCTAATATACTACGCAGAGTATTATCATTCTCAGTAGGTATTTGGTTGGATAACCAATCAATAACGTTGATATTTTCATTTAATAATTCATGATGATCCTGAGCAAAATAAGAAATTTGAGTTTCATATCCCCATTCATAACTTCCCAAATCTGAGGATATTTTACCAAGAAGAATTTTTAGTAAAGTGGATTTACCAATACCATTTGGACCAATAATAACAATTTTTTCCCCTCGTGTTACGGTAAAACTTACATTATTTAATATTTTTTTATTTTCATAATTTTTAGAAACGCCCTTAACTTGTAATACTAATTTTCCAGATGGTCTTTTTTGCTTAAAATTAAAATATGGACTAATACGTGAACTTTTTTGTATATCAGGTAGTTCCATTTTCTCTATTTGCTTTTCCCTTGAGCTACTTTGCTTAGCTCTACTAGCTGAAGCCCGGAATTTATCAACAAAAACCTGCATAGTAGCAATTTTCTTCTCTATATTAGTAAGATCCTTAAGCTTTTGGTCGGCAACTAGCTGTTTATCACGAATAAAAATATCATAATTACCAGTATAAGTTTTGATGGTACCATAATCTATATCAAGAATATGGGTAGAAATATTATTAAGAAAAGCCAGATCGTGTGAAATAAATACTAAAGCACCTCTGAATTTTTGCTTTAGATAATTTTCCAGCCAATAAATCGAAACTATATCAAGATGGTTTGTCGGTTCATCAAGTAGTAATATATCAGGATTATTGAATAAACTTTGTGCTAGTAATACTCTAAGTTTATATCCACCGGATAAAACGGATAATGGTTGATGATGATATTTTTCCTGTATCCCTAGACCCAGTAGCAACTCAATGGCAAAAATTTCCGAGATATATCCATCGTTATCAGCGATAATTTGTTCCAACTCACCTAACCGATAACCGCTTTGCTCATCACATTGCTCATTCTCTAGTATTTTTTCCTTTTCTTGCAGAGCTTGCCATAATTCACTTCTACCAGCAATAACAGTATTAATAATTGAAGTATTTTCATAAAGAAACTGATCTTGTTTCAAGCAACCAATACGAGCCTTCTTGAGTATATTAACTTCACCAATGCTTGATTCCTCTTCTTTAATTAGAACTTTAAAAAAAGTGGATTTACCAGCACCATTTGCTCCAACAAGTCCATATCTATTACCATTTCTGATATGAACATTTACGTCGGTAAATAATATTTTTGCACCATAACTCATGGCTAAATTAGTTGTAATAATCATAAAGTATAATTAGGTAATAATGTGCCATTTTTTAATCGTAACTTAACCTGTTTAAGTGATCTCGGACATGCATCAATCACTTCAAGTTCGACCTGTTCTTCAATATCAATTTTAGTACCAACCGAAGGCACATTACCTACTTTTGCTAAGACTAGACCACCAATTGTATCGAATTCATCATTTTCTGTTTTTAATTTCACACCAAGAGCTAATTCAAGCTCCTCAACCTTTACCCTGGCATTCGATAAAATGGTATTATTATTGATAATTTTGAAATTATCATTATCCGATTTTTTATCATGCTCATCATCTATTCTACCAACTATCTCTTCCATAATATCTTCAATGGTTACAATGCCATCAGTTCCTCCATATTCGTCAACAACTATAGATATCTGCACACGATCTCTTCGCATCTTTGCTAATAAATCTATCAATTTCATTGAAGGGGCAGAAATGATAGGTTTACGAATTATTCTTTTTAACGGCAAATTTTGCTTAGTAACAAGTATCTTAAACAAATCCTTTATATGAACAAAACCAACTATATTATCCAACGTTTCATCATAAACCAACGTTCTAGTATGAGGTATTTTGCTATTAAGCATTTGGCTTAACTCCTCTATGCTAGTGGTTAATTTTACTGCCTTAATGTCAGATCTAGGGATCATTACATCTTCTACAGTTTTATGACCAAATTTCAAAAGGTTCATGAAAATCTTTTGTTCTTCTAACGTCATTTTCTTACTGTTAGATTTTAGCTTTTTAATAGTATAATAAAAATTATCCTCTATCTTTTCTTTGGAAAACAGACGAGAGAACCAAGATTTAAGAATGTCAAATTTTGAAGGGTTTTTAAGCATAGCCTTTTTAGAGTTAATAGAGGGAAGATCTTCTTTTTTCACATAACCTAGAAATAATTAGTTAATATGGAGAAATAATAGCAAAATCCTTTAATATTTCTACTTCTAAATTTTCCATAATAGTTGCTTCCTCATCATCTTGGTGATCAAAACCAAGTAAATGCAAAATACTATGTACCAAAAGATGTATAAAATGATCTCCAAAGTTTTTATTTTGACTTATAGCTTCGCTCTGAATTATTTCATAGCCAAAAGCTATGTCTCCTAAATACATATAATCTAAGTTAGGAGTAAATTCAAGTAAATGCCGAAAATCTAATTCTATATCAGGAAATGATAGCACATTTGTAGCTTTCCCCTTACCACAAAATTGGCTATTCAAATTTAACATTTCATTATTATCAGTTAGTAATATCGCTAGCTCAAACCTTGCCACTCCTTTAAAATTCTTATATTTACTTAGTATAGCACACACAACCTTCTTCACTAATAGTTTATTGATAAATTTATGATTTTTCCAATCTTGATAGGTTCGAATAATTTCTACATCGATTTTCATAATATAACCTTTTTGGATGGGACTGACCAGATTAGTATTTGTCCATTTGTTTCAAACAAAAAGATGTCATTCCCGCGTAGGCGGGAATCTAGATACCTGCTTCCGCAGGTATGACACAAAACAGGACTGCTTCGTTGTAAGTTGTCATTCCCGCGTAGGCGGGAATCTATATCCCGCACAGGGATGACAAACATTATTCGGCTAAATACTAGCCGGGTTAGCTATAGATTGACCAAATATGGCTTTTTCAGTTGATTTAAATAGCTTTAATTATATAGTTTTATAGTAAATTTGCACTACTTTTTATTAATTTTTTGCTTTACGAATTATGTAAGAATTTTTAGGCAAAACTTTTAGAAAACATAATAAATGGCTTGCATAAAAAATGAAATCTACTACAATTAATGTAGTGGGTTAATGTAAGGTAGCTACTATTATGATAACATATCTTAACAATATTATCCAACCTGATAAGGGTTCACAATTTGAAGTAAAAATAAAGTGTACCGCAGGCAATGATATTATTAATGATGCTCCTACGACAGCATGGGAAGGAATAACCTTATCAATAAATAATAATCAGTTTATTGTAACCTTTGACGCTAATCCTGCTCACCCTATCACAGGTTGTCATTTTATGCATAATGGTCACTTAGAATTTAACTATAATAATTATTATTATACCCATGAAGTATCAAACAAAACGCATGTTACTTTAGGTGGTGCTGATGACGTACAATTTACGGACTTAGTATAAGTTCCCAAACGTCATTGCGAGGAGGCATGAGCCGACGAAGCAATCCAAAAAATTGTAACGGCAAAAATAAAACAGCAAGCTGTTACCTGGATTGCCACGATCACTACGTGGTCTCGCAATGACGGTTATTAGTTTCTATAACCTAGTATTTTATGTCATTAATTGCGTCTTTTAAACTACCATGATTTAGTACAAAGAATTTTTTATTCAGCTATAATCTCTGATTTAACTAATTAAAATAAGTTGATGATAAAAATAGGTAATATTCAGCTACCTCATTCGGTGATATTAGCTCCAATGTCTGGGGTTACTGACCTACCATTTAGAAAATTAGTGCGAAAATTTGGTGCAGGTCTGGTAATCTCTGAAATGGTAGCAAGTAGGGCAATGATTATTGAAACAAGGCAATCTTTGCAAAGATGTGCAATCATTCAAGACGATGCTACTGGCTCATGTGTACAGATTGCTGGATGCGAACCTGATATAATAGCAGAATCGGCTAAAATGAATGAGGATATGGGGGCAAAGATTATTGATTTAAATTTTGGTTGTCCAGCTAAAAAAGTAGTAGGTGGCTATTCTGGTTCGGCTTTAATGCGAGATGAGAAATTAGCGGCAAAAATTTTAGAGACTACGGTAAAAGCGGTAAAAATCCCAGTAACTTTAAAAATGCGTACTGGCTGGGATGAGAATACTAAGAATGCACCAAATTTGGCAAAAATAGCCTATGATGCTGGCATCCAAATGATCACCATTCATGGTAGAACAAGGTGCCAGTTTTATTCTGGTCAAGCAGATTGGGAGTTTATAAGGCAGGTTAAGGATGCGGTAAAGATTCCAGTTATCGCTAATGGAGATATTACCTCATTATCTAAAGCTAAGGAGTGCTTACAAAAATCCGGTGCTGATGGTATAATGGTTGGTCGGGGAGTATATGGTAGACCATGGTTTATTTCTCAAATAGCCCATTATCTTGAAACAGGAGAAGAGCTTCCCTCGCCTTCAATGACAGAGCAGCTAGAGGTGATACTAAGTCATTATGATGCCATGTTAGAATATTACGGAAACGATACTGGCGTTCAGCTAGCTAGAAAACATATAGGTTGGTATAGTGGTGGTTTAGCAAATTCAGCGGAATTTAGAGGTGCGATTAATATGATGATTGATCCAGTTAAGGTTAAAAACAAGATCACTGAATTTTATGAAAAATGTTTTTAACCTTGTATTAGAACATTAACTGGTTAGCTATATGGGAATGTATATTAAATATAAATATCGGTTAATATTAACTATTAAATTATTATTGTTTACAGCTCAAGTAACAGTAGCACAACCAATATCAATTGATGATATATATAAACATTTATTAACAACATTCCCTCAATATAATAATATTACTTATAATAAACCTTCTACTAATTATTTTGTGCCAAACCACTGGTTGTTACAAACACCCAATATTTGGGGAACATCTGTTGAAAAATATAATCAAGGATTTACGCCAGTTGGTGATAATATAATAGATAAGCAATTTTTTGTGCCAACATGCCATGCTCAATCAGATTGTCTTGGGGTTAGTATTTGTAAAAGGGCTGAGTTTACTTTGGATGATAGAAAATTATGTTTAACAAATGCCCATGATATTTTAGAAAATATTTATAGTACAATTATTAAGGCTGAAAGTTCTATAGATATTGTAACTCTTGGTAAGACATCCCTGAGTACAGGAGCATTTACTTCAATGTTAAGAAATGCTATTACAACACTTGGATATAAGACTATTAACTCCCCTCATCCTATAATGGTACGCTTACTTTATGGAACATATCATGAGACACCTAGCATGTTCATCAAGGATTATTTACGCAATATTACTGCTAATTTACCTACTAAGAACAAATTAGTTGTATCTGTTACTAGTGTTAGATCATGTATGTTTAGATCTAATTGTGGTAATGAAGATGTTCAACATGATATCGTCCTTGATTTTGCCTGGAATCATGGAAAAGTTATTGTTGTGGATAAAAATATATTAATTACTGGTGGAGAGAATTTATGGGGTGACGATTATCTAGAAGCAAGACCAGCCAATGATTCAAATCTTAAAATATTTGGAGCTGTTGCCAGTGGTGCAACAATTTATGCTAATATATTATGGGACTATGTTCGTCACAATCCTGGTTTAGATGTCAATCGTTGTTACACATATAAGGATGGTGCTATTTCAAAGAAATGTGCACACCTTTTTAAGGTAGATACGGAGTTCAATAATAATTCACTACGACATTTAAATGATTTAAATGTTCAGGCAATGTTTGTAAGTAAACTTAATAATGGTGTTGGGATAGGTAATGATGCTGATCAATCAGAATTAGCAAGAGTATTCGCTCTAAAAAATGCTACGAGTTCTATTAAAATTAGTCAACAAGCATTTTTTATGAGAGGGCTTCTAAATAATCCATTAAAACATAAGATGTTACCGCCACTTGATACGATAAATGGCAATATCATACAAGCAATAGCCTATGCTATATATTATAATTCAGTAGATACACAGATAATTACTAGTAATTTAACCATGACTGATTCAGCCTATGTAAATTTACAATATTTATATAATTACATATTACAGACTATAATATCAGAGTATAAAGTTGATAGGAAAGCAGCAACAAAAAAATTAAACCAACATTTACATCTTGCTTATATGAGTTATAATAATATAGCTAATAAACATATAAGAAATCATAATAAATTTTGGATGGTAGATGATAAAATATTTTACTTTGGCAGTCATAATTTTTTCCCATCATCACTACAACAATTTGGTATAATTATAGATAGTAGAGAGGCAGCTAAATCATTAATTAAGAGTTATTGGAATCCTATGTGGCAATATTCTGCTAAATTGAGAAAATGAATCTTTAGCAAATAAAAGATGGGTACGAGTCAATCCTTTATTCTGTGTAAGCTCTATTTTTACATTTTTAGATTTGTTATGTTTAAAAACTCATAAGAAATGGCAAAAAAAGTTATTCACGTAATACCCATATATTATACATATACTTATCCACAGATTTTGTAGATAAGTATATGTTAGTTATTACTTAAAATTAAAGAATTTGAGTTAATTGATGCTATTAATAGCAAACTTTAGAATTACTTTTCTCAAGATTTGATAAAACGGCTTCTGTTTTTTTATCTTTTTTGCATTTTGCAGGAGTTCTTATTTGGACTCAGTAGAAACCTTTACACAGCCTAGGGCGTGTCATCAATTCAACAAAATTACAGAAGCAGCAAGATGAATCGCCCCCAAAAAGTTTTGAGCCGTTTTATCATAGCGTGTTGCAATCGCCCTATATTGTTTAAGCTTAGCAAAAAAATTTTCAATTAAGTGCCGTGCCTTATAAAGCTCTGTATCCAATTCTATTGGAATTTTGCGATTCTTCCTTGATGGAATTACAGCCACACAACCTTTTTCTTTTAGCCTGTTCCTTACCCGCTCATATGCATCATAAGCCTTATCTGCAAGTACATGAAATCCTTGTGTTAGTTTTTCCATTAGTGCATCACTCCCTTGCAAATCATGTACTTGTCCTGCTGTTAAATGAAAGCCAGTCGGGTTACCAAGCCCATCGACAGTTGCATGTATTTTAGTCGACAAACCACCCTTGCTACGACCAATAGCTTGATCAGTTGTTATGACTTCTTTTTAGCACCAGCACTATGTTGATGTACACGCACTATTGTAGAATCGATCATCGCATACTCATTGTCTGCATCAGCTGCAAGTAACTCAAATACCTTCTGCCAAACTCCTTTTTGACTCCATCTTGTATGTCTGGTATGAATTGCCCTAAAATCCCCAAATCTCTCAGGCAAATCTCTCCAAGCTATTCCTGCTCTATATCTGTATAGTACCGCCTCTACAAAAAGACGATTGTCCTTAGCTGTTACTCCTACATCTCCTTCTTTTCCAGGTAGTATATCCTTTCCCATTGTTCATCTCTTAAAGCATACCGACGCATTTCAACTTTCCCTTTAGTTTTTTATAAACTTAATGATTTATATCACTATGTCAACTCATTTGATGACACGCCCTAGTATTTTATATCATTAGTTGTGACTTTTAAACTGCCCTGGCAAACTTGCACCAAAAATAATATTGACATTGTCAGATATAAATATAAACTAGTCTAATACTAGTTTATATTTAATTTAATCAGCAAATATTATGAAAGAAAAGCTTTCTAACCAAATTAGTGCCTTTGAAGCAAAAACACATTTTTCTAATCTTCTTAAAAGAGTAAAAGATGGGGAGAAATTCACTATTTTTAAACATAATGCACCAATTGCAATTCTTATGCCTATTCCTTCCCAACAAAGATTCAATATTGAAGAAACAATAAACAGTCTTGCTGAATTCCGTCAAGGAAAAAAACTTGCTGGTTTATCTCTCAAAGAATTAATAACAGCAGGAAGAAAATAATGACTAAGTCTTTTATATTGGATTGCTCCGTTGCTATGTCATGGTGTTTTGAAGATGAATTTGATAGTTATTCCGAAATAGTTCTTAACTCTCTTGCTCAATCCAAGGCTTTGGTACCACCACTTTGGATACTTGAAGTAATTAACGTTTTGCTTATGGCTGAAAAACGTGGTAGATTAAAGACTGCTGATTCAACTAGGTTTATAGATTTGTTAGGTTCTTTAGCAATATACACTTCTGATTTGTCATTTTCTATGTCTGAGATTATAAATACCGCACGTAGTCATAAACTGACCTCATATGACGCAAATTACTTATTATTGGCTATGCACGAAGGATTAAGTATTGCTACTAAAGATAATGATTTAATAAATGCTTGTCGGATAAATGGAGTAGAGATTTTTTTAGATACATCGGAGTGATTTGTGAACATGGCGGTTAGAGAGTATACAACTGAAAATGTCATTATGTAAATTGTAATGAGCTTTTGACCCTCTATTGGTGAGCGTTCACGGTTTTTCAGTTTACCATGATTTATGATATTTTTAGCACAAATTCTTTATAGAAAAATCTACTATTACTTGAAAAGTTTACAATTAAAAGGTGTATATGCTATAAAAACTACATCTAAAAATTAAAATTTTAGAGCGAAATTGAAAAACCGTGAACGCTCACCTCTATTGTAATAAAAATTGACCCCTTGAAAATTAAAAATTAGAACTCCGAAAGCCATATTTTATCTGGGTTACAGTGCGATTAGGCTTAGGGTCAATTCTTATTACAATTTTTGCTCCAAAAGGGTCAAAAGCTCATTACAATTTACAACTAGTACCAATTCCATGGTTTTCAAGCTCTATTTTGGTCAATTTTTCACCAGCTTGTAATTTTTCAAGAAGTATATCAAATTTAGAAAGTCCAATAAGTTTAGTCATAATATTCATCCTCCAAAATTAATAGTTGTTTATTTAATTATTCCTAATTTGTTTATCTTTAATCTGAATATTTTTTAATATTGTATTGCGTATCATTAATTTTTGCTTCTAGAGCAAAAAGATAATTACATTTTCAATGTACCCACTACCCTTAAATAATTTACTCTAAGGATAGTTGGTACATTTTATTAATTGGAAAGTGCTTGCAACATTTTCTCTTTTAGCCCTTCCCTCTCCCATAATACACATTTAAAATATTCATCAACTCTATTAAACGATGAAAAAAAACTGCTATTGATATCAACCGTATTATGGGGTTGTAGCGGGAACCATTATAGTTCCTACTGAACCTATACTTTATAACCCATTAAGTGTATGGAAATCATTTAGTCCAAAATATAAATATAATGAGGTAGGATTGTCAAAGATTAAATATTTTTAACCGAGAAAAGTTAGAGTTTATTTAAGCCACCAGATGTTCTAGTTGCAAAGGATTATCTGTATTTATAGTCTTATTGGCTCATCGGTATGATCTGTGCGAAAAATCCCCATAAGGTATTATACGAACTATAGAGTCAATTTTTGAGAATTATATCTCAAATTATCTAAATTTTTGTCTAGACAAAAGGTACCACCTTAAAGCTTCCAGAATATTGGCACCGACATTTTACCAATTACCATTACTAAAAATAAAATATTAATATCTGGTTTACCAAATTTCCAACTTGTTCTATAGTGAAACCTATTGAATTAGGTGATATAAATAGAAGAAAATATCGCTAAATCTTTAGAAATTTATTACTATATTCTTGTCACCTAATACACCTGGTTTCACTATATTGCTAAAGCTTAATAGAAATCATTGGTCGTGTGAGAATAATCTAAATTGGGTAAAAGATAAAGTTTTTGAGGAAGACAAGTCAGCTATAAGTACAGGAAAGGCACCATTGGTAATGTCATTACTCCGGGCAATAACTATCTCTATAATTTCACTGTTTGCAAACAAAATTACTGAAACAAGAGAAATCTTTAATAATTATAGAAACAAACTATTTAAGGTTATGACAACTTAAAGTTGCGACTTTTAAACTGCCCTGATATATGTTACAGCTTTTCCTTGACAAATATTAAAGGTGAGATATTTTATGATTTAGATTATATATATAGAAAAATATTTGAGGTGATTACATAATATGTCAAAAGCTAAAACAGCATCTAAAAATAACCCAACCTCTAGGGAACAGGCTAAAGAGTATTTTTATCATGGACAAAAAATTAAACCAGTAAAGTTTATATCCGGCAAATCTTCTTTTTTGGCAGCAGAATACGACGTTTCAGGAGATTTAGTAATTGGCTCTGATGGCAAAGCATTACCTTGGGGTAGAGCAAAAATTTAACTTGAGATAAAATTTGCAATAAGGTTGTTGACCTTACGTGTGAAAAGGTATATAAACTACCTGTGCATTGGCGATTTGGGGATGTAGCTCAGGGGTAGAGCATCTGCTTTGCACGCAGAGGGTCGGGGGTTCGATTCCCTTCGTCTCCACCAAGACCTATTAGTGATATTTCCATTAAAAGCCCGATACTCATAGCATTTCCTCCAGTTAATTAGGTCAAGTTTTAATAGTATAGGAAATTGCATTATCTGTCAATTTACAATAATTTCATAGGTTATTTTTGCAAAAAAACACATCTCATGCACACACAAAATTAGTATTTTTTAGCACTTCATTTATTGAAATACACAGCAAATAATAGTTAATGAGTCTCCCCGTCAAAAGTCTAGAAGGATAATATATAATATGGTTAGCGGGTAAAAATATCTAGATAATCCATAAGAAAATGCTATAATATTGGCAGAAACCTTATGGATTGTATGAATTATGCCGATAGAAGATATAATAAAATCCCAAAAACAAGGACAGCTTTTTGGTTATAAATTGACCGAAGAATTAAACCCTAATAACAAGTTATATAAATTAAGATCGTTAATAAATTGGACTGTTTTAGAGGAATGGTTATTGACAAATGTTAATATCAAGAAATTTGGTAGGAATCGCAGATGTCACAGGTTATTACTTGGAGTAACTATGCTGCAAGCGATGTATAACCTGTCAGATGCTGCAGCTGAAGAAGAGCTGAGAGAGAACGTATATTGGCAATATTTTTGTGGTTGGGAATATTTGCAGAAAGATGCTGAGATATCAGAAGCTAGTATACGAAGGTTTCGTGCTATATTAGGGGAAGAAGGATATAATGAGATATTAAAAGAATTAACAAGAATTGGTTGCAAAGTCGGAGTGCTTAAAAAAAAAGACTTAGCATCGATAATCGTTGATACTACAGTACAAATTAAGAATATTAAGTATCCTCATGATGTGTATTTGATGGATAAGGCAAGAATAGAGCTAGTAAAGTTATGTCATACTTTAGGCATTAAGTTACATGAGACATATGCCAAGCAATATAAAAAAGACATAGTAAAATTATGGAAATATAAGGATAATAGTAAAGCCAAAAAACGTAAGAAGGTAATGCAACATTTAAAGATATTGCTGGGTCGTTTAATAAGAATATGTCAGCGAGAAATAGCAAAAACAAAGTTAAGTTTGTCATTAAAGCAGCAAGAAATACTAAATAAGATTAAAAAGATTCAGGCACAATCTATACTGAGTAAAGCAGAGAAAGAGCGATATAAGGAGGATAATAAAGTATTATATAGTTTTCACGCACCGGAGGTAGAGTGCATAGGTAAAGGGAAATTAAACAAACCCTATGAGTTTGGTAACAAGGTTTCGATAGCAGTAAGTGGTCGAGGTAATTTTGTATTAGCGGCCAAATCATTTCATGGCAATCCATATGATGGTCATACATTATCGCAGACTGTAGAGGTTGTAAAGAAATTAACAGGAGTGGGAATAGCCAGGACATTTGTTGATTTAGGCTATAAGGGGAATAATTTTAAAGAAAAAGACAAGGTGTATAGCCCATATTGCAAGAAGAAGCTATCCTCAGATGATAAGGCAATGATCAAGAGAAGAAGTGCTATAGAGCCGATAATAGGACACCTTAAGCATTATGGTAGAGTTGGCAGAAATTACTTAAAAGGAGTAATAGGAGATATAATAAATCCGTTAATTTCCGCTGTAGGATTGAACTTACGGTGTATTGCTAATCACCTGCTCAAAACAAATTTTTCTACATAAAAATTAGCAAATAAAGAAAATTAATCAAACGATTACAAAATCGTTAACAAAACGTCATGCAAAAATTTTCTAAAAATCATCTTTTTATATCAAAAAATTACATCAGAACAATTAAACTCTAAAATTTTATACAAAAATTTTTTGCTAAGGTGCTAATTTTTGAATTTTTTGCACTTTTGACGGGGAGACTAATTATTTCTATCATCGATAATGTACTGAATCAACTTAAAATTGAGTCTTACCATTTTAAAAATAATTGCCTGTCCTAGCTTTAATTACTAAAAATATAATTCAAGTTGCCAAAATACCACTTTTAAATACTTCCTCATTTTAATTCTCATTCTTATAAATTAATTCTTGCAAACTATTTCTATAGTTATGCTCATAGGATTAGGTGATAAAGAACATAACGATTGTAAGTTGTCATATATGGACGAGTGAATTTGTCAATAAAGAAAATAAAAAATAGAGCCACAAAGGAAGCGGTCATATATTCGGCATCGAGTGCCATAATGGTTTCTGCATTCTTCTAAATATCCTTGAGTAACCTCTCATTCCCACGGCTTCTAGAGCCTCGACATAATTGCGGATTTTGTTCAGAATACTTATTTCATTAACTCTTTTACTTTCGTTCTCTTTATTGTTACTAACTTACTCGCAATATTTACCAATTGCCATTCTTTTGCTTAATTGACATAAATTATCCTTCTTGCCAACAGCGCTAATTTGCGACATACTCGCTGCCATTGGTAACTACTGCATAAGCTATTCTAGCTAATTTATTCGCTAAACCAACACATATAATATTATATGATTTGTTTTCAGCAAATTTCTTCACTGCCCACTGAACTAGCTTATCTTTTGATTCTTTATCGCTTTTGGCTCTTATTGCTATTGTTCTTGCAGCTTGAATCAACATAGTTCTAGCATATCTATCACCTTGTTTGCTAATTCCTCCTAAAACTATCTTATCTCCTGAGGTGTATTGTTTTGGCACCAAACCAAGCGACGCAGAAAAATCCCTCGGGGTTGCGTAATTTTCCATTGGTGCTACGCTCAAACAACTAGCATTGATTGCTCCAATCCCAAAAATTGTCTGCAACCTAATAGCTTTCTCATTCTGTTTATTATTACTGATTATCAGCTTTTCTAAAGTTTTTTCTTTGTTACACAAATTCTCAATTTCTTCACATTCTAAAAGTAAAATTGACTGTACCCCAGAAGTTATATAACCTTCTATATACGCTAATTCTACCTCCGACTTACATGCTTTGCAAAATTTATTTTTGCTTAATTTTGTATTATAACCATATTCATATAAACTTGATATTGTAGAATTAGTTTTTTGTACTCGATCTCTGATCGTATTACTTCGGATTTTATGCAAAAATTTTATATCTTGTTCCTCTTTGCTTTTGGGTAACACATCTTTTAGCTCTGGATCGCGAGCAGCTTTACATATTGCTAAGGCATCGTTATAATCATTTTTCTGCCTCGATGTTGCATAAATTTTTACATCTTTTGTTTTCATCAACTTAACTTGCAAATCAAGCTTGTTAATTTCTTGCGACCAATAATTACCTCCTCCACATGCTTCCATGACCACCAGTGAACTTTTATTGAGATTGTTTAAACATCCTATTAACTCATCTCTTTTAACTTTTTGATGACCGACTTTTTTGCCATTTTGATCAACTTGCACCAAGTGCATAATATTTTTTGCTAAATCTATTCCAATTATACTATTTTCTATGCTATTATTTATCATGGTATGGACCTATTAATTAAATTGTTATTTAATTTGGAGCAACTGAAAAACATTTTTCACCAGACTCCGTACAAGTAAAGCATATTTCGCTTCACTCGTCCATACCATCATTCCCGCTTATGCGGGAATGACAACTTACAATCGTTATGTTCTTTATCACCTAATCCTATGAGCATAACTATATAATAATTTACTGATTCTGACACTTTATTTTTTTCAACTACTTTTCTTTTGATCTCAATAACAGAACTCAAACTAGCCCATTGATCATCATTAGTTATTTTCTTAATATCACGAATTATGCGACATTTTCTCTCCTCAATTCTGCCATGTCCCTTTTCATATGTTCCTGCAATATCCGTTCCTAAAAACTCAAAAACCTCTGTCTGAAAAGTTTTTTCAACCTCGTTGTACAATCCAGGGTGATTCATCTTTAAACCCAAAATATAATCACCCTCTTTCTCTACAATTTGCTTAGCTATATTTTTTTGACACCCCATTGCATCAATACTAACTATTGCTCCTTTGATATCCAAACACTCTATTGCTTCTGGAATAGATGTAATCTCATTCTTTTTACTATCAATAACTTTGCCGAATAAAGTTATATAGCACTTAACATATGGATTCAAATAAGTTATAATGATAAATAATAAAAAAATTATATAATAGAAATATGGCATCCCCCTACAGTTACGATTTACGTTCTAGAGTTATAGAACATTATGAGAAATATAAGAAAGTAGCACTTACATGCGAAACCTTTAAAATTAGTCGGTCAATAATCTATGATTGGATTAGATTAAAGAAACAAACTGGAGATATAAAGTCAAAGGAGGGATACCAGAAAGGATATGGTCATAAAATCCCTGATTTATCGGAGTTGCGTCATTTAGTAGAAAAGGGTAACTCGTTAACGCTTACAGAAATAGCGTATACTTGCAGCAAAACTGCATAACTCTATTAAATTTTTTTGGTAGTATGAATTTATTTTATAAATTTGGGTTCCTACTATGCAAATATCACCGATTAGTAAAAAAACTGGTTGAAAAACTATCAGTTATACTATAACATTTCAATTATTAAACGTAATGAATGAATCAAAATGAAAAAGCCAAAAGTAGCGACCTTAAGTGCTGAGGAACGAGAAGAACTAATACAACATATTAAGGCAAGTTCATTAACAGGAGATGATCAGCAAGCGGTGATAGAACTTGTGAAATTTTGTAACGAACTAATAGACAAGCTAGCATCATCAAACATCAGTATAAATAAGCTTAAGGAGATGATGATTGGTTTTAAGGCAGATAACAAAAAAAAGATAGTTCAGATTCATTAAAAGAACCACCGAGTGAATCTGATAATAAGAATGGTGGTAATGAAGAAGAGTACGATGAGTCCAAGAAGAGAGATCGCAGTAATTGGCAAGGTAAATATGGATTTGATGATTATCAGGATGCAAATACCAGCTATTTAGCTCCTGAGAATTTTTGTAGTGGTGATAGCTGTCCTCACTGTGATAATGGTAAACTCTATAATAGTGAAGCTAGAAAATTGCTACAATTTACAGGTAATGCTCCAATTACAGTCAACAGATATGTAAAGAAAACGTTACGCTGTAATGCTTGCGATTATACAGTTATGAACAATAAGAATATCAACAAATGGACAAATAGTAGCAAAAGTGCAATAGTGTTACAAAAGACCTACGGTACTCCCTTCTATCGTTTATCTAGGTTGCAAAGTTTAAGCGGGGTTCCTGTATCATATAGCTCGTTGTGGCAACAATATTTAGATGTTTGGCAAGAAGGTGGTGGAGCTGAAATTTACAGGGTATTATTGGAAATGGCTGCCGAATGTAGCTCACTGAATCTTGATGATACTAGAGCTAGAATTTTAGAAATTACTGTAGCCAATAAAAAATTACGTACTCAAAATAAGAAAGGACGCAGCTGTTATACCACTACTATATGTGCTAAGACTGCCAATAATGAGGTGATAGTTTTATATTTTACCGGTAATAAGCATGGCGGGGAAAATATTGGTAACGTACTAAAGAATCGTAAGAATAGGACTGATTCTATTCATTTAATGACTGATGCAAGTAACAATAATAACCCAGTATTATCAGAAGCAGATAAAGAATTACTAGCAATAATAATTATGATCAACTGTTTATCACATGGACAGAGGAAATTTACAGATAATGAACCATACTATCCTGAAGAATGCGGATATTTTCTCAAACAAACTGGTGGGATTTACCATAATGAACATCAATGTAAAGAGATGAGCCTTGAGGAAAAGCTGAAGTACCATCAGGAACATAGCAGTAAATATATAGAAAACATATATAACAAAATAGACGAATTATTTAACGACAAGAAAGTTGAGCCTAATAGTAGGTTTGGGCAAGCTATGAAATATTGGTTAAATAATAAAGAAGGTTTGACGCAATTTTTGAAAATTCCAGTTAGCAGTCTTGATAATAATTGGGCTGAGAGGTCACTACGTACCATTATTTTACAAAGGAAGAATTCATTATTCTTTAAAACAATCAATAGTGCTGAGATACATAGTGGTCTGTATAGTATAGTAAAGACTTGTAGTGAGAACGGGATCAATGCATTTAAATATTTAAATTGGCTGCAAGAGCAGAGTAGCAAAGCAAAGAAGCATCCTACGAATTATACACCTTTTGCCTATGCAAGATATATAAATAATACGGAATTAATCGAGACGGCAGCTTAAATGACAGGAAGCCAATCATTGGAGAGTTTGGCAGAACTAGGATCGCCATTATGAATAAGAATGTGTAAGGTTCTATAACAAATCTGATAAGATGAATTATCAGATGGGGAAAGTTTTGCCGTAAATTTACCTTTGGATAGGCGTTTAGAGCATAACCAAAAGCCTTGACCGTCAAAGGACAAAATTTTAATGGCAGTTCTGTTTTTATTATAGAATAAAAACAAGGAACCATTAAGAGGGTTGGAAGAAAGTTTTTGTCTGCAAACAGCTATTAAACCATCGATACCCTTACGAAAGTCGATGGCAATAGTGGCAACAAAAATAACTGACTGAGGGGTTAGTTGCAGCATAGAAATGTTTGAATTATGGTTTTTAGCTCTAGTGTTTGAATAATAAGCTTGGTACCATTTGGCTTAATAATGTGGCAAGTGTAGTAATTTTGTTTGGGAGTAGCCACAGGATCAGTATCTATAGAATTTACTAGTTGAAATGGGAGAAAATTAATATCGTGTTGTAGAACTTTATTTGAAGTTGAGGTAGGAGAAGTTTTGAGGGAAGGTTGATGGGCTTGTTGAATTGAACTAATTATTGTTTTATTAATATTGAGATGTTTGGCTATATCTTTGCAAGAATAGTGATGGAGTAGCTGGCGAACTAATTCCTTTAGATGGTTTGGTATGGGATCAAACTTGTTAGTTTTAGTTTGACGCCAGGCTTTAAATTGCTGAGCTACTTGCTCAACAGTAATTGATGGTATTTGCATAGTAGGAACCCAAATGTATAAAATAAATTTTATACTAACAAAAAAATTAGATAGAGTTATGCAGTTTTGCTGCAAGTATACCTAGCTTCTGATATCTCAGCATCTTTCTGCAAATATTCCCAACCACAAAAATATTGCCAATATACGTTCTCTCTCAGCTCTTCTTCAGCTGCAGCATCTGACAGGTTATACATCGCTTGCAGCATAGTTACTCCAAGTAATAACCTGTGACATCTGCGATTCCTACCAAATTTCTTGATATTAACATTTGTCAATAACCATTCCTCTAAAACAGTCCAATTTATTAACGATCTTAATTTATATAACTTGTTATTAGGGTTTAATTCTTCGGTCAATTTATAACCAAAAAGCTGTCCTTGTTTTTGGGATTTTATTATATCTTCTATCGGCATAATTCATACAATCCATAAGGTTTCTGCCAATATTATAGCATTTTCTTATGGATTATCTAGATATTTTTACCCGCTAACCATATTATATATTATCCTTCTAGACTTTTGACGGGGAGACTATCTATAGAATTTACTAGTTGAAATGGAAGGAAATTAATATCTTGTTGCAGTTTTGCTGCAAGTATACGTTGAATTGAACTAATTATTGTTTTATTAATATTGAGATGTTTGGCTATATCTTTGCAAGAATAGTGATGGAGTAGCTGGCGAACTAATTCCTTTAGATGGTTTGGTATGGGATCAAACTTGTTAGTTTTAGTTTGACGCCAGGCTTTAAATTGCTGAGCTACTTGCTCAATAGTAATTGATGGTATTTGCATAGTAGGAACCCAAATTTATAAAATAAATTTTATACTAACAAAAAAATTAGATAGAGTTATGCAGTTTTGCTGCAAGTATACAAAGATATGGATTTTATTGAGGCAAAAAATTCTGCAGCTAGGGAGATAGCTTTGGCTTTTGGTATCCCCCCTCAATTGCTAGGTATTAATGGTGATAATACTTATAGTAATATGCAAGAAGCTAGATTAGCTCTGTGGGAAGAGACGTTAATTCCGTTGCTTGATAAATTATCAGATGCTTTAGGTAACTGGTTGTCACACTGGTATCAAGAGGAGATTATTATTGATTTTGATCGTGATAGTATTTCAGCATTGACCGAAAAACGTGAGAATTTATGGGCTAAAATCTCTAATGCTAGTTTTATGACTTTAAACGAGAAAAGGTCTCTTGTCGGTCTGAAGCCTATAGATGGTGGAGATAGATTATGACAAACGACACAATTGCCACATTATATAGTTTTATTACTAAGATAGTTTCTCTCCTTGAAGTCGAGTTAGACGAGCTAGGATCAAAAAAATCCAAGGGAGAGGTAATAATTAAAAAAAATATTACTGAAACACTGAATAAATTAGTTAATTTAATTATCCAGCTGAATAAGCTTAGCAAAGATGAGTATTTAAATGAAAATACCATAATGAAAGAAGAGGATAAAGAAATCATAGCTGAATTTTTGAGTAAATATACTCTAAAAAGTTAACTTAGGACAAAATAGTGTCATCTCTCCCCGTCATTGCGAGGAGCCACTTTGCAACATACCGTCATTGCGAGACCACGCAGTGGTCGTGGCAATCCATTATTCATTAAGACTGGATTGCTTCGTCGGCTCATGCCTCCTCGCAATGACGCCGTTTTATGCACTTTTGCTGGAATGACATTAAAGATAGTATGTAGGAATATCAATGACTTATCCGAAGAAGTTATTACATGCAATATTGAGACAAGATTTTAATAGTTTCATCAATAAAGTATTTAATACCATTAATCCTGGAATAGAATATCAAGCCAATTGGCATATTGAGCTAATTGCTGAATATTTGCAAGCAGTACAGAATGGGGATATTAAGAGGCTAATCATCAATATGCCACCCAGGTCTCTAAAATCTGTATGTATTGGAGTAGCATGGCCAGCTTGGATATTAGGGCATGATCCAGCAAAAAGGATTATGTCTGCCAGCTATTCTCAAGTATTAAGTGTAAAACATTCTTTAGATTGTCGTTTGATACTTACTTCCGACTGGTATCAGCAAATTTTTCCGAAGACTATTTTAAGTAAAAAACATAATCAGAAAAGTAAATTTTTGACAAATAATAATGGTTTTAGGTTTGCTACGTCAGTTGGTGGTTCGGCGACAGGTGAGGGGGGTGATATACTTATTATTGATGACCCACATAACCCTACTCAAATCAACTCACCCAAAATGCGTAAGAGGGTAATTGAATGGTTTGAACAAACATTTGTTACCAGACTTAACAACAAAAACACCGGAGCAATAGTATTAGTTATGCAAAGATTACATGAAGAAGACTTAAGCGGACATTTGTTGGCAAATTCCAATTATTGGCATCATTTGAAAATTCCAGCTATGGCGAAACGAGAACAAATATTTTCAATTAATAACTATAAATATCAATATGTTATAGGTGATATTTTACATAGTTTTCGCGATAATCCTGATTATCTTATTAAATTAGAACAAGAAATTGGGGTGCATAATTATGCTGCTCAATATTTGCAAGAACCAATATCGAATAATTGTATATTGTTAAATATTGAGGATATTAGTTTTTACGAAACTATACCGAAGAAATTTGATTATTTTGTGCAAAGCTGGGATACTGCAATTAAAATTTCAGAAAATGCTGATTATAGTGTTTGTAGCTCTTGGGGCATTTTAGATAAGAAATATTATCTTGTCGGGCTGTTCAGGCAGAAAGTCACTTATCCAGAGTTAAAAGGGCAAGTAGAGAAATTAGCCAAGAAATATTGTCCTAGATATATATTAATTGAAGATAAAGCCAGTGGTCAGCAAGTTATACAAGATTTAAGATTAGACGGGGTTGTTAATATAGTTGCCATAAAGCCTAAACTTGATAAAATCACTAGATTTTCCTCGGTTTTAGCTTTATTCCAATCTGCAGCCGTAGTTTTACCAAAACAATCGGCTTTTAACACTATATTACTCAACGAATTGTTAAGTTTTCCACATTGTAAAAATGATGATATAGTTGATTCGGTTAGCCAATTTTTGAATTTTATAAAAGAGCGATCGAACAAATCACTAGCAAGGATACGGGGGTTTTGATTGGCATAGAGCAGGGTAGTTTAAAAATCGCAACTAATGATATAAAATACTAGATTATATAGTTATGCCTATAGGATTAGGTGATAAAGAACATAACTATTGTAAGTTGTCATTCCCGCGTAGGCGGGAATCTAGATACCTGCTTTCGCAGGTATGACACAAAGTTTGTATCACCTAATTCAATAGGTTTCACTATAGTTTAAAAGTTGCGGAAAAATAACTGGCGTCATTGCGAGGAGGCGTGAGCCGACGAAGCAATCCATTCTTGTGTTAACCTTGCGAAAGCAGGGATGACATCACAGTTTTAGCACCATTCCCGCACTCTCTTGTCATTCCCGCTTTTCCTTGTCATTCTTAGCAACGGCGGAAATCTAGATCCCGCACCGAAGCAGGGATGACAAGTCCCTGTGAACTTCTCGCCTAAAAATAGCTCAAAATATAATTAATTAGTCATCTCCGACAGTCTCCTAGATGTTAGTTTGACGTAAAAAATACTAATCGGGTTAGCTATAAATTAAGTTTTATGACCATAAGTTTTTCATTTTATTAAAAAAACTAGCATCATCTTCATCTTTGTCGCTTGTCAATTCTTTATCTAGCAGCTCTAGTAATTCTTTTTGTTTTTTAGTAAGGTTCTTTGGTATTTCAATATGCATGTGGGCAAACATATCACCTCTAATGGTTGACCTAACCTTAGACATACCTTTGCCTTTTAGCCTGAGTTGTTCGCCATTTTGTGTGCCGGCGGGTATCTTTAACCTTACCTTACCACCTTCTATATCTGGTACTTCTATTTCTCCACCTAAAATAGCTTTAATAAAACTAATAGGCAGTCTACAATGCAGATTAATTCCATCAACTTTATACAGGTCATGCGGCTTAACAGTAACAAAAATATACAAATCCCCGTTATTGCCTCCTCGTATTCCAGCATCTCCTTCCCCAGTAAGCCTTATTCTTGTACTTTCTTCAATACCAGCTGGAATATTTACCAATAAATTTCTATGTTGTGAATAACGCCCTTGACCATGACATTTTTTACATGGATTTTTAATTATTTGTCCTGCACCTTGGCATTTTGCACAAGTTTGTTCTAAGATGATTAAGCCTTGTTGTATTATTTTAACCCCTTTTCCTTTACAATCATCACATTTGGTCATGTCAGTATTATTATTTTCTGAACCGCTACCGTTACATGGTGAACATTTTACTTCACTAGTAAAACTAATATTTCTGTCGATACCACGAAATGCTTCTGGCAAAGTAACTGTAATGTCATATTTTAGATCTGAGCCTCTAACGCTAGTTGGTTGGCGTTGTCTTCTTGCCCCACCGCCCATAAAATCATTAAAAAAATCACCAAATATATCATTTAAATCAGGATTCATTCCTCCAGCAGCATGTCTTCTGGCTGACGATGCTCCTCCTGAATTGTGAAAAGCTTCATGTCCAAAACGATCATATGCCGCTCTTTTCTGTTCATCTTTTAGCACATCATAAGCACTACTTATTTCCTTGAACTTTTTTTCTGCTTGTTGATCCTGTGAATTACGGTCAGGATGATACTGCATCGCTAATTTATGATAAGCCTTTTTTATTTCTTCTTGGCTAGCAGATTCATTAACTCCAAGTATTTGGTAATAATCTTTTGTCGACATAATTAAAGATATCTTATTTTAAATTTTATTTTTAGCTAACTAGATTAGCATTGCCTCAATTCACAAACGTCATTGCGAGGAAGACCATAGGAATCCATAAAAGTAGTCAAGAATGGATTGCTTCGTCGCTACTAAAGTAGCTCCTCGCAATGACTTTGGCAAAAGTACTTTTCCGTCATTGCGAGACCACATAGTGGTCGTGGCAATCTACATTCATTAATAATTACTTATTACTTACATCCTCGTAATTAGCATCAACTACTTTATCGTCATTACTTGCCTCAGCTCCCGCGTTACTATCATCGCCTGACGGAGATTTGTACATGGCTTCTCCAAGCTTCATACTTGCTGTCATCAGAGTGTCAGTTTTTGCTTTAATTTCTTCAAGCTTATCTGACTCTAAAGCTGCCTTTAACTCTGTTATAGCGTTTTCTGCTTGTTGTTTATCGTCAGCTGATATTTTACTATCATATTCTTTTAGAGTCTTTTCTGTTGAATAAACTAAGCTGTCTGCACTATTTTTAGCTTCAATTAGTTCACGACGCTTTTTATCATCCTCAGCGTTTTTTTCCGCATCTTTTACCATTTGTTCAATTTCTTTATCACTAAGCCCCCCAGAAGCCTGGATAGTTACTTTTTGTTCCTTGCCACTAGCTTTGTCCTTGGCCGAAACATGAACTATACCATTAACGTCTATATCAAAGGTTACTTCAATTTGAGGTGTTCCTCGTGATGCAGGTGGTATACCATCAAGATTAAATTGTCCAAGCAGTTTATTAGCAGATGCCATTTCCCGTTCACCTTGGAAAACTCTAATTGTTACGGCATGTTGGTTATCTTCAGCTGTAGAGAATGTTTGACTTTTCTTAGTAGGAATAGTTGTATTACGATCAATCAGCCTAGTAAACACCCCGCCAAGAGTTTCAATACCTAAAGATAAAGGGGTAACATCTAACAATAATATATCAGTAACTTCTTTGTTTAACACCCCGCCTTGAATAGCAGCACCTAAAGCTACGACCTCATCAGGATTTACTCCTCTATGTGGTTCGCGACCAAAAAATTCTTTTACCTTGTCAATAACTTTTGGCATTCTAGTCATACCACCAACAAGTACTACTTCCTGAATATCCGAAGCTTTTAGCCCAGCATCTTTTAATGCTTTCCTACATGGCTCTATTGTATCATCAATTAACGTTGCCACTAAGGACTCTAATTTTGCCCTAGTAAATTTTATATTTAAATGTTTAGGGCCTGAGCTATCAGCCGTAATATATGGCAAATTAACATCAGTTTGCGGTACAGACGATAATTCTTTTTTAGCTTTTTCCGCAGCTTCCTTCAGACGTTGCAAAGCTAAAGGATCCTTACGTAAATCCATACCACTTTCTTTCTTAAACTCATCAATTAAATAATCTAGAATTCTTGAATCAAAATCTTCTCCACCAAGGAAAGTATTACCGTTGGTAGATTTAACCTCAAATACTCCGTTACCTATTTCTAAAATTGATACATCGAACGTACCGCCACCAAGATCATAAACGGCAATTATTTTGCTTTCAGCTTTATCAAAACCATATGCTAAAGCGGCTGCTGTTGGTTCGTTGATTATCCTTAATACTTCCAAACCAGCAATTTTCCCAGCATCTTTAGTTGCTTGACGCTGTGCATCGTTAAAATATGCTGGGACAGTAATAACTGCTTGCGTTACTTTTTCACCAAGATAATTTTCAGCTGTTTCTTTCATTTTCTGGAGAATATAAGCACTAATTTGGCTAGGTGAATATTTCTCTCCGTTAACTTCGACCCAAGCATCATTATTAGCAGCTTTTACAATCTGGTACGGTACAAGGTCTTGATCTTTTTTAACCATAGGATCAGAAAAATTCCTACCTATCAATCTTTTAACGCCATATAAAGTATTCCTTGGGTTGGTTACAGCTTGGCGTTTTGCTGGTTCGCCAATTAACTTTTCACCACCGCTAGCAAATCCTACCATTGATGGAGTCGTTCTAATCCCTTCAGCATTTGCTATAACTTTTGGTTCTTTGCCTTCCATTACTGCAACGCAGGAATTTGTTGTTCCTAAATCTATACCTATGATTTTTGCCATATACACTCCTAATTCCAATTAAACAAATCAACTTAATAAGTTTTGATATAGTGACTTACAGTCTATTTTACAAGAGGTGGTAGTGAAAAAAATCGTGAGAATATCCACTATATGAGAATAGGGTAGGGCATTTGGACGAATCGCCTATTTCACTTTGCACATTTCTACGATTTTGAATTCCCCTAATTCTCTCTTTATTAGAACCTTCTCTTACTTCAATTAATCCTTGTGTAAGATGTTTTAACTTAGAGCTTTCAGCATAAAGAACCATATGCTTAAAAAACTTGGTAAATTTACCCACTAGCTTATTACCACCATTCCAATACAAATCCTCAATCATCAGCATCTCGTTAGGTTTTAGCTTATCCCAGGATTTGCCATAAATATTTTTTAGTTCGATGCGATTAACGGCACTCTTATAGTCGTATATCATTCGAGATTGTTGTGTTGTAATAGTTTGCTCACCATTATAAACTTTATCAAATGATATCAAACCCTGAAATATTGCCTGCCAAATAGTTTTTGCTCTTGGATTATCCATGTTAAAGCCTGTCCCTATAGTCTTATTGCCCTTAATATCTTTATATATCTGTAATATTTCATTTTCATTACCTTTAATAAAAGTAAATGCCATTTCTTGGTAAAATTGTAGATGTTGCGGATTAAAAAGATTTAAGCCATGTAATTTATCCCGTAATTCAGCGGCAATTTTTATACTTACTACCATAAATTTATAATTATTTATCTTGAAAAAATCAATAATAGCATATTTTTAGCTAGCACTAAGTGTTCTAGTAAAAAAAATCATTGACTAGGCAACTATATTAAAACATAATCACCTCGATGGTCGTGCAGTTGCGTAAAAATCTATACTAGAATTTACGAGGAAAGTCCGGACTCTACAGAGATATGGTGCTGGTTAACGTCCAGCGGGAGAGTAATCTTTTAGGGAAAGTGCCGCAGAAAATATACCGCCAAATTATAATTTAACATGGTTTGGTAAGGGTGAAATGGTGTGGTAAGAGCACACCGGTAGGTTGGTAACAAGCTACGCATGGTAAACCCCACCAAGAGCAAGATCAAATAGGCACTACAGAACTTACATGTTCCTAGGCATCTCTGGCTAGTAGTAGTGCGGGTAGATCGCTTGAGGTAAATGGTAACATTTATCCTAGATAAATAACTGCAATAGATAATAGAAATATTATCTATACAAAATCCGGCTTACAGACCATCACTTCTTTGTTGTTAAAATTGGTTTAAAATGCATAGAAATATAAAATATAAACATATAGTACTGTTACTAACAGTTATTATAATTTCTTTTTCGTTATTTAAATTTCTACCTACAGAAGTATTAAAAACTAAGGCGATATTAGAAGAGGATATTAAGATTTTTGTAGTAAACTTGGATCGTAGCCCAGAAAGATATCAAAAAATAACTCAGCAACTTCAAAAGAATGGGTTAAATTACGAAAGATTTAATGCTGTTGACGGGTATTTACTAGAAACCGTTGATGATAAGGGATTAAAATTTTCCGGTCGAGAGATAAAAAGCAATCCTGAACTCTTATTAGCAAATAGTTATTATACTATTCGGTGTCCTTCAGAAGATGTGGAATATTATTCTGATTTTTCAATATTACCTCGTACCCTAACTGCTGGAGAATTTGGCGTATATTGCAGTCACCGAGAGATTTGGTATAAAATGGTTCAAAAAAATATTCCATATGCATTAATATTGGAAGATGACTCAGTACTTAGTGCAAATTTCCGGGAACAATTTCTAAAAACTATAAACACACTTCCATCATATTGGGATTTCGTTTATTTGTATATGATCCATTTTAAAGAAAAGGTATTTCTCAGTGTGCATAATAATCCACTTTTGAAAAAAATAGGCACTAATGACATAGGCTTTACTACAGCAACGGCATATATGATTAGCTTACCTGCAGCAAGAGTGTTGCTTGACTCTAGTAAGAAATTTACTTGGCCAATAGATCATGTAATGGAGCGTAGCATTGTTTCAAAGAAAATGGAAGCTTATGTTATGTGGCCATTTCCAATTAATCCAGAAGGAGATTCGATCATTGGTGAAATGTTTCCTCAAAAGGGAGGGGAGATTCAACATTAGCTCTTGTCATTTGTCATTGAAAGGAGTATAAACCAACGAAGCAATTGTAAGTTGTCATTCCCGTGTAATTATGTCATTCCCGCGTAGTCGGGATAAGATACCTGCTTTCGCAGGGATGACATTGTAAGTTGTCCATTCCCGCGTAGGCGGGAATCTAAGATACCTGCTTTCGCAAGGTTAACACAAAAATGGATTGCTTCGTCGACCTACGGTCTTCCTCGCAATGACGGAGAAGCTATCTAAAACCTTAACAGGTTAGCTATATAATATCTCAAGGATTTTTTTTAATTATGAAGAATATTTTTTATACAGAATTTTGGCGTAAATATTATCCCGTTATTTTATGTTTCGTCTTAATGTTTTTACATTTCTTATCAGCCTATCCTGGTGGAATGTCGTTTGATAGTTTTTATCAATATGAACAAAGTATTAGTGGAAACTATTTCTCTCATCATCCGCCTTTAATGTCAATGGTGTGGTCGTTACTCAATCATATCTATCAAGGTCCACAGGTAATGCTATTATTGCATTTAGTGTTTTTGTGGGGAGGTATATTATTGCTTTTTTATGCTGACCCACAAAATAAATATAGATATCTTTATTTTGTAATACCATTTCTGCCAAATATATTAGCTCAATCTGGCATAATTTGGAAAGATATAGGGTTTGCCGTAGGTAGTTTTTTTGTAGTAGCTAGTTGTGTTTTTTATATCTATCATCAAAACCGACCATCTTGTTTGACAGTTATTGGACTATTATTAGTTATTTTTTATGTTGTTGGCGTTAAATTTCAAGCACAATTTATCGCACCAATTTTAGTTTTTTTTGTATTGTCAGTTTATCTTAAAGCTATAGCTGACCCGGCTAACATTATGCCAAGTTCACAGACGTCATTGCGAGAAGCTACTTTAGTAGCGACGAAGCAATCCACAAAAGTGACCAGGAATGGATTGCTTCGTCGTGCTTCGCTACTCCTCGCAATGACGGACGTCAGTTTACTATGGCTAAATGCTAGTCGGGTTAGCTATAATTGGTTTATCAGAATAATAATTACTACTATCCTTTCCTTACTAATAATAGAGGGTAATAATCAGCTTGCTAAGCATTTTTCTACAGATAGTCATGCAAAGCAAGTACGCCTATTATTTGACATGGCAGGGATAAGTGTTGAAATAGATAATGATGATGTACTACCAGACTATGTTAAAGAAAATAAAATATATAGTTTTGAAAAGCTTAAAGCCCTCTATACTCCTGGGTTAGTTAATTATTTAGTTTCTGGTGATAATGGGATTTACAATTCTACGTCAGACCCCATAAAATTACAAGAGATGGAGTCTAGTTATATAAGAGCTGTAATTCACCATCCACTCGCTTTTCTTAAACATCGCATGAAGAATTTCATTTTGTTAATGAAGGAGTCTGGGTACTATAATAACGATTTACTTATTGATCCTAACGAAGCACAAAAATATGGCATTTATCTTAAAAAAAATCATGTGAAAAACCTGATGATAAGTTACTTAGACGCATTTCCAAGGGTAGTAACTAAGAATTTTATTAGCTTTATACTAATATTTGTTTATTTAATAGCCATTTTAACAAATAAACAATCTAATAATCCTGAAAAAGCTATTCTAATTTATGTTGTCGCTATAGGTCTTGTGTTCTCGGTAGTACTATTTTTTGTTACTATGGCGTGTGATTACCGTTACTACTATGTCATAAGAGTTTTAACATTGTTTAGCTTGCCAATTTATCTGAAACTCAGACATTGCAAAGCAAAAAATGTTGTGTATAGCTAACTCAATAATATTACTTCGTCATTGTAAGATGCCCTTTCAGCGTAGGTGGGAATGACAAGGGAGTACGGGAATGACATTTTACAAATATTATTTTACTGGATTTCTCTCGTATGTTACTTTATAAATTTAACTTGATTTTATTTAGCAGATTCTAAAAATGAATGTTATAGACAAAGAAAGAGCACTACTTGCCGCACTTAGCCAAATCGAGAAAAGTTATGGTAAAGGTTCGGTCATGAAACTTGGTCAACGTCGGGCTGTAGATGTTGAGGCAATACCAACAGGATCGCTAGGGCTTGATATAGCACTTGGTATAGGTGGTTTACCTAAGGGAAGGATTATTGAAATTTTTGGACCGGAAAGTTCAGGAAAGACTACCTTAACTCTACATGTAATTGCTGAAGCACAGAAGAAAGGTGGCACTTGTGCTTTTATTGACGCAGAACATGCTTTAGACCCAGCATATGCCAAAAAACTTGGAGTAAATATTGACGAGCTTATTATTTCTCAACCAGACACCGGGGAACAGGCTCTTGAAATAACTGATACTCTAGTACGCTCTGGAGCTATTGATATGGTTGTTATCGATAGTGTTGCCGCTCTTGTACCTAAAGCAGAGATTGAAGGAGAAATGGGTGACTCCCACATGGGGTTACAAGCCAGATTAATGAGCCAAGCCCTTAGGAAACTTACCGCATCGATTTCCAGAACTAATTGTATAATTATTTTCATTAATCAAATTAGAATGAAAATAGGTGTTATGTTTGGCAGCCCAGAAACTACTACAGGTGGTAATGCTTTAAAATTTTATGCCTCAGTGAGGCTAGATATCAGAAGAATTTCATCAATCAAGGATAAAGAGGAAGTAGTAGGTAGTCAAACTAAAGTCAAAGTTGTTAAAAATAAAGTCTCTCCACCATTCAAAACTGCAGAATTTGACATAATGTATGGTAGTGGTATTTCTAAAGAAAGCGAGATAATTGACCTTGGCGTTAAGTTTGAAATAGTAGAAAAGTCTGGTTCTTGGTTTTCCTATAAGGATACTCGTATAGGGCAGGGTAGAGAGAATGTTAAACATTACCTAAGAGAACATCCAGCTATCTGTTGCGAAATAGAACAATTAATTCGTCAAAAATCTTCTCATAATGCTAATATTATCTTTGATAGTGAAACAGTAATTATAGAAGAGGATGAATAACAAATATAAGCAATCCTGTCTTATGTCATCCCTGCTTCGGTGCGGGATATTAGCCACAACTGTCGAAAGTTAGAAGGTAGAGCGGGTTTAGAGGTTATCATGGTAATTTAAAAGTTGTGGAAAAATAACTGGCGTCATTGCGAGGAGGCGTGAACCGACGAAGCAATCCATTTTTGGTTACTTTTATGGATTGCTTCGTCGACCTACGGTCTTCTCGCAATGACGTTGACCACATACGACTTTTAAAGTACACTATAGTGAAACCTATTGAATTAGGTGATACAAACTTTGTGTTAACCTTGCGAAAGCAGGTATCTAGATTCCCGCATAAGCGGGAATGATGGTATGGACGAGTGAAGCGAAATATGCTTTACTTGTACGGAGTCTGGTGAAAAATGTTTTTCAGTTGCTCCAAATTAAATAACAATTTAATTAATAGGTCCATACCATGATAAATAATAGCATAGAAAATAGTATAATTGGAATAGATTTAGCAAAAAATATTATGCACTTGGTGCAAGTTGATCAAAATGGCAAAAAAGTCGGTCATCAAAAAGTTAAAAGAGATGAGTTAATAGGATGTTTAAACAATCTCAATAAAAGTTCACTGGTGGTCATGGAAGCATGTGGAGGAGGTAATTATTGGTCGCAAGAAATTAACAAGCTTGATTTGCAAGTTAAGTTGATGAAAACAAAAGATGTAAAAATTTATGCAACATCGAGGCAGAAAAATGATTATAACGATGCCTTAGCAATATGTAAAGCTGCTCGCGATCCAGAGCTAAAAGATGTGTTACCCAAAAGCAAAGAGGAACAAGATATAAAATTTTTGCATAAAATCCGAAGTAATACGATCAGAGATCGAGTACAAAAAACTAATTCTACAATATCAAGTTTATATGAATATGGTTATAATACAAAATTAAGCAAAAATAAATTTTGCAAAGCATGTAAGTCGGAGGTAGAATTAGCGTATATAGAAGGTTATATAACTTCTGGGGTACAGTCAATTTTACTTTTAGAATGTGAAGAAATTGAGAATTTGTGTAACAAAGAAAAAACTTTAGAAAAGCTGATAATCAGTAATAATAAACAGAATGAGAAAGCTATTAGGTTGCAGACAATTTTTGGGATTGGAGCAATCAATGCTAGTTGTTTGAGCGTAGCACCAATGGAAAATTACGCAACCCCGAGGGATTTTTCTGCGTCGCTTGGTTTGGTGCCAAAACAATACACCTCAGGAGATAAGATAGTTTTAGGAGGAATTAGCAAACAAGGTGATAGATATGCTAGAACTATGTTGATTCAAGCTGCAAGAACAATAGCAATAAGAGCCAAAAGCGATAAAGAATCAAAAGATAAGCTAGTTCAGTGGGCAGTGAAGAAATTTGCTGAAAACAAATCATATAATATTATATGTGTTGGTTTAGCGAATAAATTAGCTAGAATAGCTTATGCAGTAGTTACCAATGGCAGCGAGTATGTCGCAAATTAGCGCTGTTGGCAAGAAGGATAATTTATGTCAATTAAGCAAAAGAATGGCAATTGGTAAATATTGCGAGTAAGTTAGTAACAATAAAGAGAACGAAAGTAAAAGAGTTAATGAAATAAGTATTCTGAACAAAATCCGCAATTATGTCGAGGCTCTAGAAGCCGTGGGAATGAGAGGTTACTCAAGGATATTTAGAAGAATGCAGAAACCATTATGGCACTCGATGCCGAATATATGACCGCTTCCTTTGTGGCTCTATTTTTTATTTTCTTTATTGACAAATTCACTCGTCCATATATGACAACTTACAATCGTTATGTTCTTTATCACCTAATCCTATGAGCATAACTATATCTAAAACCGCTTCCTCTTCTAGCTTTCGACAGTTGTGGGATCTTAGATTCCCGCCGTTGCTAAGAATGGCAAGGGAGTGTGGGAATGACAAGGGAGTGCGGGAATGGCAACTTCGGTCGGGTTAGCTATACTTAAATAATTAGAAATTGGAGTTAAAATGATAGATTTGACTGATAAAAAAGCTCTAATTACTGGAGCGTCTGGAGCAATTGGTGGTAGCATTGCTAAGCTACTACACTCTCTTGGTAGCCATGTAGTAATTAGTGGTAGTAACCAAGAGAAGCTACAAGAACTTGGCCATAACTTAAAAGATAATTATACGATAGTACCATGTAATCTAGCTAATAGCGATGAATGCACTAACTTGGTGGCTAATCTTGAGCAAATAGATATTTTGGTTTGTAATGCCGGAATCACCAACGATATGTTAGCAATAAAAATGTCCGATGAAATATTTGAGCAAGTTATAAATATCAACTTAAAAGCTAGTTTTATTCTAAATCGTGAAGCGATAAAAAAAATGATGAAAACTCGTTATGGTAGAATAATTAATATAGCATCTGTGGTTGCAGTTTCTGGTAATCCAGGACAAGCAAATTATTGTGCTTCCAAAGCTGGGATGATAGGTATGACAAAATCTCTAGCACTTGAGGTGGCAAGTAGGGGGATCACAATTAATGCAGTTGCTCCTGGTTTTATTAAATCAAACATGACTGATAAGTTAAACGAAGCTCAAAAAGAAGCGATAATGCAAAAAATTCCTCTGAGAACCCTTGGAACACCGGAGGATGTTGCAAATGTAGTAGCTTTCCTAGCAAGCGATAAGTCTTCCTATATTACTGGTCAAACTATCCATGTTAATGGTGGATTGGTGATGGTATAAACATATAGCTATCCGAATAAGATTACTCCGTCTATTGGTAAGACCACGTAGTGGTCGTGCAATCCATTAGAACCTTAACGGGTTAGCTAAAAATTTTTTATATTGACCTATCAGTGGATAATTATATAATTCACGCTTTCAATAAGCATAAAATTATAATGAATAAATTATACGCAAATGATCTGAAGAATTGGATCGTAAAACAAGGGGTGAGCGAGCGGAGTGTACAATTAGTACGTGAGTACGCGAATACCCCGAAGTTTTGCGGAGCCAATTCTCCAAAGCATTTGCGTATACCAAAAATATTGTCTATAATTTATATATGTTCATTATTTTTTACCAATGCTCAGGCAGATGAGATTAAGGCTGATCAGAGATTTTTTTATATTGGGACGGAAGCTGGCATAGCAGAACCGGTGGTGAAGAAATTTTGCCATAGTTCAGGTAGTGGTTTTACCTTAAAAAGGGCTAAGATGTATAGTGGTAAGATTGGTTATAGCTTCTACCCGCAAATGGCTATTGAGTTTTCAGTAACGCATCATCCACAATACCGACTAAATTACGTTCTACCCAAACAAGAGGTTGCCAGTTTAATTATACCACAAACTCCAGGCACCACTAAGATAATTTCTAATCTATATATACTTAATCTGGTATATGATTTTGATAAAATTAAAGAAATCACTCCTTTTGTCATATTAGGGGCTGGAATTGCCCAGGTAAAAGTTAGCTCTGCTTCTTCTCGTTGGAATTTAATGGATGTAGAATATTTTAGAATTAGAGCTACTCGTAGTAATTGTTTCGCTTGGCAAGTAGGTCTTGGATTTTCTAAGGATTTATCTAGTAATTTCAGCATTGATATAGCAGTAAAATTACAAGCTGTTCATTCAATAAAGGTTAATTATGATACTCTGGATATGAAAACCCAGAAATTTACACCAGCAGCTCCCATCAAAAAGACCATGGGGGTTGGAGAATTTGGTATAGGGTTTACTTATAAATTACCAATTTAATGTAAAAAGACTATTAGTGTATTAAGTTTTTTAGTGTATAATTCGTTTAAATTTAGTGTGGAGAACATATGACTACTAATTTGGAGCTTACCTCAACCCCTCAGAATACATACGATGAAGTGCCTTATGATAGTTATTCGTATGCCTTAACCTCTCCATACCATATACAGACACTAGCTGTGTTATTTGGTATGAAACCACCAGCAGTTGAGACTGCACGGGTTTTAGAGTTAGGGTGTGCTGCAGGCGGTAATTTAATACCTCATGCTGTTAATTATCCTAAAGCACATTTTGTTGGGGTTGATCTATCTAAAGTGCAAATAGATGAAGCTAATAAATATAAAGAAGGATTAGATCTTAAAAACATAGAATTTCGACATTATTCTATTACAGATATTGACGAATCATTTGGTAAATTTGATTATATAATTTGCCATGGAGTAATCTCCTGGGTACCAAAATTAGTTCAGGATAAGATTTTTGAGATAGGTAATAAAAATTTATCAGACAATGGAATCATGTATATTAGTTATAATACACTACCTGGCTGGAATATGATTCGTCCGATAAGAGATATGATGCTTTATCACTCGAATACTTTTGATAACATTAAGGATAAAGTTACTCAATCTAGATTATTACTTGAATTCGTTAATGATAGCTTGAAAGATTCTAAGTCTCCTTATGCTCAAGTGTTACAGGCTGAAGCTAGTTTGCTTGCCAAACAAAATGACCATTATTTGCGTCATGACCATTTAGAAGAAGATAATGTACAATATTATTTTCATGAATTTATGGATGAGGCTAAAAAAAATAATCTACAATATCTGTCTGATTGTAATATTTCTACCATGTATTTAGGAAATATGCCTGCAAAAGTAGTAGAAAAATTACAAGCGATAAATGATATTGTTAGAATAGAACAATATATGGACTTCATTACCAATCGTCGATTTAGGTCAACTTTGCTTTGCCACAATAGTGTAAAATTAAATAGATCTATCAATAATGAGGATATTACTAAGTTTAATATGACATTTAATATAGTACCAGAAAAGCCTTCTGTTGAGATAGACCTTAATTCGCTTGAAGCCGTGAAGTTTTTTCATAATGGTAATAAGGATAATAGTTTATCAACATCTTCTCCTTATATGAAAGCGATACTTTACACTTTCTCTGAGAATATCAATAATCCGATGAGTTTTGATAAAATTGCCGTGAGTAGTAATAAAAAATTGAATGGCTCAAAATTGAATGAAATAAAGACTGAGTTTCTGGCTAACGCCATGAAGTTAGTGTTGCAAGGATATATTAATATCACATTGCAGAATACTAGGAAAGAAGTAAATCTTGATAAACCTAAAGCATCACAGCTTATTTCATATCAGGTAACTCATACATCCAATATGTGGGTAACAAACCAAAGACATGAAGTGGTAGGTATTAACCTTTTTGAGAAGTTTGCTTTGCGATATATGGATGGTAAGCATGACCATAAGCAAATAATTGAATCTGTCATGCAGCATGTTACTTCTGGTGAGATGACCTTAAGTCGAGATGGTAATAAAATCGAGAATATTGATGAAATCAATAAAGAATTAACATCTTTCTTGCAACCTACGTTGACTAACTTTGTGTCTAATGCTTTGCTGATTTAAAGATAGGGTATTACTGGTAATATTGTTTTGAATGGGCGAAAATAAACGCCTATTCGACCACTATAGTTGACTATTTAGTTGCTCCGTCAAAAAGGCTGTAGGTATGAGAGGTAATACATGTTTGCGGTTAAAAATCACATCAAAATCCATAAGATTTTCACCCTATTTTGTCAAAAACCTTATGGATTTACAAAGTTTTTATAACCTAATCACAATACCAAGCTTGTCATCCCTGCGAAAGCAGGGATCTAAAATAGTGGGCAAAAAGCCCTGAGATATTATAGATTCCTGCCTACGCAGGAATGACATCCTTTTTGTTTAAACATAGCAGATGTTGTATCTTTAGACTTTTGACGGGGGATATATATTGCGTAATTTTTCTAACATTTCAAAATGACGCAAACCAAACCCATATGCCATAAGGAATGGTACAAATAATATTAGTAATCCCCAATTACCAAAATATTCTATTAAATAAACTAATCCAAAAGAAGTAATAACATACATTGTTGCCCGTACCACAGCGAATGAGATACTAACACATCTAAAACGTTTAAATACAGGAAACTGTTTATAAATCATTGGAGCCGCAGGAAATATTCCTGTTTTAAATAGCAATATAAACAACTGCAATAATAACAAATAGAAAGGCGATGGGATATTAGTTAATAAATATGGTACAAATATAATAATACTAACACAAATTACTAATTTCATTTTTAAAATTTTTAGTGGAGATATTTTATAACTCAAATAAGCATATAGAATAGCAGTAAGGAATCTTGCTACTATAACAATGAAATTGTGACTGATAATTTGTTCAACACTATAATTGAAGGTGGTTTTAAGTATAGTAGCACAATGCATATATAAGAAATAAAACCAAATTGGTCCAGTCGATTCAATTGACAAATAAGCTAATATAGTTTTTATATTAACTTTCTCATTTAACATTTGCTGATTAGTAATATCCTTTCTCTCTAAACCAAAAGTTTTAAGTTTATTTAGCAATCTTTTGGTTGCATCAGCAAATTCTGGAGTTTCTCTAAGACGCGTTCTTGCCACAGCTCCCACCAGGGCAATCACTGCACCAAATAAAAAAGCATATCGCCAATTAAAGTCATGTGAAGTAACCAGTGCTGCAACACCTACAGCAAATACTCCACCTAGATCAGCAAATATTGAAATGACACCAACAACAGGATATTGTAAAGGTGGTTTGGTCATTTCTGTTAAATATAATTCTGCCCCTATTACTTCTCCTAAGGATGATATGCCCTGAAATATCCGGCAAATAGTGATTAAGACAGAAGCAGTAATGCCAATTTGGGCATAAGTAGGCAAACTAAACATCACCAAACAAGAACATGCCATCATAAAAGTTGTGACAACTACCGTAGCTTTACGACCTACTTTATCACCTATCCAACCAAATAGCACAGCACCAATTGGTCGAAAAACAAAAGTGGAGCAGAAGGCAAGAGCCGATAGAAGAGTAGCAGTGTGCGGATCAGTTTGTGGAAAAAATAACTCATTCAGAAAGACTGCCATATGAACATAGAGCATCAGGTCAAAATACTCCAAAAATGTTCCAATTGACAATAACCCTACCGCTTCTTTCTGTTCTTTTGTTAAGACTCTATGATTTTGGTATGTTATCATTTCTTTACCTAATTACTTATAATTATTAATATCGTTTAATTTAGTTGATGATAGCAAGAAAAAAATATAAAAAGTTGAAATAATAAATATTATGATTGTAACAATATCACTAGTGTAATAAAAATCTAAATAAATGTGGATCATATTTTTAACTTACAGTTGTCACTAAAGTGATTCCTTGCAATGACGTTGTGCTGTTTTCCCTATGACTTTTAAATGCCATGCGTAAGGTGAGCTGCTCCTGGATAGTAATCATCTGTCGTGCTGTGCAAGGTATAGTGAAACCTATTGAATTAGGTGATACAGACTTTGTGTCATACCTGCGAAAGCAGGTATCTAGATTCCCGCCTTCGCGGGAATGACAACTTACAATCGTTATGTTCTTTATCACCTAATCCTATGAGCATAACTATAGCATTTTGGTAATGGGGGATTATGGTTTATTATGATTCCTATAATTATTGGTTTTGCATACGGGTTATTTCATTTTGAAAAGTTGGCAAAATAGTCTGGATATTTTTCTTAGACTCATCGGCACTTGGTTGTTTAGTCAGAAAACTTTTATAACATAATTTTATTAATTGTTGCTCGGCTTGTGGTACTTCTAAGTATGTAGAAAGAATTAGAAAGTGCCTTACTGTTTCACTAATGATCTTCATTGCCTTTTCTGGTGATTTAGCTCCTACGGTTTGTAAGTTATGAATTCGATCAAATAATTTAATCAATGCTACATCATATTTTTTTTGTTGAAATAATAAATCTAATGTTTCTGATGAGCTAATTTTTCCATGAGTTTTAACCCTGGTCAAATCTACCACTTGTCTGGCAATTTGTTTGCTAAAAACTCGAGATATCATATTTTCGGTTAATTCCGTATCTTCAATAGTATCATGCAGTAAGCTGGTGATGATCATATCAGTCCTATAATATTTGGGCATTTCTAATCCTGTATATTCGGCAACCATGTTAGCTACCTCTATTGGATGGGAATAATAGGGAACGCCTGATAGGCGCATTTGGCTACCATGATATTTTTTGGCATAATATATACCTCTCCTAACCTCATTCATATCTACTGGCTGAGTCACTTGCTGGTTTAGTTTTTCTAATTTACTGAGTAACGTAGTAGCATAGATACAATCTGCATATTTTGACGACCATTTATTACTATTTTGCATGAGAGCCTTCCTATTATTATATCATACTAGATATTATACCACAAATTGAATCATCGCTAAGCATTTATTACATGTTTCTTAAAATATCACTATTAGGTTAAATTCTTACTCTTGAGATTAACTTATTGGCGATCAGGGCAATTTAAAAGTCGCAACTAATAGTAAAAGCCCAGTTTTATTTAGGTGAGTAGTCGTCATTGCGAGGAGCCGCAAAGCGGCTACGCGGCAATCCAAAAATTGCAGCGGTAAAAATAAAGCAGCAAACTGTTTATTTGGATCGCCACGCCACTTCGTGGCTCGCGATGACAACTACTTGTTTCTGTAATTTAGCATTTCTATCATTAGTTGCGATTTTTAAACTGCCCTGATTGGCGATAACTTTGATGGAGCTTGACTTATAAAAATGCCATACATAGTCCATAAAATATCCAATTTTTAGACGGAGTAAATCTATATAATTTATTGTGTAATTTATTTAAATGATATATAGTGAAACCTATTGAATTAGGTGATACAAACTTTGTGTCATACCTGCGAAAGCAGGTATCTAGATTCCCGCCTTCGCGGGAATGACAACTTACAATCGTTATGTTCTTTATCACCTAATCCTATGAGCATAACTATATTTTTATTAAATGCCAAAGGATTTAAATATAGCATCATCAACCCTTGGCTGTTAAATTTATTTATATGAAAAAAAAACATAAACCCCTTCCAAGAAAGTCTACAAGTACCAGCTCAGCAGCTAGTAGTTCAGTAAGTACTGGAGAGCCAGCTAGTACTATTAGTCCTCAACAAAAATACTCTGAGCAATTAGAAATTGTTTTACTTACACCTTTAAGTAATCATGATGAATTTACAATGGGAGATTTTATACTCAGACATATTTTACTTTCCCTCAATGCAGTTGATATAACTAATGGACAGAAGAAAAAATATATAAAGATTATCGAACAATTCTTGTCTAGTTTTGTTCAAAAAACAGATGAAGCTGCAAAAACAGATGAGGCTACAAAAAACCTATGTGAGTCGATATTACATAGGCTTATATTAACTCGTGAGCATTTAAAGATAGAGGAAGACGAGGAAGCTGTTATCAAATATTTATTGAATAGTAAAGTTTTGAGTGAAAATTTGTTTAATCCTAATAGATTAAACAAGGATAACTTAACATTATTAGATTTGGTTGAATCTTTACAGAATGTATTAAACACTAAATCAGACATACAGCAAAACAAAAAATTAATTCAATGGTTAAAAGATAAAAAAGGGGCTAAGAATGCTTCAGAAATACTACAAAAATTTAATCAAAAAAATTACGATGAAAATGTAGAAAAATTAAAGGAAAAATTAGCAGAATATTCAGTTACATCCACGCAAAAATTAGAAGGATATGTAGTTGTATCCAAGAAAGAGGAAGTGTCAGCAGAATCTTTAGGGACATCAGCAAAACTCTTAGAATGTTTCTATGTTATCTTAAATAACAAAATAGATGAAATTCCTAGACATATGAAGTTATTTCTTCGGGTATCACAGAAGAATAATGAATCTTATATAGTTCAGGTTTGTGTTGTGGATAAGTTTCTAAAGGAATGTTATAAAGGTATATATCCTGATAGTTATATAAACATAATATGTTCTATTATAGGAGATATGCCATTAAATTCATTAAAGATAACTCACTATGAAGAGTTAATATGGCGATATATAAAGATAGGGTCATTAACAAAAAGAGATGAAGAATTATTAGATGATTATACTCGCGAACTAGTTAAATTAACCGTTGATAATAATAGTGGTGTAACCAACAGTGATAAACACCACGCTTATAAACTGCGTCTTTATTACTGTAAGCATAAGGGAAATTTACAAGAAACAATTAAAGTATCATTAGAATTGATGAAATATGCTAATGATACTCAGATGGGGAAAGATTTATATGGTTTATTAATAGCTTTATATAATATAGAAAGTGGTTCATTTAAAAATGATATTCTTGATCATTTAGTTAGTAAATTTAATTTATCTGGTGAAGCTAAAAAATTATTTATAGCTCTGTTTTCATATCATAATTTTGATCGAGCATTTGTTAAAAAGATACAGGAGGAACTAGAAATAATTAAGCAAGCTTTTTCAACACAAAGCCAAGAAATCCGTACAACTATTAAAGAGTTTTCAGATGGATTTATCATGCAAACAGGGGAGTATAGTGTTGGCACTATACAGAAGATAGTTAATGCTTCGAACTTTAAGAGTGACACGCCTGAAAGTACCTTGAGGATTCTAAGTTGTTTGAAATATTGGTCTAAAAATAAGATAGAAAAAATAGATTATCAAAAAGTTTTAGATAAGCTCCTAAAAAAGGATTTTTTAGGGAGAGATCTTATAACTGTCATAAAAGTGGCGGACTTATATTTAACTATTGAAGACTTAGTTCAAACTAAACATTATTTAGATTTGGCAGAAAATTTGTTAAAACCCCGTAAATCCTTTCAATATGAAATAGAGCCTAAAATTTACCTTAATGAGGTTAAATTAGGTTTTATATTAAAGGTATTTGCAGATAATGATGATAATAAAGAATTTCTAAAAGAAAATTGGAGTTATATTAAACAAATATACAAAGATTGTGAGGCCATAAGGGGAGAGTTTTCAAGTGCTTATCAAAGCATACTTGATATATGTCAGTATTATCTATTATCAATAGATTCTACAACAAAATCAAACTCAGAAGGTAAAATTAAAAACGTTATTAATAAAATCGCTGAAGATGATGAAGTTACTTTTTCTTTAGAAATTATAAATCAAACTATTAGTGAAGAGCAACAGATCGTGATTTCTGCGAACGATCATATTGATAGCTCTAATCGTGATTTAGAAGAATATAGCTCTGAAGGTAAGTCTAAAGATACTGCTACTACTCAAGAAGATTCCTCATACAAAGAAAATTTTGTTACAAAATGTTTGAACCACTGGACAATTATACATCAATATTATCAGAATATTAAAAAGAGTAATCGATCTTCTCATGATAAGACTTCTGATCATCCTAAAGAAAATCATCAAGTTTGGCACATTTCTAACGATGTATCGTATACTTGCAGCAAAACTGCATAACTCTATTAAATTTTTTTGGTAGTATGAATTTATTTTATAAATTTGGGTTCCTACTATGCAAATATCACCGATTAGTAAAAAAACTGGTTGAAAAACTATCAGTTATACTATAACATTTCAATTATTAAACGTAATGAATGAATCAAAATGAAAAAGCCAAAAGTAGCGACCTTAAGTGCTGAGGAACGAGAAGAACTAATACAACATATTAAGGCAAGTTCATTAACAGGAGATGATCAGCAAGCGGTGATAGAACTTGTGAAATTTTGTAACGAACTAATAGACAAGCTAGCATCATCAAACATCAGTATAAATAAGCTTAAGGAGATGATGATTGGTTTTAAGGCAGATAACAAAAAAAAGATAGTTCAGATTCATTAAAAGAACCACCGAGTGAATCTGATAATAAGAATGGTGGTAATGAAGAAGAGTACGATGAGTCCAAGAAGAGAGATCGCAGTAATTGGCAAGGTAAATATGGATTTGATGATTATCAGGATGCGAATACCAGCTATTTATCTCCTGAGAATTTTTGTAGTGGTGATAGCTGTCCTCACTGTGATAATGGTAAACTCTATAATAGTGAAGCTAGAAAATTGCTACAATTTACAGGTAATGCTCCAATTACAGTCAACAGATATGTAAAGAAAACGTTACGCTGTAATGCTTGCGATTATACAGTTATGAACAATAAAAATATCAACAAATGGACAAATAGTAGCAAAAGTGCAATAGTGTTACAAAAGACCTACGGTACTCCCTTCTATCGTTTATCTAGGTTGCAAAGTTTAAGCGGGGTTCCTGTATCCCATAGCTCGTTGTGGCAACAATATTTAGATGTTTGGCAAGAAGGTGGTGGAGCTGAAATTTACAGGGTATTATTGGAAATGGCTGCCGAATGTAGTTCACTGAACCTTGATGATACTAGAGCCAGGATTTTAGAAATTACTGTAGCCAATAAAAAATTACGTACTCAAAATAAGAAAGGACGCAGCTGTTATACCACTACTATATGTGCTAAAACTACAAATAATGAGGTGATAGTTTTATATTTTACCGGTAATAAGCATGGCGGGGAAAATATTGGTAACGTACTAAAGAATCGTAAGAATAGGACTGATTCTATTCATTTAATGACTGATGCAAGTAACAATAATAACCCGGTATTATCAGAAGCAGATAAAGAATTACTGGCAATAATAGTGATGATCAATTGTTTGTCACATGGGCAGAGAAAATTTACAGAGAATGAACCATATTACCCTGAAGAATGCGGATATTTTCTCAAACAGACTGGTGGGATTTACCATAATGAACATCAATGTAAAGAGATGAGCCTTGAGGAAAAGCTGAAGTACCATCAGGAACATAGCAGTAAATATATAGAAAACATATATAACAAAATAGACGAATTATTTAACGACAAGAAAGTTGAGCCTAATAGTAGGTTTGGGCAAGCTATGAAATATTGGTTAAATAATAAAGAAGGTTTGACGCAATTTTTGAAAATTCCAGTTAGCAGTCTTGATAATAATTGGGCTGAGAGGTCACTACGTACCATTATTTTACAAAGGAAGAATTCATTATTCTTTAAAACAATCAATAGTGCTGAGATACATAGTGGTCTGTATAGTATAGTAAAGACTTGTAGTGAGAACGAGATCAATGCCTTTAAATATTTAAATTGGCTGCAAGAGCAGAGCAGCAAAGCAAAGAAGCATCCTACGAATTATACGCCTTTTGCCTATGCAAGATATATAAATAATACGGAATTAATCGAGACGGCAGCTTAAATGACAGGAAGCCAATCATTAGAGAGTTTGGCAGAACTAGGATCACCATTATGAATAAGAATGTGTAAGGTTCTATAACAAATCTGATAAGATGAATTATCAGATGGGGAAAGTTTTGCCGTAAATTTACCTTTGGATAGGCGTTTAGAGCATAACCAAAAGCCTTGACCATCAAAGGACAAAATTTTAATGGCAGTTCTGTTTTTATTATAGAATAAAAACAAGGAACCATTAAGAGGGTTGGAAGAAAGTTTTTGTCTGCAAACAGCTATTAAACCATCGATACCCTTACGAAAGTCGATGGCAATAGTGGCAACAAAAATAACTGACTGAGGGGTTAGTTGCAGCATAGAAATGTCTGAATTATGATTTTTGGATCCAATGTTTGGATAATAAGCTTGGTACCATTTGGTTTAATAATGTGGCAAGTGTAGTAATTTTGTTTGGGAGTAGCCACAGGATCAGTATCTATAGAATTTACTAGTTGAAATGGAAGGAAATTAATATCTTGTTGCAGTTTTGCTGCAAGTATACGTTGAATTGAACTAATTATTGTTTTATTAATATTGAGATGTTTGGCTATATCTTTGCAAGAATAGTGATGGAGTAGCTGGCGAACTAATTCCTTTAGATGGTTTGGTATGGGATCAAACTTGTTAGTTTTAGTTTGACGCCAGGCTTTAAATTGCTGAGCTACTTGCTCAATAGTAATTGATGGTATTTGCATAGTAGGAACCCAAATTTATAAAATAAATTTTATACTAACAAAAAAATTAGATAGAGTTATGCAGTTTTGCTGCAAGTATACGATGTATCATATACAACAAAGGATGAAAATATTGTCAATATTGGTAAGAAACACCATAATATTTATGCTATGATTGCCCCTGTTCTGTTCAATTCATTAGAGAACTCTGAGCAGAAAGCATTTAGCACTGCTTTAACGAAAGGTATAGTAAAAGATTCTAATGGGGTTAAAAGGTTAGGAAAATCTTTTCTAGAACTTAAAATAAACGAAGATATTAGGTTATGGGCAAGCAAAATTTATGAAAACGATAATAATGTTGTTTTAGTAGAATTTGATCACAAAACTAATCATGCTGGTATAAGAAAGGCACTTAAGAATACTATTAATGTTATGAAAGTTTCTGGTGCTACAGAAGATTATACACAGGAAGAAGATTGTACTTCAAACGCTGCTCAAGGATATGATCCTAACCCATATGATAAAGTATGTTGCTTGGGGGAAGAAATAGAAGAATCATAAAAGTTAACAGATATCTGTAATTCATCTTAGCTAGTCTCCCCGTCAAAAGTGCAAAAAATTCAAAAATTAGCACCTTAGCAAAAAATTTTTGTATAAAATTTTAGAGTTTAATTGTTCTGATGTAATTTTTTGATATAAAAAGATGATTTTTAGAAAATTTTTGCATGACGTTTGGCTCTGTCCAGAAAAGTGTGTAAATTTCGAGATAGGTTATATATAAAAATATAACAAAAAAGGAAATTACATGAATAAAAAAACAAATGAATCAATAAAGCAAGCAGTAGATTTATTAATAGATAATGATACAGATGTAAGCACAATACTGAAAGAAGGAGGATTATTAAAAGAATTGACCAAACGCTTGATAGAGAAGGCATTGCAGTCAGAATTGAATAATCATCTAGGCTATGATAAATACAGTCGTGTAGATAATGATAATGCTCGTAATGGTATAACTAGCAAAAAACTGATCTCCGAACATGGAGCGGTTGAGATAGAAGTACCAAGAGATAGGCGTAGTACCTTTGAACCAGCAATACTACCGAAAAGACAAAAACGTTTTGATGGTTTTGATGATAAAGTCTTATCATTATATGCTAAAGGTATGAGTGTATCTGATATTAAGGTTCAATTACAAGAGTTGTATAGTGTTGAAATAAGTGAGAGTTTAATCAGTCAGATCACCGATGATGTAATGGATGATGTAAAAGCTTGGCAGAGTAGACCGTTAGAAGAGATATATCCGATAGTATTTTTTGATTGTTTAGTAGTAAAAGTTAGGCAAGACAAAAGGATAATTAACAAGGCAATATATGTTGCATTAGGGATTGATTTATCTGGTAGAAAAGATATATTGGGATTATGGATCAGTGAAAATGAAGGGGCAAAATTTTGGCTTGGTAATTTTACTGAAATGAAAAATAGAGGATTAAAGGATATACTGATTGCCTGTAGTGATAATCTTACTGGTATGTCTGAGGCGATAGAAGCAGTTTATCCAAAAACAGAACATCAATTATGTATTGTACATCAGATTAGAAATAGTTTAAAATACGTATCATATAAAGATAGGAAGCAGGTGGCTAGCGATTTAAAGCCGATATATACTGCAGCAACGGAAGAACAAGCACATTTAGCTTTAGTATATTTTGAAGAAAAATGGAATAAACAATATCCACAAATTGCCAAATCATGGTATAATCATTGGGATAATTTAATGATTTTTCTAGGATATCCAGAGGCAATTAGAAAGGTAATTTATACCACTAATTCAGTTGAATCTGTTAATAGTCAATTGCGTAAAGTAACAAATAATAAGCGTGTTTTCCCTAGTGATAGTGCTGTTTTTAAAAGCTTATATTTGACAATTGACTATATGACCAAAAAATGGACTATGCCTATTCCCAACTGGAATGAAGCTATGGCTCATTTGATGATCAAATTTGAAGATAGGCTTAACAAAATTTAATGACCTATTTTGGAAATTTACACACTTTTCTGGACAGAGCCTGACGTTTTGTTAACGATTTTGTAATCGTTTGATTAATTTTCTTTATTTGCTAATTTTTATGTAGAAAAATTTGTTTTGAGCAGGTGATTAGCAATACACCGTAAGTTCAATCCTACAGCGGAAATTAACGGATTTATTATATCTCCTATTACTCCTTTTAAGTAATTTCTGCCAACTCTACCATAATGCTTAAGGTGTCCTATTATCGGCTCTATAGCACTTCTTCTCTTGATCATTGCCTTATCATCTGAGGATAGCTTCTTCTTGCAATATGGGCTATACACCTTGTCTTTTTCTTTAAAATTATTCCCCTTATAGCCTAAATCAACAAATGTCCTGGCTATTCCCACTCCTGTTAATTTCTTTACAACCTCTACAGTCTGCGATAATGTATGACCATCATATGGATTGCCATGAAATGATTTGGCCGCTAATACAAAATTACCTCGACCACTTACTGCTATCGAAACCTTGTTACCAAACTCATAGGGTTTGTTTAATTTCCCTTTACCTATGCACTCTACCTCCGGTGCGTGAAAACTATATAATACTTTATTATCCTCCTTATATCGCTCTTTCTCTGCTTTACTCAGTATAGATTGTGCCTGAATCTTTTTAATCTTATTTAGTATTTCTTGCTGCTTTAATGACAAACTTAACTTTGTTTTTGCTATTTCTCGCTGACATATTCTTATTAAACGACCCAGCAATATCTTTAAATGTTGCATTACCTTCTTACGTTTTTTGGCTTTACTATTATCCTTATATTTCCATAATTTTACTATGTCTTTTTTATATTGCTTGGCATATGTCTCATGTAACTTAATGCCTAAAGTATGACATAACTTTACTAGCTCTATTCTTGCCTTATCCATCAAATACACATCATGAGGATACTTAATATTCTTAATTTGTACTGTAGTATCAACGATTATCGATGCTAAGTCTTTTTTTTTAAGCACTCCGACTTTGCAACCAATTCTTGTTAATTCTTTTAATATCTCATTATATCCTTCTTCCCCTAATATAGCACGAAACCTTCGTATACTAGCTTCTGATATCTCAGCATCTTTCTGCAAATATTCCCAACCACAAAAATATTGCCAATATACGTTCTCTCTCAGCTCTTCTTCAGCTGCAGCATCTGACAGGTTATACATCGCTTGCAGCATAGTTACTCCAAGTAATAACCTGTGACATCTGCGATTCCTACCAAATTTCTTGATATTAACATTTGTCAATAACCATTCCTCTAAAACAGTCCAATTTATTAACGATCTTAATTTATATAACTTGTTATTAGGGTTTAATTCTTCGGTCAATTTATAACCAAAAAGCTGTCCTTGTTTTTGGGATTTTATTATATCTTCTATCGGCATAATTCATACAATCCATAAGGTTTCTGCCAATATTATAGCATTTTCTTATGGATTATCTAGATATTTTTACCCGCTAACCATATTATATATTATCCTTCTAGACTTTTGACGGGGAGACTAGCTAGGTGTACTAATTCTTTGCTCGACGGCTAAGCCAGCTTTGCAGATAAGTTTCTGCAATATCACTATTTTCTATTAATAAAACATTTTCAGCATTTCTATTATCAGCCGCGTTAGTAAAATTAAAGCTACCGGTAATCACCTTACTTTTATCAATAATCATAATTTTATTGTGAGCAATACCTGGTACTTTATCTATTGATACATCAATACCAGCCCGTTTTAATTCATGCATTTTAGAATATCTGTCATGTAAGTTACTACGATCCAATAATACCCTTATTTCAACACCATTTTGTTTAGCCTTAATTAATTGATCGACTATCTTTTGTGAAGTTAAACCAAATGCTTGAATATAGATACTATCCTTAGCCTTAGATATTTCTTGTGCTATTAATGAGCCACAACCAGATGGAGGGGTAAAACAAACATTTAAATTATCAGTTTCATTGTGAAAACTATGCCAAGAAGCTGTAGGGCTTATTTCATTATAGCCTACTCCAGTAGCAATACCGAGTAAGAACGATATTATCACTGGTAATTTTAGATTGTGTTTTTTTAATATTTTTTTCATTTTCTATAATGTTTACAGTATCTATAGTTATGCTCATAGGATTAGGTGATAAAGAACATAACGATTGTAAGTTGTCATTCCCGCGTAGGCGGGAATCTAGATACCTGCTTTCGCAGGTATGACACAAAGTTTGTATCACCTAATTCAATAGGTTTCACTATAAATTACTATAGCTAACCCTATTAACTCCGCCTATTAGTGAGAAGTAGCTTTGCTGTGACGAAGCAATCTAAATCTAGTCATTTTTATGGATTGCTTCGTCGCTACTATAAGTAGCTCCTCGCAATGACGTTTGGGTAAAAGTACTCGTCATTGCGAGACCACGTAGTGGTCGTGGCAATCCATATTCATTAGATTGCTTCGTTGGCTTACGCCTTTTCGCAATGACGTAAGTTTACTATGGATAAATACTAATCGGGTTAGCTATATAATCTTTGGATTTGATATTATCCTTCAATTTTTGAAAGTCATCGCCAGCATGATAAGAAGAACGGGTTAATGGACTGGCAGAAACCATCGAAAACCCTTTGACCTTGGCTATTCTTTCCAAATATTTAAATTCTTCTGGAGAAACATATCTAGCAACTGCTGCATGATTTTTGGTTGGTTGTAAATATTGCCCGATAGTTAAGAAATCAACTTTAGCTTCCCTTAAATCGTCCATCACTTGCATAATTTCATCATTCGATTCTCCAAGCCCAACCATCATGCCTGATTTAGTAAAAATCTCAGGATCTAATTTTTTTACATTATGCAAAAGACTTAATGAATTGTAATACCTAGCTCCTGGTCTAATAGTTTTGTACAAAGAAGGTACTGTTTCTACATTATGATTGTAAACATCAGGTTTTGCTGATACCACTATGTCAGCTGCTCCATCTTTCTTAAGAAAATCTGGTGTTAAAACTTCAATCGTAGTATTAGGAGAAGCTAGTCTTATTTCTTTTATACAATTGGCAAAATGTTCAGCTCCACCATCATCTAAATCATCCCGATCAACTGAAGTAATTACCACATGTTCAAGCCCTAATTTCATCACAGCTTGAGCTAATCTTTGTGGCTCATGCGGATCGAGTAAATCGGGACGACCAGTTTTAACATTACAAAAACGGCAGGAACGAGTACAGACAGATCCCAAAATCATAACCGTAGCATGTTTTTTTGCCCAACATTCTCCTATATTAGGGCAGGCAGCCTCTTGACAGACTGTATTTAATTTTAAACTCTCAATTATCTTTCTTGTATCATGATATTGATGTGAGTTTGGTGCTTTAACCTTTATCCAATCAGGTCTTTTAATAGTTGGTATTTCTTCTATTTTGACTATGTTTGACATATAATCCTACTTATTAACTTACGCATAACCCCTATGGCAATTTAAAAGTTGCAGAAAAGGACAATACGTTCGCAATGACGCCAGGCTGTTTTTTCTATGATTTTTAAATACCATGCTAAGGTGAATTATTAAACAAATTGTTTTATTGGTAGTTTAATTATATCTGTAAGGCAAATACTATTATCACAATTATAGGATAATTTCGGTTCAATAGGAATCTTACAGATTAAAGGTATATTATACTCTTTGGCAAAATTTTCTCCACTATTGCCACTAAATATCTGGGTTTTCTTTCCTGAGCTTGCTTCAATTAAATAGCTCATATTTTCTATAATACCTAAAATTGGTAAGTTAAATTTTTTGTATAAATCAATTGACCTAACGACATCTATTGCCGCCATTTTTTGTGGAGTGGTTACTATTATTACTCCATCTAATTGGTAATTTTCTAAAATACTCAAGTGAATATCACCGGTACCAGGGGGCATGTCAATAATTAAATAATCTAACTCCTGCCAATGAGTGAGAGATAATAGCTGGTAAATTGTCTTGCTAGCCATTGGACCACGCCAAACAATAGCAGAATTATTATGAATAAGAAATCCAATAGAAATAATTTCAATGCCCCGCGATTTTAAAGGGGTCATTTTATTATACACTATTTCTGGTACATCACTAATACCAAATATTTGTGGAATTGACGGACCATAAATATCAGCATCCACTATTCCTACTTTATATCCTTCAAGATTTAATTGTTCGGCTATCAATGCGGTTATAGTAGATTTACCAACTCCCCCTTTACCAGATGCCACCAATATTACCTTTTTTACTCCATCAATGAAATATTTAACTTTTGGATTAGTTGATTTCTTAGCTAAGTTTTTGCTGCTAGTCAAAGCTATGGTTATTTTGCCGATATTAGCTATTTCATTTAATTTATTGATGGCTTTAATTTTTATTTCATCTACTTCCTTAAGGTTCTTGCCAAAAATATCAATTGCAAATCCAATATTTTTATCCTTAATTACAATGTTAGATATAATATCGATTAATTTCGTATTGTCACTAAAGGTAATATTGGAAATTTTATTTAATATTTGTTGTTGGTTTATATCAATCATCGTTTTTAAATTAAAGTTATATTATAATAGGTTAGGTTTTTTTGGTAACGAACTTGACGCAGTTAGAGATACAAGATATAATTATATACTAGATTTATTTTATAAGATATTAGTGCTAACTATATTTAGTGATATAATATACAAATTAACAAAATAGCAATAGCAGAAAATGTTTAATCAAATTTTAAAAAAATCCCCTTGGGGAGATTCCGAAGAGGAAGAAAAAAGTGAATATAATATATTTACTAGACCAAGGAAAAAAAATAAGTTTAATTTTCACGAGTTTTTCAATAACTTTGGTTTCAACAACAATATAATGATATTAGTATTTTTATCATTAGTTGGCATTTGGTTTGCTTCCGGAGTTTATGAAGTTAAGGAAGGAGAAGAAGCAGCTGTAATGAGGTTTGGTAAGTTTGTTCGCAAAGGATCTCCTGGTTTGAATTATCACCTTCCTTTGCCGTTTGAACAGGTAGTAGTTGAGAAGGTAAACCAATCTCGGAGAATTGAGATTGGTTATAGATCAACAAGTAACCTTAAACCTAATATGGATAGTACAAAAGCTATGACGGCTGAGAGTACTATGCTTACAGGCGACGAGAATATTGTGGCACTAAATTGTGACGTAATGTGGCATATTAGTGATTTGGAAAAATATATTTTTAATATTGTCAATCCAGAGGATTCGGTAAAAACAGTTGCTGAAAGTGCGATAAGAGAAGTTATTGGCAATACTCCTATCTCTTCAATATTATCAGACCAGAAACAAGAAATAACTAATAAAATTGAAGCTTTAACTCAAAAAATCCTTGAGCATTATAATGCTGGTGTTGGTATTGAAAAAGTGCAGTTACTAAAAGCTGAACCACCAGCTGAAGTAATCGATGCTTATAGGGATGTACAAACTTCTAAAGCTGATAAAGAACGTGAGATAAACCAAGCACAATCCTATAATAATGATATTTTACCTAAAGCAAGGGGTGAAGCGGCTAAAATAGTGCAAGAAGCAGAAGGTTACAGACAAGAAGTTATTTCAAAGTCTGAAGGAGATAGTAAGAGATTCGCTGCTGTCTATACACAATATGTTGCTAATAAATCGATAACTAAGGATCGTCTTTATCTGGAAACTATAGAAAAAGTTCTAATGGGTACCAGCAAGGTTATTATGGGTACTAATGGCGTTTTGCCGCATATGGCAATTCAGCAAAATAAAATTAAGGAGTAGTGCCAGATGAAGACAATTTATTATATAAGTTTTGTAGCTCTTGTATTATTCCTATCAGTTATTAGTGCTTTGTTTACTGTTGACCAACGCCATTCTGCTGTAGTATTTCAATTTGGCGAAGCGGTAAGGACAATTGAGAGTCCTGGATTAAATGTCAAGATTCCATTTATTCAAAATGTTGAATTTTTTGATAAACGTATCTTAAATGTAGAGGCAGAGGCAAAGGAACTAACTGCTTCTGATGGGAAAAGGGTAATCGTTGATGCTTTTGCCAAATTTCGTATTGTTGATCCTGTGATGTTTTACAAAACTGTTCATAACTATCAGGGGGTTAAAATTAGGCTTAATAAAAACCTAGAATCTTCGATGAGAAAAGTTATAGGTAGATTACCTTTAACTAGCCTTCTTACCAGTGAAAGGTCTGAAATAATGTCAAATATCTTAAATCAAGTTAATCAAGAGGCAAGAAATTTTGGACTTGATGTAATTGATGTTAGAATTTTAAGAGCTGATTTGCCGAAAGAAAATAGTGCGGCAATTTATCGCCGTATGCAAACTGCTCGTGAAAAAGAGGCGACTCAAATAAGAGCTGAAGGGCAAGAAGAAGCAGCCCGTATAAGATCCAGAGCTGACAAAGAAAGTAAAATATTGCTTGCTGAAGCTTATATGCAATCTCAAATTATCAAAGGAGAAGGTGATAGGGAGTCAGCCAAGATATATAACCTTGCTTATTCTGTTGATCCAGAATTTTATAAATTTTATAGATCGTTGGAAGTATATAAGAATACTTTAAAGAAAGATGATACTTCTTTTGTATTGTCTCCAGAAGCGGAGTTATTTAGATATTTAAATTTAGGGAAATAGTAATTTAGTTAACCCGATTAGCATTTAGCCATAGTAAACTGGCGTCATTGCGAGGGAGGTGTGAGCCGACGAAGCAATCCATTTCTAATCACTTTCCTGGATTGCTTCGTCGCTACTAAAGTAGCTCCTCGCAATGACGTTTTACGTATAAGTTCCTGTAAGGAAATATTTGAGTATATGGACAGGTTTAAACTACGGTCAATTTTTGCAAATAATTGACAGATTGTGTTAATTAGATAGATGATATGGTTCAAAATATTATTAAGTGTAATAATTTACTGAAATATTTGGTTATAGCTCTGCTGATGAGCCTATGGCTAGCATTTTCTGCTTTTGCTGAAGATATTTCGTTAAATCAAATTCCATTAACTAAGGATGCTGCTGCTCCTGAGGAATCTAGTAATTTACAGTCAGTGCCAGTAAAAGTTGAACCCTATAAATATAGTTTTGCAGACATTGTTGAGCCACTTATCCCGGCTGTGGTAAATGTGTATACAGTGCAATATAGTCAAAAATCAGACCAGAAATCAGAAGATTTTCATAAGAAATCTTTTGAATATTTTCCGTTCGATTATTTAAATGAACTTTTGGAGCGTTTTAATCTACCTTTTAATTTTGATGAGATGTATTCAAACCCTAAATCTGTTCCCCTTGGTTCTGGTTTTATTATAGATTCGGCTGGTTTTATTGTTACTAACCATCATGTAGTTGCTAATGCGGATGAGATACACGTAAAATTAACTGATAATAGAGAGATGTCAGCTAAATTGGTAGGTAGTGATCAAAAAACCGATCTTGCTCTTTTAAAAATTGAGGCAGAAAGTCCTTTGCCTTTCGTAAAATTTGGTGATTCTGGTAAGGCTAGGGTAGGGGATTGGGTTATTGCGATTGGTAATCCTTTTGGTAGACTTGGGGGAACTGTAACTGTTGGTATCATATCTTCAAAAGGACGCGATATTGATAGTGGCATAGTAGATGATTTTATACAAACTGATGCGGCTATCAATAATGGTAATTCTGGTGGACCAATGTTTAATATTAATGGCGAAGTTATAGGAGTCAATACGGTAATGTTCTCACCTTCTGGAACTAATATTGGTATTGGATTTGCCATTCCATCTAATACTACCAGATCAATTGTTAACCAGCTAAGGCAAAATGGGAAAATTAATCGCGGTGGGCTTGGAGTAATAATTCAAGAAGTAACTAATGAAATAGCTGAAGGATTTGGGCTAAAAGAAACCTCAGGAGCATTAGTAGTGGAAGTACAAAAGGATGGTTCAGGTGAAAAATTTGGTATAAAGCCTGGAGATGTAATAATAGAGTTTGCTGGGCAACCAATAACAAGTTCAAGAAGGTTACAGGTAATGGTTGCTGAAGCTACTGTTGATCAAGAGGTAAAAATTGTTATCGTACGCGATGGTAAGAATCACGAGCTAAATGGTAAGATTAGTCAGGAAGAGGAACCAGAGCCTAGAAAAGTAAGCGATGAGGTGAGTGATAAAACCTCTATTGTAAAAAGTAATATTACTTTCAGTAATTTATCCGATAATCTTAAACAAAAATTTGCCATTGGTAGTAAAGCCAATGGTATTATTGTAACTGACCTTCCTAAGGATGAGAAAAATTATAAATTTAAAATTGGTGATTTAGTAGTAGCATGCAATCAGCAGCCAATAGTTTCTATAGAGCAATTAAATTTATTATATGAGAATGCACGAAATATTAAAAAACAAAATATAATTTTGTTGGTACAGAGACGGGGTGTGTCTCTGTTTATAGCTTTGCCGGTAACAAATTGACTTATATAGCTAATCCGAATAAGTTCTTAAATGTCATTGCGAGGAGCTACTTTAAGCGACGAAGCAATCCAAAATACCAGAAGTGGATTGCTTCGTCGTGCTTACACACTCCTCGCAATGACGATTGTGTAGCATAGTATCCTTTTTTTGCTATTTTTACGATAGAATAAAAAATGTAGGGTACTATGGTGCAGGAATGGCACTAAAACTGTGATGTCATCCCTGCGTAAGCAGGTATCTAGATTCCCGCTTATGTGGGGATGACAACTTACAAGCTTTTTAAATTTCTAAAATATAATTTTTACTATGGATAATAATGTTAAAATATCAGTATTAAGTTTTTATAGTTTTACTAAACTAGAAAATCTTGAGGTTTTGTTACCAAAGATTTTACATCTTGGCAAGAAAAGAGGCGTTAGAGGTACTATTCTTTTAGCTCTTGAAGGGTTTAATGGTTCAATTTCTGGTACAAAAGAACAGGTAAGTTTTTTACTAGATGAAATTATCAGCCTTACGTTAGCAGAAGATGTAAATATTAAAATAAATTACTGTGACATTCATCCTTTCCAAAAATTAAGAGTAAGGCTTAAAAAAGAAATCATTGCTATGGCAGTTGGAGATATTGATATTGCTAGTCTTAAGGGAGAATATATTGAGCCAAATGATTGGGACAAGTTTGTTAGCCAAAATAATGTGGTAGTAATAGATACTAGGAATGACTATGAAGTATGTATCGGTACTTTCAAAGGTGCTATAGACCCAAAGACAGAGACGTTTAAACAATTCCCAAAATGGGTAGAACAAAATAAAGACTTACTTGTTGGGAAGAAAATAGCGATGTATTGTACTGGTGGAATTAGGTGTGAAAAATCAACAGCCTACTTAAAGAAACTTGGCTTTAATGATGTGTACCATCTTAAAGGTGGTATTTTACAATATCTAGAAGATACACATAATCGTAGCAATCTATGGCAGGGAGAGTGTTTTGTATTTGATGATAGGAGAGCTGTAGCAAGTGACTTGTCGCCAGCTGAAGGGCATTGGTTGCAACGTGCTGATTGATATATTATGTTAAAACGCAAAAGGTTTCCTTCCCGCGAAAGTATGGTTCTAGATTCTCGCATACGCGGGAATGACAAGGGAGTGCGGGAATGGCACTAAAACTGTGATGTCATACCTATGAAAGATGTCATACCTGCGAAAGCAGGTATCTAGATTCCCTCCGTCAAGTTATTTAAAAAATTATTATATTTTTTTAAATTTATACTTAGTGCTAGTCACATTTTATTCTATAGTGATATTGTTTTCAGATTTAGCACTATTAGGATAAAACCAAATAAGGAGTACCCCTAGTAATAAAGAGAGGTTTAGCAGTAAATTCCATTCTGTCATGGACATACCAAATAATTTAACTGTTGCTTTGGTACAAGTCGTGACCGGTTGGCTATAAAATATCTCTTTAATATTTTGGATGGATAAGTGTTTTGGAATATGGATTAAAGTTGAACAAAGAGTGCTTGGTGCAATTATTCCTCTTTCCACGGCACTATGATAGCCTGCTAATATGCAAGCACCTAATAAGTTTAGAACGATAAAAAATAAAGTATATTTGCTTATTTTTTTAATAATTAGTGCTACAACTGAAATCTTGATGATAAATAAATATGGGAATCTTTGATAAATACACAAAGGACAAGGTGTAAAATGTAGTATATATTCGATAAAATAAGCTAAAAATAAGGCAAAGATGCATGTACAAATTAGGGCTATATGTAAGACTCTAAAGCTGTCTTTACGAATAAAATGGACAATAGAAGGAATAGTCATAAGTAAATACTAATTTTTAAGCTGCTATTGTCTAAGAATATTATAAAAAACTCAAGAGATAAATTTATAAATTTACATAAAACCATGTATACTTATAATCTTGGTATACGCAAATGATTTGGAGAATTGGAACATATAGCTAATCCGAATAGCACTTAGTCATAGTAAACTGACGTCATTGCGAGAAGCCACTTTAGTGGCGACGAAGCAATTACGTTTTGTGTCATCCCTGCGAAAGCAGGTATCTAGATTCCCGCCTTCGCGGGAATGACAACTTACAATTGCTTCGTCGGTTTATGCCTCCTCGCAATGACGCTATTTGATGTGCTGATTTTACTTGGACACTAGTGTGAAGTTTTGTGGAACCAATTTTTCAAAGCGGACGTGTATGGGAAAAATTAAACTATATGGAAATGGATATTATAGATGTCAGAATTAGAAATTTTAGAAGATGCGGTTAAGTCAAACGCTTGGACTTTTTTAGAAGCAAAAAAAATATTAGATCAGCTGGGTGGTAAAACCCCCGCTAAAGGTTATGTATTATTTGAAACAGGCTACGGACCGTCAGGATTACCACATATAGGTACATTTGCAGAAGTTGCTAGATCTATAATGGTGCAAGAAGCATTTAAACAACTATCGAATATTCCAACTAAGATGTTCTGTTTTTCTGATGATATGGATGGTCTGCGTAAAGTTCCCAATAATATCCCCAATCCTGATATGATAGCACCACATATTGGTAGACCCCTGACATCTGTGCCAGACCCTTTTGGTGAATGTGAAAGTTATGGACATTACATGAATGCTAAACTTCGCTCATTTCTGGATAGGTTTGGCTTTGAATATCAATTTGTTAGTAGTACAGAATGTTATAAATCCGGTTTATTTGATCAGATGATGCTGAAAGTCATAGACAAATATGATGAGATAATGGATCTAATGTTACCAACCTTTCGAGCTGAAAGAAAAGCAACCTATTCACCTTTCATGCCGATTTGTTCAAAAACTGGTATTGTCCTACAAGTACCTATTACCAAAACTGATCGTTTAAACGGCACTATTAGCTATCAAGACGAGGAAGGGAAATTGGTTGAAGTTCCTGTGACAAAGGGGCATTGCAAATTACAATGGAAACCTGATTTTGCTATGCGTTGGGCTGCATTACAAGTTGATTATGAAATGTATGGTAAGGAGCATATGAATAATGCTAGGTTATATTGCGAGATTTGTCGAATCTTGGGTGGAGTTGAACCAGTACAATTTTTCTATGAATTATTTCTCAATGAAGATGGAGAGAAAATTTCTAAATCTACAGGCAATGGTATCACAGTTGATCAATGGTTACAATATGCCCCTATGGAAAGTATGGCACTATTTATCTATCAAAATCCAACAAGAGCCAAACGCTTACATTTTGACGTAATACCTAAAAATGTTGATGAATATATTACATTCAATAAAAAATATCACTTAGAAACAGATCAAGTAAAGCGTTTTGCCAATCCAGTACACCATATTCATCATGGCAATGTGCCTATTATCGAAACTTTTGGCATTAGTTTTAGCTTATTGCTTAACCTAGCATCAGTTTGTAACCCGGAAGATAAATCGGTACTCTGGGGGTTTATCAGTAAATACGCTCCAGATGCGACGAAGCAAAATGCTCCGTACCTTGATCATTTAACAGATTTTGCCATTGGTTATTATAATGACTTTATTAAAGCGAATAAGTGCTATTTAACTCCTAATGATCAGCAGAAAATTATTTTACAAGAAATCAGCACTATGTTATCTGCTTTACCAGTAGATATTACTTCCGAGCAGATTCAAGAGAAAATTTATGATATAGGTAATAATCATGGCTATAGTAATTTGCGAGATTATTTTAAAGAATTATATCAAATATTACTTGGGCAAACTGAGGGACCAAGGCTTGGGTCTTTTATTAAACTTTTTGGTATTAAGGACACTATAAATTTGATTGATGAAAAAAATAAGACTTGACCAGCATTTAGTAGAACGCCAATTAGTTGATGATATTAACGTAGCACGAAGCTTAATAATACAAGGCAAAGTATATGTTAATCAGCTCCAAAATACTAAACCAGGTACTGGAGTATCAACTGATACTCGTGATATTATTATAAAACGCCCGATACATGATTATGTATCACGAGGGGCGTTAAAATTAATTGCTGCTCTAGACCATTTCAATATTGATCCACAAGGGCTAGTTTGTCTAGATATAGGCTCTAGTACTGGTGGGTTTACTGAGGTTTTACTCCGTAGAAATGCCGGAAAGATTTTTGCGGTAGATGTAGGATATGGTGAACTACATCATAAACTACGTAATAATCCTAAAATTTCAGTAATTGAAAGAACTAATGCCCGGTATTTAACAATTGAGCAAATTAGTTTGCCACCAGATATGATCGTTTGTGATGCCAGCTTCATTAGCCTTACCACCATATTACCTACTGCATTTGGTTTAGCAAAAGATAATTGTAGTCTAGTTGCTCTAATTAAGCCCCAATTTGAAGTAGCAAAGAATGAGGTCGGGAATGGTGGCATTGTCAGAAGCCAACTCTTACACCAAAGAGTATGTGACAAAATTCAACAATGGCTAGAATCAAATTATCATTTCAACATAGTTGGGATAATACCCAGCCCTATTCTAGGAGCAAAAGGTAACCAGGAATTCCTAATTTATGGACAACGTAGTACAAGCTAGATTGCTATACCCTACATTTTTTATTCTATCATAAAAATAGCAAAAAAGTTGTCATTCTTAGCAACGGCGGGAATCTAGATATAGTGAAACCTATTGAATTAGGTGATACAAACTTTGTGTTAACCTTGCGAAAGCAGGTATCTAGATTCCCGCCTTCGCGGGAATGACAACTTACAATCGTTATGTTCTTTATCACCTAATCCTATGAGCATAACTATACCTGCCTACGCAGGGATGACACCACAACTGTCGAAAGTTAGAAGGTAGAGCGGGTTTAGAGGTCATCATGGCAGTTTAAAAGTTGTGGGAAAATAACTGGCGTCATTGCGAGGAGTGTGTAAGCACGACGAAGCAATCCACTTCTGGTCTTTTGGATTGCTTCGTCACCACTAAAGTGGCTCCTCGCAATGACGCTTGTGTAGCATAATATCCTTATAATTTTTTGCTATTTTTACGATAGAATAAAAAATGTAGGGTATGAGTTAAACCTCGTAGGTATCAGGGCAGTTTAAAAGTCGCAACTAATGATATAAAATACTAGATTATAGAAACGAATAACCGTCATCGCGAGCCACGAAGTGGCGTGGCGATCCAAATAAACAGCTTGCTGTTTTATTTTTGCCGTTGCAATTTTTTGGATTGCCGTGTCGTAGCGAAGCGGCTCCTCGCAATGACGTTTATGCATTTCTCAAAACAGATTCTTGTATAATTAGTTGCGACTTTTAAACTGCCCTGCGTAGGTATAGACATAGAAAGTATTGTATAGTTATGTCTATAGGATTAGGTGATAAAGAACATAACGATTGTAAGTTGTCATTCCCGCGAAGGCGGGAATCTAGATACCTGCTTTCGCAGGTATGACACAAAGTTTGTATCACCTAATTCAATAGGTTTCACTATAAAATGTCATTCTAAAAAGTACGCTGCGGTTCAAGGTGAGGCATCTCTTTCAAATTCCTCAGCATAAGCGAGTTTTCAAGAGAGCCAATACAAAAGCTAACCCTTGCAGTATGAGCGGTCTATTTAATCTCTTTGATGTGGTCATCCCTTCTAAAGCACTGCTATAATTTTTGGTGACTTAGTATATTTCTGGTAGCGAGGGAGGGATTTGAACCCCCGACATGCGGATTATGATTCCGCCGCTCTAACCAACTGAGCTACCCCGCCATGATGGAAAGAGCTTCAAGATAAGTGTAGTCTCAAGAAAAAGCAAAGAACAATTCTTTTGCTTTAAAGAATTGTTCTTGAAAATACCAGAATCTTGCATAATTATACCAAAGTGCTGTTAACCCATCTAGTGAGTATAAGCAGTTTCCAATATTTGTCCCGCGTAACGCGGGAAAAGTTTAACGTTTAGAGAACTGTGTACTTTTTCTTGCTTTATGCTTACCATATTTTTTCCGCTCTACAACTCTTGAGTCTCTTGTTAAGAAACCAGATTTACGCAAAATACTGTGAAATTCTGGAGCGATCTTATCAAGAGCTCTAGCAACACCATGCAATACAGCTCCCATTTGTCCTGACATTCCGCCACCTTTGACAGTACATATTACATCATATTGTCCAGAAGTTTTGGTTACAACGAATGGCTGTAAGAGAGATTGGGTATGAGTTTCACGAGTGAAATATTGTTCAACATTTTTTTTGTTAACAATTACCCTACCACTACCACTTTTTAACCATACTCTGGCAATTGCATTTTTTCTTCTGCCTGTACCATAAACTTTGTTATCACTGTTTTCTACAGACGTTTTTTGCTTAACTAACTTACTCTGAACTGTAGCGTTTTTGGTGTTTTCGCTTTGAAGCTTTAATGTTGTCATAATTCACTATTTTTTATTCTTTGTATTTTTGCTTGCAAAATCATAAAGCTCTGGTTGTTGGGCTTCATGTGGGTGTTCATTCTCTGCGTAGACATATAGATTACCCATCTGCTTTGATCCTAGAACGTTTCTTGTGATCATTCTTTTTACAGACAGTTTAACGACACGTTCAGGATGCTTACCAGCCAGAATTTTTCCAGCAGTTGTATCTTTTATTCCGCCCGGGAAACCAGTATGACGATAATAGATTTTACCATCTTTAAGAGCTGATTTTTTACCCGTTAAACAAATATGTTTGGCATTAGTTATTATTACATAATCCCCACAATCTAAATGAGGGGTGAAGGAAGGCTTATGTTTACCGCGTAAGATTTTAGCTACTTCACTGGCAAGCCTACCCAATACAAGGTCTTTAGCATCTATAACCCACCACTTTTTTTGAATTTGTGATGGTTTTGCAGAATAAGTTTTCACGTTATATATCTTTATTAATTAGAATTATACTTGGAAATAGTGCAAGAATTACCGTTGCCATTATCCCAATCTGAGCTATATTAAATAGCATTATACCAAGTGTTTTGTCAAGATAAATGTACAATATATTAAATTATACCATAATATAATCTCTTGACTAATCTATCAGCATAATTTTTTTATCAGTAGTAAAATACATAGTACCACAACATGTTTTACCATGATATTCAATATTTTTAGTAATTTTACTAATCACCGGGGTAGTATTTAAATTACCATTAATATCTGCTTGGAAACTATATAATTCACCTTTAGTAGAAATAATATTTAAATTCCAATCTTTTGCCTCTACGCTTACTTTAGCAGTTATCGGGGCTAAAAAGGATGAAGCTTTAACTCTTCTGATATCTTTTCCATCGTTTAGATCTGCTACAAACTTAACCTTACCAAATTCAGTGCTTATAGCAGCCACTTGTCCAGCATTATTTGTTATAAATAAACTATTGCCAGCTAAAGACATTGATTGTACGTCATAAGCTTTAGTTTGCCAGAGGATATTACCCGTTATAATGTCTAGCTTTATTATCTTGCCAGCACTATTAGCTATATATATGTGAGAGTTATTGATAATGGGTTTACATAATATAAAAGCTGCCTCGAAATTTGGTAAACCTATCTCTTGCTTGCTAGATAAATCGTTACTCCATAAAATTTTGCCGCTATTAGCTTCTAGAGCAAGAATTTGCCCTGAATTATAATTTACTATCACATAGCCATTTTGTACTATTGGAGCAACATGATAACTTGATGATAAAGTTTCAATTATGCCTTCATGTTGCCAAACAAAATTTAATTTCTTAATATTAATAGCTAATATTTGATTAGTTATTGTTTGAACTATAATAGTATGATCATTAATTAGTACTGGTTTTATTCTGGTAATATCAGGTAGTTCTTTTCTGATTATTTCATGACCTGACTTACTATCTAAAACTACCAGGAATCTTGAACCATAGGTAACGTATAGCTTGTCATTATGGTATAAGATCCCGCCACCAACATAATTATCACTTTTGTTAGCACTTATATTATATGACCAAATAATAGATTTGTCTTTCATAGAAAAGGCGGAGACATTACCTTTACTATCTATGGTATAGACAACAGCTTTCTTAAAAATTGGCTCGGCTATTATTTTATGTTTTGTAACAGTATATTCCTTATTCTGAAGCATTTCAGAGATAAATATATTTGATTCTATAGTAGAATCTATTTGAATTGCTTCATTACTTTCTACAGATAATCTAGGAGTTAATTCTACAATATTTTTTGTTTTGTTAGCTCCCAGACCACAAGAAGTTAGAACAAAAGGTAGTAAGAAAATAATTAACCGTTGTTTTATAATATTTATCCATGGCAAACTAGCGTCATTGCGAGAAGGCGTGAGCCGACGAAGCAATTGTAAGTTGTCATTCCCGCGTAGGTGGGAATCTAGATCCCTGCGTTCGCAGGGATGACACAAAAAGGATTGCTTCGTCACCACTGAAGTGACTCCTCGTAATGACGTTTGTGAATTGGAAGTAATATTAGTCATCTTAGCTATAAGTTGTTTTATCATAATTTTGACCCTTATTATTGTAAATTTGCAAGTAAAGCTTTAGCCTGCTCTTTAACTGTTTGAGTTGTACTTTCTAGTGAGATTAACTTTTTTAAAGTATTTTCTGCTAAATCTTTTGAATTATTTCTAATATACCAAGTTGCTTTGATAATATTTGCGGTACCAAAGAATGGTTTATTTTCATCATCAAAATAATTTAAATATTTCTCGATTTCATTATTGTTTACATCAGACGAATTTGGTTTGTCTATCATTAAACTCAACCAAACTAGATGAGCATATGCACTTGTTAATTCATCATAATTATTGTTATCAATAACTTCTTTTAATAAAGTTCTGGCTTCAATAAAGTCTCCTTGGTGTATTTTGATACTAACTTGCTCGATAACAGCTAAACCATTTGCTTTATTACTACTTGTTGCCATTAAATTATCCAAAGACTTTATGGCAAGATCTTTATTATCATTAATAAGAGCAATAGATTTAACTAAAATATCACCTGTCTTTTGGTTATTCTCTATTTCCTTTCTATCTCGCCAATTATTTATTAACATAAATAATATCACTATAAGTGTGAGGATTATAGTGATAGGAAGAAATTTTTTAAAATAATAAAGTTTTTTTTCTTCATTTTTATCGCTTAAAACTTCTTGTAAAAGGTCAGTCATGTTTATTTACCAATTATTATTCATATTTTCGTTCATATAGCTAACCTGAATAGCATTACTCCGTCATTGCGAGGAACACAGGGTGAAATTTGCACCCTCGCAATGGCACTATTTCTGCTATTGTTTTGCACCCTTGAAACCCTAGTACTCATAAGCCTTTCTCCTCTAATTTTAATTAATATTTTGCACATTATTTTAACTTAATATATTGGTCAATTTCTTGTAAAAATTGAGGAATATACCCAAAAATCTACTATAAAACTACTATAAAAATATTATTTTTAAAACCATACTTTTAGTTGAATTATTGTTATAATAGTCAATAAAAATATATTAATTTAAATACCTAATTAACTTTATATATTGTTACATAATTCTATTAATTATATTAATTAATTATGTAACAAATTTAGTTTAGCTAGATATATGACACCAGTTCATTTCATCTTCCAAAAATACAACAACCAGAGCTACCAAATGCTAACCCTCTTGAAAAGCTGCAATAACAATTTTAGTGGCTGTTATTAGATCAACACTATTCTAAAGAACTTTAAAAAAAATCTTAGTTTTATTAAAAAATCCCCTTTACTCTGCGGAAAAATAATAGTATTTGTGAAAGACGATACTACGTGGTGTAGTGTCAAGCACCGAGGTTAGAAGACAATCGAACAAATTTCACTCTAACCTCAGTGTCTATTTTCCGAAAAACAAAAAACAGGATTTAACTCTATGCCCTCCTATATTAAAAATCAATAAAAAACCACTTAATCTAAATAAAAAATATCAATAACATCATCAGTGACAACACTGTTGAAACTAATAACATAATTGAGGTAGGTATATGACAACTTTTAATTCGCATTTTACTCAAGACACTGTAAGTAAAATTATTCTTCCTAAAACTAAACAAGATTTTTATAATGATACCAAAGAAAAGGGCTTGTTTCTTATTGCAAGCAAAAGAAGTAAGACTTTTTACTTACGTAAAACAGTGGAGAAGAAAGGTCGTAGTCGTACAATTAACTTAGGTAGATTCCCTTATATTTCGGTACTAGAAGCAAGGAATAAAGCTGCTGAACTAAAAAACCAGATAGCAAAAGGCATTAACCCTCTTGAAAAATTAGCTATTACAAATAATCCAATAGATGATAAACTAACCAAGTTAACCGTTAAAGAGTTCTTTGATAAATATATTGAAGAACACTGTAAACGTAAGAATAAGGGCTGGAAGTCTGATATTGCTAAAATGACTCTATATGGTAAAGATTATTATGAAATAAAAATATCTACTGTGACAATGGATGATATTCAGAAAACGTTTAATAATATTAGTAATAATAGAGGTATATATAGTGCTAACAACTTTCTTAAGTTATTTAGTGCGATGTTCAATAGAGGTATTAGATGGCAAATGTTAGATAAGAATCCAGCAAAGGATATTGAGAAAAATCTAGAAAACGTCAGAGAAAGATATATTGCAACCCAAGAGGAACTGTCAAGGTTCATTAATGTAGTTATTGAGAAATGTACTAGGATAATTGCGGATGTGATATTAATGCTATTATTCACTGGAGCAAGGAAAAGTAATGTTTTTTCTATGAAATGGCAGGATATTAATTTTGAAAATATGACATGGTCTATACCAGCTAAGTCTGCTAAAAATAATAAAACACAAAGAGTTCATTTAGTGAACTCCGCCCTAAGGATATTGACAGGAAGAGAAAAAGAGAATAATAATAAATCAATATGGGTATTTCCTAGCGATCAGAGTAAAAGTGGTCACATAGCCTCCCCTGATTATATTTGGCAGAAAATTTGTAAATTGGCTGGTATTGAAGATTTAAGGATACATGATTTAAGAAGAACACACGGCAGTTGGATGCGTAAAGTTGGAGCAGATAGAGAGATAATAGCTGAGGCTTTAGGTCATAAGGATCAAAGGTCAACTGGAGTATATGATATTATAGGGAAGGAGCAAGTTAGAGAGTTCCAGGACAAATCTGCGGTTCCATTAGACAAGATTCTAGAAGACCGTATACTTGCAGCAAAACTGCATAACTCTATCTAATTTTTTTGTTAGTATAAAATTTATTTTATAAATTTGGGTTCCTACTATGCAAATACCATCAATTACTATTGAGCAAGTAGCTCAGCAATTTAAAGCCTGGCGTCAAACTAAAACTAACAAGTTTGATCCCATACCAAACCATCTAAAGGAATTAGTTCGCCAGCTACTCCATCACTATTCTTGCAAAGATATAGCCAAACATCTCAATATTAATAAAACAATAATTAGTTCAATTCAACGTATACTTGCAGCAAAACTGCAACAAGATATTAATTTCCTTCCATTTCAACTAGTAAATTCTATAGATAGTCTCCCCGTCAAAAGTCTAGAAGGATAATATATAATATGGTTAGCGGGTAAAAATATCTAGATAATCCATAAGAAAATGCTATAATATTGGCAGAAACCTTATGGATTGTATGAATTATGCCGATAGAAGATATAATAAAATCCCAAAAACAAGGACAGCTTTTTGGTTATAAATTGACCGAAGAATTAAACCCTAATAACAAGTTATATAAATTAAGATCGTTAATAAATTGGACTGTTTTAGAGGAATGGTTATTGACAAATGTTAATATCAAGAAATTTGGTAGGAATCGCAGATGTCACAGGTTATTACTTGGAGTAACTATGCTGCAAGCGATGTATAACCTGTCAGATGCTGCAGCTGAAGAAGAGCTGAGAGAGAACGTATATTGGCAATATTTTTGTGGTTGGGAATATTTGCAGAAAGATGCTGAGATATCAGAAGCTAGTATACGAAGGTTTCGTGCTATATTAGGGGAAGAAGGATATAATGAGATATTAAAAGAATTAACAAGAATTGGTTGCAAAGTCGGAGTGCTTAAAAAAAAAGACTTAGCATCGATAATCGTTGATACTACAGTACAAATTAAGAATATTAAGTATCCTCATGATGTGTATTTGATGGATAAGGCAAGAATAGAGCTAGTAAAGTTATGTCATACTTTAGGCATTAAGTTACATGAGACATATGCCAAGCAATATAAAAAAGACATAGTAAAATTATGGAAATATAAGGATAATAGTAAAGCCAAAAAACGTAAGAAGGTAATGCAACATTTAAAGATATTGCTGGGTCGTTTAATAAGAATATGTCAGCGAGAAATAGCAAAAACAAAGTTAAGTTTGTCATTAAAGCAGCAAGAAATACTAAATAAGATTAAAAAGATTCAGGCACAATCTATACTGAGTAAAGCAGAGAAAGGTATACTTGCAGCAAAACTGCATAACTCTATCTAATTTTTTTGTTAGTATAAAATTTATTTTATACATTTGGGTTCCTACTATGCAAATACCATCAATTACTGTTGAGCAAGTAGCTCAGCAATTTAAAGCCTGGCGTCAAACTAAAACTAACAAGTTTGATCCCATACCAAACCATCTAAAGGAATTAGTTCGCCAGCTACTCCATCACTATTCTTGCAAAGATATAGCCAAACATCTCAATATTAATAAAACAATAATTAGTTCAATTCAACAAGCCCATCAACCTTCCCTCAAAACTTCTCCTACCTCAACTTCAAATAAAGTTCTACAACACGATATTAATTTTCTCCCATTTCAACTAGTAAATTCTATAGATACTGATCCTGTGGCTACTCCCAAACAAAATTACTACACTTGCCACATTATTAAGCCAAATGGTACCAAGCTTATTATTCAAACACTAGAGCTAAAAACCATAATTCAAACATTTCTATGCTGCAACTAACCCCTCAGTCAGTTATTTTTGTTGCCACTATTGCCATCGACTTTCGTAAGGGTATCGATGGTTTAATAGCTGTTTGCAGACAAAAACTTTCTTCCAACCCTCTTAATGGTTCCTTGTTTTTATTCTATAATAAAAACAGAACTGCCATTAAAATTTTGTCCTTTGACGGTCAAGGCTTTTGGTTATGCTCTAAACGCCTATCCAAAGGTAAATTTACGGCAAAACTTTCCCCATCTGATAATTCATCTTATCAGATTTGTTATAGAACCTTACACATTCTTATTCATAATGGCGATCCTAGTTCTGCCAAACTCTCCAATGATTGGCTTCCTGTCATTTAAGCTGCCGTCTCGATTAATTCCGTATTATTTATATATCTTGCATAGGCAAAAGGTGTATAATTCGTAGGATGCTTCTTTGCTTTGCTACTCTGCTCTTGCAGCCAATTTAAATATTTAAATGCATTGATCCCGTTCTCACTACAAGTCTTTACTATACTATACAGACCACTATGTATCTCAGCACTATTGATTGTTTTAAAGAATAATGAATTCTTCCTTTGTAAAATAATGGTACGTAGTGACCTCTCAGCCCAATTATTATCAAGACTGCTAACTGGAATTTTCAAAAATTGCGTCAAACCTTCTTTATTATTTAACCAATATTTCATAGCTTGCCCAAACCTACTATTAGGCTCAACTTTCTTGTCGTTAAATAATTCGTCTATTTTGTTATATATGTTTTCTATATATTTACTGCTATGTTCCTGATGGTACTTCAGCTTTTCCTCAAGGCTCATCTCTTTACATTGATGTTCATTATGGTAAATCTCACCAGTTTGTTTGAGAAAATATCCGCATTCTTCAGGATAGTATGGTTCATTATCTGTAAATTTCCTCTGTCCATGTGATAAACAGTTGATCATAATTATTATTGCTAGTAATTCTTTATCTGCTTCTGATAATACTGGGTTATTATTGTTACTTGCATCAGTCATTAAATGAATAGAATCAGTCCTATTCTTACGATTCTTTAGTACGTTACCAATATTTTCCCCGCCATGCTTATTACCGGTAAAATATAAAACTATCACCTCATTATTGGCAGTCTTAGCACATATAGTAGTGGTATAACAGCTGCGTCCTTTCTTATTTTGAGTACGTAATTTTTTATTGGCTACAGTAATTTCTAAAATTCTAGCTCTAGTATCATCAAGATTCAGTGAGCTACATTCGGCAGCCATTTCCAATAATACCCTGTAAATTTCAGCTCCACCACCTTCTTGCCAAACATCTAAATATTGTTGCCACAACGAGCTATATGATACAGGAACCCCGCTTAAACTTTGCAACCTAGATAAACGATAGAAGGGAGTACCGTAGGTCTTTTGTAACACTATTGCACTTTTGCTACTATTTGTCCATTTGTTGATATTCTTATTGTTCATAACTGTATAATCGCAAGCATTACAGCGTAACGTTTTCTTTACATATCTGTTGACTGTAATTGGAGCATTACCTGTAAATTGTAGCAATTTTCTAGCTTCACTATTATAGAGTTTACCATTATCACAGTGAGGACAGCTATCACCACTACAAAAATTCTCAGGAGCTAAATAGCTGGTATTTGCATCCTGATAATCATCAAATCCATATTTACCTTGCCAATTACTGCGATCTCTCTTCTTGGACTCATCGTACTCTTCTTCATTACCACCATTCTTATTATCAGATTCACTCGGTGGTTCTTTTAATGAATCTGAACTATCTTTTTTTTGTTATCTGCCTTAAAACCAATCATCATCTCCTTAAGCTTATTTATACTGATGTTTGATGATGCTAGCTTGTCTATTAGTTCGTTACAAAATTTCACAAGTTCTATCACCGCTTGCTGATCATCTCCTGTTAATGAACTTGCCTTAATATGTTGTATTAGTTCTTCTCGTTCCTCAGCACTTAAGGTCGCTACTTTTGGCTTTTTCATTTTGATTCATTCATTACGTTTAATAATTGAAATGTTATAGTATAACTGATAGTTTTTCAACCAGTTTTTTTACTAATCGGTGATATTTGCATAGTAGGAACCCAAATTTATAAAATAAATTCATACTACCAAAAAAATTTAATAGAGTTATGCAGTTTTGCTGCAAGTATACCGTTTATCGAACCTAAGGAAAATGATTTTGTTTATTTTGACCCGCCTTATTACCAAGCTGGGGAAAGATTTTATACTAGATTGCCATTTGATGAGAATGAACAAATTAGACTTAGAAATTTCGTTAAAGAACTAACTAGCAAAGGTGTAAAATTAATGATTTCTAATAGTAATACTGACTTTATCCGAGAAATATACCAAGATTTCACCATAAATACTATTGACGCCAAATATGCCCTAACCGGACAGAAGAGTATCACTAGAGAGCTTGTAATTACTAATTATCGAACAAGTTGATTGCTGCTGATTATTAAATATACTTATATTTAAGCTCTCTTATTTGTGCTGCAATTCTTTTTCCTTTCGTTACCGTGCTTCATTCTTCCTTTTTCCTTATATTATCCGCATTTTTGTTCATTTCTGTTTGAGGGGTTACTGTATCTTCTGGCAACATTAGGTCTTGTATAACTTTTTCCATAAATTCTTCAACTTCAGCTTGATCACTCTCTATAGAATCATATATTTTTGTTGATCTTATATCTTTAAGACCTAAAGCCTGCATTAGCACCTCTTTATTTGCTCCAGCTTTACGCATTAAACTACCGTGTGTTCTTCTTAAATCATGGATTCTTAAATCATCAATACCAGCTAATTGGCAAATTCTCTTCCACGCTCTTTTAGGTTCTTGTAAATGATCGCTACTATTATTGCCAGGAAATACCCATATTGATTCAGTATGATTGTCCTTTTGTGTAAATTGTAATCATCTATTGACCCCTTTAAAGGAAAAATTGTAATGAAAATTGCCCCCCTAAATAAGTAACAATATCTCCGAAAAATTAATATTGTTAATATTTTTTTTAAGGAGTTTTAAAGGGGTGTTTATAGTGGAAACAATAGGAAGAATACGTAGGATGTACCACGTTGATGGTAAGGCAATTAAAAAAATTGCTAGAGAATTGAATATATCAAAGAATACAGTAAAAAAAGTCATTCGTAGTGATCAAACCAAATTTGAGTTAGCAAAATATACCAAAGATAAACCGGTTCTTGGTAATCATCTTGCAGTACTAAATCAGTTATTAGTAGAGAATAGCAAGGAGCCGGTTCGACGCAGAATGACGGCAAAGAAACTATACCAACAGCTACAGATATCGGGTTACACAGGAAGTTATGAAACTGTGAATCTAATTGTCAGGGCATTTCGTAGAGAACGCGAAGCAAAGGGTCAACAAGTTTTTATTCCACTAAATTTTGAACCTGGAGAATCTTTTCAATTTGACTGGGGAGAAGAGGAGATATGTTTAGATGGTGAGATTATTAGAGTAAAGGCTGCAAGAATAACACTATGCTACAGCCGTCATTCTTTGGTTATTGTCTACCCTAACGAGCAACTTGAGATGGTGATGAAAGCACATGAAGAAGCCTTTAAGTTTTTTGCTGGCTGCTGTAAGAAGGGAATTTATGATAATATGAAGACAGCCGTTAAAGAGATATTAGTCGGCAGGAATCGTATTTTTAACGAAAAGTTTGTTCAGATGGCATCTCATTATTTATTTGAACCGACTGCTTGTACTCCAGCATCTGGTTGGGAGAAGGGGCGAGTTGAAAAACGAGTAGGTGATACTAGACGTAACTTTTTTACACCAATACTGACAGGGGAAAGCTATGAAGATATCAATTATTAACTCAGAGAGATGTCTTTAAATTGGTCTAAAACTAGACAGCATCCTGACTTTAAAGAGCGGACAATCTTTGAAGTATATGAGGAAGAAAAGCCATATTTAATAAAATATAGAGGAGAATTTACAGCTTACAGATTGCATCCAACTATAGTTTCGCCTTTAAGCCTTGTGCAATATGATACTAATATGTATAGCGTTCCGTGTGAATATGTAGGTGTTGCTGTGCAAATTAAATCCTATGCCTGGGAGATAGTTATCCTATATGAAAGCAAGGTTATAGGAGAGCATGTTCGCTGTTTCAATCGCTACCAGAAGATTTATAATCCATGGCATTATATCTCAGCTCTGGAACGTAAACCAGGGGCTTTGCGTAATGGTGCTCCCTTTAAAGAGCTTATGAGCTTATTACCAGAGGTATTTAGTAAGATACGCAATAAACTGGAAAACTACAAGGACAGTGATAAACAATTTATAGCAATTCTGCAGTTGGTTAATAAGTATGGATTAGACAAGGTGACTAATGCCTGTAATTTAGCAATTACTATTGGTGGCTGTAGTGCTAAATTAGTTGAGCAGTATTTACAACCAGCTATACAAGTAGATATCAATGAATATAAGTTTATTCAGTTAAAAACTCCACCAGACGCTGATTGCAGCAGTTACAGTAAAATACATTTAACAACCTATTCAGTAGTGGAGGAAAATTAAATGAAGGAGTTAATATTATTATTAGATAAATTGGGTTTAGCAGGAATGAAGATGCAGTTAACAGAGATGGATTTAGCAAAAGAAATGCCTGTGGGAGCAGTATATGAAGCATTAAAAAGGCTTCTTGAAGCAGAATGTCAGTATAAAAAATCACGTTCATTGAGTTATCGACTACAGCTAGCTAGGTTTCCTACAATAAAGCTACTTTCGGACACTAGCCAAGCTAAATTGGTTAGCCATTGTGATATACAAAAAGTTGTTGATAATCAGCAGAATATAATGTTAATTGGTGGTTCTGGGTCAGGCAAGACTCATCTAGCAATTGGTTTAGCATTTACTGCAGTTGAAAAGGGTTGCAGGGTAAGGTTCTACACTTTAAATGAATTAGCTAGCCAATTACTAAATGCTAGAATGCATAACTATGAGCTCAAATTCATCGATTCAGTTAAGAGGTTCAATGTTATTGTGATAGATGAACTGGGCTATGTACCAATAAAGCCCGAGGCTAGATTCTTACTATTTGAGCTGTTTGCAAAATTATATGAACAGTCCTCGCTTATCATAACCACCCATTTGAGATTTGAAGAATGGGAAGATATATTTGGTAATCCTAAGGCAACAAAGGCAATTATCGATAGGCTAACCCATCATTGTCAAATCATAGAAACTGGTAATAAAAGTTTTAGAGGAGGAAAAGATGCAGAATAAAGATTAAAATAATATACTATTATATAAATTAAAAATTACCAATGATTTTAGGGGATTTTATCTGAATTTTAACCAAAATTAACTAATTTTTTTTGTGGTCAAGGGGGGTCAATAGTTTATTACAATAGGGGGTCAATAGATGATTACAATTTACAATCTAGTGGATTAACTCTTGTACCTAGTGCATAAAGTAGTTTGCCATTAGGTAAGACAATATCTTCTTTTACCATATAGCTTGGCTCATAGGTAAAACTCTGTGGTTTCTCAGTTCGTTTTATATTTGTAACGAGTACAGGTTCTTCTATTCTATTTTTAGCAATTTCTAACATTTTTCTTTGCTCCTGTTCTATATCAACTAGCTTTAGTTTTCTTTGGATCATTGCTAAAAATCCTTCCTCCTTAACCTCAAAAATTGTTCCATATATACCAAAATCCTTGGCAATGGTTATTTGTGGTAGTAAGATTACTAAAGCTATTATTAGTTGTTTCATTTCTATTTAGTTCACTTAGTTTTTTATGTTTGCTTTTTTATAGTTAGTCCTATTAGTATTTATCCATGATAAACTGACGTCATTGCGAGGAGGCACGAAGCCCGAACGAAGCGTGGATTGCCACGACCACTACGTGGTCTCGCAATGACGATGTATCTATTATTTGTCATTGCGAGAAGACCGTAGGTCGACGAAGCAATCCATAAAAGTAACCAAAAATGGGTTTTTCGTCGCTACTAAAGTAGCTCCTCGCAATGACGTATGTGAATTTGGCATATATGTTAGTCGGGTTAGCTGTATGTTTACCTTTGTTCCTCAGTTCACTTGTATTTTCTTCAAATCTTTACCACATTCTCTCCAATACTCAAAAATCTCTGGATTGGTATTAAGTAGCGTTTTGCTTGTTAGCAACATACCGTAAAGAACTTCAATATCTTCTGGATGTAAGTAATCCAGTCCTGCTTTTATTACTAAACCTCCTAGCATGATCTTTTTTCTGGTATCTTGTTTACGTTTTAAATAATTAGCATTTTGGCTGTTAATTTGGTTGTTACTTGGACTGTTCATATGGTACCTGTAGTTGTTACAATCATTACGAGATTGTGAGTTTATATTTGAGTTGGTATTTTGTTTGTTCGTTTGTCTGTATACTTGCAGCAAAACTGCAACAAGATATTAATTTCCTTCCATTTCAACTAGTAAATTCTATAGATACTGATCCTGTGGCTACTCCCAAACAAAATTACTACACTTGCCACATTATTAAACCAAATGGTACCAAGCTTATTATCCAAACATTGGATCCAAAAATCATAATTCAGACATTTCTATGCTGCAACTAACCCCTCAGTCAGTTATTTTTGTTGCCACTATTGCCATCGACTTTCGTAAGGGTATCGATGGTTTAATAGCTGTTTGCAGACAAAAACTTTCTTCCAACCCTCTTAATGGTTCCTTGTTTTTATTCTATAATAAAAACAGAACTGCCATTAAAATTTTGTCCTTTGATGGTCAAGGCTTTTGGTTATGCTCTAAACGCCTATCCAAAGGTAAATTTACGGCAAAACTTTCCCCATCTGATAATTCATCTTATCAGATTTGTTATAGAACCTTACACATTCTTATTCATAATGGTGATCCTAGTTCTGCCAAACTCTCTAATGATTGGCTTCCTGTCATTTAAGCTGCCGTCTCGATTAATTCCGTATTATTTATATATCTTGCATAGGCAAAAGGCGTATAATTCGTAGGATGCTTCTTTGCTTTGTTGCTCTGCTCTTGCAGCCAATTTAAATATTTAAATGCATTGATTTCATTCTCACTACAAGTCTTTACTATACTATACAGACCACTATGTATCTCAGCACTATTGATTGTTTTAAAGAATAATGAATTCTTCCTTTGTAAAATAATGGTACGTAGTGACCTCTCAGCCCAATTATTATCAAGACTGCTAACTGGAATTTTCAAAAATTGCGTCAAACCTTCTTTATTATTTAACCAATATTTCATAGCTTGCCCAAACCTACTATTAGGCTCAACTTTCTTGTCGTTAAATAATTCATCTATTTTGTTATATATATTTTCTATATATTTACTGCTATGTTCCTGATGGTACTTCAGCTTCTCCTCAAGGCTCATCTCTTTACATTGATGTTCATTATGGTAAATCCCAGCAGTCTGTTTGAGAAAATATCCGCATTCTTCAGGGTAATATGGTTCATTCTCTGTAAATTTTCTCTGCCCATGTGACAAACAATTGATCATCACTATTATTGCCAGTAATTCTTTATCTGCTTCTGATAATACCGGGTTATTATTGTTACTTGCATCAGTCATTAAATGAATAGAATCAGTCCTATTCTTACGATTCTTTAGTACGTTACCAATATTTTCCCCGCCATGCTTATTACCGGTAAAATATAAAACTATCACCTCATTATTGGCAGTCTTAGCACATATAGTAGTGGTATAACAGCTGCGTCCTTTCTTATTTTGAGTACGTAATTTTTTATTGGCTACAGTAATTTCTAAAATTCTAGCTCTAGTATCATCAAGATTCAGTGAGCTACATTCGGCAGCCATTTCCAATAATACCCTGTAAATTTCAGCTCCACCACCTTCTTGCCAAACATCTAAATATTGTTGCCACAACGAGCTATATGATACAGGAACCCCGCTTAAACTTTGCAACCTAGATAAACGATAGAAGGGAGTACCGTAGGTCTTTTGTAACACTATTGCACTTTTGCTACTATTTGTCCATTTGTTGATATTCTTATTGTTCATAACTGTATAATCGCAAGCATTACAGCGTAACGTTTTCTTTACATATCTGTTGACTGTAATTGGAGCATTACCTGTAAATTGTAGCAATTTTCTAGCTTCACTATTATAGAGTTTACCATTATCACAGTGAGGACAGCTATCACCACTACAAAAATTCTCAGGAGATAAATAGCTGGTATTCGCATCCTGATAATCATCAAATCCATATTTACCTTGCCAATTACTGCGATCTCTCTTCTTGGACTCATCGTACTCTTCTTCATTACCACCATTCTTATTATCAGATTCACTCGGTGGTTCTTTTAATGAATCTGAACTATCTTTTTTTTGTTATCTGCCTTAAAACCAATCATCATCTCCTTAAGCTTATTTATACTGATGTTTGATGATGCTAGCTTGTCTATTAGTTCGTTACAAAATTTCACAAGTTCTATCACCGCTTGCTGATCATCTCCTGTTAATGAACTTGCCTTAATATGTTGTATTAGTTCTTCTCGTTCCTCAGCACTTAAGGTCGCTACTTTTGGCTTTTTCATTTTGATTCATTCATTACGTTTAATAATTGAAATGTTATAGTATAACTGATAGTTTTTCAACCAGTTTTTTTACTAATCGGTGATATTTGCATAGTAGGAACCCAAATTTATAAAATAAATTCATACTACCAAAAAAATTTAATAGAGTTATGCAGTTTTGCTGCAAGTATACCTATCATTCCTTCCAGTTCTTGCCATATCTTGATGTTATCCATTCCTTATGTCATCTCCTCCTTCGACTATACCATACATTTTATATTATTTGTAAACTACGACTGTAGTACTAGCCATGATTCGTATACTTGGTACGTGACATCAAGTGTGGCTCCCTCAAAAACACCTTGTTGATTAATTGCCTCTAAGTAGACTATCACATCTATTTTAGTTTCAGTGGCAATAGCTCCAGAATAATTGGGGGTTGTTCTTAATGTATAGCTGTATAGTTCCTGCTTAGCATTATTGTTGTTGCTAGTAAGAGTAATCTTATCATATGAAGCAATAGGCATAACTTCTATGGTATTAATAGGGTAGGATAATCCTTTGCCAATAGCTTTTACTAACGCTTCTTTTCTAGCCCAGAGAGTATAAAAAGTTTTATACCTTTCTTCGATACTAAAAGACTCAAGTAATGTAATTTCTTTTGGAGTAAGTACCAAATTTGACAATTCCATTACATCAAGAGTATTATCATGAAATTCTATATCTATGCCAACTTTATAATTATGTGCTACTATATAATAAACCATATTATACGAATGAGACATGTTAAATTGAATATTGCTATCCTTTAAAAAAGGTTTGCCATACCTGTTATTAATAAATTTTAAGCTATGAGCTGGCTGTTTAGTATAGTAACTTAAAATATACCTAAGAATCCCATGTGAAATAACGTAACGATCGGTAAGTAACTTGGTATAATACCTCCTTGCTTGTTTCCTTTCACCTATAGAAAGGAAACTCCAAAATTGGTCTAGGTTGTTCGTGTACTTATCCATATCTACGATATAGACAAAAACCTTATCATAACCATTATTCACATCCAATAAATCTATATTATTGGAATCTAAGGTATTAAATAACTGCATATACTATTTAGTTCTTAATTAACCTTTTGAAGCTTTGGTTTATGTACGATCAATAAACACAATACACCTCTACTTATGCCACCTTACACCTAGCTAATTCCTGAAAGTGCTGCTGTAATTTTTTTGCTATAATCTTCCACATCATATTTTTGGCTATCATCATATTATCATACCCTCTAACATTTGAATATTTGAAGTACAGTAGTTTGCTATTTCATTATTGTGTGTACTAATTATAAAGGTAGTATTATAGTGTTTGTTTATCTCCAAAATTAACTTCATTACTTGCAAAGCTGAATTATGATCTAGGTTACCAGTTGGTTCATCAGCAAGTACTAACTGTGGTTTATTAATGAGAGCACGAGCAATTGCAACACGCTGTTTCTGCCCGCCTGATAATTTGCTAGCTTTATTGTGTATATGATTTCTTAAACCAACTATGGAATTACAGCCACACAACCTTTTTCTTTTAGCCTGTTCCTTACTCTCTCATATGCATCATAAGCCTTATCTGCAAGTACATACAACCCTTGTGTTAGTCTTTCCATTAGTGCATCACTCCTTTGCAAATCATGTGCCTGTCCTGCTGTTAAATGAAAGCCAGTCGGGTTACCAAGTCCATCAACAGTTGCATGTATTTTAGTCGACAAACCACCCTTGCTACGACCAATAGCTTGATCAGTTGTTATGACTTTTTTTTTGCACCAGCACTATGTTGATGTACACGCACTATTGTAGAATCGATCATCGCATATTCATTGTCTGCATCAGCTGCAAGTAACTCAAATACCTTCTGCCAAACTCCTTTTTGACTCCATCTTGTATGTCTGGTATGAATACCCTAAAATCTCCAAATCTCTCCAAGCTATTCCTGCTCTATATCTGTATAGTACCGCCTCTACAAAAAGACGATTGTCCTTAGCTGTTATCCTACATCTCCTTCTTTTCCTGGTAGTGTATCCTTTATCCTTTCCCATTGTTCATCTCTTAAAGCATATCGACGCATTTCAACAAATCCTTTAGTTTTTTATAAACTTAATGATTTGTATCCATATGTCAACTCATTTGATGACACGCCCTAGACAAACGGTAGAAGGGAGTGCCGTAGGTCTTTTGTAATATTATCGCACTTTTGCTACTATTTGTCCATTTGTTGATATTTTTATTATTCATAATTATATAATCGCAGGCATTACAGCGTAGTGTTTTCTTCACATACCTGTTGACTGTAATTGGGCTACTGCCTGTAAATTGTAGCAATTTTCTAGCTTCACTATTATAGAGTTTACCATTATCACAGTGAGGACAGCTATCACCACTACAAAAATTCTCAGGAGCTAAATAGCTGGTATTCGCATCCTGGTAATCATCAAAACCATATTTACCTTGCCAATTACTGCGATCTCTCTTCTTGGGATCATTGCAACCTTCTCCATTTCCACCATTTTCGCTATCAGATTCATTTGGTGGTTCTTTTAATAGACCTCTTTCGAAACTCTACTTCTGCTGGTGATTTGTACGTCGATGCGGTACTCGAATCCTCACGTACATTAGAGTACGCTGCGGTTCTGCGTTCCGCGTCTCCTTCAAATCCCTCAGCACAAGCGAGTTTCGAAAGAGGTCTAATGAATCTGAACTATCTTTTTTATGTTATCTGCCTTAAAACCAATCATCATCTCCTTAAGCTTATTTATACTGATGTTTGATGATGATAGCTGGTCTATTAGTTCGTTACAAAATTTCACAAGTTCTACTATCGCTTACTGCTCATCTCCTGTTAATGAATTTTCCTTGATATGCTGTATTAGTTTTTCTCTCTCTTCAGCACTTAAGGTTGCTACTTTTGGCTTTTTCATTTTAATTAATTATCATTATGTTTAATAATTGAAATGTTATAGTATAACTGGTAGTTTTTCAACCAGTTTTTTTATTAATCAATGACCTTTCTCTCCATATTTGCAGTTTTACTACAAGTATACGATAGAGTTATGCAGTTTTGCTGCAAGTATACCTTTTTTACCTATGGAGACCCTATTAAACCCCTTCCTCTTCTAACTTTTGACAGCTATAGGGCGTAAATGGCGACGCTTACGCCTACTCACTAATTTACCACTTTTCTGTAGCAACTTGGGTTATGCTAAATTTTTACAGAATCATTTACAATTTTCCCTGCATATATTGGTAAACTTTACTATATCATTCTGTTGATAGTAATAATCCTCACATTGTAATGAAGATCCTTTAATTCTCTGTTCTTTAAGGAAATTATAATAAGAAATAGCTATCTTAGTTTCTACTAATCCTAAGGTAGCTGGTGTTTTATTTGAAGCAAGCGGCAATATACTTCCCAATACACATCCCATAATTTCATAAAGATTAGAATGAACCATTACTTCTTCTAATTCTGTTTTACCTATCCCTAAACTATTATCATAGTAGTACGTGAAATGTATTGGGACGGGTAGAGTTAATTTACCCCCCTGAAGTACTAAAATATCTTTTTGCTTTTTAAAGCGTTCTATACAATTAAGAGGATCAAAAATATGTGGTGCAGAATCGTCTACAATAATTATTCCAGGTTTTAATAAATTATGGGATACAATATTAGGAACATTAGTTGCACCAACCAATAATGTTGCTTCATTATAAACTAATTCCGGAAGTTTACAATTGATAGATTCAGCAATTAAAATTTCACCCTTATAATTAAAGTGCGAGGATAACATATGTGATATTTTTTCTAGTTCCCCTAATTTAGAGAAGATATCACATAAAATTAGCTTTTTAGGATGTTTTAAAACTGATAGCATTAATTGTAGTGTTGTTAGACCAATTGATCCAAGTCCTATACATGCAAGAGTTTCCAACTCTATATTTCTTCTTGTGCTGTCAAGTACATGTTCTATGTTTAAGACCATAGCTGAAGTAGTTGTGCCATGCCCAGTAGTTATCAAAAAATTAGGATTCTTATTCTTAGCTTTAATATCATAACCGTAATTAGTAGCAGATGGTATCAACCCGGTTAAAGAGGCACATTTAGCACCACATAATTCCGCTAAAGCTATAGCATCCTGTAACGCATTAACAAGCCCATCATCATTGTAAATTTCTTCACTTACAATAGGAATTACAAAGACACCTATCCTCCCTAAGAAAGTATCTATAACAATATCTGATGAAGATTGATTATGCATTATTTTCCCTATAAAATCAGTCTTGCTCATCCCACTATTTTGAATTGTACTGAGTCCAATACTCCCAAGAGCAATAGAATCTAATGATAGAATTTTCTTTGATGTTACTAAAGAAACCAGCGACTCTTCTTTTGGAAAGATTGTAAAGTTTTGAAAATTCTTATTCATATTGTCCTCTTATTTTTTATAAAACATTTTACATCAAATTTGGTTCTTCTGTGCTTTATATAACTTTAACTATTTGTGAAATTGTTGGGTATAAAAATATATCTTGAATTGAAATATTAGTATCAAAATTTTTATTTATCTTAGTGATCAATTTAACTGTAGTGAAAGAATTACCACCTAGCTTAAAGAAGTTATCATGAATACCTATCTTATCTGAAGATAAATTAAGGACTTCTCCCCAAATACTACATACCTTGCTCTCTAGTTCACTTCGTGGGGCTACATAGCTATCAATATCTCTCCCAAACTCAGGATCTGGTAATGCTTTTCTGTCTAATTTGCCATTAATTGTTAATGGTAGTTTCTCTAAATGTACTAAAGTACTTGGTACCATATATTCTGGTAATTTAAACTCTAAATAAGTAAGAATATCTGATTCCTTGAGTTTGTGATCCGATACGTAATACCCTGCCAGGTATTTGTTACCTGTAGAATCATCAACACTTACATGCTCTCGCACTACTACAACACTTTGCTTAATGCCCTCATATGACAGAAGAGCCGACTCTATCTCTCCTAGCTCTATCCGATATCCCCTAATCTTAACCTGAAAGTCATTTCGTCCTATATATTCCAAATTACCATCAGGAAGTAAACGAGCCAGGTCTCCTGTTCTGTACAATCTTGCATTCTCACCTTGCCTTAATTCTTTTTCTGTTCTAAACGGATTTGCTATAAATTTCTCAGCCGTTAAATCCGCTCTGTTTAAATATCCTCTGGCAAGTCCCATTCCTCCTACATACAACTCCCCTATAGCTCCTATAGGTAATGGAATTAGGTTATTATCTAAAATGTAGGCCTTAGTGTTTGAGATCGGTGTACCTATTAAATTAGTATCTCCATTTTTTATTTGTTTACCTAATGCATATATCGTTACTTCTGTTGGACCATAATAATTATATAACTTATAATCATTTGACCAATACTTACCTGTATTTATATCACATGGCTCTCCTGCGTATATTATTCCGCAAAGTGCCTTATATTTAGCCTTTGGTAAATTAGATAATAATATTGGAGGTAAATATACATAATTGATATTATTTTTTCTAACATAAGAACTAATTAAATAAGAATCATATCTTATTGTATCATTTAATAAATGAATCTCTCCACAACGAAATAATGCTGTAAAAAACTCTGAAACTGATACATCAAAAATATAAGATGTAAAGGCTGTTATCTTGTTGCCTTTTTTCAAATCATATACATCATTTAATGATGCGATGGTATTTACCACCCCTCTATGCCCTATCATTACACCTTTAGGATTGCCTGTAGTACCTGAAGTATATATAACATAGGCAAGATTTGTACTTTCTGTTCTAGTAACAGGAGAGAATATAGATGCACTGAGCAATGCTTCTTGCACTTCTGCAGAATCTACTGCAATCACATTTGTATTAGCTCCCTTATCAATACCATCAAGCCTTTCTTGATATATACTGTTAGTTAATAACACCCTAGCCTTCGTATCATTAACTATATACTCTATTCTGCTATCAGGATAGCCTGGATCCATTGGTACATATGCTCCACCTGCCTTAAGTACCGCAAGTATACTAATTAGCATGTATTCACTTCTATCCAAACAAAGTGCTATTAATGTATCAGGCTCAATCTCCTCTCTACTTCTTATATAATGTGCTAGCTTGTTCGCTCTTTCGTTCACTTCCCTGTAGCTAAGATGTATATCCTCATATACCAATGCAATACTGTCTGGAGTCCTTTCTACCTGCTCCTCAAATAATCCATGTATCGTCTTATCACATGGATATTCTTTGCCTGTATCGTTCCAATTATAAACTATCCGTTCATACTCTTCCTTATTTAAGTAACCTATATCTGATATCTTCGCTTTTGCTTGACAATTACTTATTTGTTCGACTATTTTAAGGTATGTATCCTTTAATCTATTTATTGTCTCTTCTGTATATAGACTTACTGCATAATTAAAACCTCCTCTTAGAATCTCTTGGCTATCATCTATAAATGTTTCTATATCAAATTTTGCCACGTTATACAAATTTGTATCTGATACATATCCTTGTAATAACTCTGATTTTGTATTAAAACCAAAATTTTGCAACCCAAACATAACCTGGAATATAGGGTGCCTGCTTGTATCTTTTTCTACTTGTAACTCTTCTACTAATTTCTCAAATGGTAAATCCTGATGAAGTTGTGCTTCTATTACCTCCTTGCTTACAGTTTCTATAAACTCTTTAATTGTACTTGTTGACCTTATTTGAGTTCTTAAAACTATAGTGTTTACAAAAAATCCTATTAAGTTCTCTACTTGATTATAATGCCTGTTAGATACAGCTGTCCCTATTATTATATCATCCTGATTACTATAAACCCTTAGCATTAAATAATATGCTGACAATAATACACTATATAGACTTACTTTTAATTCTTTTGCCAACTCTCTTAAGCTTATCGATACTCCTTTATCAATTTCAAAATAAATATTCTTTCCACTATAATTTACCTGTTTTAGTCTTTGTTTATCTGTAACTAGATTTAATGTCTCATAATTTTCTAGTTTACTTCTCCAATAGTTTAACTGACTATCTAGCCTATCACCACTTAAGTAATTCCTTTGCCATAATGCAAAGTCTTTATATTGAATCGTAATATCAGGAAGATTTAGTTTAGCCTCAAACCCTTTTGATTTGGCTAAATAATAGTTATAATATTCTTGTAGCTCATTAAAAAATATATTGGTTGACCATCCATCAAATGCTATATGATGTACTACTATACTTGTATAGTACTCTTTGTCAGGTTGTAAGCAATAAAAACAAACTCTTATTGGTATTTCATTTGATAAATCATATACATAATTTACTGCTTTTTGTAATTCCGTTTCTAATTCTATCTTGCATGTTATAACTATTTTATTTATCTCTAATAAGTCTTTGGTATTATCCAAGACTAGTTGATATCCTAGTCCTTCCGTATTTTCCTTAATTAATGTTCTTAAAATCTCATGTCTTGCCACTACAGCTTTAAGGCTCATTTCTAATGTATCAAGATTGATATCAGCAGATAACTTATATAACATTGGTATATTATATGCGTTTGTTCCTTCTTCATACTTTTCAATAAACCATAGACGCTCTTGTGCAAATGATAATAATTGTTGTTCTGCGTTACTTGTACTAACTTTACTTATATTAGTGCTAGATTCTGCATTATCTTTTAAATACTCTATTAATCTTTCTATGCTGTGAGATTTAAAAATGGTGGCTATGCTTACATTTCTATCTAACTCTTTACTTAATTTACTTACTAGCCTAATTGCTAGAATACTATTTCCTCCCAATCTAAAGAAATCATCACGAATTCCTACTTTATCTACTTCTATCCCCAATACCTCAGCCCATATTTGACACATCTTTGCTTCTAGTTCATTGCGTGGGGCAAGATAATTATCCTTATCAGTAAACTCAGTATCTGGTAATGCTTTTCTGTCTAATTTGCCATTAATTGTTAATGGTAGTTTCTCTAAATGTACTAAAGTACTTGGTACCATATATTCTGGTAATTTAAACTCTAGATAAGTAAGAATATCTGATTCCTTGAGTTTGTGATCTGATACGTAATACCCCACCAGGTATTTGTTACCTGTAGAATCATCAGCACTTACGTACTCTCGCACTACTACAACACTTTGCTTAATACCCTCATATGACAGAAGAGCTGACTCTATTTCTCCTAACTCTATCCGATATCCCCTAATCTTAACCTGAAAGTCATTTCGTCCTATATATTCCAAATTACCATCAGGAAGTAAACGAGCCAGGTCTCCTGTTCTGTACAATCTTGCATTCTCACCTTGCCTTAATTCTTTTTCTGTTCTAAACGGATTTGCTATAAATTTCTCAGCCGTTAAATCCGCTCTGTTTAAATATCCTCTGGCAAGTCCCACTCCTCCTACATACAATTCACCTATAGCTCCAAAAGGAAGAGGAGTTAGGTTACTATCTAAAATGTAGGCTTTTCTGTTAGTCAATGGTATACCAATAGGTATAGAATCTGTAACCTTAACATTATCTTTATTAATATTTAATGTACAACTAAATGTTGTATTTTCAGTAGGGCCATAACCATTAATAATATTTTGTGGGACGTTATTTGAATCCATTAATCTAGATATTAGACCTTTATTTAATGACTCTCCTCCTATTAATAAATAGTTAATATTTTTAAAAATACTTTCATTAATCAAAAATAATTGATCAAATAAAGTTTTTGTTAACCATAATGTAGAAACTTTATTTGTTATTAATGTTTTATAAAATAAATTGATATCAGTAACCAAACCCACTTTGTTACTTGGAATAAATAATTTAGCTCCATTTAATAAAGAACCCCAAATTTCAAAAGTTGTAGCATCAAATGCCATATCAGCAAATTGAATTAACGAATCATCAGAATCAATATTTACATACTCACTATTCTTTATAAGAGATACCACCCCCCTATGCCCTATCATTACACCTTTAGGATTACCTGTAGTACCTGAAGTATATATTACATATGCAAGATTTGTACTTTCTGTTCTAGTAACAGGAGAGAATATAGATGCACTGACCAATGCTTCTTGCACTTCTGCAGAATCTACTGCAATCACACTTGTATTAGCTCCCTTATCAATACCATCAAGCCTTTCCTGATATATACTGTTAGTTAATAACACCCTAGCCCTCGTATCATCAACTATATACTCTATTCTACTATCAGGATAGCCTGGATCCGTTGGTACATATGCTCCACCTGCCTTAAGTACCGCAAGTATACTAATTAGCATGTATTCACTTCTATCCAAACAAAGTGCTATTAATGTATCAGGCTTAATCTCCTCTCTGCTTCTTATATAATGTGCTAGCTTGTTCGCTCTTTCATTCACTTCCCTGTAGCTAAGATGTATACCCTCATATACCAGTGCAATACTGTCTGGAGTCCTTTCTACCTGCTCCTCAAATAATCCGTGTATCGTCTTATCATGTGGATATTCTCTGCCTGTATCATTCCAACCATAAACTATCCGTTCATACTCTTCCTTATTTAAGTAACCTATATCTGATATCTTCGCTTCTACTTGACAATTACTTATTTGCTCTACTATTTCAAGATATGTATCCTTTAATCCATTTATTGTCTCTTCTGTATATAGACTTACTGCATAATTAAAACCTCCTCTTAAAATCTCTTGGCTATCATCTATAAATGTTTCTATATCAAATTTTGCCACGTTATACAAATTTGTATCTGATACATATCCTTGTAATAGCTCTGATTTTGTATTAAAACCAAAATTTTGCAACCCAAACATAACCTGGAATATAGGGTGCCTGCTTGTATCTTTTTCTACTTGTAACTCTTCTACTAATTTCTCAAATGGTAAATCCTGATGAAGTTGTGCTTCTATTACCTCCTTGCTTACAGTTTCTATAAACTCTTTAATTGTACTTGTTGACCTTATTTGAGTTCTTAAAACTATAGTGTTTACAAAAAATCCTATTAAGTTCTCTACTTGATTATAATGCCTGTTAGATACAGCTGTCCCTATTATTATATCATCCTGATTACTATAAACCCTTAGCATTAAATAATATGCTGACAATAATACACTATATAGACTTACTTTTAATTCTTTTGCCAACTCTCTTAAGCTTATCGATACTCCTTTATCAATTTCAAAATAAATATTCTTTCCACTATAATTTACCTGTTTTAGTCTTTGTTTATCTGTAACTAGATTTAATGTCTCATAATTTTCTAGTTTACTTCTCCAATAGTTCAACTGACTATCTAGCCTATCACCACTTAAGTAATTCCTTTGCCATAATGCAAAATCTTTATATTGAATCGTAATATCAGGAAGATTTAGTTTAGCCTCAAACCCTTTTGATTTGGCTAAATAATAGTTATAATATTCTTGTAGCTCATTAAAAAATATATTGGTTGACCATCCATCAAATGCTATATGATGTACTACTATACTTGTATAGTACTCTTTGTCAGGTTGTAAGCAATAAAAACAAACTCTTATTGGTATTTCATTTGATAAATCATATACATAATTTACTGCTTTTTGTAATTCCGCTTCTAATTCTATCTTGCCTGTTATAACTATTTTATTTATCTCTAATAAGTCTTTGGTATTATCCAGAACTAGTTGATACCCTAGTCCTTCTGTATTTTCCTTAATTAATGTTCTTAAAATCTCATGTCTTGCTACTACAGCTTTAAGGCTCATTTCTAATGTATCAAGATTGGTATCAGCAGATAACTTATATAACATTGGTATATTATATGCATTTGTTCCTTCTTCATACTTTTCAATAAACCATAGACGCTCTTGTGCAAATGATAATAATTGTTGTTCTACTCTAGTTACGACAATTTTTTCCATTAGTACATTATCTTCTAGTATATTATCTTTGTTACTACGTTCTAAGTAATGAGCTAACCTTTCTACTGTATTATATTTAAAAACAGAGGATATATTAGCATTACTGTTTAGCACTCTATTTATTTTATTTACTAATCTTATCGCTAGAATACTGTTGCCGCCTAACCTAAAGAAATCATCATGCAAACTTATTTCGTCTAAACATAAGGTTACACAAAATATTTGAGCTAATTTATACTCCAATTCCGTAAAAGTTTTTTCAACTATAATTATTGCCTGATTATCCTCTTTTTCTAAATTGCAAGTATATTTATTTACTAATAATTGCTCCTCTATATCATATTTAGAAAGTATAATATGATTCAATTTCTTTGTATTATTATTAACAATATCGATTATGTTTGGTATATTATCACTACAAATGCTATTAAGACTAGGGCTGTTTTTATTCTTACTGATAAATTCAAAAGCCATTCCTACATCTGATATTTGATTAAAATTTACCGTTATAATCTTATCGATGTTTAAATATTTTCTGTAAGATATTTCATCTAAAAATAAATTAGCTGCAATATATTCCATGTTACCATAAGAAGGGACTATAGTGGATAATGATGAACAGGTTATTATTGTACCTAAACTAAGTTGTTTAGATATTTTTATTATATTAATCATTCCCTGTATCTTAGGATCAGCAACAGCATAGATATCAGAGATTTCCTTAACCTCTATAGCACTCTTTGCCCCAATACCGGCAGAATGTATAACCAAATTTAATTTAGCTATATTTAATTGACGTAATTTATTAATTAATAAATTACAGCTATCTAAATTACCAATATCACATGAAATATAAAATATGTTGTTTTTTCTAATATCTTTAAGCATAGTTAAATTAGTTCTGTATTTTTTGCTTAATGCAAGCTGATCAGTTCTACCGATTAAAATAATATTTAAATCATTTGCGATAGTGTTAATATACTGTGCTAATGAGTATCCGATACCACCCAATCCACCGCTTATTAATATTGAATCACCATCCTTAACTAGTGACTTATGTATGATCGTATTTAAAGCTATTTTTTTATAAATAGGAACCCATAAATATTTATTCCTAACTACCACTAAATTAGATTCATATTTATTATCAATTATTGATGCTAAAAATTTAAGTACTCCTTCAACATCACTTTCAAAATTAATATCATAATGTGTAGCATTAAGATTTGAATTCTCTATTGGTAATGATTTTGTTATACCAGGAATAACACTTGGAAATTGTGCTAAAGTTTCATCCCCCAAAACATTATAATTATTACATGAAATTGAGATAAATTGATGTACCTCAGTTAAATCATTATATATTGCCGTATTTAAATAATATGCTGCACTAATATCGCTATTTATTGCATTATCACGGATACCTGAAGAGAAATATATGGTTGTATCAAATATAACTTTATCATTCATTAACTTTTTTAGCTTATTTATATGTAATTGATTTGACAAATTTAATGATACAGAATTACCATCTTCAATGTATTCACCCAAGGTATTTTTTATGTATTTAAAGTTTTTTGTAATTAAAGATATTTTAAAAACTAATTGATCGATGTAATCAGAATTATTCTCGTTGTTAAAAATTAAAATATTTTTTTTAGCTAAATTCCTATAATTATTACTAATCATTAATTTGCCAATTCTTTTCCATTCCCTGGCATAAAACATATCATTTAAAGGATTTAATTTATTATGCTTAAAATTATTGATTCTAGATTCTTTAATCCAATAAGACTTATAATCAAATTGATAGGTTGGTAATAAAACTACTTGAGGATTGGTATATTTATTTAGATTAACAGCAAATCCGTTGAGCCACAAAATACCCAATATATCTTCTTTATTCTTTATATTTTGTTTACTACCTTGTTCTTTTAATGACCTCATTAATTGAATACTTATAATCTCATTTGACCTTACTTCTTTATATTGCTGAACAAATGAATTTAAACTTCTACCTGGACCAGCTTCTATAAAGACAACATCTCCATTATAATAATTAAATATGGTATCGACACCTTTAGCAAATTGCACCTGCTTTCTTATTTGATTTGCCCAATATAATGGACTTATTGCCTCTTTATCTTGAATAAATTCTCCTGTTACATTAGAAATAAATTTGGTTTTAGGTTTATTTATTGTAACTCCATCAAATTCTTTTATAAATCTTTTCGCTGCTTCCTCCATGGTACACGAATGATATGCATGAGATGTATTTAAAATTAAAGATGTAATATTTAGCTTATTTAGCTTGGCTTTTAATTTATTAATATCTAATTCTAAACCAGATACAACACAATTAGTATTAGAGTTAATAACTGCCACCTCACAATTATTTTGCTCTACATATTTCACTATTTCATCTACTGACGATTGTATTGATAACATCTTCCCAGTTGGCATTTCCTGCATTAATCTGCCTCTTGCCATTACCAACTTTAGTGCAGATTCTAAGCTAAAGACACCAGATAAAGTTGCTGCTACATATTCACCTATACTATGACCTATGTATGCTTCTGCTATTATTCCGATTTTGTTTAACAATCTAGCTAATGCATATGATATAATAAATAAGGACGGTTGTGCCCATTTAGTTAGATTGATATTCTCCTCTACTTTTCCATATAGCCTTGGAAATAAAATTAATCCAAGATCTATATCGCTCTGTTTTTTAATTATCTCAATACAGTTATCTATTATTAATTTAAAATCTTCATCATTTTGATAAAGTTCAAAACCCATGTCTATGTATTGAGAACCCTGACCGGGAAACATAAAAATATTTTTAAGATTTTGTGATATAATTTTATCTGAAACCTTTATAATTTCATCGTTACTTTCTAACTTCTTAATAGCATTTGGTAAAGAATTACAGCTAATTACATATCTGTAATTAAAATGTTCACGCCTTTGTTCTAGCGTATAAGCAATATCAGATATGTCATCATTTGTATCTTTTAAATACTTTATAAACTCTTGTTTGTATTCTGTTAATGATTTCTTAGTCTTTGCAGTAATTGGTAATATATATACTAAAGTGTTATTAACTGTTATATTATAATAATTATTTGATTGAGCCTTATTTTTTTGTAAACTAGTATCAGATATAAATTCACTAATGATGACATGTGCATTTGTTCCTCCAATTCCAAAAGAGCTAACTCCAGCAATTCTAGGTTTATCATCTCGTGGTAGCCATTTCCTATTTGCAGTAATAATACCAAAATTGGTTTTATCTAAACTTAGTTCTTGGTTTGCGTGAACATAATTTATTTGTTTAGGAATGATCCTATCTTCTAACATTTTACATATTTTAATTAAACCAGCTATTCCAGCAGCAGAATTGCAATGACCTATATTTGCTTTAACAGCTCCTAAAATGCACTTAGTTAACCTTTTCTCGTTGGATTTATTATAATGAAATGCTTGATTTAATGCTTGTATTTCTATTGGATCTCCTATGTTCGTGCCTGTACCATGAGTTTCTATATAATCAATACTATCTGATAATAATCCTGCCATTCTTTGAGCATTAATAATACATTCTGCTTGACCAATTACACTTGGTGAGGTATAACTTATTTTTCTATCGCCATCATTATTGGTTGCGTATCCTTTTATTACTGCTAAAATCCTATCCCCATCTTTTATAGCATCACTTAAGCGTTTTAATAAAATCACTCCTACACCTGAACCACTGATAGTACCATTAGCTTCCTTATCAAAAGGTCGGCAATGGCCATCTTTAGATGCAATCATCCCTTCTTGGTATATATATCCAACTTGATTAGGTAGTAAGAATGATACTCCACCGGCAAGAGCCATATCGCATATGCCAAACGATAGGTTCTTACAAGCTTCAACTACAGTTACTAAACTTGTAGAACAGGCAGTATTAATATTATTAGCAGGACCTGTTAGCCCCAGCAAATAGCTAACTTTAGTCGTTAGAGCATCTTTATTATTCATAGTAGATGCTTCCCACATATTAATACTATCCCTGTCATCACTGTTTGTCACATTGTTGTAAAAATAATCACTATTACCACTTCCAGCAAACACTCCTATATTAAGCTCTTTACGTTTTGTTATATAGCCAGCTAATTCTAAGGTGTACCAACAATGTTCCAAGAATTTTCTTATTTGAGGATCGGTTAATTTTGCTTCTATCCTAGATAAATTCCAAAATAATGGATCAAATAAATCTATATTAGGGACATGTCCACTAACTGGTATAAAATTTGGGTTAATAAGATTGTCTTCTGCAACGCCTAAATTACGGCATTCTTCCATGTTATATTTTTGTATCCCTTCTAAGCCATTTTTAATCATATTCCAATAGTTACTTACATGATCATTTCCAGAAAATGCTCCAGATAAACTAAGTATTGCAATATCTGTTTCAGATGTTAATTTAGGATTTAATAATTTAAACTCGTCCTGGACTTCTTTTACAATAAAATGTTCAACTAACTTTTGAATGGTGTAATATCTAAATAAATCTGTAACAGTGATATCTTTTAATAACTGAATTCTGACTAATCTACTTTTTAATTTTATGATTAATATAGAATTACCACCAAGCTTAAAAAAACTTTGATTAATGCCTATAATTTCTATAGGTAATTTTAGAACTTCTGACCAGATATGAATTATTTGCTTTTCTAATTCATTGCGTGGGGCAAGATAATTATCCTTATCAGTAAACTCAGGATATGGTAATGCTTTTCTGTCTAATTTACCATTGATTGTTAATGGTAGTTTTTCTAAATGTACTAAAGTATTCGGTACCATATATTCTGGTAATTTAGACTCTAGATAAGTAAGAATATCTGATTCCTTGAGTTTGTAATCCGATACGTAATACCCTGCCAGGTATTTGTTACCTGTAGAATCATCAACACTTACATGTTCTCGCACTACTACAACACTTTGCTTAATGCCCTCATATGACAGAAGAGCTGACTCTATCTCTCCTAGCTCTATCCGATATCCCCTAATCTTAACCTGAAAGTCATTTCGTCCTATATATTCCAAATTACCATCAGGAAGTAAACGAGCCAGGTCTCCTGTTCTGTACAATCTTGCATTCTCACCTTGCCTTAATTCTTTTTCTGTTCTAAACGGATTTGCTATAAATTTCTCAGCCGTTAAATCCGCTCTGTTTAAATATCCTCTGGCAAGTCCCACTCCTCCTACATACAATTCACCTATAGCTCCAAAAGGAAGAGGAGTTAGGTTACTATCTAAAATGTAGGCTTTTCTGTTAGTCAATGGTATACCAATAGGTATAGAATCTGTAACCTTAACATTATCTTTATTAATATTTAATGTACAACTAAATGTTGTATTTTCAGTAGGGCCATAACCATTAATAATATTTTGTGGGACGTTATTTGAATCCATTAATCTAGATATTAGACCTTTATTTAATGACTCTCCTCCTATTAATAAATAGTTAATATTTTTAAAAATACTTTCATTAATCAAAAATAATTGATCAAATAAAGTTTTTGTTAACCATAATGTAGAAACTTTATTTGTTATTAATGTTTTATAAAATAAATTGATATCAGTAACCAAACCCACTTTGTTACTTGGAATAAATAATTTAGCTCCATTTAATAAAGAACCCCAAATTTCAAAAGTTGTAGCATCAAATGCCATATCAGCAAATTGAATTAACGAATCATCAGAATCAATATTTACATACTCACTATTCTTTATAAGAGATACCACCCCCCTATGCCCTATCATTACACCTTTAGGATTACCTGTAGTACCTGAAGTATATATTACATATGCAAGATTTGTACTTTCTGTTCTAGTAACAGGAGAGAATATAGATGCACTGACCAATGCTTCTTGCACTTCTGCAGAATCTACTGCAATCACACTTGTATTAGCTCCCTTATCAATACCATCAAGCCTTTCCTGATATATACTGTTAGTTAATAACACCCTAGCCCTCGTATCATCAACTATATACTCTATTCTACTATCAGGATAGCCTGGATCCGTTGGTACATATGCTCCACCTGCCTTAAGTACCGCAAGTATACTAATTAGCATGTATTCACTTCTATCCAAACAAAGTGCTATTAATGTATCAGGCTTAATCTCCTCTCTGCTTCTTATATAATGTGCTAGCTTGTTCGCTCTTTCATTCACTTCCCTGTAGCTAAGATGTATACCCTCATATACCAGTGCAATACTGTCTGGAGTCCTTTCTACCTGCTCCTCAAATAATCCATGTATCGTCTTATCATGTGGATATTCTTTGCCTGTATCATTCCAATCATAAACTATCTGTTTATAATCCTGTTCAGTAAGGCATAATTTAGTACCACCTGGATTATTTAATATATTAAGTAAGGATTTTTGATAATATACTGTAAAATAATCCAGAAAATCTTGGCTAATATAATTATCATGCACACTAAATTTTACTAGAAACATGGATTCTTTATATTGAGATACACTAAGAACAAATGGTATATTTGTTCTTTCATATCCTTCAAAAGATTCCAGATTAGAATAACTATCATTAAATATGTGAAAATGTATAAAATTAAATGCAAAATCATACAATTCTTGTTTAAATAACGACTTTATATATCCATAAGGTAAATGTTTATATTGTTGCAATCTAACCTTAGTTGCAAATACTTCTAATAGCTTACTAGAATAGTTTGATGTATTATTTATATTAAATCTAAATGGAATAGTATTTAAAAATAAACCAAATAACTTATCTCCCCCTTCTTTTTCCAGACGATTGTTTACTACTTGACCAACCATTATATCAGTATTATTTGTAAAGAATGATAAAGTTTCTAGATACGCTAATAAAAATATACTATCAATACTAATCACTAAATCTTTAGCCAACCTATGTATCAAAGTGACTTGTTCGGTAGATAAATTAATAGATTTATCATATAGGCTATTTTCAGATGTTACTTTATCAAATTTCCAATTAACTGTTGTAACATTGTAATTGTCTAAATATTCTTTCCAGAAAGTTGCATTTCCTTGATCCTCGATTGCCAATATTTCATTTTGAACAAATTCACCATATCGCAAATCTGGAGTTGGTATGATAGGCTTATCATTTACATATGTTTGTATAAACTCATTTATTAAAGACGCTACACTCCAACCATCTTCAATTGCATGATGGAATGAAAGTACAAAATCAAAGCTATTACCTAAATCATTAACTATTAATCTAAATAAACCTGGTTTATTATAATCAAAACCATTCCTTTTTTCCTGTATTACTAAATCTACAGTCTTTTGATTTTTATAGAGTTGATAATCTAGTTTACTATCTTTGTGTATAATAACATTCCACCCGTTATCATTTAGGATGAATGCTGCCCTCAATAACTCATATTTATTGATTAAAGATTTCCAGATAAATAAAAATTTATCTTCATCATATCTAGTACTAATTAAATAATTAGCAATATTGTGATATGTACTTTTATCATCCATATTAGATTCTAACAGCATACCAATTTGTAGATAGCTTGCAGGATAAATATCTTCTATCAATTCAAAATTAGAGATTATATCCTTATAATCTTCTATATTTACTAGACTGAATGGTACATATGATATAGCTTGTTCGTCATTGTTAGTAGTAAAAATAGTTTCTGCTAAGTTAGATATACATTTTAATCTAAATATGTCTCTAACTTTAACACCTGATTTAAATTCTATATTTACCTTACTTACCAACCTAATTGCTAAAATACTATCTCCACCCAATCTAAAGAAATCATCACGAATTCCTACTTCATCTACTTCTATCCCTAATACCTCAGCCCATATTTGACACATCTTTGCTTCCAGTTCATTGCGTGGGGCAAGATAATTATTCTTATCAGTAAACTCAGGATATGGTAATGCTTTTCTGTCTAATTTGCCATTGATTGTTAATGGTAGTTTCTCTAAATATACTAAAGTACTCGGTACCATATATTCTGGTAATTTAGACTCTAGATAAGTAAGAATATCTGATTCCTTGAGTTTGTGATCTGGTACGTAATACCCCACCAGGTATTTGTTACCTGTAGAATCATCAACACTTACATGCTCTCGCACTACTACAACACTTTGCTTAATGCCCTCATATGACAGAAGAGCTGACTCTATCTCTCCTAGCTCTATCCGGTATCCCCTAATCTTGACTTGAAAGTCATTTCGTTCTATATATTCCAAATTACCATTAGGAAGTAAACGAACTAGGTCTCCCGTTCTGTACAATCTTGCATTCTTACCTTGCCTTAATTCTTTCTCTGTTCTAAACGGATTTGCTATAAATTTCTCAGCAGTCAAATCAGTTCTGTTTAAATATCCTCTGGCAAGTCCCACTCCTCCTACATACAACTCCCCTATAGCTCCTATAGGTAATGGGATTAGATTACTATCTAAAATATAGGCTTTTAAATCCGGTATAAGCTTTCCTATATCTGAATTGTTGCTTATATCATCTTTTTTCAACTGCTTATATGTAACATGTACTGTAGTTTCCGTAATTCCATACATATTTATTAATTTTGGAGTATTATCACTATAATACTCAAACCAACCTTTTAGTTGTTCTAAATTTAAAGCCTCTCCTCCAAATATTATATATCTGAAACTTGTTAGCTTATTATTACTAATAACTATATCAGCAAATTGATAAAAAGCCGTGGGTGTATGGTTTAGTACTGTAACTTTTTGTTGCTGACAAAGTTCATAAAATATATTCAAGTCTCTTGATTTTTCATTAGATAGAATTATTAATTTCCCACCATAATTAAATGCACCCCATATCTCCCATACACTAAAATCAAATATATACGAATGAAATAATGTCCAAACATCGTTATGATTAAATTTATACCATTCATGTGTAGCGGTTAATAACCTTATTATATTGCTATGTAGTTGTAACACACCTTTAGGATTACCCGTAGTACCTGAAGTATATATTACATAGGCAAGGTTCGTACTTTCTGTTCTAGTAACAGGAGAGAATATAGATGCAGTGACCAATACTTCTTGCACTTCTGCAGAATCTACCACAATCACACTTGTATTAGCTTCCTTATCAATACCATCAAGCCTTTCCTGATATATACTGTTAGTTAATAACACCTTTGCCCTCGTATCATTAACTATATACGCTATTCTACTATCAGGATAGCCTGGATCCATTGGTACATATGCTCCACCTGCCTTAAGTACCGCAAGTATACTAATTAGCATGTATTCACTTCTGTCCAAACAAAGTGCTATTAATGTATCAGGCTCAATCTCCTCTCTACTTCTTATATAATGTGCTAGCTTGTTCGCTCTTTCGTTCACTTCCCTGTAGCTAAGATGTATATCCTCATATACCAATGCAATACTGTCTGAAGTCCTTTCTACCTGCTCCTCAAATAATCCATGTATCGTCTTATCACATGGATATTCTTTGCCTGTATCGTTCCAATTATAAACTATCCGTTCATACTCTTCCTTATTTAAGTAACCTATATCTGATATCTTCGCTTCTACTTGACAATTACTTATTTGCTCTACTATTTTAAGGTATGTATCCTTTAATCTATTTATTGTCTCTTCTGTATATAGACTTACTGCATAATTAAAACCTCCTCTTAAAATCTCTTGGCTATCATCTATAAATGTTTCTATATCAAATTTTGCCACGTTATACAAATTTGTATCTGATACATATCCTTGTAATAACTCTGATTTTGTATTAAAACCAAAATTTTGCAACCCAAACATAACCTGGAATATAGGGTGCCTGCTTGTATCTTTTTCTACTTGTAACTCTTCTACTAATTTCTCAAATGGTAAATCCTGATGAAGTTGTGCTTCTATTACCTCCTTGCTTACAGTTTCTATAAACTCTTTAATTGTACTTGTTGACCTTATTTGAGTTCTTAAAACTATAGTGTTTACAAAAAATCCTATTAAGTTCTCTACTTGATTATAATGCCTGTTAGATACAGCTGTCCCTATTATTATATCATCCTGATTACTATAAACCCTTAGCATTAAATAATATGCTGACAATAATACACTATATAGACTTACTTTTAATTCTTTTGCCAACTCTCTTAAGCTTATCGATACTCCTTTATCAATTTCAAAATAAATATTCTTTCCACTATAATTTACCTGTTTTAGTCTTTGTTTATCTGTAACTAGATTTAATGTCTCATAATTTTCTAGTTTACTTCTCCAATAGTTTAACTGACTATCTAGCCTATCACCACTTAAGTAATTCCTTTGCCATAATGCAAAGTCTTTATATTGAATCGTAATATCAGGAAGATTTAGTTTAGCCTCAAACCCTTTTGATTTGGCTAAATAATAGTTATAATATTCTTGTAGCTCATTAAAAAATATATTGGTTGACCATCCATCAAATGCTATATGATGTACTACTATACTCGTATAGTACTCTTTGTCAGGTTGTAAGCAATAAAAACAAACTCTTATTGGTATTTCATTTGATAAATCATATACATAATTTACTGCTTTTTGTAATTCCGCTTCTAATTCTATCTTGCCTGTTATAACTATTTTATTTATCTCTAATAAGTCTTTGGTATTATCCAGAACTAGTTGATACCCTAGTCCTTCTGTATTTTCCTTAATTAATGTTCTTAAAATCTCATGTCTTGCTACTACATCTTTAAGGCTCATTTCTAATGTATCAAGATTGATATCAGCAGATAACTTATATAACATTGGTATATTATATGCATTTGTTCCTTCTTCATACTTTTCAATAAACCATAGACGCTCTTGTGCAAATGATAATAATTGTTGTTCTGCGTTACTTATACTAACTTTATTTATATTAGTGCTAGATTCTGCATTATCTTTTAAATACTCTATTAATCTTTCTATGCTGTGAGATTTAAAAATGGTGGCTATGCTTACATTTCTATCTAACTCTTTACTTAATTTACTTACTAGCCTAATTGCTAGAATACTATTTCCTCCCAATCTAAAGAAATCATCACGAATTCCTACTTTATCTACTTCTATCCCCAATATCTCAGCCCATATTTGACACATCTTTGCTTCCAATTCATTGCGTGGGGCAAGATAATTATCCTTATCAGTAAACTCAGAATCTGGTAGTGCTTTTATGTCTAATTTGCCATTGATTGTTAATGGTAGCTTCCCTAAATGTACTAAAGTACTCGGTACCATATATTCTGGTAATTTAAACTCTAGATAAGTAAGAATATCTGATTCCTTGAGTTTGTGATCCGATACGTAATATCCTGCCAGGTATTTGTTACCTGTAGAATCATCAACACTTACATGCTCTCGCACTACTACAACACTTTGCTTAATGCCCTCATATGACAGAAGAGCTGACTCTATCTCTCCTAACTCTATCCGATATCCCCTAATCTTAACCTGAAAGTCATTTCGTCCTATATATTCTAAATTACCATCGGGAAGTAAACGAGCCAGGTCTCCTGTTCTGTACAATCTTGCATTTTCACCTTGCCTTAATTCTTTTTCTGTTCTAAACGGATTTGCTATAAATTTCTCAGCCGTTAAATCCGCTCTGTTTAAATATCCTCTGGCAAGTCCCACTCCTCCTACATACAATTCACCTATAGCTCCTATAGGTAATGGAATTAGGTTTGTGCTTAGTATGTATAATGTTTTATCCAATAGTTTCTTACCTATTGGAGCTATTATTTTATCGTTAGAAACTACATTGCAATATGTTGAAAAAACAATATTTTCAGTAGGACCATACACATGAATTAAATTAGTGGTATTATTAGTGCTTAGAAATTTTTCTAAATCATCAATATTTAATTTTTCTCCACCAAATAAAAGATTAGATAAATAATTTAATGGATTAGTATCTTTTAATTTAGAATAATAAGAAAACAATGCTGTTGTTATAAACAGTGTATTAATAGAATGCTGGGTTAGTATATTGTACAGTTCAAATTCATTAAGTATAACATCTTTATTAGAAAGAATTAATTTTCCTCCATTTAACGATGTTGAGAAAATATCAAAAATACTACCATCAAATACGTAATTTGAATAACCAAGTACGGCGGTATTACTATTCATTAAAAGATAATTGTTTTCAAAACAAAAACATACCACCCCCCTGTGTCCTATCATTACACCTTTAGGATTACCTGTAGTACCTGAAGTATATATTACATAGGCAAGATTTGTACTCTCTGTTCTAGTAACAGGAGAGAATATAGATGCACTGACCAATGCTTCTTGCACTTCTGCAGAATCTACTGCAATCACATTTGTATTAGCTCCCTTATCAATACCATCAAGCCTTTCTTGATATATACTGTTAGTTAATAACACCCTAGCCTTCGTATCATTAACTATATACTCTATTCTGCTATCAGGATAGCCTGGATCCATTGGTACATATGCTCCACCTGCCTTAAGTACCGCAAGTATACTAATTAGCATGTATTCACTTCTATCCAAACAAAGTGCTATTAATGTATCAGGCTCAATCTCCTCTCTACTTCTTATATAATGTGCTAGCTTGTTCGCTCTTTCGTTCACTTCCCTGTAGCTAAGATGTATATCCTCATATACCAATGCAATACTGTCTGGAGTCCTTTCTACCTGCTCCTCAAATAATCCATGTATCGTCTTATCACATGGATATTCTTTGCCTGTATCGTTCCAATTATAAACTATCCGTTCATACTCTTCCTTATTTAAGTAACCTATATCTGATATCTTCGCTTTTGCTTGACAATTACTTATTTGTTCGACTATTTTAAGGTATGTATCCTTTAATCTATTTATTGTCTCTTCTGTATATAGACTTACTGCATAATTAAAACCTCCTCTTAGAATCTCTTGGCTATCATCTATAAATGTTTCTATATCAAATTTTGCCACGTTATACAAATTTGTATCTGATACATATCCTTGTAATAACTCTGATTTTGTATTAAAACCAAAATTTTGCAACCCAAACATAACCTGGAATATAGGGTGCCTACTTGTATCTTTTTCTACTTGTAACTCTTCTACTAATTTCTCAAATGGTAAATCCTGATGAAGTTGTGCTTCTATTACCTCCTTGCTTACAGTTTCTATAAACTCTTTAATTGTACTTGTTGACCTTATTTGAGTTCTTAAAACTATAGTGTTTACAAAAAATCCTATTAAGTTCTCTACTTGATTATAATGCCTGTTAGATACAGCTGTTCCTATTATTATATCATCCTGATTACTATAAACCCTTAGCATTAAATAATATGCTGACAATAATACACTATATAGACTTACTTTTAATTCTTTTGCCAACTCTCTTAAGCTTATCGATACTCCTTTATCAATTTCAAAATAAATATTCTTTCCACTATAATTTACCTGTTTTAGTCTTTGTTTATCTGTAACTAGATTTAATGTCTCATAATTTTCTAGTTTACTTCTCCAATAGTTTAACTGACTATCTAGCCTATCGCCACTTAAGTAATTCCTTTGCCATAATGCAAAGTCTTTATATTGAATCGTAATATCAGGAAGATTTAGTTTAGCCTCAAACCCTTTTGATTTGGCTAAATAATAGTTATAATATTCTTGTAGCTCATTAAAAAATATATTGGTTGACCATCCATCAAATGCTATATGATGTACTACTATACTTGTATAGTACTCTTTGTCAGGTTGTAAGCAATAAAAACAAACTCTTATTGGTATTTCATTTGATAAATCATATACATAATTTACTGCTTTTTGTAATTCCGCTTCTAATTCTATCTTGCCTGTTATAACTATTTTATTTATCTCTAATAAGTCTTTGGTATTATCCAGAACTAGTTGATACCCTAGTCCTTCTGTATTTTCCTTAATTAATGTTCTTAAAATCTCATGTCTTGCTACTACATCTTTAAGGCTCATTTCTAATGTATCAAGATTGATATCAGCAGATAACTTATATAACATTGGTATATTATATGCATTTGTTCCTTCTTCATACTTTTCAATAAACCATAGACGCTCTTGTGCAAATGATAATAATTGTTGTTCTGCGTTACTTATACTAACTTTACTTATATTAGTGCCAGATTCTGCATTATCTTTTAAATACTCTATTAATCTTTCTATGCTGTGAGATTTAAAAATGGTGGCTATGCTTACATTTCTATTTAACTCTTTACTTAATTTACTTACTAGCCTAATTGCTAGAATACTATTTCCTCCCAATCTAAAGAAATCATCACGAATTCCTACTTTATCTACTTCTATCCCCAATACCTCAGCCCATATTTGACACATCTTTGCTTCTAGTTCATTGCGTGGGGCAAGATAATTATCCTTATCAGTAAACTCAGGATCTGGTAATGCTTTTCTGTCTAATTTGCCATTAATTGTTAATGGTAGTTTCTCTAAATGTACTAAAGTACTTGGTACCATATATTCTGGTAATTTAAACTCTAGATAAGTAAGAATATCTGATTCCTTGAGTTTGTGATCTGATACGTAATACCCCACCAGGTATTTGTTACCTGTAGAATCATCAGCACTTACGTACTCTCGCACTACTACAACACTTTGCTTAATACCCTCATATGACAGAAGAGCTGACTCTATTTCTCCTAACTCTATCCGATACCCCCTAATCTTAACCTGAAAGTCATTTCGTCCTATATATTCCAAATTACCATCAGGAAGTAAACGAGCCAGGTCTCCTGTTCTGTACAATCTTGCATTCTCACCTTGCCTTAATTCTTTTTCTGTTCTAAACGGATTTGCTATAAATTTCTCAGCCGTTAAATCCACTCTGTTTAAATATCCTCTGGCAAGTCCCACTCCTCCTACATACAATTCACCTATAGCTCCAAAAGGAAGAGGAGTTAGGTTACTATCTAAAATGTAGACCTTAGTGTTTGAGATCGGTGTACCTATTAAATTAGTAGTGTCTCCATTATTATAATTATTTAAACTAGCACATACTGTTGTTTCAGTTGGACCATAAGCATTTATTGTTTTTATATTGTTATTTAAATAATAATCCAATACATTTTGACTGACCATATCTCCTGCTACCACTAAAGTATCCAGTTTTAGTAAATGTTGATAATTTAACAATAAAGGTGGTATCGTTGCTATATCAATAACATTATCTTCTATACATCCGCTTAGTAAGCTTATATTTTGCCTAATATTATTATTTATTACATATATAGTATTCCCACTACATATAGTTGAATAAATTTCCCATACGTGAGCATCAAATACATAATTTGCATACCACAAACAATTTTTACTTTTCTTAGCATCAGTTAATCCAAGTTCTTCGCTTTGTAGTGTTACTAAGTTTGTTATTCCCCTATGCCCTATCATTACACCTTTAGGATTACCTGTAGTACCTGAAGTATATATTACATATGCAAGATTTGTACTTTCTGTTCTAGTAACAGGAGAGAATATAGATGCAGTGACCAATACTTCTTGCACTTCTGCAGAATCTACCACAATCACACTTGTATTAGCTTCCTTATCAATACCATCAAGCCTTTCCTGATATATACTGTTAGTTAATAACACCTTTGCCCTCGTATCATTAACTATATACGCTATTCTACTATCAGGATAGCCTGGATCCATTGGTACATATGCTCCACCTGCCTTAAGTACCGCAAGTATACTAATTAGCATGTATTCACTTCTGTCCAAACAAAGTGCTATTAATGTATCAGGCTCAATCTCCTCTCTACTTCTTATATAATGTGCTAGCTTGTTCGCTCTTTCGTTCACTTCCCTGTAGCTAAGATGTATATCCTCATATACCAATGCAATACTGTCTGAAGTCCTTTCTACCTGCTCCTCAAATAATCCATGTATCGTCTTATCACATGGATATTCTTTGCCTGTATCGTTCCAATTATAAACTATCCGTTCATACTCTTCCTTATTTAAGTAACCTATATCTGATATCTTCGCTTCTACTTGACAATTACTTATTTGCTCTACTATTTTAAGGTATGTATCCTTTAATCTATTTATTGTCTCTTCTGTATATAGACTTACTGCATAATTAAAACCTCCTCTTAAAATCTCTTGGCTATCATCTATAAATGTTTCTATATCAAATTTTGCCACGTTATACAAATTTGTATCTGATACATATCCTTGTAATAACTCTGATTTTGTATTAAAACCAAAATTTTGCAACCCAAACATAACCTGGAATATAGGGTGCCTACTTGTATCTTTTTCTACTTGTAACTCTTCTACTAATTTCTCAAATGGTAAATCCTGATGAAGTTGTGCTTCTATTACCTCCTTGCTTACAGTTTCTATAAACTCTTTAATTGTACTTGTTGACCTTATTTGAGTTCTTAAAACTATAGTGTTTACAAAAAATCCTATTAAGTTCTCTACTTGATTATAATGCCTGTTAGATACAGCTGTCCCTATTATTATATCATCCTGATTACTATAAACCCTTAGCATTAAATAATATGCTGACAATAATACACTATATAGACTTACTTTTAATTCTTTTGCCAACTCTCTTAAGCTTATCGATACTCCTTTATCAATTTCAAAATAAATATTCTTTCCACTATAATTTACCTGTTTTAGTCTTTGTTTATCTGTAACTAGATTTAATGTCTCATAATTTTCTAGTTTACTTCTCCAATAGTTTAACTGACTATCTAGCCTATCACCACTTAAGTAATTCCTTTGCCATAATGCAAAGTCTTTATATTGAATCGTAATATCAGGAAGATTTAGTTTAGCCTCAAACCCTTTTGATTTGGCTAAATAATAGTTATAATATTCTTGTAGCTCATTAAAAAATATATTGGTTGACCATCCATCAAATGCTATATGATGTACTACTATACTTGTATAGTACTCTTTGTCAGGTTGTAAGCAATAAAAACAAACTCTTATTGGTATTTCATTTGATAAATCATATACATAATTTACTGCTTTTTGTAATTCCGTTTCTAATTCTATCTTGCATGTTATAACTATTTTATTTATCTCTAATAAGTCTTTGGTATTATCCAAGACTAGTTGATATCCTAGTCCTTCCGTATTTTCCTTAATTAATGTTCTTAAAATCTCATGTCTTGCCACTACAGCTTTAAGGCTCATTTCTAATGTATCAAGATTGATATCAGCAGATAACTTATATAACATTGGTATATTATATGCGTTTGTTCCTTCTTCATACTTTTCAATAAACCATAGACGCTCTTGTGCAAATGATAATAATTGTTGTTCTGCGTTACTTGTACTAACTTTACTTATATTAGTGCTAGATTCTGCATTATCTTTTAAATACTCTATTAATCTTTCTATGCTGTGAGATTTAAAAATGGTGGCTATGCTTACATTTCTATCTAACTCTTTACTTAATTTACTTACTAGCCTAATTGCTAGAATACTATTTCCTCCCAATCTAAAGAAATCATCACGAATTCCTACTTTATCTACTTCTATCCCCAATACCTCAGCCCATATTTGACACATCTTTGCTTCTAGTTCATTGCGTGGGGCAAGATAATTATCCTTATCAGTAAACTCAGTATCTGGTAATGCTTTTCTGTCTAATTTGCCATTAATTGTTAATGGTAGTTTCTCTAAATGTACTAAAGTACTTGGTACCATATATTCTGGTAATTTAAACTCTAGATAAGTAAGAATATCTGATTCCTTGAGTTTGTGATCTGATACGTAATACCCCACCAGGTATTTGTTACCTGTAGAATCATCAGCACTTACGTACTCTCGCACTACTACAACACTTTGCTTAATACCCTCATATGACAGAAGAGCTGACTCTATTTCTCCTAACTCTATCCGATACCCCCTAATCTTAACCTGAAAGTCATTTCGTCCTATATATTCCAAATTACCATCAGGAAGTAAACGAGCCAGGTCTCCTGTTCTGTACAATCTTGCATTCTCACCTTGCCTTAATTCTTTTTCTGTTCTAAACGGATTTGCTATAAATTTCTCAGCCGTTAAATCCACTCTGTTTAAATATCCTCTGGCAAGTCCCACTCCTCCTACATACAATTCACCTATAGCTCCAAAAGGAAGAGGAGTTAGGTTACTATCTAAAATGTAGACCTTAGTGTTTGAGATCGGTGTACCTATTAAATTAGTAGTGTCTCCATTATTATAATTATTTAAACTAGCACATACTGTTGTTTCAGTTGGACCATAAGCATTTATTGTTTTTATATTGTTATTTAAATAATAATCCAATACATTTTGACTGACCATATCTCCTGCTACCACTAAAGTATCCAGTTTTAGTAAATGTTGATAATTTAACAATAAAGGTGGTATCGTTGCTATATCAATAACATTATCTTCTATACATCCGCTTAGTAAGCTTATATTTTGCCTAATATTATTATTTATTACATATATAGTATTCCCACTACATATAGTTGAATAAATTTCCCATACGTGAGCATCAAATACATAATTTGCATACCACAAACAATTTTTACTTTTCTTAGCATCAGTTAATCCAAGTTCTTCGCTTTGTAGTGTTACTAAGTTTGTTATTCCCCTATGCCCTATCATTACACCTTTAGGATTACCTGTAGTACCTGAAGTATATATTACATATGCAAGATTTGTACTTTCTGTTCTAGTAACAGGAGAGAATATAGATGCAGTGACCAATACTTCTTGCACTTCTGCAGAATCTACCACAATCACACTTGTATTAGCTTCCTTATCAATACCATCAAGCCTTTCCTGATATATACTGTTAGTTAATAACACCTTTGCCCTCGTATCATTAACTATATACGCTATTCTACTATCAGGATAGCCTGGATCCATTGGTACATATGCTCCACCTGCCTTAAGTACCGCAAGTATACTAATTAGCATGTATTCACTTCTGTCCAAACAAAGTGCTATTAATGTATCAGGCTCAATCTCCTCTCTACTTCTTATATAATGTGCTAGCTTGTTCGCTCTTTCGTTCACTTCCCTGTAGCTAAGATGTATATCCTCATATACCAATGCAATACTGTCTGAAGTCCTTTCTACCTGCTCCTCAAATAATCCATGTATCGTCTTATCACATGGATATTCTTTGCCTGTATCGTTCCAATTATAAACTATCCGTTCATACTCTTCCTTATTTAAGTAACCTATATCTGATATCTTCGCTTCTACTTGACAATTACTTATTTGCTCTACTATTTTAAGGTATGTATCCTTTAATCTATTTATTGTCTCTTCTGTATATAGACTTACTGCATAATTAAAACCTCCTCTTAAAATCTCTTGGCTATCATCTATAAATGTTTCTATATCAAATTTTGCCACGTTATACAAATTTGTATCTGATACATATCCTTGTAATAACTCTGATTTTGTATTAAAACCAAAATTTTGCAACCCAAACATAACCTGGAATATAGGGTGCCTACTTGTATCTTTTTCTACTTGTAACTCTTCTACTAATTTCTCAAATGGTAAATCCTGATGAAGTTGTGCTTCTATTACCTCCTTGCTTACAGTTTCTATAAACTCTTTAATTGTACTTGTTGACCTTATTTGAGTTCTTAAAACTATAGTGTTTACAAAAAATCCTATTAAGTTCTCTACTTGATTATAATGCCTGTTAGATACAGCTGTCCCTATTATTATATCATCCTGATTACTATAAACCCTTAGCATTAAATAATATGCTGACAATAATACACTATATAGACTTACTTTTAATTCTTTTGCCAACTCTCTTAAGCTTATCGATACTCCTTTATCAATTTCAAAATAAATATTCTTTCCACTATAATTTACCTGTTTTAGTCTTTGTTTATCTGTAACTAGATTTAATGTCTCATAATTTTCTAGTTTACTTCTCCAATAGTTTAACTGACTATCTAGCCTATCACCACTTAAGTAATTCCTTTGCCATAATGCAAAGTCTTTATATTGAATCGTAATATCAGGAAGATTTAGTTTAGCCTCAAACCCTTTTGATTTGGCTAAATAATAGTTATAATATTCTTGTAGCTCATTAAAAAATATATTGGTTGACCATCCATCAAATGCTATATGATGTACTACTATACTTGTATAGTACTCTTTGTCAGGTTGTAAGCAATAAAAACAAACTCTTATTGGTATTTCATTTGATAAATCATATACATAATTTACTGCTTTTTGTAATTCCGTTTCTAATTCTATCTTGCATGTTATAACTATTTTATTTATCTCTAATAAGTCTTTGGTATTATCCAAGACTAGTTGATATCCTAGTCCTTCCGTATTTTCCTTAATTAATGTTCTTAAAATCTCATGTCTTGCCACTACAGCTTTAAGGCTCATTTCTAATGTATCAAGATTGATATCAGCAGATAACTTATATAACATTGGTATATTATATGCGTTTGTTCCTTCTTCATACTTTTCAATAAACCATAGACGCTCTTGTGCAAATGATAATAATTGTTGTTCTGCGTTACTTGTACTAACTTTACTTATATTAGTGCTAGATTCTGCATTATCTTTTAAATACTCTATTAATCTTTCTATGCTGTGAGATTTAAAAATGGTGGCTATGCTTACATTTCTATCTAACTCTTTACTTAATTTACTTACTAGCCTAATTGCTAGAATACTATTTCCTCCCAATCTAAAGAAATCATCACGAATTCCTACTTTATCTACTTCTATCCCCAATACCTCAGCCCATATTTGACACATCTTTGCTTCTAGTTCATTGCGTGGGGCAAGATAATTATCCTTATCAGTAAACTCAGTATCTGGTAATGCTTTTCTGTCTAATTTGCCATTAATTGTTAATGGTAGTTTCTCTAAATGTACTAAAGTACTTGGTACCATATATTCTGGTAATTTAAACTCTAGATAAGTAAGAATATCTGATTCCTTGAGTTTGTGATCTGATACGTAATACCCCACCAGGTATTTGTTACCTGTAGAATCATCAGCACTTACGTACTCTCGCACTACTACAACACTTTGCTTAATACCCTCATATGACAGAAGAGCTGACTCTATTTCTCCTAACTCTATCCGATACCCCCTAATCTTAACCTGAAAGTCATTTCGTCCTATATATTCCAAATTACCATCAGGAAGTAAACGAGCCAGGTCTCCTGTTCTGTACAATCTTGCATTCTCACCTTGCCTTAATTCTTTTTCTGTTCTAAACGGATTTGCTATAAATTTCTCAGCCGTTAAATCCGCTCTGTTTAAATATCCTCTGGCAAGTCCCACTCCTCCTACATACAATTCACCTATAGCTCCAAAAGGAAGAGGAGTTAGGTTACTATCTAAAATGTAGACCTTAGTGTTTGAGATCGGTGTACCTATTAAATTAGTAGTGTCTCCATTATTATAATTATTTAAACTAGCACATACTGTTGTTTCAGTTGGACCATAAGCATTTATTGTTTTTATATTGTTATTTAAATAATAATCCAATACATTTTGACTGACCATATCTCCTGCTACCACTAAAGTATCCAGTTTTAGTAAATGTTGATAATTTAACAATAAAGGTGGTATCGTTGCTATATCAATAACATTATCTTCTATACATCCGCTTAGTAAGCTTATATTTTGCCTAATATTATTATTTATTACATATATAGTATTCCCACTACATATAGTTGAATAAATTTCCCATACGTGAGCATCAAATACATAATTTGCATACCACAAACAATTTTTACTTTTCTTAGCATCAGTTAATCCAAGTTCTTCGCTTTGTAGTGTTACTAAGTTTGTTATTCCCCTATGCCCTATCATTACACCTTTAGGATTACCTGTAGTACCTGAAGTATATATTACATATGCAAGATTTGTACTTTCTGTTCTAGTAACAGGAGAGAATATAGATGCAGTGACCAATACTTCTTGCACTTCTGCAGAATCTACCACAATCACACTTGTATTAGCTTCCTTATCAATACCATCAAGCCTTTCCTGATATATACTGTTAGTTAATAACACCTTTGCCCTCGTATCATTAACTATATACGCTATTCTACTATCAGGATAGCCTGGATCCATTGGTACATATGCTCCACCTGCCTTAAGTACCGCAAGTATACTAATTAGCATGTATTCACTTCTGTCCAAACAAAGTGCTATTAATGTATCAGGCTCAATCTCCTCTCTACTTCTTATATAATGTGCTAGCTTGTTCGCTCTTTCGTTCACTTCCCTGTAGCTAAGATGTATATCCTCATATACCAATGCAATACTGTCTGAAGTCCTTTCTACCTGCTCCTCAAATAATCCATGTATCGTCTTATCACATGGATATTCTTTGCCTGTATCGTTCCAATTATAAACTATCCGTTCATACTCTTCCTTATTTAAGTAACCTATATCTGATATCTTCGCTTCTACTTGACAATTACTTATTTGCTCTACTATTTTAAGGTATGTATCCTTTAATCTATTTATTGTCTCTTCTGTATATAGACTTACTGCATAATTAAAACCTCCTCTTAAAATCTCTTGGCTATCATCTATAAATGTTTCTATATCAAATTTTGCCACGTTATACAAATTTGTATCTGATACATATCCTTGTAATAACTCTGATTTTGTATTAAAACCAAAATTTTGCAACCCAAACATAACCTGGAATATAGGGTGCCTGCTTGTATCTTTTTCTACTTGTAACTCTTCTACTAATTTCTCAAATGGTAAATCCTGATGAAGTTGTGCTTCTATTACCTCCTTGCTTACAGTTTCTATAAACTCTTTAATTGTACTTGTTGACCTTATTTGAGTTCTTAAAACTATAGTGTTTACAAAAAATCCTATTAAGTTCTCTACTTGATTATAATGCCTGTTAGATACAGCTGTCCCTATTATTATATCATCCTGATTACTATAAACCCTTAGCATTAAATAATATGCTGACAATAATACACTATATAGACTTACTTTTAATTCTTTTGCCAACTCTCTTAAGCTTATCGATACTCCTTTATCAATTTCAAAATAAATATTCTTTCCACTATAATTTACCTGTTTTAGTCTTTGTTTATCTGTAACTAGATTTAATGTCTCATAATTTTCTAGTTTACTTCTCCAATAGTTTAACTGACTATCTAGCCTATCACCACTTAAGTAATTCCTTTGCCATAATGCAAAGTCTTTATATTGAATCGTAATATCAGGAAGATTTAGTTTAGCCTCAAACCCTTTTGATTTGGCTAAATAATAGTTATAATATTCTTGTAGCTCATTAAAAAATATATTGGTTGACCATCCATCAAATGCTATATGATGTACTACTATACTTGTATAGTACTCTTTGTCAGGTTGTAAGCAATAAAAACAAACTCTTATTGGTATTTCATTTGATAAATCATATACATAATTTACTGCTTTTTGTAATTCCGTTTCTAATTCTATCTTGCATGTTATAACTATTTTATTTATCTCTAATAAGTCTTTGGTATTATCCAAGACTAGTTGATATCCTAGTCCTTCCGTATTTTCCTTAATTAATGTTCTTAAAATCTCATGTCTTGCCACTACAGCTTTAAGGCTCATTTCTAATGTATCAAGATTGATATCAGCAGATAACTTATATAACATTGGTATATTATATGCGTTTGTTCCTTCTTCATACTTTTCAATAAACCATAGACGCTCTTGTGCAAATGATAATAATTGTTGTTCTGCGTTACTTGTACTAACTTTACTTATATTAGTGCTAGATTCTGCATTATCTTTTAAATACTCTATTAATCTTTCTATGCTGTGAGATTTAAAAATGGTGGCTATGCTTACATTTCTATCTAACTCTTTACTTAATTTACTTACTAGCCTAATTGCTAGAATACTATTTCCTCCCAATCTAAAGAAATCATCACGAATTCCTACTTTATCTACTTCTATCCCCAATACCTCAGCCCATATTTGACACATCTTTGCTTCTAGTTCATTGCGTGGGGCAAGATAATTATCCTTATCAGTAAACTCAGTATCTGGTAATGCTTTTCTGTCTAATTTGCCATTAATTGTTAATGGTAGTTTCTCTAAATGTACTAAAGTACTTGGTACCATATATTCTGGTAATTTAAACTCTAGATAAGTAAGAATATCTGATTCCTTGAGTTTGTGATCTGATACGTAATACCCCACCAGGTATTTGTTACCTGTAGAATCATCAGCACTTACGTACTCTCGCACTACTACAACACTTTGCTTAATACCCTCATATGACAGAAGAGCTGACTCTATTTCTCCTAACTCTATCCGATATCCCCTAATCTTAACCTGAAAGTCATTTCGTCCTATATATTCCAAATTACCATCAGGAAGTAAACGAGCCAGGTCTCCTGTTCTGTACAATCTTGCATTCTCACCTTGCCTTAATTCTTTTTCTGTTCTAAACGGATTTGCTATAAATTTCTCAGCCGTTAAATCCGCTCTGTTTAAATATCCTCTGGCAAGTCCCACTCCTCCTACATACAATTCACCTATAGCTCCAAAAGGAAGAGGAGTTAGGTTACTATCTAAAATGTAGACCTTAGTGTTTGAAATAGGCTTGCCTATCTCTCTAGAAAAACTGGAATTATAGTGCTTTAAACTTGTATATACGGTAATTTCCGTAGGACCATACGCATTTATTATTGTTAAATTATTGTTTTGATAACAACTTAATAATTTCTTATCAATTGTATCTCCTCCTATTATAAGAGTGTCTAATTTTAAAATATCAATATTATTTAATAATACAGGTGGCAAAAGTGCTATATCAATAGTATTATCTTCTATATATCCGCTTAGTAATCTTATATCTTGCCTAATATTATTATTTATTACATATATAGTATTCCCATTACATATAGTTGAATAAATTTCCCATACGTGAGCATCAAATACATAATTTGCATACCACAAACAATTTTTACTTTTCTTAGCATCAGCTAACCCAAGTTCTTCGCTTTGTAGTGTTACTAAGTTTGTTATTCCCCTATGCCCTATCATTACACCTTTAGGATTACCTGTAGTACCTGAAGTATATATTACATATGCAAGATTTGTACTTTCTGTTCTAGTAACAGGAGAGAATATAGATGCACTGACCAATGCTTCTTGCACTTCTGCAGAATCTACTGCAATCACACTTGTATTAGCTCCCTTATCAATACCATCAAGCCTTTCCTGATATATACTGTTAGTTAATAACACCCTAGCCCTCGTATCATTAACTATATACTCTATTCTACTATCAGGATAGCCTGGATCCATTGGTACATATGCTCCCCCTGCCTTAAGTACCGCAAGTATACTAATTAGCATGTGTTCACTTCTATCCAAACAAAGTGCTATTAATGTATCAGGCTCAATCTCCTCTCTACTTCTTATATAATGTGCTAGCTTGTTCGCTCTTTCGTTCACTTCCCTGTAGCTAAGATGCATATCTTCATATACCAGTGCAATACTGTCTGGACTCCTTTCTACCTGCTCCTCAAATAATCCATGTATCGTCTTATCATGTGGATATTCTTTGCCTGTATCGTTCCAATCATAAACTATCTGTTTATAATCCTGTTCAGTAAGGCATAATTTAGTACCACCTGGATTATTTAATATATTAAGTAAGGATTTTTGATAATATACTGTAAAATAATCCAGAAAATCTTGACTAATATAATTATCATGCACACTAAATTTTACTAGAAACATGGATTCTTTATATTGAGATACACTAAGAACAAATGGTATATTTGTTCTTTCATATCCTTCAAAAGATTCCAGATTAGAATAACTATCATTAAATATGTGAAAATGTATAAAATTAAATGCAAAATCATACAATTCTTGTTTAAATAACGACTTTATATATCCATAAGGTAAATGTTTATATTGTTGCAATCTAACCTTAGTTGCAAATACTTCTAATAGCTTACTAGAATAGTTTGATGTATTATTTATATTAAATCTAAATGGAATAGTATTTAAAAATAAACCAAATAACTTATCTCCCCCTTCTTTTTCCAGACGATTGTTTACTACTTGACCAACCATTATATCAGTATTATTTGTAAAGAATGATAAAGTTTCTAGATACGCTAATAAAAATATACTATCAATACTAATCACTAAATCTTTAGCCAACCTATGTATCAAAGTGACTTGTTCGGTAGATAAATTAATAAATTTATCATATAGGCTATTTTCAGATGTTACTTTATCAAATTTCCAATTAACTTTTGTAACATTGTAATTGTCTAAATATTCTTTCCAGAAAGTTGCATTCCTTTGATCTTCGATTGCCAATATTTCATTTTGAACAAATTCTCCATATTGCAAATCTGGAATTGGTATGATAGGCTTATCATTTACATATGTTTGTATAAACTCATTTATTAAAGACGCTACACTCCAACCATCTGTAATTGCATGATGGAATGATAATACAAAATCAAAACTATTACCTAAATCATTAACTATTAATCTAAATAAACCTGGTTTATTATAACCAAAACCATTCCTTTTTTCCTGTACTACTAAATCTACAGTCTTTTGATTTTTATAGAGTTGATAATCTAGTTTACTATCTTTGTGTATAATAACATTCCAGCCGTTATCATTTAGGACGAATGCTGCCCTCAATAACTCATATTTATTGACCAAAGATTTCCAGATAGATAAAAGTTTATATTCATTATACCTAGCACTAATTAAATAAGAAAATATGTCGTGATATGTACTTTTATCATTCATATTGGATTCTAACAGCATGCCAATTTGTAGATAGCTTGCAGGATAAATATCTTCTATCAATTCAAAATTAGAGATTATATCCTTATAATTTTCTATATTTACGAGACTAAATGGTATATATGATATAACTTGTTCGTCATTGTTAGTAGTAAAAATAGTTTCTGCTAAGTTAGATATACATTTTAATTTAAATATGTCTCTAACTTTAACACCTGATTTAAATTCTATATTTACCTTACTTACCAACCTAATTGCTAAAATACTATCTCCACCCAATCTAAAGAAATCATCACGAATTCCTACTTCATCTACTTCTATCCCTAATACCTCAGCCCATATTTGACACATCTTTGCTTCCAGTTCATTGCGTGGGGCAAGATAATTATTCTTATCAGTAAACTCAGGATATGGTAATGCTTTTCTGTCTAATTTGCCATTGATTGTTAATGGTAGTTTCTCTAAATATACTAAAGTACTCGGTACCATATATTCTGGTAATTTAGACTCTAGATAAGTAAGAATATCTGATTCCTTGAGTTTGTGATCTGATACGTAATACCCCACCAGGTATTTGTTACCTGTAGAATCATCAACACTTACATGCTCTCGCACTACTACAACACTTTGCTTAATGCCCTCATATGACAGAAGAGCTGACTCTATCTCTCCTAGCTCTATCCGATATCCCCTAATCTTGACTTGAAAGTCATTTCGTTCTATATATTCCAAATTACCATTAGGAAGTAAACGAACTAGGTCTCCCGTTCTGTACAATCTTGCATTCTTACCTTGCCTTAATTCTTTCTCTGTTCTAAACGGATTTGCTATAAATTTCTCAGCAGTCAAATCAGTTCTGTTTAAATATCCTCTGGCAAGTCCCACTCCTCCTACATACAATTCCCCTATAGCTCCTATAGGTAATGGGATTAGATTACTATCTAAAATATAGGCTTTTAAATCCGGTATAAGCTTTCCTATATCTGAATTGTTGCTTATATCATCTTTTTTCAACTGCTTATATGTAACATGTACTGTAGTTTCCGTAATTCCATACATATTTATTAATTTTGGAGTATTATCACTATAATACTCAAACCAACCTTTTAGTTGTTCTAAATTTAAAGCCTCTCCTCCAAATATTATATATCTGAAACTTGTTAGCTTATTATTACTAATAACTATATCAGCAAATTGATAAAAAGCCGTGGGTGTATGGTTTAGTACTGTAACTTTTTGTTGCTGACAAAGTTCATAAAATATATTCAAGTCTCTTGATTTTTCATTAGATAGAATTATTAATTTCCCACCATAATTAAATGCACCCCATATCTCCCATACACTAAAATCAAATATATACGAATGAAATAATGTCCAAACATCGTTATGATTAAATTTATACCATTCATGTGTAGCGGTTAATAACCTTATTATATTGCTATGTAGTTGTAACACACCTTTAGGATTACCCGTAGTACCTGAAGTATATATTACATAGGCAAGGTTCGTACTTTCTGTTCTAGTAACAGGAGAGAATATAGATGCAGTGACCAATACTTCTTGCACTTCTGCAGAATCTACCACAATCACACTTGTATTAGCTTCCTTATCAATACCATCAAGCCTTTCCTGATATATACTGTTAGTTAATAACACCTTTGCCCTCGTATCATTAACTATATACGCTATTCTACTATCAGGATAGCCTGGATCCATTGGTACATATGCTCCACCTGCCTTAAGTACCGCAAGTATACTAATTAGCATGTATTCACTTCTGTCCAAACAAAGTGCTATTAATGTATCAGGCTCAATCTCCTCTCTACTTCTTATATAATGTGCTAGCTTGTTCGCTCTTTCGTTCACTTCCCTGTAGCTAAGATGTATATCCTCATATACCAATGCAATACTGTCTGAAGTCCTTTCTACCTGCTCCTCAAATAATCCATGTATCGTCTTATCACATGGATATTCTTTGCCTGTATCGTTCCAATTATAAACTATCCGTTCATACTCTTCCTTATTTAAGTAACCTATATCTGATATCTTCGCTTCTACTTGACAATTACTTATTTGCTCTACTATTTTAAGGTATGTATCCTTTAATCTATTTATTGTCTCTTCTGTATATAGACTTACTGCATAATTAAAACCTCCTCTTAAAATCTCTTGGCTATCATCTATAAATGTTTCTATATCAAATTTTGCCACGTTATACAAATTTGTATCTGATACATATCCTTGTAATAACTCTGATTTTGTATTAAAACCAAAATTTTGCAACCCAAACATAACCTGGAATATAGGGTGCCTGCTTGTATCTTTTTCTACTTGTAACTCTTCTACTAATTTCTCAAATGGTAAATCCTGATGAAGTTGTGCTTCTATTACCTCCTTGCTTACAGTTTCTATAAACTCTTTAATTGTACTTGTTGACCTTATTTGAGTTCTTAAAACTATAGTGTTTACAAAAAATCCTATTAAGTTCTCTACTTGATTATAATGCCTGTTAGATACAGCTGTCCCTATTATTATATCATCCTGATTACTATAAACCCTTAGCATTAAATAATATGCTGACAATAATACACTATATAGACTTACTTTTAATTCTTTTGCCAACTCTCTTAAGCTTATCGATACTCCTTTATCAATTTCAAAATAAATATTCTTTCCACTATAATTTACCTGTTTTAGTCTTTGTTTATCTGTAACTAGATTTAATGTCTCATAATTTTCTAGTTTACTTCTCCAATAGTTTAACTGACTATCTAGCCTATCACCACTTAAGTAATTCCTTTGCCATAATGCAAAGTCTTTATATTGAATCGTAATATCAGGAAGATTTAGTTTAGCCTCAAACCCTTTTGATTTGGCTAAATAATAGTTATAATATTCTTGTAGCTCATTAAAAAATATATTGGTTGACCATCCATCAAATGCTATATGATGTACTACTATACTTGTATAGTACTCTTTGTCAGGTTGTAAGCAATAAAAACAAACTCTTATTGGTATTTCATTTGATAAATCATATACATAATTTACTGCTTTTTGTAATTCCGTTTCTAATTCTATCTTGCATGTTATAACTATTTTATTTATCTCTAATAAGTCTTTGGTATTATCCAAGACTAGTTGATATCCTAGTCCTTCCGTATTTTCCTTAATTAATGTTCTTAAAATCTCATGTCTTGCCACTACAGCTTTAAGGCTCATTTCTAATGTATCAAGATTGATATCAGCAGATAACTTATATAACATTGGTATATTATATGCGTTTGTTCCTTCTTCATACTTTTCAATAAACCATAGACGCTCTTGTGCAAATGATAATAATTGTTGTTCTGCGTTACTTGTACTAACTTTACTTATATTAGTGCTAGATTCTGCATTATCTTTTAAATACTCTATTAATCTTTCTATGCTGTGAGATTTAAAAATGGTGGCTATGCTTACATTTCTATCTAACTCTTTACTTAATTTACTTACTAGCCTAATTGCTAGAATACTATTTCCTCCCAATCTAAAGAAATCATCACGAATTCCTACTTTATCTACTTCTATCCCCAATACCTCAGCCCATATTTGACACATCTTTGCTTCTAGTTCATTGCGTGGGGCAAGATAATTATCCTTATCAGTAAACTCAGTATCTGGTAATGCTTTTCTGTCTAATTTGCCATTGATTGTTAACGGTAGTTTTTCTAAATGTATTAAAGTACTCGGTACCATATATTCTGGTAATTTAAACTCTAGATAAGTAAGAATATCTGATTCCTTGAGTTTGTGATCCGATACGTAATATCCTGCCAGGTATTTGTTACCTGTAGAATCATCAACACTTACATGCTCTCGCACTACTACAACACTTTGCTTAATGCCCTCATATGACAGAAGAGCTGACTCTATCTCTCCTAACTCTATCCGATATCCCCTAATCTTAACCTGAAAGTCATTTCGTCCTATATATTCTAAATTACCATCGGGAAGTAAACGAGCCAGGTCTCCTGTTCTGTACAATCTTGCATTTTCACCTTGCCTTAATTCTTTTTCTGTTCTAAACGGATTTGCTATAAATTTCTCAGCCGTTAAATCCGCTCTGTTTAAATATCCTCTGGCAAGTCCCACTCCTCCTACACACAACTCCCCTATAGCTCCTATAGGTAATGGAATTAGGTTATTATCTAAAATGTAGACCTTAGTGTTTGAGATCGGTGTACCTATTAAATTAGTATCTCCATTTTTTATTTGTTTACCTGATGCATATATCGTTACTTCTGTTGGACCATAATAATTATATAACTTATAATCATTTGACCAATACTTACCTGTATTTATATCACATGGCTCTCCTGCGTATATTATTCCGCAAAGTGCCTTATATTTAGCCTTTGGTAAATTAGATAATAATATTGGAGGTAAATATACATAATTGATATTATTTTTTCTAACATAAGAACTAATTAAATAAGAATCATATCTTATTGTATCATTTAATAAATGAATCTCTCCACAACGAAATAATGCTGTAAAAAACTCTGAAACTGATACATCAAAAATATAAGATGTAAAGGCTGTTATCTTGTTGCCTTTTTTCAAATCATATACATCATTTAATGATGCGATGGTATTTACCACCCCTCTATGCCCTATCATTACACCTTTAGGATTACCTGTAGTGCCTGAAGTATATATAACATAGGCAAGATTTCTACTTTCTGTTCTAGTAACAGGAGAGAATATAGATGCACTGACCAATGCTTCTTGCACTTCTGCAGAATCTACCGCAATCACACTTGTATTAGATTCTTTATCAATACCATCAAGCCTTTCCTGATATATACTGTTAGTTAATAACACCTTTGCCCTCGTATCATTAACTATATATTCTATTCTGCTATCAGGATAGCCTGTATCCATTGGTACATATGCTCCACCTGCCTTAAGTACAGCAAGTATACTAATTAGCATATATTCACTTCTGTCCAAACAAAGTGCTATTAATGTATCAGGCTCAATCTCCTCTCTACTTCTTATGTAATGTGCTAGCTTGTTCGCTCTTTCGTTCACTTCCCTGTAGCTAAGATGTATATCCTCATATACCAATGCAACACTGTCTGGACTCCTTTCTACCTGCTCCTCGAATAATCCATGTATAGTCTTATCACGTGGATATTCTTTGCCTGTATCGTTCCAGGTATATACTATTTGAGTGTATTGTTCCTTGGATAATAGATTATAACCCTTAATATAATTTAAATTTTTTATATTTTCTATGTTTACTAATTCCTCTAGTATTTCAGTAAATAATCTTTTATAACTCTCTATAAATTCTTTTAATAAACTTATTTCTATTCTATCTAACTTATATTTTATTCTATAATTAATTTCTTCATTTCTAATTTCTTGTTCAAATAACACATCATTTATTAAATCAATATTTGTACTATAATTTACTTTACTTTCTACGTTTACAAATTCCAAAATTTTGTCTTTTAAATTTGTTTGAGAAAATGAAATATTTAATACTTCTTTATTCAATGCAGATATAATGTTAAAAATGGGTAAATAACTATGATTTATATCATTGGGTCTTAGTGCTTTTATAAACTTTTTTGTTTGATTAAAAATATCTAAAATAGTACTTATTGTACTAAAATCATAAGGAATCATTATAGTGTTAATGTAAGCCCCATGTATAAAATCCGCTCCTTTCTTTATAGCTACTGGATAACTTATACAAAAGCTATTTTTACCACTATATTTATTTAGCAATATTGCAATTATACTTTTACCATATAAATATGGTGTTACTACGTATTTTTTCTTTAACTTATTTAATTTAAAAAATATTTCTTTGTCAAAACTAAATCTTATTTCTCCAACATCACTTAATGATTGTATTTCTAAATTATCATTTAATATTTTATTCTTATTTAATTTTAAAAATCTTAAATCTATTGGTTCTATTTCTTTTAATTTTTCTTTCCAAAAAGACTTACTTTTTTCTTTATTTAGATATACATACTCTGATAATTCTATAGATAATTTTGTTATCTTTGATAATTGTTCTTCTTTAGAAGTGCCACTTTTACAAAATTTATTATTATAATAATTCGATAATTCTTGTATAAAATAATCCATTGTTTGTCCATCTATAACAATGTGATGCAAAACAATTATTAATCTATAATTATTATTGTTTACTTTTACTAACCCGAATCTATACAAAGGACCTGTTTCTAAATCAAACGGTTTTTGTATATAAGATAAAATCTTGCTATTGGGTATTTTTTTTTCAAAAAAGTCTATTTCATGGATTGTATCATTTTTTACCCAATACAAATCTTTATCTTTATTGTCTATATGACTATTAAGTATAACATAATCTGATATAAATCTTTTTATAGCATCGTTTAACCTTTGTATTTCCAGTAAACCAGAAAGATTTTGATCAAAAACTATATTGTAGTCACTTCTATTTTGATCTAACTTCCATTCGTTATAAAATATTTTAGAATAAGGAGCTAATGGTATCTTATACATAACAATTTTAAACCTTTAATTATTTTCACATAACAGATCATTTTTAACCATCAAAATATCAATTTAAAATCAATTTGGTTTCTGGACGCCTTATCAATAAAGCTCTAGAGACCTCTTGCAAAAAACCCCTTCTACTCACAAGTGGCACTGCAACACAGCTATCGAAAGTTAGAAGAGGAAAGGGTTTTAAGAGGATCTCGTAGATAAAAAAGTATACTATCTTTAAATAAATTCCTTCTCAATGAGCAAGGAAAATTATATTAGTAGGTTTATATTTTAACTAATACTTAATTATAGCTACTTAACCTTACCTATGAAATCTCTCTAAAACCGCTTCCTCTTCTAACTTTCGACAGTTGTGGGTGCTGCCAATGAAAGCAGACAATCTATTAGTCTTGCTATATAGTTGGTGGTATGTTAATAGGTACCTCTTTTTACTTTATTTATAATTTCTTCAATTTATTATAAACTCCGAAAATGAGAATTTTAGGAATTATCCAGGTATTATTTATGACATAGCAATTCCATCTGTTGTCTAAGACTTTTTGGTCTCATATCAATCCATACTTCTTTTACATAATTTAGAACCTCCTCTTTCTTCCCCTTAGGTCCCACTTGTTTCCAACCTAGTGGTATTTCCTTCCAAGCAAACCATATTGAATATTGCTCTTCTTCACTTACTAAGCATATATATTCTGCATTATCTTCTTCTGACATATCTTCTCCTATCTTATTTATTAATATCAATTTACAGTTCTAGTATTACTGTTTATTAATTCTTCTTCTACAACTTGTAAACATCCTGATCCTTTTCTTGTGTCAAGGTCAATATCAACTATACATCTTACTTGATTGTAATTTAGGTTTGTAGTACCTTCAATATGCAGCATTCCTTTCCCATTACTAAAATCTAATTCTTTTACATTGGTGTTGTTTAAATCAACATTAATACCCAATTCCGTACCACCTCTAGTTTGGGTAAATTTTACATGAATATAACCATCCTCTATCCTTTGTTTTATTTCTTCATATGGTTCATCTCTATGACCTATTACCACCTCATGTTTACCTTCACTTAATCTTTGCACTAATTCATTGATCATATTTACCTACTCGCTTTATTATTTATTAATTAGTTTTGTTACAGTATCTATATTCTAAAAGCTGTTCAAGAGTATAAACCTTTAAGATATGTTTTTATTCATTCGGTTAATCTCCTTACCCCTTCTTGAATTAGTTTTTTAGCTGTTTTTACATCCTTCCAACCCAAAACTTTCACCTATTTGCCTTTTTCAAGATATTTATAATGCTCAAAGAAATGTTGTACCATTAGTTTAAATAGAACACTGAGATTACTAATACTCTTTGATATCGCCAAAAGAAATATCTACCTTATTAACAGGTACAGCAATAATTTTTTCATCCATTCCTGATTCATTCTCCATTATCAATACTCCAACGGATCTATATTTTATTATAGCCCCAGGAACAACAGGATAATTTACCATAAGATTAAGTCTATTTTAAAATGAAATAGGCTTATCTTAATATCTAGAAAACAGAAAAAATAACTAACTTAATAAATGATAAACCATTTAACAAGCTATAATTTTAATATAATGAATGAAAATTAATATTTCTGCCAATAAAAAATTAAAAAAAACTATTAATTCTTTTATAAAATGATAAAATAGTTACAGTAGCTAATTTTATAAAAAATTTACTAGGTTGTGTACCTATCTTAACCATAAGACAACAGAGGCAAGAGCTGAAAAACCCATAAAGGAAGAGGCTTTTTTATCAAATCTGGCAAATACACTTCTAAAATGCTTAATTTTATTAAAGAAACACTCGATTAAATGTTGTTCTTTATAAAGATATTTATCATATGTCGCTGTATTTTATGATTTCGTTTTGGTGGAATTATAGGAATACTATTTTGTGCTACAATTTGCCCAATGAAGGCATCGCTATCATAGGCTTTATCAGCAATAACATTTGCGTATTCAAATCCTTCAATTAATAATGCAAACAATGCATATATTATTACCTACAGAAGATAAAGACTGTTATTTACGGTCAGATAGTGATAAAATTTTATGAAGCAAAACGCCATAATATATCAATAAGTTTACCGAAGGATACTAATGATAAATTAAGTATACCTCAGATTCCTAAAGCTATCCTAGATCATTATGCAACATTAAGAGATACATTTTATAATCAAGAGAATCGTCAATCTGAAGACTCCTTAGCATAGCAAATAGCTAAAAGCATTCATTGGCTTTTTATCAATCCATTGTTAATTTGGGATTGCAACGGAGACAATGGCATTTGGTTAAAAAAACTCCAACGATAAGTTATGAGTTCTAATACCAGTTGAAATAGTTCATTCTAATATGAGCATGGAGGTTTGAATAATTAATAATTTTATGTCTATTGTGGTTCTGAAATTGTCCACTACGCCCCGCCATTCGGGACAGTTTGCTACTTTTTGCAATTCTGTGAATGGAAAAGCCAGAACGTAATGCAGGTTACAGCCCTCGAGTGTTAGGTTCGAAAATATAAAATTTAATAATTCCCTTTTTTCAGTAAGTGTCGAACCTTTAAAAGTTTCATAGGCGTTTGTACTGATACATATAAGGTCTGCAAGCTTTTTAGAAAGCTTATCATCTACTTTGTCATAACTCTTAATTAGTTCAGTTAATTCATATTGTCTTTCCTTTAATTGAGCTTTCTTACGTAAAAATTCTTCTCTAGTAAAACTGCCATCTACTAAGAAATCCATCAATCTATCGAGTTTATTTTGAATAACGGTATGCTCTTGTTTAAATTCACCAACTTCACGGTTAAATTCATAAGCCTTGCCTTGATTGACATTTATTAAATAATCCATTGTTTGTTTTAATATCTCAGGATTTTTTATTTGTAAGGTTTTTAATACTTCCTCAATTTGCCCTAATATTTCATCTTCCCTGACCCAAATAGCTTTTTTAGGATCTTCTGGACTCCAAGCTCTTAAGTAAGTCCATTCTGATATTTCGCCATTTTTATATTCTTTGCTCTTAGTATCAGAAGTAATTAAATTACCGGTAACGGCACATTTAAGCATACCTCTGAATAAAAATTCTTTACCTCTATATTGAAAAGGTTTTTTATGCCAACCCATACGTACTGCCTCACAAGCTTTAAAAGTTTCTTTATTAGTAAGTGTTTGATAATGATGCGACCACAACTCTCCTTTTACTCTCATTTCTCCATAATAAAATGTAAATTGTAATCATCTATTGACCCCCTATTGTAATAAACTATTGACCCCCCTTGACCACAAAAAAAATTAGTTAATTTTGGTTAAAATTCAGATAAAATCCCCTAAAATCATTGGTAATTTTTAATTTATATAATAGTATATTATTTTAATCTTTATTCTGCATCTTTTCCTCCTCTAAAACTTTTATTACCAGTTTCTATGATTTGACAATGATGGGTTAGCCTATCGATAATTGCCTTTGTTGCCTTAGGATTACCAAATATATCTTCCCATTCTTCAAATCTCAAATGGGTGGTTATGATAAGCGAGGACTGTTCATATAATTTTGCAAACAGCTCAAATAGTAAGAATCTAGCCTCGGGCTTTATTGGTACATAGCCCAGTTCATCTATCACAATAACATTGAACCTCTTAACTGAATCGATGAATTTGAGCTCATAGTTATGCATTCTAGCATTTAGTAATTGGCTAGCTAATTCATTTAAAGTGTAGAACCTTACCCTGCAACCCTTTTCAACTGCAGTAAATGCTAAACCAATTGCTAGATGAGTCTTGCCTGACCCAGAACCACCAATTAACATTATATTCTGCTGATTATCAACAACTTTTTGTATATCACAATGGCTAACCAATTTAGCTTGGCTAGTGTCCGAAAGTAGCTTTATTGTAGGAAACCTAGCTAGCTGTAGTCGATAACTCAATGAACGTGATTTTTTATACTGACATTCTGCTTCAAGAAGCCTTTTTAATGCTTCATATACTGCTCCCACAGGCATTTCTTTTGCTAAATCCATCTCTGTTAACTGCATCTTCATTCCTGCTAAACCCAATTTATCTAATAATAATATTAACTCCTTCATTTAATTTTCCTCCACTACTGAATAGGTTGTTAAATGTATTTTACTGTAACTGCTGCAATCAGCGTCTGGTGGAGTTTTTAACTGAATAAACTTATATTCATTGATATCTACTTGTATAGCTGGTTGTAAATACTGCTCAACTAATTTAGCACTACAGCCACCAATAGTAATTGCTAAATTACAGGCATTAGTCACCTTGTCTAATCCATACTTATTAACCAACTGCAGAATTGCTATAAATTGTTTATCACTGTCCTTGTAGTTTTCCAGTTTATTGCGTATCTTACTAAATACCTCTGGTAATAAGCTCATAAGCTCTTTAAAGGGAGCACCATTACGCAAAGCCCCTGGTTTACGTTCCAGAGCTGAGATATAATGCCATGGATTATAAATCTTCTGGTAGCGATTGAAACAGCGAACATGCTCTCCTATAACCTTGCTTTCATATAGGATAACTATCTCCCAGGCATAGGATTTAATTTGCACAGCAACACCTACATATTCACACGGAACGCTATACATATTAGTATCATATTGCACAAGGCTTAAAGGCGAAACTATAGTTGGATGCAATCTGTAAGCTGTAAATTCTCCTCTATATTTTATTAAATATGGCTTTTCTTCCTCATATACTTCAAAGATTGTCCGCTCTTTAAAGTCAGGATGCTGTCTAGTTTTAGACCAATTTAAAGACATCTCTCTGAGTTAATAATTGATATCTTCATAGCTTTCCCCTGTCAGTATTGGTGTAAAAAAGTTACGTCTAGTATCACCTACTCGTTTTTCAACTCGCCCCTTCTCCCAACCAGATGCTGGAGTACAAGCAGTCGGTTCAAATAAATAATGAGATGCCATCTGAACAAACTTTTCGTTAAAAATACGATTCCTGCCGACTAATATCTCTTTAACGGCTGTCTTCATATTATCATAAATTCCCTTCTTACAGCAGCCAGCAAAAAACTTAAAGGCTTCTTCATGTGCTTTCATCACCATCTCAAGTTGCTCGTTAGGGTAGACAATAACCAAAGAATGACGGCTGTAGCATAGTGTTATTCTTGCAGCCTTTACTCTAATAATCTCACCATCTAAACATATCTCCTCTTCTCCCCAGTCAAATTGAAAAGATTCTCCAGGTTCAAAATTTAGTGGAATAAAAACTTGTTGACCCTTTGCTTCGCGTTCTCTACGAAATGCCCTGACAATTAGATTCACAGTTTCATAACTTCCTGTGTAACCCGATATCTGTAGCTGTTGGTATAGTTTCTTTGCCGTCATTCTGCGTCGAACCGGCTCCTTGCTATTCTCTACTAATAACTGATTTAGTACTGCAAGATGATTACCAAGAACCGGTTTATCTTTGGTATATTTTGCTAACTCAAATTTGGTTTGATCACTACGAATGACTTTTTTTACTGTATTCTTTGATATATTCAATTCTCTAGCAATTTTTTTAATTGCCTTACCATCAACGTGGTACATCCTACGTATTCTTCCTATTGTTTCCACTATAAACACCCCTTTAAAACTCCTTAAAAAAAATATTAACAATATTAATTTTTCGGAGATATTGTTACTTATTTAGGGGGGCAATTTTCATTACAATTTTTCCTTTAAAGGGGTCAATAGATGATTACAATTTACATATATGGAAGATTCTGATGCTTTAAAACATGATTGGGAAGAAAGATATACAAATTGTCATTATACAGATAGGTTACTCAATAGTATACTTGCAGCAAAACTGCATAACTCTATTAAATTTTTTTGGTAGTATGAATTTATTTTATAAATTTGGGTTCCTACTATGCAAATATCACCGATTAGTAAAAAAACTGGTTGAAAAACTATCAGTTATACTATAACATTTCAATTATTAAACGTAATGAATGAATCAAAATGAAAAAGCCAAAAGTAGCGACCTTAAGTGCTGAGGAACGAGAAGAACTAATACAACATATTAAGGCAAGTTCATTAACAGGAGATGATCAGCAAGCGGTGATAGAACTTGTGAAATTTTGTAACGAACTAATAGACAAGCTAGCATCATCAAACATCAGTATAAATAAGCTTAAGGAGATGATGATTGGTTTTAAGGCAGATAACAAAAAAAAGATAGTTCAGATTCATTAAAAGAACCACCGAGTGAATCTGATAATAAGAATGGTGGTAATGAAGAAGAGTACGATGAGTCCAAGAAGAGAGATCGCAGTAATTGGCAAGGTAAATATGGATTTGATGATTATCAGGATGCAAATACCAGCTATTTAGCTCCTGAGAATTTTTGTAGTGGTGATAGCTGTCCTCACTGTGATAATGGTAAACTCTATAATAGTGAAGCTAGAAAATTGCTACAATTTACAGGTAATGCTCCAATTACAGTCAACAGATATGTAAAGAAAACGTTACGCTGTAATGCTTGCGATTATACAGTTATGAACAATAAGAATATCAACAAATGGACAAATAGTAGCAAAAGTGCAATAGTGTTACAAAAGACCTACGGTACTCCCTTCTATCGTTTATCTAGGTTGCAAAGTTTAAGCGGGGTTCCTGTATCATATAGCTCGTTGTGGCAACAATATTTAGATGTTTGGCAAGAAGGTGGTGGAGCTGAAATTTACAGGGTATTATTGGAAATGGCTGCCGAATGTAGCTCACTGAATCTTGATGATACTAGAGCTAGAATTTTAGAAATTACTGTAGCCAATAAAAAATTACGTACTCAAAATAAGAAAGGACGCAGCTGTTATACCACTACTATATGTGCTAAGACTGCCAATAATGAGGTGATAGTTTTATATTTTACCGGTAATAAGCATGGCGGGGAAAATATTGGTAACGTACTAAAGAATCGTAAGAATAGGACTGATTCTATTCATTTAATGACTGATGCAAGTAACAATAATAACCCAGTATTATCAGAAGCAGATAAAGAATTACTAGCAATAATAATTATGATCAACTGTTTATCACATGGACAGAGGAAATTTACAGATAATGAACCATACTATCCTGAAGAATGCGGATATTTTCTCAAACAAACTGGTGGGATTTACCATAATGAACATCAATGTAAAGAGATGAGCCTTGAGGAAAAGCTGAAGTACCATCAGGAACATAGCAGTAAATATATAGAAAACATATATAACAAAATAGACGAATTATTTAACGACAAGAAAGTTGAGCCTAATAGTAGGTTTGGGCAAGCTATGAAATATTGGTTAAATAATAAAGAAGGTTTGACGCAATTTTTGAAAATTCCAGTTAGCAGTCTTGATAATAATTGGGCTGAGAGGTCACTACGTACCATTATTTTACAAAGGAAGAATTCATTATTCTTTAAAACAATCAATAGTGCTGAGATACATAGTGGTCTGTATAGTATAGTAAAGACTTGTAGTGAGAACGGGATCAATGCATTTAAATATTTAAATTGGCTGCAAGAGCAGAGTAGCAAAGCAAAGAAGCATCCTACGAATTATACACCTTTTGCCTATGCAAGATATATAAATAATACGGAATTAATCGAGACGGCAGCTTAAATGACAGGAAGCCAATCATTGGAGAGTTTGGCAGAACTAGGATCGCCATTATGAATAAGAATGTGTAAGGTTCTATAACAAATCTGATAAGATGAATTATCAGATGGGGAAAGTTTTGCCGTAAATTTACCTTTGGATAGGCGTTTAGAGCATAACCAAAAGCCTTGACCGTCAAAGGACAAAATTTTAATGGCAGTTCTGTTTTTATTATAGAATAAAAACAAGTAACCATTAAGAGGGTTGGAAGAAAGTTTTTGTCTGCAAACAGCTATTAAACCATCGATACCCTTACGAAAGTCGATGGCAATAGTGGCAACAAAAATAACTGACTGAGGGGTTAGTTGCAGCATAGAAATGTTTGAATTATGGTTTTTAGCTCTAGTGTTTGAATAATAAGCTTGGTACCATTTGGCTTAATAATGTGGCAAGTGTAGTAATTTTGTTTGGGAGTAGCCACAGGATCAGTATCTATAGAATTTACTAGTTGAAATGGGAGAAAATTAATATCGTGTTGTAGAACTTTATTTGAAGTTGAGGTAGGAGAAGTTTTGAGGGAAGGTTGATGGGCTTGTTGAATTGAACTAATTATTGTTTTATTAATATTGAGATGTTTGGCTATATCTTTGCAAGAATAGTGATGGAGTAGCTGGCGAACTAATTCCTTTAGATGGTTTGGTATGGGATCAAACTTGTTAGTTTTAGTTTGACGCCAGGCTTTAAATTGCTGAGCTACTTGCTCAACAGTAATTGATGGTATTTGCATAGTAGGAACCCAAATGTATAAAATAAATTTTATACTAACAAAAAAATTAGATAGAGTTATGCAGTTTTGCTGCAAGTATACGATAAACGAGAAGTCAGTAACGTAAATTAAGGCATCACTTAGAAAGCTACTACATTGTTGTAATTTCTTGTCAATATTAGCACTATTATATTTTTTAGAAGAAAAGGACAAACAAAGCTTACCACTCTTATTAACTCGATACATACCCATGAAAGAATATTTATTTAAATAAAGAAACCGAGCAGTGATGTTAGTAGGGTCATTGCTGTCATTATGTTTTTGTACGCGATAATAATATTTTTTTGAGTGTTGTTCTTTATGGGTTGCAAATAAATCACTTACTGCTGTTGGATTCTTTTTTACAGCATTGTAGCTGGTAACTAATTCTAAATTAATATCAGATAGAAAACATTTCTGACACCTATCTTTTATTTTGAAGAATAATGCCCCACCGCCAAGAAAAGGCTCATAATAATTATTGAAGGTAGCAGGAACATATTTTATTAATTGATCAGCGAGTTTTCTTTTGCCGCCAACCCAATTAAAAAATGGTAACGGATTATTTTTAGTAGTAGCCATGATGGTAAGTATTCATTATTCAAGTACATAAATATCTCACTTATTGTATCATAAATATCACAAAAGTGCTACAATAATCATCAGTATGTTGGTAAAAATGGTGGTTCAGAAGTCAAAATCAATGAAAATACGCCCTTGCTTTTGCTAAACAATTAGCTTTATTTGGTGCAAAAAAACCTGATACAATTTTAGACTCATATTTGCCTTAGATTGGAAAAGTTTATAAGCAGTATTTATGCACTGTAAGCCTTGTAATACAAGGCTTACAGCAGCTAATTTACGGCTTACTTATCAGCTATTCAGCCCTTAACTATCAATGATAACTTTACTCACTGTCTCTGGTTTAACACTATTCTAAAAAATTTTATAAAAAAATTTACTAATTGTGAAAAAACCGCTGTACTCTGAGGAAAAATAAGGATATTTGTTAATAGACGTTACGTAGTGTAAATGTCAAGCACTAAGGTTAGATACCAAATACATCAAATTTTTCTCTAACCTCAGTGTCTACTTCACCACAGTAAAATAGGAGTTAATTCTATGCCTACCGATATTAAAAATCAACAAGAAAACAAACAAAATAAATCTACTAATGAAAATAATAATATCAGTCGTGATATTATTATTGAGTTACAACAAAATATTTTAATACACCAAGACTTCATAAAAAATACAGCTCTTAACACAAAAGCTTCCTGTAATAACATTTGGCACCGTATAGAACTACTTCATGAAGTAGTTAATTCTCAAATCAATCAGTTCTCTGCTGATATTGCCGATTATGCTAAAGAACTATTTGATTACTCTCAAAATATTCTAGATTTTACTGAGTGCTATTCAAGCTCAACTACTAGCACAAGCGTCATACCCATAATTTCTGAAAGATTTTACCCTTTTCAGTTAATAGAGAACGTTATTGCTAAACTAGTCATAACATCTAAGTATAAAGGCATAAAACTGGAGAATCATTTTGGGAATCTGCCAAGTTGTCTCATTGGCGATAGTTTTCGAATTAAAACAATATTAACTCAGTTAATTAGTAATGCCATTATTTTCACTGAGCAAGATAGTATTATTTTAACTAGCAATTTTTTTGCTGCAAAAACCTTAGAACCACAAAATGATAAAGATATTTTACAATTTGTTATTCATAATACGGCTATTGGTCTGTCTGAAGAGATGCAACAATATCTCTATAAGCAGTTAAATAGCCTCGATGGCTCTCTTATCTTTACTAGCTCTACTAACAATGGCAAAGATATTTCAGAATCAAGTATAGAATTAGGTTTAGGCTTAAACTTAATCAAACAATTTATTTACGAACTAAATGGTAAAATTGACATTAGCAGTATGCAAGGTAAAGGTACGATTGTCATTTTACAAATACCGGTAACACTGCATTCAGCTGAAGATTTTAACAATGATGAGATTAATAATGTTTAACACCATAACAAGGGAAAAACAACTGTGTTCTGATTAATGAGAGTATTTGGGGACAGGATATTACGGGGTGTCACACACTGAGGTTAGGGAAAGCAATGCAAACTAACCCCAGCGTCTATTATCTATGACAAAAATAGGAATTAATTTTATGACTACCAGTGTTAAAAATCAACAACAAAACAAATTTATTACTGAAGAAATAAATAATATCACTAATATTGCTGCACAAATACTTAGAAACATTTTGCAGAGCAATAATATAACCCACATAAATCTTACCGAAGACAAGATAGGTGTAGAAGGAATTAAGATAGTTAGCAAAGCTTTGGAGCATAATGAGCTGATAACCAAAATAAATCTTTGTAACAACAATATTGGCTCTGATGGATTAAGTCTGCTGGTCAAAACGTTAGGGACTAATCACAACTTATCTAATATAGACCTTGAATGTAACAATATTGGTGATCAAGGGGCAATAATACTAGCGGAGTTTCTAACAAATAATAAAACTATCAAGCAAATAAATCTTAGTGACAATAATATTGGTGATCAAGGAGCAATTATACTAGCCAAGTTTTTAGCAAATAATAGCAATAGCACTATAGAGCAAATGAATCTCAATGCTAATGATATTGGTGATGTTGGGTTTATCAAAATTATTCAAGCTTTGGAAATTAATGGAACCACAAGCCAAATAAATCTTAGCAATAACTATATTACTGACAATGGGGCAATGGAACTGATGAAAATTCTAGAGTCTAATAAAATTACAAGCGTAATAATAATAGATTTCACAGATTTGGAAAGTGAAAATACTAGTTATGAAGTAGAAATTTTGTTAACTAAGACTCTAGAGAACCACAACAAAAAACTGGGGAGATTGTCTATGGTTTAACAGGCTCTAAATACAAAAACCTGAATAATAAAAAATAACTTAATATTTATTCAGACTTTTGTAATATTTAGAAATTCGCTTGAAAATTCTTAAGCCTCTCCTGCTGGCTGGACAACATCTCCTGTTAATAACCTCTCAAACGCTTTATATAAATCATCGGAATTACTTGCGTCAGATAATAACAACTTACAATCATGATAACTGACTGTTTTCGTTCCTGAGCTATGTTTTATCTGTTGTGTTAGCGTTTCTTGAATTGATGACTGCCCCTTAAGCGGTGTTATTTCCCCTATAGCCACCTCTAATTGTTGCATTTTCTTTAATTGTAGCAGCATAACATCATACTTATATTCATTAACAAGCTGTTGTATTTCTTTATCACCCTTTGCTTTCAGAACATTATTCTTATGGCTATTTATTTCGGCAAGTACCGCATCATGTACCTTTTCTGGATGTGCTAATTTTTGCTCTTGTACGATTTCTTTAATTTGTTGAATTTTTTTGAAAATTCCTTGCTGCTCTTCTGCCTTTATATTATCAGCAGGAAGCAATTGTTCTTGTACAAAATCTATTCCTTGATCGATCTTCTTAGATAATTCTTCTGCTTGTAATTTGTTTTTATATAATAGTTTATTTATATCATTTTGTAACTCATAGCCTATCTTGTTTTCACCCAAATTTATTGTCGTCAAAGTGTGATTTTTCTCTAAGGCGTGTGCTAGTGCCTTCGCTCCCTCATAGCCTATATTGTTCCTCCACAAACTTATTGCCGTCAAAGTGTGATTGTTCTCTAAGGCGTCTGCTATTGCCTTCGCTCCCTCATCGCCTATCTGGTTCCATCCCAAACTTATTGTCGTCAAAGTTTTATTGTTCTCTAAGGCGTCTGCTATTGCCTTCGCTCCCTCATCGCCTATCTGGTTGCTACCCAAATCTATGTTTGTTACAGTTTTATTGTTCTCTAAGGCGTGTGCTATTGCCTTCGCTCCCTCATAGCCTATCTGGTTCCATCCCAAACTTATTGTCGTCAAAGTTTTATTGTTCTCTAAGGCGTCTGCTATTGCCTTCGCTCCCTCATAGCCTATCTGGTTGCATCCCAAATCTATTGTCGTCAAAGTTTTATTTTTCTCTAAGGCGTCTGCTATTGCCTTCGCTCCCTCATAGCCTATATTGTTCCTCCACAAACTTATTGCCGTCAAAGTGTGATTGTTCTCTAAGGCGTCTGCTATTGCCTTCGCTCCCTCATCGCCTATCTGGTTACCCCACAAATTTATTTCCGTCAAAGTTTTATTGTTCTCTAAGGCACGTGCTATTGCCTTCGCTCCCTCATCGCCTATCTTGTTGCTACCCAAATCTATGTTTGTTACAGTTTTATTGTTCTCTAAGGCGTCTGCTATTGCCTTCGCTCCCTCATAGCCTATCTGGTTATGTTGCAAATCTATTTTCGTCAAAGTTTTATTGTTCTCTAAGGCGTCTGCTATTGCCTTCGCTCCCTCATAGCCTATCCGGTTCCATCCCAAATCTATTGTCGTCAAAGTGTTATTGTTCTCTAAGGCGTGTGCTATTGCCTTCGCTCCCTCATCGCCTATCTGGCTCAATCCCAAATCTATTGTCGTCAAAGTTTTATTGTTCTCTAAGGCATGTGCTATTGCCTTCGCTCCCTCATCGCCTATCTGGTTGTCATTCAAGTTTATTGTCGTCAAAGTTTTATTGTTCTCTAAGGCATGTGCTATTGCCTTCGCTCCCTCATCGCCTATCTGGTTGTCATTCAAGTTTATTGTCGTCAAAGTTTTATTGTTCTCTAAGGCACGTGCTATTGCCTTCGCTCCCTCATCGCCTATCTGGTTACGTTTCAAATCTATTCCCTTAATATCCTTTCCTGCTTGCAAATCTTCGATAACTTTTTTAAGTATAGGTCTAGGCATAATATTTACCTCATAAATTTAATTAGTTCTAAGTAGCTTTTAGTGAAAATTAGATAGCCTACTTCTGTTTTTCTTATCCTAGATATACACTTAGCAATATGTACTAATTTTTATATTAATTAGCTTGTAAATAGGAAAAACAGCCTATAATCTTTACAAACAAACCTTATATGTAGGGCTAAATATCTAGAAAACAGACCCAAACAACTAACTCAAAAAATAACAAACCAAATTGATAGCTATTTTTAATATGATGAATGAAAATTAAAACTTGTGCAAATAAAAAAATTAAAAAAACTATTAATTTTTTAATAAAGTAACAAAATAATCACAGCAACTAGTTTTATAAAATTTACATAGGTTAGTGACAATAATTTTTAAAAATATTGTACTCGTTGTGTCTACTTGGAAATACCAACAGCCGAGCAACAATTAATCAATCTATGTTACCAAAATTTATCTATTGACTATAAGCCACTTGCTATAGGAGACTGTCGGAGATGACTAATTAATTATATTTTGAGCTATAGTCTCCTAAACTATACATTTTTTTGAGGAGGTGATTTCAGCTGGTTTTGTCAGATTTTCAAAATGAGATAATCCATAAGCAAAACCGATAATTGTCGGAATCATAATAACCCATATTCCCCAATTGCCAAAACACTCAATAAGGTAGACAAAACCAAAAGCACTAATAACATACATCAAGGCACGAGATACAGCAAATGTTATGCTAGCACAAGTAAAACGTTTAAATACAGGAAAACTTTTTAAACAAATGGGAGTAGCCGGGTCTAAGCATTTTTTCCATAAGAGTATAACGAATTGAATCAGAAATAACTGATAAGGAGAATTAAGATTATTCAATAAATACGGACAAAATATCATAAAAATAGAAAATATTATAAGTATAATTTTCATGATTACTAATGGATACACTTTGCAACTTAAATAACATAATATTAATGTGGTTAACAGCTCCATTATACAGACAATAAAATTATGGTGAATAATTTCGGATAGTGTGTAACCAAAGCTAGTTTTTAAAATATTAGCACAATATATATAAACAAAATAAATACATACCGGTAAAGGACATTGTAATAAAAAGAAAGCTAGTACGGTTTTTTTATTAACTTTTTCTTGCCAAATGGGATCGTCTTGTAAAATATTTATATCTGTATTAGTTTTTTTAAAAACTTTTTTTATTCGACGTTTTGCATCAGCAAACTCTGGAGCTTCTCTAAGTTTGTTTCTGGCAACGGAACCAATCAAGGCAATTACTCCACCTATCCAAAATGCCATACGCCAGTTAAAAATATTATAAACAACAAGTGAGGCAATTGCTAAAGCAGCTAACTTTCCTAAGGTAGCACAAGCCCCTATCAATCCAACACTTGCATATTGTATTGGTGGGTGAAGTGTTTCGGTTAAATAAAGTTCTGTCCCTACTATTTCGCCCAGAGAAGATATACCTTGAACAGCCCGGCAGGTAATAGCTACCCAAGCCGCTACACCTCCTATTTGTTCGTAAGTAGGCAGAATAGCCATAACAATGCAAGCAGATGACATCATGAAAGTTGTGATGATAACTGTTGCCTTACGCCCGATATTATCACCTATCCATCCAAATATTAAAGCCCCTAATGGTCTAAGTAAGTAAGTTGAGCAAAAAGTAGCTGCACAATATAAAGCGGTAGTGGGTGGATCAACTTTGGGAAAAAATAATTCATTAAGAACTATCGCCATGTGTACATATATCATCAAATCAAAATATTCAAGGAATGTTCCTATTGACAGTAACCACATAGTTTCTTTTTGTTGTTTTTTAAAACTTGTTTGTTGTTGTGGATATCCTATCATTTTTTATCATCAATAGACTGGCTATTAATGATAGCAAGAAAAAACAATATTAAAAGTGAAAAATAAATCTTAGTTAATAAATATCACCGGAATCTTAATAAAGCTTAAACAGTCTGGGAGAAATTTCTTTGACATATTCGCTATATATTTCAGGGTAATCAACTTTGAACTTTGGTAGGTCAAATGTTCTGCGAGTACAGTTCTTCCACGAGACAAGCATATGATCGCCCATTTTTAGGTAAATATGGAATTGCATATAGTTCATCACTTCTAGCTTTAGGCTATCTTCCTTGCAGATTAGCTTTTGATGTATCTCCTCCAACTGATTCAGCTCTTTCACTTTTTCAGCTATTGACTCATTTGCCTCAATGATATTCTGGCTGGCAACACTATCATTATTGCTAGAAATAGCATAGTGTTTTCTTGCCTGCTCAACAGTTTGCGGCATAGTTTGCGATGTCACCTCAGGAGAAGTCTGTTTTATAGTATCATTTACTACAACTTCTTGAGGTTTATTTTTCTTCTTGCTCAAATTAACAACATTTTGGCTAACAATGTTTTGATACTGCTCTTGATTCTTTTCTATTTTTATCCTTGCGGCTTTCATTTTTTTATCCTTGTTATATGATGGTTCCTAAATGTCATTGCGAGGAGGCGTAAGCCGACGAAGCAATCCATTTCTGCTCACTTTTTTGGATTACTTCGTTCTAGCTTCGCGGCTTCTCGCAATGACGTTGGTTATTTTTTCTACGACTTTTAAACTGCCCTGTCATATCTAGTTCTGTAAAAATATTGCTCTTTCTAATAATCGTCTTCTAATCAAACCCTTAAGCTTGATACCACGGGCATAAACCCATTTAGGAAATTCATCGGCAGCTGATAAATATTCACCTCGTAGCAACTTCTGTCGTAAACTGGAAACTTGAAAGGCACCAGCTCCACAGTTAAAGACAAATGATATCAAAGCCCCTTCTTGGCAGTAGTTTAATGGTACGCCGCAATGTCGATAAATGGCATATTTAGCTTGTTCTACATCCTGCTCTAGTAAGTAATCAGCGTGTTCTCGCGAGATACCATCAGACATTTGTTGTTGCTCGTACTCTTTTATCACATGCCCCCAGCCAATAGTTTTTAAACCAGCCGGGCAATAATATGGTTGCAATCTTAGTCCTTCAAAGCTCTTAATGATATATTCTGCTTTACTATTACTAGTAATATTAGTAGCCATTAATCTTACCATTGCCACTACCATTGACATAGGTGTGACCGTTACCACTGCCATTACCATAGAGATAACCTTTATTGTTACCATTAACTCGGTATCTGCCAAAAGCCCGATGACCGAACCAAAAACCAATAACTGCACAGAATATGCCTTGGTCTTCACTGCTCCATATGGTGTCCACTGATGCACCAAATTTTATGAAGATGGCTATTTTTAATGCTGCATAGAGCAGGAAAAATATATAAGTAATCATTGGTCTAACGCTGGTAGCTAAAAAATCTACCCAATTATTACTGCTGTTACTGGTTGTTTGCATACCAGCATATTGATATAGATATTTATTCTCATCATTATCAGCCTTAATTTGGATTTCCTCAAGTCTAGCACTATGACCAGTCTTTAAAGCTTTTAACTGCAAATCAATTAATTTAAGCTCATGTTCCTTGTCCTTCTTGTCTTTGAGAAAATGCAAAATCTCCGGTATAAAACTACTGCAAAATCCTATAAAGGCACTTAATATCGCTATCATATAAATCTCTAAAAGTTATTAAATATTAGACCTATTGGGCTTAAGCAACATCAACATAACCATAAATATTACCATCAATAGTTAGTTTCTTATTAATAAGATCAAGAGTAACATTACCGACAATCTTGTTAAGGTTGGCATGACTCACCCAACCTTTTGATGTCATAGTAGAACCATTAAGAAACATGTTAGGAGATATGCGAGTACCACCGCCATTAGATAGGGTACTTATTGGTAGGACTAAAGTCCAATTTTGCTCCTTAGCAGCTTGTTCTCGAATTTGCAGCTTATTTTCTAAACCTTCTATTTGTTTTTCTAAATCATCTATTCTTTTAAGTAAACCTTCTGTTTCATCTTCTGCCGCAATATCTGATAGGTGTAAACTAGCTAGTGAAGTTAGGCTTTGACTTAAACTGCTACTATTATTTAGGTTGGTTTGACTATTAATATTATAATCATCAATATGGATGATATATTTTAGCTCTCTAACGTTGCTAGGAATTCGGTTGATTAGGTTCCTCAGATTATCTCTACCAGTTCGGCTATCTAAATTCCAAGGCAGGACAATATAATTACCTTCATTCTCAGAGGTCATGGCTACTTTAGCAAAAGGATGTTGCGTGCCTAAATAAAAGCTTAGTGTAGCTTTAGAAAATGTTATAATTTCAGTGCCGCTGGCAGTGATTATGTGCAACTCCGCTTTCTCTACCTGACTTGGTATAAAAATCTTCTCGCCCAAATGAAATTTAGCGATATCTGGTAAATGATCACTATTACTCGCGTAAACATTTCTCATGATTTTTTTAAGATTTTCTATATCTTGTAACTTGTTAAATCTGACTGCAATTTTTCTCATATAAACCTCTATAATACCTGTGTTTCAGAGGATTTATTATAGCATAAAAAATTGTAGTTTGCATCAAGTATTGTGATATTTTTACATCATAAATTGCTATAATAACTCTTGGGTTTTTAGTCAATATCTGTTAAATTGAAATCATAAAATTCAATTAGGTGCTGTGAACAAAATTTAAGAATAGTTATGAATAAAAAACAAAGAAACAAGATACTTAGTTGTTTGGATATAGCTAATTATTTTTTAGTTTTAGTAGATAGAAAAGCCGGCGATACCATAACCCAACTAAAGCTACAAAAACTAATATATTTTGCTCAAGGAATAAGTCTTGCTTTATTTGATAGACCGCTTTTTGCAGAAGAGATTGAAGCCTGGGAACATGGACCAGTAACACGATCTTTATGTTCAACATTTGGTAATTTTGAAGATGATGGCATTCCTCCGCCTGAAGAAATACGTTTTGCTATTTATAGCAAAAATCAGAAAGAATTAATTTATAAAGTCTATTCTTTTTATGGTGAGCATACAGCTGCGTATTTACGTAATTTAATACATACACATTCTATTTGGTGTGAAGCTATTATACGCCAAAATAAAATTATTACGAAAGAAGAAATGTGTAAGTTCTTTAAAACTGATGTAATAAGGGATATTAAAGATTATCTTTTATCAATTTCAAAAGAAGATATTACTCAAATAGAAAATGCTGAAGCTCAATGGTGTATGAATTATACATTGGGGTTCCTGCATTCGCTTAAAAATATTCCAAACCTAGACAATTAAAATTTTGTTCAACCTAGTAACGACCTAGATATAATTCCTAATCAAAACCTCTTCTGCCTTTTTCCTGCCATTAGCTTTACAATTAATAGAACGTGGTGTTTCGTATACTTGCAGCAAAACTGCATAACTCTATTAAATTTTTTTGGTAGTATGAATTTATTTTATAAATTTGGGTTCCTACTATGCAAATATCACCGATTAGTAAAAAAACTGGTTGAAAAACTATCAGTTATACTATAACATTTCAATTATTAAACGTAATGAATGAATCAAAATGAAAAAGCCAAAAGTAGCGACCTTAAGTGCTGAGGAACGAGAAGAACTAATACAACATATTAAGGCAAGTTCATTAACAGGAGATGATCAGCAAGCGGTGATAGAACTTGTGAAATTTTGTAACGAACTAATAGACAAGCTAGCATCATCAAACATCAGTATAAATAAGCTTAAGGAGATGATGATTGGTTTTAAGGCAGATAACAAAAAAAAGATAGTTCAGATTCATTAAAAGAACCACCGAGTGAATCTGATAATAAGAATGGTGGTAATGAAGAAGAGTACGATGAGTCCAAGAAGAGAGATCGCAGTAATTGGCAAGGTAAATATGGATTTGATGATTATCAGGATGCGAATACCAGCTATTTATCTCCTGAGAATTTTTGTAGTGGTGATAGCTGTCCTCACTGTGATAATGGTAAACTCTATAATAGTGAAGCTAGAAAATTGCTACAATTTACAGGTAATGCTCCAATTACAGTCAACAGATATGTAAAGAAAACGTTACGCTGTAATGCTTGCGATTATACAGTTATGAACAATAAAAATATCAACAAATGGACAAATAGTAGCAAAAGTGCAATAGTGTTACAAAAGACCTACGGTACTCCCTTCTATCGTTTATCTAGGTTGCAAAGTTTAAGCGGGGTTCCTGTATCCCATAGCTCGTTGTGGCAACAATATTTAGATGTTTGGCAAGAAGGTGGTGGAGCTGAAATTTACAGGGTATTATTGGAAATGGCTGCCGAATGTAGTTCACTGAACCTTGATGATACTAGAGCCAGGATTTTAGAAATTACTGTAGCCAATAAAAAATTACGTACTCAAAATAAGAAAGGACGCAGCTGTTATACCACTACTATATGTGCTAAAACTACAAATAATGAGGTGATAGTTTTATATTTTACCGGTAATAAGCATGGCGGGGAAAATATTGGTAACGTACTAAAGAATCGTAAGAATAGGACTGATTCTATTCATTTAATGACTGATGCAAGTAACAATAATAACCCGGTATTATCAGAAGCAGATAAAGAATTACTGGCAATAATAGTGATGATCAATTGTTTGTCACATGGGCAGAGAAAATTTACAGAGAATGAACCATATTACCCTGAAGAATGCGGATATTTTCTCAAACAGACTGGTGGGATTTACCATAATGAACATCAATGTAAAGAGATGAGCCTTGAGGAAAAGCTGAAGTACCATCAGGAACATAGCAGTAAATATATAGAAAACATATATAACAAAATAGACGAATTATTTAACGACAAGAAAGTTGAGCCTAATAGTAGGTTTGGGCAAGCTATGAAATATTGGTTAAATAATAAAGAAGGTTTGACGCAATTTTTGAAAATTCCAGTTAGCAGTCTTGATAATAATTGGGCTGAGAGGTCACTACGTACCATTATTTTACAAAGGAAGAATTCATTATTCTTTAAAACAATCAATAGTGCTGAGATACATAGTGGTCTGTATAGTATAGTAAAGACTTGTAGTGAGAACGAGATCAATGCCTTTAAATATTTAAATTGGCTGCAAGAGCAGAGCAGCAAAGCAAAGAAGCATCCTACGAATTATACGCCTTTTGCCTATGCAAGATATATAAATAATACGGAATTAATCGAGACGGCAGCTTAAATGACAGGAAGCCAATCATTAGAGAGTTTGGCAGAACTAGGATCACCATTATGAATAAGAATGTGTAAGGTTCTATAACAAATCTGATAAGATGAATTATCAGATGGGGAAAGTTTTGCCGTAAATTTACCTTTGGATAGGCGTTTAGAGCATAACCAAAAGCCTTGACCATCAAAGGACAAAATTTTAATGGCAGTTCTGTTTTTATTATAGAATAAAAACAAGGAACCATTAAGAGGGTTGGAAGAAAGTTTTTGTCTGCAAACAGCTATTAAACCATCGATACCCTTACGAAAGTCGATGGCAATAGTGGCAACAAAAATAACTGACTGAGGGGTTAGTTGCAGCATAGAAATGTCTGAATTATGATTTTTGGATCCAATGTTTGGATAATAAGCTTGGTACCATTTGGTTTAATAATGTGGCAAGTGTAGTAATTTTGTTTGGGAGTAGCCACAGGATCAGTATCTATAGAATTTACTAGTTGAAATGGAAGGAAATTAATATCTTGTTGCAGTTTTGCTGCAAGTATACGTTGAATTGAACTAATTATTGTTTTATTAATATTGAGATGTTTGGCTATATCTTTGCAAGAATAGTGATGGAGTAGCTGGCGAACTAATTCCTTTAGATGGTTTGGTATGGGATCAAACTTGTTAGTTTTAGTTTGACGCCAGGCTTTAAATTGCTGAGCTACTTGCTCAATAGTAATTGATGGTATTTGCATAGTAGGAACCCAAATTTATAAAATAAATTTTATACTAACAAAAAAATTAGATAGAGTTATGCAGTTTTGCTGCAAGTATACAATAGAACGTGGTGTTTCGATAATCTCTATATAGAAATCTTTATACATATGCCTTATAAACTGGATATTAGAATTTGAAAGCATAAAATATACGCCTTTATCGTTTAACTCTTTACATTTTTGATAAAGTTTTATCTGATCTGTTTCTGTAAAATCAAATTTTGTATATTTAGTAAACGATTTATTATTTATAGGATGATAAGGAGGGTCAATATAAACAAAATCACCTTCATTTGGAGAAATTTTGCTGAAATCTTGATATTTTATATTAACATTTTGTAATAATTTGCTACAAGCTATTATATTTGCCTCATCAACTATTGCTGGATTTTTGTACGTTCCCATAGGTACATTAAATTCACCTTTGTTATTAACTCTATAAAGCCCGTTATAACAGGTTTTATTAAGATATATAAAACGTCCAGCAATTTCTATATCGGCTCTGTCCAGAAAAGTGTGTAAATTTCGAGATAGGTTATATATAAAAATATAACAAAAAAGGAAATTACATGAATAAAAAAACAAATGAATCAATAAAGCAAGCAGTAGATTTATTAATAGATAATGATACAGATGTAAGCACAATACTGAAAGAAGGAGGATTATTAAAAGAATTGACCAAACGCTTGATAGAGAAGGCATTGCAGTCAGAATTGAATAATCATCTAGGCTATGATAAATACAGTCGTGTAGATAATGATAATGCTCGTAATGGTATAACTAGCAAAAAACTGATCTCCGAACATGGAGCGGTTGAGATAGAAGTACCAAGAGATAGGCGTAGTACCTTTGAACCAGCAATACTACCGAAAAGACAAAAACGTTTTGATGGTTTTGATGATAAAGTCTTATCATTATATGCTAAAGGTATGAGTGTATCTGATATTAAGGTTCAATTACAAGAGTTGTATAGTGTTGAAATAAGTGAGAGTTTAATCAGTCAGATCACCGATGATGTAATGGATGATGTAAAAGCTTGGCAGAGTAGACCGTTAGAAGAGATATATCCGATAGTATTTTTTGATTGTTTAGTAGTAAAAGTTAGGCAAGACAAAAGGATAATTAACAAGGCAATATATGTTGCATTAGGGATTGATTTATCTGGTAGAAAAGATATATTGGGATTATGGATCAGTGAAAATGAAGGGGCAAAATTTTGGCTTGGTAATTTTACTGAAATGAAAAATAGAGGATTAAAGGATATACTGATTGCCTGTAGTGATAATCTTACTGGTATGTCTGAGGCGATAGAAGCAGTTTATCCAAAAACAGAACATCAATTATGTATTGTACATCAGATTAGAAATAGTTTAAAATACGTATCATATAAAGATAGGAAGCAGGTGGCTAGCGATTTAAAGCCGATATATACTGCAGCAACGGAAGAACAAGCACATTTAGCTTTAGTATATTTTGAAGAAAAATGGAATAAACAATATCCACAAATTGCCAAATCATGGTATAATCATTGGGATAATTTAATGATTTTTCTAGGATATCCAGAGGCAATTAGAAAGGTAATTTATACCACTAATTCAGTTGAATCTGTTAATAGTCAATTGCGTAAAGTAACAAATAATAAGCGTGTTTTCCCTAGTGATAGTGCTGTTTTTAAAAGCTTATATTTGACAATTGACTATATGACCAAAAAATGGACTATGCCTATTCCCAACTGGAATGAAGCTATGGCTCATTTGATGATCAAATTTGAAGATAGGCTTAACAAAATTTAATGACCTATTTTGGAAATTTACACACTTTTCTGGACAGAGCCTCTATATCATTATCATTAACCATTAATAAAGTGTTTTCGGATTTTGTAATAATATTCTTCACCATGATTTACTTTATGTTTTGCCAGTAGCTTTATCAATTCTTGAGGTTTATGTTTTATCACAGCATATGTAATAACTAAATCTCGATTTATGTCTGATATAGTCGCACTAGATGGAGCAAGAGCAAACAACAAGGCTCCGCCTCCTATAAATGGCTCATAATAGCTTTTATAAGTTTGCGGTGTTCTTGTGGATAGTTCTTTTATTAAACTTCTTTTTCCACCTACCCATTTTACAAATGGTTTTGCTTTATTAGACCTCTTGCCTAACTCTACTTCTGCTGGTAATTTGTACGTCGATGCGGTACTCGAATCCTCACGTACATTAGAGTACGCTGCGGTTCTCCGTTCCGCGTCTCCTTCAAATTCCTCAGCATAAGCGAGTTTTGCAAAAGGTCTATTGTCATTTTCAATTATTATGGGCATTATTTTTCTTACCAATTCAAGCTATGGCAGTCATGGAAACCGCATAAAGCCGGCTGTAGGTAGAATAAATTACGACCTGGGATGTTTCTTTGAAGGGATTTCTTAAGCAACTCTTCTGCCTTATCCACCTCACCATTTTTGATTAAAGTAACTATTGTGCCAAAATCAATGATATCACTACCCATAGTTCCTGCTAAAGCTTTAAGCAGATTATTATAACTATCATACTCATTAAAGAAAAAATCTCCAAATAATCCAAGACCACCACCCTGTAATAAGGATGCCATAAATACTCCTTCTTCATTTGGATCAAGCCATTCTTTTCCGTCAAATAACCTTTTAGCATTGATTGATAGGTAACCAAGCCCTATGGAACCCGGTAATAATTGCAACAACATTTTAATACTAGTTGGGTTTCTCATTGATTTAGCAATATCCTTCCATGTTCCTAAATCCAATAAATTGCCACTACCTATTTGTTGATGGGTTGGTATCTGATCGATGGTTACTGATTTTAACGGTCTAGTAATGTAAGTATAGGCAAAAGTTTTAAACTGCATTATACACTTAATCACCGCGGCAGCTGGCGAACCTGCCTTAATGCCTAAATTACCAAATAATACAGCATTCCTTTCAGCAGTATGCGGAGTGGCAATAGCTGTATCAACTCGGTCAAGTAAATATCTTCGTAAATTATTGGTTAAGTCCTGCTTGAGTCTATCCCTATTAATAGGGCTGATTATACTATTACCACTTTGTTGTTGTAAATGTTGGTCTAGTAAATGATCAGGTAGTAATGCCATATCGGGTATTAAATATGGTTTATTCTCTATTTGCTGCACTAAATGCTGATAAAGATGCCAGTTACTTTCATTAATCCCATATCTATTAAGCAAAATCTGTAAGTTATGATATAGCGAGTTAAAGGGTTTATTGACTTGTGACGCTAAATTATGCGATAACAAATTACCAACTGTAGATTTCCAAGCATTATCCCACCATTCCATAAAATTTAGTTTAAAAAATGCATTGGTAAGTTTAAATACGCCCCCAGATACTGGGTATTCTCCTGCAAAACGAGAATGACTATGACCAAGTAGTGAATCTACAGCCACACCAAGCAAACTAGCAAGTTCTTTTTTCTTTTCACCATTAAAACCTGTAACCGACACTTGCAATATATTCGCATAAGATTTCATTAGTGGTATGCCATTATTTTGTAACTCACTGACAAAAGTGATCATATCAGGTATTGAAGAAAGTACCACTTTGCCAAGATTTGCCATACATTTCCAAGAGCGATAAGCTCCAAGGATACGATCAACTGACGGTATTTGTGGCTTAACTCCTAGCATTAGGTCTAACTGATTGACAAAACTGTTTGGATTACTCAGTATTGCTAATTGCTTTAAAGCCCTCCTTCGAAACTCTACTTCTGCTGGTGATTTGTACGTCGATGCGGTACTCGAATCCTCACGTACATTAGAGTACGCTGCGGTTCTGCGTTCCGAGTCTCCTTCAAATCCCTCAGCATAAGCGAGTTTCGAAGGAGGGCTAATAGCTGGGTCTTTAGTTGCTAATTCTTGTAGTTCCCTGGTAAAAGTACCTTTGATTGATTGTAGCATTAACTCAGGATTACAACCCATACTCTCCATCACCCCGATGCTCCGACCTAGTATATTAAGGTTACTAACTATCGAATCAGCGATAAAAGATCGGCTTTTAATTAAAGGGCTAATGATTTGGTCAACAAAGTCATTTTGTACGTAATTACCAAACTCCTTCTGATATGCTAACCAAGCTTCTGGCGATTTAAAATGTAGTTTCCTACTAGCTGATGCCACATCAGCTAAGTTACTACCTTTAATGTGAGTAAATGCTATATTTAAATATTGGTCAGTATCTTTTAAATGAATGCTACTGGCAAGATTATTAAATATTGCCTTATAATCTATTTTGTCATTTAGTTTAGCAATTTTCTGGTGATCAAGTAGCGGATAGATAAATTTCAACCATGGCTCATAACCCGCTTCTCGAAGTTTAAGACTATTATGCTCTTGTTTAGTAATATAACCTTCTAACGGTATTATATAACCACCTGCTAGATTAGCTCTATTGATGGCAGCTGTTTGCCATTTATTGATTATTTGAGCGACTATCATTGCCCTTTCACTACCAGTCGGCTTTTTATCAGGATGGCTGATATTCCATAATTCCTGTATTATTGCATCCTGGTAACGGACGTCTCCAAACTCGTGTATCACACCAGCTTTCTCTAAATCTCTTGTAAGACCAAATAACAGCTCTTTGGCAGTAGTTTGTTGTCGTAAATCAACTTGCCGTAAATATTCTTTTATCGCAGCAACCTTATTAGTATGATTTCTAATAAATCTCTCTATGGCAGCCATCTTGAGTAAATTTAGGGCATTATTTCTTTTTTTTACAAAGTGTTCATTCTTAAAATCATCAATGAACATATCTATTTTTTTGTCTCTTTCTAGCAAATCTAATCTTTCCTGTCCGACAAACTCTTTATGGATAGTTTTTAGCTTATCTACTAATTGCTGATCGACAAGAGCTAGAGTTTTAAATAATTCCTCTAGTTCTGAAGGGTCTGCCCCTTGCTTAACCTTGCGTAAGATTTCTTCGGTTCGTTGGTAAATAACATCTTGCTTGATGGCTTCTGCTTGATAAGTAACCTTTTGTTGTTCAGGTAGATGGGCTATGTCAACTTCTAAAGAAGCTAGATGCTCTTGTAGATTGGGAGCAGCATTGCTAGTATCAAATTTCTCATCATCACCATGGTAAAAAGATTCAGCTTCTTGTGGGTTCTCAAGATTTATATGCTTGCCTTCCTCTAGCTGCTTTCTTGCTATATATAAATCCTCAGGCGATAAATCATAGCCTTTAGTCTCCCATTGCTGACGTCGTAAATTATTGATAATTTGCTGATCTAATTGTTTTACTGCTGTCAAATATTCCTGAAACTCCGGGTTATTAATATGTTCCTGATATAATTGTTGTAATTTGCCTTCTTCCTCTAGTAAAATATCCAAGAACCATTTTGGTACTTGCTCAATCTTGCCATTAGTACCAAACTGATCATGCATATGTTGTTGTAATTCTGCTATTTTCCTCTGCTGGACAGAATATAAAGGATATTGTTGCTCAGCTGCCGTAATTAATTGTAATTTCTTTGCTTGTAATTCAGTTAACCTTGATAAAGAACTGTTTTCAGCGTTGGCATTGGCACTTGTTGGTATTTGACTATCAACTTGCTCAGTTCCTATTATCCTCTCTTGAGGAAATGTCTCTTTTAGTACGGCATCAATATTCTCTTTTAACTGACTATCAACTATCGGATGTAAGGTCTCAATCTCAGGACGTAGCTTATTGGAATGTAAGTACAATTTGTCTCGCAAATATTTAGCCGAATAACCAAGACCGTGTAAAGTTGCACCAAATAAACCACTTTCTATAATATTAATCAAACTATCCGACAAGTCATAAGGTCTTTGTTCAGTAAGTCGCTCATTATAAAGAAATGGTTCGATAGCTGCCTGACCTACAGCACCACAGACAAAACCCTTAGCTAATGTTGTTGGAAGTATGCCATATTTTAAAGCAGCTGCCGCCCATCTTGCTTGCCCACCAATAGGAACGAAGCTAGCAGCAATGTTAATTACCGACAAATTACCAAATACTATCTCAGCTCCAAATTTGCCAATAGCTTCCACTAATCCGCCTTTACCCGCAGCAATGATATACTCATTAATTTCTCGCTGCTTTTTCCTCTCTAAAATATCTTCTACTAATTGATTGGTAAAATTAGGGTCATATTTTAAACCTGAGTCACTATATTTTTGCTCAAAATCTTCTTTGGTTAATTTGTTATTATAATTCTCAGAATATTCAGCAATATCCTGGAACTCAGGATCAATAATATGTTGTGGGTTAAAAGATCGCCATAAGGTTGATAGGCTTGGACTATCTGCATAAGCTTGCCGGCTAACTGCTCGCCAAACATCCCATTTACTACTACCTAACAAATCAAAGACACTATTATAAGATATACGCTCCGGTAATAAGGTAGAATAGTAACGTGGGTGAATTGGTTTGCTATTTGCCCGATAACCTGAGTAACTATTTAAGCTGTCATCATTTTCCATCGTACTAATCATATTGTGGATACTCAGAGATAGTTTGTAATAATCTTTGCTTTTGTTGCTCTAAAGCTTTAGGGTTATTTAGCTCTAGCAAATCAAATTTTAGTATGTTACCATCATTTGCTACAATCGGCAAATACCGACCATCTTTGGTAGGGAAACTATAATAGACACTCTTCTTGTCAGCTGTTAGATTCCATCTGCCGTGTTGTAAACATTCTCGTACTCTTGCAGCGGCATATTGTCCTGTTGGGTCATTAATATTATCTATAGTACTTCTACCATTACCCTCAGCTACGATAGTCCCATAATCACAAGCTATACTACCATTAACAATAGCAAGTTGTATCTCTACTAAACTAGCCTCTATGTTATCAGCATTCAAGTCATGAATCATACGCTGTACTACCACCTGACGGGGTATTTGCAGATTCTTACTATCTATTCGCATATAGACCTCACTAATTAATTTGGTGGTTGCTTTTTTTACTGCTTTATCAATTTCTAAGTCTTCAGTACGTTGGTAGTATTTAGCTAAATATTTTATGGCTTGCCGTGTTTGGTTAATCTCTGTCTCGTTTTGAATATCAACTTTAGCTAAATCCTTACCCCATCGCTTTAATATATCATTTTTGTCAATTTCTTTGTTAAATTCTGTCATTTCATGACCGATAAATAATGGCTGACTTTTTACTGATAGCTCGTTAACTAGTGCGATCATCTGTATAAAGGCTGATGCAGTCTTACGGTTATATAGCCTACTCTCAGCATAGAATTGAGTCAGACACTCTAAATCTCCTTTACCCCTTAAGATTTCGTCCAGTATATCCAAACCATATTGCTCACCGCTCCCGTCATCACCTCGCAGACTAATTATACTGTCAGTGGTTTGTTGAATTTGGTTAACATCCTTACTCCCAATCTTTTTTGAATAGTCAATAAGCTCAGATAGCATTAAATATTTCTGATCGTAACTAGGGATGCCTTTTTGCTGTTGCAATTGTTTCCTAAGCAATAAACGTTGAAACAATGGCATGTCTTTAGGTATTTCATCGGCATACATTTCCTCAACCATCCCAGCTGGGTCTGTTTTAGCCAATTTAAGCTGTTTATTAAACTGCTCAGCTAAAATATGATATAGTTTCTCTTTCTTGTCATAATCAATATCTCCACTCTTTGGAGCAATTTGTTGTAATATTTCCTGACATTGGTTTAATGGTAGGTGCTTTATTTGTTGTGAGATAACAAAAGCCTGCTTATACAAAGCTTCCTGGGTTCTGAATTGCAGTAATTGTGGATCACCAGCATTAAAGCTGGTTTGCAGTAGATTTTCAACGCCATCAACACCTTTGCCAGTATTTAGGATACTGTGAAAATGGGCATTGGTAAGCGAACTAAGTTGATGTTGTTTCAATAATTGCTGATGGTGCAATAGATTATTTGCTTGCCCCTCTAGCTTAACCCTTTGTTCAAGCGATAAATCTTCTTTCCATTCAGCCTTTATATTGGGATTTAATATAGCATCCGGCGAATGCTTTAAAGTACCTAATGCTGCAGCAAATGCCAAAGCTTGTCTGGCATTAATCAGCATTTGTTCTTTTTCTTGGGGCAGTAATGATAAAGAGCTAATAGCTATTATGCTATCTTGTAAATTACTACTATAAAACTCAGGGTTATCATAAGTAGCAATCTTAAACTTTTCGATAGCTTCAATTGCTAAATGGTGACGTTTACCATCAATCAGCTTGGCTTCTGTATGACTTATTTGCCCAACTAAAGATATTCGGTAGTCATTAATCTTGGCTTGCAACATACGCCTGGTCAGTGGGTTCTTGGCTTGTTGCAGATAGTCGATAGCTCGCTTATCATACTTGCCTAAAAAATACTCGATGAACGGTTTGTTATTTTCTAGATAATCCGGATGCAATTCATCAAATTGCGTTAAGCAACCAAAACCACCGCTTTTGTTATCGCTAGCTACCTCAATATTACTCTGTGATTGATGCAAGTGCGTAGTGGTATCTTTAATAAAGTCTGCCCATAAATTTGGCATTTCTACGCTGGCATCTTTTTCCAGCTTACGTATCAAATAGCCTTTAGCTTCTTCATTAATTTGCTGACTTATTCCTGCTATAACTTGCCATTTCATCTTTGTTTATCACTTCCTTTTTGTTTGTCTATTATCCCTTCATTAATTCTTGATATTTCAGCAAGATCAAATACACCTTTTGAAATTGTACCAAGATTCTGCCAAGGCGAAGCTGACTTGATCGAACCAATATTGCGGTTAATTGCTTCCTTATTTAAATCAATCATTGCTGTGTTTAAGTTCGATCTTGGTCTTTGGTGAAAATGTTCAGCTTCTACGCTTCTTGCCTTCATCTCATCCATATAAGCCATATGCCGTAGTAATAAGCCAGCTGAGTCAGTGCCAGTTATACCAATACCAGTTTTCAGGATATTATAGCCCAACTGCTGGCGATTATATAACTGCTCTTGCCTCAGCATATCAACGTGATAACTCGATATTGCCCCATATTCCGCAGTTCTTTCAATTAGTTGCTGACGGTCAAACCTAACATTTTCCTGTTGTTGTCTCAATAAATGCTGCTGCTCATATAAAGACTGCTTGGTTTTTTCTTTATTACTTCTTAGCTGGGCGTAAGTATTAAATAAAGAGCTACCTGTAGCAAATATACTAGCTCCACTCGAGAAAAAATTTAGAAGATCAAACATTACTATTTTTTACCCTTTAAAAATTTTTAGCTATTTAATTTGTTACAAAAATATGTTAAACTATAATCAGTATTAGTTGTGTAATGTGCTGAAAAATCTGCTTTTGGCAGTCGATTCTTTCGGGGAATTAGGGCATTATCCGATTGGTACTTATCTAGTGAGGATAAAGTGGACTGAGGAACTCAGTTGGCGTTATGACCCCTGTGCTGTTAGGGGTCTCTCGCTTTAAAGAAAAGCTTACCAAACTGGTAATCTTAAATAAATATAAAGCAGTAGTTAAGTTTTAGGGGGAAATTTCTAAATTGACACAGTCTAGACGAACTCTATTTATGCCTCTATCCCTCTCATGTAAACTAGGTTATTATTAACCTTCGCTTGTATCATCATTGATGTCACCCATTGGCATGGCATACTCTGCAGAATCACTTTGAGCTAATGACTGCACGGAAGTAAGTGCTGTGGTTATTAAATCTTTCAAATATACTCCAGATTTAGCAGAACCCTTGAAGAGTTTGTTTAATGAAGGGTTATCGTATATTATTTCAGTAACATAGTGTGCTTGTTGATCATTATTATCTTTCTCTACTTGTTTCTTTGCTTGTTCTTCTGCTTGCTTTCGTGCTTGTTCTTGTTCAAACTTTTTGCAAGATACACTCGCTAAGCTTCCTTTGATCTCTTGCCATTCTTTATCGTCTTTCCAGCTTCCTGATGGGTTTTTACTCATATTCAAATACCTCCAAATTGGTTGTTATTTAGTAGATTAGAGTAATATATAAATTATTAACTCACAAAGATACTTATGCTCTTATTGTTGAACAAAATACTCAGCAACTACTCAGCAACTATGATATTAATATAATTTATTATCAACATCAATAAGATATTTTAATTATATTGGTTAAGATAATTTAAAAATTACCGTTCACCCACTACCCTTATAATTTTGCAAGATTTTTGCCTTAGCATAGATTTTTAATATACTAACTGGATAAGGCTTATCGACCTTAAAAGTAACATCAATATCAGTTTTAATTTCTCCGTGCATAATAAAATTCACCCAACCTGATTGGTAAGGAGTGGCAAATAAGTCACATACTTCTTTAGTAGCTGTTGATGTTGTTAAATATTTCTTATCATTAACCAATCTAATCAATGCATCACTATCTACATATCTGCTATTAATATGCTGCCTATCTATTTGCCCATTATCTAGCCTTTCTGCAATATAACCACCTTTACTATTAAAGACCTTCAATCCAAGTTCCGCATCTTTTTTCGGAGCATGTTCTACCTCATCCGGAAATATCAGGGGAAAAGTCTGTAATATCGAAGAATAAGGAAAACCTACCGACAAATGTCTTACAGGATGTTTTAGCCTTATCAGCTCATTATCGATAATCCTCAAATCATGTAATTCCTCATCACCAATAATAGATACGGCAATTTTCTGAAAGATTGGCAATATAGTGGCAATATTTATTTGCTGGAATGATGGCAGACAATTACGAGCTATACTACTTAGCTCATAACCGCCAATATCAGGAAATAGTTTTTTAAAAACTGGAAAATATCTTTTTGATAACAGTAAATATTTCTCTAATTTTAGGCTCTTCTCATCCTCAAGAATATCTTTCAATAAAGCCGGATGAAAGCTCGGCATAATTAACTGGCAATACTCAATAATGTTCCGTTGCAAATAAGCTAGCCCTTCTTTGAGTTCTTGCATTTGCTCAAATATTTTACCCGCTAGTGGTTCAATACCATCTTCCTCACTATATACCGATGCTCTAGAGGACGATAAACTCCCTGCATAAGCCAATCTAGTTGGTGATTTTGTCGTTGAAACTCGCCTCCGCTCCTCGCGTACGTCTGTGTACGCTGCGGTACTCGGCTTCGTTTCTCCTAAAAATCCCTCAGCTATCTTTGACTTATGCAGGGAGTTTAATGAGGATAGGTTGCCTCCCCCCATTATCGGGGCAATTCTGTTTGTTACTTCATCTACAATATTATCGATAGTTTGACTAAAACTATCAGACAAAATATATTCCCTAATATCTCTGCTTAATGGTTTATCGAGTATTATACTTCTTAGGCAATCAACTATTTCTTCTCGTCTTTTGAAATTGCTCAGCTCATTAATCTTGTTGTCATTATGTATTTGTTGTAATTTATCGATTAATTGATTAGTAATGATTGATAATTTATCATTTATTTGTTGCTTGCTAGTATGTTGGTCAAATCCAATAATTTGCTGGCTAATTAATTGTTTAGTTTGCTCACCAAATATATATTTAGTTAGTTCTGGATGAGCGATATTTAGCAATTCTGGGTAAAAATCCACTCCAGTTTTGGCAAAAAACTTCTTTAAATTAACTAGCAGCCCGGATTTTTTATCACTATCCTGCTGAGCATAGTATAGTAATATTTTCTTATTGATATGACTAACCGCTGACCGCATCTCTTGTATTTCTCTACTTACTTCAAATTGTAGATCAATATTTTGCTTAGCAGTTGCCATAATATCTTGCACCGTACCAGCAATGAATCGGATTAGCTCGGTATTTAGCTTTTTTATTTGCAGACAAATAGTTGGACGAAAGGAAAAAGCACTATTAGGCAGATATTCCATCAAGCCACCATCTCTTAAAATAGCTGGTACATCACCTTCATTCAGTAGCTCCACCGCTTCAATAATATCACCACCAAGCCGCTCACCATCATATAATAATTGCTCGATTGTAACAAAGCTTTCAGGATTATTTAAAAATATATTGTCTAATTCCGCATAAATACGTGAGAATATTCGATGATAGGCAAAAGATACCGCAAGAATGTTCATAATCTTAGGTAAATAATTTTGATAATATTTTTGTAAAAAATTCTCTATCTCTGTTCTATGTTCATCATAATTAGCAACTAGCCTATTTTTGTATTTAAAACAATCAGCAACATTATCGAGCTTAAGTCTCAAGATAGTTTCTGCTTGAGCTTGCACAATATGCTCTAGCTTGGTTATATCACCTCTAAACTCATAAGCACTATCGTCCTTTAATGATTGCATCATTGACCGATAAGCAGCATTCTCTCCAGGCTGTTGGATATTTACATGACAATCAGCATAAACTGCTTTATCAGTAACAAAATGCTTGGCAGAAAAATAACGAGTTTGCAGTACTTCTAGATATTCCTTGCTGCTTACACCAGTGTCATCACTTCTCCGAACATGCAAGTATAACATATCGCCACTTTCAGCATAGATCGGCGTGATACCTAATACTTGACCATCGCCACCTAGCCAATGTTGTGACCAGCCCATAATTTTTAAATCATGCGAATAGATAAAACTAGCAAAAGAGCCATTTTTTAGCACTGCCACTATCATCGAAAAGGGGCTATTACAGCCGACAATTTGTCTAATACCACCAGCAAATATATGTTCAGCATAGGCAGTGATGTCTGATATCTGAAAACCGCCTTTTTCTTGTGAATAATACAAACTATTGATTTTACAGCCATTACCTTCAACAAAGAAGATGGTCTTACCGATTATTACTGGTTTCAGTGGTGATATCGGTAGCTCAATCTCTTTATGGATTTTAACAAACTCTCCCTTAGCTCGATCTCCTTCTTTGACTAAATAAATACCATCACTAGTGCCTAATAATAACTCATCGGCAAAAGGCACCGACCATAGGACATTATCAAAAGTAGATGAGGAGAAGGTTGCTGAAAAAGCACTTAACGGGTTACGAGCCTCTAGCAAAGTCCTATATGCCATCCTAAAATCACTAAAATCCCCCTTATAGCTTGCCCAAATTGAATGAATATTTTTATTAACCCCAAAGCACCATAGTCGGTTTTCAAAAGTAACCACTGAAGTACAATATAACTTCTCCTGCTCAGCTTTGTAGATGGGAGATTGATTACTATATGATAAACTTGATGCTCGTTGGTAAAGAGCTTTTAGCTCATCGTTAATTTTATCTACTTCCGCTCCATAGATTACCTCATTAAAAGGTTTTTGTATGGTATTATATCCTTCTTGCCTTACAGTAAAATAATTAACTTGGCATTTTAGAGGTTCAATAATAAACATCTTATCTTTACCAGGAAAATTGCTGGCTAGCTCATAGCTACTACTTGAGGCTATCTCAGCTCTTTCACCATATTCTACTTGTCTCTTTCTTGCCTGTTCTTCAATATGTTGGTAAAATTGCTCGACAATTTGCGGATCAACGGAGAATTTAAAAATTGGTCTCTTATTACCAAAGGAAATATAAGCAATTCCTTGAAACACTACATAAGAAAAATCCTTAAGGCGAAAATGGAAATTTTGCCCCTCATCCTGTATAACTTTACTAGTTAACAACAATTCCCCACCAACAAAGAATAAGCAGCGAGTCTCTAGCTGGTGCGATTCAAAAACCAGCAAGTAGGATAATTTTCTTGAAAACATCACAGCTGCCATTTTCTTTGGCACATTATCAGTGAACAAATGAACAAATTGTGTACCATGTCTACGCATAATGCCACCTGATGGCAATAGCATGAAATTAATCAGCTTCTTAACACCATTCTGATATAATGCTAGCTCAGTTCTTCCTTCAATGGTTGGTGTTAGCTCACCACCTGAAAAGTTGTTTTTCTGTGAGTAAACAAATTGTTCTTGTTGCATAGAGTATTTACACTTCGCCGGAATTAATTAGATTATAATCAACCGCATAAATCCTTCTTGTTTCTTCTAATTTGATCAAATATTGTTTTTTTAGTCCATCAGCAAATATACTATCGGAATACATAGCAAATGATACTTGTGAGGCTAACGATAAAGCCGCTAATAACTTAAAGCTGGCGGGTACTTGTTGCCAAATAGTCGTATCGTTATTTAGTAAATTATCAACAATCTTTCTACTGTAGTAAAACAGCGAGGTAAGTTTACCGCCCTTGAAGTAAATCTTACCTGCTTCTGTATAAAATTGTAGATTAGATGGCACTATTACCGCACATTTAATACAATCATTAATGTCCGGCACTTCGGTGAAGTTTTGTCTATTACCTTCGATATTATCGACTCTCCGTAAGGCAAATGACCACTTAACCATTAATATAGTATCTTCAATAGCAGGGTTAACAAATTCCTCACATAATTCTTCGGCTTTTGATACTCTACCACCACCAATGCTACTAATACCAACATTTGACCCAAGTAGCACTACTGCCTTCTTGATAATCTCATATTTCACGGTAGTACACTATTAGACTTCCTGCATAAATCAATCTAGTTGGTGATTTTGTCGTCGAAACTTGCCTCCGTTCCTCACGTACGTCTATGTACGCTGCGGTACTCGGCTTCGTTTCTCCTAAAAATCTCTCAACTATTTTTGACTTATGCAGGAAGTCTATTGAATAAATTTTGTAGTTAGGCATCCTCATTTTCACTCTCAACAATACCACCACCAAACTCATCATCTTCAGCACCACCACCACCATCAACAGCAGCAACATTGGCAGCCGCTCTTCTCATGACCATCCCTCGTACTCTAGTAGCTAAATTGTCGTTGGCAATTACTGCTAAATCATTTTCATTAATATCATCTGTATTATCACTATTCCGACATTGATTGCCAAACATCTGCCATGGCATTGTTATGCTATGCACACCTCTCTTGTGATGAACCGCCTCTATTGCTTTCCACAATGCACCTTGATGGCTGTTGCGATCGTAATTCTCTAAACATTTTATTACTACTACTGCTTGTTCGTTATCACGGCTCGCTCCAAAGGCTTCGCTGTAATATAATACTTTGGCGTAATGATATTGCACTAGCTCTTCAATGCCCTTTTTGTTAGAACCGTTGACCGTGTTGAATCTTATAGCTCCTTCATTAAAGGCATAGCAATCCCTAACAGCATATCTAGATTGATTAGCATCCCCAGTATTATCAAATATACCACCCAGCATCTCACTAGTAATAAAAGTGAACCCTAAGAAACTATTAACTTCACCACTTACTAAAGCTCTAACGTTATTATAGTCATAATTGGTAATTTGTGGATCGCATAACAAGTCTGAGATTTGATTGCTTGAGCATAGTAAGTATAATTTATCATACATACCAAAAGAGCGTTTTTTCAAGGTATGATGAGCTTTTATTAGTTTGTCAACTGTTAGCCCAGCTCTTTTCGAGTCAATGATGCCTCTGTTGGCGACAACTGCAGCTTGAGCATTTAAGGTTAAATTAGCATCAGTAACCCTAATTCCTATCGGTACCACATTATTAGCTACATCAAAGTTAATAACATTATTGCCTGTCCGTCCTGCTCTGACAGGACTGGCAAAAGCACTAATAATTACCCGGTCTTGTTGTCTACCCATTGCCCAACCTGCCATTTTAGGAAAATGTGAGGTGGGATCGGTTAATAGGTTTAGCTTATCGTTCCTATCCATGGTAGCGTTCCAATGATAGCTCGATGCCGTCAAAAAGCGTCTTGAAATAGTTGGTATTTTAAATTCTATGTGTTCTAGTACTACAGTCGTAAACTTTGCACATACAGTGTACGGGTTCTTTCTTTATCTTTAAAGTGACAATCTTTTGCTCTGGCTTGGTGTCGTCTTCGCCATAAGGATAGCCTTAAGAATGCTTCCTTATGTCATCTCCTCCTTCAACTATACCATACATACTAATACATTTTATATTATTTGTAAACTACGACTGTAGTACTAGCCTGTCACGGTCTCCATCATCAGCGTAATGCCCATGCAAATGATTATCAGGGTCAATCGGGTGCCTAGTTCTACTCTCCACCTCATGGGTAGTCATTGACTCAAAGCTAATTACCTCAGTATCCTGTGTGCCATTAGTAACGCATTTTCGTAGTTTAGAGCCTTCTTGCTGAATAACTAAGTTGATATTTTTGGCAAATTGTTCTTTAAGACCATCTGTTATTTGTTCCATTTTTCCTCCTCAAATAATCTATCAATATTTAAAGTACGATATCATTTATACTAGAATGTGGTCGTTGTTCGCTACACAACTAACGATTTTTCTGGTATATATGATATTAGTGGCTCTTTTATGATAGGTTATTGCGAAGTTGCAGCCTTAAAATGAGTTGTCACCTACATCAAACTTTAATGATTGGTTGGTTACGTTATTTTTTATTAGACTTACTTAGCATAAGTCAAAAATAGTTGAGGGGTTTTTAGGAGAAACGAAACCGAGTACCGCAGCGTACATAGACGTACGCGAGGAGCGGAGGCGAGTTTCGACACCAAAATCACCAACTAGATTGACTTATGTAGGAAGTCTATTGTTTTTTATCATAAGCGATTTTGTACAATTGTTCCCTACGTTTAACAGCTTGCTCATGTCCCGTATGGTCTTTACTCTTTAATTTTACCACAAACTCGGGGTCAGATTCAAGTTTTTCTATCTCTGCTAATGCCCCGTCCCTACTGTTAATTGCTGGTAGCTCTTTACCAGTTACTAACGAGTCGGATTTTAAGGTTTCACCGACTTTAACTAATAAATCAACTAAAGCTGGTGAGTAATGTGAGTCTTCAATTAATTTAGCCAGTTCTTTAGTGCCAAACTTAGATAAGGCTGCCTGCATCACTGTCATTTTACTGTCAAAACCTTCACCATAATTGTCTTTCAGCCAACCAATGTGAGAGTGACGTGTTTGCTCAATATCATTTTGTTGCTGTTTTTGCAAATCCTGCGAAAAACCATACAAAGAATTAAGCAACTTCTCACCTTGTCTTTTAGACAGCCCGCTTTGGTAAAACATATCCTCATAACGCGTTAAATATTCTTCATCTTCTTTGGAGCGTTTATCAGTATATCTCTTATCTTCAGGCAATCCCAAGCGACTATAGAATTTATGCCACTCTTCATCAGAGCTGTCATCTTTTGGCACGGTAACTCGCTGATTCAAGCTCTTCTCTGCTTCCAAATAGCTCTGAGCTAAAGATGATACATCCTTGAATTTACCCAGTGACTCAGCTTTACGTATTTCCTCAGGCATATTAGTTAGCCAATCGTTACCAGAAGTAGCAGGGCTAGTTTCATAGTTATTAGCAGTTACTTCTTTGCTCATAGGTTATTCTTCTTTTGAATTTTCTAGTTCTTCTTTTAACACTTTTATTTCTTCAATGGTTAGTTTTGTATATTTAGCTATTTTTTCTATTGGCTCATTATCAATTAACATTTCTTTTGTTGTAGCTATAGCTTTTTTTACTTCACCTCTAGCTTCGCCTCTAGCTTCACCTATAGCTTCACCTTCAACTTTGCCTTCAGCTTTGCCTTCAGCTTTGCCTTCAGCTTTGCCTTCAGCTTTGCCTTCAGCTTTGCCTTCAGCTTTAGCATCTTTAATTTTCTGCAGCTCTACCGCTAAATTATCAAGACGAGTTTTGGTTATTTTGTCATAGGTACGCAATTCTTCTTCGCTCCAGTTAGCTTGGTCAACAGCATTAAAGGCTCTCCTAATAATTTCATCCTTACCTATTAAACTCTCTATTTCTTCTAATGTTAATGTACTATCTCCTGCATGCTTAAAAAAATACATCCACTTTTCTTCAATAGTTTTTAGCTCTTTAATAGTTTTTTTAAATTTCGTCAGTTCTAAAAAAACAAAGTAAAAATCTTTTAAATCATTGGCATAACTCTCTGTATCTAAAATACGATGCTGTGATTTCCAATGTTTTTTATTGTCAAACATCACAAAATTTGCTATCGCTAGAAATATTACTCCTTTTAATTTGGCGTATACTGCCATGTCCTTGTATTTCTCATCTTCCTCAAGTCTTTGCTGAGAATATGCTTTAGCTGCGTAATATTGGGCTCTTTTTTCAAATCCCATATGTTTACTTACCTGCATCTCTACGATTACTTGATTACCGTTTTGATCTTGACATAGCACATCAACAATAGATTGCCTATATGCAGCAATATAAGGCTCTTGGATAGTTGGTAAAAACGTTACACTAATTATTTTCTCATTTCCTTCAAAGCTAAGAACATCATTTAAAAAATGCACTAATATATCTTTATTCTTTTCCGTACCAAAGATTTGACGAAAACAAAAATCATTTTTAGGATCAAGAAACTTTTCTAAAGCCATATAATATAAACTCCTAACTGTTACCTTTATTTATCTGATTCATTAGTATTTTTAGCACCATCGATATTATTAACTCCATCATCTTCTGAAACCTGCGAGCAGATATATAGAAACAACGCCCGATGTCCTTCAAGGAAGGCAGTATAATCACTTTCCTGCCGAACGAAATTGCTGCGATATATACCACTCACTTGAGCTAAATCCTCTAATACTATCTTACCATCTTCTCCACTAAAAAGCTTGCAATAAATTGATTTTAATTGCTCTTTTGTTAGTAAATTTGCTGGGGATGAGGAGTTAATTAATAGTTTCATTTATTCTCCTTACCCTTGTGTCTGTTGTTGCTGTTGTAACTGTTGCATTTGCATCATCTTACGTTGTTGTCTGATTTGTAATACTTCTTGCTCGTTCTTAAGGATTGAGCTTGGGGCTGCTCGTAACTCAAAAAATAGTTTAAAACATTCATCCCAATTGATATTATCATAAATCTCAGGAAAAAAGTTACTGATACCACTTCGTTGAAAAAAACCTAATACCTGCTCAACGCTGGCTATTGCTGATGTTTTCTGTGCCTTGGATAGTGGTGAAACATATTCAATCTCTATCTCGGGTGGGCTATTTGCTCCCTCTAAGATCGGTACTCTGTTATATTTGATTAGCGTTTGATATATTGCCATGATTAACGTATACTTGCAGCAAAACTGCATAACTCTATTAAATTTTTTTGGTAGTATGAATTTATTTTATAAATTTGGGTTCCTACTATGCAAATATCACCGATTAGTAAAAAAACTGGTTGAAAAACTATCAGTTATACTATAACATTTCAATTATTAAACGTAATGAATGAATCAAAATGAAAAAGCCAAAAGTAGCGACCTTAAGTGCTGAGGAACGAGAAGAACTAATACAACATATTAAGGCAAGTTCATTAACAGGAGATGATCAGCAAGCGGTGATAGAACTTGTGAAATTTTGTAACGAACTAATAGACAAGCTAGCATCATCAAACATCAGTATAAATAAGCTTAAGGAGATGATGATTGGTTTTAAGGCAGATAACAAAAAAAAGATAGTTCAGATTCATTAAAAGAACCACCGAGTGAATCTGATAATAAGAATGGTGGTAATGAAGAAGAGTACGATGAGTCCAAGAAGAGAGATCGCAGTAATTGGCAAGGTAAATATGGATTTGATGATTATCAGGATGCGAATACCAGCTATTTATCTCCTGAGAATTTTTGTAGTGGTGATAGCTGTCCTCACTGTGATAATGGTAAACTCTATAATAGTGAAGCTAGAAAATTGCTACAATTTACAGGTAATGCTCCAATTACAGTCAACAGATATGTAAAGAAAACGTTACGCTATAATGCTTGCGATTATACAGTTATGAACAATAAAAATATCAACAAATGGACAAATAGTAGCAAAAGTGCAATAGTGTTACAAAAGACCTACGGTACTCCCTTCTATCGTTTATCTAGGTTGCAAAGTTTAAGCGGGGTTCCTGTATCCCATAGCTCGTTGTGGCAACAATATTTAGATGTTTGGCAAGAAGGTGGTGGAGCTGAAATTTACAGGGTATTATTGGAAATGGCTGCCGAATGTAGTTCACTGAACCTTGATGATACTAGAGCCAGGATTTTAGAAATTACTGTAGCCAATAAAAAATTACGTACTCAAAATAAGAAAGGACGCAGCTGTTATACCACTACTATATGTGCTAAAACTACAAATAATGAGGTGATAGTTTTATATTTTACCGGTAATAAGCATGGCGGGGAAAATATTGGTAACGTACTAAAGAATCGTAAGAATAGGACTGATTCTATTCATTTAATGACTGATGCAAGTAACAATAATAACCCGGTATTATCAGAAGCAGATAAAGAATTACTGGCAATAATAGTGATGATCAATTGTTTGTCACATGGGCAGAGAAAATTTACAGAGAATGAACCATATTACCCTGAAGAATGCGGATATTTTCTCAAACAGACTGGTGGGATTTACCATAATGAACATCAATGTAAAGAGATGAGCCTTGAGGAAAAGCTGAAGTACCATCAGGAACATAGCAGTAAATATATAGAAAACATATATAACAAAATAGACGAATTATTTAACGACAAGAAAGTTGAGCCTAATAGTAGGTTTGGGCAAGCTATGAAATATTGGTTAAATAATAAAGAAGGTTTGACGCAATTTTTGAAAATTCCAGTTAGCAGTCTTGATAATAATTGGGCTGAGAGGTCACTACGTACCATTATTTTACAAAGGAAGAATTCATTATTCTTTAAAACAATCAATAGTGCTGAGATACATAGTGGTCTGTATAGTATAGTAAAGACTTGTAGTGAGAACGAGATCAATGCCTTTAAATATTTAAATTGGCTGCAAGAGCAGAGCAGCAAAGCAAAGAAGCATCCTACGAATTATACGCCTTTTGCCTATGCAAGATATATAAATAATACGGAATTAATCGAGACGGCAGCTTAAATGACAGGAAGCCAATCATTAGAGAGTTTGGCAGAACTAGGATCACCATTATGAATAAGAATGTGTAAGGTTCTATAACAAATCTGATAAGATGAATTATCAGATGGGGAAAGTTTTGCCGTAAATTTACCTTTGGATAGGCGTTTAGAGCATAACCAAAAGCCTTGACCATCAAAGGACAAAATTTTAATGGCAGTTCTGTTTTTATTATAGAATAAAAACAAGGAACCATTAAGAGGGTTGGAAGAAAGTTTTTGTCTGCAAACAGCTATTAAACCATCGATACCCTTACGAAAGTCGATGGCAATAGTGGCAACAAAAATAACTGACTGAGGGGTTAGTTGCAGCATAGAAATGTCTGAATTATGATTTTTGGATCCAATGTTTGGATAATAAGCTTGGTACCATTTGGTTTAATAATGTGGCAAGTGTAGTAATTTTGTTTGGGAGTAGCCACAGGATCAGTATCTATAGAATTTACTAGTTGAAATGGAAGGAAATTAATATCTTGTTGCAGTTTTGCTGCAAGTATACGTTGAATTGAACTAATTATTGTTTTATTAATATTGAGATGTTTGGCTATATCTTTGCAAGAATAGTGATGGAGTAGCTGGCGAACTAATTCCTTTAGATGGTTTGGTATGGGATCAAACTTGTTAGTTTTAGTTTGACGCCAGGCTTTAAATTGCTGAGCTACTTGCTCAATAGTAATTGATGGTATTTGCATAGTAGGAACCCAAATTTATAAAATAAATTTTATACTAACAAAAAAATTAGATAGAGTTATGCAGTTTTGCTGCAAGTATACACTTAAATTGATTTTCACTCCAACTTTCAGACAGAATGATGAACTAACTTTTTTTGAGTGCTTAAATATTATAGATGCCCACTATGGGAATTTTAAGGTCAATGATAACCAAGATAAAGGCATGAATTATAGTATCACTATTCCTGCTAATATTAAGGAGATTCGACCTAAAGTAATGGATTTGCCCGATATAAGGATTGAGAATTTGGAGAAGATTACAGAAATATTTTTACAGAAACAAAAGGACGATAGATTAAATATAGCACAAAAATTACTTCAAGCAGGGGTTGACCTTGATATTATTGAACAAGTTACCTTAATTAAAAAGGAAGAAATTACAAAAATCTGAAGAAATACTAAGATAATTTTTATTATTATTCAGGTTTTTGTATTTGTTAGAATAGTGTTAAACCATAGACAATCTCCCAAGTATTTTAGCCTTACTTTTACCCACAAATAGTTTTATCAACAAGGGTACCACCGTCATTGCGGGGAGCTACTTTAGTAGCGACGAAGCAATACATAAAAATGATTAGAAATGGATTGCTTCGTCGTAGCAATGCTACTCCTCGCAATGACGTTTTTAGATTTACCATTGTCTCATCTGTTACTCCCTCCTCACTAATAGAGCTATAGTTATGCCTATAGGATTAGGTGGTCTCCCCGTCAAAAGTGCAAAAAATTCAAAAATTAGCACCTTAGCAAAAAATTTTTGTATAAAATTTTAGAGTTTAATTGTTCTGATGTAATTTTTTGATATAAAAAGATGATTTTTAGAAAATTTTTGCATGACGTTTTGTTAACGATTTTGTAATCGTTTGATTAATTTTCTTTATTTGCTAATTTTTATGTAGAAAAATTTGTTTTGAGCAGGTGATTAGCAATACACCGTAAGTTCAATCCTACAGCGGAAATTAACGGATTTATTATATCTCCTATTACTCCTTTTAAGTAATTTCTGCCAACTCTACCATAATGCTTAAGGTGTCCTATTATCGGCTCTATAGCACTTCTTCTCTTGATCATTGCCTTATCATCTGAGGATAGCTTCTTCTTGCAATATGGGCTATACACCTTGTCTTTTTCTTTAAAATTATTCCCCTTATAGCCTAAATCAACAAATGTCCTGGCTATTCCCACTCCTGTTAATTTCTTTACAACCTCTACAGTCTGCGATAATGTATGACCATCATATGGATTGCCATGAAATGATTTGGCCGCTAATACAAAATTACCTCGACCACTTACTGCTATCGAAACCTTGTTACCAAACTCATAGGGTTTGTTTAATTTCCCTTTACCTATGCACTCTACCTCCGGTGCGTGAAAACTATATAATACTTTATTATCCTCCTTATATCGCTCTTTCTCTGCTTTACTCAGTATAGATTGTGCCTGAATCTTTTTAATCTTATTTAGTATTTCTTGCTGCTTTAATGACAAACTTAACTTTGTTTTTGCTATTTCTCGCTGAGATATTCTTATTAAACGACCCAGCAATATCTTTAAATGTTGCATTACCTTCTTACGTTTTTTGGCTTTACTATTATCCTTATATTTCCATAATTTTACTATGTCTTTTTTATATTGCTTGGCATATGTCTCATGTAACTTAATGCCTAAAGTATGACATAACTTTACTAGCTCTATTCTTGCCTTATCCATCAAATACACATCATGAGGATACTTAATATTCTTAATTTGTACTGTAGTATCAACGATTATCGATGCTAAGTCTTTTTTTTTAAGCACTCCGACTTTGCAACCAATTCTTGTTAATTCTTTTAATATCTCATTATATCCTTCTTCCCCTAATATAGCACGAAACCTTCGTATACTAGCTTCTGATATCTCAGCATCTTTCTGCAAATATTCCCAACCACAAAAATATTGCCAATATACGTTCTCTCTCAGCTCTTCTTCAGCTGCAGCATCTGACAGGTTATACATCGCTTGCAGCATAGTTACTCCAAGTAATAACCTGTGACATCTGCGATTCCTACCAAATTTCTTGATATTAACATTTGTCAATAACCATTCCTCTAAAACAGTCCAATTTATTAACGATCTTAATTTATATAACTTGTTATTAGGGTTTAATTCTTCGGTCAATTTATAACCAAAAAGCTGTCCTTGTTTTTGGGATTTTATTATATCTTCTATCGGCATAATTCATACAATCCATAAGGTTTCTGCCAATATTATAGCATTTTCTTATGGATTATCTAGATATTTTTACCCGCTAACCATATTATATATTATCCTTCTAGACTTTTGACGGGGAGACTAGGTGATAAAGAACATAACGATTGTAAGATGTCATTCCCGCGAAGGCGGGAATCTAGATGCCTGCTTTCGCAGGTATGACACAAAGTTTGTATCACCTAATTCAATAGGTTTCACTATAGCTATATGAACTTTATAGTTTCAATTATAAAACCGCTCTTTTAACAACAGCTAGTTACAATCCACAACTAATTATGTAATCATTGCATAATTGCCACTAAATTTTATATTCCCACAAATTTTTTGCAAAAATACTTTACATATTAAAATATTTTAATACTATATAATTTTAATAATAAAGTTATTAAAATTTATTTATAGTAATGAAGAATCGTGTAAGTCTAAAAAAAGTCATTGCGAGGAGACAATTTAGTAGGGCGACGAAGCAATGTAAGTTGTCATTTCCGTGGACTCCTATGTCATATATGGACGAGTGAATTTGTCAATAAAGAAAATAAAAAATAGAGCCACAAAGGAAGCGGTCATATATTCGGCATCGAGGGCTCTGTCCAGAAAAGTGTGTAAATTTCCAAAATAGGTCATTAAATTTTGTTAAGCCTATCTTCAAATTTGATCATCAAATGAGCCATAGCTTCATTCCAGTTGGGAATAGGCATAGTCCATTTTTTGGTCATATAGTCAATTGTCAAATATAAGCTTTTAAAAACAGCACTATCACTAGGGAAAACACGCTTATTATTTGTTACTTTACGCAATTGACTATTAACAGATTCAACTGAATTAGTGGTATAAATTACCTTTCTAATTGCCTCTGGATATCCTAGAAAAATCATTAAATTATCCCAATGATTATACCATGATTTGGCAATTTGTGGATATTGTTTATTCCATTTTTCTTCAAAATATACTAAAGCTAAATGTGCTTGTTCTTCCGTTGCTGCAGTATATATCGGCTTTAAATCGCTAGCCACCTGCTTCCTATCTTTATATGATACGTATTTTAAACTATTTCTAATCTGATGTACAATACATAATTGATGTTCTGTTTTTGGATAAACTGCTTCTATCGCCTCAGACATACCAGTAAGATTATCACTACAGGCAATCAGTATATCCTTTAATCCTCTATTTTTCATTTCAGTAAAATTACCAAGCCAAAATTTTGCCCCTTCATTTTCACTGATCCATAATCCCAATATATCTTTTCTACCAGATAAATCAATCCCTAATGCAACATATATTGCCTTGTTAATTATCCTTTTGTCTTGCCTAACTTTTACTACTAAACAATCAAAAAATACTATCGGATATATCTCTTCTAACGGTCTACTCTGCCAAGCTTTTACATCATCCATTACATCATCGGTGATCTGACTGATTAAACTCTCACTTATTTCAACACTATACAACTCTTGTAATTGAACCTTAATATCAGATACACTCATACCTTTAGCATATAATGATAAGACTTTATCATCAAAACCATCAAAACGTTTTTGTCTTTTCGGTAGTATTGCTGGTTCAAAGGTACTACGCCTATCTCTTGGTACTTCTATCTCAACCGCTCCATGTTCGGAGATCAGTTTTTTGCTAGTTATACCATTACGAGCATTATCATTATCTACACGACTGTATTTATCATAGCCTAGATGATTATTCAATTCTGACTGCAATGCCTTCTCTATCAAGCGTTTGGTCAATTCTTTTAATAATCCTCCTTCTTTCAGTATTGTGCTTACATCTGTATCATTATCTATTAATAAATCTACTGCTTGCTTTATTGATTCATTTGTTTTTTTATTCATGTAATTTCCTTTTTTGTTATATTTTTATATATAACCTATCTCGAAATTTACACACTTTTCTGGACAGAGCCGCATCGAGTGCCATAATGGTTTCTGCATTCTTCTAAATATCCTTGAGTAACCTCTCATTCCCACGGCTTCTAGAGCCTCGACATAATTGCGGATTTTGTTCAGAATACTTATTTCATTAACTCTTTTACTTTCGTTCTCTTTATTGTTACTAACTTACTCGCAATATTTACCAATTGCCATTCTTTTGCTTAATTGACATAAATTATCCTTCTTGCCAACAGCGCTAATTTGCGACATACTCGCTGCCATTGGTAACTACTGCATAAGCTATTCTAGCTAATTTATTCGCTAAACCAACACATATAATATTATATGATTTGTTTTCAGCAAATTTCTTCACTGCCCACTGAACTAGCTTATCTTTTGATTCTTTATCGCTTTTGGCTCTTATTGCTATTGTTCTTGCAGCTTGAATCAACATAGTTCTAGCATATCTATCACCTTGTTTGCTAATTCCTCCTAAAACTATCTTATCTCCTGAGGTGTATTGTTTTGGCACCAAACCAAGCGACGCAGAAAAATCCCTCGGGGTTGCGTAATTTTCCATTGGTGCTACGCTCAAACAACTAGCATTGATTGCTCCAATCCCAAAAATTGTCTGCAACCTAATAGCTTTCTCATTCTGTTTATTATTACTGATTATCAGCTTTTCTAAAGTTTTTTCTTTGTTACACAAATTCTCAATTTCTTCACATTCTAAAAGTAAAATTGACTGTACCCCAGAAGTTATATAACCTTCTATATACGCTAATTCTACCTCCGACTTACATGCTTTGCAAAATTTATTTTTGCTTAATTTTGTATTATAACCATATTCATATAAACTTGATATTGTAGAATTAGTTTTTTGTACTCGATCTCTGATCGTATTACTTCGGATTTTATGCAAAAATTTTATATCTTGTTCCTCTTTGCTTTTGGGTAACACATCTTTTAGCTCTGGATCGCGAGCAGCTTTACATATTGCTAAGGCATCGTTATAATCATTTTTCTGCCTCGATGTTGCATAAATTTTTACATCTTTTGTTTTCATCAACTTAACTTGCAAATCAAGCTTGTTAATTTCTTGCGACCAATAATTACCTCCTCCACATGCTTCCATGACCACCAGTGAACTTTTATTGAGATTGTTTAAACATCCTATTAACTCATCTCTTTTAACTTTTTGATGACCGACTTTTTTGCCATTTTGATCAACTTGCACCAAGTGCATAATATTTTTTGCTAAATCTATTCCAATTATACTATTTTCTATGCTATTATTTATCATGGTATGGACCTATTAATTAAATTGTTATTTAATTTGGAGCAACTGAAAAACATTTTTCACCAGACTCCGTACAAGTAAAGCATATTTCGCTTCACTCGTCCATACCATCATTCCCGCTTATGCGGGAATCTAAGATACCTGCCTTCGCAGGTATGACATAAAAATGGATTACTTCGTCGCTACTAAAGCAGCTCCTCGCAATGACGGTTTTTAGTCCCCAACGTCATTGCGAGACCACGTAGTGGTCGAAGCAATCCACATTCATTAGATTACTATGAATAAATGATAATCGGGTTAGCCATATGACCTAAAAGACTAGGTTAATGCCAACGATACATATGAAATAACAGTACTTCATTGATAACTAATAAATACTGATCACTTTTGACCGAAATAAAAGAGAGGAAAAAATGCCATTAGAACAAACTATTATACAACAAATAAAAAACAACTCTATTACTACCCTTGACCTGAGTAGTAAGCAGATAGGAAATGCGGAAGTAAAAGAACTAGCAAACCTCTTAAAGGATAATAAATCTATTACTATGCTTTACTTTTGGGGTAACCAGATAGGAGATGCAGGAGCGAAAGGTCTAGCAGAAGCCTTAAAGGATAATCAATCTATTACTACTCTTGACCTTCAAAATAACCAGATAGGAGATGTAGGAGCGAAAGGTCTAGCAGAAGGCTTAAAGGATAATAAATCTATTACTACTCTTTACCTTAATAATAACAAGATAGGAGAGGCAGGAGCGAAAGGTCTAGCAGAAGGCTTAAAGGATAATAAATCTATTACTACTCTTGACCTTCGGTATAACCAGATAGGAGATGCTGGAGCGAAAGATTTAGCAGAAGACTTAAAGGATAATAAATCTATTACTACTCTTTACCTTAATTCTAACCAGATAGGAGATGCAGGAGCGAAAGGTCTAGCAGAAGGCTTAAAGGATAATCAATCTATTACTACTCTTGACCTTCGGTATAACCAGATAGGAGATGCAGGAGCGAAAGGTCTAGCAGAAGGCTTAAAGGATAATCAATCTATTACTACTCTTAGACTTGATTATAACCAGATAGGAGATGCAGGAGCGAAAGGTCTAGCAGACCTCCTAAAGATTAATCCCTATATTACTCATCTTGACCTTTCTGGAAACCAGATAGGAGATGTTATAATGAAGGAGATAGCAACAGCCCTAAATATTAATAGAGATTTTGCTAATAAAGCCAGACAAGAGGCTGCCAAGCTAAAACAGCAACAACAAGCAGAGGCAGCTGAAAAAGCCAGACAAGAGGCTGAAAGACTTGAGCAAGAGGCAAAGCTTAAAGAACAAGAGGAGACTAATAAATTAAAAGTACTAGAGGAGGCAAAAGTGAAAGAATATATACCAAATATACCGGTTGTGAAATTATTTGAGGTAGAGGGTGGAGATGATCAGTTTGATAAGGATGACCAAGCTACTATCAGACAAGTATCAAATCTAATCCGAGATGGTAACGACCGCCTGCAAGAACATGTCGAGAAAGGGGTGCTGGTGGTTGGTGATACTGGGAGTGGCAAGAGTACACTCACTCACGCCCTTGCTGGAAGAAAGTTGCAGGCGATTTTTGATGATGAAATTAAAGAATTTGTTATTGACGCGATGCAACCACTTGCTGATATTGTCATTGGTCATAAAATGGCTTCCGAGACTAAGATTCCTAATAAATGTGTTGCTAAAGGTACAACCATTTGGGATTGTCCTGGCTTTAATGATACTGAGCTTGTTCTAGAAATCGTTAACAGATTCTATATTAAAAGGCTCTTTGAAACTACAGAGCAGCTAAAATTTGTGTTGGTGGTAAATGAATCGGATTTAAGGAGTAAAAGAGGTAATGATTTCCTTGAAACACTATCTAATTTTATAAAAAGTTTTAAGGATATTGGGTCTATAGAGGGCAGCATATCTTTAATATTTACCCATGTCCCACCAAACAAAAATATGGATAATATTAAAAACTCTATAGATAAAATATTAACAGATAATCAAAGGGCAACAGATGAACACAAGGCACTGATTAATAATTGCTCAATACATCTATTCTATAAACCAACTACAGAAGGTGAGTTAGTTGTACCTGACTTACTTGCGGCAATAGAAGAGTCATCCAAATATTCTGACGTTAAAGATGAGATGGTCAATATAACTATTTCAAAGAAAGCTATGGAGTGTTCATCTCATCTGTTAAATACTGCTAGTAGTAATTTTAATCAACTATTAGAGGTGATAGTTAAAGCTATTGGTAATGCAACTCAGTGTTCAAATGTCAATCCACTCAATGCATTTTCCGAGAATTATAATCTTGTCAAAGATTGGGTACCCTCATCAATTAATTACAACGAACTGAAACAACATAGTGAAGGTGAATATTTTCTAGGACTGGAATTATTATCAAGATTGCAGAAAGTACTTAATAAGCAAATAGAGAGTATATCAGATGCCATAACAATCTTGCAGATAGCAGTGGATATTTTTGCTGAATATGCTGAGTCTGATAATTCTCAGCTTAAGCATCAGATACAAGACTATGGTTATTGCTTACAGCAGCAATATGACTATGTGAAATTTTTCTCTACTGTCTGTAAAGCTGAATTACCTGAACATGCAAAGATTGCCGAGTTAATAACAGCTTGCCACACTAAAGTAACAGAGAATCTTGAGTATCAAGTTAGTAGTTTTCCTATTGATGAGAACCAATCTGACCCAGATTATTATAGTAAAGCTATAGAATATCTGGAAAATTACCAAGATTCTCCTGCCTGCAAGAATCTTAAGGCTATAGCCTATAGTTGCTTAGCTAGTATTGCTGAGAAGGATGGTGCCAATGAAGCATCATTGGTTTACTATGCAAAAGCTATAGATGCCAATATCTATCAACCAAAGATATATGAGAAACTCGGGCAGTTTTTTTTAAACAAGGGTGAATATGCTAAGGCGATTGACTGCTATAAAGTAGTTAATAATGAATTTGAGATAAAAGCCTGTTTTAAAGCATGGTTAGAACAAGATAAAAGAAATCCTGATATAATGCTAAAACAGGCTGAATATTTTGAGTCTATATGTTTATTTGAGCAAGCCAAAAAATATTATCACCATGCATTCAGCCTAAGTCATGATGAAAATTTTAAGGTTGCGGTTTTAGAGAAAATTAAGACTATTGTTAATGTTGCTGCTCAGGGACAAGATTTTATCGCCAGAATACAGCAAGAGCCTGATTTTTGTAATTATGACCTGGTAAATGAAGAATTTACCAAAAATCTACTTGGCGATGTAGTTTTAAAATGTGATTTGTACTGCTAAAAGGTTGCGAAGCAGTTTTGCTACAAGTATATTTTATATTTCTTGATAATAATACTTTATTCACTTCATCATACCTTGATTTTAGTTTGCAGACAAACTCTAATATAGCAAGATTTAGGGATATTCAAAAATTCCAAATTCAAGTTTATATGATAGCAATGGTTCAAAATTTTAAAAGGATAATTAAATTAAAATTATTTTTTTGTATTTTTACCCATTGCTACTAAACCTATTGTTACTAAAAAGTAAAAATATTGGTGTAATTTTAACCACTTATACTTTTTCAACAATCCGGTCTCTACCTTTACAAATTATGTAAATCTTTCAGTTTATAAAGCAATTCTCTGTACATCATCCAACAGTCTCCTAAAATAACTAGGCTTTAAAATAATCCGTAAAAGCTCCAATCTAAACTGGTTTAAGGTTCGCAATATGTGCCATACGCCCCGCCATTCCTTATCAGGCTTCCAGGGCTTTATAATTTTTACTAAGAATTTCATATGTGTACCATATGTACAAATCCTGAAATTTAACCTACAAAAAAATCTATTTTTAACCCTGTTGCAAGGGGGAAAAATATGACAGAATCATTAACTTTTTCCGACGGTTTAGTTGAAAATGCTGATACTATTTTCTATAACATAGTCGGTAATTTCGTCCCGCCTGAATGGCGAAACCTTACTAATAATTGTGGTAAGCAATTAACTAAAACTTCTCGTCAACTTCTATCTTTGATAGTTTCTTGCATGAAAACTAATCGTTATAATAATACACAAGACTCACAAGAGTTACAAGAAGGCTATCATTTTTTCCAACAAGAGCTAGGAGTTAGTCAAAGTAGGGTTAAACAATGTCTAACAGAATTGCAAAAAAGTGGGTTCATTTATCATACTTTAATTACTACGGTCAAATATAATATAAAATGCCGTAACATTTTATGTATCAAACTTCTTAAGAAATTTACAAGTTTTCGTAAAGCTAATAATAATTCTTATCACTTTAATCACACTAATATCCAGTCTAGCTATCAAAATATTTTAACCCAACCTGGAGAAAATTCTAACTCAACTCAGAAAAAATTAAAAAAAAATGCATCTATATATATCTATATTATCTAGATACGAAAAAAATAAAAAAAATTGTGGACAAAATTGTGGACAAAGTGTGTCAGAGCCTGAATCAACTGAGGAGCAAAGCCTTAATTTACCGCTTGAGGTACCGGAAAAAAGAGGTGAACAAAGTTTGTCAGAAGTTGAGTCAACTACGGAGCAAAGCTTTAACTTATCGCCAGAGATAACGATAAATTCAGGTGAACAAAGCTTAGCAGAGCTTGAGTTATCTGAGGAGAAAAGTTTGAATTTACCTACGAAGGTAACGGTAAGCTCAGTAAATGAAGCGTTACCCTACAATTCCACAGACGACAATTCCGGCGATGCAGCTCTAACTGATGACAAGTCAGACTCCGATTCAGATTCTGACTCAACAGATGGATATTCAGGAGGTAGCGAGTCTGAGCAAGAAGCTAGTGGAAAATTGTCTAGGTGGCTTAGGGATGTTACTAAAATGGCTAAAGGCTTGTATTCACCTATGGAGCTAAAGGAGTTTTATCCATTGACCGAAGAAGATGCTGCTTGGCTAAGAAGGAGAACAGGTCGTGATTTCAATTTGAGTTTCATGAACAAGCTGTTGATTAAACATAGCGTGGACTCTCCTAAAAATCTCTTTCCCTGCAAGCAAGCAGTACTGAATTACATGAGAAAAACTTTGCGTCATGAAATGCGTTCACCAACTGTAGCTAATAACCCAAACTTTAACTTCAAGCTGGACAATGCTACCAAGGCAAGAGAGGCTTATTTGCGGAAGGTAGAAGCTAATAAGGGCGTTAAACCACTGAATCAGTTGCAACGCAAGATTGTTGGAGCTTTTGAGCCTAATACTGCTTATAAATTGCTGACTAGCTGCAGTTTTTTTGGAGTATGTGACGATGAATACAAGATTGATCTAGCAGACATCTCTTTGTCAGAACCTGATAAATGCACATTGCTCAATAAAGTGCAAGAGGTATATGGTAAAGAGGTTCTGCAATTGCGTATTACTAACAAAAGAACTCCATCGGATTATTATTTAGAGCTAAGTGGACTAAACCCAGAGTCAGTGTGGTATAAAATAAGGCAATATTTGTTAAAGTTATACGGTGAGAACTTGGACAAATCCTGGTTTAGCAAGTTAGAAGCAGTTGAAGAAGATACGACTTGCAATAAGATCACTCTCAAACCAACCACTGCCTTTATTGGACACTGGATTAGGACTAATTACAAAAAAGCTTTGGAAGATGCTTGCAATAGCCAGAATTTTACTTTTGAGTTGATGGAAGTCGATAGAATGGCAGGACTGTAAGCTATGGCAAACCGAAGAAAAGACTAATTGTATTAGCGAGAAAAAAGAATGATTACAAAGAGGTTAATAATAATCAACCAATTACTGAAGGTTGAAAAGTACATACAAATCACATATGAGATTATAAGGATTTGGAAAGTATGAGAGTAATGCGGCTTACAAAGGTAGAGCTTCTGCTGGTACAGCAGAAGTTCACCCCTAAATTCATCATCTATAGCTATTCTGGTGAGATTTTTAGCAGTTTTTGTCACTTTTTTACATTTTTTGGCAAAAATTGCCCACAAAATCACCCGGGGGGTGTCTGTGGCACAAAATGGGGTATAGGGGGGCGTTTCGCGAAATTTTTTTTGAGGTAATTAATCACTTGTTATTAAAAATTTCACTTTTTTAGTTTTTATTTTTCAAGTAGTAAAAAACCTGAAAATCAGGTATAATAGAGGTTATTACAAGGGATTTTTAAAGAGTTCTATATGATTAAAAATTATGGTTTGTTCGAAAAATATTTAGCAAAGATATCATCCAGTACCATCAGTAAGTTTGGTTCAATAGAGGATATCTCTAATTTCCTATTATATCTTTGTGAACATGGTAACATTGTTATTGCAGCTAAGAAGGCTGGTTGTATCTCACCACTTAGATTACACCGGATTATTAATAGCGATAAATATCTAGCCAAATGCGTCAATTTAGCTTTAGCCATTGCGGTAGATAGAGCAGAAGGGGTGTTATATGACAGAGCAATTAACGGTTATGAAGAAGTGACTTATAACAAGGATAATCAGGCAATTGCTACTAAGAAAAAATATTGTTCTAAGTCGTTGCTGGAATATCTTAAAGCTAATTCGCAGAAATATCAAACGAGGAAAAATGATACTATAGTTATACCTATAGGATTAGGTGATAAAGAACATAACTATTGTAAGTTGTCATTCCCGCGTAAGCGGGAATCTAGATACCTGCTTTCGCAGGTATGACACAAAGTTTGTATCACCTAATTCAATAGGTTTCACTATAGTTACCATAGGAAAAATAGTGATGAAGGTGAACAGGTAACCAAAGCCCAAGAAATGTCAAAAATGATAGATGTAGCTAATTTTGAAATAGAATCATATGAAGCAGAATACGCAATTGCCAAAGGGCGGTAAGCCCAGAGTGATGAAAACTACTAGTAAAGCTAAAGCCAGCAAAGAGCTTCCTAGCCCTATTTCTAAAAGTCTTAAATTTCCGGTGGATTGGTCACCCTATCCATTCCAGCTACCTTTGTGGAGATATTTATACTCTGGTGGGAAGAAAGCTATAGCAATTTGGCATAGAAGAGCTGGTAAGGATATTATGGGTATTAATTGGATCACTGCTAGTGCCATTCGGGAAGTTGGCATTTATTGGTATGTTTATCCTACCTATAATCAAGCTAAAATGAGTATATGGGATGGTATGACACTATCAGGGCGTCCTTATATGTCATTTATCCCTAAAGGGATTATTGCTCGTAGTCAGCAATATAAGCAACGGATATTATTTAAAAATGGCTCAGTGATTCAGTTTGTCGGTAGTGATCGTTATGCTACTATCAGGGGTAGTGGTATTAAGGGAGCAGTTATCTCAGAGTATTCTTACCATGATCCACGAGCTATGAGCTGTGTTATAGAGCCGATGGTAATTCGTAATAATGGCTGGTTGCTTTATTTATATACTCCTTCCGATAATCCAAAACTAACACATGGTGAAGAATTATACCGGAAATACCAAGATAATCCGGAAGTATTTTGCCAAATAAAAACTATTGAAGATACTACCGATAATGAGGGACAGCCACTAGTCGATAAAAACAAGTTAGTCTCTGTTGATATGACTAATGAAGAGATTCAAAGAGAGTTTTATTGTGACTTTGCTGCCTATCGTTACAAGAGAGCTGATCAGGGTGGTACTTTTGTTGAACAATTACGGCTGGCTGAAAGTCAGGGGCGTATTGGCTATGTGCCATTTGATGCAAGCTATCAGGTTAATACTTATTGGGATATAGGTATTGTTGATTATACGGTGATTTGGTTTGTTCAAGAAAAACAAGACTATGTCGATATTATCGATTTTTATATGAATAGGGGTAAAGATTTAGAGTTTTATCTTAATCATTTAAGAACTAGACCCTATCAATATGGGCGTAACGTATTGCCCCATGATATGAGCCGAAGACAAATGCCGACTTTGGATACTCGGTTACAACAAGCTAATGAAATAGCAGAAAAAGTAGGCTTTTCACCATTTGCTATTGGTAGGAAATATTTACGGGAAGAGATGATAACTAAAGTAAGAAGTTTGCTAGGTAGGTGTCGAATAGATGCCGAGAAATGTCAGCGTGGTATTAACGGTCTCTATGAGTTTGATGCTACTAAAAGGGGCGTGCATTCTAGCTCCTCGAGAGCTACTGATATAACCGAGAGCTTTTGTTATTTAGCGATGGACGTTAAAACTGGTAATGAGCAACAGCAATCACAATATAATATATCACAATATCGTAAAGTGGTGAATGATTATAATGCTTTGGAGAGGTAAGTAGGATGGGCGGAAGTAGTATAAATATAAACAACTATAATATGGATGAGGTAGTATAATGCTTCCATTGTTAGCAGCCCTAGCTGTAAGTGCAGGGTGTGTTGGAGCCTATTGTAGCGATACTGTTTCTAAGGGTATTATTAGGGGTATTACTAAGATTCCTGGTGTCAGGTATCTTACTGGTGCTGATTTAGCAAGGCACAAGCGTAACTATGAAGAATCACGCATTCGCTATAATAATTATGCTCATGAAGCACAAACTACTATCAATAATCTATCTGGCGAAATACAGCAATCGATGCAGGGTTTACGTTCTCTAGAAGGGCAACAATACCACTATAGTGAAACCTATTGAATTAGGTGATACAAACTTTGTGTCATACCTGCGAAAGCAGGTATCTAGATTCCCGCCTTCGCGGGAATGACAACTTACAATCGTTATGTTCTTTATCACCTAATCCTATGAGCATAACTATAAATGATTATAGCTCATCTGCTCGAAAGCAGTTGGATAGTTATGCTCATGATGTAAAGTGGCGGATTGGGAAATATGAGACATCAGCTGAAAACACTGGTTTGGTACAGGGGGGAGTTCTTGGTGCCTTAACTTTTGGAGCTACTATGGGACTCGCAGGATTCGGAGGACTCGGAGCAGGAATAGCTGCTGGGACAGGTTCAGGGTTAGTTGGTATTGGTCATTATATGAACACATCAAATATTGCTAATAAACTGGGAAACTTTGAAACAGTTAATGTTGCTAATAACCATCAATATGATGGTATGTCAGGCAATTTAGACCAAATGGCAAGATATGGTAGATCAGGACTAGAAAAAATGCCGATATCTGAGCCTGGAGGGTTAAAACAAGCAGTGGAGCATTTTAACATGAGGTCAGTACCTAGACTACAAGATTTACCGCAATTATCTGAATCTCTGGGCAAGATAGTATCACTTAAAGATATTGAAGGGTTAACCCTTGGTTTGCCTAGCATGACTGCAGCTAGTGGCAAGAAATATAACTACGAGGTGTTATATGATAACGAATTTATCAAGAAGCTCAAGAAAGTGTCAAAGAAGCTTGGCGAACCATATTTAAACCCAAACTCAACCATAAATCCAAACACAAACACACGTAATATGGTAACAGCATATGGCTGATAATGATTTAAACAAAAAAATTGAATATTTTGACAGTCTCAAGAGCAAGAGGGAGAAATGGCATCATATATGGGATGAGCTGAAGAAATATGTATGCCCACAAACTGAGAGTAATAAAGTAATATTTGATTCAACTTCTATTTGGTCAAGAGAGCAATTAGCATCAGGTTTACAAAGCTTGTTGGTAAACCCAGCAATGAACTGGTTTAACCTTACTATAGTCGCTGAAAATGACGAGCAGCAGGAATATTTAACCACCACTGAACGTAACATGCTAGCTCAAATGCTAGAAAAAACTCTAATGGATATATTTAATAATCCGGCTTCTAATTTTTATAATCAGATTCATCAGTTTTTTTTGAATTTATCAGCCTTTGGTACTGCGATATTCTATGTTGAAGAAGATTTAGAATTAGCACAAACTCTGTTCTTTCGTAATATTAATTTACAAGAATGTTATTTTGAAGAGGACAAGTTTGGTTTTGTTAAGACAATGTACCGACTCTTTAGCATGCCGATAAAATCGGCATCAGCTAAATGGGAAGACTTTGCCCCTTTCAAGGAAAGGCTAGCCAAAAATCCTGATGAAATAGTAGAAATATTGCATATAGTTAGCCCACAAGCTCAAAATCAGAAAAATAAAGGCAGAAAATCAACGGCAGCTAGCCCCTCAACATCTAGCTCATCAACATTAGAGTATAGTTCAGAATATATCTATTTAGCTGAGCGAAAAATTATCAGTCAATCGGGCTATTCTTATTTCCCATTTTTTGTCACGCGGTGGGTAAAAGAAGAAGGCGAAGTATATGGCTATGCTCCGGCTCATCATGTACTACCTGATATTAAGTTGTTAAATAGTTTAAGACAAATCACCCTAAAAGTAGCCCAAAAACAGCTAGACCCACCATTATTAGTACCAAAAGACGGATATTACTTACCGCTCTATACTACGCCAGGCAGTGTTAATTTTTACCGTAATGGTATGGCAGATAAAATAATACCACTAACTGGTATGGAAAATATCTTGCCTACTGAGATCGAACAAAATCAATGCCGGGATGCCATATATAAGGCATTCTATATCGATATATTCAGGATGCAAAAGGAAAACAAAGAAATGACTGCTACCGAGGTACAAATTAGGACAGAGGAACAGTACCGTTTAATGTCCCCGATGGTTGGTAGAATTGAGAGTGAGCTGTTAAATCCGTTAATCATGGCAATATATCAAACGCTAATCAAATATAACAGAGTACCAATCTTAGAGGGAGCAAATAGCCTGCCCGAGATAGAGCTTGAATATGTTTCACCACTATCCAAGGCACAGAAAACATCAGCAATATCCAGCGTTGAGCAAGTATTAGGTTTCTTCCAACGAAGTGGTATCAGTAACTTTTTTCCTGAGATTTATGATAATATCAACTGGGATGAATGTTTTAAACTATTTTTTGAGCTACGAGGGGCCCCAAGTTCAATCCTTAAGAACGAGCAAGAAGTATTACAAATCAGACAACAACGTAAGATGATGCAAATGCAACAATTACAACAGCAGCAACAACAGATACAAGGGTAAGGAAGAATAAATGAAACTATCAATTAACTCCTCATCCCCACCAAATTTACTAACAAAAGAGCAATTAAAATCAATTTATTGCAAGCTTTTTAGTGGAGAAGATGGTAAGATAGTATTAGAGGATTTAGCTCAAATGAGTGGTATATATCGCAGCAATTTTGTTAGGCAAGAAAGTGATTACACTGCCTTTCTGGAAGGGCATCGAGCTTTGTTCCTATATATATGCTCACAAGTTTCAGAAGATGATGGAGTTAATAATATAGAAGGGAGTAATTGATATGCAAAAATATTTAGACCCAACAAATGATAGTCTATTTAAGAAAATTTTTAGTGATTTGGATAGGCTAAAAGAATTTCTTAACAGTATTCTTAATTTACCTGAAAAGCACAGAATTAAGGAAATCAATTTTCTTTCACCAGAGCAGTTACCTAGGATTTCTCAAGGAAAGAAAAGTGTATTTGATTTGAAAGTTAAAGATGAATCAGGTCACTGGTACATTATTGAAATGCAGAAAAGAAATGAACGTGATTATTTAAAAAGACTACAATATTATTCTGCTCATTCATATGTTCAACAACTTACAGAAGGAGTGACGCACGATGATTTATTGCCGATAGTAGTAATTTCATTAATGAAATCAAAAATATTTGCTGAAGAAGTACCATATATAAATTTTCATAAAGTTATTGAGACAACAACTAAGAAACAACAACACATATTTGATATATCATATGTATTTATAGAACTTAAAAAATTTCAAGATATTAAGCAACCATTATTGAGTATAGCAGATGAGTGGTTACATCTATTCAAATATGCAACAAAAGAAAATACTCCCCCTGCAGGAATAAAGAGCAGTAAAGTATTAGAGGCATACCATGTTATCGAGATGCATGGACTAACCTCAGAAGAATACGACTTATATGTAAGGTGCAAATTGCAGGAAGATGCGGAAGATATTGCACTAGAAGAACGTTTTAAGGAAGGCAAAGCTGAAGGTGAAGCTATAGGCGAAGCTAGAGGTGAAGAAAAAAGAGCTATAACCACAACAAAAGAAATGTTAATTGATAATGAACCAATAGAAAAAATAGCTAAATATACAAAACTAACCATTGAAGAAATAAAAGTGTTAAAAGAAGAACTAGAAAATTCAAAAGAAGAATAACCTATGAGCAAAGAAGTAACTGCTAATAACTATGAAACTAGCCCTGCTACTTCTGGTAACGATTGGCTAACTAATATGCCTGAGGAAATACGTAAAGCTGAGTCACTGGGTAAATTCAAGGATGTATCATCTTTAGCTCAGAGCTATTTGGAAGCAGAGAAGAGCTTGAATCAGCGAGTTACCGTGCCAAAAGATGACAGCTCTGATGAAGAGTGGCATAAATTCTATAGTCGCTTGGGATTGCCTGAAGATAAGAGATATACTGATAAACGCTCCAAAGAAGATGAAGAATATTTAACGCGTTATGAGGATATGTTTTACCAAAGCGGGCTGTCTAAAAGACAAGGTGAGAAGTTGCTTAATTCTTTGTATGGTTTTTCGCAGGATTTGCAAAAACAGCAACAAAATGATATTGAGCAAACACGTCACTCTCACATTGGTTGGCTGAAAGACAATTATGGTGAAGGTTTTGACAGTAAAATGACAGTGATGCAGGCAGCCTTATCTAAGTTTGGCACTAAAGAACTGGCTAAATTAATTGAAGACTCACATTACTCACCAGCTTTAGTTGATTTATTAGTTAAAGTCGGTGAAACCTTAAAATCCGACTCGTTAGTAACTGGTAAAGAGCTACCAGCAATTAACAGTAGGGACGGGGCATTAGCAGAGATAGAAAAACTTGAATCTGACCCCGAGTTTGTGGTAAAATTAAAGAGTAAAGATCATACGGGACATGAGCAAGCTGTTAAACGTAGGGAACAATTGTACAAAATCGCTTATGATAAAAAACAATAGACTTCCTACATAAGTCAATCTAGTTGGTGATTTTGGTGTCGAAACTGGCTCTGTCCAGAAAAGTGTGTAAATTTCCAAAATAGGTCATTAAATTTTGTTAAGCCTATCTTCAAATTTGATCATCAAATGAGCCATAGCTTCATTCCAGTTGGGAATAGGCATAGTCCATTTTTTGGTCATATAGTCAATTGTCAAATATAAGCTTTTAAAAACAGCACTATCACTAGGGAAAACACGCTTATTATTTGTTACTTTACGCGGCTCTGTCCAGAAAAGTGTGTAAATTTCCAAAATAGGTCATTAAATTTTGTTAAGCCTATCTTCAAATTTGATCATCAAATGAGCCATAGCTTCATTCCAGTTGGGAATAGGCATAGTCCATTTTTTGGTCATATAGTCAATTGTCAAATATAAGCTTTTAAAAACAGCACTATCACTAGGGAAAACACGCTTATTATTTGTTACTTTACGCAATTGACTATTAACAGATTCAACTGAATTAGTGGTATAAATTACCTTTCTAATTGCCTCTGGATATCCTAGAAAAATCATTAAATTATCCCAATGATTATACCATGATTTGGCAATTTGTGGATATTGTTTATTCCATTTTTCTTCAAAATATACTAAAGCTAAATGTGCTTGTTCTTCCGTTGCTGCAGTATATATCGGCTTTAAATCGCTAGCCACCTGCTTCCTATCTTTATATGATACGTATTTTAAACTATTTCTAATCTGATGTACAATACATAATTGATGTTCTGTTTTTGGATAAACTGCTTCTATCGCCTCAGACATACCAGTAAGATTATCACTACAGGCAATCAGTATATCCTTTAATCCTCTATTTTTCATTTCAGTAAAATTACCAAGCCAAAATTTTGCCCCTTCATTTTCACTGATCCATAATCCCAATATATCTTTTCTACCAGATAAATCAATCCCTAATGCAACATATATTGCCTTGTTAATTATCCTTTTGTCTTGCCTAACTTTTACTACTAAACAATCAAAAAATACTATCGGATATATCTCTTCTAACGGTCTACTCTGCCAAGCTTTTACATCATCCATTACATCATCGGTGATCTGACTGATTAAACTCTCACTTATTTCAACACTATACAACTCTTGTAATTGAACCTTAATATCAGATACACTCATACCTTTAGCATATAATGATAAGACTTTATCATCAAAACCATCAAAACGTTTTTGTCTTTTCGGTAGTATTGCTGGTTCAAAGGTACTACGCCTATCTCTTGGTACTTCTATCTCAACCGCTCCATGTTCGGAGATCAGTTTTTTGCTAGTTATACCATTACGAGTATTATCATTATCTACACGACTGTATTTATCATAGCCTAGATGATTATTCAATTCTGACTGCAGTGCCTTCTCTATTAAACGTTTGGTTAATTCTTTTAATAAACCTCCTTCTTTCAGTATTGTGCTTACATCTGTATCATTATCTATTAATAAATCTACTGCTTGCTTTATTGATTCATTAGTTTTTTTATTCATGTAATTTCCTTTTTTGTTATATTTTTATATATAACCTATCTCGAAATTTACACACTTTTCTGGACAGAGCCAAAATTAGATAGAGTTATGCAGTTTTGCTGCAAGTATACACTACAACTGACTCAGCCATCCTTACACCATCTCCAAAGCCTTATGTTTTGGCACTTGTACTTTGGATACTTACCTTACAGTAAGAGTTATAGGGACTTCCCAAGTTGTGTCATTAATCTCTACAAACTCGCTAACGCCTGAGACCCCGGTGGTTGAAAACTTTTGGATTTGCTAGGTTGACCTCTAGTTTTCTGTTGCTTGCTGTCTTGTGTAGAACATCAGCTTCCACTACCAATAAAATTTCGGGGCTATTACGTTCACCATTTGGTTTCGGCTCGAATGTTTCGCTGTCTACGCTTCACCACTGTTGTTACCTTCAGCAGTGCAAGACTCGCTATATGGTGGAGCTAGCTTCTCCTTCCATAACAGGACTTTCACCTGTAAGACTAATGCACCTTTTCTTGGCACACACACAATCTTTCTGATAGACCCAAAGATTTTTAGAAGAAATCAAAAAAACTAGTCTCTGGAAGCCTTATATCTACAGGGATACAGCCTTATGCCACATTCCTACATAAATGTTGCTAATTCCCTTCCTCTTCCCCTAGACAATCAACGTTAAAGTCATTTGGGTCGTAATCAGGATATATATCAAGACTTTGTTGCGGTTTATTGTCTTCTTGATGCTCTGATAAATAATCTGAGTCAACCATTATATTCTTTACAGATGTGGAGAAAAGTTCTTTTATGTCAGAATGATTTGCTTGCTTAACAAAAATAATGAGTTTTTTCCCTTCTGGATTAATATAACAAACATTATTGTTATGTAATCTACCATCCTGTGTACAAATTTTAACCTCATAAGTACTGCCAACATGTTTGATGCCATTTTGATCAAACGATTTATTGACATAGCCTTTCTCCATAGCTTTTTTATAAAACTCATATTGTTGCAGGCCTTTTAATTTATCATCAATAATACAATATTTACCATATCCTAGATCAGCAATTTCACTATTTTTAGTAGAGTATACTTTGTCACCAACTTTCCAGGAAAAATAGTCTTGTTTATTAAGGTTAAAATGATTATCTAACTTTCTTTTCTGCTCTTGATAAAACTTATGAGCAGCTTTTTGGTATATTGCCACTTTATCTACTGGCTCTGATACTGTAGGTAGATTACTAGATTGATGCAAGTTCTTGTTGTCAGCTACACACTCCTTGATTTCTTCATCAACTAAATCTTGTATTTCTGGATTCTGTTGAATTTGTTTTTCAATTTGTTCTTCATTTATTTCGCCAAGTAGAATATTAAAAACGAGATAATACGATTGTATATCTAAGTCGGGGCTTAGTTTTTCAGCGAGAGCAAGATGTTTTTCTATAATAGATTTATGTGACTTAATATCTTGTGCTATAAAATTTAAGGCTAATTCCAGATGTAAATTGCTAAATGCTGTATTTAATTTGCTAAAAGTTTGCTTCATACTTTCATATCTAGTCTCTGCTTTGCAAAGATATTCAGCTGCGACTTGAAATTTTTGATGTTTTATAAAGAATATGACAGCTTGTACTAAATCTGTACTATCCTGTGCGTCCAAAGAAAAATGTTTTCTTCCTTCTTCATAAGATAAATTTAAATACGAGGTACTAAAGACTATGGTTAATTTTTGTTCATCTTGAGCTACCAATGAAACTAATATATTTTTACAAACTTCTAGAGCTACAGATTTAATAGTGTTAGAAGATTGTAATTTATTAATTTGTTCCAGATGCTCCTGCACATTATTTCTGGTAATCTTGCTTTTTATAATGTTATTAAATAATTCTCGTCTCTGATCTAACGTTTGATTAAGATTTTCATCCTCTTGTTTTGTAGACAAAATATTAAATATCTGATCTATTTCTGTTGAAAATTCTGGATGATTATTAAAATTATTAATAATCATTTTAATATCTTCTATATGATCCCAAATATCTCGTTTATTTATCAATTTTAGATATTGTAAATGATATTTGATAGCTTCAATATTATTACCAAATTTAGTATAATATGAGCCCCTATTCCAGTAAGCATTTCTGATAGCATTGATAGTTACATTATTCTGTTGTTCTATCTGTTCAGTGTTTAATTCCCCTATGTTTTCTTCTATTAATGAAATGGCATTTTTAGTATAAGAATCTATTAACTCAAAATTATATTTTCCAGTTGTATTCAAGAGATTAGCACTTAATTTATTATATACTTGGACTTTGTTTATGGGTAATGTTGTGTAATTAACTAATATCTTCGCTAATATAATGGAACCGTCTTTAATCTTATCAGCGTTCTCCGATAAAATGTTATAAGTATTTTCGATTCCTTCGTTAGTTTGGTAAAATAAAAATTTTGTGGCTTCTTTTTGTAAGGCAAAATCTTTAGCGCCAATAATTTTATGGTTAATTAATATTTGAATATCTTTTTGAATCTTTAATGATAAAACACAATCTTTATCTTCTTTATCTAAACTGCAACGAAATGCAAAAAATGTAATTCGTTCTGATATATCGCAATTATATAGAAAACTCTGATTAAAAACATTATTAATAGAATTAAATTGGCATACCTTTTGATCGTCATTCCGATTGATGTTCTTAAAAAGATCAGAAAATTTATTTAAAAATAGTTTTACATTATTTTGATTACTGAAATCAAATAATGTGTAGAATAATTCAATGAATTTATTTTCAAAGATACAAGCTCCTTTAAGCTTAGCTAGATATTCTGTTACTTCATTTTGATAATATCGTTGCACAGAAGGTTTACACCCATTGTCTAGAGTTGATTTCTGTATGGTTTTTAAATTTTGTTGTAATTTTTTAGGAAAATTTTCACTAAAAATATCATATAGGCTGTAATTATTACCTTCATATTTTATGGTCTTCTCAGTTAAAGCGTCTTTAAAAGTAAATTCTTCGTTGGTTTTATGTTCCAATAAATATTCTATTAATTTACCTTTGCCACCAGTTGCAAATAAATTAACTAGAATTTTATTAAAACTAATAAAATTATCTAATAAAAAATCTTTAATGTTTAATTTATTATCTGAGAATAAATATTGTAAGATATTTATTAGATTATCTTGATTATTTTTGGTAACAGAATAAAAATGCTTTTTAACAATATTCAGAATATTTTGCTTTACCGTACTGTTATCCATTGTTTGAGATAATTCTTCAGGTTTAAAATATTCTTTTGGCTGTGGGAATAAGGATTTCAAAATGTTCAAGCTTTTTGGTTCAATAAAAGCATAGTCTAACAATTTTAACAATACTAATCTCTGGGAATCTTTTGAAAGATTAACAATGTAGTCTCTACCCTTGTCATAATCTCTGCTCTTCATAATGTTACCTATTGAATATTTTAAAAAAGTAGAAGAAAAACCTATATCCGTAACAAACGGATATAAATATCTGTTCATTATATATGGATTACCCAGTAATACAAGAAATAAATAATATTTACTAGTGCTTAATATATAGACTCTAATACTAATTATCTTTCAATATAGAATTAACAAGGTATAATTAGTATTACCTTTCTGCCAGCCCTTCGCTCCACTCCCATTACGGAGTTTCATCACTACTACAACTGACTCAGCCATCCTTACACCATCTCCAAAGCCTTATGTTTTGGCATTTGTACTTTGAATACTTACCTTACAGTAAGAGTTATAGGGACTTCCCAAGTTGTGTCATTAATCTCTACAAACTCGCTAACGCCTGAGACCCCGGTGGTTGAAAACTTTTGGATTTGCTAGGTTGACCTCCTGTTTTCTTTTGTCTACTATGCTGTGTAACACATCGACTCCCACTACCACAAAAATTTCGGGGCTATCACGTTCACCATTTGGTTTCGGCTCGAATGTTTCGCTGTCTACGCTTCACCACTGTTGTTACCTTCAGCAGTGCAAGACTCGCTATATGGTGGAGCTAGCTTCTCCTTCCATAACAGAACTTTCACCTGTAAGACTAATGCACCTTTTCTTGGCTCACACACAATCTATATTATAGACTCGATAAAAATATCATACCTACTACTATGTATTTCTTTGTTATATTCTTATGTACCAAAGTAATCTAAATGATAGTCTTCCGTATGACCAATCACCACATTTCCATGATTTTCTTGTATTTTTTGCACAATCCAATTATAAGTCCCACTACTTACTGGTAGACTACATACTTTACCATGATAAACAGTTAAAACAGGCCAATCGGGATTAGTAGAAAGCTTTGGAGTATTGGGTACGGTCATTTTTTCTAGTTTACCACTATGATCATAATTAATTACTAAATATGCTGCATCTTCTGCTGCCATTCTAATACCATTTGGCTTACTACAAGCTAGTTGAAGCGTAGTTTCACCTTTTAGACTATCAGGTAGCATAATTGATCTGTATTGTTCAATTTTTACTATATTGTTACTATTTACCTTAAAGCATATAGAAGTAGGTATCATCTTCTCGTACATTATACCACGAGCTTGATCATCTCCCTTAATTTCAATAGCCTTTCCCCAGTTAGTATATCCGAGACCTTTAAGCCCACTACTAGTAGAAGGATGTTCATCCTGAGTTCTATTGTTTTCTACAATAGCCGTAGTAACAATAGTAGTGGTTGCCGGTAATTTAGAAATAATTTTACCTGGCATTAAATGAGTACTCGAACTTGGCTGTGATTCCTCAATAGTAAAATTATTAACTAACCAAGAAAAATTCTCTCCTAATCGTATGTCATTTGAACCAAATAGCCGATTTTTCCATACTCCGATAGAATCTTCTACCGAAAGACCTATGTATAGAAATGGATCAATAAGTAAAACAACACATAGCGTTTTTGCTATACAGCAACAAAGATTCTCATTATCATCATTGAGCTTTCCATTATCATATTTTATTCTATAAAGTATTTTTTCTAATAGCTTTGTTTCTTTTTGCAGTTCTTTTTCAGACTTATTGTGTTTAGCATGAAGTTTTTCATATCGCTTATTGTATATCTCAAATATATAGCTCACATTAGCTGAAACTAAGCCTTTATTACAAGACTCCATAAGATTTGTAATTTCGGTTAAAAGCTCTATATTTTTAGCATCTGTCTTCCCTTTTTCCCAACTGTAAGGTTTTTTATTGTAGAGCGGTTTTTTATAATAATGCTGTTCACTATTTGCACGAATATTTGCCCACTTCTTGTCATATTTTGCTTGTTTTTCACGTTTCTCACGTCTATCACGTTCTGCCGAGTATTGTTCGTTTGCTAAAGTTACTACAGATTTCATAATATTCCTTTTTAAAACTATTTATATTTCACCATACCTTGATTTTAGTTTGCAGACAAGTTCTAACTGGAGGGGCGTATGGTACATATTACAAACCTTAAACCAGTTTAGATTGGAACTTCTACGGATTACTTTAAAGCCTAGTTATTTTAGGAACTAACAAATACAAAATATACTTGCAGCAAAACTGCTTTGCCATCTTTTAGCAGTACAAATTATTTGTTAAATCTATTTCGCCAAGCAGATTATCAATAAATGGTCTATCTACCAAGGGAAAATTGTAAAAATCATGCTCCTCCCCTCTGGTGATAAAATCTTGCCCCTGAGTAGCAGTATTAACCATAATATTACCAATTTTCTTTAAAGCTGCAGCCTTAAAAGTATTATCATGACTTAGACCACATGCGTTGAGATAATATTTTTTGGCTTGCTCAAATAAACCTACAGACTCAAAATACTCAGCTTGCTTGAGCATTATATCAGGATTCTCTTGATCTTGTTTTAGCCATTTTTTAAAACATACTTTTATCTTACATGCATTATTAATTACTTTATAGCAGCCAATCGCCTTAGCATATTCACCCTTGTTTAAAAAAAACTGCCCGAGTTTCTCATATATCTTTGGTTGATAGATATTGGCATCTATAGCTTTTGCATAGTAAACCAATGGTGATTCCTCAGCCCCATCCTTCTCAGCAATACTAGCTAAGCAACTATAGGCTATAGCCTTAAGATTCTTACAGGCAGGAGAGTCTTGGTAATTTGCCAGATATTTTATAGCTTTATGATAATAAGCTGGGTCAGATTGCTCCTCATCAATCTTCAAACTACTAACTTGATACTCAAGATTCTCTGTTACTTTAGTGTGGCAAGCTGTTATTAACTCAGCAATCTTTGTATGATCAGGTAATTCGGCTTTACAGACAGTAGAGAAAAATTTCACATAGTCATATTGCTGCTGTAAGCAATAACCATAGTCTTGTATCTGATGCTGAAGTTGAGAATTATCAGACTCAGCATATTCAGCAAAAATCTCCACTGTAAATTGTAATGAGCTTTTGACCCTCTATTGTAATAAAAATTGACCCCTTGAGAATTAAGAATAAAAACTCCGGAAGTCATATTTTATCTGAGTTACAGTGCGATTAGGCTTAGGGTCAATTCTTATTACAATTTTTGTTCCAAAAGGGTCAAAAGCTCGTTACAATTTACAGTTAAGCCAAACACTTGCTAGCATGCACCAACCAGAGAACGGACTCTCTTCGCATTGTCCCTTAATGTCTACCACAAATAGAGTAATGAATAACACTATGACTTTCCCTGAAGTAAACTTTTAACGGAGTAACGAGTAAAGACAAGCAGACCTTAAGATATATTATCAATTTGATATTCTAGTGCAACTTCTTTACCACAAAAAGCCATAGCAATTTTAATGATTTTCTGAACATGGGGGTGTTCTTTTATTTTAGCATCATATTGTTTTCTCACAATTTGATCGAGGCCTTCTTTTGCAACAGATTCTAGAATATCAGGAGATTTGCATATTTTATATTCAATAATGATAGCATTATTCTGTTTTCCTGCTTTAGGTAGTAACATAATATCAGCTCTACCATTGCCTGTCTCTCTTTCACTTTCTATGATATAGCCAGGAGATAAGGTGTTAATCAAACCTAGCATAAAACCACTATAAAATAGCTCAGCTTTTTTCTCGCCAGTTTGATGAAAACTAGTAGCATTTAGTAATAACTCTTGTAATTTTTCTTTAAATTCTTCTGTTTTACCTGCAGGCAACAAACTAGCAAATGAATAATATAAAGAACTATCCATCTGTAACTTGCTACTCACCCATTGTAATAATCTTGCATTATATATATGTTTTACCTCTTTATTAGGAGCAGATAGTTCATAGATATCCTCTTCTGACTCAATTACCATTGCGTTTAAATAACCGCTAAATAGCAATAAGCTAAATAGTCCTGACCGTGTGTTAATATCACTAAAACTAATTTGTCTAGTAATAGGTGCAATAATACTTTTACCGCTAGCTAATTGTTGGAGATCAATTTGCATTTCATCGGATAGTAATATTTTATCAACCAAACCGGTGCCACCGCTATCTAACCAATAATGATCAAGCTTACCTCTACTATCTAAACATAACATAATTGACCATGGATTATAAATCACCTCACCACCAAAATTATAGCCATTATACCAAACTTTAATTTTTTCAGGAGTCGTGTCAAGCGGTACTTTGGTTAATAACTCATCAACTTCTACTTGAGTAAAGCCATAAAATTTGGCAAATTTTTCATCTAGCAGAGTATATTCACGAACATTATTCAAATCCGAAAATAAATTAGCCTTAGCAATTCGTAATATACCAGTTATTACCCCTTTTTCTACACAACTATTAGTCTTTAGGCTGCTACCAAACATGCCACGGAATAACTCAAGTACTTGCTTAAATTCTTTTGCTTTATCACCAAACTCAATATAAGAACTATTGATTGGTGTATCGTATTCATCGATTAATATATAGACTTTCTGATTAAAATGTTTGTACAGCACTTCACTTAAAAAACGCAAACTATTTTTTAAATCATTCTTCTCAAGTTTCCCATCAAAATATCGGCTTAGTTTTTCTTTTTGTGCATTATCTAATAGTCCTGTATCTTCTGTCACATGACGATTTAAGTAATGATGATTTGCAAATAATTCTATAATTTGATCTTTTACACCTAGTTCTATTTCCTGATAACTACTACCTTTTACATCTTTAAGATTGAGCAGAATCACAGGAAATTGACCTTGACGTTTCATACTACTTGCATTGCCTGCAATTTTTAAAGACTTTAGCTTTTTAGTCTCGTCAAAACCTAAATCTACTTCACCCCCGATAAATAATTTGTTATTTATTCTATTCTCTTCAGGTAAAGCGTTGCCTTTCTCATCCACTTCTATTTCAAAGAACTTCTGAAGCATGTTCATATTCAAACTCTTACCCCACCGCCTTGGTCTGGTGATCAGGATAACTTTACCACTATCCTCTAGCAATTCTTTGATCATCATAGTTTTATCAACAAAGACATCACTATTTACCACTAAGTCATAAAACTCATCCGTGCCTGTCCTCATTTTCGGTGGTTTATTGTTACTGTTCACAATATTAGTTTTTCTGGTTGATATATTATCAGAAAGTTTTACTGTCATATTAATTACATTATTATTAGAAAATAATTATAAACTTTATTAAGGGATAATAGCACAAACAAGCTAGCCCAGCGAGTAGATTTACAGAAAATAAATTTCTTAACATCGTACGTATGGTTAATCTAAACTGTGAAACATGTTTTGAAAATCGGTCACGTGACACCAAGTTTTTCATATGCTCTGGTTTGGGTATAAAATATTATTTTGGTGGCAGCCATTTGATTAATAATGATAGGAATAATTATTAGAAAATCCCTAATATTCACGTAATGTAAGTGTTTGAATAATTAATAATTTTATGTCTATTGTGGTTCTGAAATTGTCCACTACGCCCCGCCATTCGGGACAGTTTGCTACTTTTTGCAATTCTGTGAATGGAAAAGCCAGAACGTAATGCAGGTTACAGCCCTCGAGTGTTAGGTTCGAAAATATAAAATTTAATAATTCCCTTTTTTCATCAAGTGTCGAACCTTTAAAAGTTTCATAGGCGTTTGTACTGATACATATAAGGTCTGCAAGCTTTTTAGAAAGCTTATCATCTACTTTGTCATAACTCTTAATTAGTTCACTTAATTCATATTGTCTTTCCTTTAATTGAGCTTTCTTACGTAAAAATTCTTCTCTATAGTGAAACCTATTGAATTAGGTGATACAAACTTTGTGTCATACCTGCGAAAGCAGGTATCTAGATTCCCGCCTACGCGGGAATGACAACTTACAATAGTTATGTTCTTTATCACCTAATCCTATAGGCATAACTATAGTAAAACTGCCATCTACTAAGAAATCCATCAATCTATCGAGTTTATTTTGAATAACGGTATGCTCTTGTTTAAATTCACCAACTTCACGGTTAAATTCATACGCCTTGCCTTGATTGACATTTATTAAATAATCCATTGTTTGTTTTAGGGCGTGTCATCAAATGAGTTGACATAGTGATATAAATCATTAAGTTTATAAAAAACTAAAGGATTGTTGAAATGCGTCGATTGTAAATTGTAATCATCTATTGCCCCCCTATTGTAATAAACTATTGCCCCCCCTTGACCACAAAAAAAATTAGTTAATTTTGGTTAAAATTCAGATAAAATTCCCTAAAATCATTGGTAATTTTTAATTTATAGTAAAACCTATAGAATTAGGTGACAAAGAACATAGCAATAATTTCAAATAATTTGCTAGTTTCTGTTACCTTATTTTTAATCCATCGTTTCATATTTGCCCAAAACTTCTCTATGGGATTTAAGTCTGGTGAATATGGAGGTAAAAAGATAAGTTTGCAGCCAACTGATTCTATTAATTCCTTTGTCTTCTTTGATTTATGGAAACTAGCATTATCCATAACTACAACCTGTCCTGCTTTTAACTCTTTAATTAAAAACTTCTCAACCCAATTATTAAATAACTCTGTATTGCAAGTTCCATTAAAAACAAAAGGGGCTATCGATTGATTGTTTACCAAACCAGCTACTATAGTGAAACCTATTGAATTAGGTGATACAAACTTTGTGTTAACCTTGCGAAAGCAGGTATCTAGATTCCCGCCTACGCGGGAATGACAACTTACAATAGTTATGTTCTTTATCACCTAATCCTATAGGCATAACTATATCATCCGACCTTGAAGTCTGCCGCCAAGCTTTCCCTTCAAGGTCGAACCTCTTTTGTTATTCATATATCATCCATATTGACTAGATTAATAAATCAATATCTATATCCAATTCCTGAGATATTTTTTTATATAAATCTATATTACCTCTACGTTTCTTATTCTCTATTTGCGACAAATACGCCTCACTAATACCTAGCTGCCTAGCAAGTTTAGTAAGACTATATCCTCGATATTCTCTAATTATCTTAATATTTGATTCATCTCCTAAAACTAATTTTTCACTGATGCTAACCGGAAAACTTTCTTGATTTTCACTCTTTACCTTGATATAGCTATTCAAATCATCTAATTCTTCTAATTTTTCTTTGATTTCCTCATAAGCTTCTATTGATAAAATAACGGCTTTTTTACCATGTGAATCTTCAATAAAACTGATATTATCTAAATTAACCATATACATTACCTCTACTTTGAATTTTAATAATAGTAACTAATAATTTTTGTTCCTCTATCTCATAAATCACCCGATAATTTCCAATACGCAACCTATAAGCCTTATCTGTAGCCTTTAGTTTCTTAATATCCAACTCTACTCCGTATGGATCAATGGCAACTAGCTTTATTCTGTTAACTATATGCGATGCATAATCCTTAGGGATACGACGTAAATCCTTAATCGCTTGTTTAGCAAACTCAATATCATACATAAACTTTATTGATCACTTAATATTAATCAATTATAGCATAATGCTATTAATATAGCACTATAATTCTTATCTATTAGTTAACATTTACCTCGGTGATCTGCAAATATTTGCCTTGCTGCTCAACTATCGCCGGTACATGTTTAATATTAAACTTACTAGTTAAAGCACCAAATTGATCAAAATAGATTTGACGCCCTATTTCCTTGCTAAGTTCTAAAATCTTACCAGCTACCAAGACTATCTTATTTTCACTAGTTTTAATCTCTTCTTCTACTTTTTCTGATGCAATATATTGCCGTTTGAGCCAAGTTAATTGATCCTGGTCAGTACCATCTATAAATGTTAATCTATCATCCCAACTCATATGATCTAGTGGATTTACCTTAGTACCAGCTGGATGTAATAATCGCCCACACGGTAAATACACATCTTGATCTAATGTATAAGTTGGAGCAAAACTATAGCTAATGGTCTTCTGAGTTCTGGTAATTCCTGCAACTGGTCTTGGCTGATTAATAGCCTTTTTTGCTATATCCTGCATTTGCCGCTGGTGTTTGGTTAAATCAAGACCAGCTAGTTTCCGCTTAATCATCGTAACAAAGCCTTCTTCCTTAAAAGTAGTCACTTTCTGATATAGTAGGTCTATATTTTTCTGATTTTCCAGTGACTTTAAGCTATCCTGTGACTGGATTATGTTTCTCATAAATGTTATCTTACTCCTTTGCAATCTGGTTAAACAACCTTATTATCCTATATATTCAGTTATTAAACTAAATGCATTGCCATTTACATGCTGGTAAGTATCAATTACCTTATCAGCAAAAACATCGTTACTTGCTAGGCATATACTGACAATCAGTATAACCACTCCTGTGAATTCCATCCTACCTTGAAGTTTGCTGCCAAGCTTTCCATTCAAGATCGAACCTTTTGTCTGGTTCATTAATAGCTCCTATTAGCTACTATAGTGAAACCTATTGAATTAGGTGATACAAACTTTGTGTCATACCTGCGAAAGCAGGTATCTAGATTCCCGCCTACGCGGGAATGACAACTTACAATAGTTATGTTCTTTATCACCTAATCCTATAGGCATAACTATATAATTGATGATTCTTTTCTGTTAGCTATTTTGTTTCATTTTGTACCTCCAACACTTCCAGCCCTTTTATTCTTTTAAAATCTCGTTCATTTAAAGTGAGTACCGGATAACTATGAGCTATGGCTGACGCCGCAATTAGCATATCATGAATAGTTACGGTCAGGTTCTCGAGAAATAAATTATGAAGAATTTGATTGTAAATTCTTGCTTCCTCAACACCAAAATTTAGTACAGTAATCGAGTTGATTATATGCTCGACAAATACCGATCTTTTCATGCGACGCTCTTCAGTATTTGCCCTACTAACTCCTATTAATAATTCTGTAACAGTAATAGGGCTAATACAAGCTTGATCATATTGCAGCCACTGTGCAAAATTTATTTTGCCTTTTTCCGCCGCTATAATTACTGAACTATCAATTATTAATCCCATTTATTCCCCCAATCTTGTAACTTTAAGGATTTTACAGTATTAATGTCTTTGGCAAATTCCTCTATATCATCTTTATCAAGATGCGGACCATTGCGAAAAAATTCATTTAAGTCTTTTACTGCTATACTATCACTTATTTTAGCCGGCGTGATTCTTGCCACAATGTTTCCTCCTTTTTTAATATCAAAACTTTCTCTCTGATAATGTACGCGTCCAATAATATCAGAAAACGACCGTACTGCCTCTGTTACCGTAATGACTTTTGGCATTAATTCCTCACTCTTTAATTGTTATATTATCATATTATCATATAATATGATAATATCCAATCATCATTCACACTATCATTTTAAGATTGTCCTTTATTTCTGCTCCATAGTTACTTTATTCACCCACCAATGCAAAATTCAGTTATTCTTAAATATTTGTAAATTGTAATCATCTATTGACCCCTTTAAAGGAAAAATTGTAATGAAAATTGCCCCCCTAAATAAGTAACAATATCTCCGAAAAATTAATATTGTTAATATTTTTTTAAGGAGTTTTAAAGGGGTGTTTATAGTGGAAACAATAGGAAGAATACGTAGGATGTACCACGTTGATGGTAAGGCAATTAAAAAAATTGCTAGAGAATTGAATATATAGTGAAACCTATTGAATTAGGTGATATAAACTTTGTGTCATACCTGCGAAAGCAGGTATCTAGATTCCCGCCGCAGCTAGGAATGACAACTTACAATCGTTATGTTCTTTATCACCTAATCCTATGAGCATAACTATATCTATACCACTTTCATCAATATGTACTATTTGTTCTTTAGCATATTTACTGATCTCTTCTAAATATTCAGTTCGTTTCTCTGCACTCGCTTCCATATAGCTAAAGGTTTTTTTTTATAACTAAATCCTAACTCTTTTAATATCCTACCAGTTTGGGACCTAGCAATCCCAAACTCTTTACCAATATCTTGTAACCTCATATTTGAATTATTTTCTACAAAATCTGCTAATTTTTGCTTATCAACTTTACTTTTAAAGCCTAATCTAGCTTTCGCCAATATCGTTCCTTCCTTTCTCTTCCTTACATTCCAACGGCTAATTGTATTTTTATGTATATCAAATATCTTGGCAGCACTTCTTTGACTGTTACCTCTTGCTACATAATTTATTACTTTTTTTCTTAAATCTTCACTATATGGACTTGTTGACATTTTCCTCTTCACTATATGGACTTTTGATATTTCCTCTTTTTTATATCATATAATTTCACCTAATTCGTATACTTGCAGCAAAACTGCATAACTCTATCTAATTTTTTTGTTAGTATAAAATTTATTTTATACATTTGGGTTCCTACTATGCAAATACCATCAATTACTGTTGAGCAAGTAGCTCAGCAATTTAAAGCCTGGCGTCAAACTAAAACTAACAAGTTTGATCCCATACCAAACCATCTAAAGGAATTAGTTCGCCAGCTACTCCATCACTATTCTTGCAAAGATATAGCCAAACATCTCAATATTAATAAAACAATAATTAGTTCAATTCAACAAGCCCATCAACCTTCCCTCAAAACTTCTCCTACCTCAACTTCAAATAAAGTTCTACAACACGATATTAATTTTCTCCCATTTCAACTAGTAAATTCTATAGATACTGATCCTGTGGCTACTCCCAAACAAAATTACTACACTTGCCACATTATTAAGCCAAATGGTACCAAGCTTATTATTCAAACACTAGAGCTAAAAACCATAATTCAAACATTTCTATGCTGCAACTAACCCCTCAGTCAGTTATTTTTGTTGCCACATTGCCATCGACTTTCGTAAGGGTATCGATGGTTTAATAGCTGTTTGCAGACAAAAACTTTCTTCCAACCCTCTTAATGGTTCCTTGTTTTTATTCTATAATAAAAACAGAACTGCCATTAAAATTTTGTCCTTTGACGGTCAAGGCTTTTGGTTATGCTCTAAACGCCTATCCAAAGGTAAATTTACGGCAAAACTTTCCCCATCTGATAATTCATCTTATCAGATTTGTTATAGAACCTTACACATTCTTATTCATAATGGCGATCCTAGTTCTGCCAAACTCTCCAATGATTGGCTTCCTGTCATTTAAGCTGCCGTCTCGATTAATTCCGTATTATTTATATATCTTGCATAGGCAAAAGGTGTATAATTCGTAGGATGCTTCTTTGCTTTGCTACTCTGCTCTTGCAGCCAATTTAAATATTTAAATGCATTGATCCCGTTCTCACTACAAGTCTTTACTATACTATACAGACCACTATGTATCTCAGCACTATTGATTGTTTTAAAGAATAATGAATTCTTCCTTTGTAAAATAATGGTACGTAGTGACCTCTCAGCCCAATTATTATCAAGACTGCTAACTGGAATTTTCAAAAATTGCGTCAAACCTTCTTTATTATTTAACCAATATTTCATAGCTTGCCCAAACCTACTATTAGGCTCAACTTTCTTGTCGTTAAATAATTCGTCTATTTTGTTATATATGTTTTCTATATATTTACTGCTATGTTCCTGATGGTACTTCAGCTTTTCCTCAAGGCTCATCTCTTTACATTGATGTTCATTATGGTAAATCCCACCAGTTTGTTTGAGAAAATATCCGCATTCTTCAGGATAGTATGGTTCATTATCTGTAAATTTCCTCTGTCCATGTGATAAACAGTTGATCATAATTATTATTGCTAGTAATTCTTTATCTGCTTCTGATAATACTGGGTTATTATTGTTACTTGCATCAGTCATTAAATGAATAGAATCAGTCCTATTCTTACGATTCTTTAGTACGTTACCAATATTTTCCCCGCCATGCTTATTACCGGTAAAATATAAAACTATCACCTCATTATTGGCAGTCTTAGCACATATAGTAGTGGTATAACAGCTGCGTCCTTTCTTATTTTGAGTACGTAATTTTTTATTGGCTACAGTAATTTCTAAAATTCTAGCTCTAGTATCATCAAGATTCAGTGAGCTACATTCGGCAGCCATTTCCAATAATACCCTGTAAATTTCAGCTCCACCACCTTCTTGCCAAACATCTAAATATTGTTGCCACAACGAGCTATATGATACAGGAACCCCGCTTAAACTTTGCAACCTAGATAAACGATAGAAGGGAGTACCGTAGGTCTTTTGTAACACTATTGCACTTTTGCTACTATTTGTCCATTTGTTGATATTCTTATTGTTCATAACTGTATAATCGCAAGCATTACAGCGTAACGTTTTCTTTACATATCTGTTGACTGTAATTGGAGCATTACCTGTAAATTGTAGCAATTTTCTAGCTTCACTATTATAGAGTTTACCATTATCACAGTGAGGACAGCTATCACCACTACAAAAATTCTCAGGAGCTAAATAGCTGGTATTTGCATCCTGATAATCATCAAATCCATATTTACCTTGCCAATTACTGCGATCTCTCTTCTTGGACTCATCGTACTCTTCTTCATTACCACCATTCTTATTATCAGATTCACTCGGTGGTTCTTTTAATGAATCTGAACTATCTTTTTTTTGTTATCTGCCTTAAAACCAATCATCATCTCCTTAAGCTTATTTATACTGATGTTTGATGATGCTAGCTTGTCTATTAGTTCGTTACAAAATTTCACAAGTTCTATCACCGCTTGCTGATCATCTCCTGTTAATGAACTTGCCTTAATATGTTGTATTAGTTCTTCTCGTTCCTCAGCACTTAAGGTCGCTACTTTTGGCTTTTTCATTTTGATTCATTCATTACGTTTAATAATTGAAATGTTATAGTATAACTGATAGTTTTTCAACCAGTTTTTTTACTAATCGGTGATATTTGCATAGTAGGAACCCAAATTTATAAAATAAATTCATACTACCAAAAAAATTTAATAGAGTTATGCAGTTTTGCTGCAAGTATACCCTAATTCTATAGGTTTCACTATATTCAGATGGTAAAGTGGACGAATGGACTTATATTTAGGTACATGGGATCCAAAGAATCCAACCAAAAAGATTTATGTAAGAGAAGATGAGGTTTTAAAGCAGGTAGAAGAGGTTTTTAAAAGAATAGGTATCAGGGAGCCAGAAGTGCTAAAAGAGACTCTAGCGTATCTAAAAAGCACAAATGAGCTAAAAAAAGACGAGCATGGGCAAGCAACAGCTGCTTTAAAGAAAGAACATACAGAAAATGAAAATAAACTAAATTCATTAATTGATTTAAGATTAGGCAGCGAACTAAGCAAAGAAGAATTCCAAGCAAAGAAACAACAATTAAAAGATCGTCAATATGAAATTACTCGTTTACTTAAAGTTTATGAGGAAGCAGACGATAAATTTACTGATACCGCTACAATGCTAATAACTCTAGCTTCTGAAGCCTATGAAACCTTCAAAGGTTCTGAAACCCTCGAAAAACGCAAAATGATAAATTTCGTATTTCAGAACCTCAAACTGAATGGCAAGAAACTTGAGACCTCTCTACGTTTCCCGTTCGATATTTTTGAAAAAACGACGACTTGTACAAAAATGGCGGGGCGTAGTGGACAATTTCAGAACCACAATAGACATAAAATTATTAATTATTCAAACACTCACATTACGTGAATATTAGGGATTTTCTAATAATTCTTCCTATCATTATTAATCAGATGACTACCACTAAAATAATAGATTAACCACACGCATGATGTAAGAAATTTATTTTATGTAAATCTACTCGCTAGGCTAGCTTGTTTGTGTTATTATTCCCTAATAAAGTTTATAATAATTTTCTAATATAATGAAATTAATATGATAGTAGAACTTTCTGATAATATATCAACTAAAGAAAATAATATTATTAAAAGTAACAATAAGCTACCAAGAATGAGGGTAGGTACTGATGATTTTGAGACGTTATTGTTAAATAGTGATATATTTGTTGATAAAAGTTTAATGATTAAAGAATTATTAGAAGATAGTGGAGAAGTAATCCTTATTACTAGACCAAGGCGTTGGGGTAAGAGTTTGAATATGGATATGCTCCGGAAATTTTTTGAAATAGAAGTAGATCAAAATGGTGTTCTTTTACCTACGGAAGATAGAGTCAATCGCATTCTCTTTACCGGTGGGGAAATCGATTTAGGTATTAAAGGTATAAAGACATTAGGTTCTTTAAATATTAATAGTGAAGAATATGCCATGGTTCAGCAAGGTAATTACCCTGTGATTTTGCTCAATCTTAAAGATGTAAAAGGTGGTAGTTATAAGGAAATTGCAGCAGGTGTCAAAGATCAAATTATAGCATTATTTGCAAGTCATGGCTATTTAATTCAGCATGTTACAGAAGATACAGGGTTATTAAATAATGCACAGAAAGACAAGCTAAGGCGATATTTTGATGGGAAACTTAAGGGAAATGATTTGAAAACTAGCTTACGCTTTTTAAGTGAATTACTCTTTAAACATTTTGGTCAAAAAGTTTACATATTAATTGATGAGTATGATACACCTATTAATAGTGCTTATATTGAATTTGGTGGTAAATTAAAAGAATTTGATGATGTACTAAAGATATTTCGTGGGATATTTGGCAGCAGCCTAAAGAGTAATCCTTACTTAGAAAAAGGCGTAATAACTGGCATATTACGGGTTGCTAAAGCTAATTTATTTTCGGATTTGAATAATGTTAGTGAATATACCTTACTAGATAAAAAGTTTGCTAAGTTTTATGGTTTTACCCAAGCAGAAGTTGATGAGTTATTGACCAAAGTACCACTCGATACTGATCCCGATCAAATTAAAGGATGGTATAATGGTTATAATTTCGGTGGTGAGATAATTTACAATCCCTGGTCAATTATGCAGTGTTTATCTAATGAAGGTAAGCTTGATCATTATTGGCTTGATAGCGGTGGTACTTCGCTTATTGATAAAACATTGTTATCAGATGAGATGCAAGAAGATTTACAAAACTTAGCTGCTGGAAAGAGTATTATCTCACCTATTACCAAACAAATAAGTTTTGCTGATATCAATAAACCAATAGGACTATTTAGCTTGTTATTATTTAGTGGTTATTTAAACCCTACTGCCAAAAAACCAGAAGAAAATATCTATGAATTGTCTGTACCTAACAAAGAAGTAAGATATATATATAATGCCAGAATGCTGCAATGGGTAACTGATCAATTAAAAATCGATAGTTCCAGATACTACTCTTTTGTGAGTTTATTACCTGCTTGCAAGATAGAGGAATTTAAAGAAAGGTTGCAAGAGCTATTATTAAACGCTACCAGTTTTTACCAAACAGGTGAGAAAAAAGCCGAAATATTTTACAGCGGTTTTATGCTTGGTCTAATTAATATACTAACACCAGATTATATTATAGAAAGTGAAAGAGAGACAGGCAATGGTAGAGCTGATATTATGTTACTACCTAAAGTCAGAAAGCAGAACAATGCTATTATTATTGAATATAAAATATGCAAATCTCCTGATATTCTAGAATCTGTTGCAAAAGCGGGACTAGATCAAATTGTGAAAAAACGATATGAGGCTAAAATAAAAGAATACTCACATGTTCAGAAAATCATTAAAATTGCTATGGCTTTTTACGGCAAGGAAGTAGCACTAGATTACCAAATTGATAATATCTATTAGTTCTACTTGTCTTATCGTCGTTTCGTTAGAAGAAGTCTAGATGTTGATAGATTGGTAACTTAGTTGTACTAAAGATTTAATCTGATAAACTGAAAATTACTTAATCTGGTTGTTGGGTAAATTTTGACTATCAGATAATGATAAGATTACTATTTATGAATATAGGAAATAAATTAAAATCAAAAAGCAGCAATTGGCTAGGGCGTGTCATCAATTCAACAAAATTACAGAAGCAGCAAGATGAATCGCCCCCAAAAAGTTTTGAGCCGTTTTATCATAGCGTGTTGCAATCGCCCTATATTGTTTAAGCTTAGCAAAAAAATTTTCAATTAAGTGCCGTGCCTTATAAAGCTCTGTATCCAATTCTATTGGAATTTTGCGGTTCTTCCTTGATGGAATTACAGCCACACAACCTTTTTCTTTTAGCCTGATCCTTACACGGCGGCCTCATGAACAATTAGTTAATTTCTATTAAAGCATTAGTAAAACGTTTTAAGTTCTTTGGTGACCAACCCATAGTAAGCATCATTTTGGGTCTAGTCTCCCTTTTAGTCTTTATTTTATTTAAAATATTTAATACAAATCTTCTGATAATTGCCATATTCGCAGGAGCATTGCCTTGTCTTATGCTACTTGCATCCTCGTTAAATACCACGTCTATAGTTATGCTCATAGGATTAGGTGATAAAGAACATAACGATTGTAAGTTGTCATTCCCGCGAAGGCGGGAATCTAGATACCTGCTTTCGCAGGTATGACACAAAGTTTGTATCACCTAATTCAATAGGTTTCACTATAGTATCCAATGCATAGATTCAACTCCCCAATGGGACCTTATATTCTTTAACATTACTTCAGCAGAATTGTTGGAACTACTGATATAATAATTTACTGATTCTGACACTTTATTTTTTTCAACTACTTTTCTTTTGATCTCAATAACAGAACTCAAACTAGCCCATTGATCATCATTAGTTATTTTCTTAATATCACGAATTATGCGACATTTTCTTTCCTCAATTCTGCCATGTCCCTTTTCATATGTTCCTGCAATATCCGTTCCTAAAAACTCAAAAACCTCTGTCTGAAAAGCTTTTTCAACCTCGTTGTACAATCCAGGGTGATTCATCTTTAAACCCAAAATATATTCACCCTCTTTCTCTACAATTTGCTTAGCTATATTTTTTTGACACCCCATTGCATCAATACTAACTATTGCTCCTTTGATATCCAAACACTCTATTGCTTCTGGAATAGATGTAATCTCATTCTTTTTACTATCAATAACTTTGCCGAATAAAGTTATACCTGATTCAGCTGCATATACATTTAAAAAATGTAATGCTCTGATACCCTCATGTTTTGTTCCTCTCAGCGTTTTACCATCTATTGCATAATGTTTTTCACTTAAATTGTTAGTAAAATATTTTACTAACACCTTATTTAATTGACTAGAATCAAGACTAGTAAAAAAACGTCTAATTGTACAATCACTAGGCGTACCATTTTCAAACGGAAAATATTCTCTCAAAGTATCAATATGTGCCTTGCCAAATTCTTCAATCTCCTCCCAACTCTCCGCCCGTGCGGCAACCGCTACTATTGCTAAAAACACTAACTCTATTAAGGGATATGCTATCTTACTTTCTTGTCTATGATCTTCAATATAGTGAAACCTATTGAATTAGGTGATACAAACTTTGTGTTAACCTTGCGAAAGCAGGCATCTAGATTCCCGCCTTCGCGGGAATGACAACTTACAATCGTTATGTTCTTTATCACCTAATCCTATGGGCATAACTATATCGCAAAAATGTTCTGCAAAGTTCTTGACGAATTCTCTCTCTTAACATCACTATCTCCAAATAATAATTATTTTATTAAGAGATTCTTACGATATTACTCCACTATTTGCAAAAACTTTATTATTAACATTTCTTTACCTTTTGTTCATGAGACCGCCGTGCAACTTAAATGCATATAATCTTCCCCTGAATGTCAAAAAATTGTAAGTTTTTGACCACCAAAGACAAGATTTTTAGAAGTAAGTGAATCTAGATTGGTGATCGGGGGGTAGAAAAACCGCCTTAGGACAGCTACGATAGCCTTTAGGCTTAAATGTAAACATTTAAGCCCTGGACATAACTATCGTCTCCCCGACCATAAAAGACCGAGAAGCACCATTTTTACGGTATAATGCATACCGCTGTCAGATAAAGGTTGCTAAACCCCAGAATTACTTTGCAGTAATTCCACCTTAGATTTTAAATATCTATTTGTCTAAAGTCAATATAATGTTTTTATGATTCAACTATTTATTAAATTGACCATTTTTATAATTTTGTCTAAACTGTATATATTGTAGATTTATATTAATCTTAATATTATAGGTATATATTATGACAGCACTAAAAAGTTATATAGATAGTAATGGCAGACTTGCTATTCCAGCTAAAATTAGAAAGAAACTGCAACTTAAAGCAGGTGATGAAGTTTCAATTAAATATGAAGACTCAGAATTAATAGTTTCAACTTTTCATGCTAATATAGAAAGAGCCAGAAATATTTTGAGTAAATATAAGAATATTGATTTGCAAAAAGAGTTAGAAATTATGAGAAGTGAAGATGTCAACAAGTTCTAAATCTTTGACCAAAACAAAAAAATATTTGCTGGACACATCAGCAGTTATTGCCTTATTAAAAAAAGAATCAGGTTATAAAATATTAGAGGATGTTATCGCAAGTAGTAGCATTTCATCAGTTAATTTAAGTGAATTAGTTTCTGTCCTGATTAGGTCTAATATAGCAGAAAATGAAATTGATGTAATCATAACAGATATAGTGCCAGAAATCATACCCTTTTGTGGAAATATATGTATCAATACCGGTAAGTTAAGTCGCTTAACAAAAGATTATGGTCTATCTTTAGGTGACAGAGCCTGTATAGCAACTGGTTGCTATTATAACATGGAAATTTATACTACTGATAAAATTTGGCTAAAAGTAGCTGATAATATTACCGCAAAAATCGTTTTAGTACGTTAAATTTTCATATCAGTATCACGATTGGAATTTTGTTGAGAATGTTCACTATTATCAGAAGAAGCAACGGGTTTAATTCTACCAATCATTTCATCTACTGATACTTGGAAATAATCTGCTAGGGCTATCGTTACGGCACTACCTAAAGTTTGTTGTAAAGAATCTTCCTTTATAAAATCATGGATAATATGTTCATTAAATCCAAGTTCTCTAGATAATTTATAGGAATTTAAATTTAGTTTTTTTACTTTTTCAGTAAGAAAATTTTTTAAATTAATACCAATACTTTCTGAATCAATTATTTGAAATTTATAATTTTCTGTGTTTAGAGAAATATATATATTCCTACCAACAACTTCATCAATAGAACATTCAAAGTACTCTGCTATAATAATAATACTTCTGAGGGTAGGGCTATAATGTTCAGATTTGGTAATATTACCTAATGTTGAAGAAGGAATGCCACTACCTTGTACAAAGTCTTTTCTTTTTAATTTTCTATCTTTAAGTTTTAATTTTAAAAATTTTTTAATGTTTCCAGAAACATTCATAATATAATTCTGATGAAACGTTGTAATATTTCTCTTGACACCCCAAAATAATTATATTAAACTCCTAAAATAGGATGAGACCAAAAAAGGAGAGGTCAGTAACTACTGACTAATTTTTTAGAACCAAAATACATATTTTGGTTTAGCTACCCGATTAGTATTTAGCCTTGGCGTCATTGCGAGACCACATAGTGGTCGTGGCAATCTAGAAAGTAATTAAAATGGATTGCTTCGTCGTGCTTACGCACTCCTCGCAATGACGAATCGGATTAGCTATAAGTCTCAAACTATGTAATATTTAAACTCAAGCCTAGTTTATCAACAAAGCTAAGACTTAAATATTATACTAAACTAGTAAGTACTTAGAAATTTTCCGAACTCAAAAGTACTTACTAGCGAAATTAATCCAATAGCATCGCTATTAAATTACAACCGTTATTGAGGTGTTAACTATGATCATACACAAATCTCTTCCATTAGTCAAACTCTATTATTTTTTTATGTCGATAACAAGGTATATGACCGTAATTGGTAACAAGGTAATTGTCCGGAAATAGAGTATAAGAATCTCTCAAATTAAAAGAGAGAGGTTATGCCAAGTAGGACAAAAATATTACAAGAGGTTATAAAAATGCGATTCGAAGAAATATACGACAGATACGATAGAGGAGAAATTAGCAACGAAGTTGCAGCAGATTTATTAGGATGCAGTGAAAGAACCTTTAGACGAAAGAAAGTGAGGTATGAGGAAGGTGGGTTTTCTGGGCTGTTAGATAGAAGGATAGGCCATATGCCACCTAACAAAGTAGCAGTTGATGAAGTAGAGCAAATGCTAAAATTATACGAAGAAACATACTATGATTTTACATCTAAACATTTTCATGAACAGTTAGTAAAGAAACATAAATTTACTCATAGTTACAATTTTGTTAGGGTATCACTGCAAGGATGTGGCTTAGTAAGTAAGCTTACTATCAAGAAGCCTCACCATCGTCTTAAAAGAGCTAGAAAGGCGATGGTAGGTATGATGCTGCATCAGGATGGTTCTACCCATGAGTGGATTTATGGACTAGGGTATCATCCGGATTTGATATAGTTATGCCCATAGGATTAGGTGATAAAAAACATAACAATTGTAAGTTGTCATTCCTAGCTGCGGCGGGAATCTAGATACCTGCTTACGCAAGGTATGACACAAAGTTTGCATCACCTAATTCAATAGGTTTCACTATAGTGACAATGGACGATGCCAGCAATGAAATATATTCAGCATTTTTAATAGAGGAAGAAGGAACAGGTAGCTGTTTTATAGCCCTGACAGAAGTAATAGGAGCTAGAGGGTTATTTAGTTCTCTGTATGTGGATAGAGGTAGCCATTATGCTTACACGCCAATAGCTGGTGGTAAGGTAGATAAGAATAACCCGACCCAAGTAGGAAGAGCTTGCAAGCAACTTGGTATTCAGCTTATCCATGCCTATTCTCCGGAGGCAAGAGGTAGGTCAGAGAGGATGTTTGGCTCTCTGCAGAAACGTTTGCCACAAGAATTCAGAGTAGCTGGTATTAGAACGATTAGAGAGGCAAATTGTTATCTCAAGGAAATTTTTGTTCCAGAATATAATGAACAGTTTTGTGTGACTCCAGAGCTTAAGGAGAGTGCGTTTATCCCCTATGCTGGAAGGGATTTACAAGACATATTATCGATTCAAGAGGAAAGAGTAGTAGCAAAAGATAATACTGTTTCCTATAACAAAAAACTCTTGCAAATCCCAAGTAATGACCAGAGGTATCATTATGTAAAATGTAGAGTAATGATACATGAATACACCAATGGAGAACTGGCTATTTTCCATGGTGCTAGGAGATTAGCAAAATATGATGCAAGTGGCAAGGTAATTGTGGAGTTAAGCAAAAAGGCTGATAGTAATAGTATTGCTGCGTAAAGTGAGTTAGTTATTGTGAATCGCTAGCTTTCTTTTCTGGTTATGGAATTATGGATAACTTTTCAAAAAGTTCTCCACAATTCCACAACCACAACCATCTAAATTTTTAAAAATATTTTTTAAGAATTTAAAAAAAAAGATTCACAACAAAACGGACAATTACCTTGTTACAAAACCCGGACATTTTAGAATGTTATTGACAGTTATAGTTGCTGGATATTGACAATCACTGGAGAAAAAGATATGGTTTCTAAGTTGAGGTTCTTTTTACTATTTATGAAATGAAAATCATGATCCTTATAGCCTTTTTCTTCTGCTTATAAGTAGTGTAGCTGTTTAACAAGTTTATTTTTTTACCAATACCAAAATTATTAGTGTTTGTCATAAGATCAATTGCAAGATGAATTAATAAGCCAAATCAATATTTTCTATAATTTTGTCTATATCAATGACGTTATCTTGATTTTGAAAAGTATATTGACCAAGAAAGTGAATATGATGGTGCCAAGTAACAGGTGATATTTTCTTAATTACCGCCAAAAATCTTTTATTATTAGCAAGGTGATTGTATTTCTCGAGAACTGCAGATAGGATCATAGAGTTGTAGTAAATAATCGCATGAGCAACTAATCTACCGCATTGGTTACTGATTTCTACATCAATGTCTGTTTTGCCATATAATTGTTTTTTACCGCCAACTTTTGCAATAGCAGCTCGTAATTGGTGATATGATTCAATTCTATTTTGTGATTTATGCACTACTTTCTGTAATTGAATGTCCATTAAATATTTAAGAGTATAAATACTCCTTACCAATTTATCATACTCAAAAACTGCTTTACGTAGAGTATTTTCTGGTGGCAAGTGACATAATTTCTTTATTAAATTAGCTTGGTTCATTTCCTTAAGTGCTAAGGTAGCAACGAGCCTATCAATATTACTTTTTTGTACAATAATACATTGTTGATCAATTTGAGCAATTGGCTTAATTAAGTAATCTGCGTATAGGTTAATATCATTAGTACAATAAAGGTTTTTTAGTTGATCATTAAGGTTAGTGAATCTTGGTTTTAATTGTACTCCAAACCAATTAAGGATGGCGAAATTTGCTTTGTTTATGCTGTGCATATCGCCAGTAATGGCTTCTGGTATAATCTCTGAACTATTAAGGGAAGTAGCAACATTTATGTAGGAATGTGGCATAAGGCTGTATTCCTTTAGATATAAGGCATGTAGAGGCTAGTTTTTCTGATTTTTTCTAAAATCTCTCCATAAAAAGATAAAATATCTTTTTAAAAAATCTCCTATAAATCCCTTATATTGGTATAATATAATTTACTACTTTCTGTAAAAAGAATTTTTTATTGCATGTATTATTTTTCGATCAAAAACTGTAGATTTTCACCCTTACAAACATTCAGTAAATTATACCATTTACTGAATGTTTATGATTTTCTACTAACATTAAAGTACGTAATTATCACAAAAATTATTTACTTATTTAATCAGACCTAATATGCTTTTTACTGCAAGATATGAATTTTATTATGTTTATCAACATGTCATAATTTCCTTTATTAAGAAAACCTAAGAATAAAGACCGACGATCTCGTGAATATTTAACTTCTGAAATAGAAAATATCATTATTAAAACATATAAGTCCAATTGGATGGAATAACGAATATATAATTAGTCTCCCCGTCAAAAGTGCAAAAAATTAAAAAATTAGCAGCTTAGCAAAAAATTTTTTGTATAAAATTTTAGAGTTTAATTCTTTTGATGTAAATTTTTAATATAAAAAGATGATTTCTAGAAATTTTTTGCACGATGATTTGTTAACGATTTTGTAATCGTTTGATTAATTTTCTTTTATTGAGTCATTTTTATGTAGAAAAATTTGTTTTGAGAAGGTGATTACCAATACACCGTAAGTTCAATCCTACAGCGGAAATTAACGGATTTATTATATCTCCTATTACTCCTTTTAAGTAATTTCTGCCAACTCTACCATAATGCTTAAGGTGTCCTATTATCGGCTCTATAGCACTTCTTCTCTTGATCATTGCCTTATCATCTGAGGATAGCTTCTTCTTGCAATATGGGCTATACACCTTGTCTTTTTCTTTAAAATTATTCCCCTTATAGCCTAAATCAACAAATGTCCTGGCTATTCCCACTCCTGTTAATTTCTTTACAACCTCTACAGTCTGCGATAATGTATGACCATCATATGGATTGCCATGAAATGATTTGGCCGCTAATACAAAATTACCTCGACCACTTACTGCTATCGAAACCTTGTTACCAAACTCATAGGGTTTGTTTAATTTCCCTTTACCTATGCACTCTACCTCCGGTGCGTGAAAACTATATAATACTTTATTATCCTCCTTATATCGCTCTTTCTCTGCTTTACTCAGTATAGATTGTGCCTGAATCTTTTTAATCTTATTTAGTATTTCTTGCTGCTTTAATGACAAACTTAACTTTGTTTTTGCTATTTCTCGCTGACATATTCTTATTAAACGACCCAGCAATATCTTTAAATGTTGCATTACCTTCTTACGTTTTTTGGCTTTACTATTATCCTTATATTTCCATAATTTTACTATGTCTTTTTTATATTGCTTGGCATATGTCTCATGTAACTTAATGCCTAAAGTATGACATAACTTTACTAGCTCTATTCTTGCCTTATCCATCAAATACACATCATGAGGATACTTAATATTCTTAATTTGTACTGTAGTATCAACGATTATCGATGCTAAGTCTTTTTTTTTAAGCACTCCGACTTTGCAACCAATTCTTGTTAATTCTTTTAATATCTCATTATATCCTTCTTCCCCTAATATAGCACGAAACCTTCGTATACTAGCTTCTGATATCTCAGCATCTTTCTGCAAATATTCCCAACCACAAAAATATTGCCAATATACGTTCTCTCTCAGCTCTTCTTCAGCTGCAGCATCTGACAGGTTATACATCGCTTGCAGCATAGTTACTCCAAGTAATAACCTGTGACATCTGCGATTCCTACCAAATTTCTTGATATTAACATTTGTCAATAACCATTCCTCTAAAACAGTCCAATTTATTAACGATCTTAATTTATATAACTTGTTATTAGGGTTTAATTCTTCGGTCAATTTATAACCAAAAAGCTGTCCTTGTTTTTGGGATTTTATTATATCTTCTATCGGCATAATTCATACAATCCATAAGGTTTCTGCCAATATTATAGCATTTTCTTATGGATTATCTAGATATTTTTACCCGCTAACCATATTATATATTATCCTTCTAGACTTTTGACGGGGAGACTATCTAGATTCCCGCCTATGCGGGAATGACAACTTACAATCGTTATGTTTTTATCACCTAATCCTATGGGCATAACTATATCGCAAAAATGTTCTGCAAAGTTCTTGACGAATTCTCTCTCTCTTAACATCACTATCTCCAAATAATAATTATTTTATTAAGAGATTCTTACTATATTACTCCACTATTTGCAAAAACTTTATTATTAACATTTCTTTACCTTTTGTTCATGAGACCGCCGTGATTTCTTAGTAGATGGCAGTTTTACTAGAGAAGAATTTTTACGTAAGAAAGCTCAATTAAAGGAAAGACAATATGAATTAACTGAACTAATTAAGAGTTATGACAAAGTAGGTGATAAGCTTTCTAAAAAGCTTGCAGACCTTATATGTATCAGTACAAACGCCTATGAAACTTTTAAAGGTTCGACACTTGATAAAAAAAGGGAATTATTAAATTTTATATTTTCGAACCTAACACTCGAGGGCTGTAAGCTGCATTACGTTCTGGCTTTTCCATTCACAGAATTGCAGAAAGTAGCAAATTGTCCTGAATGGTGCACCCTAAAGGATTCGAACCTTTGACCTACGGATTAGAAATCCGTTGCTCTATCCGGCTGAGCTAAGGGTGCGTATACTTGCCTGCTTTCAAGACTTGTTTTTTAAAAATATCATGGTTTCACGGACTTATGTAAATGAAAAAGCAATTCAAATACGCAAAATAGTATATATAAAGCTGTTTGTTTTATATCAGCTAAGATTAACTTTTTCAAGTGTAAAAAATAATAACTTTGCTTTCAACATAATGCTGATTGATTGGAAGAAATTTAACCGTGCCACTTTCAAGCTCTATCACGATTTTGCTGTTGGGGTGATGTCTTGGGCATTGGCGGTACTATCTTAGGTGGTGCATTAGTTATATGACGTTTTAAGTTATTCTGAATTTGCTTTAATTCACTATTATGCATTATAGAGTCACTTGCCTCAGGGGGGATAATGGTTTGTGACATATTAATATTACAACCTTGATTTTTTGCTACTTCTTGTAGCATTGTTTCATATTGACCCTTGGTCACAGGAACAGTGTAAATATGTTTTCCCCTTTGTATATAGCCTATAGCATCTTTATCATTACCGGTAAACTTTAATGATAATGGGTTAGTTATTTCTACTAGTTTTCCTTGCTCGTTATAATGAGTAGTAAAATACAGTGCCTTCGAGACCTCAATATTTTCACCTTTCTCGTTTTGTACTGGGAACGAAAGATGTACGGCTGTACCAGATGGTTTGATTGTTAATGGTAGATTAATATTGCGATAATTGGTAATCTCTTTTTCTGTTACGCAATCTTCTAAAATTACTTTAGTAGAAGTCTTGAGCGTAGTTTCTGTTAGTTCAAATAATTCTTGATCTTTGACTTTAATAACCCTTGACCTGGTATCAGTTATATTGTCTATTAATGCCTGCTCGCTCCAAGTTAATGGTTTAAAATTATTAGCCTGATGGATTTTTGCATAACTTTGCACTTCATCATTCATCGCTTGAGTAACAGTACTCTTGGTAATGGAGTTAGCCCAGGTTTTTTGTATTAATTCGTTGTTATTTTCTACAAACTCTTTAAATTGCTGAGAATTAATAGCAATATTAGTAACAGCAACTCCTGTATCACTCTTAATATTTGCTTCAGCCAGAATGTTTTTTAATGTTGTTTGTTGCTTAGCAATAATTTCTTGTCTAAAAGCTAATGTCACCAAATCTACTTTGATTGGGACTACTTCGGATGGTGATACGGAGCTAATTGTAGTAGTTGTTGAATCACTAATATGCATAACGTCTAGTGCTTTTCTAGATATTTGCACAGATGGTGCTAGATTATTTGCAAGATTATTAGCTTTTATTGATAGTGCTTGTTTTTCTTGCTTTACTGTTTCTCCTGCTATTTGGGCTATTTCTTTAATTAATAGTACTTCTCGAGCTTTAGTACCTAAAATATATTCAATATATTTTCCTTTAGTTTTTTTTCTGAATTTTAGTTTTTTGCTTTGGTCAACTATATTACTAAAATAATCCAAGTGTTCATGGATTAATTTTTTTAATTCTGGCTTGTTAATTTTTCCTTTTTTTACTAAAAGACCTAGTTTAATCTGCAACCCATATTCTTTTAATGATTGTTGTCTCTTTTGTATAGCCTCTTTAAGAGCATCTTTAACATCAGCAATCTTTATGTTTTCTGGGGCTATATTGTTAAATTTTTGGCTCATTGCCATTTTTGCCCAATTTGCTAGTACTTTATCACTATAATATTTTGATAATTCGGCAAAGCTATTGTCAATAGTATTATTTAAATCAACTTGTGCAGTATCAAGTAAACCTTTTACAAATAAATCATTATACTTTAGTGTGCTTGGAAATTCTCTAAAATGATTAGTTGGACCTAGTAAGGGCAGATGTCTAGACCAAGAATTTGGATGGATATCATCCTCTAATTGGTTAAAACTTCCAGCAAAATCGAAACGAACTAGTTTAGGCGGGATAGTAGAATTGTCTGGGTCTCTTATAACTCCTATATTACCTGTATGAATATCAAAGTCGCCTATTAATAAGCTAGTTGGAACTATTTTATCAAAATCACTATAATGAAGTTCTTTAAAAGCTTTAGTTAAAGTACTTGACAATAATTCTCTTGTTCCCATGAAAATTGGCCTTCCCCCATCTTTTCGCAACCAACCACCTGGCTTAGTTTTTTTAGACATGTTGTTATCCATATCGACATACATGTCTCCACTGTAATTCTTAAAAAACTCAGATTGCACATATATTTCAGAACCATCATTTTGTAGCCCTCTTTTTTGTTCTACTTTCTCGATAAGATGATTAGGTACAATGAGCGAAACTTTGGCTCCATGCTCTGGATTTGTTGCTTGGAAAATTTTGGCACCTAAAAACTCTGATATATTTTTTTCAGCCTTATTTTCCTTTTTAACCATAAACAGAACATTATCTTGGCTACTATATATTCCCCCTAATTCTCCAGCTTCATTAGCACCAGATTCCTTTCCTTTACAATATTGCAAATTGGTAAATTCTGACATTTGTTATCCCTATTATATTTCCTTTAAATAGCTAGCCTATTAGTATTTATCCATAGCAAACTAGCGTCATTGCGAGGAGGCGTGAGCCGACGAAGCAATCCATTTTTGTGTCATCCCTGCGAAAGTAGCGGGATCTTAGATTCCCGCCTACGCGGGAATGATGGTATGGACGAGTGAAGCGAAATATGCTTTACTTGTACGGAGTCTGGTGAAAAATGTTTTTCAGTTGCTCCAAATTAAATAACAATTTAATTAATAGGTCCATACCATGATAAATAATAGCATAGAAAATAGTATAATTGGAATAGATTTAGCAAAAAATATTATGCACTTGGTGCAAGTTGATCAAAATGGCAAAAAAGTCGGTCATCAAAAAGTTAAAAGAGATGAGTTAATAGGATGTTTAAACAATCTCAATAAAAGTTCACTGGTGGTCATGGAAGCATGTGGAGGAGGTAATTATTGGTCGCAAGAAATTAACAAGCTTGATTTGCAAGTTAAGTTGATGAAAACAAAAGATGTAAAAATTTATGCAACATCGAGGCAGAAAAATGATTATAACGATGCCTTAGCAATATGTAAAGCTGCTCGCGATCCAGAGCTAAAAGATGTGTTACCCAAAAGCAAAGAGGAACAAGATATAAAATTTTTGCATAAAATCCGAAGTAATACGATCAGAGATCGAGTACAAAAAACTAATTCTACAATATCAAGTTTATATGAATATGGTTATAATACAAAATTAAGCAAAAATAAATTTTGCAAAGCATGTAAGTCGGAGGTAGAATTAGCGTATATAGAAGGTTATATAACTTCTGGGGTACAGTCAATTTTACTTTTAGAATGTGAAGAAATTGAGAATTTGTGTAACAAAGAAAAAACTTTAGAAAAGCTGATAATCAGTAATAATAAACAGAATGAGAAAGCTATTAGGTTGCAGACAATTTTTGGGATTGGAGCAATCAATGCTAGTTGTTTGAGCGTAGCACCAATGGAAAATTACGCAACCCCGAGGGATTTTTCTGCGTCGCTTGGTTTGGTGCCAAAACAATACACCTCAGGAGATAAGATAGTTTTAGGAGGAATTAGCAAACAAGGTGATAGATATGCTAGAACTATGTTGATTCAAGCTGCAAGAACAATAGCAATAAGAGCCAAAAGCGATAAAGAATCAAAAGATAAGCTAGTTCAGTGGGCAGTGAAGAAATTTGCTGAAAACAAATCATATAATATTATATGTGTTGGTTTAGCGAATAAATTAGCTAGAATAGCTTATGCAGTAGTTACCAATGGCAGCGAGTATGTCGCAAATTAGCGCTGTTGGCAAGAAGGATAATTTATGTCAATTAAGCAAAAGAATGGCAATTGGTAAATATTGCGAGTAAGTTAGTAACAATAAAGAGAACGAAAGTAAAAGAGTTAATGAAATAAGTATTCTGAACAAAATCCGCAATTATGTCGAGGCTCTAGAAGCCGTGGGAATGAGAGGTTACTCAAGGATATTTAGAAGAATGCAGAAACCATTATGGCACTCGATGCCGAATATATGACCGCTTCCTTTGTGGCTCTATTTTTTATTTTCTTTATTGACAAATTCACTCGTCCATATATGACAACTTACGATTGCTTCGTCGCTACTAAAGTGGCTTCTTGCAATGACGGAGTAATGCTAACCAGGTTAGCTATATATTCTTACAAAATACCAAGAAATTTAAAAAAATCTCGCAATTCTTGACGAGCAGCTACATGTGATATACTAAGTGTTTTACCATGATTAGCTGTTGTTAAGTCAAGTAATGTTAGTCCTTGTAAAAATAATTCCCGAAAAATTACTCTTTCACTAAAGCCTGGAGCAATCTTAAAGCTAATTCTTTTGGCTAATTGTTCAAGAGCAGTACCAACCTTCCTTTTATTTACGGCATCCAAGTTACTTAATCGATTACGCATAACAATCCAATTAATTGTCTCGCCATTACGATTAGCTTTCTGCATTTTCTGTTCCCAAATCATTTGGCTATAGAGTGACGGAGCAATAATTGACAAATTATCAGCATTAACTTTGCCTAATACGTCAAAATCAAGGAAACTGTCATTAATTGGAGTAATGACCGTATCGGCATAAGAGTGAGCTAATCTCGATAAGAAAGAGTAGCTTCCTGGTGTATCGATTACTACATAATCAGCATTTTTTGTCTGTTCAATTATTTGTTCAAACCTAGTTTTCTCGTCCTCTTCCTTAGCTCCAACAACTCGTTCTTGACTTTCAGTCAAATGAAAATGTTGAGGAGCGTTAACCGTATTGTCCGGATTTTTCAAATTGTAATCACCTCTGTTCTTTAAATAATTTGTTAAAGAACCCTGACGTGAATCAGTATCAATACTAGCTACCGTATGACCATTATAAAGTAAGCCAGTAATAAGATGCATGGAGCAGGTAGTTTTACCCGCTCCACCTTTTTCATTACCAACTACAAAAATACGATTTGTCTGATTTGCTTGATTATTTTTCATAGTGATCTTGGATAAACTGGTTAAGAAGTCTTACACCGTAACCTACTCCTCCTCTAGAACCAAGGGGATGATCTTTTTTATTATAGGCAACACCAGCAATATCCAGATGTGCCCAAGCCATACCTTCCTTAATAAAATTTCCTATAAATTGAGCTGCTGTACAACTACCAGCTGCTCCAGGGACGTTACCAATATTGGCAAGATCAGCAATGTCTGATTTTATCATCTCATCAAAATCTTTATGTAGAGGCATACGCCATAATTTCTCATTAACTTTATTACCAACCTCTATTAGCTTATTAGCTAATTGATCATTATTGGCAAAGCACCCAGCATAAGTTTTGCCAAGAGCAACAATAATAGCTCCAGTAAGGGTAGCAAGATCGATTACACATTGAGGTTTAAATTTTTCTTGAGTATACCAAATTGCATCAGCCAAAACTAACCGACCTTCTGCATCAGTGTTCTCCACCACCACTGTTTTTTTAGACATAGTGGTCACCACATCCCCTGGTCGTTGAGCGTTACCTGAAGGCATATTTTCTACAAGACCAACTACCCCGACCACGTTAACTTGTGCGTTACGACTAGCCAAAGCCATGATTGCTCCAACTACTGCTGCTGACCCAGCCATATCATATTTCATATCTCCCATGTTAGCTGCTGGTTTAATAGAAATCCCACCACTATCAAAAGTAACTCCTTTACCAACAAAAGCTACAGGCGGGGTGTCATCACCCAAACCATTATATTGCATTACTACAAGTTTTGATTCATTTTGTGAACCTTGTCCAACGCCAAGTAAAGCCCCCATGCCAAGATTTTTCATTTCTCTTTCGCCGATAATAATAATGTCAACTCCTAATGGTTCAAGATGTTCTAATATTTTTTCAGAGTAAGATTGAGGGTTTTTAATGTTGGCTGGTTCATTTATCATATCTCTAGCAAAAAATACTGCCTCAGCTAATGATTTTTTATCACTAAATAATTCTTCTGCTTTAGACTTATCATCTATAGAAATCTCCAAAGAATCTACAGCAAATTTTTCTCCCTCACTTTGAGTAGTTCTGTATTTATCAAATTTATATGAAGCAAGCAAACAGCCGCTAGCTATAATAGAAGCCACAATAGCTGGTTGATGTTGTCCGATATTATGAGAAATTTTTATACCAATACTGCTAATTTTACGGCAAGTACTACAGGACAAGATTTTGGCTCCAAGCTCTTCAATACAAGAGGTAGTTAATTTTGTTTCATCACCAGTGCCAACTATGATTAAATATTTTATTTCCCCATCCTTAGCAACAGAATTAACAATTTTAATTTGTCCAAACTTTCCAGTAAATAGTAATTTATTTTGAATAGTTTTAGAAATTAAGCCATGATGTTGTTGGTCAAGTAGTAATAAATTACTGTCTAATTTCAGCTGTTCGTTAATAAACACTACAGTTGCTTGATTATTTGATAATTCCTTACTGATAAAGTTAATGTTATTTAGCATAAATTCCTCTTGTAATTTAATGGTCTAATTCTATTGATGTATGTTTACTTTGCAAGTATAAAGAATCCTGTAGTTAATATAAGTGATTATTTGAGTATACTACAAAAATTTCTTCCACTAAGTGGAAAAGTGATTAATTTTATATTTCAAAGACAGAAAAATATAGATAATTAACCCTATTAGTCATTTACCCATAGCATATTGACGTCCATACATTTAGTGTCATCCCTGCGTAGGCAGGTATAGTGAAACCTATTGAATTAGGTGATATAAACTTTGTGTCATACCTGCGAAAGCAGGTATCTAGATTCCCGCCTTCGCGGGAATGACAACTTACAATCGTTATGTTCTTTATCACCTAATCCTATGAGCATAACTATATCTAGATTCCCGCCTAGGTGGGAATGACATAGGATCAAATGTCATTCCTCAACGCTTCGTTGTGCTTACGCACTCCTTCGCATGATGGAGTAATGTTAGTCGGGTTAGCTATAGAAAAAATACAAAACATTACAAAAATAATGAAAACAGCTATTAGTGGATCATAAAAATCTGCTATATTATAGATATAACTAACTCGATTAGCTATAAACTATAAATTAAAAGGGGGTTTTATGCAAATATCAGTATCAGGTCAACATATTTCTATTGGCAATTCTTTGCAAGACTATGTAAAAAGTCGTACTACACAAGTAGCCGAAAAGTACTTTTCTACTATAATTAGTGCAAACGTACATTTCTCTAAACAAGGATTCCAACTGGTTTGTGATATTGTAGTGAATGATGGCACAGGCAGACATATTATATTGAAAGGTAATGCTGCTTCAGATGACATATATTCAGCATTTGATACTGCTCTGTCCCGACTTGAAAAGCAGCTTAGAAAGTACAAATCTAAACTCAAGGATCGTCATGATAGAATTAAAATATCCGAAGCAGCACCTAAAGCAGTCAAATATACTATAACGCCTCATGAACATGAAGACGAAGATAATGTATCAGCATCCGATAATCCTGTAATTATAGCAGAGAAATCTGTAGAAATATTAACTTTATCAGTAAGTGGAGCAGTTATGAAAATGGATCTCGAAAATCTTCCTGCGTTAATGTTTCAAAATAGTCATACTAATCGCATTAATATAGTTTATTACCGTCGGGATGGTAATATATCTTGGATAGATTCAAAATAGATTTTTGTTATTTAACCTCAAACGTACCTAAACGTCTATTAGCTAGGAGCCACGAAGCTCGAACGAAGCAACCCTGTTCTGTGTCATCCCTGCGAATGCAGGGATCTAGCTTCCCGCCTACGCGGGAATGACAACTTTATGTAAAAAATAATGAAAATAGCTATTAGTGGGTAATAAAAATCTGCTATATTTATAGATATAACCGAATATTAGGTTATTTATAGCTAACCAGAATATAGTGAAACCTATTGAATTAGGTGATACAAACTTTGTGTCATACCTGCGAAAGCAGGTATCTAGATTCCCGCCTTCGCGGGAATGACAACTTACAATCGTTATGTTCTTTACACCTAATCCTATGAGCATAACTATAGTATTTAGCCATAGTAAATTGGCGTCATTGCGAGGAGCTACTTTAGTAGCGACGAAGCAATCCATAAAAGTGATTAGAAATGGATTGCTTCGTAGGCTTACGCCTACTCGCAATGACATTTAGGAACTTATTCGGGTTAGCTATATTATATAGTCTTTCGCGTTAATTTACTATAGCTGCAAATACATGACCCAAGTTTTTAACTATAACCCAAATAACAAGGTGGCCATTCTTGCTCTTAAGGTTAAAGCTAACGCAAAAACAGATAAGATAGGTGAGTTTATTATAATTAATGATAAATATTATCTAAAATTATTTATAAAGTCAGTTCCAGAGGATGGCAAGGCTAATAATGCTATTATCAATTTTCTGTCTAAAAAATGGAAAATTAATAAAAATAATTTTGAGATAATATTAGGTTACACTAATAGTCTGAAACTATTAGCAATAAAAAATATTGAATTAGACTATTTAAATTTACATTTAAAACACTATATATATAACATTAAACCGTAGTATTATAGGACTTAACTATGACCCAAGAAAAAAAGAAGTTTGACGCTGAAGTTGGTAAGATTTTAAATTTAATGATCCATTCTCTTTATACTAATAAAGAGATTTTTATGCGTGAATTAATATCTAATTCTTCGGATGCTTGTGATAAGTTAAGATATTTAGCACAAAGTGACGCAAAACTTATTGCAGATGATCCTATCTTTAAAATTACTGTAAAAATTGATAAAGATAAAAGGCAGATTATTATTAGAGATAATGGTATTGGTATGAACCGAGAAGATTTGATCGATAATCTAGGAACTATTGCAAAATCTGGCACAGGAAATTTCTTAAACAACCTGTCTGGAGATGCCAAAAAAGACAGTATGTTGATAGGACAGTTTGGCGTTGGGTTTTATTCAGCTTTTATGGTTGCTGATAGCATTACTGTTACCTCACGAAAAGCAGGAGAAGCAAAATCTTATGTTTGGCAGTCAGATGGTCTTGGGGAATATATTGTAGATGATTTTGATCATGATTTTACCAGGGGAACTGAGGTAGTTATTCACGTTAAGCCAGAAGAAGATAGTTATATTGATCATTTTAGATTGAAGCATATAGTTAAAAGTTATTCTGATCATATTGCCATACCTATATATTTTATTGATGAATCAACTAATAATGAAATACAGCTTAATTCAGCTTCCGCATTGTGGACAAGACCTAAATCTGATTTGACTTTTGAACAATATAAGGAATTTTATAAAACTTTGTCTTATTCGATGGATGATCCTTGGTTAACTATTCATAATAAAAATGAAGGTACTGTTGAATTTACTAATTTGTTATTTATTCCATCAACTAAAACTTTTGATTTATTCCACCCTGATCGTAAGAGAAGAGTAAAATTATACATCAAGAGAGTCTTTATTTCTGATGAGAATGTAGACTTAATACCTTCTTACCTAAGGTTCCTAAGAGGGGTAGTAGATTCAGAGGATTTACCTCTTAATATTAGTCGCGAATCTTTGCAGCATAATAGTACTTTAGAGAAGATTAAAGCCGCAATAACCAAAAAAGTCTTGGGTGAACTAAAAAAGAAAAAAGACGAGTCTATAGAGGAATACAATAACTTCTGGTCTAATTTTGGTGCTGCTTTAAAAGAAGGATTATGTGAGGCAACGAGTGATCATGATAAATTACTTGAGACATGTATATTTAAAAGTAGCCTTTTAAGTAAAATGATTAGCCTTGATGACTATATTAGTAACTTTAAAGAAGGGCAGGATACTATATATTATCTTAGTGGTGATGATTCAGCAAAATTACTTTCTAGCCCTCAAATAGAAGGATTTTTAAGTAAAAATATCGATGTACTCCTGTTTACTGATACAGTTGATGATTTTTGGGTTAATGTTAATAGTAGCTACAAGGGTTATGCAATTAAATCAGTTACTAGAAGTGATATTGATTTAGAGAAGTCTGAGCAGAAAACTGAAGATATAAAAGAAGACAATGATGAATATAGCAAATTAACGGAGTATTTTAAAGAAATATTAGGTAATTTAGTAAAAGATGTAAGGATTTCTAAAAAACTTACTTTAAGTCCAACTTGTCTTGTTGTTGGTGATGGAGCTATGGATATTCGTATGGAAAGATTCTTAATTGAGCAAAAACAATTAATGGCATCATCTGCTAAAATACTTGAGCTAAACCCTAAGCATAAAATTATTGAGAAAATTAACGCTAATATAATCTCAAATAATACAGATTCTGCTAATGAGGAGTTGGTGAAATTAATGTATGATCAAGCATGTATTCTAGAAGGTGAGCCAGTCAATGATACTGGTGGATTTGCAAAAAGAGTCAACGATATGGTACAAAAAGCTATCTTATAAACTGTAATAGATAAATGGAAAAGTCGAGCAGGAACTGTAATTAAATTTAAGGATGCTATTTTACTCTTGACTATTTGCTGGCTTACTTTTATTATGACTGGCAATTTGTAAATTAATACAAAAAAGGTTTGATAGTTGTGGCTAAAAAAAATAAAAATGTTTTGGTAAGACTTGTTAGTACAGCTGGTACAGGGTATTTTCTGGTAAAGAAACGTAACCCTAAGACCCAAACTGAGAAGTTGGCATTTAAGAAATATGATCCAGTAGTTAGGAAACACGTTCCTTTTAAAGAAGAAAAGATTAAGTAATAGTAGGGTATATGGCAACAAAAATTCGTTTGGCAAGAGGTGGAGCAAAGAAACGCCCTCATTATAGAGTAGTTGTAGCAAATGCAACAGCTCCTAGAGATGGTGACTTTTTGGAGAAGGTAGGTACTTATGATCCAATGCTTGTCAAAGGTGATGTAAATCGTGTAATTCTAAAATCTGATCGTATAGAGTATTGGTTAAGTACTGGGGCTCAACCTACAGAGCGTGTTGCTAGGTTTATTGAAGAAGCTGGTATAGCACTCCCAGCATCGATCAAAAAGAAAATGGAAATAAGAATTAAGAATCGCAAAATAAAGCCTCCTAAGAAAGAGTCAAAGAAAGCTTAAATAACATACCGTCATTGCGAGGAAATATTTTAGTGGTGACGAAGCAATCCTGTTTTGTGTTATCCCCTGCTTCGGTGTGGAAGATAGATTCACAGCTGTCAAAAGTTAGAAGAGGAAGGGGTTTTAGAAAAGGCAGTTTAAAAGTTATATGTGACCAACGTCATTGCGAGGAAGACCGCAGGTCAATGAAGCAATCCTGTTTTGTGTTAACCTTGCGAAAGCAGGGATCTAGCTAGATTCCCGCCTACGCGGGAATGACATACACCGCATATCTCCTTGTCAACAGCCTTAAGTTTTTGTTGACATATTTCTGCACGAAGATGTCATCCCTGCGTAAGCAGGTATCTAGATTCCCGCCGTTGCTAAGAATGGCGTGTAGGAATGACATTAAGGTCACACGAGCTTTTTCTTATTTGCCGGATTAGCTCAGTGGTAGAGCAACCGCCTTGTAAGCGGTAGGTCGTCAGTTCAAATCCGACATCCGGCACCAGCAAGTAACAAAATTATGTTTGTAATACATAAGACAATTCCTTGTAGATTTATCAACTATTTAAAGTTCTATAAATTAGATCTGGCAATTGTCATGTTGGCATTATTATGTGTGTCAATTTCGTTGCTAGCAATGGGTGGAGCTTTTAGGCAGTTAATCGATAACGGTTTAAAAGAAGATTATCTGCAATCAATCGATCAATCAATATTATATATTAGTATTTTAATATTAATTTTTAGTGTAGGTAGTTTTTTCCGTTCCTATTTCATTAATAATATTGCTGAAAAAATCGTTAGTCAAATTAGGCAAGAAGCTTACAGTAATATAATTAATTTTGATATTGCTTGTTTTGAGGATCTCAAAATTGGTGATATCATTTCCCGCCTGAATGTAGATATAGAGCTTATCTCTAAGTTGATTGTCAATTTTCTCTCGTTTTTTGTTCGTAACTCAATAATGTTAATTGGTGGAATTATCTTAATGTTCTATCAGAGTCCTAAACTCGCTGCGATTGTCATTATTATTATACCATTATTATTGCTACCACTAATAAGATTTGGCAAATATGTACGAAATTTATCAAAAAATGCTCTCAAATCACAAGCCAATATTACCGCTAATTTAGAAGAGAGCGTATCAAATATTTGTGCGATACAAGCTTTTAATCAGCAGGCAAATAAAATAGCAGCTTTCAATAAGCAAGTTTCTGATTATTTACAACATGCGGCAAGTCGACTAAAAATCCGTTCGGCATTTTTTGCTTTGGCTATTTCAGTTATATTGTTCTCTATCACTATAGTTATATGGGTAGGTAGCAGAGATATAGTGCAGGGTCATTTATCATCAGGTCAGATGATATCATTTATTTATTATGCTATCATTGCTGGAGTAAGTAGTGGGGGTATTTTTGAGCTTTTAAGTGAAGTGTACTCATCTCTTGTAGCATCGGAAAGGGTTTTTGCTCTTATAGATTATACTTCCAAAAATCAACGTATAGCTAATCCGACTAACATTACACCAAATTCACAAACGTCATTGCGAGAAGCTACTTCAGTAGCGACGAAGCAATCCAGGAAAGTGACTGGAAATGGATTGCTTCGTCGGCCTATGCCTTCTCGCAATAACGTCAATTTGCTAGGGATAAATACTAATCTAGTTAGCTATACAAATATTCCAGTAGATGATTATCAAGATAATAAAGCTTCTTCAAAGCAGAAGAGTATAGAGTTTGATAATGTAAGTTTTGCCTATCCATCAAGATTAGACAATTTAATTATAGATGATCTGTCATTTAAAATAGATAAAGGTAAGTTTATTGGTATAGTTGGCAGATCGGGTGCCGGTAAAAGTACCATTATGCAATTAATGTTAAAATTTTATTTTCCTGAGAAAGGAATAATTAGAATTGCTGGTCAAGATATATCAAGGACTCAAGATCATCAGATAAGACGCATGATTGCCTATGTCCCTCAAGATTCAAGTATTTTTTCTGGTACGATTAGGTCAAATATCGCTTTTGCTAAACCTGATGCGAGTATAGAAGAAATAATAGAAGCAGCTAATGACGCCGGAATAATGGATTTTGTCCAAAATCTTAAAGAAGGGCTAGATACTGAAATTGGCGAGAAGGGTATTAGATTATCTGGAGGACAAAAACAACGAATAGCTATCAGTAGGGCAATTCTATATAACCCAGAAATTTTACTTTTAGATGAAGCAATGAGTGCTTTAGATAGCGAAAATGAACAAAAATTACTGAGTAGATTGCAAGAAATAATGAAAGGCAAAACTATATTATCGATTGCCCATCGTATTTCAAGTATAGAACAGGCTGATGAAATTTTGCTAATTGACCATGGAGCGTTAATTGCACGGGATACTCACGCTAGATTGCTAGAAAAATGCGAGATTTATAAAATAATCTGCCAAGAACAATCAATAAATTTGTAGAGATATATAGTTATGCTCATAGGATTAGGTGATAAAGAACATAACGATTGTAAGTTGTCATTCCCGCGAAGGCGGGAATCTAGATACCTGCTTTCGCAAGGTTAACACAAAGTTTGTATCACCTAATTCAATAGGTTTCACTATAGCTGACCCGAATAACATTATTCCCAATTCACAGACGTCATTGCGAGGAGTGCGTAAGCACTACGAAGCAATCTATTTTGGTTACTTTTATGGATTGCTTCGTCGGCTCATGCCTCCTCACAATGACGGAGTAATTTAATCGGGTTAACTATAGAGTAAAAAACCTGTAATAATAGATATATTAACTAAAATGACACATAGTTATCCTATTAATAATTTATTTTTATATCGGAAGACAATTTTATCCATTATTTGACTTGAATATTACACAGTTTAAGCTAGAATCACCAGTACAAAAAATGAGGTTTACTATGAAAAATTTATTAACTATTATTCTAACTTTAGCTTTCTCTATTTCTGCTTTTACTGCTGCAACGCCTTCTGAGAAAAAAGATACGAACGCGGATCCGCAACAAGAAGCGAACGCAAATCAACAACCAGACGAGAATTCGGATGAACAAGATCCAAGTGTGAAGAAGAAAAAGGAAGAAGCACCGAAGAAATAATTTCTTTATTAGACTTCCTGCATAAGTCAAAAATAGTTGAGGGATTTTTAGGAGAAACGAAGCCTGCTACCTTCGCGTACATAGACGTACGTGAGGAGCGGAGGCAAGTTTCGACGACAAAATCACCAACTAGATTGAATTTATGCAGGAAGTCTATTCTATAGGGCTGGTATAGATTCTTATCTATACCAGCTTTTTCTTTGAAATACTGCGAAGCAATATTAGACTTCCTGTATATTCCATTCCTCTTGTCATTCTCCCGTTGCATCCCTTAGCTATACGAAAACTCTTGTTATTTCCGTGTGAACGGAATCCAAAAAATAAGTTGAAAACATTAGATATGTTTCAAGTATAATATATATTCATTCTCTAATCTGAAACTGTGGTTTTATGAATTTGTTTATTGCCATTATAATTATGGAAATTCTGGCTGGAGCTGAGGTAGATTTATTTGTTCCTAGTTTTCCAGATTTACAAGATACCTTTAGTCTATCTACTTTTAAGGTTGAATTTCTGTTAGGAATAAACCTCATAGCCCATTGTATCACTGCTTTAATTGTTGGAAATTTAGGAGACAGGTTTGGTAGAAGGGTAATTATTCTTATAGGTCTTGTAATATTTGTTATTGGTAGTAGTTTTTGTCTGTTTGCCATAGATTATTACATGATGCTATTTGGTCGGTTCCTGCAAGGGGCTGGTATATCTGGTGTAGCGGTGCTTGCATATGTGATACTTGCTGATGTATATTCGGTCGAACAACAACAACAAATGGTGGGAGTTTTAAATGGTACTGTTACCTTAGCCATAGCTTTTGCACCAGTAGTAGGAAGTTATGTAAATTTTTTGCTTAGTTGGCGAGGTAATTTTGCTATACTGTTAATATTGGGAGTCTTGTGTTTGATAATCGGCATATTATTTATTCCCAAAGGGCAGGCAAATGATAATGTACAAATATCCCTAAGAGAATATAGCGTAGTCTTTAAATCTAAAAAAGCTATCTATTATCTAATAACCCTGATTTTTTTATTTCAAGCTTATTGGGTGTTTATTGGTATTTCTCCTATCTTGTATATGCAAGATCTAGGGGTGCCTATTCAACAATTTGGTCTATATCAAGGAGCCATGGCTACAACATTTGCAGTTATTAGTTTTAGCAATAGTTATTTCTTTAACAAGTTTGGACAGAAAAAATGTTTTTTCTTTAGTATTGCAGCACTTGTAGCTTTTGTAATTGCTGCTATAGTTCTGGTTATGCTTGAAACTAATGATCCATTAATAATAACGATAGTAGTGCAATTAGTGGCGATTGGTAGCATATTTCCTTGTAATATTTTATGGATACTTGCATTAGAGAGTCTACCAAATGCTAAAGGTAGGATTACTGCTATACTAGTATCAGGAAGATTGATTATTACAGCAATGTGTTTGCAATTGGTTAGTTATTTTTATCAAGGCACTTTTACGTCATTAGCAATTGTTATGTGCATCACTATAGTAATAGCATTGATAGCTTGTTATAAATTATTGCAAGAAGATACGATTTTTAATAAATCTGAATTATAATAATGATAAAAAATAATTTTATTCTAAAAGTAGCAGTTCGATATTTTAGAGCCAAGAAGAATGAGAGATTTGTTTCTATTATTTCTGGTTTTTCTTTGATGGGTGTTACCATTGGTGTTGCTGCATTGATAGTAGTCATGTCCGTTATGAACGGTTTCCATTATGAATTAACTAAAAACATTATTGGACTCAATGGTGATATTAGCATAACCCCTATATCACGTTCTATAGTAAATTATGATGAAATTAACAAAAAACTACTTAGCAAGAACTATATAAGACATATTTCTCCAAGTGTTGTAGGACAAGCTCTGGCATTAGGTACAAGAACGAATAGTGGCGTTATAATTAAAGGTATAGATTTAAGTGAACTCCAATATAAAAATCAGATTCTACAAAATGTTAATACCGGAGATTTTGCTGATTTTTCTGGTAAAGATGTGGTGGCAATCGGTAATGAACTTGCTCATAACCTAGGAATTGAATTAGGAGAAAAAATAAAATTAATTTCTCCTAATTCAATTTCTACTGCTTTTGGTAGTATGCCTAGGTCTAAAGAATTCATAGTTGTAGCTACTTTTACTAGCGGTATGTATGATTATGATTCGGCAACTATTTTAATGCCACTTATTGCTGCACAAAATTTCTTGTCTTTTGGTGAAGTTATAAATCTAATCGAGGTAACAACAATAGAGCCGAGTAACGCGGGAATTTTTGCTTGGGAGATACAAAATATTTTAGGATCAAAATTACGAGTGATAAGTTGGCAGAAATCACATTCACAATTTCTAAGTGCTTTAGCTGTTGAAAGGGTAGCAATGTTTACTATTCTTTCTTTAATTATTATGGTAGCAGCCTTTAACATTGTTTCTAGCTTGTTTATGTTGGTTAAAGACAAAACCTCGGATATTGCAGTGCTTCGTACTATTGGGGCAAGTACTAGGCATATTATGCTTATTTTTATTTGTAATGGTATGTTTATCGGTGTGTTAGGTACTGTTTTAGGTGTAATATTAGGTACGAGCTTTGCTTATAATATCCAGTCTATTAGAAATATTTTGGAGAAAATAACTGGTACTAAAATTTTTGAAGCAGCAATTTATTATTTATACAGTCTACCATCGAAGGTAGAAATGGAAGATGTAACATTAGTGGCAAGTATTTCTATCACTCTATGCTTTTGTGCAACAATTTATCCTGCATATAAAGCTGCTAAGTTGAATCCTGTGGATGCCCTTCGTTATGAATAAAACTGTGTTAACATTAAAAAATATTTCTAAAAAATATCAGCAGGGAAAATCTATTGTTGAAGTATTAAGTAATGTTAATTTAACTGTAATGCAAGGGGAATTAGTTGCCATAATAGGCTCTTCTGGTAGCGGTAAATCAACTTTACTGCATATAGCTGGTCTACTCGACACCCCGAATAGTGGTGTGGTAGAGATAGCTTCAACAAATTATTCCCAGAATTATGCTCATACAATAAGACTGCATAATATAGGTTTTATCTATCAACAACATCATTTGCTCAAAGATTTTACTGCCTTAGAGAACGTAGCAATGCCAAAATTGATTGCTGGTAATGATCATAAATCGTCTTTTAAGGAAGCAGAAGAGTTGTTAGTAGAGTTAGGATTGGCTAATAAAATACATAATATGCCGGGTGAATTATCTGGTGGTGAACAACAAAGAGTAGCTATTGCCCGTAGTTTAATTAATAACCCTCAAATTATTCTAGCTGATGAACCTACCGGTAATCTAGATCCTAATACTGCTAATGAGGTTTTTGACTTATTGGTTAAAACTGCCAATCAAAAAAATACCTCTATTATTGTGGTAACTCATAATCATGAAATGGCAAGTAGAATGCATAGAGTATATCAATTAAAATATGGCGAATTGCTATAGTTATGCCTATAGGATTAGGTGATAAAGAACATAACTATTGTAAGTTGTCATTCCCGCGTAGGCGGGAATCTAGATACCTGCTTTCGCAGGTATGACACAAAGTTTGCATCACCTAATTCAATAGATTTCACTATAAGTAGCGGATAAACTTATATAATTAAATTCACGGATTCGCAAATAGCCAGCGTGACCGTTCACGGTTTTTCAATTTCTCTCTAAAATTTTAATTTTTAGATACTAGGGAAGGTTTCTAAAGTGACCTATTATATTTTTATATATAATCTATTTTGAAATTTACACACTTTTCTGAACAGAGCCGATCTCATTGGCAAATACTATTAGGATTAGCTATTACGAATCACATAGTTACTGTCTTAGTAAATCTATTTGTTTTTGATAATTTTTTGATTGGAAAATAAAGTTACCTGATACTAAAATATCAGCTCCTGCTTTGATGCAATTCTTACTAGTAACATTATTTATTCCTCCATCTACAGAAAGCAATATAGGTTTGCTAGAATTTTTGATTTTTTCTGAAATAATTCTGATTTTCTCTAGCTGATTCTCTATAAATTTTTGACCAGAAAATCCAGGATTTACAGTCATTACTAGAATCAAATCTACTTTATCAATAATATAATCTATAGAATTTGGGTTGGTGGAAGGAAGTAGTGCAACCCCTACTTTTATTCCTAAATTTTGAATAATGTCTAAAGTTCTGTCAAGATGAATAGTTGTTTCAGGATGGATAGTGATAATATCTGCCCCACTACTAGCATACTCTTTAATCGAATATTCTGGGTTATTAATCATTAGATGTATATCAAACGGTAATGCAGTATAAGATCTTAAGGCTTTTATTATAGTAGGGCCAAATGTTAAATTAGGTACAAAATGCCCATCCATAACGTCTATATGGATCATATCAGCCCCAGCCTCTTCCAAAGAACGGATTTCTTTTTGCAAATTAGCAAAATCTGCTGATAGTAATGAAGGTGCGATCTTAATTACTTTCACTTTTGTTTTTATCCTTAAATAATGAATTGTTTGGTTTTTATGTTTTCCCTTTATTATAACTAACCCAAATAGTATTTCTCATGCAAACTGGCGTTTAATTAGCAAGGAACCACTTTAGTAGTAAAGTCCCCAACGTCATTGCAAGTAGGCACAGCCGACGAAGCAATCTAAAAATGGTGGATTGCCACGACCACTACGTGGTCTCGCAATGACGCTTTGAGTGCAGTATTTATGCATTCCTCGCTAATAGATGGAAAAGCTCTATATAGAACTTTAACTGGTTAGCTATACTAACCCAACTACTTTTACTAAATTAGGACGCTCTGCTATTTCTAGGACGACCAGCATAAGGTTTCTTATCGTTATTATTACGAGGAAAATAACTTTTCTTACCATTATTGTTATTATTACCATTAAATGGTCTTCTACGATTCTTACTTCCTGTCATTTCTTCTCTTGAAGTACTTTCACCTTGATTCATTAGACGATCAATAGCTTTCCATCTGATATTATCTTCTGGAGAAATGAAGGATAATGCACAACCTGAAAGACCGGCTCTACCAGTTCTACCTATTCTATGCAAGTAATCTTCTGGAGACATTGGTAAGTCATAATTGATAACATGCTGTGTATGAGGTATGTCCAAGCCACGAGCTGCAACATCTGTTGCCACCATAATTCTATGACGAGAAGAGCGAAATGATGCAATTACATGATCCCGTCTACCTTGTGTTAAATCACCATGTATAGCTTCAGCCTTGTGGTCTTCAAATTTTAACATTTTTGCCAGCTGATCAGCACCACGCTTAGTTTTCACAAAAATAATTATAGAACCATCTCGTTGCTTTAATTGCTTTATCAGCTCAGGGAATTTCTCTTTATCAGAAACACGCAAGGTTTCTTGTTTTATTTGAGAAGCAGCCTGAGTAGTTGAACCAACAGTAATACGTTTAGGGTTAATCACATATTTTTGCGATAGTGCAATAATATGTTTCGGCATAGTAGCTGAAAACATTAAAACCTGTCGTTTTTCAGGTATATATTTATTTATTTCTTCTAATTGTTCTTTCATACCCATATCAAGCATTCTGTCCATCTCATCAAGCACCACTAATTGAACTGTATTTAATTTTAAGGTACCACGCATTAAATGATCTATAATACGACCTGGAGTTCCAATCACCACTTTAGGACTTGCTTTTAGCTGCGTAAATTGTTTATGCATTGGTTCACCACCTATTAAAACCGCACTAGGAAGCTTAATTTGAGTAGTCACATTAGTTAAAGTAGTACGTACTTGACTAGCTAATTCCCGAGTTGGTACAAGTACCAACGCCATTGATTTAGTCTGTATAAAAGAATTGACGATTGGTAGTAAATAGGCAAGGGTCTTACCCGAACCAGTTTGACTAGAAGCGAGAATATCACTACCTTGCATCGCAATCGGTATAGCCTCTCTTTGAATTTCTGTCGGAGTGCTGATGTTCATCTGTTCAAGTGATATAATCACTTCATTTGGTAAATTAAAACTTTTCATTATTAAATCCAATATTATTTATCGTAAATTAAAAATACTCAAATGCTTTAGGGAATTGGAAGACAACTTGTAATTAGACTCTTTTGCTTTAAATAATTATTTTTGAGAATGAGAAGCACGTATCTACCTATATAGGTAGATGAGCGTGCAAACCATTGATATCTTCAAAAAAACAATTCTTCAAAGCAAAAGAATATATTCCAACTCTTCAAAGCATCTGAGCAAACATATATTCTATACCTTAAAAAAGAATAAGTTTATGATTAAGTTCTTATGTTATAAAGCGGGTTATTAATTATTGTATAGTAAAAGCGGCTGTAATTATAAATACAATTCTACCATATATACTATTTTGCTTTGAAAAATTGTTTTTTAAAACCAGCTCTCCAAATCACTCGAGTATACTTAAATAGTCCAATAAAATTACAGTTTTACTTACAGTGAACACTGAATTACAAAAGATAATGCACAAAGTGTATAAAAAGATGATACTACCCAAAATTCACTAGTTTAATAACCACTCATAAATTTTGAGTAGTTGCTTGTAGTTGTAAATAAATATTACTTTATTTGCAGATTAACAGCAGAAATTTTTCCCTTATTGTCTTCTAGATCAAAGCCTACACTTTGACCCCCATTAAGATTACGGATCCCGGCACGCTCTACAGCTGAGATGTGGACAAAAACGTCACTCCCACCATCATCTGGTTGAATAAAACCAAAGCCTTTGGTTGTATTAAACCATTTGACCTTACCTACTTTAGTAGTCATAAAAACCTTTTAGTATAGAGTTACTTATCTGAACTTAATTCGCAACTCTTCCGTAGAAATTAAACCAAATAACTGACATTCAGAATAAGGCTTTCATGCTATAAAGAGTTAATTATTAAACTCAAAGAGCATGTTACTCCTTTTCTTAATAATTGTCAACAAGGGATAAGAAAATATCCATAGATTTTATATTTTCCTTTGAAATTATAGACATTTTAGCACGGTTTATTATTTATATGAACACGTTGGTAACGGATACGATAAAACCTAATGTAAAGCAAAGGTGTTACGTAAAGCGTTAATATCGATCCAACAACAATGCCTGTTACTAGAACTATAGCCATTTGAAAACGACTATTGGCATAATTACCACTATCAAAGAAAAGTGACAGCAAACCAATACTCATAGCCAGAGAAGTAATTAAGATTGCCCTGATTCTTGATGTGGCTCCTGTTACTATTGCCTTTACCCCTCCTTGCCCATTTTGATGCATTGCACTACATAACAATACACTATGCTTGGTCATTAACCCCGCTAATGTGATAAGTGATATTTGAGTATAGATATTTAACCCCCCTTGAGTAAAATATAAACTCAATAAAGCTATACTTAAAGCCGCTGGAATTCCTCCAACTAAAATAACAAATGATAGCACTAAATCGTTAAAACGTGCAAACATTAACAAGTAAAGCCCAAATACAGATACTAAAATTAGTAATGTAAATGATGATGTTGAATCAATAAGCATTTTCGTCTGTTCACTATAGCTAATATCACTATCACTTGGCAATTGACTATTTAACTGATCAATAAAATGAACTGCATCTTGTAATTTAACTCCATATTTAGCAGTAGCAATTACTTCAATAGAATATTGCTCGTTATAACGCATAATTTGATTAACTGTATTCACCCTATTAACATCACATATATCCTTAAGTTGAATAAGGTTTTCTCCATTTTTCTGTGTTGTAATAAACATATTTTGTATATTACTTAGCATTTTACCAAATTTAGGGTCTGATTTAGCGACAACATCATAAGTATTATCATAATGCTTAAAGTTTCCTATTTTTCTGGCATTAAACAGAATATCCAAAGTATTTGATATATCTTTCTGGCTTAAACCATATTTGAATAACTTATCTTGATTACAGGCAATTTTATAATCTTGCACAAGTGAAGTAGCAATAGCTATAACATTAGTAAATAAATTCTGTGAATTAGCCTGTATAAAATGCACATCCTGCCAAGCATTATCCATAGACGAGTGGTTATTGACATAAAAGCTCAACTCAACATTACCTTTTGCTGAACCAGTATTTTTCCCCTGGGCAAACTTCACTGAAACATCTCCACCTACCGCTATTTTTGCGAGTTTAGCTTCAATTTCATGCAATGTCTGCACCGCTTTAGTTTTATCTTTTAATATCATCCAAACCGTTGAACGTGGCGATTCTTCAATGTTTAGGGTATATTTAATATTATCATTACTATTGATTGTTTTAGTAATTTTGTCCATATAATGATGGATGTAACTTAAATTTGTATTGGGCATAAAGATGTTGGTAAGTATAATCATATCTTTTTTTTCAAATGGCTCAATTTCTATTTTCATAGAGTTTGCTGCAACATATGTACCAGCCGCTACAACTATAGTCACCAAGAATAAAAATACTCTGGCATGGCGTATAATAAAAAATAAAGAACCTTTATATTTGCCGGTAATCATATCCAGAGTCTTATTAACAATTTGAGCAAATTTGCTTTCATGCGTATTATTTGCTAGTTTTAAAAATAATATGGGTGTTAAGGTAAACGCAACGATAAAGGACATCACTAAACAAGCAATGATTGATAGAGAAAATTCCTGTAAAATTTTTCCTACCTCTCCTTTAATAAACAAAATAGGTATATATATTACTACTAGCGTAAGCATCAATATTAAAACAGATAGAAAAAGGCTATAGATTGCTTGCAATATACTAGTTAAAGCATCTTTATTTTCCCGATAGTAATGTTCAGCATTTTCAATCACTACGATAGAGTCGTCAACTACCAACCCTATAGCCAGAACCATTGCCAGCATCGTTATCGAGTTGAGTGTAAAACCACACAAATATAGCACAATTAAACAAGCGGCAATTGAGACTGGAATTGCACAGATTGCAATAATTGAATATCGCAATGAACCCATCAGCAGTAAAACAATTACTGACACCAACAACACCGATTCAATCAAAGTTTTTTTCACTTCTTGAAATGCTTGTAAAATATCTTGGCTATCATCGATAACAACCTGAAAGGTAAATTGGGGATTGACCTTTTCGTAATATTCTAGGAAATGCTTTACATTTTTTGATACATCGACTGGATTTGCATCTGACTTAGCAAAAATACCTAATAAAACAATTTTATCAGCACCAAAATAGGCAAAGCTAAGTGCTTCTTTATCTGATATCGTAATGCTAGCAATATTTTTTAATTTTATAGCAACATTATTACTTTCCAAATTGATGTCACCAAAATCACTTAACTTATTGATTGTAGTATCAAAAGATATATACTCCGTTTTATATTGATTTGATAGTTTACCACCAGAGAAATCAGTGTTTTGTAGTGTTAATGAAGCAAGGACGCTATCTAAAGGGATATAATATTTTGCAATTTTTTCTGGATCAATATCGATATTAATCACTTTTTCTGTCACGCCAAAACTAGATGAGTTGGCTACACCATCAACATATTTAAGCTTTTTCTTGATTGTTTCAATATCCTCGGCAGTAACTAATAAATTGTTAGTAGAACTCACAGCAATATACATCATTGGTAAAGCCGAAAAGCTTTCAGTAGAGATTATAGGATCCTTAGCCCCTTCTGGTAAGAGAGCTTTGTTTTTTAGTATCAAATCTCTAACTTGATTAATTGCCCGTTCTATCGGAACTTTCTTGGCAATAGTTAACGTTATTTTACTCTCTCCTAATTGACTAATAGCCAGAATCGACTCAAGACCATCAACATGCGAAAAAACTTCTTCAAAAGGTTTAGTAGTATATTTCTCTATCAAATCCGGCTTGACGTTCGGATTGATAATAGAAATATAAATATTTGAAACAGGGATATTGGGTAAAAGTTGAATTTTCAGCTGCAAATATGCGTATATACCAAACAGCACCACCACAATATTGATCACCGTAAAAATGCTACTATGCTCCAACAATCTTTTTATCATAGGCTCACCTTACGCATGGCATTTAAAAGCCATGGGAAAAACAGCACCGTGTCATTGCGAGGAGCCACTTTAGTGGCGACGTGGCAATCTAAATAAATGTGGATTGCCACTACACTCGCGTGGTCTCGCAATAACGCCTTGTACTTTTCTATAACTTTTAAATTGCCGTGTGGATTATGCGTAAGGTGAGTCATAAGGCTATTTATGGTTGTCCAACTTTCTTAAGTCTGGTTTTTTTAAACTCTACGGCTCTAGGTATTATTACTGGTATTTTTCTTTCCGTGATACTGGATCGATCTTTGTTTTTTACTCCACCTTTTTGTTTAACTTTAGAAATATCAGCCCCCACTATTATCGTTGGACTAATGACCTCAAATTTCAGCTTCTTTAGACCTGCAATTTCCTCAGTCGGTTCTGCTTTAACTAAGCTATTGGTATTGGGGATTACAGTTTCATCTGTAGTTCTTGGATTATTGAGCGGTTGTACACCCCCCTCCTGTTTTAACGCCGCTACTTCACTTTTTGGTTGAGGTGATTTTTGATATTGATCATTTATTACTACTTGACTACCATTATTAAGTGCTAGTCCCTTCCCCTTTAATACCGGTAGTTTGCTTGGATTCTTAATGGATGGAGAGTAGGCACTTAATTCCTTTCTTTCTCCAGTAACTTGCTCACTCTTAATCACTTGATTTCCTTGGGATGATTTTAAAGCCTCTTGCGTTTTCAGGGTTTTTGCAAGCTCCATTTTATGAACTTTATTTGGGGTTGGAATAAGTTTTGTCTTTTTGTTTTGAAACTGTGATGATCCTAGTGAGGCTAATTTTCTTTCCTCTGTTTTAACTGTTGCCTGTCTTTGTTTAATCTCTAATTCTTGAGTAGCTAATTTTTTTTCCTCTGTTTTAACTGTTGCCTGTCTTTGTTTAATCTCTAATTCTTGAGGGGTTAATTTTCTTTCCTCTGTTTTAACTGTTGCCTGTCTTTGTTTAATCTCTAATTCTTGAGGGGTTAATTTTTTTTCCTCTGTTTTAACTGTTGCCTGTCTTTGTTTAATCTCTAATTCTTGAGGGGTTAATTTTCTTTCCTCTGTTTTAACTGTTGCCTGTCTTTGTTTAATCTCTAATTCTTGAGGGGTTAATTTTCTTTCCTCTGTTTTAACTGTTGCCTGTCTTTGTTTAATCTCTAATTCTTGAGGGGTTAATTTTTTTTCCTCTGTTTTAACTGTTGCCTGTCTTCGTTTAATCTCTAATTCTTGAGGGGTTAATTTTTTTTCCTCTGTTTTAACTGTTGCCTGTCTTCGTTTAATCTCTAATTCTTGAGGGGTTAATTTTCTTTCCTCTGTTTTAACTGTTGCCTGTCTTTGTTTAATCTCTAATTCTTGAGGGGTTAATTTTTTTTCCTCTGTTTTAACTGTTGCCTGTCTTTGTTTAATCTCTAATTCTTGAGGGGTTAATTTTTTTTCCTCTGTTTTAACTGTTGCCTGTCTTTGTTTAATCTCTAATTCTTGAGGGGTTAATTTTCTTTCCTCTGTTTTAACTGTTGCCTGTCTTTGTTTAATCTCTAATTCTTGAGGGGTTAATTTTCTTTCCTCTGTTTTAACTGTTGTCTGTCTTTGTGTAATATCTAATTCTTGAGTGGCTAATTTTTTTTCCTCTATTTTAACTGTTGCCTGTCTTTGTGCAAGATTTTGTTCTTTAGAGGCTAATTTTTTTTCCTCTGTTTTAACTGTTGCCTGTCTTCGTTTAATCTCTAATTCTTGAGGGGTTAATTTTCTTTCCTCTGTTTTAACTGTTGCCTGTCTTTGTTTAATCTCTAATTCTTGAGGGGTTAATTTTTTTTCCTCTGTTTTAACTGTTGCCTGTCTTTGTTTAATCTCTAATTCTTGAGGGGTTAATTTTTTTTCCTCTGTTTTAACTGTTGCCTGTCTTTGTTTAATCTCTAATTCTTGAGGGGTTAATTTTCTTTCCTCTGTTTTAACTGTTGCCTGTCTTTGTTTAATCTCTAATTCTTGAGGGGTTAATTTTCTTTCCTCTGTTTTAACTGTTGTCTGTCTTTGTGTAATATCTAATTCTTGAGTGGCTAATTTTTTTTCCTCTATTTTAACTGTTGCCTGTCTTTGTGCAAGATTTTGTTCTTTAGAGGCTAATTTTTTTTCCTCTGTTTTAACTGTTGCCTGTCTTCGTTTAATCTCTAATTCTTGAGGGGTTAATTTTCTTTCCTCTGTTTTAACTGTTGCCTGTCTTTGTTTAATCTCTAATTCTTGAGGGGTTAATTTTTTTTCCTCTGTTTTAACTGTTGCCTGTCTTTGTTTAATCTCTAATTCTTGAGGGGTTAATTTTTTTTCCTCTGTTTTAACTGTTGCCTGTCTTTGTTTAATCTCTAATTCTTGAGGGGTTAATTTTCTTTCCTCTGTTTTAACTGTTGCCTGTCTTTGTTTAATCTCTAATTCTTGAGGGGTTAATTTTCTTTCCTCTGTTTTAACTGTTGTCTGTCTTTGTGTAATATCTAATTCTTGAGTGGCTAATTTTTTTTCCTCTATTTTAACTGTTGCCTGTCTTTGTGCAAGATTTTGTTCTTTAGAGGCTAATTTTTTTTCCTCTATTTTAACTGTTGCCTGTCTTTGTGCAAGATTTTGTTCTTTAGAGGCTAATTTTCTTTCCTCTATTTTAACTGTTGCCTGTCTTTGTGCAAGATTTTGTTCTTTAGAGGCTAATTTTCTTTCCTCTATTTTTACTTGTGCCTGTCTCTGTGCAAGTTCTTGTTCTTTTTCTTTTTTTTGATTTGCATATCCTATTTTCGATGAAGTTGCATTATCATTTGCTATATTAGTCGTAAGTGAAGCTTTAACTGCTTTCTTATCTACTGGTTTTGCTTCTAATAGCTGGTGATTCTGTGCTATCTTAGATCGTGCATTGTTCAACTTATCCTGCGTTGCCTTTAACTCCACCGCTAATTGATCGCGTTGTTTGGCAAGGTCAGCTTGGTAATTTGTATTAGCTCCCTGTAACTTATTCTGTGCATCATCTTGTTGTTTTGCTATTGCAATTTCGTGAGCTTGATTCACTTCAGCCAATTTATCTTGAATTACCTTTAACTCGTCTTCTTTTGTAATCAAATCTGCTATCTGTTGTTGTGATTTTTCATTAGCATCCGCTAACGCCTTGTCCCTCTCTACTATCGTAGCTTCGTGTACCTTAGCCAATTCATCCAATTCCTCTTTTTCTTTAGTCACAGATGCTATCTTATTTTCTGATTCTTGCAACTTAGCCTTAGTTTCATTCTGTTGTTGAGTCAAAGCTGCTATCTGTACTTTTGAGTCATCTTTATCCTTATTAGCATCTGCTAAGTTCTGTACCAACTGCTCCTTATCTTGCTCTAAGTTTGTTATCGCATCTTTGTGCACTTTATCCGCTGCATCCAACTTAGCCTGAACATCCTCTTTTTCTTTATTAACATCTGCTAACTTCTCCGCCAACTGCTTCCGCTCTTGCTCTAAGTTTGCCATCGCATCTTTGTACGCTTTATCTGCTTCAACCAACTTAGCCTGAACAGCCTCTTTTTCTTTATTAACATCTTCTAACTTTTCAGCTGACTGCTTCCGCTCTTGCTCTAAGTTTGCCATCGCATCTTTGTACACTTTATCCGCTGCATCCAACTTAGCCTGAACATCCTCTTTTTCTTTATTAACATCTGCTAACTTCTCCGCCAACTGCTTCCGCTCTTGCTCTAAGTTTGCCATCGCAGTTTCGTGAGCTTTAAGTGCTTCGTCTTTTTCTTTAGCTAAATTTTCTAACTCTTTTTTATTCTTTTCTATTTCATCCTGAGCAAGTTGGTTCTTTGCCATCGTATCTTTGTTAGCTTTATCAGCTACATCCAACTTAGCCTGATCTTCAGCTAAATTTTTCGCCAACTGCTCTTTAACTTTATCCATTTCCTCTTTTTCTTTAGTCAAAGCTCCTATCTGTACTTTTGAGTCCTCATTAGCCTTATTAGCATCTGCTAATTTCTTTTCTTGCTCTATTATTGCAGTTTCGCGATCTTTAACCAATCTATCCAATTCATCTTTTTGTTTAGCCAAATTTTCTGATACTTGTTTATTATTTTCTATCTCATCTTGTGCAACTTTTAACTTACCCTGCATATCTTTCTGTTCTTCAGTCAAAGTTTTTCTCTTATCTTCTGAGATTTTTGTTACATCTTCAAACCTCTGATGTAACAACACATTCTCTTGAACGGACTTCTCTCTTTCTGCCTCAAATTTGCTCTTCGCTAGTTCCAAGTCTTTCTGAACTAATTCTAATGTCTTGTCCTTCTCTACCATCGCAGCTGCGTGCGTCTTAGCCAATTCATCCAATTTCTCTTTTTCTTTAGTCACAGATGCTATCTGTTGTTGTGAACTTTCAGTAACCACCGCTAAGTTCTTCTCCGCCTCTTCTTTTCCTTGAACCGCTGCAGCAAGCTTGTCCTGCACCGCCTGTAAAGCTGTTTCTTGTTGTTTTGCAGCTTGCTCTGCTGCATCCTTTTGTCGAGCCAAATCTTCTATCTTGGCACCTGAGTCTTTTATAATATCTGCTAATTCCTTTAGCACAGTTTCGTGATCTTTAAGTTCTGCAACCAACTGATCTTGCTTAGTTTGTGCGAGTTGTTTAGCATCCGCTAATTCCTTGTCCTTCTCTGCTATAGTAGCTTCGCGCTTCTTAGCAATGCCATCCAACTCATCTTTTTCTTGATTCAAAGCTGCTATGTTTGCAGTAGCCGCTTGTAATTCTGTATCTTTTCCAGCTAAAGCTGTTTTCTGTTGTTGTAAGCTTTCATTAGACGCTTGTAACTCTGCATCTTTTTCAACTTTTTGTCGATTCAAATCTTCTATGTTTCCATTAACCGTCGCTAAGTTCGCCGCCAACTGCTCATTATCTTGCTCTAAGTTTGTTATCGCATCTTTGTACACTTTATCAGCTGCATCCAACTTAGCCTGAGCTTCAGTTTGTTTGTCATTCAAAGCTTTTATCGTATTTGCTAATTCCTTGCCTTTCTCGTCTAATGCCTTCTCTGCTTGCTCTTTAGTTTGCTCCGCTGCATCCAACTTAGCCTGAACAGCCTCTTTTTCTTTATTAACATCTTCTAACTTTTCAGCTGACTGCTTTTTCTCTTGCTCTAAGTTTGCCATCGTAGTTTCGTTAGCTTTAAGTGCTTCCTCTTTTTCTTTAGCTAAATTTTCTAACTCTTTTTTATTCTTTTCTATTTCATCCTGAGCAAGTTGGTTCTTTGCCATCGTATCTTTGTTAGCTTTATCAGCTGCATCTAACTTAGCCTGTGCATTTTCTTGTTCTTTAATCAAATCTGCTATCTTATTTTCTGATTCTTGCAACTTAGCCTGAGCGTCAGTTTGTTGTTGAGTCAAAGCTGCTGTTTGTTGTTGTGATTCTTTGTTAGCATTTGCTAATTGCTCCTTATCTTGAACTGCTGCAGCAAGCTTGTCCTGCACCGCCTGTAAAGCTGTTTCTTTTTCAGCCAAAGCTGCTGTCTGTTGTTGTAAACTTTCATTAGCCGTCTGTAACTCTGCATTTCTTGCAGCCAAAGCTGTTTCTTGTTGTTGTGCAGCTTGCTCTGCTGTATCCTTTTGTCGAGTCAACTCTGCCATCTCAGTTTGAGCAGCTCGCTCCGCTGCAGCTTTTTGTTGATTCAACTCTGCGTTTTTTTTATCCAAATCTGCTATCTTCTCTTCTGATTCTTTTTTAGCCTTATTAGCATCTTCTAAGCTCCTCACCAACTGAAGCTTCTCTTTAACCTCTGCATCCAACTTAGCCTGAACAGCCTCTTTTTCTTTATTAACATCTTCTAACTTTTCAGCTGACTGCTTTTTCTCTTGCTCTAAGTTTGCCATCGCAGTTTCGTGAGCTTTAAGTGCTTCGTCTTTTTCTTTAGCTAAATTTTCTAACTCTTTTTTATTCTTTTCTATTTCATCCTGAGCAAGTTGGTTCTTTGCCATCGTATCTTTGTTAGCTTTATCAGCTGCATCCAACTTAGCCTGTGCATTTTCTTGTTCTTTAATCAAATCTGCTATCTTATTTTCTGATTCTTGCAACTTAGCCTGAGCGTCAATTTGTTGTTGAGTCAAAGCTGCTGTTTGTTGTTGTGATTCTTTGTTAGCATTTGCTAATTGCTCCTTATCTTTAACCGCTGCAGCAAGGTTATCCTGCACCACCTGTAAAGCTGTTTCTTTTTCAGCCAAAGCTGCTGTCTGTTGTTGTAAACTTTCATTAGCCGTCTGTAACTCTGCATTTCTTGCAGCCAAAGCTGTTTCTTGTTGTTGTGCAGCTTGCTCTGCTGTATCCTTTTGTCGAGTCAACTCTGCCATCTCAGTTTGAGCAGCTCGCTCCGCTGCAGCTTTTTGTTGATTCAACTCTGCGTTTTTTTTATCCAAATCTGCTATCTTCTCTTCTGATTCTTTTTTAGCCTTATTAGCATCTTCTAAGCTCCTCACCAACTGAAGCTTCTCTTTAACCTCTGCATCCAACTTAGCCTGAGCCGCATCTTTTTCTTTATTAATATCTTCTAACTTTTCAGCTGACTGCTTTTTCTCTTGCTCTAAGTTTGCCATCGTAGTTTCGTTAGCTTTAAGTGCTTCCTCTTTTTCTTTAGCTAAATCTGCTAATGCTTGTTGCTTCTCTGTTATTTCAGCTTCACGAGCCTTAGCCACTTCAACCAGCCCAGCTAAATTAGTATCCGCCTCATTTTGTTTGTTAGTTAAAGCTGCTGTCTGTTGTTGTAAACTTTCATTAGCCGCTTGTAACTCTGCGTTTTTTTCAGCCAAGTTTGTTTCTCTTGCATCCAAATCTGTTGCTTTTGTAGTCAACTCTGCTATGTTTGCAGTAGCCGCTGCTAACTTCTCCTCCAATTGAAGTTTTTCTTGAACTACTGCAGCCAACTTATCCTGAGCTTCAGTTTCTTGTTGAGTCGCTACTATCTCATTTTTTGAGCCTCTTTTAATCTCTGCTAATAGCTTGTCCTTCTCCATTATCGTAGCTTCGTGTGCTTTAACCTTAGCCTGTGCATCCTTTAACTCTGCTTCTTTTTGAACCAAGTCTGCCATCTGTTGTTGTGAATTAGCAGGCAATTCCTTTTGCACCTTTGAATCATCCTGTAAACCAGCTCCACTTTGTTGAGCTTGCTGATCTAATGAATTAGTTTTTATCTCAGGTTGTTTAGGCAATTGGGATTCTAGTTGTTCTAGTTTTTCAAATGCTAGTTTTTTCTTCGTGTATTCATTATCCAAATCATTTATGTTACTTTGCAACTCTGATAATTTTTCTTCAGCTGCTTCAACATCATCCTGTAATAGTTCAAGTTTTACAATATTTTCTGAACGTACTTGCAGTTCACTATCTTCTCCCCTTTGACCAATTTGGCTATCCGATTGTTTATTATCATCTGAAATTATTTCTTGTTGGCTTGAAGTCCTAGTTGCTTCACTTGGTGATTGATTAGTCTTTTGTGCAGAACTAGTAGTATTTTGATCTTTTGTTGTAGTAATATCAAGATTCTCACCATCATTCACATATTTTTTAGAATTCATTTGAGAATTTGTATTCTCTTGAGTATTACGATTATTACTATCAATAATGTATTGTTCTGGGGTAGAATTGTTACTAGGAGCAGCTCTTTGTCCAGTATTTGATGAAGAATTTGAGTTACTTGAGCTATTATTATCGTTACTATTATTATTTTGGGACTCTTCTATCTCTGCAGCTTGCTTCGCCACTTCTCGCTCAAGATCAAGTTTTTTCTTGTTTAGCTGATGTATTTCCCCAGCTTGTATTAAATTCATTTTTTGAAGTTCAGCTGGATTAATCTCCTTAGCATAAACAGAACTAAAAAATAATAGTATTATAAAAAAGTATAGTGTTTTCATTTGTCTAATTTATTTATCTATTTTAGTTCTTCAATATAAGTAAGGATAAGGTTAGCTATATATATAGCAGATTTTTATAATCCACTAATAGCTATTTTTATTATTTTTGCGTATTTCTTATTTTTTTTCATCCCCTATTTCAGTACATTTTAATTATTATAATTCTGACCCAGTTGTCTTATCTTCAATCAGAACCTTAGTCCCATCATACAATCCCTTTTTGCCCGAAATAACCACTTGATCATTTGGTTTGATGCCACTAACTACCTCTACACTTTGACTATCACTATCACCTATTTCAACCCTTACTTTTTTAGCTATATTATTCTCAATAACATAGACAAAATAATAGGATTCAAAGAAAATGGCTGAGTTTGGTAGTTTTATCCGTTGCTTATTGCTATTGAAAATAACGTTTACATTAACAAATAAGCCCGGTGTAATTAAATTATCATCATTTGGAATAAACGTTTCAATATAGACTGAGTGATTCTTCTCTTGAGCAATTTCTGAAGTTTTAAAATCACTTAGTTTAAGAGCTAAATCTAAAGCAGGAATATAGATATTAACATAGCTATCCGGAGAACTTTTAAATTTCTGATAGTCGCTTTCATCGAGTTCAAATGCAACCTTGATAATATGAACATCATAAAGAACGGCAATTTTATCCTTCTGCATAACAAGCTCTCCGTTAGCAACAAGTTTTCGTTCAACAATGCCACTTAACGGAGCAATAATATAATGATTGGTCTTGTCATCAAGTAATGTATAATATTTATGCTTAGAATCAAGGTATTCTATACGATGGTTTACATATTCTGTATAGCTAATGAGATTCTTATCTGATAACTGTTTCATTGCATTAGCTTTTTTCTCTTTAAGCCGATACTCTTCATTTGCAAGTTCAATCAGGTAGTCAATTTGCGTGGTATCTAATACTGCTAAAATATCACCTTTATTAACATAACTACCTATGGGCAAGTCAAGCTCTTTAATTTTCCCTGTTATATTAACTTTAACTGCATGTGTTTCATAGGGCAAGGTTTTTCCTGTTGTCACCAATATATCTTTTGTATCCTCTGAATACTGTGCCTTAACCACTTCAACAGGAACTACAACAGATTGATTGTCAACTTGCCGAGCAACAATTTGTCTATTATCTATTTTTTTGATAAAAACTATCACCACAACAATCGCTATTGTAACAAATAATACCCCATATATAAACGATCTTCTACTCATTAAAACCATCTCTACCTACCTTAGAAGTCATAAGAAAATAATATTTATAAATTAGTTTCTTATAACTCTATGTTATTTGATTAAACATCCCTTAATTTATAAGAGTTATTTACTTTATAACTCCTAAAAGAATAGCGAAACCGACCTTTCTTTACCTAATTCAAATTTTATCCGTTTTATCCGGTTTGTATAGTGCATTATATACATTAAAAACTCCTTGTCAAGTTAAATTCCAATTAGTAGGTTATTAAATAAATACAAATTTGATGACTATTTTAACCCACAGTACCCTACATTTTTTATTTTGTAGCGAAAGTGTAATTCGACATAATGTACCAATTTAAGGAAAAAAAACCGATCTCTAACTGTCATTGCGAGGAGCCACTTTAGGCGACGAAGCAATTGTAAGTTAAAAGTATGATCCTGTCATACCTGCGAAAGCAGGTATCTAGCACAACTGTCGAAAGTTAGAAGAGGAAGCGGTTTTAGATAGTGTGCTTTAAAAGTCGTATGTGGTCGACGTCATTGCAAGAAGACCGTAGATCGACGAAGCAATCCATAAAAGTAAACACAAATGGATTGCTTCGTCGATCTACGGTCTTCTTGCAATGACGTCAACCACATACGACTTTTAAAGCACACTATCTAAAACCGCTTCCTCTTCTAACTTTCGACAGTTGTGCTAGATACCTGCTTTCGCAGGTATGACAGGATCATACTTTTAACTTACAATTGCTTCGTCGCCTAAAGTGGCTCCTCGCAATGACAGTTAGAGATCGGTTTTTTTCCTTAAATTGGTACATTATGTCGAATTACACTTTCACTACAAAATAAAAATAGTTTTAATATATATTGTCACAAAATAATTAATAAATGTCAAGGGATTCTTAAGAACTTCGTATTGTTAAATGAATAGGAATTAACCAATGCCCCTATTCATTCAACAATGTGGGAGATATGCTAAATATTTAAAAAATGATTCTATAAATTGATCTAATCTTTTTCATATTTAGACATTTTAGCAGCTAAGCGATATTGATTAATTCCATCAACATGAGATTTAATTTCCTTTTTAATAAGCTCTTTTCTTCCTGCTATTTTCTTCAGTACTGCCTCACTATACTCTAAAGATTTATTATCACCATTAGCTTCAGCTTTTTCACGCATAACATCATAATATTCTTGTCTACGTACATATCTATCATCATCGATCATTCTTTGCTCAATCTTATGAGCATTATCAATCATTTCACGAGTTTGAGTATCTGTTGCTTTCTCTCTCATAAATCTTTCTCCCATTAATACCGGATTTTTTCCATCATTTTCACCTTGGGCAAGTGCATCATATACCTGGAAGGCAAGGTCTTTGTTGGTTAATTCTTCATAATAATCAACATCTGCTGTTCTACCCTGTAATTCAAGTCTAGCTAGATACTCAGGAGACGATATATCTTCCTGAACAGCAATGGTTTCTTTATTGATTTGTGTCTTAAGTTTTTGATATTCCAAAGATCGTTGTTCATCATTAAGTGATTCATTATGGGTTCTAAGTCTTGGATCATTATAATTAAAATCTTCCCACTCAGCTCCAGTCAGGTTACCCTCAAAAGCATCACGTAAATCTTTACCAACAATAGCAGTCAAGGCTTCCCGCTTTAATCCTTCATAACCCGCATATATTTTCTCTCCTATATTTCTACGTTTCCCATCACGTAACTTTCTCTTGTCATCAACACGCTTGTTCATCTCTTGCCAACTTCTGAGAGGTGCTATATTCTTACCAAATAGCCCTACTCCTCTTTTTGACATTTCTTGATGCGAGTTCATATAAGCTTGCTGGAAATCTTTGGTAAACTTTGCATCACTGGCTAATTCTCGTAAAGTCTTACCATCTTTAGTTTTCATTGACTCATTAAGTTCTTTCTTTTGATCTTCGTTAAGAGAATCATATTTCTTACCCGCCCCAAATTTAAGAGCTGCTAGATGATCCCGAACTTCTGAATAACTACCAGTAAATTCTTTAACTGACTCATCAGGTTTAATAGTTTTCATAACCTCGCTAATAGCTCTTTGGTAATCACTTCCAGCTTTAACATTAACGTCTTTATAATCTATACCGTGCGTTCTTTTTACCTCACTTAAAACACTAGATTTTACTGCTTTTGGGTCAAGTGCCTCTTGTGCTACCCCCCCCATCATCCATTCTTCATACTTACTGGCAACAAACATACTTGCCTTCTCAGTTACTTGATCTACCCTTTGCTTGACAGCACCGAAAGCATAGTTTGCAGGTCTCTCTATTTGTTGCTGAATAGGGGTAAAGGCAGCTTGTCCAACTGCTTGTAAATTTGTTAAATTACCTGATGTGTTAGATAAGAATTTAGCACTTGAAACAGCTATATCATTAAATTTACTTAGTAAATAAACACATACAAAAATTAACAATAATCCATCCAGCTGAACAAACTTACCATTAAAAAAGTTGTTAATTCTTGTTAAATCTTTGACTGGATCTAAAAATGGTAACTCAATATATCTATTCTCCTTACATTCATAAGCTAAACATAGTTTGCCATTTGGTGAACCATCAGCTATACGATGATCGACAGGTACTAATATATCAGCTCTTGTTTTACTAAAATTGTTACCTTTCATTGGAGATGGAAACCACCAATAAAATATCGAGTCACCAAGACTAGTATCTAGATCTTCATTAATACTACCAAATAATTCATTTATTGGCCCTAAATCTGGGAAGTCGTACTTACATACACCAAAACCAAGTGAAGAATATATCTCCGTTCTGATAATAATCGAAATAAACGCTAGACCAGTAAATAATATAATTGGTTGTATAGCATATGAAATCAGCTGTCTTAACCAGTTCTCAAACAATGAGCGTGTGATACCAAATAACATAAAGCAAATGAATATGGGAGCCATTATGATAATCATCCCAATAATTATCAATGCCGTAAGATATATAACAGTAGCCTTAAATACCATCATGAAGATATAATAAAGAGCAATCAGGAATAGAATTATATATATAAACCCTAATGGGTCGACGAACAGTAATGAAAATAGTTTTGCCATAGTTTGTGGGGCAATCATCAAGCTTATAATACTCCAAGACCCAGGGCCTGTTGCAGCAGTTTGTTTAATTATTTGTAATATTTGCTCTACCCCTTCCACAAAAAACACAAATAAGTAATCATGGAAAAATTGCCAACTAATAGTAGAACTAAGTAAAGTTGATACTATACTAACTTTTACTATTCTAATTATTAATTCAGTATGTGTGAGATTAACATTGCCAATCAGAAAAGAAAATCCTGTAAATATAATATACAAAGTTAACAAAGCCGAAACAGATAGACGATACCCTGGTGTTTTAATAATATTCTCGTAAATTGCCCTAACTAGACCCTTTTCTTTATCGTTACCAAATAACTCAACTTTTATTAAATTTGTTAAAAAGTCAATAGGATCGGGTCTAGTGTCATTGACCCCAGATTTAATAACTACACGATACTGACCATTATTATCATCATAAAATTTATCTAATATCTTAAAATATAATGGAGATTTATCGTAGTCATTGTTATCAACATCTTCATATTGATAACTTATTCCTCCAGCTTTTACTAATTCACCTCTTTTATTAAGGTCGTAAAAATTAACAATAGGCTCACCAAGATGTTTGGTAATTCCATCTGGTGCACGTTGTGTCTGCAATGAAATATTAGGGTCTGTACCACGCTCAGCAATTAATAAATATAGTCCCACTCCATTTTTAAATAAACATGGTGCATTACTAATTTTAGCATCCTTACTATTCGTACACATCCTACCATCTATAAATTGGCATACTTGTAATCTCTTACAAAATTCAGATAAAGTATTTTTATTATTTTCCTGACCATACCATGCACACCAAGCTGATAACTCTGAAGGGTTATTCTTATCTCCTTTAACGAAGTCCCAGGTTTTTACCAATATAGTAAGTGGTTGACCATTTACATTATATCCACTATCAACCCAGGGAGCTGATTGATTATCTTGTTGTCCACTTAACTCTTCTTTCTTATATCTTGAAGAAATTACAAACTTTATAAAACCAAAATCATCTGCATCAATGCACCTATCCCCAGTACACCCTGAAAGGCAAAATATAGAAATTAATAAAATAGTAAGGATATTCTTCATTTATAAAACCTAGGCTTAAATAGTAATTATTCCCTTTTAGTAGGGGTGCCACCTGCTCCACCACCATCTGAATCATGTCTTGAGGCAAATATTTTGCCAGTATACTCTTTTTTGTTTTCAGAGTCTTCTTTGCCTCTTGCTTTATAATTTTGATCTATCACTTTGTCTTTAAATATTCTGGCTGGGGCAAGAGCTACATCCTTAATAGGTTGTGCTACAGTTTCCATATCATGAATGATAGATTTTGTAGGATTATCAGGGGCTTGGAAATTACCTTCCTGCCTTGCAGGCGTTACATTCGTCAATTGAGAAACCACTATAGTAACATACTCCACAAGCCCATGAGCCATTAGACAATAAGCATAGAATAACAAGCTACTGGTAAATATTACCAAAAATGTACCCGTAGAATTTAATAAAGCATCTAAATCATCAATTTCTGTAACTGAGGGGCTAAAGAAAGGTATCCCAGGTAAAAATGGTAATTTGAAAGAAAAATTAATTGGTATGTCAATATGTGTTAGATCTAAGCCTATAGCTATTGGTAGAAAGTCAGGGTTCCAACATGCTCTAACCACAATTTTTAAAAGTTGTTCCGACATCACTTGATCTATTAATAGAAAAAATATTAATAATATGCTTGGTTGCATTACATAACTGAATAAGGTAGATAACCAGTTATCGAAGATACTTTTAGTTTGCTCAAATAGTACCAAGATTATAAAAAATGGTGCTAAAGAGATCATAACTGACAGCCCAATATACGCTATAACGTAACCTATGATAACTTCCAAAATAGCTCTAAAATAAAGCGTAAGAGAATAAATAGTTATGATAGCAACAACAATAAGACCATTATGGATTTGTAATAGCTGTATGAATAATAATAACCAAAATCTACCATTGGTATATTTATCAAATATTGGATCAATAAAACCAAAAATATTAGACTTAGAACTGGTGAGTCCTGATACATTAGTCATTATATAGTCAGTACCCTCAATAAAGGCACTAAATAAGTAGTCATTAAAAAAGTTCCAACTATTTTCTCCTATTAGTGTTACTATCAAAGTTATTTTTATAAACCTAGTTAATAAATCTTTAGCCGTTATCTGGGTAGCACCCGCTAAAAAAGTTAAAGCATATATAGTGACGTAGAGAATTAATGCTGCTCTTGTGATTCGTTGCAACGTTGCATTTCTAGTTAATTTTTCATAGAAATTCATAGTAAATTCATGAAACTTATCAGTAATAGGTTTAACTGCCCCTTTATATACAATATCTGAAAACCAAGTACTCCCAGTGTAATTAGCATAATTTATATTAATTTCTCCCATTACCTCTTTATTAGGATTCTTTACTCTAACCCATAAATACCCATCTTGGTTAGCATCAATTGAAAAATCTTGGGTAATTTGTGTGCCTACGGTTGATTCAGCTGGTGTTCCACCATCTTCCATTATAGTGTATTCAACTTCTATGTTTTTTTGTTGAGCATCACTAATAATTTTATCACCATTACCTATTTCTACAATCATAATGTAGCGTCCAAAATGTAAGAAACCGGCACTCAAATCTACATCAGAGCTATTAATATAAAAATTAAGTGCATTAAGATTGGGAAAGGTAGTCCAATCGCTCATTAAAGGCTTGCTTAGGGCAGTAAACATGCCTTGAATTGCCCAATCAGTTGAGAAATCTAAAGCCCCTGCAACATCAGATTTATAATATAAGAAATTCTTTTTTAAAAATTTAGAGTATACAAAACTTTCTGCTGCTCTCTTTATGACCTGACCACTTACCGATATCCTCATCCCTCTTCCTTGGTCATAGAAGCACACTGGAGTATTGTTATTATCATTGGTAGAATCAGGGCAACTTGTAACCCCTAAGCTATTCATACGTTCTATAGAGGTTTGAGTTAATGGTTTACCAACTAATACTAGCTTATCTAATACTCTATATTTGGTATTTGTTCCAGTACCGCTACATTCTACCTTTCTTGAGGGATCAATAACATTACATAATTTTTCTGCAGTTGAATATAATATTCTATTATCAAGGTTACTATTGGTATAAAGTGACGAAACTGCCAATTGATTATTATCAAGTTCTGTTTTTAACACATCTTCGTCAGTAGCTACACTAAAAAAATCTCCTGTTCTTGCAAGGGTTATATTTATTACATCGCCTTTTCCCACACGAATTTTTTGTCTGTTTTTAGCAAAGTTAAAATAGTCTACATAATTTTGCATTTTGTTAAATGCTAAAGTTATATAATCTTTAGTTGGATCAGTTGCCTTGAATTCTTGGAAGTCAGTAGCTTCATACTTATTAGTTAAATAATTAAAAGTTTTAATAAATATTTGAGGGTTATCAAACCTTGGATCTATACGGTAAATCACTAGGTGTTTTCTTAGATTACTTACAACTACAGCTCCCCTAGTACTCCACTCAAACTGAATTTTTTTATCTTTTTTAACGTAGTTACCAGTAGAATTCCATATATTTGATTTTGCAAGGTCTAAAGAAATCCTACCTTCTTGAAAACCATTGAATTTTGGTGCTTCTAGGCATGATGAAAATAAAATACTAAGCCCTCCTAAGGTCGAATTCATCCAAGCATATTTATTATCATCAGCTTTGGCAGGATGGAAGGCTAAGAGAACTACTAAGGCAATAAATACTTGCCCCTTAAGTAGTAAATCTACCAACAAAATTAGATATCTAAAATTTCTCATCCCATTCACTTGTTTTCAGTTATTACTTCATATCCGTATTAGAAGCACTTTCGCCACCTTCAGCACTACTTTTTGCACTTTCAGTCTTATTGTTACCATCGCTGTCCTTAGTATCACCTTTGGATATAGCTTTATTACCCTTATCGAGGGCTTTATTCCTATCTTTTAATCTTTTACTAGCACCTTGCTTGATTTCGTCTCTTCCTTTTTTGTCTAAACCAACTTTTTTCAAAGCTCCTTGCTCTATTGCCGATGACATCCCTTGTCCCATAGAGGTAGCAGAAGGGCCAGCAGTACTAGTTAATTTTGCTACCATTTGACCAGAAAATTCAACATAACCATACATTCCATAGGAAATGATAATCAATGCAATATAATGTTGCATATTTAATCCCATCATCCCAGAACGATGATCCATTCCCCAAGGTGCAAACCAATTGATACAAAAAATCTCTAAGTTAGAGAAAATTGCAGGAAGACCTTGAATAGTAGGGAATGGAACTTTTATTGGTAAAGCACATTTCCAACACACACTATAACCAGTTGTAAAATCCAAGTAAATTGTAAACAACTGAGTAAGTATAATAATTCCCGCCATTAAGATTACCGGCTCTATCATATATCTAAAAGTAAACCTCACCCAATTATCAAATAAATATCTCGTAAAATCAAATAGCATGAACGTAAGAAATAGTGGAGCTATACCGATTAACAAAGCTGTTGCCATAAATGCCATAATATAAACTGCCACCGCCCGAAGAACGGTAATGATTACTATAATTATACTAATAAATAGTATAACAAAATAAATCAGCCCACTAAGACCCATTGATAATAAAGATAGCACTTGACCAGCAAAAGTTTTACTAAATAATATTTTACTCATTAATGCATCTAGGAACATAAAAGGATTTGATATCTTGTCCGTAGACGAAAACATACTATAGCCACTCATATTGGAAATTATCCCATCTGAAAAATTAGTGATAAAATCAAATATATACTCATTAAAAAATCTAAAAGTACTCTCATTCATTAATCCACTAACTATAGCAATTTTTGCTATCCTAATTACCAAATCCTGTTGATTGATTTTAACAATACCTAGTAAAAACATTGCTCCATACGACATAACGTAAAGAATTAATACTGCTTTTATATAGTTAAAAAAGTTACTACAGGTAGTAACTCCACCACCATAGCATGTCATATTCTGAAAGATCGTTACCGCAGCACCTTTGATTTTTCCTTTTAATAACTCAAATAAAGGATTTAGAACATTAAAAGTAAAACTACCAACCTTTTGTGAGGTGCGAAATTCTACTTTGTACCTACCATAACTTTCTTTATAATCCTCTTGTTTATTGAGGATTCTCATCCATAGATATCCATTATCATTCGCAGTAATTTTTGCATTACCGTCTGCATCTTTCACACCAATATTAGTAGGGATATAAGATGTACCAGGTTTATTAGGATTCTCACCATATGGCATTATTAAATATTGTACTTTACCACGATTAGTCATATCATCATTAAAACTATTACCATTACTTCTTCGACATTTGGTCTGCTTAATGTTTAACACATAACCACCAGTATTTTCACTATAGTCAGTATATTTTGACCAGAAACGATATTGTAAATAGCTTTGTCCTGTAGCGGTTATAATATCGTTATAAATAATTTTATATTTCTTATCATCTTCTTTACTATTATTTACCGAATCGTAATCTTTATCTTTATCTTTATCAATTATTTTAGCAAATCTATAGCCTGTTCCTAGAGATTTAGTCGGAGTTTCACTATTATCTATCCTGTATAATAGACCTGTTGGACCATCGGCAGAATACCAGAAATATCTTTCTTTCTGATATTCTCCTTCTATATATTTTCTGTCTTTTTCTCCACGATCAATACCTGGACATGTAGAAGATGAAATATTTGAATTATTAGAACATTCTGGATGAAAATCCGTGAATAGCTTATCAACCTTGTCAGACCACGGAGATGTAAAGAAACCATCATCTCGATAAGGCTCTGGTGCCACCCCCTTAACATTAGCCCAAAACCCAATCTTATCACATATTGTTTTCCAGTAACTAGCTAAATGACCTGCATCTAGTACGCATACCCCATAACCTAACTCTCGATCTTCTGGCTTACTCCAACACACCGATCTTACGGCATTACTATTAGCACAATTCTTTGCATTTGGATTGTCACAATTTGCCGGCGGCGGACTACAACCAGTGACATACTCCCCAGAATATATTGAATATCTGCCACATAATGGGCTGTATTCTCTCTTCCCTTCCGAGCAATTTTCCTGTTCTATAAAATTTTTAGATTCACCATCTTGTTTAACAAACTTAAAAATATTTTTTACACTAACATTAGCCATATTTGGCAGTTTCTTTTGATCCGGTAAAATTGATATTACAACCTTATCATTAGCAAACAATTCAGCTATATTTCGCCATTCATCAGTTTTAGCATCAAAAATTAAGGATAGCGGTTCTGCATTGGTTTCTTCAACCCTAGGAATAGCAACTTTGTTACCATTACTATCCAAATCTGAAAGTTGTTGAATATTATTTTTTGGTATATAAGCTCGGCAAAGGCTTATATTACCATCTATTTTAAACTTAATCTCCTGCTCATTTGTAACAGCTAGGTTAGTATTTAACCATTCTCCATAACGGTTAGGATCATACTCCGTTTCAAGCGAGCCATCTGGTTTTGTTTTAGTAATTACAGTATAGTTTGCTGTTGCATTAAGCATCACCGTATTAGTAATACGATCGGTAGTATTACCACCTTTTGTGTCATCATATCTCATAAGACAACCATTAGTAATTTTTACTGATCCTATCATCGCAAGCACTACCATAACAACGCTAACCAACAAAGCAATTATGCCTAGTAACATTATAAGTTTTGATAAATTTCCTTTCATATGATAATATCCAAGTTATAGCTAACCCGAGAAGGTTTTAGCCATGGTAAACTGACGCTATTAACGAGAAGGTGTGAATCAACGAAGCAATTGTAAGTTATCATTCCTAGCTGCGACGGAAATCTATATCCCACACTGAAGCAAGGGTAACACAAAGCAGGATCGATTCGTTCAAACTTCATATCGCCTCGCAATTGTAAGTTGTCATTCCCGCGTAGGCGGGAATCTAATATCCCTGCTTTCGCAGGGATGACATAAAACAGAACTGCTTCATCGCTAATAAACGTTTGTGAATTTAGCGTAATGTTAGTCGGGTTGTCTATAATCATCATCCACCACCACCTGAACCCATACCACCACCTGAACCCATCTTATCTCCAACCGCCCCCTCACCACCACTAGCTGAATCTTTTGCTTCTTCTCCTCCTTTCCTTGATTTTTCTGAAGCATCTGCAATAAAGTCAATCCCTTTCTTAACCATATCAACTATCTTAGTAGGACTGGCTGTTACAGATTCCATGATAGGACCGCCAGTAAGCTCAGCTGCAAATTTACTAATTGATTTTGAAAAATAATAAAAAATAATTGAAAAAACTAATACATAGAGTAAATCTACCATTAATGAGAAGATATCCGTAACAATTGATTTAACTGGGAAAATACTTAAAAGATGATTCTCCCAGCCTGTCCCTGAATAATATTGTAACAATTTATATCCAACGCTATTTCTACAATCTTCAGGTTTATCCATTGGTAATCTAAGCTCAAAAGTACTAAACTGAACATTAGCACTAACATAGTCATGCCTCATAAATTGACAATTCTTGTATATTGCCGAATCATACATAGTAAGTAGCAAGGCAATAAAACCAGCTACTACTGCAGGTTGCAATGCACAAGATATACAAATTTTTAGCCATGCATCAAAATATGCTTTAGTTCTAGTAAATAAAACCATAGGAATAAATATAGGAGAAATATAGGTCATGACATATATGGTAACTAAACATACTAGGTAATGGGTTATAAAATATAAAATTATTGACACAAATATTACAGAAAATATTAGTCCAGATGCTACTATTATGATATTGCCAGATAATAAAAAACCAAATAGTACGATAAAGAATCTGAACGCTCCCACCCTACCTAATGCATCCGGAGCTTCACTCCCGGGTTTTTTGGAAATTTCAATAGCAGTACCTTTATTATCGCCTGACACGCTATTAATGTTATTTAAAATAGCTTCTGTATTATAGATTAACCCCATACCCAAATAATAAGCTATCCGACAATCAACAGCATCCCAAAGGGCATAAAAACTATAACCATTTTTATACTTCTTAGCATCAAACTCACATAATCCTCTAGAACCACCAGCATTAAAAACTATTTGGGCAAATTGTGGAGTAAGTTCAGTAAGTAACGGTAAACCATACTGCAACATACCATTGTCAGTAGTTTCTTTACCACCCTTAAAATAGACCGGTCCAATACCAGTAGCAAAATAAGTAACCAATATTAGTTTCATAACAAAAGTTGCTATTTTATCTATATTACCATATTCTTTACTTAGAATCATATTAACAGCAAAAAACATAACATATAATATTAATGCTGCCCTAATAGATATTTTCAAAGATTCTTGGAATTTTGAAAAGGGATTAAGTCCAATCAAACTAACCTTATCATTTTTTGGATTACAGTTACTATAACGGAAAAAAACTTTATCAAGAGTTTCCTTCATACAATCTACAGCTAACCCAGAAAAATTAAATAACGACTGACTTTTAGTAGTACCCATATAACAAGTTCTACCTATGTTCCGACATTGTTCATCTGACGGTAATGGCGGAGCTGGTATGTTAGTATGCCTACAAGCCAATGGAAGCTGCCCTTTTGAGGTAGACATTACTAGGCACAATAATTTTTTATCGATAATTTTTACTGTCAAAATAATATCCTTCAATAAGGTATTGCCACCTAAATCAGGATTATTATCAGTGCTTAACTCACTAAGACGCCTAGAATCATTTAAATTAAGAGTAATAACTTTACATTCTGGAGAACTCCCTTCTTTATTTTTTAGACAAAATTTAAACTCTGAATCAATTGGACTAGTTGGCTCACAAGCACCAGGAGTACCAATCATATCAATACTAAACATAATATGACCGTAAGCAGTATTCTGCTTTAAATAATCATCTGCCCCAAATGAAACTGATGGACACATATTTCCATAACCAGCAGAAACCCCAACATTTCTATAACCAGCAGAAACCTCAACTGAAAAAAATATCAAGCAAAATTGTATAAAAATTTGTATGACTTTATGAATTTTCATCAGAGCCATCTTTTTTTACTTTTACATTAGTTCTATCCGCTATAATTTGTTTAGCTGCTCTATTTTTAAGAGGTTTTTCTTTGAAATCTTTAAATGCCTGTTCCTCTAATTTAGCATTTCTATCTTTTATCTCACGATTTCTTATTTCTTGTTTAACATAACCAGCCTCTCCGGGTTGTAAGGTATGCTCCTCCATTTCTTTTGGAGTTTTAGGAAGTAACCCATATGATTTTTTTTCTTTTGGCAATGTCGATGCAGAACCTACTTTGTCCAGAGGTTTGCCTAATTCTTGTTTATTTGTAGCTAGCTGTGGTGAGCTATTAATAGAATTGCTTGTTTCTGCTATTGTCGTAGTTGGAACTAAAACAGCTCCGTCACTAGTACTAGTCTCAAAATTAGCTCTCGATTCATGTGAGGATCCTGCTCCACTTGAAGAACCTCCTTCACTCACACCAGTTGTAGTAGCTTCTGTTATATGACGGATTGGCAGAGAAACTCCACTACCACCCAAAGATTTCATTCCCCCTCCTACTGATCCAGTAGCTCCAACCGAACCGCCGGTGCTTACGGTATCTCCTCCTGATTCACCACCACCACTAGAGTCACTATCTCCTGCTAATTCACCTTTATCTCCACTACTACCACCACCTTTGCCACCTCCAGCTAAATCCTTAGCTCCACCGCCCCCAGCTGCTTTATCGGCTGCTCCCATTTTTCCAGCCGCTCCAATAGCAGCCATACCAGCTTTATATATTGCTTGCGGATGAATGGCAACACTGCTAAGTGCTACACCCTCGGTCATATCAGCTGCAAAGTCTGCCAATTGAGCACTAAGGTGATACATTAAATACAAAGTAAAGCAGGCAGTAACTAACGCTAGAACAATATCCTTAATTTTCTCAAAAACTAATTTTGGTGATACAAAGAACATACCGGGTCCCATAATAATACCCTGGAGAAATTGGAATTTAGATAAATGACTACTTGTACTGCCACTTCCTGGTTTTTCTGTGAGCATTTCATTTAGGTTATCTTTAGCAAAATCAACAACTGTTGCAAGTGGATTATTAAGCATATAACCTAAACTATTCTTACAACTTTTAACCTCGGCTTCACTATTATATTTACTCCAATCATTATCAACAAAAAATATTTTTACAGCTCTTTTTCCGTCGCCTCCACTTTCTATACTATTTTGTATAGTTTTACTTGTATATTTACAGTGACCATAAAAACCAACATCGTAAACCGAAAACATCAGAATCATAAAGGTTACCACAACCATAGGCTGTAACAAAAATGATATTAGCAACTTTACCCACGATTCGAAGTAACCGCGAGTATATTCAAATAAAAACATTGGTACAAAAAGAGGGGCTAAAACACCCAATATTACTATAGATATCATGCACATCACTGTAGCATTCACCATAAATGCTCCAACAGAAATCACTAATAAAGGATAAGAAAGTGCCAAAGACACAAGAGTCATGTTACCTGAAATAATAGCAGGAATCAGTAAATATACATAGGGTGGAGCTGAAAAACTAAAAAAGTCAAAATTCTTGAAATCATGATTTCTATATTGATTTTCTACCATTAGGGTTGATAGTATATCTAATCCCAAATAATGACTTACTCGACAATCCAATGCATCCCATAATGGCATATAAGAAAGACTTTTATCGTTATAATCTTTGGGTTCAAATTTACACAAATCTGATGGAGAAGCATTCATAACCCAACCACCAAGCGTATCTATTCCTCCTAATAACAAAGGAAAAGCCCACTGCACCATACCATCTAGCCGATTATAGTCAGAACTACTACCAGGAGTAATGTTTATACCTACAGAGAAATAGGTTACAAATAACATTTTTAATACAAAATTAATTATTTCATTTTTAGGCGGAATATCACTAGAAAGTACGATTTTAAAACCAAAGAAAATTACATATATAGTTAATAAAGCAGTAACAGTTCTGTGCATATTACGTTGGAACTGAAATAATACACTACTCTCCCTTTTACTAGAATTAATCACTTTATTAACATCATCAAATGTACAAACATCTTTACTAATCAGTAATCTTGCTGTCATTTCCTTAATACATTCGATTAATGGTGCAGATATGACTATCGCTGTTTTAGAGTTATTATAAGCCCTTTGGTAACAACTAGAAGATGACAAGCCGCAATCAACTATTGCCATTGGGTCAGTAGCAGCTTTATTAGAGCCTTCTTTAGCATTGCTGCTATCAAGATTCATAAAAGACGCATACATAGATTCAGGGTATGGCTCTCTAATATACTTACAGCCAACCGCTACCCAATCTGCCAATATAGTGGGAGCAGCTACACACATAGTATCCTTTTGCTTTACTACTTTAAAAACAACTGGCAAAGGCACGTCCAACATTACACCAGTATCACCATCTTTTTGATCCTTATAAATAGTGTGGTATCCGCCTTTATTGCTCTTCCACGCCTCCATAATATCATCCCACGGATCTGTACCGGTTAATACGGCTTTAGCAATAGCAATAGCAGAAATGGCTATTGCCTCAAATCTAACAGCTGCTAACTTAATATTATTGCAAAATGCAAATGTTAATTTGGGATCATTGGGATCAATTTTATTATTTCTTGCACACTGCCCCCCGGGGTAATCGTGATCAAATAATACATGATCATTTATTTTAAGACGCAGCATCGTATTAGCATAAATTCCTGGCGATATTATATTCGCAATACCAAAGGAAAAAAATGATGCTGGTATACAAGTGTGAGAAAATTCTGTACGTAATAAGTCGCCAACACCTTGAGTCTCACAGGTCAAACCTGAAAGAATATCAATTATAGTATCTAAAGTACCTTTTTCTTCTGCATAACTATTATGGATAATAGTAAAATTCAATGTACTACATAAAATCAATATCCTACCAAATGTTTTAGCACCATATAATAAATACAATAACCAATTGGTACTGAAGTTACAGCATAATAGAGTTAATAATTTTTTATGTTTATAATGCATAAATTAACTAAAGTGACTTTACTTCCTCATAGAATACAGGCAACCATTTTTCAGGATCATCACCATATTTCTCTCTAATCTGATTCAACAATAACACCGTTTCAACTCGACCAGAAAGAACATTAATAATATTATTCATACCATCTAAATTTATTTTAGCAACAACCGCATCTACTCCTTGTTTTATTAGAAAATAACGCGATGTTGGATCTGTAGTTTTTATTAAAATATATTCACGTTGACTAAGCATAAAGGCACTACGATAAATATCGGTTGCCTTAAGGTTTGGTAAGAATATTTGTGTAGCAGTTTGTTGAATCAAAGTATCGCTAATTCTGCTTTTAGCTGCATCTTCAACACTTTGGGTAGCAAAAATTACAAAAGTATTTAACTTACGCAAAACTTTTAGCCAGTCCTTAATTTTCGGAGCAAATACCGGATTATCAATCAAAGCCCATGCCTCATCAAGAACTATCATAGTTCTTTGACCATCTAAAGAAATACTAATTCTATGGAAGATATATAGTAGTACAGGAGCAAGACTAATTGGATCTTTTAACAGCTCTGTCATATCAAAGCCAAATACTCGGGCTTTCTGCAAATCAATATTATCTGTCTCGTTATCAAATATTCTAGCATGAGAGCCTCTACCAACCCACATAGCAATCCTACCTGCCAAACTATTAGGACCGTCGATACCTAAAAATGCTACAACATTTTTTAATCTTCTATCCTTCTTCTCCAGCTTAAAATTACCACTTACTGCTTGTGATAGAGTCCTATTATCTTCTGATGATAACGATTCTCCATTAGAAGTAACCAATACTTTAAGCCACTCTAATATAAATGTTCTATTCTCTCCAGTATCATCAAGTTGCAAGGGATTAAAGTTACATTCTCCCCCTGGGTCAATTGTGGTATAAACCCCGTTAAGTGATCTAATAAATATTTCAGCACCGTGATCTTTATCAAAAAAGAACATTCTAGGTTTAAATTTTTGTGCTTGTGCACATAAAAAATTCATTAATACTGTTTTACCAGCTCCAGTTGGACCAATAATCAAACTATGCCCAACATCCCTAACATGGAAACTGAAATAAAAAGGTGTACCCGAAGTAGTATCGAGTACAGTCACATATTCTCCCCAATGATTATTAAAAACCTTACCTAATGGATAATTATGCATAGATGCAAAACTAGCCATATTTAAAGTATTGATAGTAGATCCTCTTACTATATAATCCATATTTCCAGGAAGTTGTCCCCAATAACTCGGTTCCATATTAATTTTTTCCCTAACTGGTTGAATTCCAGAATTGGACAGCTCAACAGAAGCCATAGATAGGGTATCCTCAAGGGATTTTAAATTACTATCAGAGCATAGAAGTGAAAAATGGTGTTCTCCAAAACCAATATCACCACTGGTAGCCATATCAAGTGCTCGAGAGATTTCGGCGACTTGTGATACAGCCTTATCGTCTGCTTGAATCATCCTATTTTGTTGTAGTTGCATTTTATTAATCGCCACTGTTCTATTAGCAAAAATAAAACTCTGCGTCATGACAAACTCAAAAGGCATTTGTAAAAAACCATCAAAGAGTCCAGCTGATGTAGATGGTCCATATTCTAAAATACTTAGTATTCCAGCGTATCTTCTGCCGGCTGGACCACGTGCTTCTATAGACCTGGAACCAAAAAACAATCTATGGGTTGGAAGATATTGGTCTATTGAACTTCTTGGAACGACCATCTGCATTGAAGAGCCACAATTCACAAGAGTACCAAGAAACTCCATAATATCACAACAATAACCACTACTAGATTTGCGTACACCAAGTAGCCTGGCACCATAACTATGGAATGTATTAACTACTCTCGAGGACATTTCTCGCAAACTTTCTTGCATCTCTCGCATGTCATTTTCCCAAGCCAATTTATTAGACTTTTGCATTAGCTTCTTAATGAGGTACTCGATTACAGCAACTCCAGCTTTATCTGGTCGATAAAGGATACTAACGTACAACTCATTAAAAAACGATCTAGAGCCGGCATGTTTCTTACGCCATTCATTTGATAAATAAGTTGTGAAATCATTAGGCACTTTTATGGTAGGGTCAGAGGTATATTCAAGCCCATCAAAAATCACTGGCCTACGCCTTCTGATCGTGTGGAAATACATCACAATATTGCCTGATGACATATTTTTAAGTAACGAATTCCTGATATTTTTTTTAATATCTAGATCCTCATCATCAGCTGTTTCAAAGGAAAATCCTCCTATCTTTACTACTTGTAATAATTCGTTATTTTTGGTTAGAATAGTATTACTATCCCAATGGCACTTATAAGGAATAAAGTGCGAAGTAGGCTTTTCTTTCCTAGCTCTCGACTCTTTGGCTGTTTTTGTTACAGATAATTTTATCATTTTGTCATTTTATACTGTTCTTTTAAATACCGTATGAGTTCGCTCCATAGAATGATTTATTGGGACACTGACTACATTTAGAAGATTTATTTAACAACAATTCTATAAATCTTGGTTCTTTAAAACATATTACATACCCTATCATATGAATTACAAAGGCAACAAGCAAATTCATAATACTATTACTTTGAATAAATAATGACATAGACATGATCATATTAAGTGCTGCAAATTTTATACTTACACCAAATATCATTGCAGGTCTTGTTAAACCAACAAATAATGGATCTGATACTAAACTACCTGACATAAATTAACCCTCTTTAACCCAAATTCGGCTATATCTATAAATATAGCAGATTTTTATGCTCCACTAATAGCAATTATCTTTTATTTTTGTAGTAGGGCTAACCCGAATAAGTTCTAGATATCTCAGGCGTCATTGCGAGACCACGTAGTGGTCGTAGCAATCCAGGCTCTTGGATTGGCTTCGTCGCCACCATAATAGTGGCTCCTTGCAATGACGCCAGGCTATTTTCCCTATGACTTTTAAATGTCATGCATAAGATTGCCCACATCTTTTTATATAATTGGCAACTCGCGTTCTTTACTTGTAAATATGCTTAATAATATAGAGTCGGGGAAAGTTGCATTGAGAAAATGCACGTAATCAGTATTGTTTTGAATAGCACTTAAAGCCGCCCCAATCAAACCAACTTTTTTTGGATCAACAGCTTCATTCAACATCTCTTTTAATACATTAACATCCTGTACGCGTATATAGTTCTCTTCGGTAAATTCTGTTCCATCACATAATAATACCAGATGCTCTGCATTTAATGAGGAAGCAATTATTGAGGCAGTCATATTTACATCCAACAGATGAGTATTACCTTTTTCATCACTGGCTACTGGTGCTATAACAGGAATAATATTGCTATCCTCAAAATTTATTAAAATCTCAGGGTTTACTATAACTGGTTCACTGATAAACCCAATATCTATCACATCTTTATTCATGTCTCTCTTATGCAGTAATTTTGATTTCTTAGCCTGAATAAGATTAGCATCTTTGCAGGAGATACCAATAGCATAACAACCTAAACTACAGAGCTTGGAAACTATACGCTTATTAATATACCCGGACAAAACCATTTCTATAATCTGCGAACTTTTATAATCCGCTACCTTAATATTATCGATAAATTTCTCATCGCAACCAAACAATTTCAGCGTATCATTCACCAAATTAGTATGATCATGCACTATAAAGATTTTGATTCCACAACTATCAAGTAGCTGTATTACTTCTGCAAAACTCGTCAATAATTTGTCATCACCAATAATTAACGACGGTAGCTTAAATACCATAACTTGATCTCTAACTTCACTACTACGTCTTATTATATCTTTGATTAAAGCAGTATCTTTTACATGGGTAAAATCTTTACCTTCTTTTTCTTTATAATTTAATGCATTTTGCCAAACTAAACTGCAATTCTTTTGCACCTTCTTTACTCCTACTACTTGTATAAATTACATTACAGGAGTAGCCTAAAGTTGCAAGAAAATTCTGTGCTACCATAGTAAGGTTTTCTTTATGTGTTACCTTATCTGACTTTGTGAAAACAATTTGAAAATCTTTATTGCAAGAAAGTAACAATTTAGCAATTTCCATATCATTCTGCTTTACGCCTCTTCTAGCATCAATCAACAAATTTACTAATTTGAGGTTTACACTCATTCGGAGATAGTATGTTATTAATACTTCCCATTGTTGTTTTATATATATGGGAACTTCAGCAAAGCCATATCCAGGGAGATCAACTAAAATAAGTTTATCGATAATAGAGAAAAAATTTATTTGCCTAGTTCGACCAGGAGTATTAGAAACCTTAGCAATACTCGAATTATTACATATACTATTAATTAAACTTGATTTACCAACATTTGATTTACCAACAAAGGCAATCTCTGGCACAGATGTGTTGGGAAACTGATTTATTTTTGCCACACCAGCTATAAATTTTACCTCTTGACGGAAGAGTTTTGTAACCTTATCAACCGACATTATTATCTAGCTTATTGATGTAATATTGCTGAATTATTGATAAAATATTATTCCAGGACCAATAAATTAATAATCCAGCTGGAAAACTACTAAACATTACTAAAAAAACCAGCGGCATAAATTTCATTACTTGTGCTTGAATTGGGTCAGCTGGTTCTGGACTCATCCTTTGCTGTAGGAACATAGTCATAGCCATAAAAATAGGCCATACACCAATCATCAGGAAGCTTGGGCAAGCAAATGGCAGTAACCCGAACAAGTTAAAAATTGATGTTGGATCGGGAGCAGATAAGTCTTTTATCCAACCAAAAAATGGTGCCTGACGCATCTCAATAGTTACGTATAATACTTTATAAATTGAGAAAAATACTGGGATTTGTACAATAACCGGCAGACAACCAGCTAAGGGATTAACCTTCTCTCTTTTGTACAAAGCCATAACTTCTTGGTTAAGCCTCATTTTATCATCAGCATATAACGCCCTAATCCTCTCTACTTCAGGCTGAATATTTTTCATTCTTTTCATAGAACGATATGACTTATTAGCCAAAGTAAACATTAGCAGTTTTATAATAACAGTTACAATCAATATACTAACACCAAAGTTACCAACATAGCGATAGAAAAAGTTCATAGCATTAAAGACTGGCTTAGTGATTATATAAAACCAACCAAAATCAATTGCCCGGTCAAATAACTTAATATTATATTGCTTTTCGTATTTATCCAATAAATCAACTTTCTTTGCTCCAACAAATAATTTTTGTGATATAGCAAACTTTTTTCCTACTTCTATGGCGTGAGTTGAGGAAATGAAGTCAACCTGGTATTTTTCAACACCGTTCTTTATTGCATAATTGAAGTTAGAACTATACATGCTAACTTTATCCGGAATTAAGGAAGCTAACCAATATTTATCTGTTATACCAACCCAATCAACAACACCTTGCAAAAATTTCTCAGTTTTCTTATCTTTTAAATCATCAAAAGAATGTTCTTTAAGCCTACCATCAATAACACCAATTGGCCCTTGATGTAGGATATTAACTGATTTCTCTTTGCCAATATATTTACGGTTAATTAATCCATAATATTGCACTGAGATTTGTTGCTTACTATCATTCACCGTAGTTTGATCTATGGTAAATAAGTAATTACTATCCATGCTTATAGTAATCAAGAATTTAACCCCATCTTTGTTAATCCATGATAAATTTACAGCTTTTGTAGGCGTTAACTCATCATTATCAGCCTGCCAAAGAGTTTCGCTATCAGGAAGAATAGTACTGTTATCTTTATTAAACCAACCTATTTCAGCAAAATAGGCTTCTTCTGACTGAGAATGAGCAAATAACACCACAGGTTTACTGTCTGGTGATAGATCTTGCTTATATTTCAACAAAATTAAATCATCAAACCGCAGTCCTTTTAAAGATATTGATCCAGAAAGTAATTCTGAGCTTATCCGAATTCTCTTAGTAGAAATAGGTGCTTCAACTTCTTTAGGGCTTTCTACTTGAATATTCTTTTTCTTTAACTCTTGAACTTGCTTATTATATATTTTATTTTGCTGTTCTAATTTTTGTAATCTTGGTTTATCATAAAAATATTGCCATCCAAAAATAATACCAAGGGACAGGACAATGGCAGCTGCTAAGTTAAATATGTTGTGGTTCATTACCGATCTAAAAAATAATTTATATTATAAAAATAACAATGGATAACCATTATTTATAGCTAAGTCGTTATAGGTTCTAGATAGCCTCTACGTTATTGCAAGAACTCACTTCAGTGACGAAGAAACAATCCTGTTGTGTGTCATACCTTTGCTTCAGTGCGGGATCTAGCATAGGTTATCATTCCCACCTAGGCGGGAATCTAGCATAGGTTGTCATTCCCGCGTAGGCGGGAATCTAGATCCATGCTTACGCAGGGATGACACTAAAGATTGCTTCGTTCGGGCTTCGCCCCTCTTCACAATGACATTTAGGAGACTACAACAATATCAAGACCTATTCGGGTTAGCTATACTTCCCCTATAAGTTCTATAAGATTTAAGTAGATTAATCAAGAAATTTGATTTATCGATATAACAAAGTTATCCTGAACTTGTTTCAGTATCTATGTATACGTAACAATATCCTGGAATAAATTCAGGATGCCCCCTAACTGAAACAAGTTCATCACCTAACTACCCCCTTGATTATTATTAATTATTATTTATATAAAGACTTAGTGGAAGAAAATATTATGATATATTCAATAATAAACTTTGAGCTAATCTAAAATTTGTGAGGTTATTGCAATGAACATAGAGAAATTTACTACCCATGCAAAATCTGTGCTGTCTAATGCCCAGAGCATAGCAGCAAAAAATGATCATCAGCAAATATTGCCATTACATATATTGGCAAGCTTATTAAACGATGATAGCGGTGTTATTGATAATCTCATTAATATTTTAGGTATTAGCTTAGATGATTTAAATAGAGCTTTAACTATAGAATTAAACAAAATCCCGAAAGTACAAATAGAGGGAGGGGGGCAACTTTACCTATCATCGGAAGCACTAAAGTTACTTGATAAAGCATCAGAGCTTGCCAAGAATAATGCTGATAGTTTTGTGACTATTGAGCGAATTTTTGAAGGCTTATCGTATGATAACACCGCTGCTGGTAAGATTTTATCGGATAATTCAATAACTAATAAGAAAATAAACGCAGCAATTCTACAGTTAAGAAAAGGTAAGACGGCTGATAGTGCCTCTTCTGAAAATAGTTATGATGCCCTAAAAAAATACGGTAGAGATGTAACTGAGTTGGCAGAACTTGGTAAACTTGACCCAATAATTGGCAGAGATGAGGAAATTAGAAGGACAGTACAGGTTCTGTCGAGAAGAATGAAAAATAACCCGGTGCTGATAGGAGAGCCAGGGGTTGGTAAAACAGCCATAATAGAAGGGCTAGCCCAAAGAATATTTAGCCAAGATATTCCAGAAACTCTAGCAAATTGTCGTATCATTGAACTTGATATGGGAGCTTTAATTGCTGGGGCTAAATATCGCGGGGAATTCGAAGAGCGACTAAAAGCTGTATTAAATGAGATTAAAAACTCTAGTGGGGAAATTATTTTATTTATTGATGAACTACATCTTTTAGTAGGAACTGGTAAGACAGATGGAGCTATGGATGCATCAAATTTACTAAAACCAATGCTTGCTAGAGGAGAACTCCATTGTATTGGTGCTACCACTTTAGATGAATATCGTAAATATATTGAAAAAGATGCAGCTCTTGCTAGAAGGTTTCAAGCAGTTTATGTTAGCGAACCAACAGTAGAAGATACTATTTCAATTCTACGTGGCATTAAGGACAAATATGAATTACATCATGGTGTAAGAATTGCTGATAATGCTATAATTGCCGCCAGCACTTTATCTAACAGATATATTACTGATCGTTATTTACCAGATAAAGCTATTGACTTAATAGACGAAGCATGTAGTCGGCTAAAAATAGAATTATCTAGTAAACCAGAAGAACTGGATGAGCTTGATCGCCGTATCATTCAAATAAAAATTGAACTAGCGGCTCTAAAAAAAGAAGATGATGAATATTCAAAAAAGAAAATTATCCAATTAACAGACGAATTAGTTAAACTTGAATCTCTTTCTTATGATATGAGTGCTAGCTGGCAAGCGGAGAAATCCAAAATACATATTGAACAAAAATTAAAAGAGGAGCTAGAAAAAGCTCGATCAGAACTTGAACGAGCAGAAAGAAGTAGCGATCTTGCCCGAGCTAGTGAGCTGAAATATGGTATTATTCCTGATTTAACTAAGAAACTACAACAAGCAATAGAAGGGGGAAATAACCAACCATCAAAAGAAGTTGTATCAGAAAACGATATAGCTATAATCATCTCCAAAATTACTGGTATACCGATTGATACAATGCTATCAAGCGAGCGTGAAAAGCTACTAGCGATGGAAGATAAACTGCGTCAATCGGTGATTGGTCAAGATGAAGCTATAAAAGGAGTTAGCGATGCTGTGCGTCGTTCTCGTGCTGGGATACAGGATCATAATAGACCGCTTGGATCGTTCTTATTCTTAGGTCCCACTGGTGTTGGTAAAACCGAACTAACCAAGGCTTTGGCACTTTTTTTATTTGACGATCGTAATGCTATACTCAGAATTGATATGTCTGAATATATGGAGAAACACTCTATATCACGTTTGATTGGAGCTCCTCCAGGGTATGTTGGTTATGAGCAGGGAGGAATTTTAACAGAAGCAGTACGCAGGAGACCTTACCAAGTCATTTTATTTGATGAAGTAGAGAAAGCTCATTCGGATATTTTCAATATTATGCTACAAATTTTGGATGAAGGACGCCTAACTGATAGTCAAGGGATAGTCGTTGATTTTAAAAATACCATCATTGTTCTTACTTCTAACCTTGGGGCTGAAATACTTGTTAACCAACAAGAAGCCGATGACCAAGATAAAATCAAAGAACAAGTAATGCAATATGTACGAGCAATATTTAAACCTGAGTTCTTAAACCGGCTAGATGAGATTATTCTATTTCATAAACTAACTCATGCCAACATACATGATATTGTCAAAATACAACTAGATAATTTAAGAAAAATTCTTTTGCAACAAAATATTACATTGCAATTTGATGAATCGGCTATAAATTACCTGGCTGATAAAGGCTATGATTCAATGTTTGGTGCTAGACCATTGAAAAGAGTTATACAACGAGAACTACAAAACCATTTTGCCAAAATGATTCTTTCTAGTACTATAGGTAACGGTGATACTGTAAGTATAAAATCAACGAATAATGAATTGGTAATTAATAAAGTGGCTATTTAGTTATAGTTAACCAGGGCTAACATTTAGCCATTTGCTCCAACGAAAAGGATGTCATCCCCGCAACTCTTTGTCATTCCCGCGTAGGCGGGAATCTATAATGGCTAAGGCTTTTTGAGCGTTATTTTAGCTCCCCGCCTACGCGGGGATGACAAACATTGTCCTAGATCAATTATGGATAAATACTAACCCTGGTTAGCTATAATTAAAACAATAACTTAGCAAGAATTATTAGAAATGTATAATATTAAACCTAAAATTTGGGTGTTAGCTGACAACAGGGTGGGTAGTGTGAATCAATCTATAGCCCTAGCAGAAAAAATAGGTCTTGGTTATCAACTAAAACCTATTGACTATAATTTTTTGGGTAAATTACCAAATTTTTTATTGGCCTTCAGCCCTATCCATGTAAAAAAGCAGCTGTTACAATCGTGGAAAATGGAAGGATTCCCTGACTTAATAATTTCTGCTGGGAGAAGAACTGCTTCCTTAGCAAGTTATTTAAAACATAAATCTGCTGGTAAAGTAAAAATTGTTCAAATTATGCGCCCTAATCTGCCGTTTGAGCAATTTGACCTAATTATTCTACCACATCATGATAAGGTTAGTAGAGAAGAACTATGCACAAATGATTCGAGTATACTGAGAATTACTGGAGCACTTAATAACGTCCAAGCAAAAATACAGGCTGGTGGTATCGAATTACGCAAGAATTATCCAAACCTTAAGCAGTTTATATCGGTAATTATTGGTGGTAATAGCAAAAATTATCAATTTACCGACGAAAATGCTCGCGAATTTGCCGCAATATTATCTAATATTACTAAAAATCAAGATGAAAAATATACTCTGTTTATTAGCTTTAGTCGACGTACCCCTAATTCAGCAAAACAAATCATCAAAAATAAAGTGCCTTCGTCTGCTATTATTTACGATCCAACAGAGGAAGAAACTAAACCTAATCCTTATTTTGGTATGTTGGCACAGGCAGATTACATAATTTCTACTGCTGATTCGATTTCTATGTGTAGTGAGGCAGCTTCCACTGGCAAACCTCTTTATATATTCTGTCCTAGTAATTTTAAATCACCTAAACATCTATCGTTTATACAGAATTTGCTAGAATTAAGAATAGCTAAAATACTAGAGCAATCTGTAGCTCAGCTTGAACAATATAATTATACTTCACTTAACGAAGTAGAAAAAATAGCAAATATAATAGCCTCAAAAAATTGGATAAAATCATGACATACTCAATTCAGAAGAGTATATTAATTGACTCTCATTGCCATCTTAACATGTTAAAAGAAGATTTATCAGCAATAGTAAGCAGAGCTGAGAATAATAATGTTAGGTACATGCAGACTATATGTACTACCATTGAGGAATTCCCAGATATTTTAGAAATAGCCAAAAAATACAGTAACATATTTGCTTCATGCGGTGTTCATCCAAATGAAGTCAAGGAAATTGTCTCGTGCGAAACTATTATGGAATATTGTAATCACCCGAAAATTATTGGAATTGGTGAAACTGGTCTTGATTATTATTACCAGACATTCGACAAAAATAAACAAATTAGTTCTTTTCAAGAGCATATAAAAGCATCTCAAAGTATAGGATTGCCAATTATAGTTCATACAAGAGAAGCAGAAGAAGATACTATTGATATTCTAAGTAGCGAAATGCAAAATACCGCGTTTCGCGGTCTTATTCATTGCTTTACCGCTTCAAAGCATTTGGCAAAGAAAATGCTTGACCTTGGTATGTATATATCAATTGCTGGAATTGTAACCTTTAAAAATGCCACCGCTTTGCAGGATATAGTACGTTATATTCCACTAGACCGATTATTAATTGAAACAGATTCTCCTTATCTTGCCCCTGTTCCGATGCGTGGCAAACAAAATGAACCGGCTTTTGTGAAATATGTCGCAGAAAAAATAGCTGAAATAAAAGAAACAAACCTAGAAACAGTAGCAAATGCTACTTCTGAGAATTTTATGTCTTTATTTACTAAAACACACCTTATGACCCAAATTATAGATTAAGAAGGGTACGTATTTATAGATATTTTCTTGCATCATGGAAGAATTATCATACCCTACATTTTTTATTCTATCGTAAAAATAGCAAAAAATTATAAGGATATTATGCTACACAAGCGTCATTGCGAGGAGTGTGTAAGCACGACGAAGCAATCCACTTCTGGTCTTTTGGATTGCTTCGTCGCCTAAAGTGGCTCCTCGCAATGACAGTTAGAGATCGGTTTTTTTTTCCTTAAATTGGTACATTATGTCGAATTATAGTGAAACCTATTGAATTAGGTGATACAAACTTTGTGTCATACCTGCGAAAGCAGGTATCTAGATTCCCGCCTTCGCGGGAATGACAACTTACAATCGTTATGTTCTTTATCACCTAATCCTATGAGCATAACTATACACTTTCACTACAAAATAAAAAATGTAGGGCTATGAAGAATTATACCCATAAAACATTCGAAATATTTTAGTTTAGAGAAGACTTCCCTGACATATATAGTATGTACATCAAAGAAATCTCCCCAAGAATCTTTAGGCTCTATTGAAGATAGTGATATTATTGTAACTAGAAATTTATCATTTCCACTTTCAATATTATGTTTTCTTGCTATCATTAATTAAACCATCAATATTTATAGTACTACTATCAAAAGAAAGGTAAAAAATGATAGAGTACCAACAAGAACAAAAAAGTTTAACTAGGGAACAAAAAGAAGCTGTAGGGTTACTATCAATAGGCACCTTCCTTGAATATTTTGATTTGATGATATATGTACACATGGCGGTACTTCTTAATGAATTATTCTTTGAACCAACTGACCCTCACTCCAACTCTTTAATGATGTCTTTGGCTCTTTGTTCTACCTTTGTTTTTCGACCTGTTGGTGCCTTAATCTTTGGATGGATAGGTGATAATATAGGACGTAAGGCAACGGTTATAATCACAACTCTCATGATGGCATCTTCATGTATCATTATGGCTAACCTACCTACTTACGCACAGATAGGAAATACAGCAGCTTGGATAGTGACCATCTGCCGTATTGTTCAAGGTATGTCTGCTATGGGCGAAATAGTAGGGGCAGACCTTTATTTAACGGAAATGCTTGATCCACCGATACAATATGCAAGTGTTGGGTTGATAGGGTCTTTTGCTATTCTAGGAACGTTAACTGCTTTAGGGGTTGCATCACTTGTTACTTCTAATCTTCTTAACTGGCGTGTAGCATTTTGGATAGGAGCAACGGTTGCCTTGATTGGTTCTGTTGCGAGAACCAGACTTAGAGAAGCCCCAGAATTTGCTAATGCTAAACGTCGAATAAAGAGAGCTTTTAATAAAGCCAATACAGATATAAATGTTTTTCAGAATAATCCTATTTGGCAAGAGAAAGTTAATAAAAAAACCGTACTATCTTTCTTTTTATTACAATGTGTTACACCGGTATCTTTTTATTTCGTTTATATATATTGTGCTAATATTTTGAGAACTAGCTTTGGTTACACACTATCCGAAGTTATTTATCATAATTTTATTGTCTGTCTAATGGAGCTGTTAACCGTATTAATATTATGTTATATAAGTTTAAAAGTGTATCCATTATTAACCATGAGAATTATACTAATAATATGTTCTATTTTTATAATATTTTGTCCGTATTTATTGAATAATGTTAATTGTCCTTATCAGTTATTTTTGATTCAATTTTTTATAATTTTATTAAAGAAGTCCATAGATCCTGCTATTCCCATTTTTTATAAAAGCCTTCCTGTATTTAAACGTTTTACTTGTGCTAGCATGACATTTGCTATATCTCGTGCTTTAATGCATATTATTACCACTTTTGGTTTTGTCTACCTTATTGAGTGTTTTGGCAATTGGGGAATATGGTTTATTATGGTTCCTGCAATTATTGCTTTTGCATACGGATTATCTCATTTTGAGAATCTGGTAAAAACAACTAAAAATCATCATCAACAAAAAACTTCATAACCCGAGCATCTGGATTAAGAAAGGTAGAAATGTAAGTATTTACAAGGGATAGAGCAACTTGGAATGCATTCGTGTATATCTTACCTGCTCTTATTGTTTACTGTATGAAACCTACCAAACCAGCTATATCCCAAAATTATCTAATCCAGAATTGAGGCTGAAAATTAAATTGAACAACTGAAACCTTTCAACATCTTTTCTTCGCTGAGTGAACGTTCACGTTGTCTTTGAAAAATGACAGTTATCCTCGACCTCTTTGCTTTAACCTTCTGGTTTCTAAATCAGATTGAGTAACTTTTTTAACTGCTTCAAGTCTTTTTGTTTGTATTCCCTCTTTACCACCACTAGGTTTTAACAATATTTCATTAATTTTTATACTTTCAGTTAAAGCATTCTCTATCTTATGAATCTTATCTAATTTCTCAGGAGTGATTTTTTTTATAAAATAATTTGATAAACCAGATAATCCTATTTCTTTACAAAAATTTGCTACTTTATAACAGATCTTATCACTACCGGTTAAATCAGGTGTCGTTGCTTTTATTAAGTTGGTTGTTTCTTGGATATTCTTTTTATAATCCTGATCTTTCTTTATGTCAGCAATATCCTTATCAGTAAGATAATTTTCTACTTTAAGATGGGTAAGTAACTTATCATAAAACTGTTCTACTCGTTCTGCTGTTACTTCTTTATTTAATGTTTTACCAACAAAATTATCAATCACAGGAAGTAATTTATCACCAGCAGCTTGATCTTGATCGTGCATTTTTTTCTTTAGCTCTGTATCTAGGCTGTGTTTTGCTGCCACTGATTTTTCTACCATAGACTGATAAGTTTTGCCTGAAGCATTTGTTAGTTCTAAAGCAACCGCTGAATTAAGAAACTCTGTTTCAGATTTTGATAGCGCTATCTTCAACTGATCTTTTGCATATATAATATATTCTGCTGGGTCTAGACTTGCTGTAGTTTTATGAGTTTTAGTAACCGAAACTTCTGATTCTTGCCATTACCATCTGTTGTATTTTTCTGCCATTGCTGTTCCTGAACGATTTCCGTAATCGGAGCAGCTGGAACTTTTATTTGATAATTATTGTCATGAGCCCATTGCAAGGCATTTTTCCCCTCAATTTTAATATCACGATGAGCAGCATAGGATACTGGATCTTGGGTTCTTGATTGAGCAAAAGCTTCTATCCACTGACCTTTTTTAAATGGGTGAGAGACGTTACTAAACTTACTTACTATCTCTGCTGATTTTGCCACCTCTTTCATATTAGTCAGGTTTTCTTTTATATTTTTTTTATAAAATAATTTTAAATCAGCAAAATTATTAATAGCCGTAGGTTTAGCATTACCATCCTGGAATTTAGCAAATGTAGTAATACCTTCAGGGTTAAAGCCAGCTTTTCGTAATTCAGCAATTCGTTGTTCCACTATATCATCTATTTTCTTCTCATCAAGTTGCGTAAGCATTTGTTTCAATGATTCACTATATTTTTCGATACTAAATGACAAGTTACCTTTCCGAATAGCACCAGCATAGCCAAAGTCAACAAAACGTGTATATGTTGACTTAATCATAGCAGGAAAATCTTGATGGAACTCCATAAAAGATCGACCATGATCAATTTTAGTTACAGTATTACCATCTTGTACCATCAAATTAGCAGCATAATAATCTATTTCTCCTAACATATGACAAGCAGCAATGACCTTTTCCAATCCTTCTAGTTTCTGCAATTCCTTATTATCATCTGCTTTCAGTGGTTCACCGGGTGGAGAGCCAGCAAATTCATAAAGTTGCACAACATTGTCAAAGAATTTAGAGCGAACAAAAAGTGAGTTTGGATTGTTCTGGTCAGGTGTTACTAACTCTTCTTTAGGAGCACGATCATATAATAGCAATTGATAAAGACTTGAACCAATCAACTCCTGCACACCGTCTCTTCTATCATTCAAGGCTTGCATTCGTTTTTTTTGATTGTCTATAGCCAAACAATCAGTATGACTTTTATAAAATTGCTTTAAAATGAAACTATTACCGGTGACGTTTTCTTGAGCAATATAACCAGCCGACAAACCTGCTTGTTTAGCCCCCTTTGCTACAAAAGCCTGCTGCTCCGCCATCCCTTTATCACGCAACATATCTTTGACAAGTTTGAACTTTGGGTCTTCATTGAAAGCTTTTCTCTTACCAGCTAACTCCGCTTGCCGCATTCTATTTTCTTCTGCAAGATGTGTGTCTATAATATTTCTTAGTTCCTTGTGTTCATTGCTAGGAAATGAGTCATTTATTACTGCCGATAGTTCTAGTGGCGTTTTTAATACATTTTGCACAGGCATATCTATTGAGTCTGGTACTTTTGTATTTATTATTTCTTTGTTAAGATTGAGAAGGTTTTTTATAAATGATTTAAATGGTTCTGTGTTTTTCCCATATAAACCTAACTCAAAGCAGGCTTTATCCAGTTGTTGTTCTCCATCTTTTTGGGGGTTATTTAAATATTGTTTTAAATATTGTTTAGCTGAATTATTAAGGGTTATTTTTTGTTCCTTTGTCCAGTTTCCTGCTGCTTCATATAAAGTTGTTAAGCTAATTTTCTCTTCCATAGGAGATGTATTAAGATGGGTATCTATAACATTTCTTAGTTCTTTATGTTCATTGCCAGGAAATGAGTCATTTATTACTGCTGATAGTTCTGGTGGCATTTTTAATACATTTGGCACAGGCACATCTGCTGATTCTAGTATTTTTTTATTTAAGGCTACTTTCGGTACTTCAGCTATTTTTTCTAAAGGTAGTATATCTCTCACAGGTAAGAAATTTATATTATGATTAATAAAATCTGGTTGCTTTCTTATTTCAGAGTCAAAAATATATAAATTATCTTTATGTAATGGTAATAGCTCCTTATCGCCAAACTCTTCAAGTTTAGCTCCTATTCCTTTAGTCATAATAGTTTGAGCATTTTGTAGAACCCATGCCCCACAAGATAGATTATTACTTTGTTGTTTTATTGGTGGTACATCAACGTTTTTAAGATTATTATCATCTTCCAATATTTTTTTAAGATTCTGATCTTTTAGACTCTCACCGTACGAATCAATAAATCTATATTTTTGTTCAATAGGTTCTACAACTAATAAAGTCCAATGGATACCATCGGAACAAACTATAGCAAATGGTTTATCACCTCTTTGATTTTTGGCATAATTAAGTTTAACTCGTATAGTTTCTAAATCATCTGCGCCTAGTTTAATAGTTTGAGATGGTAAAGATTCAAGATATGGGTTAACAATATCAGGCTTTGATACTAAAAATCCTGTGTCACCATGATTTAGTTTACTATTGTTTTCCCAGGCTACATTTATTCCTGAAAGAGTATATTGTCCTTGCTGTGTAGATAAATTTTCGTATTGAGTTATTAAATCATAATGTTCTAAACAATTTATTAAATTCTGCTGAGAAATGAAGGCTTCTACATTACCATCATCTAATAATTTATTTACTATAACTGCAAAATCAGATCTTTCCTTACTGTATTTACTGTATTCAAGTAGCTTCTTACTATATAAATCATAATTTTTTTGAGCTCTGTCTTTATCAATATCTTGTGGAGAGATTGCTTTTTCCTCTATTTTAATCTGCTCATTTCTAAAAAAATTTCTGATTCTTGCATCTACCTTAGCATCTTTAATATTAGTATATCTTTCCAATTCCATTTTATAAGAAATAAATCTTTCATCAAATCGGAGCTCATCTCCTACCTCATTTATTGATTGTATATTTTTTTCTACTAAGCTTGTTTTTAGCTTTTCAATGGAATTTATTGTTTCTTTGTTAAGATTGAGAAGGTTTTTTATAAATGATTTAAATGGTTCTGTGTTTTTCCCATATAAACCTAACTCAAAGCAGGCTTTATCCAGTTGTTGTTCTCCATCTTTTTGGGGGTTATTTAAATATTGTTTTAAATATTGTTTAGCTGAATTATTAAGGGTTATTTTTTGTTCCTTTGTCCAGTTTCCTGCTGCTTCATATAAAGTTGTTAAGCTAATTTTCTCTTCCATAGGAGATGTATTAAGATGGGTATCTATAACATTTCTTAGTTCTTTATGTTCATTGCCAGGAAATGAGTCATTTATTACTGCTGATAGTTTTTTTAAATCTTTAATATCTAAGTCTAATTTATTTAATTGGTACTTATAGATAGTTTTATATAAATCTAGTTTAGCTGGTGGTGGGTCTTGAGGAAGATTTATTGTAGCCGTTGCAATGTTTTCGCATACTTCAAGTATTTTCCTATCTTTATCTATATCGTTAGTTTTCAAGACTTCAAAGAGTTGGTTTTCTAATAACTCTTCTGTAATACTATCCTTAGACATAAAAATTTAATCTCTATATTAACTTCTCTAACTTTATTTTATCCAACTGCTCTATTCCTGTCAAAGCATAAAATAGTATCATCTATCAGGGCAGTTTAAAAGTCGCAACTAATGATATAAAATACTAGATTTTAGAAACGAATAACCGTCATCGCGAGCCACGAAGTGGCGTGGCGATCCAAATAAACAGCTTGCTGTTTTATTTTTGCCGTTGCAATTTTTTGGATTGCCGTGTCGTAGCGAAGCGGCTCCTCGCAATGACGTTTATGCATTTCTCAAAACAGATTCTTATATCATTAGTTGCGACTTTTAAACTGCCCTGATCATCTATAACTAACCCGATTAGTATTTGCCCATTTGTTTCAACGGAAGGATATCATTCCCGCGTAGGTGGAACCCTGGCTTCTTAGGTGTTTTGAGTCATCCTGAATTTATTTCAGGCTCTAGACATAGCACATCGTAACATACCTTGAAACAGGTGTAAATTTTACTTATAAAAACCTTCTAACCCCCTTCCTCTTCTAACTTTCAACAGTTGTGTCCCCTAAGTGCTATATCCCTCTAGAGTGGATACTATTCTTAACAGGAGGAGGAGATGTAACAGGGCGAGGTAATGTATAGGAAGCCATAGCTTTTCTTATGCTATTAGTCTTTTTCTCGATTTCTTCGACGATGTTCATTATTTTTGCATGTTTCCCACGTAATTTTGATCCCATATCGTTAGAGTTCTCAATAGAAAGAATCTTCTCGCCCTTTGCCATTTTAGTTAAATTATCTACAATAAAAGGTCCACAATCCTTATCATTTTGTTGCTGTTTAGTCTTTAAATCAACAATTTTAACGTTATTAGGGCAAACGTCTTTAATCGTCGCTAGTAACCCTGATCTGTCATTTATCTCCGTTCCCATAGGATCATTATAGGTAAATACTATATTTTTATCCTTGTCCTTAGTGATCGCTAAACTAACCCAGTGTTCATGTCCGGTGTTAATTGGCATAACAGCAGAGTCCTTCCCACTATTTACCGACGTTATAGCTTCAAGCATAACATGCCGTAATATATCCTTGTTATACTCATCAGAAGCTAGTGATACAGCTGGTTGAATAGAAACTCTATTTTCATTTAATGAGGCTTTTAGTAAGTTGGATATATCCGTTTCATCATACCAATAATTCTCATTTGTTAGATTATCTGTCTGAGGGTATTCTACCTTATCCTGTTTCGTTGATATCGTATTGCTCCCTTTACTTGTCATCTGCTTAAAAGTATTGATAACTCTCTTAATAACATTCTCTAATTTATACTCATTTAGACTCTCTTGCATATCATGAATAGTTGGGCTGTTAATGCCTCGAACATCTTCCCTTTGCCTAATTTCATCAGCAATATTAGAGCCTGCTTGGACTAATGGAATACAACCATTCGCAAAATTTCCAATAGTGTACCCCTGTTGAGGTATAGTATACTTAGCTTGCTTGACAATATTCTGAAGTTTTTGTGGATCGGATAGATCAAAATATATATCAATAGGATTTATCTCTGTTTTTCCAAGATCTTTTTGGAATTGTTGAGATAATTGCGATATGTAATTCTCTAATTTTTTAGCCCCACCAACCTTATCTTGTAAAATTTCCTCAACTTCTAGCTTAATACCTAATTGTTGATCTTCGTTACTGAGTCCAAATTTGCTTGCAATAATATTGGCTACATCATCGATAGATGAAGAATGGTTGGCTATAATTACCCTAGTATTACCTAATTCTTTTGCTGCGGTTACCACCTCATTTAATCTCTCTTTATTAGGCAACTCCCCTGACAATAATATATTAGGGGGCCTGCTTAGAATCTCTGACTCTATTAAATTACTAACTGATATGGACTGGATGTGTGAAGCTCTCTCTTTTTCTACATGATTTTCAGCCACAGCCCTAATTTGGTCATTAGCATTGGCAAAAAACACATGGTTAACATTACTAAGAAGAGGTTGCAAATTAGTCTGCAAATCTTGAGCTTGTGCGTTATAATTGCCAAAGGTTAAACAAACTTTAATGCCTAAGTTTTTTAATGTCGTTAAGTCCTCTTCATCAAATAACGGTTTTTCCATGTTTGAATTAAATTGTATATTAAGTATGGGTGTTGTTTTTACTAGGTCAACTTGATCCAATATTTCATTTACTATATGATCCTTGTCTAGTTTACCATCTAGCATATGGGGTTTAAGATCAATAGTTGGTATTGCTGAACTAAATTTAGACATGTTGGTACTATGCTGAGTTTTTTGGCTTTCATTACTACCACCAATATTAAATAACACTATATTATTTTTTTCTTCATCTGCTGATGTCATATGTACCTCTAATTAACTATAATATCTAATGTTGTCAGTTTAAACTAAAAAACCAGTCAGGTCAATTCTCCAAAGCAAAACAGTATATTAGTTGCATAATAATCTCACCCCCTTTAATAATATACTATTATAAACATGCACTAATATATTATTTATTGGTAGAGTTGATTAAATGGTAATAGTAATTGGCTATAAAAAATAATATAGGTGAAAATAATGCATTGGAATGATGTTGACGAAATTGCTATGAGTTTAGAAGAAAATTATCCAGATGAAGATATATCTGAATTAACACTAAAAGATCTTGAGGACTTAATAAAATCATTGAGTGATTTTGATGACCACGAAATTGAAACAAATAAAGAAGTGTTAAAAGAAATTCTTGAAGCTTGGAGAGAAATGAAAGATAGTAATTTTAAGGCTTAATAGCAAATTTCTTAATTCTTCTGACTTATTCAGTGTGTTTTAAAAAAGATAAGTGTTATCCCTATATGGGTTCTGTCCAGAAAAGTGTATAAATTTTGAAATATGTTATATGGCTAACACTACAGTCGTAGTTTACAAATAATATAAAATGTATTAGAATGTATGGCATAGTTGAAGGAGGAGATGAGATAAGGAATGGATAACATCAAGATATGGCAAGAACTGGAAGGAATGATAGAAGAAGGTCAGAGCGGTTTAAGAGTAGGATGTAATGATTATAGAACTTTTAATAATATGTCACTGTATGTCAAAGCATTAATGAGTTCTGTTGAGAGGAAGAATAGCTGGCAATTAACGGAAATGGTAGGAGCTAAGACACCATACAATTTTCAGTATCTTTTATGTTATGCAGCTATTGACGTTGTGGCATTAAAAAAAGCATTGATTAAAATAACTATAGAAAACCTTGGGACGCAAGGATATTTAACTTTTGATGACACTGGATTTTTAAAAAAAGGGGAACAATCTTCGGGTGTTCAGCGTCAGTATACTGGGACAGCAGGTCGAGTAGAGAACTGTCAAATTGGTACATTTATGGGATATATAGTTATGCCTATAGGATTAGGTGATAAAGAACATAACTTATTGTAAGTTGTCATTCCCGCGTAGGCGGGAATCTAGATACCTGCTTTCGCAAGGTTAACACAAAGTTTGTATCACCTAATTCAATAGGTTTCACTATAGTCTTGATTCTAGTCAATTAAATAAGGTGTTAGTAAAATATTTTACTAACAATTTAAGTGAAAAACATTATGCAATAGATGGTAAAACGCTGAGAGGAACAAAACATGAGGGTATCAGAGCATTACATTTTTTAAATGTATATGCAGCTGAATCAGGTATAACTTTATTCGGCAAAGTTATTGATAGTAAAAAGAATGAGATTACATCTATTCCAGAAGCAATAGAGTGTTTGGATATAGTTATGCTCATAGGATTAGGTGATAAAGAACATAACGATTGTAAGTTGTCATTCCCGCGAAGGCGGGAATCTAGATACCTGCTTTCGCAGGTATGACACAAAGTTTGTATCACCTAATTCAATAGGTTTCACTATATGCGAAATTTCTGCAAATATTTACAGTTCCCTTATAATGTCCCAGGTTTTTTTGTATTTTTAGTCATCCTGAATTCATTTCAGGATCTTGTTAAATGTATATAGATCTTGAAACGAGTTCAGGATGGCTTTGGTTTCTTAAGAAGCATTTTAGCTCCCTGCCTTCGCAAGGGCAACAGACTCTGCCCTGTGGTTAGACTACAAAAACTTTGGAAATCTATAAGGTTTTGAACAAAATAAGGTAAAAATCTTATGGATTTTGATGTAATTTCTGACCACAAACATGTATACTCAAATGATTTGAAGAATTGGAACGTAAAATAAAGGAGGAGCGAGCGGAGCGTACAAAGCTTTGCTTCGCACGCGAATGCCCCGCAAGTATTTGCAGTAGCTAACTCTTTAAAGAATAAGAGTATATTGCCTCTTATGGCTACAGCCTTTTTGAAGGAGCGACTAGATAGTATGCATATTTATCCAATTATCTCCTACCTTAGTTTCGACAATAAGCGGAACTATTAATTTAGGTGAGTTTTCCATAGTAGTTTTAATTAGTTGAGTTGCTAGTTCTACCTCATCAATGGGGGACTCAAAAAGTAACTCGTCATGGATTTGCAAAATTAGCTTGGTTTTCAATTTTAGCTGTTGCATTTTACGCTCAAGATCAATCATCGCTATTTTTATTATGTCAGCACTAGTTCCTTGGATTGGAGCGTTGATTGCTGCCCTTTCGGCAAATTGCTGCAAGGATTGTTTCTTATCATGAATTAGGGGAATAAAGCATTTTCGTCCGAAGAGATTCAGGACATAACCATGTTCTTTGGCGTAATTTTTTGTATATTCCATATATCTTTGAATTTCTGGGTATTCTTCAAAATATTTTTTTATATAGTCAGATGCTTGTGAAGAGCTAATATGTAACTGTTTTGCTAGTCCAAAAGCACTAATACCGTAGATAATGCCAAAATTTATGGCTTTTGCTTTACGTCGATGGTCGGATGTTAACTCCTCTTTAGTAATTTTAAATATATTACAAGCTGTTTTACTATGGATATCCTCACCATTAACAAAAGCTTGCTTTAAGGACGGTATATCTGCCATGCTACTCAATATTCGCAGTTCAATTTGAGAATAGTCAGCTGAAATTAATTTATGCTTATCTTCTGCAATAAAAGCTTCTCTGATTTTATTACCTTCTTTTGAGCGAATTGGTACATTTTGTAAATTGGGTTCTTGAGAGCTAAGCCTACCAGTACTAGTTGAAGTTTGTAAAAATGTTGTATGCACCCTATTAGTTGTCGGATTTACCTGCGTAGGTAAGCTATCCGTATAAGTATTTTTTAATTTAGTTAATTGACGCCATTTTAGCAATAAATCAGCAATATCAAAGCCACTCTCGCTAATTTTTTCAAGAATTTCTGCACTAGTAGAATAGGACTTAGCTTTTGATGACAATTTACCAAAGGGTAATTGCATTTTTTCAAATAAAATCTCTCCAAGCTGTTTTGGTGAGGCGATGTTAAACTTTGTCCCAGTAATAGTAAAAATTTTCTGTTCTAATTGAGTAATCTCATTACCAAACTCACTAGATAGCTGTTTAAGATATTGCGAGTCGATCTTAACCCCGACTTTTTCCATTTTATCTATTATATAACATAAAGGTAAATCAATCTCTCGATATAGTGTTAAGGCATGATTATCTTTTAGTTCTAGCAACAGTTTTTGGTAATTAGTATTAAAATTGCTAACCACTACTGCTACGCTTTCCAAGCTATCTTTTTGCACCCCATCAAATGGATTTTTCTGAGGCTTGCCAGCAGATATCAGATATTGCATTAGTTCAATATCCTCGCATGAGTATATTTCACTATCGACAAAGAACTTTAATAATGCTTTTAGTTTATAAGTGATCTTCTTAATAGACTTGTTTCTTAGTAATTGAAGAATATCAGTCATAAACCATTGATTCAGATAGTTTTGACGAAAATCGTAAGCAAGTAAATCAGAGATATTGCCAGAGGCTTTAGCAATGAATTTAATATTGTAGCATTTACCATCAATCGATAAAATTATAGAAGGAGTTTGTCCAGGATAATCTGATAGATGAATATTGACGATCCCATATTCTTCTGCGTTAGCTAGCATAGTATCAAGCTGTTGTTGAGAAGAAACTTCTTGGATTATAATCTGCTTAGTCGGTAAAGATTCGTTGGTAATTTGTATTTGGAATAAATTCTCCACCCTTTTGTTTAGAGATTTAAAACCATACTCTGCCAGAAAATCAGAGATTTGCTTACTATTAGGTGGGGTATATTGCAATAAACTAAAATCTAACTCGATATCAACATTATAATCTAAGCTAAATAATTGCCAAGAAATTAATGCCAGCTCCTTTGAGGAGCTGATGATTGTCCTCTGGCGGTCGTTAGTGATTTGCTCGAGTGAATTTAACAGCTCTGCTAATGAACCAAATTGTTTAATAAGCGTTGCAGCAGTTTTAGGGCCAATGCTTGGAACGCCTGGTATATTATCTGATTTATCACCGATCAACGCCATTACTTCCCTGATCTTACCGGGTTCTACACCAAATTTCTCGATCACGTCATCTTCGGAGATGTATTTTGCTTTTATTGGGTCATACATTTTAGTATGCGAATTGATTAATTGCATTAAATCTTTATCAGAAGAAATAATGATAGTATTTTGTTGTAATGTAGATGCTTTATGAGCTAGAGTTGCAATTATATCATCTGCTTCATAACCAGCTCTCTCAATTATTGGAAAATTTAGGCTACCAGCTGCTAGGCGAATAAGTGGTAATTGAGCCTTTAAATCTTCTGGTAGAGGAGGTCTATTTGCCTTATATTGGTCATAAATTTGGTGACGAAAATTCTTTCCTCCAGAGTCAAAAACGACAATAGCATGCTCTGGCTTAAAATCATTCAGTAGCTTTAACAGCATTGAAGTAAAACCATAAAGTGCCCCGACAGCTAAGCCACCCGGAGAAGTTAATGGTGGCTGAACATGGTATGCTCTAAAGACAAACCCATAACCATCAATTAGCAATAAAGTATTTTTGTTAGTCATTTTGTTATTAGGACAAATTGTTATATTATGTAGTATACAACAATTATAATGTACACTAAGCTTTATTAGTAATATTTTATAAAAATATTTATACTCAAATGATTTGAAGAATTGGCTCCGCAAAACTTCGGGGCATTCGCGTCACAACTGTCGAAAGTTAGAAGAGGAAGCGGTTATGCAAGACACCTTAAAAGTCGTATGTGATTAACGTCATTGCGAGGAAGACCGTAGGTTAACGAAGCAATCCAGGGAAGTGATTAGAAATAGATTGCCACAACCACTACGTGGCCTAGCAATGACGGAAGCAGTTTTACCTAATGGTCATTGCGAGGAGGTCATAAGACCGACGAAGCAATCCAAGAAAACTTATATTACTAGATTGCTTTGTCGGCTCATGCCTTCTCGTAATGAGTTTGTGGTTGCTATCACCACTTAAGATGAAACTTTCTCTCCCACAAGCCCCTTGATTGATATTTGAGTTTTTAATTTTCTAGACAAATACCAAAGACCGAGTATCCCGATAAGACAACAAATGGGAATTATAGAAATTGCCATAATAAAATCATAGCGACTATAGATAGGTGTACCAGATTCACTCAGTAATCCATCCCAATTATAAGAGATTAAATAACTCATAATTTTGTGAAAGAAATGACCGAAGGACATGTTGATACAGTTGACTATTGCAACGGCAAGTCCAACAGATTTTTCCGTAACAAGGTTACCGACAATGGTAAAAATTAGAACTTGGTAACAACAAAAAATTCCTAATGAAAACATTAAAGAACTAGTAACAAAGAAATTTAATGAAGGAAAAGATAATAGAATGACAAAAATTATGGTCATTACTAATCCAGTGATTGTTATTACAAAATTAGGTGATTTTACTAAATTAGCCATAAGTGCAAGCACTGGTCCACCAAAGCACATACCTATATAAACGAATGAGGTAACCAAGTTACTTTCCATATCATCCATTTGATAAATTTGTTTGAAGAATGGAATAGCCCATAGATCAGCAAAACCTTCCAATGCTCCTACCATTAGAGCATCAAAAAATCCAATTAATAAAATTGTGGGATTGCATAGTAGTTTCAATATTGAAGATTTGGAATCTGGAACAGCATGTGAGTTACTGCTTGTATCATCATTTTTTATTACTAAAATAATTAGTCCAATAATAAATCCCACTGCTGCTAAACTATAAAAGGTGTAGTAATAACCAAAATGGGTAAATAATAGTTTCATTGGAGTAATACCAAATACTGCTCCAACTAAGCCAAAGGTAAAAGCAAATCCCAATATCATAGAATGATATTTTGCTGGGAAATAAGTCCTGGTAATCTTATTTACTGATAAAAACCCAACAGCAGAACCCGCTCCAATCATCAATCTCCCAATAATTAGCTGATTAAAATTTGAACTTGCAGCAAAAACTAAAACTCCAAGAGAGGTAACTGAGATAGATATGAATGCAACAATCCTAAAGCTAAATTTATCTAGCATTATACCGATTGGTAATTGCATTCCTGCATAACCTAAATAATAATATCCAGCAAGTGAACCAAATGCTATGGTATCAATGGCAAATTTTTGGATAATTTCTTCTCTAAGAATTCCAGTCGAAAGTCTTAGTATAAATTGAAATGCAAAAAACAGGCTGGCAAGAGACCATAACAAAAGTGGTTTTTTCAAGGATAGAGCTTTATTCATAAAAAATTTAAATTATAATATGTTGTATTTTAAGCTAAGCCGATTAGTATCTATCCATAGTAATACTTCCGTCATTGTGAGAAGGCGTAAGCCTATGAAGCAATCGTAAGTTGTCATTCCCGCGTAGGCGGGAATCTAAGATCCCTGCTTTCGCAGGGATGACACAAAAATGGATTGCTTCGTCGCTACTAAAATAGTTCCTCGCAATGACGGAGTAATTTAGTCGGCTTAGCTACAAGGTGCTAAATTATAGTATTGAATAGTATTTTGTCAAACTTTATATATGGTAGTCTGAATTATGGATCAGTTGGAAGCCTATTCGTTACTATTTACTGATAGTTTAGTAGGTAATTTAGTTTTAAGTTTAGATAGTGAATTAATTGTTCATTCTATGAAGATGTTTGGTGTTTATAACAATTTAATAATAGTTGTGATAGCAACTATTGCCTCATTAGTTGCTACTAGTATAAATTATTTTCTTGGTATAATGTTATTAAGAATTTTTTATTTTTCTAAGAATGCTCAGATTCATACTAATCAGCAATTATTATCTCAATTCTTTTTTAAATATAACATATTTATATTTGGGCTTATGCTAATGCCATTGTGGGGGAAATTTATTCCTTTAATTGCCGGATTTACTAAAATAAATTTTATAAGAGTTTTAGCTATTAGTGGTGTTATCAAATTATGCTATTATAGCTATAGCATTTATATAATCTAACTAATACGGAATTAATGAACCTCTATAGAACTAACCCATCTTCATCGTTTTTAGATATATTAGCTGATTTTATTTTAGATAATTTCAGTGGGAAGAATTCTATTGACAATCTTAAGATTATATTGCCAAGTGGTCTTGCTTGTTGGAAATTACAAAATATTTTGATTAACAAACAAAATATTACGATTTTGCCAAATATTATTCCTTTGTCTAATATTATGGCTGAAGGTGAAGAAATCTTTGCTATTGCATCAGAAAATTTACAGCCTATAACGCTTTTGCAAGAAAAAATTATCCTAGCAGAAATCATTCATAATTATCGTAATTTACAATTCAGCATAACACAATCTTTGCAATTTTGTTCAACAATAGCTGAGTTATTTTATCAGTTAGCTTGTAATAATTTATCGATAGATTCTGTAAATGAAATAGAAAAAATAAGCCTATCGCAACATTGGAGTATTATTTATCAATTTCTTAAATACACCCATTCTGAATGGCAAAAAAAGATAGAACTGTTAGGATTGCTAGATCGGGTAAATTATCAAATAACTATGATGGATGCAGAGATAGCAAGGCTGAAAAGAGCTGGTACTAGTTTAATAGTAGCCGGCATAGTAGGTGATAATCCCATATTATGGAATTTTTTAAATAATGTTGCTAATTCACTGGATGGTTTTATAATTTTGCCACCTATTAGTAATTTATCAGATTCTCTTGATAATCCTGAAGAAGATTGCTTATATAACTTTAAAAAATTACTGACAATTCTCAATAAAAATTTATCAGATTTTCAGCCTCTAGATAGTCATCAATCAGATAATTTGATTTTTAATAAGATAATCTTTGAGGATATAGCTAACCCGACTAACATTACTCCCAATATGACGGAAATAGTTTTGCCCAACCGTCATTGCGAGGAGTGCGTAAGCACGACGAAGCAATCCAGGGAAGTGGTTAGAAATGGATTGCTTCGTCGGCTTACGCCTTCTCGCAATGACGACAATTTGCTATGGACAAATACTAATCAGGGTAGCTATATAGCTGATGAATCTCAACAATTAGCTGTAGATCATATAAAATATTTTGAGCTTGAAGATATTTTTCAAGAGGCAGAGCAAATAAGCCTGATTTGCCAACAATATAGTGATAAGAAAATAGCTATTATTATTAATAATCAAACAACCAAGAATTTTTATTGTAATTTTCTGACCAAATATTCCTTAGAATTCCAAGATTTACTAGGTGATAATTTATCAGAAACATTAATTAGTTCTCTAATAATTTCCATTAGTGAAATATTATGTAATGATTTTGATATAAAAAAGCTATTTTTACTATTAAAAAATCCTTTGATTAACTGTAAATTAGTTCAAAGATTAGAACTTTTAATGAACGGTAAGAATCGTTTTGTTCGGCAATCAGATCAAATGCTATCTCTAGTAGAAAAAACCAATGATAGTGAATTAATAGAATGGTGTAAGAAACTAATAGACTTACTTTATACCAGTAGTGGTAATAGTTTTGCTAAAATATTAAAATCTTCGATTAGCATTGCTGAAAAACTTTATCGAGATATTTGGCATGAACAGCCAGCTGTTGAATTATCGAATTTTCTATCGGAGTTAATAAAAACTAATTGTAATTTAACATTAGATAATAAGAAGGATTTCCCAAGGTTGCTGAAGGGCTTAATGTCTAGTTGTAAGTATTTTGCCCATCAAAATTATTCTAAGAATATAATCATTGGTAAAGTTGAAGATTTAATGTTACTTAAATTTGATCTAGTAATTTTAACTGACTTTAATCAAGGATGCTGGTCGTCATCGTCATCTATTAGCCAATGGATTAATGAGCAAACGCTAAAAAAATTACATATGGTTACTAGTTCTTCTATAGATCAATATTATTTCTATTTATTTCTGCATAATGCCCAAGTAATAATTACTAGAGCAAAAAGACAAGATGGCAAATCTGGTTTATTACCATCGAATTTGTTACTAAAATTGCAATTTATTTTACAACAAAGTTTGATTCCAGAAAATTATTTAACATATTTAGCAGAAAGTGACTTAGTGGATGTACAAAATAATGTTAATATTAATATGGTTGAGTCAATTAATCATAATGGTTGCGTATACTCGAATGATCTGGAGAATTGGAACGTAAAACAAGGGGTGAGCGAGCGGAGCGTACAGTTAGTACGTGAGTACGCGAATACCCCGCAGTTTTGCGGAGCCAATTCTTCAAAGCATTCGAGTATATATAGTCCAATTTTTCCCGAGGTAATATCAGTTACTGATATAGAAATGTTAGTACGGAATCCTTACAGTTTCTATGCTAAGAAAATTTTGAATGTGAGAAGTAAAGATATGATAGGGCAGGAACCCAAAATATCTGAATTTGGTAGTTTTGTTCATAAGGTTTTAGAACAATATTCGAGAAATTATAATAAGTTAGAAAATAACAAAGTTGGCTTAATATTGGATATTAGTAATAATATTTTACAGAATACTATTCTGCCAACCTATACGCAAAAAATTTGGCAAATAAAATTTATGCCTATTGCTGAGTCTTTTATTGAGTTTGATGAACAACGTAGAAATGATTACAAATATATTTATTCTGAAAGTAGAGGAGAAATTTTATTAAATATTGGGGGACAAGAATTAACAATAATTGGAGTTGCTGATAGAATTGAGATAGATGCGTTTGGGGCAGCTGTCATTATCGATTATAAAACTGGTAGCTTACCGAGTAGAAAAGATGTAGAGAGTGGATTATCTCCACAGCTAATAATTGAGGCTCTAATGTTACAAGAAGGTGGTTTTGGTATAGAAGTTCATAGCGTTAAACAGGTTACTTACGTAAAAATTTCTAGCTCAAAGCCAATAATCCAAACTTTAGAGATAGATATCACTAGGGAGGAATTGGATCATCATAAACAAGGTATGATGCGATTACTGGAATATTATATAACTAATAAAAGTTTTTCATATGATATTGATTTGCTAAAATATGATGACTATGCCCACTTGGCTAGGAGAGATTAGGCTTCTTGATCGTTGGTTCGAATCCAATCAAGTCAGCCATTCGGGACAGTTTGCTACTTTTTGCAATTCTGTGAATGGAAAAGCCAGAACGTAATGCAGGTTACAGCCCTCGAGTGTTAGGTTCGAAAATATAAAATTTAATAATTCCCTTTTTTCATCAATTGTCGAACCTTTAAAAGTTTCATAGGCGTTTGTACTGATACATATAAGGTCTGCAAGCTTTTTAGAAAGCTTATCACCTACTTTGTCATAACTCTTAATTAGTTCAGTTAATTCATATTAAGGATACCTCTAAATAAAAATTCTTTACCTCTATATTGAAAAGGTTTTTTATGCCAACCCATACGTACTGCCTCACAAGCTTTAAAAGTTTCTTTATTAGTAAGTGTTTGATAATGATGCGACCACAACTCTCCTTTTACTCTCATTTCTCCATAATAAAAAGGATTTTGTAGTATGTGATGTATAACTGACTTAGCTATATGATAGCCCTTCTTACTACGCAATCCCCATTCCTTAGCTTTGGTCACCATTTCTGATAGAGTATAGGCTCCTGTTGCATAGGTTTCAAATATCTTGCTAATAATACTACCATTAACTGGATCAATTACTATTGTCCCTCTACCCCTTTCATCCCGTTTATTTAAATATAGTGAAACCTATTGAATTAGGTGATACAAACTTTGTGTCATACCTGCGAAAGCAGGTATCTAGATTCCCGCCTACGCGGGAATGACAACTTACAATAGTTATGTTCTTTATCACCTAATCCTATAGGTATAACTATATCCAACAGGAGAGGAGCCTTACCACTCCCCATGAACTTCTATTTTTTGTTTAAAACTTCTTCTAACATTTTCACTTAATAAATCAGTATGGCATTTAGCGACTACCACGCCTATGCCCCACATCATTAATTCATGAGCACTTGACTGCTGATGAATAACATAACCTTCACTGTTAAAATGCAGTTCCAATTTACCTTGCTTAATTAGCTCATCTAGTATAGGAGATTCTTTTTGGCTTCTTTGGATACGATCAACTTTATCAGCAACAAAAGCGATAGGTTCTCGCTCTTTTTTAATAAATTTGATAATTTCCATAAAATGTTTACGATCACCTTTGGTAGAAGATTCAACAAGTTTAAAGCTTTGTATAATATGCAAGCCTTTACGCTCGCAATATTTCTCTAGCCGATCTTTTTGTACCTCAAGTGAGTAACCTTCCTCCTGATCTTTAGAAGAGACACGTGATAAAATAATTGCCTTTATAGCTTTATCAGTCATTATCAAACTCCTTTTCTTGATTAGTTTTTTTATTGCAAAAGATACTGTAATGTTCTATCCTAAGCTAGGATATTACTACCCTAGCTCTGAACATGCATTACCGTATCCCCGATTGCAACTGTGATTCTAACTAACTCCCTAATAAAGTCAATCGCAATCTTTGCGTGCTAATTCCTTTTCCTTATCTATTCTAAGTTGAATCTCGATAAATCTTTGGCTAAACCTTATAAAATTTCTTGCTAGCTTTCTTGATTCTTGTTCACTTATCTCTTGATCATGCGAATTACGAATGGCTGATGCTAAATCATTAAATATTTCTTCTCGTGTTCTTTTATCTTTGCTCATATTTTTTCTCATTCCTTCACTACTTTATATTTTAATTGTTCAAGTAATTTTTTTTTCCAAGAGTTCTGTACCAATTCCATAGAAATCATTAGGAGTAACAGCTCCATAGGTTGCAAAAAAAATTCTTTTCATCACTTTGGGTCTTGGGATGGTGTTTTCGTAGATATATTTGTAAATATGGGATGATGATACTTTAAATAATCTGGCTACCTTACAGGTTTTTAAATTATTTACTTCCATCCAAATTGATAGTTTCATAATGACCTTTAAATAAAAATTAATTGTAATGTGAATAAATCTAGAGGAACGGTTTTTAGACTGAGGTCTAGTATTTATAGGTTATTTATAAAATAAAATTATTAACTTGTGAAGGCAGATCACTCAAGTTTTGACAAAATAATTTTGTTTAGTAAAAAATATTATCTGTAATTACATGAATTTTTAGGAAAATGCTCTACTTTCACTCTAACTGCATTGCGTTTATCTCAAAAATATTAAAAATCTTATTCGAAATTTTTGCCATTTCATCAGAAATTTGTTCAAGATTTGCTGTCTTAACATTAAATGCCGTTTTGGTGAATTTACTGCTTTTCCCAAACGGCACTTTTATAGTAATTTCAACTTTTTCTCTTTGGTCATTTTTTCTAATTACTGGCGAATTACCTCGTTTAGGGGTTGTGACGTAGACAATGGCATTCGGTTAAGAAAATCCAATGATAAGTCTTAAGTTACTAGAGCGTTGAGACCTAGAAATAAGTACTATTAACTGCTAGTCTATATAAAAAATACGACTAAATCAAGTATGTACTCTATATCTATAATTACTAGGAGTAAATATGTTAGAAGCTTAACCGAATGCCATTGTCTACGTCACAACCCCAATCGCATTTTTATAACCTCTTGTAATATTTTTGTCCTACTTGGCATAACCTCTCTCTTTTAATTTGAGAGATTCTTATACTCTATTTCCGGACAATTACCTTGTTACCAATTACGGTCATATACCTTGTTATCAACATATTTTATAGTTGTACTTGTCAAAACATTCTTGCTACTGATATAATATTTTTAACTTCCACTCAACCTAAATATGTAAACTATGCCTTTGTTCCGCTAAGGCAATTCTTAAATTATAATAGACCGTATATTCCTTATATCTCATCAACTCGATATTCTAGTGCAACTTCCTTACCACAAAAAGCTATCGCAATCTTAGTAATTTTCTTGATATGCACATGTTCTTTTATTTTAGCGTCATATTGTTTATTTATAATTTGCTTTAATCCTATTTTTGCTACAGATTCTAACTCTTCCGGGATTTTGCATATTTTATATTCAACGATAATAGCACTATCTCCACGACCAACTATTGGTACTAACATATGATCACATCTGCCATATCCAGACTCTCTATTCGATTCTATTACATATTGCACCGTCAGTGGTGCTAATATTCCGCCCATCAGATTATGGTAATCTCTCTCCACAAGCATATCATGATAGCTGGTTGATTTTAATAAATATTCTTGCAACTTCTCGCCAAATTGAGATATTTGCTGAGTAATTAATAATTTGATAAAATTATCATACTCATTAATTTTTATATTTAGTCTTTTAGTCACCCATTTTATTACCCTTTCTACATAAATGTTACGTACCTCTGTATTAGGAATAGTCAAACGATATCTTGGACTCTCCACATTATCATCAGTAAGTAACGGACTCAAGTAACCGGCAAATAACAATAGACTGAAAAAGATGTTGGGATTATCTTCGATCTCTCCTAAAGAAACTTGTTTATATAGTTTCTTAACTATGCCTTTCCCTTCTAATAGGCTTTGCAGATCTTCTTGTATATCATCGTCAATGAAGGCTTTATCCACTAGCGATAAGCCACCACTATCAACCCAGTAAGTATCAAGACTTCCCGCGTGAGCTAAACATTGCATGATCGACCATGGGTTATAGATGATTTCTCCTCCAAAATTGTAACCATTATACCAATCTTTTATTTTCTCAGGATTCGTCTCAAGTGGTACTTTGGTTAGTAATTCATCAACTTCTCCTTGGGTAAAGCCATAAAATTTAGCAAACTTTTTATCAAGCAAAGTATACTCACTAACATTATTTAAATCTGAAAATAAATTAGCTTTAGCGATACGCAATATGCCGGTAATTACTCCTTTTTCTAAACAAGGATTACCTTTTAAACTACTACCAAACATTCCGCGAAACATCTCTAGTACATCCTCAAACTCTTTTAATCTCTCGCCAAATTTTAGATAAGCACTATTGATCGGTGTATCATATTCATCGATCAATATATAGACTTTTTGCTTAAAATGTTTGTACAGCACTTCACTTAAAAAACGCAAACTATTTTTAAAATCATTCTTCTCAAGTTTCCCATCAAAATATCGCCTTAGTTTTTCTTTTTGTGCATTATCTAATAGTCCTGTATCTTCCATCACATGATGATTTAAGTAATGATGACTTGCAAATAATTCTATAATTTGATCCTTGATACCTACTTCAATCTCTTGGTAGTTGCTACCCTTAACATCTTTAAAACTAATAAAAATCACTGGAAATTGACCTTGGTAATCAGATATAATCTCTAAATACTGGGCTATTTGCAACTTTTTAAGTGTTCTTTTTTTACCACTGGCTAATCCTAAATCTATTTCGCCCCCGATAAATAATTTGTTATTTACTCTGTCTTTTTCAGGTAAAACCTCACCTCTCTCATCTACCTCTATTTCAAAGAACTTCTGGAGCATATTCATATTCAAACTCTTACCCCACCGCCTTGGTCTAGCGATCAGGATTACATCACCACTATCTTCCAATAATTCTTTAACCATTAGGCTTTTATCAACAAATACATCACTATTTAACAATAATGTTTTAAAATCATCTGTCCCTACCCTCATTCTTGGTAGCTTGTTACCTTGCACAACTTTGCTTTCTTCAGTTGTGACATTAGCTGTTTTGACAGTCATATTTATTATCCAATCATCTATTTATTACAAATTTTATGCTATGACTTTTTGCGATAAAAGTCCTGGCAATAAAGACCCTTTCATTATTATTTAAAACCACTCTATTCAACATAATTAAACCTGAACTTACCCTATCATTTCCAAACATATTACATACTCATTCCCATACCTTTACTTTGTTGAATTTTCTCCTGTTGCATTTCTTCTAGATGCTGCCTATCTAACACCTTCTGGAAGTTTCTGATTTGGTTGATAGTTTTGGTTATTGATCCATTACAGTAACTCTTGTTACTATTATTATAATGATTAACTTCCGTATAGTCATCCTGAATATGTAAATTATATCTTAGCGAAGCTACAGCAATTCTTAAATTATGGATTACTAAATTCTTACCTTCTGATAAAGCTTCACTTTGTTCAACGTCGCTAGTATTATTGTCATTAAACCCTGGGGTTAAGGCTTTATCCAGTTTAGCCGTGATAGATTTAGAGTATACTTGCAGCAAAACTGCATAACTCTATTAAATTTTTTTGTTAGTATGAATTTATTTTATAAATTTGGGTTCCTACTATGCAAATACCATCAATTACTGTTGAGCAAGTAGCTCAGCAATTTAAAGCCTGGCGTCAAACTAAAACTAACAAGTTTGATCCCATACCAAACCATCTAAAGGAATTAGTTCGCCAGCTACTCCATCACTATTCTTGCAAAGATATAGTGAAACCTATTGAATTAGGTGATACAAACTTTGTGTCATACCTGCGAAAGCAGGTATCTAGATTCCCGCCTACGCGGGAATGACAACTTACAATAGTTATGTTCTTTATCACCTAATCCTATAGGCATAACTATATAGCCAAACATCTCAATATTAATAAAACAATAATTAGTTCAATTCAACAAGCCCATCAACCTTCCCTCAAAACTTCTCCTACCTCAACTTCAAATAAAGAACTGCAACAAGATATTAATTTCCTTCCATTTCAACTAGTAAATTCTATAGATACTGATCCTGTGGCTACTCCCAAACAAAATTACTACACTTGCCACATTATTAAACCAAATGGTACCAAGCTTATTATCCAAACATTGGATCCAAAAATCATAATTCAGACATTTCTATGCTGCAACTAACCCCTCAGTCAGTTATTTTTGTTGCCACTATTGCCATCGACTTTCGTAAGGGTATCGATGGTTTAATAGCTGTTTGCAGACAAAAACTTTCTTCCAACCCTCTTAATGGTTCCTTGTTTTTATTCTATAATAAAAACAGAACTGCCATTAAAATTTTGTCCTTTGATGGTCAAGGCTTTTGGTTATGCTCTAAACGCCTATCCAAAGGTAAATTTACGGCAAAACTTTCCCCATCTGATAATTCATCTTATCAGATTTGTTATAGAACCTTACACATTCTTATTCATAATGGTGATCCTAGTTCTGCCAAACTCTCTAATGATTGGCTTCCTGTCATTTAAGCTGCCGTCTCGATTAATTCCGTATTATTTATATATCTTGCATAGGCAAAAGGTGTATAATTCGTAGGATGCTTCTTTGCTTTGCTACTCTGCTCTTGCAGCCAATTTAAATATTTAAAGGCATTGATCTCATTCTCACTACAAGTCTTTACTATACTATACAGACCACTATGTATCTCAGCACTATTGATTGTTTTAAAGAATAATGAATTCTTCCTTTGTAAAATAATGGTACGTAGTGACCTCTCAGCCCAATTATTATCAAGACTGCTAACTGGAATTTTCAAAAATTGCGTCAAACCTTCTTTATTATTTAACCAATATTTCATAGCTTGCCCAAACCTACTATTAGGCTCAACTTTCTTGTCGTTAAATAATTCGTCTATTTTGTTATATATGTTTTCTATATATTTACTGCTATGTTCCTGATGGTACTTCAGCTTTTCCTCAAGGCTCATCTCTTTACATTGATGTTCATTATGGTAAATCCCACCAGTCTGTTTGAGAAAATATCCGCATTCTTCAGGGTAATATGGTTCATTCTCTGTAAATTTTCTCTGCCCATGTGACAAACAATTGATCATCACTATTATTGCCAGTAATTCTTTATCTGCTTCTGATAATACTGGGTTATTATTGTTACTTGCGTCAGTCATTAAATGAATAGAATCTGTTCTATTCTTACGATTCTTTAGTACGTTACCAATATTTTCCCCACCATGCTTATTACCGGTAAAATATAAAACTATCACCTCATTATTGGCAGTCTTAGCACATATAGTAGTGGTATAACAGCTGCGTCCTTTCTTATTTTGAGTACGTAATTTTTTATTGGCTACAGTAATTTCTAAAATCCTGGCTCTAGTATCATCAAGATTCAGTGAGCTACATTCGGCAGCCATTTCCAATAATACCCTGTAAATTTCAGCTCCACCACCTTCTTGCCAAACATCTAAATATTGTTGCCACAACGAGCTATATGATACAGGAACCCCGCTTAAACTTTGCAACCTAGATAAACGATAGAAGGGAGTACCGTAGGTCTTTTGTAACACTATTGCACTTTTGCTACTATTTGTCCATTTGTTGATATTCTTATTGTTCATAACTGTATAATCGCAAGCATTACAGCGTAACGTTTTCTTTACATATCTGTTGACTGTAATTGGAGCATTACCTGTAAATTGTAGCAATTTTCTAGCTTCACTATTATAGAGTTTACCATTATCACAGTGAGGACAGCTATCACCACTACAAAAATTCTCAGGAGATAAATAGCTGGTATTCGCATCCTGATAATCATCAAAACCATATTTACCTTGCCAATTACTGCGATCTTTCTTCTTGGGACTATTGCAACCTTCCCCATTCCCACCATTTTCGTTATCAGATTCATTTGGTGGTTCTTTTAATGAATCTGAACTATCTTTTTTATGTTATCTGCCTTAAAACCAATCATCATCTCCTTAAGCTTATTTATACTGATGTTTGATGATGCTAGCTTGTCTATTAGATCGTTACAAAATTTCACAAGTTCTATCACCGCTTGCTGATCATCTCCTGTTAATGAACTTGCCTTAATATGTTGTATTAGTTCTTCTCGTTCCTCAGCACTTAAGGTCGCTACTTTTGGCTTTTTCATTTTGATTCATTCATTACGTTTAATAATTGAAATGTTATAGTATAACTGATAGTTTTTCAACCAGTTTTTTTACTAATCGGTGATATTTGCATAGTAGGAACCCAAATTTATAAAATAAATTCATACTACCAAAAAAATTTAATAGAGTTATGCAGTTTTGCTGCAAGTATACCTTTAAATAACGATTAACTGTGGGTTTAGTAAGCAAACCTTTAGTAGGGATAATTTGCTTACCATCTACCTCTACTCCATGATCCTCCAATATTGCTATAGCTCTAGGTGTAGAGAGTTGCTTCCCTTTACGATTAGTTGAACGAATTTTAAGTGCAGCTATCAATTCACAATAACGTAACATTTCCTCAAAGCTAGTTTTCCTTGGCTTATTGTAGTCAGCACGCTTGATAGAACGAGGCTGACTATAGTTTTTAATTGCACGACGTACTGTGGAAAATGAAACACTGAACACCTCAGCGGTTTCTTTAATAAGTTTATTCCTATCTGGATGCTTTGCAGATAAATTAGCAAGTTGGTGATATAAAGTTACTATTATCTCAGTAGGAAGCGGCTTTTTTGCCATTCTATACAACCTGTTTTAAAGAAGTATATGAAATTTTGCTAATCCCCCTTTTTTTAAGCCAGTGATGTAGGTTAGCTTCCGTACAACCATATCGCATTGCAATAAACTTTTGAGTTGCTCCATTAACCAATAGAGCTTCAATCTCGGGACGATAAATATCTAGTTTGCTTTTTCCTATTCCTTGTGGACGACCTAAACTCATACCAGCTTCTTTACGTACTCGTAAAGCTTCTGTAGTACGTTTAGAAATCAAATCACGTTCTATTTCTGAAGCCATAGAAAATGCCATAGCAACAATTCTACTTTGAATAGTATTATCTAGTTGCCAATTACCCTTAACAGCATAAATAGCAATACCTTTTGCACTAGCTATTGATAAAATCTCCATACATTCGAGCATACTACGACCTAATCTTGATAATTCGCTAACAATAATTTTATCCCCATTCTTCATCTCATCTAAAATTATAGCAATTTTACGTTTACGCCAATTAATTTTACCTGAGATAAATTCCTCGACAAAGGATACCCTACCTAAATTTTTTTCATTGGCTAAATATAAAATAGCTGCTTTATTTTTTTCAATATCTTGGTCAATAGTTGATACCCGTAAATATGCTATTGTTTTGCTCATAACACTTAATTATTTTTTATGATAAAATCATACTTAAAAGAAAAGCGAATAATAAGTATATTTTTATAATATTTCTTATAAAAATTGTCATTTCGTGGAGTAGACGTAATAGTCACCTATTACGCCCCTCGTTAGATCCGCATCGTGCCCTATTAAGGCAATGGGCTCAAGATATCATCATTTACACAGTATGTACACTTAACATGACATGATATACTTTTACCTTTGGCAAAGGGTGGCGTATAATGAAAAGTTTAAATTGTTCCCAGTTAAGTGATTTCTTTTGACTGCGTCTGTTTAGCCATTTGAACATTATTTTAACCGCCTTCCATATGAAACTATCTACTGCATTGCAATTGTGCGACACTCCATAATATTGGATATGTCCTCTAAGCTTGCTGCAGAATGTTGCCCATATGATAGGTAGTTTGCATTTGTTTCTAATGCCTTTACCCCAGTCATTAACTTTCTTTAACTTGGCTCTTATTCTTTTTCCACTACTCTTTACTTTAGGTATTATTCTACCATTCCTAGACCTTCCCAGATAAAAGGTAAATCCTAGAAAATCAAAGACCTCCTGTTTTATACCTCGAAACAGCTGACTCTTTGAAAATCTGACCACTCTGGTCTTTTCTTCATTAAGTTTAAGTTTATACTTTTCGAGTCGTTTTGCAAGAACTGCTTTAATCTTCTTTGCATCCTCTTCATATCTACAGCATATCACCGCATCATCACAGTAGCGAAATAACTCTACCTCTCCCCTGCAATGCTGGGTAACTACTTTTTTAATCCATTCATCTAGTACATAATGAGCAAATATATTCGCAAGTACGGGGCTTACAATACTTCCTGCAATTACCCCTTCTTCCTGGATAGTTAACTCTCCATCAGATAATACTCCCGCCTTAAACATACGGATTAAATACCTAATTAGCCTCATATCCTGGACTTTCTCCTGTAATATTTCGATCAATATCTTCCTGTCCACTGTACCAAAAAAGTTTGCTAAGTCTAAGTCTATTATGCTCTCAACCTCCTTTTCATAAAGATGTTTTGAAAGCTCTCTTACTGCATCATGACATCCAATTCCTGCCCTGAAACCGTAGGAACATTTAAGGAATAATGGCTCATAGATGTTCTCAAGTACTTTCTTCATCATCTTTTGGCAGAGCTTATCTTCGAAATTGCTAATCCCTAAAGTCCTATATTTACCCGGGCTTCCTTCCTTTGGTATCTTTACCTCTAGTATATTCCCTGGTTTATATACCATATTCTTTAGCTTACTAGCCAATTCTCTGATATTCTCTGTAAGGTTTAAGCTATAGTTTGATTTGTCCATACCATCTGTTCCAACTGCTTTCTTCGCATCAAGCTCTTGGTAACATTTGGTAGTAGACCTAACCAATCACTCAATTAGACCCCTCCTCAGAACCGTACGTGCGGAACTACCGCATACGGCTCCCGAAAAGCAAGATAGTTTGCTAGGTTGACCTCTAGTTTTCTGTTGCTTGCTGTCTTGTGTAGAACATCAGCTTCCACTACCAATAAAATTTCGGGGCTATTACGTTCACCATTTGGTTTCGGCTCGAATGTTTCGCTGTCTACGCTTCACCACTGTTGTTACCTTCAGCAGTGCAAGACTCGCTATATGGTGGAGCTAGCTTCTCCTTCCATAACAGGACTTTCACCTGTAAGACTAATGCGCCTTTTCTTGGCACACACACACTTTCTTGGACAGAGCCCAGCATTACTCTTGTGTTTATATATTATTTAGTTATCTGTTGCGTCAATTCTTCAATCATTTTTTGCTGTGCTTTAATCTGACTTTGCAGTGCCTCAATAGTATTATTAGCTTCAATATTATCAGCAATTTCTTTTGTTGCCTTTGGCATAGTTATTTCATTTTCTGGAAAAAATCCTAGGTCTTCTAGAATCTTGTCTAATGGAACCGCAGATTTGTCCTGGAACTCTCTAACTTGCTCCTTCCCTATAATATCATATACTCCAGTTGACCTTTGATCCTTATGACCTAAAGCCTCAGCTATTATCTCTCTATCTGCTCCAACTTTACGCATCCAACTGCCGTGTGTTCTTCTTAAATCATGTATCCTTAAATCTTCAATACCAGCCAATTTACAAATTTTCTGCCAAATATAATCAGGGGAGGCTATGTGACCACTTTTACTCTGATCGCTAGGAAATACCCATATTGATTTATTATTATTCTCTTTTTCTCTCATTGTCAATATCCTTAGGGCGGAGTTCACTAAATGAACTCTTTGTGTTTTATTATTTTTAGCAGACTTAGCTGGTATAGACCATGTCATATTTTCAAAATTAATATCCTGCCATTTCATAGAAAAAACATTACTTTTCCTTGCTCCAGTGAATAATAGCATTAATATCACATCCGCAATTATCCTAGTACATTTCTCAATAACTACATTAATGAACCTTGACAGTTCCTCTTGGGTTGCAATATATCTTTCTCTGACGTTTTCTAGATTTTTCTCAATATCCTTTGCTGGATTCTTATCTAACATTTGCCATCTAATACCTCTATTGAACATCGCACTAAATAACTTAAGAAAGTTGTTAGCACTATATATACCTCTATTATTACTAATATTATTAAACGTTTTCTGAATATCATCCATTGTCACAGTAGATATTTTTATTTCATAATAATCTTTACCATATAGAGTCATTTTAGCAATATCAGACTTCCAGCCCTTATTCTTACGTTTACAGTGTTCTTCAATATATTTATCAAAGAACTCTTTAACGGTTAACTTGGTTAGTTTATCATCTATTGGATTATTTGTAATAGCTAATTTTTCAAGAGGGTTAATGCCTTTACAAATCTCAGCTTTCATCTCAATAGCTTTGTTTCTTGCTTCTACTACTGATATAGTTATGCCTATAGGATTAGGTGATAAAGAACATAACTATTGTAAGTTGTCATTCCCGCGTAGGCGGGAATCTAGATACCTGCTTTCGCAGGTATGACACAAAGTTTGTATCACCTAATTCAATAGGTTTCACTATATCTCCGACTTAGATAAACTACCTAACTTAATATGACGTTGTTTACCACCAACTGTTCTTCGTAAGTAAAAAACCTTGCTTTTGTTCTTTCCGGACGACGCTATGAGCAGTAAGCCGTCTTCTTTGGTATCATTATAGTAATCTTGTCCAGTTTTAGGGCAAATAATTTTGTTTGTAGATTCTTGAGTAAAATGCGAATTAAAAGTTGTCATATACCTACCTCAATTATGTTATTAGTTTCAACAGTGTTGTCACTGATGGTGTTATTGGTATTTTTTTATTTAAATTAAGTAGTTTTTTGTTGATTTTTAATATAGGTAGGCATAGACTTGACTCCTGTTTTTTTTGAGTTTCAGAAAATAGACACTGAGGTTAGAGTGAAATTTGTTCGATTGTCTTCTAACCTCGGTGCTTGACACTACACCACGTAGTATCGTCTTTCACAAATACTATTATTTTTCCGCAGAGTAAAGGGGATTTTTTAATAAAACTAAGATTTTTTTTAAAGTTCTTTAGAATAGTGTTGATCTAATAACAGCCACTAAAATTGTTATTGCAGCTTTTCAAGAGGGTTAGCATTTGGTAGCTCTGGTTGTTGTATTTTTGGAAGATGAAATGAACTGGTGTCATATATCTAGCTAAACTAAATTTGTTACATAATTAATTAATATAATTAATTATGTAACAATATATAAAGTTAATTAGGTATTTAAATTAATATATTTTTATTGACTATTATAACAATAATTCAACTAAAAGTATGGTTTTAAAAATAATATTTTTATAGTAGTTTTATAGTAGATTTTTGGGTATATTCCTCAATTTTTACAAGAAATTGACCAATATATTAAGTTAAAATAATGTGCAAAATATTAATTAAAATTAGAGGAGAAAGGCTTATGAGTACTAGGGTTTCAAGGGTGCAAAACAATAGCGGAAATAGTGCCATTGCGAGGGTGCAAATTTCACCCTGTGTTCCTCGCAATGACGTTAATCACATACGACTTTTAAAGTACACTATCTAAAACCGTTTCCTCTTCCAACTTTCGACAGCTGTGCTACTAAAGTAGCTCCTCGCAATGACGAAAAAGCTATCTAGAATCTTAACGGGTTAGCTATATTATCACAAGAACAATTCAATAATAAGATATTGTTTTGTAGAAAAGTGCATGATAAATTATTATTTTTTATTAACAATAATTTTGTCACTAAATATTGAATATTAGTTTAATAGAGAGATATATCATGTTAAATAAAACAACTAATTTACCTAAAGGTTTTGAGTATTTGGATCAAATAGACCCAACCATAATGCAACATATGATGTATTATAGTAATAGAAATTTTATAGGAGAACAGATCAGGGGCTATAAAGCTCCTAGAGCTGTGCTAACTAAGGAAGCAGCGATTGCCCTAAAAAATGTTCAGCAAGATATAAAAAATGATAATTACTCTTTGGTAGTTTATGATGCTTATAGACCACAAAAAGCTGTACAACATTTTGTTAGTTGGGGAGAGGATAGCACTGATCAAAGAATGAAAGACTCTCATTATCCGTACATCAATAAAACTGAAATTTTTCTGTTAGGCTATATCGCTAAGCAATCACCTCATAGTCGTGGAAGTACGGTAGATTTAACTATTATTGAACTTGGGAAGCAATTAAATACCAACCCTAGAATGACAAAAAGAACCGTAAGAAACGGTCGTTCTATACCTTATTTTGATGATAATACGGTTGACATGTTTAGCTCTGTAGATCTTATGGACTCAGTATCTAACCATGATAGTAACCTAATTGATCAACGTTACTTACAAAATCGTAATTATTTACGTGCAAAAATGAAAAAGTATAATTTTGAGGAATATTCGCCTGAATGGTGGCATTATACTTTACAAGACGAGCCTTATAAAGATCAGTATTTTGATTTTGATGTTGAATAATATTTATAGCTAACCCGATAGCATTGCTCTGTCTATTACCCACATCTTTAAAAGCATTATACTTATACCTCTTGGCAGAACCCCTGGAATCTATTATAAAGACGGAACTTAGACGCACTTAATTTCGTGGGGGTTATATCAGCACAATTGTCGAAAGTTAGAAGAGGAAGCGGTTTTAGATAGTGTACTTTAAAAGTCGTATGTGGTCAGCGTCATTGCGAGAAGACCGTAGGTCGACTAAGCAGTTGTAAGTTGTTCCAGGAGTTCCCATGTCATTCCCGCGTAGGCGGGAATCTAAGATATAGTGAAACCTATTGAATTAGGTGATACAAACTTTGTGTCATACCTGCGAAAGCAGGTATCTAGATTCCCGCCGCAGCTAGGAATGACAACTTACAATCGTTATGTTCTTTATCACCTAATCCTATGAGCATAACTATACCTGCTTCCGCAGGTATGACACAAAAATGGATTGCTTCGTCGGCTCACGTCTCCTCGCAATGACGCCAGTTATTTTCCCGCAACTTCTAAACTGCCATGATGACCTCTAAACCCGTTCTACCTTCTAACTTTCGACAGTTGTGGTTATATCAGCTCGCAACGACACTTAGGGATTGTACACTCCTTGCAATGCCTTATATATACTCTTCTGCTTTAAAGAATTGGCTCCTGCAAATACTTGCAGGGCATTCGCACGTGCGAAACAAAGCTTTGTACGCCTAGACCCCTTGTTTTACGTTCCAATTCTTCAAATCATTTGAGTATACACCTATGACTTGTCTATGTAACTTCAATTCGATATAAGAACAACTAATATCTCATTATCAAATTAAGGTTATTTTTATCTCTCATCTTTACAATTTTCTAACAGAGCAGCTATATCGCCAGTTTATATTACATAAAAGTTACCATTATTTTAATATTATAGGGCAGATTATATTACATAAATATTGCTAAATATTAAAATATTGGTATTGTGTCCCTGATATTAATTAATAGTCAGCAATTTTAATAATTTGTAATATAAATAAAGGAGAAATAAGTAATGGGAAGTAATACACATAATAATAGTGGGGCTCGAGCTAATCAATCTCGGAGGAATAACTATCCAAAAACTCAATACGAGGAACCTCAAAAGGTAAAGGTTGTTAGGGGAGATGTTTCTCATACTGATATAGGGGATTTGCTATTGCAACTTGCTGTCTTATCTATGATTAAGTCTGATAACACTAGTTTTTTAAAAAATACGTCTAGTCTTTTGGAAAATCACCACAGCTTACCCACTAAGATAAGTCACCAACCTACTTCTAACGATATGACCTCTGTAGTTACTCAAAATAGCCACGTTCATCTGAATTCATTAACGCAACAAAGTTCTGTTAAATCTACTAAAACATCAAGTACTACAACAAAAATTGTTAAACAAGTCAAAGCATCCAACCAGAATGAACAATTATCATCTCATTCAACAGCAAATGATGAGCAGTCTATTATTAGGGCAAAACGTTCAGCAGGAAATGATAATTATGTAGTAGATGATGAAGATAAAACTCTATTAATGGCTTTTGCTTTGGATATAAAAGCCATTAAACAAAAAATCCAAAATAATCCATCAATTACTAAATTGTGGATACACAATGACCAAATAAATTCCAAAAATGCAACGCCTCTTGGAAAAATGCTTGACAAGACTCAGATTAATTACTTGATTTTAGATTCAAACAAACTAGAACTTAGGACAGCAATAAAACTTGTACAAATGCTTAAGGATAGTAATGTTACGACATTAGAGTTAAATAATAACCACATAAACTCTATAGAAGCAGCAAATCTTGGAAAAGCGTTGAAAGGTACTAAGATTACTAGCTTGTTTTTACAAGGGGATAAACTAGAGGTAGAAGGAGTCATAGCTTTTATAGAAGCAATAAAAGAGAATAATGTTAATCTTAATCTATTGAATCTAAAATCTAACATGATAAATGTAGAAGAAGCAAAATATATCTTACCATATCTTAACGGAACTAAGCTTACTAAAGTGATACTAGATCATAACTACATACTAGATGAAAATGGAAAAAATATTGATAACGAGTCTACTACTACAGAAGGTGGCTTTACTATTACAAAGGAAGATGCTACTCATACTAATGAAGAACCCACTCCTGAGAGCTACATTGCTTCTAAGGAAGCAATGTCACTAGGATACATCATAGGAAAATTCTTAATAGTTCCGGTAGTTTCTATCGTCAGTGCTGCAGCTACTATTGCTGGCTGTGTCACATACATAAACAACAAGTTTTGTAATGATAAAAAGGTTGAAAGTACTTCCATAGCTATGGAAACTGATGCATCTCAAGAGGTGAATGCCGGGCAACGTCAGCAGATAGTTTATAAGAGACATCCTCAGGAACAATCACCGGAAAGCATACCACCTACATCTCATAATAATAATATATATGATTTATCTTCGGTAAGAACAAAGCCATTACCAACCAGACCAGGACACCAGCCTGCCGGAGATGAAATTGACAGTTCATACGAACAGATCGGCGTATATGTCACGCAGTCATTAGAACAGCAATCTGTGCCAAGAGTGGCAACATTTTCTGGTACGTCAGATAATACACCAAAATACGTCATAGTATGCTCTCATATTGTCCTACCTGCGGCAGGAAATGACGCTATATACTTAAACATGGGAGGAGAAACAGGGGCAGCAATGACAGCACTCCAGGGGGGCTTAACTGAATATATAGAGAGTGACTGCTAGTTGTTGCATCAAAAAGCTATAAACATAAGAGATATAGCTAACCCGAATAGTACTTGTTCATAACAAACTGACGTCAGTGCGAGGAGCCACTTTAGTAGCGACGAAGACAATCTAATGAATGTGGATTGTTTCGGCTACTACGTGGTCTCGTAATAATGACGTCGGTTAGCTATAGTTTCAAAAGAAATCCAATGTTAGAAAAATGCTAAAAAGATAAAATATTGAATAGGCAAATAATTTCTTAGCTTGTTTGTTATCTTTATCACGGAATAGAGAAACAGCATAATATAGAAAAATTAGCCCCAATATAAGTGCAGTTACTAAATATACAAGACTACTTATTCCTAAGAAAAAAGGTATAAATGTAGTAATAAACATAATGATACTATAAGCAAGAATTTGTTTCTTAGTATAATAATCTCCCTTTACTACCGGCATCATCGGGACACCACAATTTTTGTAGTCTTCTGAGCGAAAAATTGCCAATGCCCAAGAATGCGGCGGCGTCCAAGTTAAAATAATCATAAATAAAGAAAAAGAGCCAAGGGAAATCTCATTAGTTACGGTTGCCCAACCGATCATAGGCGGTAGTGCACCTGCCACTCCACCAATAACTATATTTTGCATGGTTGAACGTTTTAACCACATAGTATAAATGAAGACATAATATAATATGGTTATTAGTAACAATAAAGCCGATAACAGATTAACGCAAAGTCCCATCAGAAAAACTGAGAAGAAGGCAACAACTATGCCAAAAGCTAAAGCATCCTGCGGTTCTATAACCCCGGTAACTAAAGGTCTGTTTTGTGTACGTTTCATTATGGCATCAATATCTCTATCATACCACATGTTAATAGCGGCACTACTACCAGCCCCAAGCGTAATACAGATCATAGCAATGCAACCTATAAATGGATGGATTACGCCTGGGGCAAGCCATAGACCAGAAAAGCTGGTAAATACCACAAGTGCCATAACTCTTGGTTTCATCAGTAGAACATAGTCCATAACTGAACTATTATTGGACTTTCTCTCAATAGCATTGATATTAGCACTTGTCTTTCCGGACTCTAAACTAAAGGGCTTGATTAATATTCTACTCATAATAACCTTAATTTATACTACCTAGCCTTTCTTTCTACTAAACAATTTATATATTTCATCGTCATTTCTTTTACCTATTAGCACTATTAGTAACTCGTTATTTTGATGTTGATAAATAATTCTAAACTCACCGGAATCAACTCTAAAATAATTTCTTTTTGGGTCCTGTAAAATTTTGCTATCCTGAACATGACCAGTTTGGCTTAGTTCTTTTATCTTTATTACTATTTGCCTTGCCTGTTTTTTCTGTAAGTGTGAGATAAATTTCTCGGCATCCCTTGATAAGATAATGTCCAAAATTATTCTTCTAATATCTTATCAAAAAATTCGTTCGTCTTTTCTTTTGTAAGTAACCCATTTTTTTTAGATTCGTCTGCTTTTATCGCCCAGTAAAAATCTTCAAATTTATTAAAATGTTCATATTCTTCGTAAGACATCAATACAGAAAATGGTTTTCCATATTTATTAATAATCACTGGTTCTTTTATAGCACTATTCATTAAGTTACCGAAATGATTTTGTGCTTCTCTTGCATTAATACTTTTCATATATTCCTCATTTATATATACATATAATATGTATTATAGCTACAATCAATATAATAGTTACTTAAATTCTAGGACATTTGTACAAAATTAGGAAAACTTATTATTTTTAGGAAATCCACTAGGAGGGATTTTGCCAACAGAACCTCGTCGTCCACGAAATGGTAAAAGATCTTTCTCTACCCTAGTTTTTTCTCCTATTTTCCAGCTTAGTCCTAAACTACTATCAAATATCTTAACATCCATTAGTTTGGCATCTTTGAACTTTTGTAGAGTTACGCCTTGTCCTCGCTTCATTATTGGTACTTCATTTAAATTAAATACTAATAATTTCCGGTTTTCACCTATACAAGCAAGACAATCACCATCTACCGGTACGCAAGCAATACAGTAATGATTTTCAGGAACTTGCATAATTTGCTTACCAAGTTTAGTTTGTGCTACTACTTCATCTGAATCAATAATAAATCCTTTGCCAATACTACTGGCTAGTAAAAGTTTTTGAGTGGGTTGATAGACACGCATGCTTACTATTTCGTCATTGCCAATATCTATGATCAACTTTATCGATTCTCCATTGCCTTTCCCTCTGAATATATTATCGCCTAGAATAGTGAAAAACCGCCCCGATGCACTAAATATAAGGATTTTATCAGTAGTATAAGCCTCAAGAATAAAATTTTCTGCATCTCCTTCTTTATATTTTACAGTTGATAAATCATTATTATGACCTTTCAAAGAGCGAATCCATCCCATTTTGGAACATATTATGGTAATAGGTTCTTTGGTTATGAAAGCTGAAATATCAACAACCTGAGCGATAATATTCGCCTCTTCAAAACTAGTTCGACGCATTCCTAATTTAGTAGTAATACCAAACTTTGTTTGCACCATTTTAACTTCTTTTTTAACTATTCTCTTTAATTCACTCGGATCTTGTAAAATTTTCTGCAGATTTGCATGCTCTTTTTCTAGTGAATTATGTTCGTTAATAATTTCTTGTTCTTCCAATTTTCTTAAAGATCTTAATCTTGTATTGAGAATTGCTTCAACTTGCAGATCAGTTAAACTAAACTTAGCGATCATTACTTGTTTAGGCTCATCTTCTTCACGAATAATTTTGATTATTTCATCCAAGTTGAGGTAAGCTATTCTTAAACCTTTAAGAATTTCCAATCTATGTTCAATCTTGCCAATAAGAAATTTGGATCTACGAGTAATAATATTTTGTCGATGCAATAAAAATTCCTGCAATATTTCCAGTAGATTAGCTACTTTAGGAATATTATTTGAGCCTATAACATTCATATTAAGTTGGATTCTATTTTCTAGAACGGTCAATTTGAATAATGACTCCATAATTACATTAGGATCACAATTGCGATCCCTGGGTTCAATAATTAATCTTATATCTTCCGTTGATTCATCCCTGATATTACCTATTAAAGGAATTTTTTTATCTTTCAACAAACCAGCTACTTGCTCGATAAGCTTAGATTTTTGCACTTGATAAGGTATTTCAGTAATTACTATCTGATATAAACCATAACTTAAATCTTCCTTTGCCCATCTTGCCCTTACTCTAAAACTACCACGCCCCACACTATAGGATTGATGGATTGAATCGATTCTATCAATAATTATGCCACCCGTTGGAAAGTCAGGACCTTTTACAAATTGTAAAATATCGGTAACCTTTGATTCAGGATGGTCAATTAAATATATTAGTGCATCACATAATTCATGTAAATTATGTGGTGGGATACTGGTTGCCATGCCAACTGCTATACCTTCTGAACCATTAGCCAGTAAATTAGGAAACATAGCCGGCATAATGACTGGTTCAGTATCTGAATCATCATAGGTAGCACGAAAATCAACAGTATCTTGATCTATATCTGACATTAATAAGGTACAAATTTCTGTCATTCTTGATTCCGTATAACGCATAGCTGCTGCATTATCTCCATCAATAGAACCAAAATTTCCCTGTCCATCAATTAGCGGATATCTGAGAGAAAAACTCTGAGCAAGACGTACCAATGTATCGTAGACTGCACCATCACCATGCGGGTGATATTTACCAATTACATCACCAACAACTCTTGCACATTTCTTATAGCCAGAGGTTGGTTCTAACCTTAATTGCAGCATGGCATACAATAATCTCCGATGGACTGGTTTTAATCCATCACGAACGTCAGGCAAAGATCTTGACATAATTGTTGATAGAGCATAAGAGAGGTAACGCTCTGATAATGCATTACCAAAGTCTATATGTTCTATTTTAGCATCATTTGTCATAAAAAACTTTTTCTTATATTTATTCCGTATACTCAAACTACTAGATATACTCCTATCAGGAGTATATCTAGTATAATACTCTAAATATATACTTGCACTAATACAAAAATAGTAAGAATTATACTTTTTTTATAACTGTTCTATAAATTTTGCTAATTTTTATATTAAAGTGATATTAATTATCTTTGCAAATCCATAATTTTATACTAGTATCTTATAAATTACAGTATATGTGTATAATGAACTGGTGTAATTGCGAGGAGGCATGAGCCGACGAAGCAATCCATTTTTGGTTGCTTTCCTGGATTGCTTCGTCGACCTACGGTCTTCTCGCAATGACGGAAGCTATAGTGAAACCTATTGAATTAGGTGATATAAACTTTGTGTTAACCTTGCGAAAGCAGGTATGACACAAAGTTTATATCACCTAATTCAATAGGTTTCACTATAATATCTCAGGGCTTTTTGTCCACTATTTTAGATCCCTGCTTTCGCAGGGATGACAAGCTTGGTACTGTGATTAGGTTATAAAAACTTTGTAAATCCATAAGGTTTTTGACAAAATAAGGTGAAAATCTTATGGATTTTGATGTGATTTTTAACCGCAAACATGTATTACCTCTCATGCCTACAGCCTTTTTAACGGAGCGACTAGCTATACTTGGGTGGCTATATTAATTAAAATTTAATTAGTCCATTCAAATAGAAAGAGTGGGTATTAAAGTTTCTTTTAAAACTATAATCATAACCAGCACCTAGTTTAAATGGTAAGACAGATTGTACGTTTACATAACCTCCTAAAGTATATTTAACATTCTTTGCAGATGATCCTACAGGTTTTATGGTGGGAACTACTATTGGGGTTTGATGTAATGTGTTAGTAAAGGTAATTGTGCCGGTTGAATTATTTAGTAGAACAGTATTGTCTAATTTTATGTGAACTTCAGGAATAATTGAAATGTCTTTTACTAAAATGTTTCTACTTAAACTTATTCCAGTTTCAAGTAATATTCTTTCTCCTTTCTTAGTTGGTACATTAATATTAAATTCTTTCCTATATTCTGTAAAATTGTTGATTAAAAAACGATCAAATATTATTCCTACTATTGGTTTGAACAGAAATTTATCTAAATCCATTTTATAGTAAGTTTCAAGTTTCGCACGTGTTATATAACCTTCAGTCTTACTATCAATTGCAATATTATTCCTTTCCCCTTTATTTTTAATAAAGGCTTTACCATATTTGAGATAAGAATTCAGATATATATTTGGTGATAATGTATATTGGGTATAAATTGCAGCTACATGTAAAATAGTATTTTGCTTGTCATTAAAGATGGTTTGCAATTTAGTATGCGAACTTGCAAGAGCATATGCGATTCCTATAATGAGCTTATCAAGAGGTTGTGCATCAAAACCTAAAATGACACCTTGCTGATTATTTTTAAAGGCTAAAATATTTCCTTGTTGTTGTTGTTTGGTAATAGATCTGATGAATTGAATCCATCCTCCTTTTTTAATAATATAATCATTATCTCCTGCCGCTACCACATTTGCCGTAGAATTATCTGTTAAGATATGATTTCTAATAGTTAAAGCATTAGAAATCATATCCAAATAGTCAAATTCTATATATGTAGTATATTTTGCTATATCTTTCTCGATATCAAAATTAATAGATGGAATATAGCTATTTTCTTCAGTTAATGTTTGAGCAGATGGAATCACTACTGAATCTGGTTGTTTATCTTCTGAACTTGATTGTGTAGTTTCTGAATCTGGTTGTTCAACTATTGGAGTTGATTGTGTAGTTTTTGAATCTGGTTGTTTATCTTCTGAATTTGATTGTGTAGTTTTTAAGTCTGGTTGTTCAACTATTGGAGTTGATTGTGTAGTTTCTGAATCTGGTTGTTTATCTTCTGGACTTGATTGTTTAGTTTCTGAGTTGGTTTGTTCAGTTTCTGAATCTGTTTGTGTAGCTACTGGAGATGGAGGGTCATCTACTGGATCATTAGGTTCAGCTGCTATCGGCTCCTCTTCTTTAAACAATGTTTCTAACCCAAAGCTTTCTTCATCTTCATATGGAACAACGTCTGCCTTATCAGGCACAGCTATACTCCTTTTTTTTCGATGGTTTGGATCATATCCCTTTACTTCGTCTTCCATAGTTTGAATTGGAGCTATTTGTTCTACTACTTCCATAGGCTGAATTGGAAGTGTTTGTTCTACTACTTCCATAGGCTGAATTGGAGCTATTTGTTCTACTACTTCCATAGGCTGAATTGGAAGTGTTTGTTCTACTACCATAGTCTGAATTGGAGCTATTAGTTTTGCTACTGCCATAGTCGGAACTTGAACTGTGTGTTCTGCTACCATAGTCTGAATTGGAGCTATTTGTTCTACTACTTCCATAGGCTGAATTGGAAGTGTTTGTTCTACTACCATAGTCTGAATTGGAGCTATTAGTTTTGCTACTGCCATAGTCGGAACTTGAACTGTGTGTTCTGCTACCATAGTCTGAATTGGAGCTATTTGTTCTACTACTTCCATAGGCTGAATTGGAAGTGTTTGTTCTACTACCATAGTCTGAATTGGAGCTATTAGTTTTGCTACTGCCATAGTCGGAACTTGAACTGTGTGTTCTGCTACCATAGTCTGAATTGGAGCTATTTGTTCTACTACTTCCATAGGCTGAATTGGAAGTGTTTGTTCTACTACCATAGTCTGAATTGGAGCTATTAGTTTTGCTACTGCCATAGTCGGAACTTGAACTATTTTTTCTGTTGCTATCATAGTTCTAATAGGCACTATTGGTTCTGCCGCTTCCATAGTCTGAATTGGAACTGTTTGTTCTGCTACCATATGTTGAGGTTTAGCTACTATTGGAACATTTTCTTCAAACAATGTTTCTAACCCAAAGCTGTCTCCAAATATTTCATATTGATCAGATACCTTTAACTCCTCTCTCAATGATAACCAATTTCTTGTTACAGAATCTACCCATTTTCTTCCTCTAGAATTTTGCTGTATTGGATTAGATTCTGTTATTGTAGATGGTTGAGTCGCTCCTATTATTAAATTTTCCGAAGAATAGTATCCTTCATCTTGCAACTGTTGGCGTTGCTCTGCCATCATATGCTGGGGTTTAGCTACTATTGGAGCATTTCCTTCAAACAATTTTTTCAACCCAAAATTGTTTCCAAATATTTGTTCTAGATCAACACATGTATCTATCTCTGTTCTTGGAACCAAAACTGAGGAGGATTGGGTAATAGGATGAGTTAATGGCATATTTGCTAACTTAGATTCAGATTCAATGAGGGCTTTTCTTTTTTTTTCTAATTCATGGATATCAGTTTCTTTTTGTTGGATAGCACTTAATTGTTGGTAGTACTCATCTTCTTTTTCTTTGAGTAGTAACTCATGATTTTCAATCATACTTATACTTTCTATTAAATTTGCTAACTCTTTGTTTACTCTTTCAAGTCTAGCAGAAGGACTAGGGGTTATACTAAATGAGACCTGTTTAGCGATCGCTTGCTCCTGCTCCTCTGCATCAAAGTTGCTTGGGGAGTTAAGATCATATTCTAGTTCTGTTGTATTGGTGGGTTTTACTAATAGTGAGTTTAGGGCTGGATCATAAATATATTGCTCTTCGTTAGGTAATAACGAGTCATTGTTTTCAAATTCAACAAAAAAATTTTGTTGTGTTTCTTCGCTAGATGATATCTCATCTATGATGGCTTGCTTCTTAAAATTACAGCTTCTTTTGAGATTAAGTAATACTGAGCAATCAGCTGTTAATGAATCAAATTCCTCTTTCAACTCATTTGCATTCTTAAATGGCATTATTGTTTGTAACTGTTTTTGTTTTAATTTTTTCAATTCATCTCTGGCTTCATCAATAGCACTCCATATTACTTCTACTTCATCATAATGGTAATTTAGGTGTGGATTAGATATCCGCCCTATCTCTTCATTAAGCCCTGTTGCCATAACATTAGATAAGTCAAACTTTTGTAATAAGAAAAACAAAAAAATAAAAACTATATTTTTTTTTACTAAATATTTATTAACAAGACTATTTTGTAGCATACTAAATATAACCATTCTATTACCTACTAATTAATTTATTTGTTAAAAATTAATTAACATTAACGTAGTTGTCATAGCAATACAAAGTAAAAAGTACATTTATAGTCTTATTCTTAGAAAATTAATTTGTTATATGTTGTAAAAAGTCATAATTATAGATTAAACATATCTTTAATAGAAATACGATTAATAAAACTAGGAATTACAGGAAACAAGGGAAGTGAAGAAAAAATAATAAATATAACTTCAGTTGGGCATAAAGATGATAAGAAACTGTAAGGGGTAATATTATCTAATAATAACAATAGACCTCTTGCATAATTTAAAGATAGTTGAGGATCTTAGGAGAAACGAAGCCTGCACACCTAGCACGTACGTGAGGAGCGTAGGCAAGTTTCAACGATAGAATCACCAGTTAGATTGATTTATGCAAGGAATCTAATCAAGTTGGAGAATATATTTATACCCTACCTCTCTGAGATTATATACATAATTGATAATCCTGCAAGCGTTTTTATACAAAATGTCGATCAGGGCGGTTAGAGAGTAGGCGTAAGCATCGCCACTTACGAGCCTTGTTAGAGGCTCTGTCCAGAAAAGTGTGTAAATTTCGAGATAGGTTATATATAAAAATATAACAAAAAAGGAAATTACATGAATAAAAAAACAAATGAATCAATAAAGCAAGCAGTAGATTTATTAATAGATAATGATACAGATGTAAGCACAATACTGAAAGAAGGAGGATTATTAAAAGAATTGACCAAACGCTTGATAGAGAAGGCATTGCAGTCAGAATTGAATAATCATCTAGGCTATGATAAATACAGTCGTGTAGATAATGATAATGCTCGTAATGGTATAACTAGCAAAAAACTGATCTCCGAACATGGAGCGGTTGAGATAGAAGTACCAAGAGATAGGCGTAGTACCTTTGAACCAGCAATACTACCGAAAAGACAAAAACGTTTTGATGGTTTTGATGATAAAGTCTTATCATTATATGCTAAAGGTATGAGTGTATCTGATATTAAGGTTCAATTACAAGAGTTGTATAGTGTTGAAATAAGTGAGAGTTTAATCAGTCAGATCACCGATGATGTAATGGATGATGTAAAAGCTTGGCAGAGTAGACCGTTAGAAGAGATATATCCGATAGTATTTTTTGATTGTTTAGTAGTAAAAGTTAGGCAAGACAAAAGGATAATTAACAAGGCAATATATGTTGCATTAGGGATTGATTTATCTGGTAGAAAAGATATATTGGGATTATGGATCAGTGAAAATGAAGGGGCAAAATTTTGGCTTGGTAATTTTACTGAAATGAAAAATAGAGGATTAAAGGATATACTGATTGCCTGTAGTGATAATCTTACTGGTATGTCTGAGGCGATAGAAGCAGTTTATCCAAAAACAGAACATCAATTATGTATTGTACATCAGATTAGAAATAGTTTAAAATACGTATCATATAAAGATAGGAAGCAGGTGGCTAGCGATTTAAAGCCGATATATACTGCAGCAACGGAAGAACAAGCACATTTAGCTTTAGTATATTTTGAAGAAAAATGGAATAAACAATATCCACAAATTGCCAAATCATGGTATAATCATTGGGATAATTTAATGATTTTTCTAGGATATCCAGAGGCAATTAGAAAGGTAATTTATACCACTAATTCAGTTGAATCTGTTAATAGTCAATTGCGTAAAGTAACAAATAATAAGCGTGTTTTCCCTAGTGATAGTGCTGTTTTTAAAAGCTTATATTTGACAATTGACTATATGACCAAAAAATGGACTATGCCTATTCCCAACTGGAATGAAGCTATGGCTCATTTGATGATCAAATTTGAAGATAGGCTTAACAAAATTTAATGACCTATTTTGGAAATTTACACACTTTTCTGGACAGAGCCTTGTTAGAACCTCATCGTGCGGCTTTCCCGTAATGGGTTCAAGATAATTCATTTACCTAATTTAATGCGTTTTACTATATAGTGAAACCTATTGAATTAGGTGATACAAACTTTGTGTCATACCTGCGAAAGCAGGTATCTAGATTCCCGCCTTCGCGGGAATGACAACTTACAATCGTTATGTTCTTTATCACCTAATCCTATGAGCATAACTATAGATGTTTGTGAATTTGGCATAATGTTAGTCGAGTTAGCTCTATACCAAACCAAACCCCTAGAAATTAATTTGAAAAATTGCTATTACTTGGATTAAAAAGAAAATTAAATTCTTTCCAGCTATCGTAACGTTGAGGGTCTAGATTATTAATAGGACTTGCTTGCCATACTGCCCTCATTGCACTATCAGATAGAGCATCACAAGCTGTTTGCGTTATATTTGGGCAGATTGTTTCTTTTACTTTTACCTCTTTAACACTACCATCTTTATTTAAAGCTATATACAAAGTGACCCGTAACTGCTCAAGATTTTGTATGCCAATAGGTTTGCTCCATAATTTTTCTATTTGCTGCTTAATTAAAGATATTTCACTGATAGAAAGAGCTAATGTTTCATCGTAGGAACCTTTTGACTCCTGAGTTTCTTTATTTTCTTTGGCTCTTGCTTGTTTATTCGATTTTGCATTAGCTCCTTCAGATGATTGTTCTAAATTTTTAAGCAAAGAATCTAAGTCACTTTTATTAGGAATTTTCTTTTTTTTCTCTAGAGGTTTTTTTGTTTCTGTAGGCTTCTTCACTTCTTCAGGTTTCTTCTCTTCTATAGGTTTTGTCTCTGCAGGTTTTTGATCTATAGGCTTTTTTTCCTCGATAATAGGTTTCTCTTCAATGACTTTCTTCTCTTCTACCGGCTTCTCTTCTACAATTTTCTTTTCTTCAATAGGTTGTTCTACAGGTTTCTTCTCTTCTACATAATCAGGTTTGCTTTGTTCTACTTTTTTTGCATCTTGATTTTCTATAGCTTTTTCAGGCTGTTTGGTTTTATTAGGTACATTAGATTGATTACTAATTGGTAGCATTTCAAAAACTATTACTTGCTCTTCAGGAAGTTTTTTAAATAATGATGGCAGACCAAACAAGAAAAAATAGATTATTACTAAATGAAGTGCTACCGAGCAAATAAAAGAGACAGAAACAGTATTATTATTTTTCATTATATTTAATATTTGAAACTAGTGCTACTTTAGAAAAGCCAGCGGCATGGATTTCAGCTACCACACTAACTACTTCGCCATAGGATACATTTTTGTCTCCTCTTACAAAAATCCTAGTATCTTTTTTTTCTTTTGTAATATTAGTTAGTTTGCTAGCCAAATTTTGTCTTTCTATTTTAGATTCCAATAAATATAATTCTCCTTTGTTATTAATGCTAATCACTAACGGCTCATCTTGTCCTGACAGTGGACTAGAAGTTGTTTCTGGTAAATCAACATTAATACCTGATACTAGCATTGGAGAAGTTATCATAAAGATGATCAATAGTACTAGCATGACATCAACGAGTGGTGTAACATTGATTTCACTGACTAAATTACTTCTAGACCTTTGATTGCCTTGGTTACGTAATTGTATTGCCATTACATTTTTCCTTCATCTATGGCTCTTGATAATATAGAACTTAGTTCATTAATGAAATCATCAATTTTATTGTTAATCTTCATTATTTGGGCAGAAAGGTAATTATAAAAAATCACTGCCGGAATTGCCGCAAATAAACCAATTGCCGTTGCTAGTAAGGCTTCTGCAATACCAGGAGCTACAACAGCAAGTGAGGTATTCTTTGATGCTGCAATAGACTGAAAACTATGCATAATCCCCCAAACAGTACCTAACAATCCTATAAAGGGTGTACTAGAGGCAACAGTTGCTAAAAAACCTAAATTTTGTTCTAATCTTTCAACTTCACGATTTCTGATCAAATACATAGATTGTATTATTCGCTCTTTATGGCTAATTTTAAGTGCATCAGTGAGATTTTTTGAGTTCTGGCGATTACATTCATTCATCGCTGCTACAAAAACTGCGGCAAGAGGATTATTGATTGTTCTTTTGATAGTTTCATATAATTGGTCTAAAACTGCTCCAGACCAAAAAGTGGCTTCAAAAGTCGCAACCTTCTTTCTTACTTGCATTAAATGAAGCAGCTTATCTATGATTATTGTCCATGCCCAGATTGAGGCAATTACCAAAATTATCATAACAGATTTTCCTATAATATCAGAGGATGATATCAGAGAAAAAATTGATGAACCACTTTGTGCTGTAATTTCTACAACATCATTAATATTATTATTTGTACTCATTGTTGCCGTTATATATTATCTAAAATATTGTTTTTATATCATTTAAGTGCTAATAATATAGCAAATATTGCTAATATTCAAATGATTTGATATTAGTGCCAACGCGTTATTATGATAAGATAAAGTGACATGCATAAAAAAATTGTGGCGATTATTGGTAGACCCAATGTCGGAAAATCTACGCTCTTTAATCGTCTGGCTATCAGGAAAAAAGCCATCGTACACGATCGCCCTGGGGTAACACGTGACCGAAAATACGCTGATGCTCAAATTGGACCATTCGATTTTACGGTAATTGATACCCCCGGTTTAGAAGAAGCAGAAGATGAAAAATTAGAATGTAGAATGATGCAACAAACTATGGAAGCGATTCTAGAGGCAGATTTGCTATGTCTTGTAGTAGACGGTAAGGATGGTGTATTACCTGAAGATCAGTTTTTTGCTAATTTTATCAGAAGATATAATAAGAAATCTGTGTTAATCGTTAATAAATGTGAAGGACGATTTGATTTTGCTAAAGAATACTACAAGCTTGGTTTTGATAATATAGTGCCAATTTCTGCCGAGCATGGTGTTGGTATGGCAGATTTATACGATGCAATAACTGAAGAATTAGGAAATGAGGGGGGAGAGGAAGAATTAATTGACCAATTAACCGATCCAATAAAAGCCAACTATATACAAATAGTGGTGAGTGGTCGACCAAACGCAGGAAAATCTACTTTTATTAATAGCATTATTAACGATGAACGATTATTAACAGGACCTGAAGCTGGTATAACAAGGGAATCTATAGAAATTGATTGGCTATATAATGATAATAAATTTAAATTAATTGATACGGCTGGTCTAAGAAAGAAAGGAACCGTCACTAAGTCCTTAGAAAAATTATCCTCTTCCGATGCGATTAATAGTATCAAGTTTGCTAATACTGTTATTCTGATGATTGATGCACGAAGTCCTTTGGAACAACAAGATCTAAATATTGCCAATTATGTTATAGAGCAAGGCAGAAGCCTGCTCATAGTAGTTAATAAGTGGGATCTGATTGAGAAAAGAGACCAAGATAAATTTAAAGAAGAATTTTCTTATAAGATAGAAACCAATCTACCGCAAGTTAAAGGATTGCCGATAATATTCATATCAGCCTTGAAAAAACATAATATTAATGTGGTGCTAGATGAATCTATTAAAATTTATAATTTATGGAACAAAAAAATCGCAACAAGTAAACTGAATGATTGGTTAGGTTTTGCCCTTGAACAACATCCGCTACCCTTACAAAAAGGCGGTAGACGTGTTAGAATTAAATATATGACTCAAACAAAAATTCGTCCACCAACCTTTAAACTATTTTCCAATAACCCTGAGAAAATCACTGATAGTTATACTAGGTACCTTATAAACAACTTGCGGGCAGCTTTTAATTTACCCGGTGTGCCAATAAGATTTATTTATACTAAAACTGAGAATCCATATGTAAAATCACATACTAAAAAACATATATTTCATGCAGGCTAATTAGTATCAATTAACTCATGTATGGATATCCCCAACAACTGTCGAAAGTTAGAAGAGGAAACGGTTTTAGATATAGTTATGCTCATAGGATTAGGTGATAAAGAACATAACGATTGTAAGTTGTCATTCCCGCGAAGGCGGGAATCTAGATACCTGCTTTCGCAGGTATGACACAAAGTTTGTATCACCTAATTCAATAGGTTTCACTATACCTGCTTTCGCAGGTATGACACAAAATATAGTTGGTAATTGTAAGTTGTTAACAGTGTCTAGAGTACTAAATAACGCCAAAGTTTGTCGGTACCTTTGCTAATACCAATTCTAGGGGTAGTAATAAATTGAGGAGTGTTACCTACGTCAATAACACAAAAGGATTTATTACTAGTCATATCTTGACCATTTTGGGTTTTATTAATTCCAAGAGCACGACATAATTTACCAGGTCCATCAAGTAAAACTGCTGAAGGTCTATATTGATACACTCCTCTAATTAATACAGCAGCTGGAAACCCTGGTTTTTCTGTCACTATATTTAAACAATGATACATACCATAAATTAAATATACATATGCATTACCAGCAGAACCATACATAAGCTTTGTACGAGGCGTCATCCCCTTGGCTGCATGACAAGCAGGATCATCTTCTCCGATATAAGCTTCTGTTTCAATAATTCGTGCTTCTATATTACCAAAACACAGAACCTTTCCAAGTAGCTCCTGTGATACAATAAGCGTATCTCTTTCATAAAATGTTTTTGGAAGTATTGTAGACATCTTATCCTATTGCAAAAAAAATCCATTAATTCATCAATTAAATAAGCTTTGTCAACGTCATTGCGAGAAGACCGTAGGTCGACGAAGCAATCCATAAAAGTAACCAAAAATGGATTGCTTCGTCGGCTCATGCCTCCTCGCAATGACGTTGGTTATTTTTTCGCAACTTTCAAACTACCATGATGACCTCTAAAGCCGCTCTACCTTATAACTTTCGACAGTTGTGATTCGAGTGCCGGTATCACGTACAAATCACCAGCAAAAGTAGAGTTTCGAAAGAGGTCTAATGTATTAACATATATAGTGAAACCTATTGAATTAGGTGATACAAACTTTGTGTCATACCTGCGAAAGCAGGTATCTAGATTCCCGCCTTCGCGGGAATGACAACTTACAATCGTTATGTTCTTTATCACCTAATCCTATGAGCATAACTATATGTTAAGTGCTATAACAGTGTCTAGGTCTATTCAAGGTCTAGGGTGCTAATCCCATGTTGAGTTTTATCCCATTTGAAGGGCGTAAAAATAATCTGCCAAATGGCCTTGTAACTTGCTACTGTATGCAGTAAAAAATATAAAGGCCATACCAACAAAGCGGCAATATCTAGCACTCGAAAATTAGTTATTTTGCCTTTTTTGCTCAGTAAAATAAAAAAAGCACTACCATAAAGATATGAGAAAGCAAAAAAACTATTAACTATCCACAAATAATCAATTATAGGCAATCTATTAATTTTAATAGTTAGTATTAGAAATGGTAAACAACAAAAACCATAAGAAGAAAGACCAATAAAAATGAAAATAGTAATTATTTGATAAAATTTAAACTTTTTATATTTGTCTTTTTGGGCAAGAAATACCAAAAATGTTTGGATAAATCCTTTTATCCAACGAGATCTTTGATTTATCCAACTGATAATATCTATAGGCGATTCCTCTAAAGTATAAGAATCGATCATATGAACTTTATAACCAAATGAATATAGTCTAATTCCTAAATCAGCATCCTCAGTAACATTATAAGCATCCCAGAAACCTACTCGTTGTAAGGCATCAACCTTAAAATGATTGCTAGTTCCCCCAAGAGTTACCGGTAAGTTCATCAAACTTAAACCTTTCAGAAGATATTTAAACCATAAACAATATTCTATACTAAAAAGCTTAGTGAGTAAATTTTCATTCTCATTATAAAAATTAAGTTTAGCTTGCAAACACACATACTCTTTTGGTAAATCATCAAAGGCCATTACTGCTTTAAGGAGTTGATCAGTATCAGGTCTATCTTCCGCATCATATATTACTACATATTTCCCTTTACAATATTGCATGGCATAATTAAGGGCTTTAGGTTTAGTTCTAGGTAGACTAAATGGTACTTTAATCAAATGTATATAACAAGGTAATTCATATAGAATGCTTTCCTTGTTCATCAAATAATCATCTACTTCAACAATGATTTTGACATCTAATTTATGTTTAGGATAATTAATATTAGCGATACAACTAATTATCGACTTTAGTTTACCTGACTCTTTATATAATGGCAGTAAGATAGTATAAATAGGTAGGGAATCATTGGAGTATATATAACTATTTTTAAAAGTTATATTTGGCGTAATTACTGCTTGGTTAAATAGCATAATTTTCAAAATATTTTGTGAGAAATAACAGATAATATTAATTGTATGAAAAAGATGTTTAAAATTAAGTAATATAGCAAAATATATTGCAAAAAATATGAGAATTGACTTAGTGTAGTTGACATTTTTTGCTATCATGTATAATGAGATAAATTCAAGAAAATATTTGGATTTGATGATGTTCAAATGACTAAAATTTCGTTCAAGTAACTTATAAAAATCATTCTTCCTAACCAACTTAATTGGTACGTTATAATGTATTGTTGATAACTTCCTTAAATAAGCTAGGTCATTTATAGCAAGCACCTTATTATTTTCATCATTCTCATAAATGAAATAACCGTTTCTGACATATTGATCAATTTTTGAGTAATCGTAAATCTTAACCTGAGTTTCTTGTACACTTAATAGTGGCAATAGTTTATAATTATACAAAATTTCTATAATTATCTCATTATTAATAATTCCTTCTTCAATTATTACCTTAAGAAAATCATTTTCAGCAGAGGTCTCAGCTAATTTAAACTTAACATAAGATATTTGAAAATCAGTAACTAGTTGTTCTTTTACTAAGATATCTAATAATTTATCTAGAAATTCTGTATTTAGGTTCTTTATACATCCAGCCATATTGAAAATATTACTCCTGATATTTTATAACGCTGTTTAATCAGGCTTTTATCCACAAAATACCCTATTTGTGTTGTTAGACTATTCTTCTTCAGATTACCAAACTTAATCTTTTTTGCAATTGAAAATTGCTTGTATAAAGTTTTATTATAAATATTACCGCAATTTGTTCTATTATAATATTTAGCAAAGCTTACTAACATGATACCATTTTGAAATTCAACACCTTTAGATATTGAAAAACTATAATGGCTTCTTTTGCCATATGGATTATTTAGGTCTTGTCCAAAACTCAAAATACCTTCAGCAAATACTGAAGTTTCACCTAAAATTGTTCGAATTTTTTTGGACATTGCTGATAACAATAATAATTCATAAGAAAATATCTGCTCGCAACCATCTTGAGTCATATATATTCTTGGCTGTACAGAAACTACCCGACGAACATTCTGAAAGAGCTTAATTTTATAAAATATACCAATTTCTTTATTGTCAGACAGATAGTTCATATCATGAGTTCCCTGAAATTTATTTTCTTTATAAAGCAATTGAATACCTAAATTCTGGTTGTTATTAACACCATATTCGATAGCAAAAATTCTCATTAATTGGTCTTGATATGAAGATATTTCTCTTGAAGTACGTTCTAAGGATTGAATTTGGTAAAATAACTTATTATACAGAGCTGATGAATTATTAACTAACTTGATACGTTCTTTTAAATTTGCTAATTTACGCTGAATTTGTATAAAAAGATCAGCTCTTATTTGTTTAATATTTTCAGAATTTTTATCAATAGTAGCAGTAGTAGCCATATATCTATACTTACCTGTGTCGATTAACCAAGCTGATCCATAGATCTTATTTGCTACAGAAATTATACACAAGAATATAAAAATGATTGTTACTCTCACCTTATTGGTAACTAATAGTTTAAATTTACTAAAATACAACCTATTATAAATTTAGTAAAACTAAATATAGCTAACACGATTAGTATTTACCCATTTACCTCAACGGAAAAGATGTCATTCCAGCGTAGGCGGGAATCTATAATATCTCAGGGCTTTTCTGACTCTATTTTAGTTCCCCGCCTACGCGGGGATGACAAACATTATCCGACTAAATGTTAATCGTGTTAGCTATAGCTAATTCGATTGACAGGAATGTATTTAGTTATCTTGAAATATGTGAAGTAGCATGCTATAATTTTTGCTAATTTGTCTTAGTGGTCGATATAAATTAATGTATGATAGTGTATAATTATGGCTGAAGTTTTTTTTAATGGTCCTGCCGGTCGGATTGAAGGACTATATACTAAATCTAGTGATTCTAAAGCTCCGCTTGCTTTGGTATTACACCCACATCCACTTCACGGTGGTACTATGAATAACAAAGTGGTTTACAACGTGTATAAAACATTAGTATCTAATGGATTCACAGTACTCAGAATTAATTTCCGGGGAGTTGGACGCTCTCAAGGAGAGTTTGATAATGGTGTTGGTGAAATGACTGATGCTGCAACAGCACTTGATTGGTTACAGCTTAACAACCCTACTGGTAGTATAAATTTGATAGCAGGCTTTTCTTTTGGAGCATGGGTAGCCATGCAACTTATCATGAGAAGACCAGAGATTAATAATTTTATTATGGTATCTCCACCAGTAAATAAATATGATTTTTCCTTCTTGTCTCAATGCCCTATTTCCGGCTTTGTAATACAAGGTGACAATGATAGTATTGTGTCAGAAGAATCAGTGCTTGAGCTGGTAGGTAAATTGTCTAAGCAGAAACATATAACTGTCGACTATAAGCTCATCCAAGGAGCCGATCATTTTTTTCGGAACAAAATTGGTGAATTTACCCAGGCAATTAGTGATTACTTACAATTAAGGTTATTGAATAATAAGGCTACTCATTTAAATAAGGACTTTCTTACTGAAGGAAAATTAGCAAAAAAATCTCTTCAAAAGGTTTTCTTAGATTAACTTCAATTAGCCATTGGTTATATAACTAACCTGGTTAGTATTATGTGTCATTGCGAGAAGCTACTTTAGTAGTGACGAAGCAATCTTGTTTTGTGTTATCCCTGCTTCAGTGCGGGATCTTAGATTCCCGCCGTTGCTAAGAATAACAACTTACAATTGCTTCGTTGGCTTACGCCTCCTCGCAATGACGGAGGTTAGTCGGGTTAGCGGTAGAGAAAACATTAAAAGGCAATATGAATAAGTGGAAATATTAATGGAAAATTATGATATAGCAATTATTGGGGGGGGGCCTGGTGGTTACGTCGCTGCAATTAGGGCAGCACAACTGAATAAAAAAGTTGTGTTAATTGAGAAAGAGCATTTAGGAGGGGTTTGTTTAAATTGGGGATGCATACCAACAAAAGCACTACTTAAATCAGCTGAATTATTTCAGAAAATTAGGCATGCTCAGGATTATGGTATTATAGTCAATGAACCAAGCTTTGATTTAAAAAAAATAGTACAGCGTTCTAGAGATATATCTGCACAGTTAACATCTGGCATTAAGTCCTTACTAAAGAAGAATAAGGTTACTAGCATTGATGGTACTGCTGTACTTGGAACCGGCAAAGTGATAGATATCGATAGTAACGGTCAAAAAATTTCGATTAAAGCACAAAATATAATAATTGCCACAGGTGCAAGGTCTAGAATCTTAGATGGATTTAAACCAGATGGTAAGCAAATTATTACCTCTAAGGAAGCTATGATGCTGGATAAATTACCAAAATCTATGATTATAGTTGGATCAGGAGCGATTGGTATAGAATTTGCTTCATTTTATAACTCTTTAGGAACAAACGTCACCATAATTGAAGTGCAAAATAGGATTTTACAGGCTGAAGATGAAGAAATTTCTTTAATGGCACGAAAAACTTTTGAAAAAAAGGGTATAAAAATTCATACTAATAGCAAGTTATTAAATCATAGTCAAACACAAGATCATGTTGCGATTGAAGTTGAGATAGAAGGAAAGAACCACAAAATACAAGCTGAAACTTTGCTGATGGCAGTTGGTATAGTTGGCAATACGGAAAATCTTAATCTAGAAAAAACTAATATTAAAATAGAGAAAGGTCATATTATTACCAATCAGTTTATGCAAACTGGTGAACAAGGAATTTATGCAATAGGTGATGTCACATCAGCCCCATGGCTTGCACACAAGGCAAGTCACGAAGGTATTATTGCTGTAGAAACTATTGCCGGGCTTAAAGCTCATCCGATAGAGAAGCTTAATATTCCAGGCTGTACTTATTCCTCACCGCAGATTGCTAGTGTAGGACTTACTGAAGAACAAGCGAAAAAAGCTGGTTACCAAGTAAAAATTGGCAAATTCCCATCTATCGCTAATGGTAAAGCTTTAGTTGATGGTTGTACTGAAGGGATGATTAAAACGATTTTTGATGAAAAAACTGGAGAATTGCTAGGAGCTCATTTGATAGGTGAAGAGGTTACCGAACTAATTCAAGGTTATGTAATTGCTAGAACTATGGAAGGTACAGAGCTTGATTTAATCAATAGTATTTTCCCTCATCCAACCTTATCTGAAATGATGGGTGAGTCAGTATTGCAGGCTTACGGTAGAGCCATTCATATTTGACTTATGCAAGAAGTCTAATAATTTTTTCTAAATATACTTAGTGGTAAGGATAGATTGTGTTATAAGTATAGCTAATATTACTCCGTCTATTAGCGAGGAGTGCATAAGCACGACGAAGCAATCTAAGAAACTGATTAGAAATGGATTGCCACTACACTCGCGTGGTCTCGCAATGACGAATTACCCAACGTCATTGCGAGAAGCTACTTTAGTAGCGACGAAGCAATCCAGGGAAAAGTTAGATTTGGATTGCTTCGTCGCAGCGAAGCTACTCCTCGCAATGACGTATAAGTAAGTATAGCTATGGCAAGAATCTTAAATTTAAATGTGAGGTAAAAGCAATGAGTAAGATGAATATTGAAGATTATGAAACTTTTCCACGAAAGCGGCGAATAAATATTGTTATGCGGCATGGTGTATCATTTGGTTCGGCACTGGCTATGGCTATTTCGTTTAATATCAACCACTCTGTGTTATGGGCAATCTTACATGGTTTGCTTTCCTGGCTTTACGTGGCTTATTATTGCTTGGTTTAGTTAGAATTTTATGGATATAACAACATAATGATCAACAATCAATTAGTACAAAATTATACTTCTGCGTTATTTGATAATGCCCTAGCTAATGCTTTGGAAGATAGAATATTTGAGCAGATTACGATTATTGATCAATTTATCAATGATAATCTACAAATCAAGGATGTGATATTTTCTCCTATAGTAAAGGATATTGATAAATGTAAAATAATTGAATTAATTACCAAAAACTTTAATGTTGAATCTATAGTTAAGCAGTTTTTGTTAATATTGCTAAAACATTCACGTATGCCTATTTTATCAAATATAGTGGTATTATACCAACAACTACTTAATAAAAACAGAAATATTAAGATGGTAACAATAACTTCTGCTAAAATTTTGCATAGTAAAGAAAAGCAATGGTTAACAAAATATTTAGAAGCTGATTTTCAGCAGAAAGTTGCTATAAATTTTAGTCAGAATCAGTCAGTTATTGGTGGTATTATTATACAATATGACAGCATAGTTAGGGATTACTCTATTGCTGGAATGTTAGAAAAAATAATGAAAACCTTAAAAACTGCAAAACGTCATTGCGAGGAGCCACTTTAGTGGCAACGAAGCAATTGTAAGTTGTCATTCCCGCGTAGGCGGGAATCTAGATACCTGCTTTCGCAGGTATGACACAAAACAGGATTGCCACGACCACTATGTGGTCTCGCAATGACGTTGGTTAGAAAGTTTTTAAATAAATTTTACGAGGGAAATGTTTATGGGTTCTACCCAAAAATTAAAGGCTGTTGAACTTGCGGAAGTGCTAAAAAAAGAAATTGCTAATATTGAACAATTTAGTGATTTACGAGAAGTAGGGCAAGTTATAACAGTTGGGGATGGTATAGCTAGAGTATATGGCATCGATAATGTAAAAGCTGGTGAGGTAGTTGAATTTGCCTCAGGGGTGAAAGGTCTTGCTCTTAACCTTGAAACAGACTCTGTAAGTATCATATTGATTGGCGATGATCGAGAAGTAAAACAAGGTGATTCGGTAAAAAGAACTGGCAAGATTATACAAGTACCAGTTGGTAAAGCATTGCTTGGAAGGGTCGTTGATGGTATGGCAAATCCTATTGATGGTAAGGGTGAGATTATAACTGATAGCTATAGAAATATAGAAGAAAATGCTCCGGGGATCATTGCTAGACAAAGTGTTAGAGACCCAGTACAAACGGGCATTAAAGTGATTGACGCCCTAATTCCTATTGGCAGAGGTCAGAGGGAGTTAATTATTGGTGACAGGCAAGTAGGGAAAACGGCAATTGCTATCGATACGATTATTAACCAGAAACAAGCCCATCTTGACGGTGATGAAAAAAATAAGATTTATTGTATTTACGTAGCTATCGGTCAAAAAAGATCGACTGTTGCCCAAGTAGTAAAGAAATTAGAAGATTCAGGAGCCATGGAATATACGGTAGTTGTCGCAGCCACTGCCTCTGATCCCGTTGCGTTACAATATGTGGCACCTTACACTGGCTGTAGTATTGGCGAGTATTTTCGTGATAATGGCATGCATGCATTAGTCATTTACGATGACTTGAGTAAACACGCTGTTGCCTATAGACAAATCTCGCTATTACTTAGAAGACCACCGGGGCGTGAAGCTTATCCGGGAGATATATTCTATCTACATTCTAGGTTACTGGAACGAGCAGCAAATATGTCAGATAAAGATGGTGGTGGTTCTCTTACGGCTTTGCCAATTATTGAGACCCAGGCGGGTGATGTGTCTGCATATATTCCAACCAATGTTATATCAATTACTGATGGACAGATTTTTTTAGAAAATGAGCTGTTTTATAAAGGTATTAGACCAGCGGTAAATATTGGTATATCAGTGAGTAGGGTAGGATCAGCTGCACAAGTAAAATCTATGAAACAAGTAGCAGGAAGTGTCAAACTTGAATTAGCGCAATTTAGGGAATTAGCCGCTTTTGCTCAGTTTAGTTCAGACTTAGACAGTTCAACTAAGCAACTTATTGCACATGGTACAAGGCTAAGCGAGATATTGAAGCAGGATCAATATGCCCCCTTCTCTGTTGAAGAACAGGTAGTAAGTCTTTATGCTGGGGTAAAAAATTATCTCGATAATATTCCTGTTGAATTAGTAAAAGACTTTGAACATAAATTACTCCAAGAAATAAAACTTAAAGAAAACGATATTTTATTATCTATTAAAAATCAGGGGCAAATTACTAAAGAAACGGAAGGAAAGTTAAAATCTTTCTTAGAAAAATTTGTACAGAACTTTCTTACTGACAATAAGGTTAGGTAGCTATGTCCGGTTTAAAACAATTAAGGTCTCGTATTAAGAGTGTTAAATCAACGCAGAAAATTACTAAGGCTATGCAAATAGTTTCGGCTACCAAATTTACCAAAGCCAAAAACCAAATTAAGGACTCAGAAGATTATATTGAGATTTTACAGAATACGATGTCTAATGTAGCGTCTAAGAATAATTTGCAAAATATGGCTGAAGGGGAAAGAAAATTTTTTTCAGAAGAATTATATTTAAGTGATGTGAGTAAGCCGCACCTGCTGGTAATAATTACCTCGGAACGCGGTTTATGCGGGTCTTTTAATTTTTCAGTATCCAAACAGGTGAAATTTGATATTGCAAATTTGGAAAATGCTGGTAAACAAGTAAGGCTTATTATTATTGGCAAAAAAGGCTACGATCTATTCAAATGGCAATATTCTCATTATATTGACAATTATTATGATTTTCCCAAATATTATAATAATAATTTGGCATTTCAGATTAAAGATAAAATAATGGAGATGGTAAATAATTCTAAAATTAGTAGTTGTCAAATATATTTTAATAAATGTAAAAACGCTATGACCCAGATTGCAACTAAACAGCAAATATTACCCATTGAAAAACAGCTATCTTCAAATGAGCAATATTTAAGCTATCAATACGAAGGTGAAGGGCTTATTTTGAATATGATTAATCTTTATGTAACTGCACAAATTAATTATGCTTTTCTACAAAGTAGAGTTAGTGAAGAAGGGGCTAGAATGACAGCGATGGATAATGCGACAAAAAATGCTAATGAGCTTATTAATAAGTTAACATTAACGCTTAATAGATCTAGACAAGATTTAATTACTAGAGATTTGATTGAAATTATTGCAGGGGCAGAAGCTATATAAAATTAATTAGGTGGGTGAATAGCTAGTCATTGTGAGCGAACGTATGTGAGCGTGGCAATTGTAAGCTGTCATTCCCGTGTAGGCGGGAATCTAGATCCCGCACTGAAGCAGGGATGACATAAAACAGGATTGCTTTGTCGCCACTAAAGTGACTTCTCACAATGACGATCAGAGCCTAATTTACTATAATACTTAGGATATGTAAGGAAAAATATGACAAAAACTATCGGTAAGATTGTGCAAATTATTTCAGCTGTAGTCGATGTGCAGTTTAGTAGTGATGGAAAATTGCCGAAAATTCTCAATGCACTTGAGTGCTATAATAATGAAGAAAAGGTGATATTAGAAGCATCACAGCATATAGGAGATGATATTGTTCGATGCATATCTATGAATCCAACAGAAGGGTTAGTAAGAGGTCAAGAGGTGGTAGATACTGGAGATACCATTAAGGTACCTGTTGGCACTGAAACGCTTGGACGCATAATGAATGTAATTGGTGAGCCAATTGATGAAAGGGGTGAAATTAAGGCAACTAGCTTTGCTTCAATTTACCGACCAGCCCCCAATTTTGTTGACCAGTCAACTGAAAAAAACATTTTGGTTACAGGAATTAAAGTCATTGATCTGTTAGCTCCTTATTCAAAAGGGGGGAAGATTGGGTTATTTGGTGGTGCTGGGGTAGGAAAAACAGTATTAATTATGGAGCTTATTAATAATATTGCCAAAGCTCATGGAGGATATACAGTTTTTGCCGGAGTTGGAGAAAGGACTAGAGAAGGCAATGATTTGTATCATGAAATGATTGATTCTAATGTAATTGATTTAGAGAATCCAGAAAAATCTAAAGTAGCCCTGGTTTATGGACAAATGAACGAACCGCCCGGTGCAAGAGCTAGAGTTGCTTTAACTGGACTCACTATAGCCGAAAGTTTCAGGGATTTAGATGGAGGACAGGATGTGTTGTTTTTTGTCGATAATATTTTTCGCTTCACGCAAGCTGGTTCTGAGGTATCAGCCCTTTTAGGTAGAATACCTTCGGCAGTTGGTTATCAGCCAACATTAGCAACTGATATGGGTGAGTTACAAGAGCGTATTACTTCAACAAAGTTTGGGTCAATTACTTCGGTACAGGCTATTTATGTGCCGGCAGATGATCTAACTGACCCTGCTCCTGCTGCCTCTTTTACCCATTTGGATGCAACGACTGTACTTAGTCGACAAATTGCCGAGCTTGGTATTTATCCGGCAGTAGACCCGCTTGATAGTGGTTCACAATTGCTAAGTCCTGCAATTGTTGGAGAAAGACACTACTCAGTCGCTCGTGAGGTACAAAAAGTTTTACAGACCTATAAATCCCTGCAAGATATAATTGCCATTCTAGGAATGGATGAGTTATCGGAAGCAGATAAATTAACTGTTGCTAGGGCAAGGAAAATTCAACGATTTTTATCCCAACCTTTCCATGTTGCCGAAGTATTTACAGGTATGGCTGGAAAGCTTGTTAGTTTATCTGACACTATTGAAGGGTTTCATGGCTTGGTTTCCGGCAAATACGATCATTTACCAGAAGCAGCTTTTTATATGATAGGTAGTATTGACGAAGCAGTAGAGAAAGCTGAAACACTTAAAGCCAAAGTAGCATAAGTGGGTAGCATAAGTGAGCAAAGTAATTAGAGTTAGAATTGTAACGCCGACAAATATTGTGTTTGACCAGGAATCTCAGATGGTGACAATGCACGGAGAGTTAGGAGAATTTGGTGTTTTACCTGGTCATGAGTTATTGATTGCTAGTTTAAACGCTGGTTTGACAAAAATAACAGTAGGTAATTCTGTATTCAAATATTTTGTCTATTCAGGATTAGCTGAGGTTACGGATACTAAGGTAAATATAATAACTGAATTTGCTGTTGATACTAGCAATTTGCAAGCACATGAAATAGCTGGAAAGATAGCATTGTTAAAAAGAGAAATAAATGAAGAAAATGACGATACAAAAAAGGATATTATTAAATTAGATATGGCTAGATACCAATCTTTGCTAACTTGTCTGGAGTAAGTATGGCTCATTACTCCGTCATTGCGAGACCACGTGAGTGTAGTGGCAATCCATTCTAGTCACTGTTTGTTTGGATTGCTTCGTCGCTACTAAAGTAGCTCCTCGCAATGACGTCAGTCCATAACACAACTACTTTTACTATAGTAAAAACAAAACATTAGGAGATATATTATGTTTATAGAAAACGCCTACGCAGATGACGATACAATATCAATCAAAGAAACTGAAGAAGTAGTTCCAGCAGCACCTGAATCATCTATGCAGTCAGTACTAACAAGCATGGTGCCGATGGTATTGATTTTCATTGTATTTTACTTTTTTCTAATTAGACCACAAGAAAAACGTCGTCGGGAGAAAGAAAGCGTGGTAAGTAGCGTTAAAAAGGGAGAAGAAGTAGTAACTAATAGCGGAATCTTTGGTATAGTCAGCAAGATTAACGATACTGACAACACAGTAGACCTTGAAATATCCGAAAATATACGAATCAAAGTTTTGAAATCCGCAATACTCGATATTACAAGTCGTCATAAAAAAGAAGCTATAGCTGTTAACAAAAATAAAAAAGACAAAGGAAAATAACGGTGCAGAATATTGCTAAATGGAAAATATACCTGTCTATTTTATGTACATTAGGGGCATTTATTTGTGCTTTACCTAATTTTACAACTATAGATTCTAAAATATTACCAAACTATAAGGTAAATCTGGGGCTTGATTTAAGAGGTGGAGCTCATCTATTGTTAGATGTAGATTTTGATGCCTATTTAAATGATACAATGGAAAATTTGACCGATCATTTACGGAAATATTTACGGGAAGATAAGGTAGGCTATAAAAATCTTATCGCTAAAAATCGTACGGTGCAGTTTGAATTGAGAAACCCAGAAGATTACAAAACGGTGAAAAATATCTTAGGTAAAATCGACCAAGAAATTACTGTAGAAAACGATAATTCTAATGTTAAGCTTAGCTATAGTGATTCTAAACTTGCCGAATTAAGACATAAGGTAATTGCCCAATCAATTGAAATAATTAGAATGAGAGTGGATAGTACAGGTACTAAAGAACCTAACATCCAAAGGCAAGGCGATAAACATATATTACTCCAGGTACCAGGTGAGGAAAACCCACAACAACTCAAAAATATTCTTGGTAAAACTGCAAAACTAACCTTCCATTTAGTTGATGAAACTGCCAACATACAAGAAGCAGTAAATGGACGCTTACCCTCTGGTTCAATCTTAGTTAAAGGAGAAAATCCAGATAAAAAAGAATATTACGTAGTTGTTAAGAAAAAAGTTATTGTTAGTGGTGAACAACTAATAACTGCCCAAGCTTCTTTTAACCAAAATACCCAACCGGCTGTTGCTTTTTCCTTTAATAATCTTGGTAGCAAATTATTTGCAGAAATAACCAAAAATAATTCTGGCAAGAGGCTTGCCATCGTGCTTGATAACAAATTATTAAGTGCTCCAGTAATTAATGAACCAATTCTTGGAGGAAGCGGTATAATTTCAGGTAATTTTACTGTTGAATCAGCCAATGAATTAGCCTTGTTACTTAGAGCTGGTTCGTTACCAGCCCCTTTAAAAATAATAGAGGAACGGAGCATAGGACCAAATCTTGGAGCAGATTCAATAGAGGCGGGCAAGAAAGCAGGTTTGATTGGTTTTGCTAGTGTAGTGATATTCATGATTTGGTCGTACGGAATTCTTGGAATTTTTGCCAATATAGCATTAAGTCTAGCGTTACTTTATATTTTAGCTTTATTGTCACTTTTCCAAGCTACATTAACTTTACCAGGAATTGCTGGTATAATATTAACGATTGGCATGGCAGTTGATGCCAATGTACTCATTTATGAAAGAATAAGGGAAGAACTTAAAAAAGGTGCATCTAACCTGTATGCTATAAGGACAGGGTTTGAATCAGCTTTTGCGACAATCCTTGATTCAAATGTTACAACTTTGATAGCAGCATTTTTACTTTTCATATTTGGTGTTGGTGCTATAAAAGGCTTCGCGGTAACACTAACTATTGGTATAATATCATCGATGTTTTCTGCAATTATTATTACTAAATTATTAATTGATCTTTGGATTAAGTACCAAAATCCAAAAAGTCTGGGGTTATAGCTAGTCTCCCCGTCAAAAGTGCAAAAAATTAAAAAATTAGCAGCTTAGCAAAAAATTTTTTGTATAAAATTTTAGAGTTTAATTCTTTTGATGTAAATTTTTAATATAAAAAGATGATTTCTAGAAATTTTTTGCACGATGATTTGTTAACGATTTTGTAATCGTTTGATTAATTTTCTTTTATTGAGTCATTTTTATGTAGAAAAATTTGTTTTGAGAAGGTGATTACCAATACACCGTAAGTTCAATCCTACAGCGGAAATTAACGGATTTATTATATCTCCTATTACTCCTTTTAAGTAATTTCTGCCAACTCTACCATAATGCTTAAGGTGTCCTATTATCGGCTCTATAGCACTTCTTCTCTTGATCATTGCCTTATCATCTGAGGATAGCTTCTTCTTGCAATATGGGCTATACACCTTGTCTTTTTCTTTAAAATTATTCCCCTTATAGCCTAAATCAACAAATGTCCTGGCTATTCCCACTCCTGTTAATTTCTTTACAACCTCTACAGTCTGCGATAATGTATGACCATCATATGGATTGCCATGAAATGATTTGGCCGCTAATACAAAATTACCTCGACCACTTACTGCTATCGAAACCTTGTTACCAAACTCATAGGGTTTGTTTAATTTCCCTTTACCTATGCACTCTACCTCCGGTGCGTGAAAACTATATAATACTTTATTATCCTCCTTATATCGCTCTTTCTCTGCTTTACTCAGTATAGATTGTGCCTGAATCTTTTTAATCTTATTTAGTATTTCTTGCTGCTTTAATGACAAACTTAACTTTGTTTTTGCTATTTCTCGCTGACATATTCTTATTAAACGACCCAGCAATATCTTTAAATGTTGCATTACCTTCTTACGTTTTTTGGCTTTACTATTATCCTTATATTTCCATAATTTTACTATGTCTTTTTTATATTGCTTGGCATATGTCTCATGTAACTTAATGCCTAAAGTATGACATAACTTTACTAGCTCTATTCTTGCCTTATCCATCAAATACACATCATGAGGATACTTAATATTCTTAATTTGTACTGTAGTATCAACGATTATCGATGCTAAGTCTTTTTTTTTAAGCACTCCGACTTTGCAACCAATTCTTGTTAATTCTTTTAATATCTCATTATATCCTTCTTCCCCTAATATAGCACGAAACCTTCGTATACTAGCTTCTGATATCTCAGCATCTTTCTGCAAATATTCCCAACCACAAAAATATTGCCAATATACGTTCTCTCTCAGCTCTTCTTCAGCTGCAGCATCTGACAGGTTATACATCGCTTGCAGCATAGTTACTCCAAGTAATAACCTGTGACATCTGCGATTCCTACCAAATTTCTTGATATTAACATTTGTCAATAACCATTCCTCTAAAACAGTCCAATTTATTAACGATCTTAATTTATATAACTTGTTATTAGGGTTTAATTCTTCGGTCAATTTATAACCAAAAAGCTGTCCTTGTTTTTGGGATTTTATTATATCTTCTATCGGCATAATTCATACAATCCATAAGGTTTCTGCCAATATTATAGCATTTTCTTATGGATTATCTAGATATTTTTACCCGCTAACCATATTATATATTATCCTTCTAGACTTTTGACGGGGAGACTAGCTAACCAGGGCTAACATTATTCCGTCTATTAGTGAGAAGATACTTTATTAGTAGCAACGAAACAATGCAAATTGATCGTTTTCATTGCTTCGTCTCCACTAAAATTGCTCGTCTCTAGGTTCTGTTGACAAAATTTATAGTGAAACCTATTGAATTAGGTGATACAAACTTTGTGTCATACCTGCGAAAGCAGGTATCTAGATTCCCGCCTTCGCGGGAATGACAACTTACAATCGTTATGTTCTTTATCACCTAATCCTATGAGCATAACTATAAATTGTTTATATTTTGTCAACAGAACCTAATAGACGCTAGTTTGCATGGATAAATGCTAATCGTAGCTATAGGTTGATATAAGAAATATAATATTACAATGAAGTAAAAATAGGGAAATATCGACTATAAGCATAGAAATGAGGATTCTGGAAATTCTTCTTTTGATAAACTAATTCATTGCCATCTAAATCAACAACATTCCCACCATTAGCTTTAATTAACGCGTGACCCGCTGCGATATCCCATTCCATAGTTGTCCCAAATTTGGGATAAATATCGGCTTTCCCTTCTGCTATTAAACATAATTTAATTGAGCTTGGTACACTAACTACTTCAGTAATTAAATGTTTCTCTAAAAAATTCTTAATATCTAAATTGGAGCAACGCGAGCTAACAACAGCACTATAGTGATTTCTAGGTAAGGCATCAACGCTTACTTCCACATTATTTTGTTCAATTCGTAAAACATTATTAGCATCTGTATAATGTAATTTATGCATGGATGGTTGATAGATAAAACCAATAATAGGCATACCATTTTTTATCAATGCAATATTTACTGTATATGTATCCTCGCCTTTTACATAACTTTTTGTACCATCGATCGGATCAACCAACCAAAATTGTTCTTCATTTAAAGTAACTATCTCTCTTTCTTCACAAATTACAGGAATATTAGGTGTTAGCTCTTTTAAGCCATCATATATAAAATCACTAATTTCTTTATCAGCATTTGTTACAGGTGAATTATCATCTTTATAAGAAACTATTAACTCTAAATCTCTTGTTATTAGAGCAATCCTTCCAGCTTCGGTAATTAAACTTCTTAAAGACCTAATTAAATTAACCATCATTTGTTATTTTCTATAAATTGCCTAGCATCATCATCTTCTAACCACTTTCCTGTTTTTAATAAAGTTTGTTGTTGCAACTTCACTATATTAGCCTGTGGAGTGCCTTTTAATTCTGTAACCGCTAAATATTCTATGCCATAATAATCTATGTCAACTGTTTTGAGAAAATTATCTAGATATTTTAATTCACTTTTTCTATTCTCAAAAATTATAATGTTATCAGGTAAAATATTTGTGATACGCATAAACTCATATAGTGCCTGAGCTTTATTTAAAAAATCAGTAAATATTATGCCTTTATAAAAAATGGGTGACCTTTGATCAGTCTCATCAAATTTTAATATTTCCTTATTATTAACTTTATCAGTAAATTTAATACCAAGTCTACTCAGTTGCTCATATTGCCATTCCTCATAATTTTCAATCCTTCTACATGCTGGGTTAATTTTAGTAAATCCAAAAACCAAAGCCCCAGAATTCTTTAGCTTATCAATAAATTTCGACCAATTAGCTTCTACTAACATAACTTGTCTTTGCAGTATCAACTTAGCAATTATTTCATCCATATTGGAATGATACTTTCTCAAAGCAGCAAGTTCTTCAACAAACCCTGCATAAGGATTAGCATAACGAAACATATTAGATTTAGGTGTAATTATTGTATCATCAATATTGATTAGCACTAAGCTATTTGCCACAATTTTTTCAAATAAATTTCTTACCGTAACAGAATCTATGGAATAAGTAGGAATAATTATTGCATAACTTGTGTATGGTAACATAACAAGAATTAATAATAATTTTGACTTATGCAGGAAGTTTAATAATTTTAATAAAAAATTATTTTTTATTGTCATACGGATTTATACTTTTTTGATTCTTAACTTTAATTTTGGCATTGTTTCTTTTTGTGGCATTTACCTTATTAACCAACTCATTGAATAATTTTATAAAATCATGAGAACTGAATATTGATTCTTTTGTGTCAGATAATCGATAATTATAACCAATAAACATCACATTATTGTCATAATTTCTCAGTTGACTTTCCATTACATTTAACTCACTGGAATTCTCATCAACCATTATTAGGACTTTTGGCATGAATTTCACTTCTATTAAGAAATTCAATATTAACCCAAATGAAGGATTATTATTGCTACTCAATATACCTTGATAAAATGTCGGATAAGTATTATCAAAAGGCTCCATGTTATTAAAAATAAGATAATTATGTTGAGGGAAACTTTTAGATAAATCAATATTAAATTTCTTTAAATAATCAGCCTTCCATACTTCTAGTTTCTTTATATTGTTAAAGTTACCAGTTAAACTACGGTCACTAACAATTACTGGACTGCCTTTATCCATTACATCTTTTATAAATTTAGGCAGATTGTTATCTAATAACTCATTTTTATACTCTGTAAACAATATTGTATCAATATAAGCTACCTTTGATGATTTAATTGATTTAAATAATTCAGATAGCTTAGATAATTCATTTTTATTCAATTGGTTAATTGGTGGAAAAAATGATTTGAATATAACTTTGTCTCTTCCTAGAACCAGCAATATATCCTCGGGGGAATAATTATTGCATAATTCTTCATATTCCTTATTTATTTGCTCCAAACTATCAGTATTAACAATCTTGCCATATGCTATTAATGGCAATAGTAATAGCGTGTAAGCCATAAACTTCTTGAATAATTTTATATAACTAACCCGATTAGCATTTAGCCATAGTAAACTGGCGTCATTGCGAGGAGGCATAAACCGACGAAGCAATCCATTTCTAATCACTTTTATGGATTGCTTCGTCGCTACTAAAGTAGCTCCTCGCAATGACGTCTGTGAATTTGGCGTAATGTTAGTCGGGTTAGCTATACTCTTCAAAGCAGAGGCGTATAGTTTTAATGTAGTTTCTCTAATTATCATAGCCCTATAGTTTTGTGGTAGCTTCTCTTGGAAGTAACATAGTATATTCATTTAGAGTCCTCTTGAGGCTGTTAAGTATGGTAAGCTCATTTTTTTTCCTAGTAAATACATAATATATTATTTTACTTATAGTGGTGCGTTTTTTAACTTGCATAACCAATTCCTGATGAACAATTGCTTGAATTGTAGTTAAATTACCATTCATTAAGAATTGTGATAAAAGCTGAAGCTGTTCAGTACTAAAAGTTGTCAGTAATATTCTAATGATTACTGTAACATAACCTGCAGGAGTTGTTATATTAGTCCTCCTGACATATTTTTTAAAATTTAAACTAAATGTTTTATTTAAATATTTATCACTAAAAATTTCTACAAAATTTATTTCACGTAATTGTTTTATTACTGTTTCCCTTTCCTGTTCAATTATCCTCATTTTAGTTGAAGTAACATTGCTATTTACCTTATAGTCAGCTGCGATTTTACAGGCTATTACTTGTTGTATAAATTCTGCATAATGCATATCTTTTTTTAACAATGAGCTAATATTGCTAAATAGCAGTTGATACCTAGTTTTTAAGGCATTTTTTGTAAAACTATCTAAAGAAATATATCGTTTAATAATTTTAGTTTCAAGTTTTGAAGAAAACTTAGATTCAATAGAAGAAATCATTAAAGAAATAGTATGACCACTTTGAATATTTTGAGTTAACCTTTTTCTAATATAAGCTAGTATATAATTAAGATCAGGATCTACGGTTATATTGAACATCCTGATAGCATTTATATGCTTTATAATATTAATTAAAACTTCATGCATAAAGCTATTTCGCTGGAGTAGAAATCTTTCTACTATAGCAAATTCTGTATTTTCTATCTGATGTATCATGATATTATAATTTTCAAATGATTCTAAAAGATCATATCTTGAATTATTAAATTTATTGGAACTCTTCCTAAATCTTGACTCCTCATGTATTCTTATCAAAATGTGGTTTATAATTTTAGATTTAACACATAGATCTTTTAGTCTATTATATAAGCAAATTAACTTAGCATTGGTTAATTCCATTAATACATTGTGATCATTTATCAGAAAGTTAGTAATTTTTTCAAAAATATATTTATAATCTACTAAGTTCTCTTCTTTCAGTATTAATAATATATTGGCATGGAATAACAATGGGACAGAGTCTTTCTTTATATCAACGGTAGAATCAATCTGCCATAACTCTTTAATAAGCAATAATTGATCTAAAAGTAAATGTTGTTGTTCTGTTGACAGATTATCTAAATTCACAATAATTGCAGTCGCCTGTAGATTATTGATAACATCTTGATTCTTAATATCTTCAGTTATTAATAGGCAGCAATGTTGCACAAACTTTTCTGCTAAATCCATTACTGTTTTTAGTGCTTGATTATCTTCTTCATGATGTGAATTAGAAGAATATTCTAAATAATCCAATAATTGCTTAAGAGAGGTAGCAAAATTTGTTATTTCTTCCATTTGATATTTTTGTTGCTTTAACAGCCCAATGGCAAGTGTTCCATGCTGTTCAAGAATATATCTCAAGTTCTTTTGACTATTAGAACTAAGATAATCAAGCAAATCACTATTTTGTTGTAGAATTTTTATAATACTAAAAGTACGCAAAGACCTTTTTAAAGTATTGGGATACTTACAAGACACGATATATTCAGAGCTTAAAGAGACGAAACAGTCTTTTAATCTTTTTTCATACATAACTAATAATCCCTACTGTATACTTGAATGATTTGGAGAATTGGATTTGAAAATGAAGGGCGAACACACGCAGCGTACATGAGGTACGTGAGTATGCGAGTCCCTGATATTTCCAAATCCAATTCTTCAAATCATTCGAGTATATCAACCAAATTGTCAATATTATACCATCCTATTAGCAAATCAACCAACAACTCTATTAGAGATTTAATATAATTCCTACAGATATGGGGGTAATATAAAATATATTGTCTTTAAAATGCAAGTTTTTATTGCTTAAAGATAAGTAAAACTTTATGTTTAATAAACAAATCAGGTTTTAATTTAACTTAAAAGAATATATCCAAACTATGCGTAATATCCTTATCATTCTAATCTCATTATTGTTAATATCATGCTCAGAAGAAAGTGACAAATCTAATAATGAAAACAAGCAGTCTGATAATAAGGCTGAGGTGAGTCAGGAAAAAACACCAATAGAAGAAAATAATGACAACCTTGCTAATGACAAATTAGACATAACAGTTGATAATCAGGAAACGGAACAGCCAGACCGTGCAATTTCAACTAATACGGATAAACCTATAGATACGACAACGGATTCTGCAAAAACTGAATCTGCTGATGTAAAGACTGATATACAGGTTGTTAGTCTACCACAGATGCCCTATAAGCCGACGTTCAATGTTAGCCGAAATGATATAGTCCTTGGTAATATTAAGGCAAATGTAGTGGTAGTTGAGTATTTTTCTCCAACTTGTCCGCATTGTGCCTATTATCATGACATAATTCTACCAAAACTTAAAGAAAAATATATTGACACCAATAAAATTGCTTACATAATTCGTGAATTTATTGGTAATAAACAGGATTTAGATGCAGCAATTTTGCAGCGTTGTCCAAATAATACAGATAGTTTTCTTAAATTCCAAAGCGTAATATTGTCGCAACAAGATAAATGGGGAGTCAGCAATAGATATCGTGAATTGCTAACAAATATAGCTCAAATTGGTGGAGTGTCAGCAGAAACTTACGCTAAATGTCTTAATGATAACCAAATTGTTGAAACATTATTAGCCAATACTAACCTTGCTGCTAGTGCTCCAAATTTTGTTGGTACACCTACATTTTTTGTCAATGGTATACAAACCAACGGCTATGATTTGCAAACTCTTTCTAAAGAAATTGATAAAGCATTAAACAGCTCTACTACTAACCCTATACTTAAATGATAGGAATGTATTTTGGGACAAAAAGAATTAGAAGATATACAAGAAAGGATTAAGAAATTTAAAACAAATAATCCTCAGTGTCCTAAACTTAATCCAAAAAAACAAATTGATGCGTTTGCTATTGCACTAGATTTGGTTTCTAGCGTGATGTTGGGATTGATTGCTGGTTTTACATTAGATAAGTTGTTTAATTCTAAACCATTTTGTATTATAATATTCTTAGTGATAGGTATGCTTACAGGTTTTAGAATAATTTGGCAGAAATTAAATATAAAAAATAATGTCCCATAGTCCTTTAGATCAATTTGCAATAAAGAAACTAGTAGAAATTAACTTATTTGGTTTTGATATTAGTTTTACCAATTCCAGTTTGTATATGCTGCTTGCTGGGGTTATAGCTCTGTTGTATTTTTATTTAGCTTTAAAATCAGAAAAAATTATTCCGTCTAGATTACAGCTTAGTGCAGAAATAATTTATGATATAATTACAGTGACGTTAAGTCAAAATGTTGGAGAGAAGGGGCGTAAGTTTATACCATTAATTTTCACTTTGTTTATGTTTATTTTATTATGTAACTTGCTCGGAATGATTCCTTACGGATTCACTGTTACTAGTCATATAGCGGTAACCTTTGCCTTAGCAATCATGATATTTTTTATGGTGACAATTATTGGTTTTATTAATCATGGGGTCCATTTTTTATCAATATTTTTACCTAAAGGCACTCCTCTTTGGTTGGCTCCTCTGATGATCGTAATAGAATTATTCGCATATCTAGCAAGACCCATAAGTCTATCTTTAAGATTAGCGGCTAACATGATGGCAGGACATGTATTATTAAAAGTGATGGCAGGATTTATAGTTTCATTAATGATTTTCCTTAAATTCTTGCCAATTCCACTAATTGTTGTCCTTATTGGATTTGAGATTTTTGTAGCAATACTTCAAGCTTATATCTTTACAATTCTTGCTTGTGTATATTTGAATGATGCTGTAAATTCACATTAGACTTACCTAGGTAAGTCTATTAAAATTTTTATATTTAGGAGTTTATATAATATGGATACGACGTCTCTAAAATTTATTGGTGTAGGGCTTATGGCTATTGGTATGCTAGGGGCTGCCATTGGTGTAGGTAATATATTCAGTGCGTTGCTAAATTCAATTGCTCGTAACCCTTCAGCTAGTGATCAATTACAAAGAGTGGCATTAATTGGAGCGGGGCTTACCGAGGCTATGGGTTTATTCTCGTTTGTAATTGCAATTTTACTAATATTTGCTTAAGATAACTATGCCTCAGTTTGACGTTGCTTTTTATTGTTCACAAATCTTCTGGTTGGTAGTTGCTTTCAGCTTCTTATATCTTTTAGTTCATAAGTTCATCGTACCTTTAACTGAAAAGATTCTTAAGAGTAGAGAAACTTATATAGATACTAATATTGCTAGTGCAGAAAGTCTTGCAGCAAAAGCTGATATCCTGCACAAGCAATATGCTGGTCAGCTGGAAGAAACATCAAATATCGTAGAAAATATTAAGAAAGAAGCTAAAGATGCGATGGAAACATCTTTTTTATCAAAAAAAAAGCAACTCCATAATGAATTGAAAGTACAAATTGAAAATAATCGTCATGATATAGAAACAATTAACAAATCGTTTTGGCTTGATGAAAATGATTCATGTGTCAATTTAGCAAAATTATTAATTCAAAGAATTACTAATCAACCAGTTGATCTAGAATTACTAAAAGAATCTTATAAAAAGATAAAGTAATGCTCTTATTTGACGAAAAATTTTGGCTAGCCATCTGTTTCTTAATTTTTGTGTATTTAGTCTATAGACCAATAAAAAATATAATTCTAAAATCGTTAGATGACAAAATTATTGCTATCAAAAACCAAGTTGCAGAAGCTCAGAAGCTTAACGAAGATATGACCTTATTATTTGAAGATGCTGTAAAGCAGATACAACAGATTGAGGTTCTAAGAGAAGAAATGCTTAAAGATGGCAAGGAAACTGCCAATAACCTAATTGAACAACAAAATGCAGAAATTGATAAGTTTTTAAAAAGCAAAAAACTCGAGACTATAGATTTAATGAACAGGCAAAAATTAGAAGCTTCTCAAATGCTGCAATCTGAGTTTTGCGATAAAATGGTAGAATTAGTAGCTATATATATGCAATCTACAAAAAACAATGGCATGTCAGATAGTGAAATAGCTAAAAATCTTATGGAAAATTCACCCTCTGAAAAATTTATAAGAGATTAAAATAAATACAGAGTTGATATGAGTACACTTAAGCATAGAGAACTGAATGATGCTAAGATAAGTTTTTGCTTAGCCCAACCACAGGATGAAGATTTAATAAAATCTTGGTTTGATAAACCACATGTTAAAAATCACTGGGACAATAGTAGCGATCTACTAGAAAACTTACGGAATTATTTACAAGGCACGAAAGATATTTTTGATTATTGGCTAGGCTTTTATGACATGCAACCCTATGCATTAATAATGACATCAGACGCAAACGACTCTACACCAGAACATCTAGTACCTTGGGTTAAACCTGAAGAAACCAATTGGACTATAGACTTTATGATAGGACAAGAAGATTTTTTAGGATTAGGTTTAAGCTCAATGACCTTAGCAAGATTTATAAACGAAAAAGAACAAGTTACCACCTGGCTAATTGATCCCAATCAATCAAACTACAAAGCAATTAGTGCCTATAAAACAGCTGGTTTCCAAATAGTAGATAGCTTTGTTCCATCTACAGGATACTTTAAGGATGTGCCGCATTATTTAATGATTTTGAATAATTATAGCTAACCCGAATGAGTTCTAGATAATTTCTTTGTTATTAGCAACAAAGAAATCTTGTCATCTCTACGAAAGGTATCTAGATTCCCGCCTACGCGGGAATGACAAGAGAGTATGGGAATGGCAAGGGAGTGTGGGAATGACATAATATCTAAAACTTATTTGGGTTAGCTATAAAAAACAATTATTTTTTTAAAAACTATTAGTGTTGGTATGTTTATGGTTTATAATGCTATTATAGCTAACCAGATTAACACTACTCCGTCATTGCGAGTAGGCATAAGCCTACGAAGCAATCCATTTCTGGTTACTTTTTGGATTGCTTCGTCGCTACTAAAGCAGCTCCTCGCTAATAGACAAAGGAGTTATCTAAAACCTTAACTGGTTAGCTATATTATGGAGAAAAATATATGCAAGAATTTGATTTAATAGTGATTGGTAGTGGTCCTGCTGGTTATACAGGAGCAATAAGAGCAGCCCAGTTGGGTATGAAGGTTGCCTGTATAGAGAAAAGGGTGACGCTTGGTGGTACTTGCCTAAATGTTGGCTGTATTCCTTCCAAGGTATTACTAAACTTTTCTGAAAAATATCATGAAGTGTTAAACCATTGTGCTGATATTGGTATTATGACCTCAGCCAAACTTGATTTACAAAAAATGATGAGTAAAAAAAGTCAGGTAGTATCAGACTTATGTAAGGGTATAGAAAGTTTGTTTGTAAAAAATAAAATCACTAAATTTACAGGAAGTGCTAAGTTTATTTCAGCCAATCTTGTGGAGATTACTAACGGTACATCAGTTGAACAGATATCTGGTAAGAATATTTTAATTGCTACTGGCTCTGATATTATTGAAATGCCCAATATTGTTGTTGATGAGGAATATATAGTTTCATCAACGGGAGCTTTGAGTCTTGCTAAAGTCCCGGAAACTATGGTAGTAATTGGTGGCGGTTATATAGGTTTAGAGCTTGGTTCGGTATGGAATAGGCTTGGTTCTAAAGTAACGGTTATTGAATATGCTGGAAGCATTGTGCCAGCTTTAGATAAAGAGATTATCAGTCAATTTACCAAAATCCTGCAAAAGCAATCAATTGAATTGCGATTAAATACTAAGGTTCTGTCTGCTGAGAAAAAAGCAGGAAAAGTTATTTTAAATATACAACAAACAACTGATAGCTCAGTGCAACAGATCAGTGCTGATATAGTATTATTAGCCGTTGGCAGAAAAGCTCATACAACAGATTTAGGGCTAGATAAATTAGTTATTAAAACAGATAAACAAAATAGAATTACGGTTAATGACCAGTTCCAAACAATAATTCCTAATATTTATGCTGTCGGTGATGTAATTGCTGGTCCTATGCTTGCTCATAAGGCAGAAGAGGAAGCTGTTGCTGCCGTTGAAATTATGGTAGGCTTAGCAGGTCATGTTAATTATAATCTTATTCCAAGTGTCATCTACACTTATCCAGAAGTGGCAAGTGTTGGTTTAACGGAAGAACAATTAAAAGAAGCTAAGATTGATTATAAGGTTGGTAAATTTCCATTTTTGGCAAATAGTCGAGCCAGAGCTACAGGCTCTACCGATGGGATGGTAAAAATATTAGCTGATAGCGTAACGGATAAAGTGCTTGGAGCACATATTATAGGTTCTTCAGCTGGTACTATGATTGCAGAACTTGTAGCATTTATGGAATTTGGTGCTTCTTCAGAAGATATAGCAAGAACTTGTCATGCCCATCCTACCTTAAGTGAAGCCATAAAGGAAGCAGCTTTGGCTGTAGATAGGAGGGCTATTAATTTTTAGGAAGATTTATATTGACTCGTTAGTGTTTATCCATAGCAAACTGGTGTCATTGCGAGGAGGCATAAGCCGACGAAGCAATCATGTTTTGTGTCATACCTGTTTAAATTTAATGTCATACCTGCGGAAGCAGGTATAGTTATGCCTATAGGATTAGGTGATAAAGAACATAACTATTGTAAGTTGTCATTCCCGCGTAGGCGGGAATCTAGATACCTGCTTTCGCAGGTATGACACAAAGTTTGTATCACCTAATTCAATAGGTTTCACTATATCTTAGATTCCCGCATAAGCGGGAATGATGGTATGGACGAGTGAAGCGAAATATGCTTTACTTGTACGGAGTCTGGTGAAAAATGTTTTTCAGTTGCTCCAAATTAAATAACAATTTAATTAATAGGTCCATACCATGATAAATAATAGCATAGAAAATAGTATAATTGGAATAGATTTAGCAAAAAATATTATGCACTTGGTGCAAGTTGATCAAAATGGCAAAAAAGTCGGTCATCAAAAAGTTAAAAGAGATGAGTTAATAGGATGTTTAAACAATCTCAATAAAAGTTCACTGGTGGTCATGGAAGCATGTGGAGGAGGTAATTATTGGTCGCAAGAAATTAACAAGCTTGATTTGCAAGTTAAGTTGATGAAAACAAAAGATGTAAAAATTTATGCAACATCGAGGCAGAAAAATGATTATAACGATGCCTTAGCAATATGTAAAGCTGCTCGCGATCCAGAGCTAAAAGATGTGTTACCCAAAAGCAAAGAGGAACAAGATATAAAATTTTTGCATAAAATCCGAAGTAATACGATCAGAGATCGAGTACAAAAAACTAATTCTACAATATCAAGTTTATATGAATATGGTTATAATACAAAATTAAGCAAAAATAAATTTTGCAAAGCATGTAAGTCGGAGGTAGAATTAGCGTATATAGAAGGTTATATAACTTCTGGGGTACAGTCAATTTTACTTTTAGAATGTGAAGAAATTGAGAATTTGTGTAACAAAGAAAAAACTTTAGAAAAGCTGATAATCAGTAATAATAAACAGAATGAGAAAGCTATTAGGTTGCAGACAATTTTTGGGATTGGAGCAATCAATGCTAGTTGTTTGAGCGTAGCACCAATGGAAAATTACGCAACCCCGAGGGATTTTTCTGCGTCGCTTGGTTTGGTGCCAAAACAATACACCTCAGGAGATAAGATAGTTTTAGGAGGAATTAGCAAACAAGGTGATAGATATGCTAGAACTATGTTGATTCAAGCTGCAAGAACAATAGCAATAAGAGCCAAAAGCGATAAAGAATCAAAAGATAAGCTAGTTCAGTGGGCAGTGAAGAAATTTGCTGAAAACAAATCATATAATATTATATGTGTTGGTTTAGCGAATAAATTAGCTAGAATAGCTTATGCAGTAGTTACCAATGGCAGCGAGTATGTCGCAAATTAGCGCTGTTGGCAAGAAGGATAATTTATGTCAATTAAGCAAAAGAATGGCAATTGGTAAATATTGCGAGTAAGTTAGTAACAATAAAGAGAACGAAAGTAAAAGAGTTAATGAAATAAGTATTCTGAACAAAATCCGCAATTATGTCGAGGCTCTAGAAGCCGTGGGAATGAGAGGTTACTCAAGGATATTTAGAAGAATGCAGAAACCATTATGGCACTCGATGCCGAATATATGACCGCTTCCTTTGTGGCTCTATTTTTTATTTTCTTTATTGACAAATTCACTCGTCCATATATGACATGGGAACTCCGGGAACAACTTACAACTGCTTCGTCGACCTACGGTCTTCTCGCAATGACGTTGACCACATACGACTTTTAAAGTACACTATCTAAAACCGCTTCCTCTTCTAACTTTCGACAGTTATGCTGTTTTTCCTATGACTTTTAATACCATGCGTAAGGTGAGTTCGTAATTGGTTTTACACAACAAAGCCCATTAATTTTTTGATTTCAGTCAGAGTTTTAGTAGCGATAATTCTAGCTTTATCTGCTCCGTTATGTAGTGTAGTTATCAGATAATCTGGGTTTTTCATTAACTCTGCATATTTAGTATTAATGGGAGTTAGAGTTGTGATGATGATATCAGCTAGATCATCCTTAAATTTGGCAAAGCCAGCATTTTGGTATTGATCAACTATTTTGTCAATATTAGTACCAGATAAACTGCGATAAATATTAATTAAATTGCTAATTTCTGGTCTATTCTGAGGATCATAACTGATTTCAGCTAAATGATCGGTCTTAGCTTTTTTAATTTTTTGGTAAATTTGATCTCGACTATCATTTAAATTAATACGAGATAAATCAGATGGATCAGATTTACTCATTTTTTTACGACCATCTTTTAAGCTCATTATTCTTGATGAGCCTTGAATTAATGGTTCAGGTAATTTTAGGATATCTTGATTAAATTTCCTGTTGATAATAGCCGCAATATCTCTGGTAAGCTCTAAATGTTGTTTTTGATCATCGCCAACAGGTACTATATCAGCATTATATAATAATATATCAGCTGCCATCAATACTGGGTAAGACAATAATCCTAAACCAGCATTTTCTTGGTCTTTTCCCGCTTTGTCTTTAAATTGAGTCATCCGTTTAAGCCAACCAAGTGGGGTAACACAATTTAATATCCAAGCAAGTTCCGTATGCTCTTTCACCATACTTTGTACAAATATGGTAGTTTTCTCTGGCACAAGCCCTGTTGCTATATATATAGCAACAGTTTGCAATATAGAAGAGTTTAGTTCTATAGGTGAACGATCTATAGTAATAGCATGCAAATCGGCTAGAAAGAACAAGCAGTTATATTCATCTTGGAGCTTAGACCAATTGACAATTGCTCCGAGATAGTTTCCTAAATGCAAAGCCCCGGTCACTTGACATCCTGATAGAGCTGTTTTTTTCATTGCATTTCTCCGAATAATTATACTATGGATAGAAGTAATCTTATGTGCTATTATATATCTATTATATAATAGATATATATCTGTTCATTATTAACAAGTGAGTTAACCAACTATGTTTTGGCGTTTAAGAGTATTAACATTCTATGCACTACTTGCTATATTTACCATTACATTCTTCCTTATATGTTACATACCCGTAACATTTTTCAATGTCAACTATTATATAAGATATAGGATAGGGTTTATTTTCTCCTACGTATTTATTTGGCTGGCTAGAATCTTTTGTGGTTTAAAATACCAAGTTTCTGGTCTAGACAAATTGCCTTCATCTCCTTCTATAGTATTGTCTAATCACCAATCATGCTGGGAACAAATATTTGTACAATTAATTATACCTGAGCATTCTTGGGTATTAAAAAAAGAGTTATTTAATATCCCGTTATTCGGTTGGGGATTGGAAATGGTTAAGCCAATTGCCGTAGACCGTAATGCCAATATCTCAGTTGGTCAAATTTTAAGAGAAGGACAAGAAAAGATAAAAAGTGGCTTATGGTTGGTTATGTTTCCTGAATCTACTAGATTTAAACCAGAACAAAACACTAAATTTAAACCTAGTGCAGTGAAATTAGCCTCATTGGCAAAAGTACCAATAGTGATGATGGCTCATAATGCAGGTGTATATTGGCCAAAGGGTCTTTGGATTAAAAAGCCAGGTGTAATTCAAGTAAAAATTATTGATGTTATCCCGGTAGAGGAAATAGAACAATCTGATGTTCGAAGCCTTACTGAAAAGATAGAGCAGGTGATTAATACCGAAAAGCAAATATTATTTGAACAAACTTATAAAAATAAATAATAACAGTATTTATCATCTACTCCTATTGTGTTATATTCCATTTTGGATCTCTCTACTGTTGTTTTAATATAAAATGTAATTTATGACAAAATATACGACAAAAACAAAGCCGGAAATTTATAATAGTAGACCAACTTCTCCTCATTTAACGATATACAAAAAACAGATAAGCTCTGTTTTGTCTATTTTTCATCGTATGACGGGAGTAGGCTTATTTTTTGGACTATCAGTATTGGTATGGTGCTTTATTTTTTTGGCTTTTAGCAAATTTAATCCTGAATATTTACAGTTTTTCACATGTAGCTTATTTAAAATTCCCCCAATATTCATAAGTTTCGCCTGGTTTTATCATCTATGCAATGGGGTGCGTCACTTAATTTGGGATAGTGGACATTGCTTTTCAATAAGAGCTATTAACTTCACAGGATGGTTTGTTGTAATAGCTTCCATAATGATGACATTAGCTTTTTGGTTGTTATAGTAATTTAATTTATGGTCTCTGTATGAATAATAATTTAAGGACAGATTTGGCAAAGAGCGCTTCTAGTCACTGGTTACATCAAAGAATCACTGCTATTATTTTGGCAATTTGCTCTATTTGGCTAATATTTTTTATTAAATGTAATATGGGCAAAGATTTGACTCATTTTGTTGGTGTTTTACAGAAACCTTACAATATTGTCCCTTTGGGAATATTGATTATTACCACCTTTTATCATTCAATGCTTGGTATGCAGGTGGTAATTGAAGATTATATTAGTTGTATCAAACTTCGTATTGGGTTAATTATATTTCTGAAAATATTTTGTATTATAACAATTGCATTCTTAGTGGTAGCATTATTTTATGCTATACTATTATAGTTAACTCTATTAGCATTTAGCCATAGCAAACTGGTGTCATTGCGAGGAGACCATAAGGTCGACGAAGCAATCTATCTATGATTAAAGACAATGTGGATTGCTTCGTTGTAGCAATGCTACTTCCTCGCAATGACGGTGTATTGCAAAGTTGTTATGCACTAGTGTATACGTCATTGCGAAACCACATAGTGGTTGAAGCAATCCACATTCATTAGATTGCTTCGTCGGCTTACGCCTCCTCGCAATGACGGAGTAATGCTAATCGGGTTATCATAGGTTAAAATTATTTGAGCATATTTGGAATAAAAGGGAATATATGAATGTCTAAATCTTATAATATTGTCCATCATCAATTTGACGCAGTGGTAGTTGGAGCTGGAGGAGCTGGTCTTAGGGCAACTTTTGGCATGGCAAAAGAGGGCCTAAGTACGGCTTGCATTAGCAAGGTTTTCCCAACTAGAAGCCATACTGTAGCGGCACAAGGTGGTATCAGTGCTTCCCTTGGTAATATGGGGCAAGATGATTGGCGTTGGCATATGTACGATACCGTAAAAGGATCGGACTGGCTAGGTGATCAAGATGCTATTGAGTATATGTGTAAACATGCAGCTGCGGCGGTACTGGAGCTTGAGCATTATGGGGTACCTTTCTCGCGAACAGAAGAAGGCAAAATTTATCAACGTCCCTTTGGTGGTATGACGACAAATTATGGCAAGGGACAAGCGGCTCAAAGGACTTGCGCTGCAGCAGATCGTACGGGGCATGCCATATTACATACTTTATATCAACAGGCTTTAAAAAATAAAGCCCAATTTTTTATTGAATATTTTGCCATTGATTTGTTAATGAATAATGGAGAATGTGTAGGGGTAGTTGCCTGGAATCTTGATGACGGGACAATACATTGCTTTCATTCTCACTTAGTAGTATTAGCTACTGGCGGATATGGTAGAGCTTATTTTTCTGCCACAAGTGCTCATACTTGTACTGGTGATGGAGGGGGAATGGCGGCAAGAAGTTCTATTGCCTTGCAAGATATGGAATTTGTCCAATTTCATCCAACTGGTATATATGGGTCTGGCTGCTTAATTACAGAAGGTGCTAGAGGAGAAGGGGGATATTTGGTAAATTCCAATGGTGAAAGATTTATGGAACGATATGCTCCAGCTGCTAAAGACCTTGCTTCAAGAGATGTGGTCTCAAGAGCCATTACCATGGAAATCAGAGAAAATAGAGGGGTAGGTGAGCATAAAGATCATGTATTTCTACATTTAGATCATTTATCGCCGGAAATTCTGCACGAACGTTTGCCGGGTATTTCCGAAACAGCAAAGATTTTTGCTGGTATTGATGTTAATAGACAACCAATACCTGTACTACCAACAGTACATTATAATATGGGGGGAATACCAACAAATTACCACGGGCAAGTTATTGATAAAGATCAGGATAATCATCCTAAAATTATTCCTGGGTTAATGTCAATTGGTGAGGCTGCCTGTGTTTCAGTACATGGAGCTAATCGATTAGGATCGAATTCTTTGCTTGATTTAGTGGTATTCGGTAGGGCGGCGGCGAAAAAAGCTGCTGAAATTGTTAAAGTGGGTCAACCTCATAAGGTTCTGCCTCAATCGATATTGGATAAAATAATTAGCAGGTTTGATGGCATACGTCATGCTAAAGGGGCTATACCAGTAGCTAGCCTAAGACTCAAAATGCAAAAAATTATGCAAAATCATGCGGCAGTATTCAGAACCCAAGAAGTTCTAGATCAAGGAATAGAACTGATTGACCAGGCACGAAAGGAATATGCCAATATTCAGATCAATGATAAATCATTAATATGGAATAGCGATTTAGTAGAAGCACTAGAATTAGCTAATTTATTAGACCAAGCAGTAATTACTATGCACTCTGCTGCCAATAGAAAAGAAAGTAGAGGGGCTCATTCTAGGGAAGATTATTTAGAGCGTAACGACGAGGAGTGGATGAAACATACACTCGCTTGGATCGATGAACAAGGTAATGTCAAACTGGATTATAAACCGGTAACTCTTACAACTTTAACAGATGAAGTGGATGCAATCCCACCAGCTAAACGAGTTTATTAAAATATAGCTTATGTTAAATTCAATAAGACTATGCCAAGCTTTAAATGAAAAAATATGTCATGATTTTGCAGGAACAATAGGTGTTATAGATAATAGTGTTGGCTTAATAAAAACTATAGACTATCAAGAAAAAGCTACTAAACTGATTCAGGATAGTACCAATAGACTTATAAGCTATTTGCAATTTTATCGTTATTTGTACTCTCCGGCTTCTGAGGATAACAAAATTTCTATTGCAGAAATTAATAGACTAGCTATTGATTTTTTAAAATCCAAAAATCATAATGTTGAATTAATATTTACAAGGTTATATAGCACAGATATCAATGACCATATAGCACAGATTATTATCTGTTTAATTATTGCAGTGTCTAATAATCTATCCAAAAATGCTGTTATTAAAGTTGAGCTAAAGATACAACATGACAAATTTATTGGTATGAAAATTGTAATAATAGACACAAATCTCAAGTTGGATCAGGATAAAACGGATATTTTGCTTGGGAAAAGAATTATTAAGGATGTAACTATAGAAAATGTTCACGAATATTACACTTACTACTTAATCACAGAATATGATTATAAGTTATTGGTTACTCCGTTAATCGGTTCAGTAGAGTATACTCTTCTGCTTTAAAGTAGGAAATCTCAAATACTTTTAACCAAACCAATCTATTAGAGTAAAGGTGATAGCATAATGCATAACTGAAGCAAAGATTGCTGCAGCAATATCATCTACCATAACACCAATACCACCTTTAATATTGGCATCAAGCCAATTTATTGGCCATGGCTTGATGATATCAAAAAATCTGAACAGAACAAAAGGTAAAGCCAATAAAAAGATAAAATTTAGCACAGGTGAACTTAAATATTTTGTAAGTCCTGAATAATTCATGAAAAAAACAGAAGGGAAGCTTAATATTATTGTTAGCATTTGACCAACCACCTCATCAATCACCACTTCTCTTGGATCCTCTCGCTTACTATAGTGTATGTATATTGAAGAAAAATAGGTACCCAATATAAATAGTAATAGGCAAATCAAAAAAGCGATAATAAAGATACTAATAAGCTCTGCTTGCATGGAAAGATATAATATCCAGTAGCACAAAGGGAAAGCAACCAAAGAGCCAAATGTACCAGGGCAATATTTTATTTTACCTACATAGAAAAAAGTTACAATAAGTTCCGCAAATTTGTGTTTATTCAGCATAAAACCCTACCTAATTCAAATAGTTGGTGTAAGCAACGTATTGTTTTCTCGGTGTCGAGGTCTTTTATTAGGATAGAAATTTTAATTTCTGAAATTTGTATCATTTTCACTGATACATTTTCTTTTTCCAGTTCAGTTAATATTATATTAAGTAAGTTATGATCATTTTTAATGCCGTGACCAATAATCGATACTATAGAAACTTGGCTGTCGATAATAAAATTATCTATCTGATTAGCATTTTTTAGCTCATCTAGGAAGTGCTGTAATTTGTTTTTATCCGATAGTTGGATAATAAAACTATATTGTTTATTTTCCTCAATATTTTCCATTAATTCTAGGTGAATATTATGGTCAGCGATGAGGTTACATATCTTAGAAAAAGTTAATTGAGTGGAATTTATTACTAATTTTAATAAATTTTTGTTGGAAGTAATGCCGGTAATTTTTCTATGTTCCATAATTTTTTCTCTAGATGTTATTAGTGTACCATTATTTTCATGGTATAATGGTAGTGAGAACGACGATAAAACGCGTATGGGTACGTTATATCTAATAGCAGCTTCTAAGGAGCGTGGATGCAACACTTTCGCCCCACAAGATGCAAATTCCAGCATTTCCTCAAAACTAATCTGTGATAATTTCTTTGCCCCAGGGACAATACGCGGATCGGCAGTAAAAACTCCTTCTACATCAGTGTATATATCGCATCTATCAGCTTGCATAGCAGCTGCAATTAACGAGGCGGTAGTATCCGATCCCCCCCGACCAAGCGTTGCCAACCTATTATTATTGCTGATACCCTGAAATCCGGCAATTATCGGGATGATGTTTTGTTTAAGACATTCTGTTAATAAATTAGTAGAGATTTGCTCAACCAAAGCTTTGCTATAATTATCATTGGTTAAGATTGGTAATTGCCATGCTAGCACAGATCTTGCATCTATGCCTTGTTGTTGTAGCTCAAGGGCGAGTAAGGACGCTGTCACCATCTCTCCACTACAAAGAGCGGTATCATATTCTGCAAGCTCTGAATTAGTCTTAAGACTAGAGACTTCATTACATAAAGTAACAAGCTGATTGGTAACACCAGCCATAGCTGAAACCACAATTATTACTTGATTTCCATGCTGCTTTTCAAGTTTAATAATTGGAATGATTTCTTTTATTCTTGCAATATTAGCAATGGAAGTTCCACCAAATTTTTGAACTATTATTGACATAAATTGAAGAATTATTATAAAGATGTCATTAGACTTCCTGCATAGGCTGTCATTTCCGTGTATGTTGTCTATTAGCGAGGAGCTACTTTAGTAGCGACAGCAATCTAATAAATGTGGATTGCCACGACCACTATGTGGTCTCGCAATGACGGAAGTACTCTCATCCACCGTCATTGCAAGAAGACCGTAGGTCGACGAAGCAATTGTAAGATGTCATTCCCGCGTAGGCGGGAATCTAGATCCCTGCTTTCGCAGGGATGACAAAAAAATTGCTTCGTCGGCTCACGCCTCCTGGCAATGACGTTGTTTGTTTTTCCACGACTTTTAAACTGCCCTGCTTCGCAGATATAATAGTTTTAACCTTCCATCAGTTGTTTACGGGCAACTTTTCTTTTCCTTCTTTCTGTTTCTTGATCCTTACGGACACGTTTTACTGAAGGAGGTTCATAGAAACGCGACATTTTCATTGAACGAAAAACAAGCTCTCTTTGCATTTTTCTTTTCAAATTTTTAATTGCTTGTTCACCATTCCCAGCATGAACATTTACTAGTATCACTTTTAATTACCCCCTTTTAGCACAAATTAGACTGTTGAATGATAGTGACATTATCTATATACTAAGTTTATATGTCAAGATTAAAAGATGCATTTATGACTATTGAAGAGAAATACCATAGTTTAAAAGTACAATTTGTACAGACTTTACCAAAGCTGCTAGCTTTTAGTCAGTGGAATAATAAATTATTAGCAGATACCGAAGAAGAGTGTGGATTTGTTAAAGGATATTGCCATATAATTTTTCCGGGTGGCATAAGGGAAGTAGTTGATTTCTTTGAAAATTGGCAAGACCAGAACATGCTTAACTTGCTATCTCAACAAGAAACTCCGACGAAAATAAGGGATAAAATTGATTTAGCTTTAAGAATTAGAATAAAAGATTGTATAGCTAATCCGACTAACATTACACCAAATTCACAGACGTTTACTAGTGAGGAAGACGTAAAGCCCGAACAAAGCGATCCTGTTTTATGTCATTCCGGCGAAAGCCGGAATCTAGATTCCCGCCTACGCGGGAATGACAACTTACAACGTGGGAATGGCAAATTACAATGCGGGAATGGCAAATTACAACGTGGGAATGACAACTTACAACGTGGGAATGACAACTTACAGCTTCCTCATCGTAGTAACTCTGCTCCTCGCAATAACGACAGTTTACATACTAATCAGGTTAGCTATATAGACTCAAAACTTGTACATTTAAGGAATCGCAGTTATTTTACCACACCATCAAACAGCATATTTGCAACAAAAATAGCTTTTCGTACGTGTGACTTAATTTGGCGTTATGCAGGTGATAAGTCTATAGATTATAATTATTATACTAAGAGAGGTTTGTTACTCAGCGTTTATATAACTTCAATACTCTATTATATTCAAGATGAGTCAGAAAATAATATAGATACTGATAAGTATATCACTAAATCCTTATCCAATATCATAACTATGACCTCTAAATGTAAGAATATTTTAAAGCTACCAAATCTTGTCGACATACCAATTATTCGACTATTTTCATAATAATCAATATTACAAACATGACTAAAAAACACTATCCAGATATTCAATCTAATGTTGATTTTCCAACAATTGAGAAAAAGATTCTAGCTTATTGGCAGAAGCATAATATTTTCCAAAAAACTATAGATGCTAGATCATCAGTAAAAAATGGACAGAATAATAGACTTCTTTCGAAACTCGCTTGTGTTGAGGGATTTGAAGGAGACACGGAGCACAGAACCGCAGCGTACTCTAATGTACGTGAGGATTCGAGCACCGGATCGACGTACAAATCACCAGCAGAAGTAGAGTTTCGAAAGAGGTCTAATGAATTCATATTTTATGATGGTCCGCCCTTTGCTAATGGCTTACCACATTATGGACATCTGCTAACTGGTTTCATCAAAGATGTTTATGCACGTTATCAAACCAGTAAAGGAAAAAGAGTTGAGCGACGCTTTGGCTGGGATTGTCATGGGCTTCCTGCCGAGATGCAAGCAGAAAAGGAGTTAGGTATTTCTGGTAGAACTGCCATCATCAATTTTGGTATTGATAAATTTAACAAGCATTGTCAATCATCGGTCATGAAATATGCTGATCAGTGGCAAGAATATGTTAATAGGCAAGCAAGATGGGTGGATTTTAACAATTCCTATAAAACTATGGATAAAGCCTTTATGGAATCTGTTTTGTGGGCTTTTAAAGAATTATACAATAGAGGACTTCTCTATGAATCGATGAGAGTAATGCCTTATTCCTGGGCATGTGAGACACCTTTATCCAATTTTGAGACTAGGCTAGACAATTCATATAGAGAAAGAGCTGACAAGGCGGTTACGGTAAGTTTTGTACTTAATGAGAAATTGCCAAGTGCTGTGCAATATAATGAATATAGAATGCTGGCATGGACTACGACACCATGGACTTTGCCGGCTAATTTAGCATTAGCCATTGGAGCAAATATTGAATATGTTCTAGTGCCAAATGGTCAGGTTTGTTATGTTTTGGCTAAATTTGCTTTGGAAAAATATAGCAAAGAATTAGGGCTTAGTGCTGACACAAATTATGATATAATTGAAGGTAAGTCTCTATTAAACCTGAATCTTACTTACCAACCATTATTCGATTATTTTTCCAATCATCCCGGTAGCTTCAAAGTCCTTTCCGGAGATTTTGTAGTCGAAGGAGACGGCACCGGTATCGTACATATGGCTCCCGGTTTTGGTGAGGAGGATCAGATTCTTTGTCAATCTCAAGGAATAGAGCTAGTTTGTCCTGTAGATAATGCTGGAAAATTTACCAAAGAAATTTATGATTTTGTTGGTTTACAAGTATTTGAGGCTAATGACCAAATTATTATTAAGTTAAAAAATCAGGGTAATTGGCTTAAAACCGAGCAATATATTCATAATTATCCGCATTGCTGGCGTACTGACACTCCTCTTATATACAAAGCAGTTCCTTCTTGGTATGTGAAAGTTACCGAATTTAAAGACAGGATGGTTGAACTAAATCAACAAATTAATTGGATACCCTTGCATATCAAGGATAATCTATTTGGCAAATGGCTAGAAAATGCTAGAGATTGGTCTATTAGCCGTAATAGATTTTGGGGGACGCCTCTACCAGTATGGAAGTCGGATGATCCGGCTTATCCTAGAATTGACGTGTATGGGTCAATAGAGGAGCTAGAAAAAGATTTTGGGGTGACAATCGTTGATTTACATAGACCTTTTATTGATCAGCTAACTAGAAAGAATCCAGATGATCCAACCGGCAAATCAATGATGCGTCGAATAGAAGATGTTTTTGATTGTTGGTTTGAAAGCGGCTCTATGCCTTATGGACAAGCACATTACCCATTTGAAAATAAAGAGTGGTTTGAGGGGCATTTTCCCGCTGATTTTATAGTGGAATATTCAGCACAAACACGTGGCTGGTTCTATACTCTGATGGTACTGTCAACTGCCCTTTTTGACCAACCACCTTTTTTAAATTGTATTTGCCATGGAGTTATACTAGACAGCACCGGACAAAAATTATCAAAGCGTCTTAATAATTATGCTGATCCGCTAGAATTATTTGATAAATATGGTTCTGACGCTCTAAGAGTTACCATGCTCTCTGCCAATGTGGTTAAAGGTCAGGAATTATTGATCGATAAAGACGGGAAAATGGTTTATGAGAGCTTACGTTTATTTATCAAGCCTATTTGGAATGCCTACCACTTTTTTACTATGTATGCTAATGCTGACCAGATCAAAGCTGAGCTAGACTTTAACTCTCAAAATGTGCTAGATCGTTATATTTTATCAAAACTAAAAATATCAGTACAAAAAATTCAGCATGGGTTAGATAATTTTGACAGTCAAATAGCTTATAGTAACGTTGCCGATTTTTTTGAAGTATTAAATAATTGGTATATTAGAAGAAGTAGGAATCGTTTCTGGAAAAGTGAAAAAGATCAAGATAAGAAAAATGCTTATAATACCTTATATAGTTGTATCATAGTAATGTCTTCCGCTCAATCCAGTTTACTGCCATTAATTTCCGAGGAAATTTATTTGGGGTTGATAGGATCAGAAAAGGAAGGGGATAGTGTTCATTTAACAGATTTTCCTACACTTGATACGATAGAAGTTGATGATGATTTGGTCAGCACTATGGATCAAATATTAGATATTTGTAGTAATGCTTTATTCATTAGAAGTAGTGAAAATATTCGGACTCGACAACCACTGAGCAGTTTAACAATCATTAGTAACAATAATGAATTATTAATAAAATTTGAAGAGTTGATTAAAGATGAGATCAATGTTAAAAGGGTTATTTATAGAAATGATGTAGAAAATTATGCCGATCATAAATTATCGATTAACTTTCCTAATTTAGGCAAACGTTTACCTCATAAAGTCAAAGATATCATAATAGCTTCTAAAAAGCAGCAGTGGCAGCTTACCCCTGAACATCTAATAATAGCGGGGGAGCAACTAAATAAAGACGAGTTCTCTCTAGTTTTACAACCTAAAAATGTTAAAGGTACAAAATCTTTAGCCAATAATCATGGACTAATATTGCTAGATTTAGAAATAACAAAGGAGCTATACGAAGAAGGTATAGCAAGAGATTTAATACGCTTTATTCAACAAGCAAGAAAAGACGCTAATTTTGCTATAAATGACAGAATTTTTCTAGAAATTGTTGGTAAACCAGATTTTATGCTAATAGTCCAGCAGCATAGTAAATTTATTCTCGAACAAACCTTAAGTGAATTTGCTAGCAATTTTACACCAGACTATATGACCAATATTGAATTAGATTCAAATACGATAAGCATAAGAGTGTCTAATAGTTATAGAAAAAATTAAAGACATCATAAAAATAATGATAATTGCTATTAGTGGATCAAAAAAATCTGTTATATTATAGATATCAAAGATAATGGGTTTAATGTCACAAATATTAGTAAAACGTTGGTTGGCTGCGTGCTGTTGCATGGTGGTGTTTATGATTTTTTGGGGTGGTTTTACTAGGCTTACTGATGCTGGTTTGTCAATTGTTGAATGGAAGCCAGTATCAGGTGTTGTACCACCACTCAATACTGTTGAGTGGCAGGATGAATTTAGTAAATATCAACAATCAGTCGAATATAAGCAAAAAAATACTAATATAACTCTCTCAGAGTTTAAATTTATTTTTTGGATTGAATTTATTCATCGTTTTGCTGGTAGAGTTGTCGGTTTATTATATCTGATACCGTTACTATATTTTTTGGTAACGAAGCAAATTGCTAGCAAATCACTACCAGTATATTTGGGGATATTGTTATTATTTGCGGTTCAAGGGTTTATGGGTTGGTATATGGTAAAAAGTGGGCTAATTTTGCAGCCATATGTCAGTCATTTTCGCTTAGCTGGGCATTTGATTATAGCGATTATTATCTATAATTTATTGTTTTATCAGTTGATGAAAAATAGTTTCGATATTTTACTAAATGAACAAACAATAAGTTTAAACCTAGCAAAATTATGTTGTTTAGTAACTATTAGTATAGTTTACATACAGATTTTTTTAGGGGGGCTAGTTGCGGGTCTTGATGCTGGTCAGGTATATAATAGCTTTCCATTAATGGGCAATAATTTTATACCTGAAGAACTAGCGTTTAAACTACTTACTATAGATAGCTTGAGTGATCCTGTAATTGTTCAGTTTTTCCATAGAATGGGAGCATATATGCTTTGTGTTAGTGCTGGATTTTTAGTAGTGAGCTTAATCAAAACCAAGCATCCTAAATTAAATAAAGTGGCTTATTATATTGTTGGTGTATTGCTATTACAAATGTTAGCTGGCATAGTGACTATTTTATATTCAGTACCTGTGTTAATAGCTTTACTCCATCAGATTTGTGCAATTATACTATTATCTTGTATATTGTGGAGTTATTTTTTATTAAAGAGTGCCTAAGGAGTGCATATATGACAATATTAAATGTTGATCTAGAATTGCCTTGTAGGTTGGATCGTTACTTGAAAAAATTATATCCTAGTCTTACTCAAGGGGTGATTGAGCGTGCCTTAAGGTTTAAGCAGATAATGGTTAATTCTTGTAAGGTAGCAGCCAATCTGCGAATAAATGTTGGTGATCAAATTTTTATAGAGGATAGTTTAAATTTACAACCTCCAAAAATTTCTGATAGGGTTTTTGCAAATTCAGCAATTATACTAGCCGGTAAATTATTGAAGGATTATCTAATTTATCAGGATGAGTGGCTTATAGCAATCAATAAGCCAGCAGGTCTTGCCACCCAAGGTGGTAGTAAAATAAGCCTGTCTATAGATGATGCATTGCAATATTTAAATAGCCAAGGGTCAGATTTTAAATTGGTTCATAGGTTAGACAAAGATACTTCAGGGATATTACTAATTGCTAAAAATTATGCGAGTAGTATAAAATTAGTTAAAGCCTTCCAGGAAAAGGATATTCAAAAAACCTATATTGCGGTAGTGTTAGGTAGGCTTCCACAATTTGAAGGAGAAATTAGTGGTATGATAGGTAAGAATAGAGGTGGGGCGTATGAAACTGTCCAAAGTGATGAGGAAAATGGCAAATTATCAATAACTCGCTATAAATTACTTAAGAATTTAGATAATGGTTTGACCTTGGTTGAATTTACTCCTCTTACTGGCAGGATGCATCAACTTCGATTCCATGCAAAAATGCTAGATTGCCCTATAATAGGTGATAGAAAATATGGAACCTTAGAAGCAACAGCTCTATCCAAAGAAATGTTACTACATGCCAAAAAAATAATCTTACCTGAGAAAATACTTGGTAAAGAAATAATAATTGATACATCCTTACCAAGTTACTTTAGTATGGATTGTGATGGGTAAATTACATTTAAGTTTTACTAGACATTTTTTATTCTATCGTAAAAATAGCAAAGAATTATAAGGATATAGTGAAACCTATTGAATTAGGTGATACAAACTTTGTGTCATACCTGCGAAAGCAGGTATCTAGATTCCCGCATAAGCGGGAATGATGGTATGGACGAGTGAAGCGAAATATGCTTTACTTGTACGGAGTCTGGTGAAAAATGTTTTTCAGTTGCTCCAAATTAAATAACAATTTAATTAATAGGTCCATACCATGATAAATAATAGCATAGAAAATAGTATAATTGGAATAGATTTAGCAAAAAATATTATGCACTTGGTGCAAGTTGATCAAAATGGCAAAAAAGTCGGTCATCAAAAAGTTAAAAGAGATGAGTTAATAGGATGTTTAAACAATCTCAATAAAAGTTCACTGGTGGTCATGGAAGCATGTGGAGGAGGTAATTATTGGTCGCAAGAAATTAACAAGCTTGATTTGCAAGTTAAGTTGATGAAAACAAAAGATGTAAAAATTTATGCAACATCGAGGCAGAAAAATGATTATAACGATGCCTTAGCAATATGTAAAGCTGCTCGCGATCCAGAGCTAAAAGATGTGTTACCCAAAAGCAAAGAGGAACAAGATATAAAATTTTTGCATAAAATCCGAAGTAATACGATCAGAGATCGAGTACAAAAAACTAATTCTACAATATCAAGTTTATATGAATATGGTTATAATACAAAATTAAGCAAAAATAAATTTTGCAAAGCATGTAAGTCGGAGGTAGAATTAGCGTATATAGAAGGTTATATAACTTCTGGGGTACAGTCAATTTTACTTTTAGAATGTGAAGAAATTGAGAATTTGTGTAACAAAGAAAAAACTTTAGAAAAGCTGATAATCAGTAATAATAAACAGAATGAGAAAGCTATTAGGTTGCAGACAATTTTTGGGATTGGAGCAATCAATGCTAGTTGTTTGAGCGTAGCACCAATGGAAAATTACGCAACCCCGAGGGATTTTTCTGCGTCGCTTGGTTTGGTGCCAAAACAATACACCTCAGGAGATAAGATAGTTTTAGGAGGAATTAGCAAACAAGGTGATAGATATGCTAGAACTATGTTGATTCAAGCTGCAAGAACAATAGCAATAAGAGCCAAAAGCGATAAAGAATCAAAAGATAAGCTAGTTCAGTGGGCAGTGAAGAAATTTGCTGAAAACAAATCATATAATATTATATGTGTTGGTTTAGCGAATAAATTAGCTAGAATAGCTTATGCAGTAGTTACCAATGGCAGCGAGTATGTCGCAAATTAGCGCTGTTGGCAAGAAGGATAATTTATGTCAATTAAGCAAAAGAATGGCAATTGGTAAATATTGCGAGTAAGTTAGTAACAATAAAGAGAACGAAAGTAAAAGAGTTAATGAAATAAGTATTCTGAACAAAATCCGCAATTATGTCGAGGCTCTAGAAGCCGTGGGAATGAGAGGTTACTCAAGGATATTTAGAAGAATGCAGAAACCATTATGGCACTCGATGCCGAATATATGACCGCTTCCTTTGTGGCTCTATTTTTTATTTTCTTTATTGACAAATTCACTCGTCCATATATGACAACTTACAATAGTTATGTTCTTTATCACCTAATCCTATAGGCATAACTATAGCTACCCTATCAGGGCAGTTTAAAAGTCGCAACTAATGATATAAAATACTAGATTTTAGAAACGAATAACCGTCATCGCGAGCCACGAAGTGGCGTGGCGATCCAAATAAACAGCTTGCTGTTTTATTTTTGCCGCTGCAATTTTTTGGATTGCCGTGTCGTAGCGAAGCGGCTCCTCGCAATGACGTTTATGCATTTCTCAAAACAGATTCTTATATCATTAGTTGCGACTTTTAAACTTCCCTGCTACCCTATTAGCATTTATCCATAGTAAACAGACGTCATGTATAGAACCACCCAAAAAATATTAGTTTTGTAGTATTTTAGCAATAGACTTCTTCTACCATTACGATATAGTTATGCTCATAGGATTAGGTGATACTATATTAAGAGAGAAATACTAATAAGCCTTAGCAAATTATTGAAATTTCTCCTATATTCTTGGCACCTAATTTAATGTGCTGTACTATAGTGAAACCTATTGAATTAGGTGATACAAACTTTGTGTCATACCTGCGAAAGCAGGTATCTAGATTCCCGCCTTCGCGGGAATGACAACTTACAATCGTTATGCTCTTTATCACCTAATCCTATGAGCATAACTATATACCATAAATCAACTAAATTATTGATATATCAAAGTTTTATAACTAATTAGAAACCTAATAATCTTTACAATGAATTCAATTTAAATTAACATAACTAAATATTAAATTTTAATTTATATATAATATTTTATAGTTTAATTGCTAAGCCATTGTAAATAAATATTAACAAAACCTAGAAAATGAAAGGTATAAAATGCTAGAAAATAATTCAGATCAAGAAGATATATGGCGTAATGAATTAGGGGAAACATATGAAGAACAGGAGAGTCGTTTAGATCGTGAAGAATCTGTTAGAAAACGCAATGCTATTATATTCGTTTTTATTCCTATGCTAATCGGATTCTTAACATTTACTTATTTTTTTCTTAACTCAATAGAAGAAAAGAATAAACTGAGAAATCAACAACAATCAACTATTAGTGATAGTCAAAATACCAAGAAAGAAAATAATTGAATTATATTGTAAAATTGGGAATGGTAATTTACATATCAAGTTAACCAGGTAGCACTTACTACTTAAACAAGCTTAAATATATTCAAGTGCTATCAACCCCACACCTATCCCATATAGATAATTTTTGGATATAGCTGGTTTGGTAGGTTTCACACAGCCAGCAACAAGAGCAGACAAGATATGAACGAATGCATTCCAAATTGATCTATGTCTTATTAGACTTCCTGCATAAATCAATCTAGTTGGTGATTTTGTCGTCGAAACTTGCCTCCGTTCCTCACGTACGTCTATGTACGCTGCGGTACTCGGCTTCGTTTCTCCTAAAAATCTCTCAACTATTTTTGACTTATGCAGGAAGTCTATTGATTCTAAAGGTAATCATACCTGAGGGTAAAAAAAGAGAGCCTGCTAAAATATAGTGAAACCTATTGAATTAGGTGATATAAACTTTGTGTCATACCTGCGAAAGCAGGTATCTAGATTCCCGCCTTCGCGGGAATGACAACTTACAATCGTTATGTTCTTTATCACCTGATCCTATGAGCATAACTATAAAAGGAATAAGGAAGACCAGCCAGGTTTTGCTCAATTTGAAAATAGCTATTAATGAGGTCATTTAAAATCTCCAGTACGTTCATTGCGAGACCACGTGAGTGTAGTGGCAATCCACATTCATGATTGCTTCGTTGCCACCAAAGTGGCTCCTCGCAATGACGCCTGGCTGTTTTTCCTATGACTTTTAATACCATGCGTAAGGTGAGTTAGGTTCTTAGCATATATTCTATAAAACTATCTCGTGTCTGACTATTTTGGGCATATAGTGGTTGTTGTTTGTCAAAGAAATATCGATTAAAAAAATAGCTAGTCAACTCAAACGCTTGTTTTTTATCATTATTAGTAATTTCACACTTAGTGGTGGTTAGGAATTGTGGTAAAATTAGAAGCCTGTCTTGATATTCTAGCCCTGCTGATAAACAGACAGCTTTCCCAGATTTTGGTGAGACATATTTCAGATTTTCTTGACTACCTGTTACCACACATTTATCCAGTTCAAGACCATAGCCCGATTCTTGGAGTATGGCTAATTCAAATCTAATATATTCTTCAAAAATAAAATTATTTGCTAAGCTGCTTAAATATTTTATAAAAATTGGAAAAAAATTATTGTGATTTTCTCTCTCATGAAATGCTATTTTAATAAGGCTAATAATTGAATTAAAGGCATATAGCTTAATTTTATTAGTTATTAAAAGACCAGCATAAGATTTTATTAACTCGCATTTAGCCATTCCTATATGCTCATGTAATCTAGCTTGCCAAAAAAAATCAACTATATTACCTTGCTGATTTATAGAACCAGATTTTCTAGATGTTTCTCGTATTACACCAGAATATAAGCCATGATTCTCAGTAAAAACTGTAACAATAGCCGAATTTTCTTTTAATGGTTTTTTGGCAATTATTATTCCTATATCTTTGAAATTCATATAAACCAAAATAGGTTCTTGATATTGTTATAAGTGCCTGAACGTCATTGCGAGGAACTACTTATAGTAGCGACGAAGCAATTGTAAGTTGTCATTCTTAGCAACGGCGGGAATCTCTAAGATACCTGCTTTCGCAGGTATGACAAGTTAAACCTCGTAGGTATGACATTAATATTAAGCAAGGATGACACAAATAGGATTGCTTCGTTCACCTAAGGTCTTCCTCACAATGACAGAGTAATACTAATCTGGTTATCTATTATAATAGTAACTTATATTTTGTTCATAGAGATTAGTGCATAAAAATATCGATATCGTTCCAACCGATCAGATCCAAATTAGCTCTAATAGGTAAGAATTTAAAAATTTGTTCTGCAAGGTCTAACCTATTCTCGACCAGTAATCTATCTTGTAAGATAGCACGAAGTTGATGTAAATAAAGGACATCTTTGGCAGCATATTCTTTTTGTTCTTCTGTCAGCTCACTTCTTCCCCAATAGGAAGATTGTTGTTGTTTAGAAATTTGCACTGACAGTAGTTCGCGGCATAAATCTTTTAAACCGTGAGAATCAGTATAGGTTCTAACCAATTTAGAAGATATTTTGGTACAGAAGATATTCTCTAAATCAATTTCAAGATATTTCTTTATTGCGGCTAAATCAAATCGAGCATAGTGAAATATTTTACAGCGATTTTTATCAAGTAATAATTTTTTTAAATTAGGGGCTGCGTAGCTCTTATCAATAAAGTTTACTAAGTAAGCATCACCATCACCATTGCTCATTTGCAAAAGGCATAACCTATCCCTATGTACTTTTAATCCCATCGTTTCTGTATCGATTGCTAGATCTCCCGCAATATTAAAATCTTCTGGAAGATCATTGTGAAAAACTATAATGCTAATAATAACCTCCTAATTTTTTATTTGTAAAGAATAAATTTTTATAATATTGGTTATCGTCAGGGCAGTTTAAAAGTTGCTGAAAAAATAGTCTGAAAATCCAAGGCGTCATTGCGAGGCCACGTAGTGGTCGTGGCAATCCATTTCTAATCACTTTTCTGGATTGCTTCGTCGCCACTAAAGTGACTCCTCGCAATGACGTCGATTGTTTTTTCACGACTTTTAAACTGTCCTGAATATTCATTACAGAACCTATTTTGTGGTAAAAACTTGTTCTGTTGGAGAGGCCACTCCTAACGCTCTTCTTGCTTCTTGGTCAAGCATATCTTTATCTAGAGATTCTGGTCTAAGTAGTTTTACTTTATGTTCAAGTTCAACACGCTCTGCCCTTAAGGTTTCTAGTTCACTGTAAGCTTTTTCCAGTCGTTGATTTAATGTAAAATAAGCAATAATTCCTCTATTACCATAAATAGAATGGAAAATAAAGTAAGCTAATAATAAAGAAAGCAATACATTAAATATTATAATTTTGGATCTTTTAATTACATCAATAAAATATTGATAATTCATAATATTTTAATAATAAAAAATAATATTGGGGCGGTGAGAATTATGCTGTCGAATCGGTCTAAAACGCCTCCATGACCTGGTATTATAGTGCCACTATCTTTAATAGCAAATTTGCGTTTGAAATACGAAATAAATAAATCGCTCATTTGTGCTATTAGTGCTAAACAAAAAGCTGCTATAATTAAGTGCCGTTTGTTTAACAAATAGTAAGTTGGCAAATCAAACCCTGGCATCAAACTCAATAAAAATGCCGTAACCCCGCTAGCCAATACTCCTGTAATTAATCCACTGCAAGTTTTGTTAGGACTAATCTTAGGAGCAAGTTTAGCTCCCCCTATATTTTTCCCGCCAATCATCGCAAATACATCAACTGACCATATTATAGTAAAATAGAGTAATAATAGCCACCGATTTTTATCCTCAATAGCAATTATTACTAAAGATATAATAGGAATGGGAATCATAATAAAGCCAAGTAATCCATAAGAAAAGGATGATTTGGTCATTTGGTACCATTCATATAACATACCTACGGCAATTAATAACATCAGTATGTAAAATAACGACTTGATAAACATTATCGCTATAATAAATACCGGTCCTATTACTAAGGCTGATAATATTCTAACTACTATATTAGACTTTTTTTTACCTAGCACCAAAAGTCCTCTTCCTTTTTGAATAATCGTTTAACGCTTCTAATAGATATTGTTTGTCAAAATCAGGCCAGTATTTAGGTGAAAAATATAGTTCGGCATATGCGGCTTGCCATAGTAAAAAATTACTAATCCTATATGTTTCCCCAGTACGAATTAACAAATCTACATCTGGCATTTCTGGATCGTACAGATAATTAGCAAATTCGTGTTCGCTAATTCTTGTTTTACCAGAATTGATGATTTTCTGACATGCATCAACAATCTCCGCCCGTCCACCGTAGCTAAAAGCAAAACAGAGAGTTATTTTATTATTATGTTTTGTTAATTCTACAGCATCATGAATTTGTTTCTGTAACATAGTATCTAATGGTTCCAATCTACCGATAATTTTTATTTTAACTCCATTCTTGTGTAGTGATGCAGTCTCATTTTTTAGGTAATAACGTAGTAATTTTAGTAAAAATGTGACCTCAGTCTTTGATCTATACCAATTCTCTGATGAGAAAGTATAAAGTGTAATATAAGGTATATTAAGTTCTATAAAATCTGGTAATAATTTTTTTACTCTATCAGCACCTACTCTATGTCCCTCAGATTTTGGTAAGCCTTTTTCTAAAGCCCATCGAGCATTGCCATCCATGATGATAGCTAAATGATTTACTTTGTTGATTGTACTCATATTTACTTTTGTATTATATCGCTAGTCTGTTAGCATTTGCCCATTTACCTTAACGGAAAAGATGTCATTCCACAACTGTCGAAAGTTAGAAGAAGAGGCGGGTTTAGAGGTCATCATGGTAGTTTAAAAGTTGTAGAAAAATAACCGGCGTCATTGCGAGGAGGCGTAAGCCGACGAAGCAATCCATTTTTGGTTACTTTTATGGATTGCCACGACCACTATGTGGTCTGGCAATGACGGAAGTACTTTCGTCTTCCTCGCAATGACGGTGTATTGCAAAGTTGTTATGCACTAGTGTATACGTCATTGCGAAACCACGTAGTGGTTGAAGCATCCACATTCATTAGATTGCTTCGTCGGCTCACGCCTCCTCGCAATGACGAATAGGCTATCTAGAACCTTAACGGGTTAGCTACATAAGCAATATATCATAAAAATTAACTACACTAATAGATATATGCAAATTATTTGAAAAATTGTTAGCTATAGCTTTGATTATTTTTTGGCAATAATATTTAAAAATTCGTGGCGATATTTTTGCTGCTCTAAATATATGCCAGTATAATGCATAGTATTCATAATACTATCATTTTGCATAACGCCTCTAAGAGTCATACAGCTATGTAATGCAGAAATCCTGACCGCAACACCCATAGGCTTAATATATTCCTGTAATGTTTCAGCAATTTGTACTGTCATTTTCTCTTGAATCTGTAGTCTTTTTGCAAAAACATCAACTATTCTGGCAAATTTACTTATACCTATTATACAATTATCTGGTATATAAGCTATATCAACCGTACCATTTATTGGTAATAAATGATGTTCGCAAAAAGAATTAAACTTTATGTCTTTTAATAAAATGAAGTCCTGAAAGTTACCAATCTCATAAAACTTAGTAGATAATATTTCTTCTACATTTTTATCGTACCCACAAAACATTTCTTGGTAAGTTTTTATTACTCTATCAGGAGTTTTTAGTAACCCCTCTCTATTTGGATCCTCACCAATAAATCGTAATAAAGTTTTAACTGCCTCTTGGGCTTCTTCTATAGTAGGTTTTTTCAAGGTCATTACTTTTATTCTGCTAATTATTTCAACAACATCTTTTTACCACAAATAATAACAAACATCAAGCCACCAACAATAGCAATCAGTCCCCCACCTCCCATTGCACCCATCAGTAACTTACTGCTAATAGTCATTTCTACACCCGGTGTTTTTCGCATCACCCCATAGCCACCAGCAAAAAGAAGAGCTATAATATGTAGCATTTGTCCGGTAGTTAAAGTAATAATTGCTGCAGAAGAATATGAATTTTTCTTTTGTTTATTATCACATAAATTATCGCATAAAAGAAAGCTAAAACCCATAAATGCCACACTTATTCCAACAATTGAACCATGGTAATGGGCAGGAATAGTGACGTTCATACCAGTGATTAACATGCCAATAAATCCCCCAGACAAAAATAATATGCTAGAACAAATTATGCTTGCCTTTATATAGCTAACCCGATTAGTATTTAACCATAGTAAACTGACGTCATTGCGAGAAGGCGTAAGCCGACGAAGCAATCCATTTCTAATCGCTATTTTGGATTGCTTCGTCGCTACTAAAGTGGTTCCTCGCAATGACGTATGTAAATTTGGCATAATGCTAATCCAGTTAGCTGTAACTAGCTCATAAAACATTATTACCAAAGACAAAGTTGGTGCTATCCCGCCACCATATTTCATTTGTTTAGTATAATATTCTTTGAATTCAGCATCTATAATATCATATGATAAGTGTCCCCAAATAGCTGCAATACTTATCACAAAATTTAAATATAATAACCCCAGATACAGTTTGTTAAATCTTAATTCTTTTCCTATCCAAGCATGGAATAACATTGTCATAACTAATATCAGAATTTGCGTATAAAGGAATTGTAATAAATGCCCGCCACTCCAAAAAAGCAATTCGTAGTAAAATTCTATATCGACTGGCACAAGTTTAATAACTTGTTGTAGTTGACAATAAGAGCAAATAAAACATACCCATACTAACACCCACATTATTGCGGTAGAGAGGATGGTAAAATCAATCAATTTATGATTTTTTAGGTTTTTTATCCCGATTAGGATGACATTTGATGAAAATAATAATACCGACACACCAAATAAACTAATTCCGAGAATAAATATTATATTCTCCAGCATTGGTATGTAATTATTCATTATAGGAAAATTTTGTCCACAAAGTGGTGACAAAGCTATTAGTGCAGTGCCAAAAAATGCTAATATTACATATGTTATAATGGAAGTCGTCGGCTGTAAATTATAGCTCCAAATACATGCTGTAACAGATATCAACCAAACTAGGATTGATAAATTAACATGAATAACCAAAGCTGATTTAAAGATTTCTGTATTGGGAAATAGGTTAACTAACATTGGAGTACGGAGCATTACCAATATTATTGAATACACCCCAGCAAGAGCAAGCGAGATTATACCATTTCTAAGCCAGTACATAGCTAGCTTGTTATGGCTTAATTGATCAATTATACTATTCTCAAGATTCATAAAGAATACTTACGAATGGTGGGTTTGAGAAGACTTGAACTTCCGACCTCACGCTTATCAGGCGTGTGCTCTAACCAGCTGAGCTACAAACCCTTAATACCTTCACCTTTTAAATATTGGCGGTATCCAGGTATGATTAAGGGGCTAAGTACCCTGAAGTGGTGGGCTCGCCGGGATTCGAACCCGGGACAACCTGATTAAAAGTCAAGTGCTCTACCAGCTGAGCTACGAGCCCTAAACAATACTACTTAAAGACAAATTATGTCTTAAGAACCATGTCTAATAAGCTTTACTTTATCGTTTAAAAAGCCTATCATGTCAACAATTATTTTGATAAATATCTTTAATATGGTAGCTTATGCATTCTGATGTTGCAATTATTATCCCTTCAAGACTTGATTCAGTAAGACTTCCGAAGAAACCTCTGCAACTTATAGGAGAATTGTCAATAATTGAGCGTGTTATTAAGCAAGTACATTTAACAAAGTTAAAAAATATTTATGTGGCAACTGATTCAGAAACTATAGCTAAAAAAGTTACTGATTGTGGTGGACAATTCATTATGACCAACCCAGAATGCCAAACTGGTACCGAACGTGTATACGAAGCATTTCAAGCAATACCAGATAATCACTATATTAATTATATCCTGAATGTCCAAGGTGATATGCCTTTTATTGAGCCGGAATCAATTATCAAAGTTATTGAAAGCCTAAAGTCCAGTAGCCATGATATTATGACCCCAGTGGTAAAAGTCGGTATAGACGCAGTAAATGGTCAGAGTAATGTCAAAGTTATTGCTGACCATAATGATAAGGCTCTGTATTTTTCTCGTAGCCTCATTCCACACGGTGCTGAAGAATTTCTATATCATGTAGGAATGTATGGGTTCCGCAAAGAAGCATTAACTAAATTCATAAACTTACCAGCCTCAACTTTAGAATTAAGCGAAAAACTAGAACAACTAAGAGCCTTGCAAAATAATATGTCTATAGGGATATGTTATGTTAACAATATCCCCATTTCTGTTGATACAGCAGAAGATTTAAACAAAGCTATCAAATTTTATCAACAACTTAATGTTACTACGTATAGCTAACTAAGTTAGTATTTATCCATAGTAAACTAACGTCATTGCGAGGAGCTACTTTAGTAGCAACGAAGCAATCCAGAAAATGATTAAATTTAGATTGCTTCGTCGACCTCATGGTCTCCTCACAATGACTAATCAGCTAGCTATAAGCAAGAAACTACGATATCTTAGAACGTTTTGAGTCATCCTGAATTTATTTCAGGATCTAGATATAGTTATGCTCATAGGATTAGGTGATAAAGAACATAACGATTGTAAGTTGTCATTCCCGCGAAGGCGGGAATCTAGATACCTGCTTTCGCAGGTATGACACAAAGTTTGTATCACCTAATTCAATAGGTTTCACTATATTATCACATTGTAACAGATCCTGAAACAAGTTCAGGATGACTTTACTCCAGTTACGATATCTCAGGGCTAAGTAAAGTAGCTATCTTCCCACTATCAAGCTGAATTCTTATGCCACCATATTCATCTATATCTTTAAAAATTCCTGAGGTTTTTGTGTTTCCATCATTTATGCTAACCATCTCGCCTAGCTTGTAAGCTTTTTTAAGCCAATATTGTCTTATTTTGCTAAATCCCTGTTCTTTCCATTTACTAAAATATTTTTCAAAATTAATCATCATAAGATCTAATAAATATTCTGGATCTTTTACTTCTATATCTTCATCAGATAAATTGGTTGCCAATTGATCGATATTTAAAGGACTTTCTCTAATATTAACACCCATACCTATAATAAGATAATTATTGTTATTTATACTAATAGATTCAAGCAATATACCAGATACTTTCTTGTCATTTATCAAAATATCATTCGGCCATTTTAATTTGATAGAATTTCCTGATCTAGTAGTCAAAGAATTAATGGTTTTATAAACAACAATAGCCATAACAAAAGACAATTGCGGGATATAAGTAAGATCAATCTGATGATTTAATAATATACTAACATACAAATTTCCTAGACTAGAATGCCAAATTTTACTATTTCTTCCACGCGATTTTGTTTGATTCTTTGCCAATATTACATAGTTCCCATCAGGACAAGCCTTAGCCATCCTAATAGCTTCACAGCTAGTACTATCTATTTCATCAAACACTAGTAGCTTATATTTTTTCTGCCAAGACATAATTACCTCATAAAGTTCAAGTCGTCATTGCGAGGAGGTCATAAGACCGACGAAGCAATCCATTTCTAATCACTTTCCTAGGATTGCTTCATTGCCGCTAAAGTGGCTCCTCGCAATGACGCTGACTATTTTTCCTACAATTTTTAAACTGCCCTGCATTAAATTACCTCATCAGATCAAGAGAGAATAAAATAAGAGAAATCCTATAACAAGACAACTGATAAACTTCAATCCTTGATGAGTTGGTATTAAATCTGGCTGCAAACTTTTATTTGCTTCAAAAAAGTACAAAGACCTGACTATTTTTAGGTAATAATAAGCTGCTATAATACTCGTGCCAATAGCTATAAATGCCAGAGTAAATTGCTGCTCTATAATAGCCTGATAAAAAATCAAATATTTACCAAAAAATCCTGCCAGCGGGGGGATGCCAATCATTGAAAACATGATAACCGCAATCCCACCAGCTAAAGCCTTACGGCTAGAGGCAAGACCTTTAATATCATCAAAATTTGCTGTATCGGCTTTTTTCCCCAACAGAGCAATTAAACAGGCAAAAAAGCCGGTGACAGAAGCAGCATAAATAAACATATATATTAATGCAGCAATACTACCTTGATCACTATGCAAAGCAACTCCCATCAAAACATATCCAATATTTAGAATAGTGCTATATCCCATTAGCCTTTTGAGGGAGGTTTGTCTAATAGCTCCACCTGCCCCAACCAACATCGACAAAATTGCCGTTATTTTGATTAAATCAACTGAAATTTGTTTATAATCACCAACTACCATCGTTATTATATTTAATAATACCACTACATTGCCAATTTTTGTGGCAGCAGCAAAATAGCTAACTGAAGAAATTGGCGACCCCTCATATACATCTGGCGTCCAAACATGCAAAGGAGCACTAGATAATTTAAAGAAAATACCACTTAAAAAAAGTACTAAGCCAATTATTAAACCAATATTTGGCTGCGGTGATTGATTTAATTTTTGTAGAATATTACTATAATCTAAACTACCACCAAATCCGTAAATAAAGGATATCCCGAATAATGTTAGGCAACTAATCAAACTACCTAGAATGAAATATTTTAACGCCCCTTCTGATGATTTAATATTATGCAAACTAAAGCCAGCTAGTACGTAAGCTCCTAATGCTTGCAATTCCATAGCCACAAATAACAATAAAAAATTACGGGCTGATATAGTAACAAAAATACCAACAGTCGAAAGTAGTATTAAAGTTATAAACTCCGTTTTAAAATTTTCATTAGTGATTTTACAATAATCATTATAAATTATCATGGTCATTACTGAAAAAAGTAAAACAAAAGATTTACAAGCACCAGTAAAACTATTAGTGGCAAAGGAATTATTAAAGGCTATTGCTTCACTCTGCACACAAGCAAAAAAAAGTACAATCGATAGTAATATTGTAATATTAGTGATGATTCTAATTTTCTTACTAAATAATACTGCAGATAGCTGAGTAAGTAACGCCAATAAGGTCAGCATTATCTCAGGTAAAATAATTATAAATTGTTTTAAAATTGGGTTTATCATATTTCATGTTCTTAGATTTGGTGCAATATAAATAGTTAATATATACTATAAGATTGCTAGCACTAAGTAGAATAGTAAAAAAATATTTAATTTTATATGAATTATGTAATTTATAGCTAACCCGAATAAGTTCTTGAGACCCCAGGTGGTCATTGCGAGAAGTGCAAGGTAAAATTTGCATTCTTACAACGATACTATCCCCGTTATTGTGTTATACTCTTAAAACTTTAGTACTCATAAACTTTGCTTCTCTAATTTTAAGAAATATTTCAACTAATATGTTGATCAATTTATCATGAGAATTGGGGGAAATCCTTGAAAACTTACTTAAAAAAATACTATAAAAATAGGTTAATTCTTTTAAGAAACACCCAGTTATTATAAGTTCATTTTTATTAATGATAATTAATCTAAGATTGCATCAATATTAAATCAAATACCTAACCAATTTAACCGTTCAAGAATTCTTTGATAAATATATTGAAGAACACTGTAAACGTAAGAATAAGGGCTGGAAGTCTGATATTGCTAAAATGGAGCTATATGGTCAAGACTATTATAAAATAAAAATATCTACTGTGACAATGGATGATATTCAGAAAACGTTTAATGATATAGTGAAACCTATTGAATTAGGTGATACAAACTTTGTGTTAACCTTGCGAAAGCAGGTATCTAGATTCCCGCCGTTGCTAAGAATGACAACTTACAATCGTTATGTTTTTATCACCTAATCCTATGGGCATAACTACATAACAACAAAAAAATCGAATGCAGTCATGTCTCAGCAGATAATAAAATCAAGCAATTTATCCTATAGCCCTGATAGAATTTGTTGGCTTATAAACTTATACTTAGTTATGTTAATAGTAATATAATGCTTTGTAAAGATATAAAAATATTAATTTTCATTAAATAATAATTACTGATAATTGACAAGCTAATTATTACTTGTTAGCATCAAAGATTCTGAGTAGAGAATATAATAAATTATGCAAGGTACTACTACTAACGATTTACGTAACATTATAGCTAATATTAGTGCTAACCTGCGTAGAAATGATGTAGTCGCTGAAATACAGTACAGACTAAAAGACCCTTATTCTACTTTAAAGAAGATGGTAAGAAAGAATATCACTGTGACAGAATTAACTGACCTAATTGGTCTTAGGATTATAGTTAATAAACAATATGACTGTTATAAATTATTGATTACTCTTTACAATACATACTCTGTTAAAATGGGAAAGACTAAAGACTATATTGCTAATCCTAAGGATAATGGTTATCGTTCTTTGCATCTCATAGTTATGGCTGACATCTGTGACCGTAATATAGAAATACAAATACGAACTAGAACGATGCATGATATAGCAGAATCTGGCACCGCCAACCATGAGGAATATAAAAAGACGCTGGAAGAAAAACTAAGAAAGTTATTCTATGAGGAGAGACTTAATACAGTTGCTATTAATACTGAAATAAATAACGCCTATGATATTTTTAACCAATTTAATTGGACTATATCAGAACTCATTAGCTATGAGCAGGCGATTGAAAATCTTTGGCATAAATTCCAAAATAATTCTTAAAAAATATAATAAAATCATTGGCAATATTAGTTTAATTTAATGTACAATTAAAATAATGGGGAGGTGTTTTATGGAAGATATTACAAATTGGTGGAAAAAATTTAAATCTTGTGAATATTCTGATAAGTTACTTAATAAATTGATTTTACTAAATAACAAAGCAACTGATCCAGTAGATATCAGAGAAATTATCAAAGCTATCTATTACGCTAAGAAATATCATGGTAGTCAAATGCGACAATCCGGCGATCCCTATTACTCCCATCCAATAGAAGTAGCCTACATGGTTGCGGAATACACAGCCCAAGAAGTTCAGCCATTGTTTAAAACTGACATGATCATTACCAGTTTACTGCATGACACGATCGAAGATACAACCCTTACTGAAGAGATGATTGCTCGAATTTTTGGGAGTAACGTTGCTAGCCAAGTGGAAGCTCTAACAAGGGTCAAACCTTACGGCAAGATTAGCTCCAAAGAGACTTTGGATTTATTATCTCAACAAAAGAGATTTGACGTGCTATTGATTAAATTATTTGATCGCATTCATAACTTGCAAACACTAGGAGCTAAATCACCGGAAAAAGCACTGAAGATAGTTAAGGAAACTATAGGATATTTTATAACTCGTTGTTTCTACTTGGAAATACCAACAGCCGAGCAACAATTAATCAATCTATGTTACCAAAGTTTATCTATTGACTATAAGCCACTTCCGACAGTCTCCTAAACTATACAGTTTTTTGAGCGAATGATTTTAGCTGATTTTGCCAGATTTTCAAAATGAGATAACCCGTAAGCAAAACCGATAATTGTCGGAATCATAATAACCCATATTCCCCAATTGCCAAAACACTCTATAAGGTAGACAAAACCAAAAGCACTAATAACATATATCATAGCACGAGATACAGCAAATGTTATACTAGCACAGGTAAAACGTTTAAATATAGGAAAGCTTTTTAAACAAATGGGAGTAGCTGGGTCTAAGCATTGCTTCCATAAGACTATAAAGAATTGAATCAAAAAATAACTGATCAGGAGAATTAAGATTATTCAATAAATACGGACAAAATATCATAAAAACAGAAAATACTAGCAGTATAATTTTTATGATTAATAATGGATACACTTTTAAACTTAGATAACATAATATCAATATGGTTAATAGTTCTATTAGACAGACAATAAAATTATGCTGAATCACTTCGGGCAATGTATAACCAAAGCGAGTTGTTAAAATATTACCACAATATATATAAATAAAATAAACACATAGCGGTAAAGCACATTGTAATAAAAAGAAAGCTATTACAGTTTTTTTATTAACTTTTTCTTGCCAAATGGGATCGTCTTGTAAAATATTTATGTCTGTATTAGTTTTTTTAAAAACTTTTTTTATTCGACGTTTGGCATCGGCAAATTCTGGGGCTTCTCTAAGTTTTTGTCTTGCAACAGAACCAACAAATGCGATTACGGCACCAATCCAAAATGCTACACGCCAATTAATACCATAAGAAACAACACATGAGACAATTCCTAAAGCAGCTAACGTTCCGAGGACAGCACAAGCCCCCATCAATCCAACACTTGCATATTGTATTGGTGGCTGAAGCATTTCAGTTAAATAAAGTTCCGCCCCTACTATTTCGCCCATTGAAGACATGCCTTGAGTAGCCCGGCAGATAATCGCTACCCAAGCCGCTACACTTCCTATTTGTTCGTAAGTAGGCAGATTAGCCATAACAATACAAGCGGATGACATCATGAAAGTTGTGATGATAACTGTTGGCTTACGCCCTATATTATCACCTATCCATCCAAATATTAAAGCCCCTAATGGTCTAAGTATGTAAGTTGCACAAAAAGCACTTGCAGAATACAAAGCAGTAGTGTGTGGATCAGTTTTGGGAAAAAATAATTCATTAAGAAATACCGCCATGTGAACATATATCATCAAATCAAAATATTCAAGGAAGGTTCCTATTGATAGTAGGCTCTGTCCAGAAAAGTGTGTAAATTTCGAGATAGGTTATATATAAAAATATAACAAAAAAGGAAATTACATGAATAAAAAAACAAATGAATCAATAAAGCAAGCAGTAGATTTATTAATAGATAATGATACAGATGTAAGCACAATACTGAAAGAAGGAGGATTATTAAAAGAATTGACCAAACGCTTGATAGAGAAGGCATTGCAGTCAGAATTGAATAATCATCTAGGCTATGATAAATACAGTCGTGTAGATAATGATAATGCTCGTAATGGTATAACTAGCAAAAAACTGATCTCCGAACATGGAGCGGTTGAGATAGAAGTACCAAGAGATAGGCGTAGTACCTTTGAACCAGCAATACTACCGAAAAGACAAAAACGTTTTGATGGTTTTGATGATAAAGTCTTATCATTATATGCTAAAGGTATGAGTGTATCTGATATTAAGGTTCAATTACAAGAGTTGTATAGTGTTGAAATAAGTGAGAGTTTAATCAGTCAGATCACCGATGATGTAATGGATGATGTAAAAGCTTGGCAGAGTAGACCGTTAGAAGAGATATATCCGATAGTATTTTTTGATTGTTTAGTAGTAAAAGTTAGGCAAGACAAAAGGATAATTAACAAGGCAATATATGTTGCATTAGGGATTGATTTATCTGGTAGAAAAGATATATTGGGATTATGGATCAGTGAAAATGAAGGGGCAAAATTTTGGCTTGGTAATTTTACTGAAATGAAAAATAGAGGATTAAAGGATATACTGATTGCCTGTAGTGATAATCTTACTGGTATGTCTGAGGCGATAGAAGCAGTTTATCCAAAAACAGAACATCAATTATGTATTGTACATCAGATTAGAAATAGTTTAAAATACGTATCATATAAAGATAGGAAGCAGGTGGCTAGCGATTTAAAGCCGATATATACTGCAGCAACGGAAGAACAAGCACATTTAGCTTTAGTATATTTTGAAGAAAAATGGAATAAACAATATCCACAAATTGCCAAATCATGGTATAATCATTGGGATAATTTAATGATTTTTCTAGGATATCCAGAGGCAATTAGAAAGGTAATTTATACCACTAATTCAGTTGAATCTGTTAATAGTCAATTGCGTAAAGTAACAAATAATAAGCGCGTTTTCCCTAGTGATAGTGCTGTTTTTAAAAGCTTATATTTGACAATTGACTATATGACCAAAAAATGGACTATGCCTATTCCCAACTGGAATGAAGCTATGGCTCATTTGATGATCAAATTTGAAGATAGGCTTAACAAAATTTAATGACCTATTTTGGAAATTTACACACTTTTCTGGACAGAGCCTGATAGTAACCCCACAGCTTCTTTTTGTTCTTTGTTTAAACTTGTTTGTTGTTGTGGATACCCTATCATTTTTTTATCATCAATAGACTGGCTATTAATGATAGCAAGAAAAAACAATATTAAAAGTGAAAAATAAATCTTAGTTAATAAATATCACCGGAATCTTAATAAAGCTTAAACAGTCTGGGAGAAATTTCTTTGACATATTCGCTATAGTTATGCTCATAGGATTAGGTGATAAAGAACATAACGATTGTAAGTTGTCATTCCCGCGAAGGCGGGAATCTAGATACCTGCTTTCGCAGGTATGACACAAAGTTTATATCACCTAATTCAATAGGTTTCACTATAGTCAGCATGTTCTCGTGATATACCATCAGACATTTGTTGTTGCTCGTACTCTTTTATCGCATGCCCCCAGCCAATAGTTTTTAAACCAGCCGGGCAATAATATGGTTGCAATCTTAGTCCTTCAAAGCTCTTAATGATATATTCTGCTTTATCATTGCTATCAATATTTTGTAGCAATTTACTACAAGCTATTATATTTGTCTCATCAACTATTGCTGGATTTTTGTACGTTCCCATAGGCACATTAAATTCACCTTTGTTATTGACTCTATTGAATAGTAGGTGTTTTATTTGTTCTGAGATAACAAAAGCCTGCTTATATAAAGCTTCTTGGGTTCTGAATTGCAGTAATCGCGGATCACCAGCATTAAAGCTGGCTTGTAGTAGATTTTCAATGCCATCTATACTATGATGTAGCCTCTTCTTTTCATTACTCAACATTAGAACTAAATCTTCTTGCCTTTGCTTATATCTCTTCAAGGTCTCTGATTCAACTTGATATACATAATTAGCTGAAAGCTGCATCTTATCTCCATAATATGCTAATTTAAATGCGTCTTTTTACTTACATCTAGACCTATTATTTTACTCATGATATAATCTCCTTCATCTTATTGTGCAAGGCTGCTGCTTCCAGCACCTTCTGCAATTTGTTTAAAGCAAACCTTGTAAGAAGGTACTTATTCTGTATACAACTATTTCACAGTCAAGAGCCTATCAAGTCACCCTCTTATAACTACTTATAACACTTTTTTAAGATATAAGAGCCTAGGAAACTGTCGGAGATAACTAATTAACTATAAGGAATGCTAATAATGTTTCATCATAATAATAGACTTTCTGCAAAAACCACTTATGTACAAGGATTTGAAGGCTCTCTATTGTCCAAATCACCAGCAGAAGTAGAGTTTTGTAGGAAATCTAATTATTGGCTTAATATCTATAAACCTAAAGGCATCAGCTCAGCAAAGCTTGTTGCTATAGTTAAGAGAAACCTTGCAGGAGCTAAAGTTGGTCATTGTGGAACCTTGGATGTTGAAGCAGAAGGTGTATTACCTTTAGCAATTGGTGAAGCAACAAAGTTAGTACGAATTCTGGTGGATGCAAGGAAAACTTACATTTTTACCGTACAGTTTGGTAAACAAACTGATACAGCAGATGCCTCGGGTAAAGTAATCGGCGTTACTGATCATACTCCTAATGAAGCCGATTGCCATAATATCTGTAAAAAATTCATAGGGACAATTAAACAACGCCCCCCTGCCTTTTCTGCTATAAAAGTTAACGGTATTAGATCTTATAAATTAGCACGAGAAAATTTGGCAGTAGAATTAACCCCTAGGAATATTGAAATATATAATCTAGAATGTGTTAATTTTAACCACCAAAATAATCAAGCTACTTATCAAGTAGAATGCTCTAAGGGAACGTATGTAAGGACTCTAGCAGAAGATATTGCTTTATCCTTGCAAAGTTTAGCATTTGTGTTAGAATTGCAGCGTACTAAGGTTGGAATATTTACAGCATGCAATGCTATTAAATTATCAGAACTTGATATACAAAGCCAAGGAACAAAGAAATTCCTTGAAGAAAAAAGTATAAAGATTGAAGCAGTACTGGACGACATCCTGGTACTTGATGCTACTACTGACCAAGCTAAAAAAATTATTTATGGTCAGAAATGCTATTTTGATTGTCTTGAAAGGATTAGACTTCCTGCAAAAGTCACTTATGCGCAAGGATTTGAAGGAAACCCGGAACGCAGAACCGCAACATACTCTAGTATACGTGAGGATTTGAGTACCGCATCATTGTCCAAATTACCAGCTGAAGTAGAGTTTTGCAGGAAGTCTATTGAATTAGTTTGGATTCGATATCAAGATTCTCTATTAGCAATTGGTAGCTTGAGTGAAAATTGCTTTAATTCTTTACGAGTATTTAACCTATAAAATAAACATGGAGATTACTGATGTCGGTTACAGCACAGCGTAAGCAACAATTAATTACAGAATATGCTACTAAAGAAAATGATACTGGTTCTAGTGAAGTGCAATGTGCAATTCTAACTGAAAGAATCAGCAATTTAACAGAGCATTTTAAAACTAATCACAAAGATTTTTCCTCAAGAAGAGGATTGTTAATGTTAGTTGGTCGTAGGCGTCGATTATTAGATTACATCAAGAAACAAAGTTTAAGCAGATATTTGTCGTTGATTAATAAATTAGGAATAAGAAAATAAAATAAAACCCGGCTAAAAAATCAAAGAATTAGCCGGGTTTTTTGTTAATTAAATAAGGAAAAAGAATGTTTGAAGAAATAACTAAAACGATAGAATTAGGTGGGAAAACACTTGAATTAACGACTGGTAAAATTGCTCGTCAAGCTGATGGAGCAGTTATGGTAAAAATGGGAGGGACTGTCTTATTATGCACTGCCGTAAGTGCCAAAGAAGCTAAAGAAGGGATAGGATTCTTTCCTCTCACTGTCCATTATAAAGAAATGGCGTTTGCTGCTGGTAAAATACCTGGGGGGTTTTTTAAAAGAGAAGGAAAAGGCTCAGAAAAAGAAGTACTTGTCTCACGCTTGATCGACCGACCAATTAGACCATTATTCCATCCCGCTTTTCTTAATGAAACCCAAGTAATTTGTACTGTTCTTTCATACGATCCTGAGTGTAATAGTGATATATTAGCAATTATCGGAGCATCAGCTGCATTAGCTTTATCTGCAGCACCCTACCAACATATAGTAGCAGCCAGTAGAGTTGGTTTGGTAGATGATAAATTCATCCTAAATCCTTCATTTAACCAGTTAAAAACTAGTAAACTGGACTTAGTAGTGGCAGGAACTGATACATCAGTTATGATGGTTGAGTCTGAAGCCGATTTATTATCCGAAGAACAAATGCTAGAAGCTATTGAATTTGGTCACAAATCATTGCAGCCTGTAATTGAGTTGATTAATGATTTAGTAAAAATTGCTGGGAAGCCTAAATTACAGCCTACCGAGTTATTTCCTACTAGCTTAAAAGAACAAATTAGCAGCATAGTGCAAGAAGATATTAAAAATGCTTTTGCTATAAAATTAAAACAAGAAAGACTATTAGCGGTAAAACAAATTCATGATACAATTAAGCGGCACTTTGCAGAAGATATTGCTAATAATAATCTCACTAACTCACAAATTGAATTCGCTCTTAAAGAAGTAGAATCAGAAATACTGCGTCAAGACGTATTAACGAAAAATATCCGTATAGATGGTAGAAAACCTGAAGATATAAGAAATATAGCTTGCGAAGTAGCGATACTGCCAAAAACACATGGCTCAAGCTTGTTTACTAGAGGAGAAACACAAAGTTTAGTAGTTACTACACTCGGTACTGGTCAAGATGAACAAATTGTTGATAGTTTAGATGGCGAATATAAAGAGCGTTTTATGCTTAACTATATTTTTCCCCCTTATTCAGTAGGAGAGGCCACCCCAGTAAGGGCTCCTGGTCGCAGAGAAATAGGTCATGGCAAACTAGCATGGAGAGCCATTAACCGCATGTTGCCAACTAAAGAACATTTTCCTTATTCCATTCGGGTAGTGTCAGAAATCACCGCCTGTAATGGTTCATCATCCATGGCTACTATTTGCGGTAGCTCAATGGCTCTTATGGATGCTGGAGTACCGATCAAAACTCCTATATCGGGTATTGCTATGGGTTTGATAAAAGAAGGCGATAAGTTTGTAATTTTATCTGATATTATTGGCGATGAAGATAATCTTGGAGATATGGATTTTAAAGTAGCTGGTGGCACGGAAGGCATAACCGCCCTACAAATGGATATTAAAATATCTGGCGTAACATTTGAAATAATGAAACATGCGTTAGCTCAAGCAAAGCTTGGTCGTGTTCATATTTTACAAGAAATGGATAAGGCTATTAATAAAACCAATAACAACATCAGCCAACACGCCCCTTGTATTCATAGCTTTAAAATTGATAAAGACAAAATTAGAGATGTTATCGGAGCTGGCGGTAAAGTAATCCGTGAAATTTGTGATACAACATCAGCTAAAATTGACATAAGTGATGATGGTAATGTAACTGTTTCTGCGGTAGGCAAAGAGAAGCTAGATATGGCAATCGCCAAGATTAAGTTAATTGCCATTGAGCCTGAAATTGGTAGCATATTCAATGGAACTGTTGTCAAAATATTAGACTCCGGAGCATTTATCAATTATTTAGGTAATCGTGATGGATTCATCCATATTAGTGAGATATCAAAAGAACGTATTGAGTCTGTATCTAGTGTTTTAAAACATGGTGATATAGTAAAAGTCAAACTTATTGGTTTTGACAATAAAGGCAAAGCTAAATTAACCATAAAAAATATTGATGCTACCATTACTCCAGACGTTATGACTAATCATAAATCTGAACATTATAAAGATAACACTGATAATAATAGTAATAAACGTGAGTCTGCTAAAAAATGGCAAAATAATAAACCATCTAGTGAAGATGAAACAGTAACTAAAGAACGTAAGTACTTTAATTAATTCATCTTACCCTACATTGTCATTCCCGCGTAGGCGGGAATCTAGCTCCCTCACAACTGTCGAAAGTTGGAAGGTAGAGAGGCTTTAGAGGTCATCATGGTAGTTTGAAAGTTGCGAAAAAATAACCAACGTCATTGCGAGGAGGCATGAGCCGACGAAGCAATCCATTTTTGGTTACTTTTATGGATTGCTTCGTCGACCTACGGTCTTCTCGCAATGACGTTGACCACATACGACTTTTAAAGCTCATTATCTAAAACCGCTTCCTCTTCTAACTTTCGACAGCTGTGGCACTCGAATCCTCACGTACATTAGAATACGCTGCGGTTCGAGACGAAGTGTCTCCTTCATACCCTTGCGTACAAGCGAGTTTCGAAGGAGGTCTATTATTTTTAATGTTCTACAACTTGCCTCAAATACAAAATATCTTTTTCTAATATGAACATATATGTTAAGTGCTATAGTGAAACCTATTGAATTAGGTGATACAAACTTTGTGTCATACCTGCGAAAGCAGGTATCTAGATTCCCGCCTTCGCGGGAATGACAACTTACGATCGTTATGTTCTTTATCACCTAATCCTATGAGCATAACTATATCATAAACTCATTGTTAATTTTATAATAAAAATTATAAAATTAACAACACAATTAGCTTTTCTTCTAATTATAGTTTTACGTAAAAACTGAACTCAATATAATCTTTAAAAAATGCCAGATAATTATCTTGATAACTATAACGTTATATGTTACACTTATAGTAAGGTAAGGTTATTTAGGATATGATCAAAACTTTCAGCCATAAAGGTCTAAACAATTTATTTAATAATGGCGATACTACAAGAATACAAAGTGATCATATAAAAAAACTTAGGCTGTTACTGGCTAACTTAAAGGCTGCAACTAAGATAGAAAACATGAATTTACCAGGACTCGGACTGCACAAGTTGCAGGGTAATATGAAAGACTTCTGGTCAGTTAAAATTAATGGTAATTGGCGTCTTATATTTCGTTTTAGTAATGGAGATGCACATGACGTTGATTATTTAGATTATCATTAAAGCGAGGTATATATGTTCAATCCCCCACACCCAGGTAGTATATTAAAAGAATTATATTTAGAACCTTTAAATTTAACTGTTACTGAGGCATCTCTATCGCTTGGAGTTACCCGTAAAACTTTATCCTTCCTGATCAACGAAAAATCTAGCATTAGCTCTTCTATGGCTATTCGTTTATCTGCAGCATTTCCAAACACAAACCCTGAATACTGGCTTAATCTTCAGCAACAGTACGATATTTGGAATGCCAAAAAAAATATTGATGTTTCCCATATTAAAATATTACTTCACATGTCTGCTTAAATTAAAAATAATGAACGTTTTTATAGTGAAACCTATTGAATTAGGTGATACAAACTTTGTGTCATACCTGCGAAAGCAGGTGTCTAGATTCCCGCCTTCGCGGGAATGACAACTTACAATCGTTATGTTCTTTATCACCTAATCCTATGAGCATAACTATATCTAATTATCTACCATATTACCATCAAAAAAATTAACGAGATTGTCAAATGATAATGTCAAATAATGTGAGCCGAAGGAAACTATAAAATCATTTAATTTGAGCTAGATATTTTTCGCGGTCAATTAAAGCGAGCCACATTGAATTTTGAAAGTCATTTAATTTGAGCCGGTTTTTACAATGAAAGCAAGCCAATACCATTTCGAAAGCGAGCCGCTACAGTTAGAGATAGGTTTTTTCTCTTAAATTGGCACATTATGTCGAATTACACTTTCACTACAAAATAAAAAATGTAGGGTAAGTGTGTCATTATTTTCTTTCTGTACTAATATATAATTCTCTAGCTTTTCGTAAAATTTTATCTTCTATGTTATTAGCTAGATCTAGCGTAGTGTAGTTATCTAGCCATTGACCATTTTTAAGTGTTTGTTCAAATATTCTTACTTGAATTGCCTCCGGACTAATAACGTTATCCTTTATAAAAATATTTATTTTAAATCGGAAATCTGTTTTTCCTTTTGGGCTATACCACTCAGTAATAATAACTCCACCTATTGAATCACTTGAAGCAAGAGGTACAAAATTTAAGGTTTCTATAGAAGCTTGCCATAAATATTTATTGATATTACCTAGTTCGGTTTTTGTAGACTCATTTTTGATTCTGCCTGGTCTAAATATCAAACCTTCTCCTCCAACTATCGAACCCATTTCCTCCATCTTTCTTTCTTGTTCGCTTTCTGGATATTTTGAATCTCTAGCAATTACCAAAGTTGGAAAAAATAATAAGCTTGACATTATGCCAGTAATGGTTCTTTTAAAATGTTCTTTCATAAATATTATATTTTTATAACTATTTGTTGTTTGTTTTATAGCTAACCCCATTAGCATTACTCCGTCATTGCGAAGACGACCGTAGAACGACGAAGCAAGCCTATTTTGTGTCATCCATGTAAACGCACACTAGTGTCCAGGTAAAAGCAGCCCGCCAGACAACGTCATTGCGAGGAGTCCATAAGGTCGACGAAGTAATTGTAAGTTGTTATTCCCGCGTAGGCGGGAATCTAGATCCCGCACTGAAGCAGGGATGACAAAAAACAGGATTGCTTCGTCGCCACTAAAGTGGCTCCTCACACACAATGACAAAAGGGCTAGCTATAAGAACCTAGACAGCTTATTGTCAGTGTACCATAGGAACCACGCGATGTAAAGACAGCCCTATATTCTTTAACAGCAATATAAATTATAACTCAAAACCAAGGTAGCACTAAGTGTTTATTATAGATTTTTTATAAAAAGATAAATAGCTTTGTTGTGGTCATGCTGATACAGTGAAACCTATTGAATTAGGTGATACAAACTTTGTGTCATACCTGCGAAAGCAGGTATCTAGATTCCCGCCTACGCGGGAATGACAACTTACAATAGTTATGTTCTTTATCACCTAATCCTATAGGCATAACTATAGCAGTCATAATGACAATTTAAAAGCTGTTGGAAAATAACCGGTGTCATTGCAATAAATCTTTTATAATATGAGCAGCCACATTTGAGGGAGAGTTAGATCCCTTACAACCTAATTCCATTAAGATTTTTTGGCTTTCTTTTACTTGTTCATCTGCTTTTTCTTTATCAACTAACAGTGATGTAAGCCTTGTTGCTATATTTGATTTAGTACAGTTAAATTGAATTAATTCTGGTAAAATCTCCTTATTAGCAATAATATTAATCAAAGAAATGTAAGGTATTTTTATTAATAATTTTATTAGAAAAAAACTTACGATATTTAATTTATAAGCAACAACCATTGGCGTGTTACAAGCAGCAATTTCTAAAGTATTAGTACCAGATTTTGCTAGAGCAAGGTCAGATGCAGCAAAAATCTTAAGTCTGTCACTTGAGAAATGGTAGCTAAATACTGCATCTGATAAAAATGATTCAATTAAAGATTGGTGGCTAGGATCAGCAAGGACAAATATCACTTGAAGATTGGAGAACTGCTTTGCTAGCAAATTAATTGCCTCTATAAAGATAGGTGCATGCCTTATTATTTCACCTTTGCGGCTACCGCAAGTGACACATAATAATTTTGCAAGAATAGGTATTTGTAATTCCCGTTTTAATTGTTGTTTATCTTTATCCTCATAAAAATACTGCTCTAATATTGGATGACCAATATATCGACAATCTAGCCCAACTTTTTGGAAATATGGTGGCTCGAATGGTAGTAAAGCCAACAAATAATCATAAATTTCGGCATATTTCATAGCCCGGGAAGGTTTATACGCCCAGACTGATGGGGCAACAATATGCATGGTCTTTAAGTTAGGTCTAATTTCTCGAACCTTCTTTACCACTCTATAAGTAAAGCCTGGTGAATCTATAGTAATTAATAAATCTGGATTATGCTGAATAATATCGTCAATAGTTTGTTTGATTAGCTTAGTGATCCTAAAAATATGTGGTATAATTTCGACGAAGCCCATAAGATTTATTTGACTAATCGGGAAAAGGCTATGCTGCAATCCCGCCTCTTGCATTTGGCTTCCCCCAACACCAACGAGTTCTAATTTCATTTCCTCCAATTTATAGATATTTTTTAGGTTTTGTATCAAACGCCCCCCTATAAAATCTCCTGATATTTCACCAGCAATTAGGTAAATTTTAGTCATATGACTTCTTAGCACATAGGCTTAAATTTTTTTCAATCACTGGCGAACGGATGCCAGCACAATCAAGAATCGAATGAAATACATAGTCATGACTAATTTCAGTACCTAAATGATTAGCTATAGAACTCACCAAGTCAGGATGTTTTTTTTTAAATTCATCCGATACCCAAACTAAAAAAGGTATTGTGGTTTGTTCTGGGATCATCGGTCCACCATGACCATAATAACCATGCTCTCCTAAAGATTAAGCGTGATCAGAAACATACATTAGAATGGCGTTACTATTTTTTAATAAATCTATCATGTTATACAAAAAAAAATCAGTATATAAAATAGTGTTATCGTAATCATTAACTAACTCTTCAAGATCACAAGTGCTTTGATCTACCATAATAGTGGAATTACACTTAGGAGTAAATTTTTCGAATTCTTGAGGATATCTAGCAGAATATTGCCAATGACTACCACTTGTATGAATAACTAAAAGACCTTTAGTAGTAGAATTTAAAATATTCTTAATATAAGGTAACATTTTTTCATCATGGTCATGCATTCTTAACAAAGCAGAGCCACCAGGTATTATGCTAAACTGAACCTCATCATAAATTGTAGATGGGTTTTTCCTTTTTAAAGATTGTCGCAAATTCTGAGTGCCAATCCAATTAGTATTAAAACCAAGGCTGGTAAAAATTGATATAAAACTTGTATCTTCTGTGATTTTGTCTAAATCACTAGCAGGATGGCGAGACATAAGAGATGGAACTGAAATACATGTATGATTAGATGAAGATTGTGCTTTAAATGAAAAAAGATTCTCAATATTACCTAAATATGGCGTAGTATCCCTGGAATAACCATTAATACCAAAATGATCAAATCGTGCTGCTTCTCCTATAACAAGTATGGCTATAATATTTTGATCAGATTGATCGGTAAAAGAAAATTTCTTACTTATATCCTCACGCATGCTATTTTTGTTGCTATTATTAGAGAAATATAAATATGTATTATGTAGATATTGAATAGGAAAATAACTATCTAGAACTTTAAACTGTGGTGTAATAATATTATTAACAGCAATTAAAAGACAAATTGCTGATAGTAATTTTGTGACAAATAGTTTACTATTTAAAGTGGCGAAGTGTTTCATTGTATAAACACAACTAAACAAACTAAAAACTAACCATATAATTAACCTGATGCTGACTATCTCGTATAGTTCATTCAAGTCGGTGGAGAAAAAACTACCCATCATTTCTTTTGTAGGAGAAATTTTAAAGAAATATAGGTAATAGCTGGCAACTGCCCCCGTTATAAATAAAAATATCGTCCCAATTATAAAAACAAGCCGATGGATAGTTAAACCAAAAAAAATGATAAAACAAGTAAAGTAAATATATATAAACTCTTTACTCAACTCCAATATCGCTTTCAAAAAAGTTACCTTGTAGTAACTGAATTTGTAACAAGAAACTACTGAATTAAAAAATATGAAATAAATAAGGGCAAAAACTAAAGATAGTTTTATTAATTTACTATCTATATGCTTTTGAATTAGCTCTGACATAATAAACACGTACTTTGTATAAATTGTAATTTAGGTATCATGATAATAGCAGCATTGCAAGAATTTTTTCAGCTTTTACAAGCTAATAGATCAATTATTGCTATAGATTATGGAATGCGGAAAACAGGCATTGCTATCTCAAATCAAGAACAGACCATCGCTATGCCGCTAAAAACTATTCATGAAACGATAGAAGAAAATAAGATTAAGTCAATATTAGATTTGGTCGCAACTTATTCCATCTGTGGTATAGTTATAGGTTTGCCTATTAGTATGAATGGTCAATCTAGTGAGCAAACTATAATTGTGCTAAAATTCAGCACAAAATTAAGCTTTGCAACAAATCTTCCTATATATCTACAAGATGAAAGACTTACTTCCCTTGCTGCCAATAACCTACTAAAATCATTAGGGGTCAGAAGACGAGAACGTAACCAAAAAGATGATTCAATTGCAGCAAGTATGATTTTAGAAACTACTTTAGATTCTATGAAAAAACTTCGATAGGATATGTAACGAATAAGTCAAAGAAATTATTTCATATCAGATAATTTTATTTCAGGATATTTTTCTGGTCTAGCTAAAAAATAACCAATATCTTTGTTATCAGAGTGCATTTCTATATAAGAGCCATAAATACGATTATCAAAACCACCATCTTGCTGCTTTTTAACAAGACGCTTTGCTTCAATTTGTTCCATCGACAAGTTGTGTTCTTTGCCTAATGCATAAATCACTTCCAGCAAATCAGCTAGCTCTTCAGAAACTTCATCTGGTGTTTTTGCATCAATCACTTCCTGTGCTTCTTCCAACAATTTATCTTTAAGACGCTGGATATATTCATCTCCTTTCATACTGCGTTCAAATACTAAAACACCACGAGAACGCATAATTCCTGGGACTAAATCACGAATTAGTTTATCAATTTTGAAACAATATTTTCTCATCATAATTTCCTATAATAGTAATTAGACTTCCTGCATAAGTCAAAAAAGCCCTCGGGATTTTTAGGAGAAACGAAGCCGAGTACCGCAGCGTACATAGACGTACGTGAGGAGCGGAGGCGAGTTTCGACGCCAAAATCACCAACTAGATTGACTTATTCAGGAAGTCTATTATATAGCTAACCCGAGAAGGTTTTAGTCGGATAACGTTTGTCATCCCCGCGTAGGCGGGGATCTAAGATCCCTGCCTTCGCAGGGATGACAAGTTAAACCTTGCAGGGGATGACACAAAATTGTAAGTTGCCATTCCCGCACCATTCTGTCATTCCCGTGTAAGGCGGGAATCTAGATACCTGCCTAGGGATGACAAAAAATTGCTTAGTCGGCTCACGCACTCCTCGCAATGACGTTGAAACCTTACAATTGTTTCGTAGTGCTTCGCTACTTCTCGCTAATAGACGGAGTAATTTAGTTGGGTTAGCTATATAGTGATTCATTTGAATATGATTTTGCTAAAGATAAATAATCTTGGGGGGATAAATTTTCAGCTCGAGAAGAATTATCAATCTTTAATTCTGCTAACAAATCTTCTATGCGTGACGTTAGTTTTTTCAGAGATGATTTAATCATTTTACGTCGTTCACCAAATGCTAGTCTAGTGATTAACTCAACTTTTTCAATTAATCCAGCTGTTAATGCATTATTGTTACAAGGCACAAGTTTAACTATAGCCGAGTGGACTTTTGGTGCAGGGTAGAAAGCTTGCGGATTAACGTCAAAGCATTTTTCAACTGAACAAAGTAACTGACATATTACTGATAATCTTCCGTAGGATTTTGTCCCAACTTTACCACATATTCGATCTACAACTTCCTTTTGCAGCATTAAAGTCATGCTATTTATTAATGGTAATTTTTTTAACCATTTTATGACTAACTCTGTACCTATTTGGTAAGGTAAATTTGAAATAATAGTCATTTTGTTATGATTTAAGGTTGATAGATCAAATTTAACAGCATCCGAATGAATAATATGTAGATTAGGAGACAGTTCTCTTATTTCCGTAAGTAAAGGTATACATCTAACGTCAGTTTCAATGACAGTTAAAGATTTAGGGTTGCAGGAAAGGATAGCTCTAGTGAGTCCGGCTGTACCGGGACCAACTTCTAAGACAGAATCATGTTCCTTCAGTCCACTTACTCGAACTATTTTATCACACAGGCTACTATCAAAAATGAAATTCTGACCATATTTCCTAATAGGAGTAATACCATGTTTGCTAGCATGCTTTGCAATTGAAGGTAAGGTACTCAAATTATTTGAGATCACAAAGGAAGCATTATTTTAATATATGCTTTCTTACGCATATCATCAAAGTATTTTTGTGCTTTTTGTGACATTCTCTTATTAGTTAACAGATTTACTACGTAATTATTTTCATCGCTAGTAACATTAATCATCTGCTTGTTACACATTAAGATTAATTTAAATCCATCTTGCATCTCGAAAACACTGCTTCTTTCTCCTGTATTTAAATCTTTGATAATTGTTTGCAGCGTAGAATCTAGAGTACTTAGATTTTGATTAATTACCTCTAATGTAGCAAAATCTTGGTATAAGGATTCTTTGATATCAGAACAATTTTTAAGACGTTTTTGTAAATCACACATCTTATGCAAAGCTTTGTCATCTTTATCTTTTGAAGTAAAAATCTGTGCTGATATTTCTGCATCTTTTGAATCTGTCGCTAATATTATATCATTAACTTCTTTTGCACTAATAGCAACTGATCTAGAAATACTAGATAAAATGTTCATTTTGATAATTTCGGCACCTATTTGAAATTTAAAATTATTTATATCTACAGATTTACTCTTCAAAAACTTTATTAAATGCCCTTTTTCCATTTTATTACGTTGCTCGATGGTTTCTATAGAGTCATTTATTTCACTATCAGAACTTTTTTTACCGTTTGCTGATTGATAAAGTAATACATCATCAATCATGCTGTTAATTGCCATCTTATCAAGCTGTTTGTTTGTTTTAGGATCAGGATTAGGAATATTATTAAGTGCCATGATCATATGTTTTCTAGCTAGAAATTCATGTAAGGTAATTGGCTCATTATTAACTAATGCAACTATGTTGGATAATTCTGCTTTCGCTATAGTTATGTTAAAGATGATGGTAACTAAACAAAATAACTTCTTCATATTTAACTTCTTCATAATTTTAGGCTCACATATTTAATATTTTTAGACCTACAGAAATAGTAGGGACAGCAAAAATCTTTTTTATCCCCCTACTACTATCTCCCATATAATTGTCTGAAAGTTTTCCTGCTATTTTAACACAATCGTTCAAGTATGTCACCTGGATACTCTTAGAAAGAACATTTATTTTGTTTTTTAACCAATCTATTCTCATATCATAGGCAACTGACCAATTTTCTGTCAATTGATAAGTAAAGTTATAGTAAAGTTGTCTTACTTTATTATCAATTAATTCATTTGTAGAATAATATTTCTGTACGTTAGAAATTTGAACCAATCCAACAGTTAACTGAACTGTCTTAGAGTTAAGGGTGCCACCTAATTCATCTCTAATGGGGCTAAAATTCTTACTTTTTCTAAATCTATAGAACAGCTCCATTTTATCAGAAAAGCTACTGGAAATTCTGCCAACATTTTCAATATTATCAATAGATTTGTTATTAATAAGATTATTATTGTAGGTTTGTCCTAGGAATAAACTTGAATAATTTTGCTCTGAAAGTATAGAAGAACTAATTCCATAACTTAATCTATTGTCAAATTCATGGCGATCTATACCACTATAGCGATTGGAACTAAATATATTATTTTCCGATAGTTCATATTTCGATGGATCAATAAAGGAAAATTTCTTATTAGAATTATGTTTGCGTCCAATAGTTGCCGATATAATTGGTTCGACAAATAGGCTAGCTTTATCAAAGATTGATCCAGCTAATGGATAACGCCAAGTATTTTGAATTTCTGGTATATTCCTCGCAAGAACCTTGCTCTGCCTAGAATTATTTGAATATAGGTGATTAATAAAATATATGTCTGATCTATTCCGTAAGGTAATATTAAATAAATGACCAGATGAAGTTAAGAAATTATTATCCACTGCAAGTTGTAATGCAACTTGCCCTAGTTTTCTGCCGTTTCTTTCTTTATAGATTAATGCATTATTCTCAATAACTATGTTAGTAGTTTCATCGTCATTTAAGGGTATAACATTCTTAGTTCTAACTTTGGGGAAAATTAATGGACTGGTGTTACTAGAATCATTTGTTCCTAGTCCTTCAAAATACATCCCTTCCATTAATAAGTAATTGTAATTATTGACATGTTCTAAATATAACTTAGAGGTCAAATATGAAGTATAATTATTATAATAGTTTTTTAAGTAGGCTTTATCAGAAGTACGTTGCAACCTAAATCCGTATCGATAATCGTTTGTGGTGAAATTACCATTGCTTAATAGATAATATGAGTTTACCTTAGTATTTTTTATCGTTATATCACCATTCTTTAAGGAATACGGCACTTTACCATAGTTAGCATCTAAAGATATATAATCACTTTCATTTGGTTTGTAACGAGTTTCTAGTTCAAAAATCGTATATTTTCCCCAAAAAACCCTAGGGGTTAGAGTAAAATCTAGATTAGGTTTAGCTCTATAATATAGTGGTATCCCTAAAGCACTATCTTGCATTCCAGGTGTCAACATTCCCGATTTTGCAGGAGCCTTAGGTGTTGGATGAGAAAAATAGGGAGTATAGAAGATTGGGATACCATATACCTCGAAAAATAGATGCTTATAAACCATTTTGTTCTTATGTAAATCTATCTCTGTATTCTTTGCAGAAATTTGCCAAATAGGTTTTTGGTTGCATAGTATTTTACATGGGGTAAAGGTACTATTATGCAACCGAAAAACATCTTCATTTACTCTTTCAGCTAATTTTGACGTTAAAAGCGTATTATCACCAAAATATAAAACAAAGTCTGAAATTATTCCTGCCTTTAGCTTATCTTTTAATATGACGAATTCTCCTAAAATAACTTTATTTTGAACTCTATTTTGCTGTTCTGTAATTCTAACATTTCCCTCAGCCCAGAGCTGATCTTGTCTTATATCATAAATCAAGGAATTAGCCGTTAGAAAATAATTATCTAATATGATTTGAACATTACCTTTAGCATAAATAAATTGTTCCTTTTGGCTATATTCAATATAATCTGTGGACAAAAAGCTAAACTGCTTGTTTATTCCCTGCTTATCAGCTTGTGCCAAACTACAAATCGGTAACAAAATAATAATTTTAATAATCAATAAATTGCAGAAAATTCGCATTTAGGATAATTTTTGAAGTATAGATAGTATATATATCATGTATACATCAAATTTGATATATTTATATAGCTAACCAGGGTTAGTATTCACCCATTTGCTTCAACGAAAAAGTTGCCATTCTTAGCAACGGCGGGAATCTAGATACCTGCTTTCGCAAGGTTAACACAAAACAGGATTGCTTCGTCGACCTACGGTCTTTCTCGCAATGACGTCAGTTGTATGGCTAAAACCTTTTTGGTTAGCTATATTTATGCTAGTTCATTTAAGCTAAATCATCGTCACCTAAATTACTAGAACCAGTTGTAGGTACTTGAATATTACTATCCAGAGTTTGTGATTGCTCGGATATATTATATGACACTGTTTCCATTGTGAATGTTTCATAGCTAACATCAACAGTAGATTGCTGTTCTTCAGTAAGATATGTACCGTCCTGACTATTGATAATTTTTTCCAAAGTCGTTCGGTTATAAGGAGACTTTAACAATTCCCAATAACGAATAACAATATTAGATAGTGTATCTCCAATTGGAGATTTGAGATCTGATATTTTGTCATGGCAAAATACAGGTGCTGTTGACTGTAAGGAGGTCATATTATTTTTTATCGCTTCCAAGATGGTGAATGTACCAGAAGCAATTTTATCTGCTTCTGACAAATTTAAAATCTTAATTCTCAGTGCATCAAAAGCTGATGTGAACTTGTCCATATCAGGTTTAGTGTGTTTGTCTAAATAGATATACGCGTTGTGTTTTGGCTCCTCATGGTAGATGGTAGGGTCAGAAAGAATTTGACTCTGTTTTTGCTGTTTTATGATAAGCAGATAATCATCACAAAAATACTTAGCCAATTCTAATAGGCTCAATTCTTTGATTTCTTCTACTGACTTTCCCTCAAGTTTTGCTCGGGAGCTTTCTAAAGAGGCTAAAAATTCTTCATATTTTTTTTTGTGTTGTTCTTCTGTTATTTCTTCACTTGTAGAGGTAGCATTATCTTCTTGGCTCTTAAACATAGTTACTCTCCATTTTAAAATTTATAATATGATATTAATTCAATTTTATAGTAATAGTGAAGTAAAGTTTAGTTACCAATTTTGTTACTGTCAATGGGATTTTTTTGTTGATATAATACTTGACTAAATTAGTAGGATATTATAAGATTATGTTATAATTGGTGGAGTTGTTTGTATGCAATTAACTACAAAGGGGCGATATGCAGTGATGGCAATCTTAGAAATCGCATCACAAATGTCAGATATGCCTGTTACCTTGGCTGAAATTTCAGCAAAACAACATATACCGGTTAATTATTTGGAACAAATTTTTGCAAAACTTAAGAAGGCTAATATAGTTAGAGCAACGAAAGGTCCAAAAGGTGGTTACATCATTAATGAGAAATTAGATAATATCAAGATTACTAATATTATTGATGCGGTAGATGAGAATATTGAAATGACCAGATGTTTAGGGAAATCCGGAAGTAGTTGCGTACCTAATAAAGTGCAATGTAACGCCCATCATTTATGGTTGGGTTTAAGTCGGCATATAAGGAACTATTTTGATACCATTTCTATAGCTGATATGCTTTAGGTACATAGCTAACCCGATTAACATTACTCCGTCATTGCGAGGAGGTATATAAGCCGACGAAGCAATCCAGGAAAATTTAGAAATGGATTGCCACGACCACTCACGTGGTCTCGCAATGACGTATGTACCAATAACTTGTCATTGCGAGGAGCTACTTTAGTAGCGACGAAGCAATTGTAAATTGTCATTCCCGCGTAGGCGGGAATCTATATCCCGCACCGAAGCAGGGATGACACAAAAAACAGTACTGCTTCGTGTGCATAAGCACTACTCACTAATGGACGAAGTAGTGCTAATTGGGTTATCTATAAACTTCCATATACTAAAACTAATATAAAAATTATTTTTTTTACAACTTTTATATTAGTGGGCTGATAAATTATGTTATATTTAGATCATAATGCTACTACTAGCATTCATCCTAAGGTTAAGGAACTGATGGAGAATTTGATGAAAGAGGCATATTATAATCCGTCTTCCATTCATAGCAAAGGGCGTTATGCTCGGAGTTTAGTGGAAATAGCTAGGCAGCAGGTTGCGAAATCTGTTGGCGTTGATATAAATTCTAGAGAATATCAGGTAATTTTTACTTCCTCTGGCACAGAGAGTAATAATTTGCTGATGAATAATTATTATGACGGAGAAATTTTTGTTTCTAGCATAGAGCATTTATCGATCTTTGATCACACTAAATATCGAGATAATATTAAAATTATCCGTGTTGATAGTGATGGCATTGTTGATATTGACCATTTAGAACAATTATTATTGGCAAGTCTAGCTAGTAAAAAGCTAGTTTCTGTGATGCTGGCTAATAATGAAAGTGGTGTTGTGCAAAATATACAACAGTTGGTTAAAATTGCCCAAAAATATGGGGCGGTATTTCACAGTGATTGTGTGCAAGCAGTTGGTAAAATACCGGTCAATATTAAAGAATTAGCAGTTGATTTTGCTACTATATCGGCTCACAAATTAGGAGGAGTACAAGGAAGTAGTGCTTTGATTGTCAAGGCAGGACATACGCTTAAAGCGATGATGATTGGTGGAGGGCAAGAGAGGAATATTCGATCAGGTACAGAAAATGTACTGGCAATTGCTTCGTTCGGGCTTGCATCATCAATAGCTGTTAATGAGGTAGAAGATAGATATAACAAAATGAAAAAATTACAGACATATTTGGAGCAAAATTTACTCCACTATAGCAATGTTAAAATAGTCTCGAAGAATGTCGAAAGACTACCTAATACCACCTTGATGATTGTGTCCAAAACTGATGCACAAACCAAGTTGATAGCTTTTGATTTACGGGGTATAGCGGTTAGCTCCGGTTCTGCCTGTTCATCAGGGAAAGTTGGTAAGTCACATGTATTATCTTCCATGGGATTTAGTGAGGATGATGCTAGGTCTTCGATTAGAGTAAGTTTTGATTATCAACAAACTATTGAAGATGTTGTGACATTTATTAAAGCGTTTGAAGAAGTATATTATCCGCTATGTCATTCTTAGCAAAGGCGGGAATCTAGAACTCACAACTGTCGAAAGTTAGAAGGTAGAGCGGGTTTAGAGGTCATCATGGTAGTTTGAAAGTTATGGTGTCATTCCTAGCTACGGCGGGAATCTATAATATTCTAGAGTTTTTTGAAGCTATTTTAGATCCCTGCCTACGCAGGGATGACACAAAACTCGCTTCCTCTTCTAACTTTCGACAGTTGTGCTAGAACCCGCACTGAAGCAGGGATGGACAGTAAGTTGAGTGGGGATGATGCAAAATTGTAAGTTGTCATTCCCGCGTAGGCGGGAATCTAGATCCCGCACTGAAGCAGGGATGATATTCCTGTTGGAATGACACTAAAGGGTAACTTAGTATGGATAAATTAGAAAAATTAAGACAAAAAGTAAAATTAAGTGGTAAATCACTACCAATTTATATGGATTATCAATCGACAACTCCTATGGATCCAAGGGTCTTGGAATGTATGCTGCCATATTTTACCACTAAATTTGGTAATCCGCACTCTAGGAGCCATTCTTTTGGTTGGGAAGCCGAAGAGGCTGTGGAAAAGTCAAGAGAACAAGTGGCAAGGCTTATTGGTGCTGATCCTAAAGAAATTATTTTTACTTCTGGTGCTACTGAATCTAATAATTTAGCGATAAAAGGTATTGCTAAATTCTATGGTAGTAAAAAAAATCACATAGTGACGGTGATAAGTGAACATAAATGCGTTTTAGATGCCTGCCGGCATTTAGAGAATGAAGGGTTTAAGGTAACATATTTGCCAATTCAGCCAAGTGGTTTGATTGATTTACAACAATTAAGAAATGCCATAACCGACCAAACTATGTTGGTATCAGTGATGGCGGTAAATAATGAAATCGGTGTTATCCAACCAATTAAAGAAATTGGCAAAATTTGTCGGGAATTAGGTGTATTTTTTCATTCAGACATCGCCCAAGGATATGGTAAAATTCCCATAGATGTTAATGATTGTAACATTGATCTGGCAAGTATTTCTGGACATAAAATTTATGGTCCCAAAGGTATTGGTGCTTTATATGTCAGGAAAAAGCCTAGGGTACGATTAGTGCCAATTTTAAATGGTGGTGGGCAGGAAAGAGGTATGCGTTCTGGGACTCTACCAACTCCTTTAATTGTTGGGCTTGGGGCAGCTAGCGAATTAGCTCTGTCTGAAATGTCAAAAGATGCTAAACGCGTAGAAGAGCTTTTTGATAGATTTTATAATAATATTACTAAACAAATTGCTGATGTCTATTTAAACGGTGATATGAATAGGAGATATAAGGGAAATCTAAATTTAAGTTTTGCTTATGTCGAAGGTGAGTCGATGATATTGGCTATTAAGGATTTAGCCGTTTCGTCTGGTTCAGCTTGTACCTCATCTTCACTGGAACCGTCATACGTGTTAAGAGCTATGGGGGTTGACGAAGAAATGGCACATACATCGATTAGGTTCGGTATTGGTAGATTTACCACTAAAGAAGAAATAGATTATGCTGTAGAGTTAATAAAGTCAAAAATTAACAAGTTAAGAGAACTAAGCCCTCTTTGGGAGATGGTTCAAGAGGGAGTTAATTTGAAGCAAATCAAGTGGGCGGTACACTGACAAATTTAATATTAGAGGCATAAAATGTCAAAATTAAATACACTATTTTCAATTTTAAATCAAGATATCCCATTTGGTAAATCATTAAATGCTTTGGGTCATATGTCCCTAGGAATGGGGCATAGATTTCCTGAAGGGAAGATGCCTGCTGTGGAAGTCTATTTTGCAGATGGTGATTCAATACGCAAAGTAAGAGAGGAATGTCAATCCCGGTTAGGATCTGTTTTTTCCGATTTCACGAATACCATGACTGAAGGTACAGCTGAAGAACAATTGAAAAGAACATCAGAAACCCCTGTAGAAAGTTTACAATATTATGGGATTACTATTTGTACAGATACTGATACAGTGGAAGAAATTAAGGCGATGCTAAAAGGAAATAGTAAAATTTTATCTGGATATAAACCATTCTATTCTACTCCTGAACAAAGAAAGTTTGAATTTATAGAGCAGTATATAGGTCAGAGCATCAGTTCTGCACCTCATAAAGTGTCAATTGTAGCAAGTAAACAGCTATCTCCTGCTAAATTAGTAAATTTAGTATCTATAGCTGCCATAGAGGTAGGGAGAAAAGCAGATACCTCTTCCTTGAAGTTACTAGAATTTAATGATGCTGGTGGGGGCAAACATTCAGGGATATCATATCATCCGTTTACAATTTTAACTGCTAAAAGCCAAAGTAAACTTGAAGCAATGGCAGAAAAAATTTCTACCAAACAGGGTGTGGTCTCAATGTCATTCAAAGAAGAGGAATTTACTGTTCTTTCTTGTGCTTTTAGTTTAAAAGAACTGATAGAGGATTGTATAGATAGAAACAGCACCTCGTTACTGAATAAAGAAATAGCCGAAAGTGATTTTATTGCTACTGAAATCATAAGGGAATAAGCAAAAGTGGATGTAGTTACCCACAAATATTTTATTAAGGGTACCACCGTCATTGCGAGGAGCTACTTTAGTGGCGACGAAGCAATCCTGTTTTGTGTTGTCCCTGCTTAAGTTTAATGTCATACCTGCGAAAGCAGGTATCTAGATTCCCGCCTACGCGGGAATGACAAAGAGTTGCGGGACTTAATGCTGGCAAGAATGGCACTAAAGATTGTTAGAAGAAGTAATAATTATTAATATAGGGAATAACATGGGCTATAGTTTAAAAGTACTGGATCATTACGAAAATCCGCGTAACGTGGGATCATTAGACAAAAATGATGCATATGTTGGGACAGGTCTTGTTGGAGCTCCTGCCTGTGGTGATGTAATGAAGCTACAAATTAAAGTTAGTAAAGATGGAATTATTACAGATGCAAAATTTAAAACATTTGGTTGTGGTTCTGCTATTGCTTCAAGCTCCTTAGTAACTGAATGGGTTAAGGGTAAATCCCTTGATGAGGCTGGTAGTATAAAAAATACTGAAATAGCCAAGGAATTATCTTTGCCGCCAGTAAAACTTCATTGTTCTTTATTGGCAGAAGATGCCATAAAAGCGGCAATAGCTGATTATAAAACTAAAAAATCATAGTAACTATTATGAAAAATGTTATGTCATTGACTGATGCAGCCGCCCAGCAAATAAAAAGATTGATAGATAAACGCGATAAACCATCTTTTGGTATTAGGATTGGCGTAAAGTCGGGAGGTTGTTCCGGTCTATCTTATTATGTAGAATATGCCGATGTCAAAAATAAGTTTGATGAGGTGCTAGAAGATAAAGGTGTAAGAATATTAATTGATCCAAAAGCTCTAATGTATCTTCTAGCAAGTGAAATGGATTATGTAGAAGATAAGTTTAAATCAGGGTTTACTTTTAATAATCCAAACGAAAAAGGTAATTGTGGATGTGGGAAATCGTTTAATGTTTAATTTTAAATATCGGCTATATGAGGAAAATTACGCTTGGTTTAATAGCTGAGTATGTAGCTATTGTTATTTACAAAATTAAATTTTATCAAATTCTCTATCATCGTAAGAAATATTATGTCGGCGAGATTGATATTATTGCCCTACGTGGTAAACAACTTGTTTTTATAGAAGTAAAAGCAAGGAGTTCTGACGTGGATGATAGAATATTATCAACTCATCAACAGATGAGAATAAAAAGAGCTGCCAGTATGTTTTTAAGCTCTAACCCAAAATATCAAAACTATCGGGTTAGATTTGATTTAATAATTATTAAACCTTACACTCTACCAATTATTATTGAGAATGCGTGGTAATAGTGTCCTAAAACTGAGAGTGCTTTCTGGTATATAGTGAAACCTATTGAATTAGGTGATACAAACTTTGTGTCATACCTGCGAAAGCAGGTATCTAGATTCCCGCCTACGCGGGAATGACAACTTACAATAGTTATGTTCTTTATCACCTAATCCTATAGGTATAACTATAGTCCATTTTTTGGTCATATAGTCAATTGTCAAATATAAGCTTTTAAAAACAGCACTATCACTAGGGAAAACACGCTTATTATTTGTTACTTTACGCAATTGACTATTAACAGATTCAACTGAATTAGTGGTATAAATTACCTTACTACGCTGCACTCTCTTACCCCTTGTTTTATATTCCAATGCGTAGTATCTTTGAATATAATTGGTAATTAAGATTAAAACAATGCAACTTTTCAATTTAACAGGTAAAACAGCTTTAATTACAGGAGCAAGTAGTGGACTCGGAGAGCAATTTTCTCGCCTTCTTTCTACTGTGGGGGTACGAATCATATTGGCTAGTAGAAGACTAGATAAACTGCAAACTTTAGCCTCTGAGCTTAACAACGCTATCGCCCTGGAAATGGATGTAGCAGATAAGATATCTGTTCAAAGAGCCTTTAATACATTAAAAGAACAAGGAGAACTCATAGATATCTGCATTAATAATGCAGGAATTGCAAAACCCACCCCAATCTTTGCATCATGTGAACTAGATGATTTCGAGTCTATTATGCAAACCAATGTATTGGGAGTTTGGTACGTTACCAAAAAAGTTGCTAATCATATGAGAAACCATGGAATCCATGGGAGTATTATCAATATTAGTAGTGTCAATGGAGCCAACCGTTTATGTGAAAATATCGCTGGTTACTGTGCCTCTAAAGCATCTGTTATCCAAATGACAAAGGCATTAGTCGGAGAGTTGGCAAAAGCACATATTCGTATTAATTGTATTATACCTGGTATATTTCATACACCGCTTACAGATCACCGATTAAATACAGAAGAAAAACGTAAAGCAATAGAAGAACTTACCCCTCTAAATTTTATAGCAGAACCTAGTGACCTTGACGGGGCAATTTTATACCTTGCCTCAAACAAAGCATCTCGTTATGTTACAGGTTCATGTATTACCGTTGATGGTGGGGCTTCCTGGGGAGGCAAGTAAAACAACTATCAAGTATAATCCATTGAATATACACGAACATGATTAGTTTTATAGTCTGGTACTTTTTATATTTTCAAGAGCTTTTTTTATTATCATATTTAATCCAGTTCTTGTATAGGCAGAAACTGCAAAAATCTCCTCACTGGTAATTTTTTGCAATTCAGTAATTTTGTCTTGAACTTCTTCTTCTAACAAAACATCGCACTTATTCAAACAAATTATTTCTGTCTTATTTTTTAATGAACTCGAATATGATTCAAGTTCATTCCTAATGGTTTGATAATCAGCAAGCAAATTATCACTTGTTGCTGATATCAAATGAATCAATAAATTACATCTCTCAATATGTTTTAGAAACTTATCACCGAGTCCATGTCCCAAATGGGCTCCTTCTATTAAACCTGGGATATCAGCTATCACAAATTCTTCATCATCTACATAAACAACACCAAGATTTGGGCTTAGTGTGGTAAATGGGTAATCAGCAATTTTAGGCTTTGCTGAAGTCGTTGCTGCAAGAAAAGTGGACTTCCCTGCATTAGGTAACCCTATAAGCCCAACATCTGAAAGTAGTTTGAGTTGTAAATTTACCCACATCTCTTCTCCTACGATACCTTCAGTTCTACGTCGCGGAGCTTGATTAATTGATGACTTAAAATGGCTATTACCAAGTCCTCCCTTTCCCCCTTTAATTATTTCAAAAATTTGTTCATCTGAAGTAAAATCATATAGTAGAACATCATTGTGTTCTGAAAATATTTGCGTTCCAACTGGTACTTGCAATACTAAAGCTGGTTTAGATTTACCAGTTCGGTTTGAACCTTTACCATTTTCACCATTTTCTGCTTTAAAATGTAGTTTATACCTGAAATTTACTAAAGTATTAAGATGAGAATTGCTTTTAAAAATAATGCTACCACCACGACCACCATCTCCACCGTCAGGGCCTCCCATATCGATATATTTCTCTCGATGGAAACTAACCGCTCCATCACCACCATTACCCGCTTTTAAATATATTTTAGCTTCATCGATAAAATTCATAATTTATTATTGTAAGTTATTAAAAGTTGAGTAACCTGATTAGGGTTACTCCGTCATTGCGAGAAGTTGCTTTGCTAATAGACATTTGCGAATTGGGTATAATGTAATAGGATTAGCTATATATTACCGTATATTAAATCTATCATAGGTAATCTTATTATCTATCGACTCAATCAAGCTATCAGAAAATTCTTGTACGACATCCTGCCTGACCATGCCAAGCTTTTTCTTAAGCCATGATTGTTTATTAGCTACATATTTAATAGTTACATCCCCATATTTCCTTTTTATAAAACTATACATGTCATCTATACCATCAATTAAACCAAAATCAACAGCAGTTTTCCCAGACCAGAATTCTCCATTAAATAAAATATCATCTTCTTGAGTCAACTTACCGATTCGACGCTCTTTGACATAATCTATAAAATGTCCGTGAATCTGTTTTTGTAGATGCTTAATAATTTTAATGTCTCTCTCCTGCACTGGCTGGAATGGATCAAGAATAGATTTATTTTTACCTTCTGTATATACTCTCCTTTCTATACCAAGTTTATTGATAGCAGCAGGAAAACCGAAACTAGCCGAAACAACTCCTATACTACCAATAATTGAGCTCCTAGATGCATATATTTGGTCACCAATACAGGCAAGCCAATATCCGCCAGATGCTGCCACATCTTCTACAAAACTATAAACGGGTATTTTCTTTTCTTGAGCTAATAACCTTATACGTTTGCTAATCAGCTCAGATTGCACAGGTGAACCACCTGGAGAATTTATACTTAAACATAGAGCCTCAAGATTTTTGGTTTCAAAAGCCTTATCAATTAACTCATGTAGCGACTCAATAGTTAGCCCTGATTTTATTGAGCTTACTTTACCTATAACTCCACTAAGGCGAAGAACCGCAACTACTGGTTTTGATGTCCCGGAACCTATTATAGGTAGCAAGGAGAATAATTGCTCTAACTTGCCTACTTGACGTTTAGCAACTACCTGATCAAATTTCGCCTCGGCAATTGAATTTTTATTATGTGCTTTACGCATTAGTTACTCCTTTTTTGTTTTTTCAGAAGCATTATGCTCTTCCTGTATATTTTGTTGTATTTCTAGTTTTTTATCTTTCTGCTCTTTAGGTTCTAACTGTTTATTAATCGGTTGATTAATAGTTTGTTCTCGGTAACTATTTTTGGGTTCTGGATGATTCCCGGGAATATTTGACAAAATAATACTCCTAATTTCTGTATCATACCAGTTAATAATACCAACAAAACTTGCTAGCATTTTCCCATCTGGACTAATTAGGATAGCAGTTGGTACCCCTACTATTGAAAGAGCTTTAAATAATTGATTCCTAAAATCATGGTAGATTGGTAAATATCTTATATCATAATTTTTATAATATTTCTGTATAACCTCTATTCCCTGATAATCTTGTGATACAGGAATTACAGCAAATGGTAGCTTTCTAAAATCTTTTTGCAATATATCTAAATCCGGCATTTCCTTAACACAAGATGCACACCATGTTGCCCAAAATACCAATAATATCGTTTTTCCTTCAAAATTATCAAGAGAATATTTTTCACCTTTATCATCAAAAAAAAATACTGTATCTGGAACGGGAGATGAATCAAGCATTTTAACGCCAGATTTGCTATAATCTAATGCAAAACTATTAGTGATGCACAATAAATATGCTACAATCAAAAAAAATAGTTTGCTATATTTTTTAGTAGACCTATAAACAGTAGAATTATTTCCAACTAATTTGTTAATTATCATGAAAAACAATATTTTTTTACCTCTAATATTATTAAGCGGCTTAATCTTAACTTCTTGTGGACTAAAAAAACCATTAGAAAATCCACCCTTAGAAAAGCCAATTGTAGAAGATTGCTGCGGATGCAAAGACTGAGAACATTAATATCTTTTGAATGTTCTCCCCGACATCACAACTTTAAACTCATAAGTTCTGATGCCACTATGAACATTAGTCAGAACATGGCTAACTTCTCCGCAATTATCTAAATCAATCGTTGAGTTAGATAAATATAACTTGGTCTGTAATTGTCCAATATCCAAATGTTCAACTCTAATGTTTACATTGGCAATTTCATGACCAATTTTACCAGGATGTATAGTAACAAAATAAAATTCCCCTTTATTATTGGTAGTAGCCGTACCAGACCCAGTAAAACTTGATTTACTTACAAGGTTTAGCATTTTTTTATTGATACGAGTACGAAGTGGTACATATGGATATTTCCCGTCACTTCCAACCTGCCATAAATATATTTTTGCATCTGATACTGGAACACAATCTTGGTCTAACAATATACCCTTTATTATGATTTTTGTACCACGATAGATTGGGTGTTGCCCTGTTCTTCTAAGTAAGTTATTGGATAGTTGGAACTCTTCCGGTTCGTAATCATTTACTGTACTCTTAGTAACCTTACAACAATTAAGTCGATTAGGATAATAGTTAGGTTCGCTTGCTATAGCAAGAGTAGAACACAAACAAATTAGAAATAATAAAATTTTCATTTTCTACCACTTATGTTTAATATTATTAAAATACGATTCATACCGGACTTACGATGGCGTGACTATCGTGCTGAATTATTGGTAAAGAAAGTGGCAGAAAATCGGGCAACCCGAGACTGAATTGCCTGAGGAAAGCCCTTTAATTCCAGCGATACAAGAATTACATGTATTTGCTTAATAAGTTGGAGCAAACCCGATGAAAAATAATCTTGACTGTGCTACATTTTACAAATCATCACAGCATCACTGGGGCAATAATTTTTTTCTTCATTTTCTCGTCATCATAATAGAAAACTTTTTTTGAAATTACAGGCTGTTCTTTGCCCATTAAAATAACTTGAGAATCTACTGGCAAATTCATGACTTGCTCCCGGGATAGCAGCTCTGTATTTTTCTCCCGATCTTGGCATAATTCAGATATAAGATTTGCCGTTTTATAATCATTAGCCCTGAATGCTATTTTAAACGTACAGTCTGATATAATATTTTTAGTTTCATTTTCGCCGTAAACTTCCTCTATTTTGCCAATATTTGACGATATCAAGAACAATTTAATTTTGTAACCACGGAAATAAGGCAAACATGATGTAAACATTTCCAATGTGCCAACTGAATAAAACTCATCCATCAATAAGCATACCCCTGCGTTTTTCTCAGTATTACCAAGGTTTTGGGCGGCATTTATTAACCTATCTGCCATATGGTTGTAGAATAATTGCAATACTGGTTGTAGCCTGTTGATATCAGCAGGGTTTACTCCAACATAAAGAGTCATTTTGCTTATTTTTAAATCAGCAATATCGAAGTCTGATTTTGAAGTCGCATAATCAATGAGTGGGTTAGTCCATGGATATAGATAATGGCTTAGCTCCCTGATCAGGAAATTTTGTTCCTTGCCAGTTTTACTCAGAAAAGACGAGAGTATTTCAAAACCATACTCATGAATTGTACCTTTTGCCTTATTAATTCCATCTGACAGCTCTTGAACTAAGTTCCTTTGTAGCATTCTTGCTATTTCACCTAGCGATCTTGTTTTGGTAGTATCGTAGCAAAGATATAGAACTAACCCCGTAAATAAGCTTTTACTACTAGCGTTATCTTTGATTAATAAATCCGCAATCTTTTGAATGTCATTGATTATTTCTTCAGAATCCAAATTAATAAAATCCAGCGGATTATATCTATGAGTTTTGTTTTTGCACGAGAGCGGATTGAAAACAAAAATCTTATGTCCAATCGATTCTCTGTATCCACTTGTAAGTTCATAATTCTCGAGCTTTATATCATGAACAACGCATGACTCGGAATAAGTTAACAAAGCAGGAAGGACAAAACACACCCCCTTGCCAGACCCCTGTGGTGCTAGTAATAAAATATGTTGATAACCTTCAGCGTATAGAGGTTTGCCATTGTCGCTTTTACCTAGAAGTATTGCATTTTCAGAGGACATTTTGTAAATCAGAATTAAAGATTGCAATTCAAGTAAGAAAATATCACGAATATTTTATTCATTCACCCAAATATTTTAGGATATAAACTCAGATGATAAAAAGCAACTATAATCAACATATGGGCTCTGTCCAGAAAAGTGTGTAAATTTCCAAAATAGGTCATTAAATTTTGTTAAGCCTATCTTCAAATTTGATCATCAAATGAGCCATAGCTTCATTCCAGTTGGGAATAGGCATAGTCCATTTTTTGGTCATATAGTCAATTGTCAAATATAAGCTTTTAAAAACAGCACTATCACTAGGGAAAACACGCTTATTATTTGTTACTTTACGCAATTGACTATTAACAGATTCAACTGAATTAGTGGTATAAATTACCTTTCTAATTGCCTCTGGATATCCTAGAAAAATCATTAAATTATCCCAATGATTATACCATGATTTGGCAATTTGTGGATATTGTTTATTCCATTTTTCTTCAAAATATACTAAAGCTAAATGTGCTTGTTCTTCCGTTGCTGCAGTATATATCGGCTTTAAATCGCTAGCCACCTGCTTCCTATCTTTATATGATACGTATTTTAAACTATTTCTAATCTGATGTACAATACATAATTGATGTTCTGTTTTTGGATAAACTGCTTCTATCGCCTCAGACATACCAGTAAGATTATCACTACAGGCAATCAGTATATCCTTTAATCCTCTATTTTTCATTTCAGTAAAATTACCAAGCCAAAATTTTGCCCCTTCATTTTCACTGATCCATAATCCCAATATATCTTTTCTACCAGATAAATCAATCCCTAATGCAACATATATTGCCTTGTTAATTATCCTTTTGTCTTGCCTAACTTTTACTACTAAACAATCAAAAAATACTATCGGATATATCTCTTCTAACGGTCTACTCTGCCAAGCTTTTACATCATCCATTACATCATCGGTGATCTGACTGATTAAACTCTCACTTATTTCAACACTATACAACTCTTGTAATTGAACCTTAATATCAGATACACTCATACCTTTAGCATATAATGATAAGACTTTATCATCAAAACCATCAAAACGTTTTTGTCTTTTCGGTAGTATTGCTGGTTCAAAGGTACTACGCCTATCTCTTGGTACTTCTATCTCAACCGCTCCATGTTCGGAGATCAGTTTTTTGCTAGTTATACCATTACGAGCATTATCATTATCTACACGACTGTATTTATCATAGCCTAGATGATTATTCAATTCTGACTGCAATGCCTTCTCTATCAAGCGTTTGGTCAATTCTTTTAATAATCCTCCTTCTTTCAGTATTGTGCTTACATCTGTATCATTATCTATTAATAAATCTACTGCTTGCTTTATTGATTCATTTGTTTTTTTATTCATGTAATTTCCTTTTTTGTTATATTTTTATATATAACCTATCTCGAAATTTACACACTTTTCTGGACAGAGCCAACATATGTTACAATTTAATGATTTGATCTCCCTTATTATTTTTTACAGTTTTTGTTGGTGTTATTGGAATTGTTTTTTTTATATTACTATTATCACTCTTTATTTGATGGTCTTTACGGAGTTTTTGTAATTCAGTTACAATATTCGTATCCTTTAATATATTTTTTAATTTTTGTTTTCTCTCATTAGAAAAGATTTTAGGTAATGCATCTTTTATGATATCACCTATTTCTGCAATTTTCTGTTTCCAATCTAATTTTTTATCAGCAATTTGAGCAGATTTTCTAACTATCGATCCGGCAACTTCTATAATATCATTATATTTTCCATTGTCCGGTGTAGCCAGAGGGGATAATATAGCTATTACATCCTTTTTCATTTCATTCTGATGAGCTGTAGTAATAAGCTCTTTATCTTCCATCTGTGTTTTAAAATATTTTGCTAATTGTTCCTTAGCAGATTCAAAATATTCTTTCTCTAGAATATTAACTGCTAAGTTGTTGCCATATCTGTTAGCAACTTCCAAAGGAGTATCGCCGTTAAAGTCTTTTTGAGTTAATAGTTCACGCCCTACAGGATATTTTAGTATTTCAGTTATTATATCAGTATTACCAAGTTGGGCTGACATATGTAAGGTAGTAGGCATTGGATTAAATGTTTCTTGTTTTAAAGATTCCTGCATATTCGGATTATTAAGCATTGTTTTCACAATATCTGTGTTACCTTGTGCAGTAGCATAATATAAAGGTCTTATTTCATGAAATTCTTTCCTATTGGTTATCCCAGAGTCCAATAAGTTTTGCATAGAATCTGCTCTACCAGAATTTAGAACCGAAATTGTTAGCTCAGATACACTATAAGCTTTGGGATTTTGTTCAGAGCCTATCACAGATAGGCTAATCATAGGCTGCTTTAGCCCTCTTGCTAATTCTTGTTGTTTTTCTTTAGTTAAGTTTGCTATAGTATTTGGTAAATCTGCTTCATTACTATAAATCTTGATAGAAACAGCATTTTTTAGATTTTCTGTATATTCTTTTGTTTGTTTAATTCTTTCATTTCTAAGTTCTTGATTTAGTGGTATGCCATTAATAGTAGGTTTTTCCATCATTTCTAAGAATTCACTCATTTTCATATTATGGGTAGTTTCATCATAATAATAGTTGATGCTAGAATCGGGAGTAAAAACTTCTGGCATTAATTCTTGTAATTTTTTAATTCCTCGATACATATCTAATGGCTCGGGGGCATAATGACCACTATCACTACTAATCATATCTATCTTACCCTCCTCATTAATACTATAGCACTTAACATATAGGTTCATACATTATTTTAAACGTTCTACAACTTGCCTCAAATACAGAAATACCTTTATCTAATAATTTTCTAATGTTATTTTTTATCGGAAACCAATGATGTTCAATAGGATTTAAATCAGGGGAATAAGGTGGTAAAAATTTTAGTTTGCAGCCAGCTTTTTCAATTAATTCTTTAGCCCTTTTGGATTTATGAAAGCTTGCATTATCAGCAATGACAACCTGTCCAGGCTTTAGCTCCGGCACAAGGCAATTTTCTATATAAGCTTCAAATACCTTACTATCACAGCTCCCAGTAAAGACTAGTGATGCGATTAAACTATTCTGATTTAACGCACCAATAAAACTTGTTCTTTCACTACGTTTTCCCGATTTACTCCCATTACAACGACTTCCTTTCATTGACCATCCATATTCATATGATTCATTATCATTTATGCCCGCTTCATCAAGATAAACACGTTTCTCTTTCGGCACTTTTTCTAATTCACTGAGAAAATCTTGTCGCTTTCCTTCATCTCTTTCTTTATACGCATATGTCTTTTTTTTCGAGTAATGTTGAGTTTCTTTAAAGCTCGGCTGATAGTCATTATACTTGCAACATTATCTAATTCTTTTGCTATTTCTGTAAGCGTTAACGAGTTACCTTTTTCTACTAAATGACGCAACTCCGATAAATCAGGGATTTTATGACCATATCCTTTCTGGTATCCCTCCTTTGACTTTATATCTCCAGTTTGTTTCTTTAATCTAATCCAATCATAGATTATTGACCGACTAATTTTAAAGGTTTCGCATGTAAGTGCTACTTTCTTATATTTCTCATAATGTTCTATAACTCTAGAACGTAAATCGTAACTGTAGGGGGATGCCATATTGCTATTATAAAATTTTTTTATTATTTATCATTATAACTTATTTGAATCCATATGTTAAGTGCTATAACCATACCTGCCAGTTCTGCTGGTCTACCACCTAAAAACGAAGCATGTGTTAGAGTAAGCTCTATAAGATCATATTGCCCTTTATGAGTACCAATATAAAGAGAACCATCTTTTGCCATTACAAAAGCTTGAATGTCTTTGGTATATTTGCTTTCCTTACCAAAAGTAGTTGCAGTCTGGTTGTTACTATCAACTAAACTGTTAGATTGTTTATCATAAAATAGTTGATGATTTTTTAACTCAGTTTCATTCATTCGTAGAATTGGATATTCGTAACCATTAAGAGTTTGCTTAGCTTGAGCAATTTCTTCAAGATAGGGCATAATTTTATCCCGCTCTATAGTGCCTGATACCCTTACCCTAACACAGTCAACTAATTCATCATGACTATATTGCTCAGGTATTATGGCTCGTTTAAATTTCCCTATGGCATCTTTCCAGCGTTGTTTAGGATCTGTTTTAGTAGGATCTGCCATATTATACCTGTTATCAGTAATTATTGAATAGCTAACCCGAATAGGTTCTTGATATTGTTATAATATCCTAAATTATTGCAAGGAGTAGCATTGCTTCGTCACTACTAAAGTAGCTCCTCGCTAATAACGGAAAAGCTATCTAGAACCTATAACGGGTTAGCTCTATATAGTAAATTTTTGTAAGCCTATAAATAGACTAAGTTCAACTAAGAGAGATATTGAGTTAATTTGTAGTCAATTGAATAACAAAACTTGGCATTACTCCCTGCTCAGTCGCGGCAATTTTCAAGTGCTGCAATTTTTCTTCGATGGTATGATATTGGCTATGAAATATTGCTGCATTACCTGTTAATACTAAAGCTGAGTCAATTCCCATGTTATTTGCTCCTAAAATATCAGTAAAGAAAGTATCGCCTATCATCAGAACACGTTTCAATGAAATATCGGGTAACTGGTTTAATACTGCATGATATATTTCTAGACATGGTTTGCCGCTATAAATTACCTCACCACCAAATTGCTTTATTTGTGCCGCAAAATATCCAGAGCAATATCTCCGTATGCCTTGTTGCACAATTCCAAGGTCTGGGTTGGCACATATAGTAATTATGTTTCTTTTTACTACAGTTTTAAATAAATCATCAAACTCATCTAAATTTAAATTTTTTCCTTCATCACGATGGAGCGTTAACAGAAGAATATTGGCTTCATCTATGTTGGTGGTAATAGGCGTCTGCAATTCGCTCAAAAGCTCATTGTCTTCTTGACCAAGATGATAAACTATAGGGCTTTTGATACCAAATCTTTTATCACTTTCTAATATCATATCAATTGCTACTTCGCCAGAACTAAAAACCATTTCTTCCGTTGCGTTAATACCCCAACTCTTAATTTTGTTAAATAAGAAAAATCTGCTACGTGGAGCGTTAGTAACAAAAAAAACCTTCTTTTGCTGTTTAATTATTTTGTTAATATTATCAGCTACCCCAGGATAAACTTGATCTCCTTCTACTACCACCCCCCAAAGATCAAATAAAAAAACATCATAATCATCCATTACAGATGGAACATCTCTAAAAGTTAGTTTTGTCATTGTTGTGTACACTATATAAGGTTTTTTATAAGAATATAGCTAACCCGATTAGTATTTAACCATAGTAAACTGACGTCATTGCGAGTAGGCGTAAGCCTACGAAGCAGTTGTAAGTTGTCATTCTTAGCAACGGCGGGAATCTAGATACCTGCTTACGCAGGTATGACACAAAACAGGATTGCTTCGTCGCTACTATAAGTAGCTCCTCGCAATGACGTCATTTTGTGTAATGTTAGTCGGGTTAGCTATAATTTGATAAGAGATAATAATAAACAATAAATATTTTTAGTAAAAGATATTTGTTAATAAACTACTTGAAAACTATACACTTGCTGTAATTTTGCTGTATAGTTATCTTTTATCTTTTATTTAATGTTAGGATATGTCAAATAATCAACAAGAGTCAATAACAGAATTAGAATACGGGGCTGATTCTATCAAGGTTTTAAAAGGTCTTGAGGCAGTTAAGAAAAGACCGGGTATGTATATTGGTGATACTGACGATGGGTCAGGACTACATCATATGATTTACGAGGTTGTTGATAATGCTATCGATGAATCTTTAGCTGGTCACTGTAACCTAATTAAAGTAATCCTAAATACCAACGGATCTGTAACAGTGCGTGATAATGGACGTGGTATACCTGTTGATATTCATGAAGGAGAAGGGATATCAGCAGCTGAAGTTATTATGACCCAATTGCATGCTGGTGGTAAATTTGATCAGAACTCTTATAAAATATCTGGTGGGTTGCATGGTGTTGGTGTATCTGTGGTAAATGCCCTGTCAGAATGGTTAGAGCTTAGAATTTGGCGGGATAATAAGGAATATTTTATAAGATTTAGAGATGGTGCTGCTGAAACACCACTCACACTAAAAGGAGAGTCAGTAGAGAAAAAAGGTACCGAAATTACCTTCTTCCCATCTATTACCACTTTTAGCATGATTGAATTTAATTTTGCTACTGTAGAGCATAGACTTAGGGAACTAGCATTTTTAAACTCTGGTGTCAGGATATTACTAAAAGATCATCGTTTTGCCGAACCACAAGAAGTAGAGTTTTGCTTTACTGGTGGTGTAGAAGCTTATGTCAAATATATAGACAAGGCCAAAACTTCATTACATAAATGTATATCACTCAATACTAATAATCAAGCAACAGGTATTACTTTTGAATTGGCAATGAATTGGAATGATTCATATCATGAAAATATTTTGTGTTTTACTAATAATATAAGACAACGTGATGGCGGTACGCACCTTATTGCCTTTAAAGCCGCTCTTACTAGGGTTATTACAACTTATACCGAGAATATTGGACTCAATAAAAAAAGCAAAGTAAATTTCACTGGCGATGACACTAGAGAAGGGCTGTCATGTATTCTATCAGTAAAAGTACCAGACCCGAAATTTTCATCACAAACTAAAGATAAATTAGTCAGTTCTGAAGTCCGTCCTATCGTAGAGAATGCTGTATATACTAAGATTTTAGAATGGTTTGAAGAACATCCTAGCGACGCAAAAATAATTATTAATAAAATTATTGAAGCAGCAACTGCCAGAGAAGCAGCAAAAAGAGCAAGGGAATTAACCCGTCGAAAATCAGCTCTTGAAATTTCAAACTTACCTGGAAAACTTGCTGATTGTCAAGAAAAAGATCCGGCTCTTTCGGAACTATTTATTGTTGAAGGAGACTCGGCTGGCGGTACAGCGAAGCAGGGTAGAGATAGAAAGTTTCAAGCAATTTTGCCATTACGAGGTAAAATCCTGAATGTTGAAAGAGCTAGATTTGATAAAATGTTAAATTCTGAGCAAGTAGGAACATTAATAACAGCTCTTGGAACGGCTATTGGTAATGAAGATTTTTCTTTGGATAAGCTAAGATATCATAAAATAATTATTATGACTGATGCTGATGTTGACGGCTCGCATATTAGAACCTTATTACTTACTTTCTTCTACCGACACATGCGTCAATTGATTGATAAAGGATATTTATATATAGCTCAGCCGCCTTTATATAAAGTAAAAAAAGGTAATAACGATTTTTATTTAAAAAATGAACAAGCTTTGCAAGATTATTTAGTAAAAAACACTATTAGTGATGCAACAATTATGTTGTATAATGGACGAGAGATCAGTGGTCATGACCTTGATGAGATAATCAAAAAGGTTATCCGATTCGTTGCATTACTTGATCAAGTTGGCAAAAAATTTAATCGACAAATTGCAGAATGTTTATCTATAAAAGGTTTGTTAGGTAATCAAATATTTGATCAAGATAAGACAAATGAAATAACTCAGGCTTTGAATATTTTAAATCTTGGTGATATATCACCTGATAAAACAGATTGGCAATTTGTAGTTAGTACAAATAAAATAGAATTTTTCCGCTTTGTTCGAGGACAAAAAGAAAGTAAAATTTTATCGAAAGAACAGCTTGAATCTTTTGAATTTATTCAGCTAGCTAAATCGTTTACTCCACTTGTAGACTTATTTATTGAGCAAACAAAGTTATTAATTAAAAGCCAGGAATATATGATTACACTGCCTAGTATGTTGCTGAATTATATATTAGAAAGCGGGAAGAAAGGTATAGCTATTCAACGCTTCAAAGGTCTTGGAGAAATGAATTCTGATCAATTAGGGGAGACAACATTAGACCCTCAAAGAAGAACTTTGCTGCAAGTTAAAGTACACGAACAAGATAGTGCCGAAGTAATTTTCTCAACATTAATGGGAGATATTGTTGAACCTAGAAGACAATTTATTCAAGCAAATGCCTTGAATGTAATTAATCTAGATGTTTAGGACGTAGTAAAGGTAACTTTGCTATACAAATTGAGGAATATTTATAACATCTTTATCCTGAATTGGCGTATATACAATAAATTTAATTCACCTAACACATGGCATTTAAAAGTCATAGAGAAAACAGTCCGGTGTCTAAGCGAGGTGCCACTTTGTACCAACTAAGCAATCTAATAGACTTTCTGCATAAGTCAAAAAGTAGATTGCCACTACACTCACGTGGTCTCGCAATGACGCCGGTTATTTTTCTGCAATTTGCAAATTGCCATAGGAGTTATGCGTAGGGTGAGAATTTAAGGGTTTTAAAAAGACCCTATTTGAATCTTTTGACTATTCAATGTCGTTTATGTTTGTTATACTATCATGCTTTCAAGGATTGTTTTTGAAAGCAGAAGAGTATATGTACTGCCGGCACATTCACCATTCATTTTCAAATCTAATTCTTGGAATCGTTCGAATAGACATCAGTAACTCATGTAACTGACAATTTTCGACTAACTAAATGTACAAAATGATTGGAGATGGATTATGATATCAAAAAATAATATTGTATTTATAGTGCTACTACTTGTGACAAATGTTGATATTATAGCAATGCCACTACCTGATAAGGAACTCAATGTTGAAGAGTACTTATTAGGACTAAGTGCAGAGGAGATTGACATGGAAGAGTGTAATTTAGATAATTTCACGTTAGAAAATGATCTTAAGAAAGAGAAAGCAAGAGGACAAGAACTTGTACAACAATTGAATGAGGTGCAACAGGAAGCAATTAAGCAGGCTATTCAGTTTGAACAACAACTGAGTAAAGAGAAGCTTAACACAGTTGAGAAAAATACTCAACTTGAGCGAACAAAAAAGGAGTTCGAGACAGCACAAAAAAATAAGCTAGAACTTGCACAACAACTACAAAATCTACAAGGACAGCTCAAGACAGAACAAGAAAGTGTAAAACTACTGGCTGATGAGAAACAGGTAGCAATTAGTAAGGTTACTAATCTAGACGCACAATTAAAAGAACTACAAGGAAAGCTCGGTACAGAACAAGAAAGTGTAAAACTACTGGCTGATGAGAAACAGGTAGCAATTAGTAAGGTTACTAATCTAGACGCACAATTAAAAGAACTACAAGGAAAGCTCGGTACAGAACAAGAAAGTGTAAAACTACTGGCTGATGAGAAACAGGTAGCAATTAGTAAGGTTACTAATCTAGGTGCACAATTAAAAGAACTACAAGGAAAGCTCGAGACATCACAAAACAAGGAACTAGAACTTACACAACAACTAACTAAGGAAAGAGAAGCAATAGATGAAAAAACTACTCAGCTTGAGAGAACAAGAAAATATCTCAAGATAGCACAAAGAAATGAACTAGAACTTGAACAACAATTGAATAATGCAAAACTAGATACAGCTCAGAAGACTGCTCAGTCTGAGCAAACCATAAAAGATATACAAGGAAAGTTCGAAATAGCACAAAGAAATGAACTAGAACTTGCACAACAATTGAATAATGCAAAACTAGATACAGCTCAGAAGACTGCTCAGTCTGAGCAAACCATAAAAGATATACAAGGAAAGTTCGAAATAGCACAAAAAAATGAACTAGAACTTGAACAACAATTGAATAATGCAAAACTAGATACAGCTCAGAAGACTGCTCAGTCTGAGCAAACCATAAAAGATATACAAGGAAAGTTCGAAATAGCACAAAAAAATGAACTAGAACTTGAACAACAATTGAATAATGCAAAACTAGATACAGCTCAGAAGACTGCTCAGTCTGAGCAAACCATAAAAGATATACAAGGAAAGTTCGAAATAGCACAAAAAAATGAACTAGAACTTGAACAACAATTGAATAATGCAAAACTAGATACAGCTCAGAAGACTGCTCAGTCTGAGCAAACCATAAAAGATATACAAGGAAAGTTCGAAATAGCACAAAAAAATGAACTAGAACTTGAACAACAATTGAATAATGCAAAACTAGATACAGCTCAGAAGACTGCTCAGTCTGAGCAAACCATAAAAGATATACAAGGAAAGTTCGAAATAGCACAAAAAAATGAACTAGAACTTGAACAACAATTGAATAATGCAAAACTAGATACAGCTCAGAAGACTGCTCAGTCTGAGCAAACCATAAAAGATATACAAGGAAAGCTCAAGATAGCACAAAACAATGAGCTAGCTCTTGAACAACAATTGAATAATGCAAAACTAGATACAGCTCAGAAGACTGCTCAGTCTGAGCAAACCATAAAAGATATACAAGGAAAGTTCGAGATAGCACAAAAAAATGAACTAGAACTTGCACAACAATTAAGTGATGCAAAACTGAATACAGCTCAGAAGACTGCCCAGTCTGAGCAAACCATAAAAGATATACAAGAAAAGCTAGAGAAAGAACAACAAAGTAAACAAGAACTTGTACAACAAATGAGTGACGAAAAACTGGATACAGCTCAGAAGACTGCTCAACCTAAACAACAACTAAAGAATAAACAAGAGTCCGAGAAAGAACAGGAAGAAAGTAAACAAGCACTTGTACAACAAACGAGTGATGAAAACAGGCAGCAATTAAATAAGATTGCTCAACTTAAACAACAACTGAAGGATAAACAAGAGTCCGAGAAAGAACAGGAAGAAAGTAAACAAGCACTTGTACAACAAATGAGTGACGAAAAACAGAGAGAGGAACAAGAGCTTGAAAAGCTCGTAGAGGTTTCTATACCAAGAGCAGTAGAAGAAATATCAACCGTTGTTGGGATAGCACCTCTGATGCCAAAAATAATATCAGCAAATAGCAATATGTTTTTTACTAGAATGCCCATAATATTTAAAACTATTGGAGCGGGTGATGAGGAAGAATCTTTAGTTAGTAACATATCAAAGGGTGTGTGGGTTAAAGGTTTGTATAGCATGAGTAAACAGGATATGTTCCAAAATATTATAGGTTACAAGAGTAATAGCAAAGGTATTGTTATTGGATTTGATGTTGAAACAGAGAAAGCGGTAGGGGACTTATTTGGTATTGCGTATAGTCATATATGTTCTAACTTTAAATTTCAAAATCAAAATAATAAAATTTTGCTCTCTGGTCATATTATATCCATCTATGGTCAGAAGAATTTGGGGAATAGTTTATCATTACAAGGAGTGTTCTCTACCACCCGTAATTATGTTACCAACAAATCTATACGTTCTATGGATGATATTACATACAATGTATCTGGTAAGTACCAGAATAATAGCTATCATTTTGATACCAGACTCAACTATAATATTGGATTCTCTCAAGGTTTTACCCTAATTCCTGGTATAGGTATTAGATATGAACAGTATCAAGACAGTGCTTATACTGAAACTAATATAGAAACATATAATTTATCTCTGAAAGCTAAGTCACAAAATTTCTGGGTTGGCTCTATTGGTAGTAAATTATTGTTACCAGCTCTACCAACTACTCAGAATGTAACAATTACTCCAATACTACATGGCATTATTGAGAAATATCTTAATAATAAAAGTCAGAAGATTGATAGTAAAATATTGATAAATAATATTATCTTTGAACAACAAACCATACTACCAAAACAATCTGCTATTAGTTATAATATTGGTACTAGCTTATTATTAGCTAGAAGGAATACCGAAATATTAATGGAATATAATTGCCATTTGAGCAAAGGGTATCGAAGTCATCAAGGTTCCATAAGACTTAAAATTATGTTCTAAACTCAGTATATGACAGGAAAGTTAATATGATATAATTTTGAGATAGTTAATTGACTCACCTTACGCATGGTGGTTTAAAAATCATAGGGAAAACAACACAACTGTCGAAAATTAGAAGAGGAAGGGGTTTTAAAGGACATCATGGCAGTTTAAAAAGTTGTGGGTTTATAACCGCTGTCATTGCGAGAAGGTATAAGCCGACAAAGCAATCTACTTATGGTTACTTTTGTGGATAACTTCGTCGATCTACGGTCTTTCTCGTAATGACGTTACCCTATTTAAAACCCATTCCTCTCCTAACTTTCGACAGCTGTGAAGATATCCCGCGGGTCACAAATTCAAATTAATTAGCTATAGGTATTAGGCTCTGTGAAGGTTTCTAAAGTGACCTAATTCTGGCTATTTTTTGCTACGAATAAACATGATTCTCTTGAAATAGGTACACTATAGTGAAACCTATTGAATTAGGTGATAAAGAACATAACTATTGTAAGTTGTCATTCCCGCGTAGGCGGGAATCTAGATACCTGCTTTCGCAGGTATGACACAAAGTTTGTATCACCTAATTCAATAGGTTTCACTATATTCCTTCAAAAATCCTATTTATTCTCACTAAAAAATAGCTTAAAATATAGAGCAATTAGAAACCTTCACAGAGCCTAGCTAAAAGTTTTTTTGCAAAAAAAGTACAACTAAAAACCATATAGTAATCAAACATATCCAAAGTCCGCCTCTAATGTCATATGTACGTCTAACTATAATTTTTAGAGTTTCCTCAGTCTTTTTGGCTTCTTTGATACAATCTGCCCTCATAGCGATTATGTAGCCTGATATAGTCATAATCTTGCTATATAGTTGTTTTAGCTCTTTATCATATTTTGATGTTTTTTCATCAAGATCATTTTGCACAAAACCCCCTGATTATGATTATCGGGAAAATATTCCTATTAGTTGTTGAGTAAAATAATAGTTTAGGTTGCATTTTTAATAAAAAAGTTACTAAATAAGCAATAATATATTTGATTATCAAATAAATATTGTATATATTCATGAAGTATTTCCTTTTATGATTGAGTTTTTAGGGTTAATTAACATTCTTTTTATATTCAACTTACATATATTGACAAGCGGTTGAATTTATATATTGAATGTTATGATTCCTTAAAGTTTTTCTTACTAAAAGAATTTCTTAAGTTCATTTGGTAAGATAAGCAACTTTACTATGAGGTTTTTTTCTTGTCAAGAAGAAAACCGTTTTTCACGGATAAATTTTATAAAAAATTATGTTTAATGGGTTGGTTTGAAAATATAAAGGATTTCCTTAATACAAAAATGAAGGATGAAGGGCTAAAGGTAGGTAAACTAGCTGAGGCTTCAGAGGTTCCAGAAACTACTATGAGAAAGATGCTAGATAATCGGCGTCCTGAGATAAAAAACATAATCAAACTAGCTAATTATTTTAATTGCTCTATTGATGAAATGTTAGGTAGAAAGGAATTTGACTCTGGCGAAAAACAACAATACACTCCACTATCCCCAGAAGCATTAAGTGCTAATTTGAAAAATTTTATCAACAAGGAGCTAGCCAAAAACAGTTTAACTCAATCTACCTTAGGGAAAACGCTTGGTTTTAGTGAAGATGCCTTTCGTCCTTTTCTAAAAGAAGATGATAATACTCAAAAAATGCTGGTTACTGATACAGTGGTAGCTACTGCCGATTATTTCAAAGTGTCTATTGATGGGGTGCTAGGTAGAGTTCCACAGCTTGCAAAAGAACAACAGCTGGCAAAACCCTTAGATAACAGCTTGAAAAAGTTAAGTCCTGAAGTTCTAAAAGCCGCTCAACTTATTGGCAAATCTATTGAAAAAGATATATCTAAGGCTCCAAGTGATGGAAAAGTTGCTTCTACCCATGTTAGATCTATAAATAAGACTAATGACAGAAGCAGATAAACCCTTTTCTAAATAGTAATTTAATGCAAAAACGTATCAGTAGTGTTAGAGAGCTGTTTGCTAAGTATAAAATAGATGGCTATATAGTACCTTCTAATGATCAATATCTTAGCGAGTATGTCCATGAAAGTGCTAAGCGACTGCAATATATAACCAACTTTAGCGGATCCAATGGTATTGCGGTGATCTGCAAAGATAAGGCGGTATTTTTTACAGATGGTCGTTATCTACAACAAAGTAAGCGTGAGCTAGCTCCAGAAATCTTTAAGATTTTTGATATTAAAGATTTACCCTATTTTGCTTGGGATGATTATTTAGGTAATGATAGCATCTTGGGATATGATTCGAAACTCTTTACTAATGTTAAGTTACAAATATTTTCCAAAATAAAATCCCGTTTACATAAAATATCTGATAATTTAATAGATCAAATTTGGCATGATAGACCAGCGGAACCATCATCAAAGATATATATTCATGATGATAAATTTTCTGGTCAATCATATAGTAATAAAATTACTATATGTCGCGATCTACTGACTAAATATTCTGCAGATACGATGATTATTACTTCGGCAGATTCAATATGCTGGTTATTAAATCTCAGAGCAAGTGACATTTCACATTCACCATTGATGCTTGCTATAGTTCTGATCACTCAAGATCAGCTATATTTATTTACTAATCCAAATAGAGCTAATCAAGATGTTACGATTGCTCGCCCTAATATAACTATCTTACCAGAGGAAAGATTTGCCGGTATGTTGGGTCAAGCTAATAAGGTTCTCGTTGATGAAAATTTTGCCTCAAGTTACATTATGGATTTGCTAAATAATAAGCTAGTAGCAAAAATTAACGACCCTTGTCAATTATCTAAAGCGCTTAAGAATGATATTGAGATTAAGCACGCAATTAATTTTCATATTAATGATGCGGTGGCACTATGTGAATTCTTTGCATATTTGTTTGAATTACCAAATTTACAAGATCAAACTGAATATGATCTAGGAGAAATATTAACAGAATTTAGATCTAAGCAAGATCAATATGTTATGGATAGTTTCCCGACTATATGTGGTTTTAAGGAAAATAGTGCCATAATTCATTATCGGGCGACAAGTCATCAAGCAAAAAAAATCTTAGGTAAAGGTATATTATTAATTGATTCTGGTGGGCAATATAAAGGTTGTACTACTGATGTAACCAGAACCTTTGCTATAGGCAACCCTACCGAGGAACAAAAATTACGCTATACTCAAGTTCTTAAGGGACATATTGCTCTATCGACAATTAAATTTCCGGTTAATATTACTACAGGAAGCCATTTAGATGTTCTAGCCCGGCAATTTCTGTGGAGAGATAGGCAAGACTATCCGCATGGTACAGGTCATGGTGTTGGTAGCTTTTTAAATGTTCATGAGGGACCACAAAATATTAGTTTACGCAGTAACGTTATTCGTATACTTGCAGCAAAACTGCATAACTCTATTAAATTTTTTTGGTATAGCACTTAACATATAGGTTCATACATTATTTTAAACGTTCTACAACTTGCCTCAAATACAGAAATACCTTTATCTAATAATTTTCTAATGTTATTTTTTATCGGAAACCAATGATGTTCAATAGGATTTAAATCAGGGGAATAAGGTGGTAAAAATTTTAGTTTGCAGCCAGCTTTTTCAATTAATTCTTTAGCCCTTTTGGATTTATGAAAGCTTGCATTATCAGCAATGACAACCTGTCCAGGCTTTAGCTCCGGCACAAGGCAATTTTCTATATAAGCTTCAAATACCTTACTATCACAGCTCCCAGTAAAGACTAGTGATGCGATTAAACTATTCTGATTTAACGCACCAATAAAACTTGTTCTTTCACTACGTTTTCCCGATTTACTCCCATTACAACGACTTCCTTTCATTGACCATCCATATTCATATGATTCATTATCATTTATGCCCGCTTCATCAAGATAAACACGTCTCTCTATCGGCACTTTTTCTAATTCACTGAGAAAATCTTGTCGCTTTCCTTCATCTCTTTCTTTATACGCATATGTCTTTTTTTTCGAGTAATGTTGAGTTTCTTTAAAGCTCGGCTGATAGTCATTATACTTGCAACATTATCTAATTCTTTTGCTATTTCTGTAAGCGTTAACGAGTTACCCTTTTCTACTAAATGACGCAACTCCGATAAATCAGGGATTTTATGACCATATCCTTTCTGGTATCCCTCCTTTGACTTTATATCTCCAGTTTGTTTCTTTAATCTAATCCAATCATAGATTATTGACCGACTAATTTTAAAGGTTTCGCATGTAAGTGCTACTTTCTTATATTTCTCATAATGTTCTATAACTCTAGAACGTAAATCGTAACTGTAGGGGGATGCCATATTTCTATTATATAATTTTTTTATTATTTATCATTATAACTTATTTGAATCCATATGTTAAGTGCTATAGTATGAATTTATTTTATAAATTTGGGTTCCTACTATGCAAGTATCACCGATTAATAAAAAAACTAGTTGAAAAACTATCAGTTATACTATAACATTTCAATTATTAAACGTAATGAATGAATCAAAATGAAAAAGCCAAAAGTAGCGACCTTAAGTGCTGAGGAACGAGAAGAACTAATCCAGCATATTAAGGCAAATTCATTAACAGGAGATGATCAGCAAGCGGTGATAGAACTTGTGAAATTTTGTAACGAACTAATAGACAAGCTAGCATCATCAAACATCAGTATAAATAAGCTTAAATGCGAATTAAGAGCTGAAGAAGACTAAGTGAATGCTTGAAAAGTACCAATCCAATAGATAAAATGTCTTTGTTTTCAACGTAAAATGGCATTTTATATGGATTGGCAATCACAATTAATATCACTCTACCTATTTATTTGCAAAGAATATCAACATAAGTTAAGAAAAAACATGGCACGTATTTCTAATTATTCAAATTTAACTTTCTCGGATGAAGAGGTTATGACAATCTATATATTCGGTATTATGAGTAAACGCCATACAGTTAAGGAAATTTATGAATATACCGATAGGCACTTGCGTGACTGGTTTAAAGCGTTACCAAGCTATGTAGCTTTTGTACAGAGATTAAATAAAGTTTCTCATCTGTTTAGCGGTTTAATGACAGCTCTCTATCACCAACTTCCAAAAGATTATAATCAGTCTTATCCATTACTTTTGGATTCTATGCCAATAATATTAGCTCATAGAGGTAGAAGATTTAACGCAAAAATAGCTCCAGAGATTGCGACTAATAATGGTTACTGTGCAACTAAAAAACTCCATTATTACGGGATTAAATTACATGCAGCGGGAAGTTACAAAAAGGGATACTTGCCTATACCGCAATATTTTGGAATAACGGATGCTGGTACTGCAGATATAAGGTTTTATGAGGAATTATCTAAGCAATTACCAGAAAATAGTAGGGTTTTCGCAGACAAAGCCTATCAAACAGGGAATCAGCCAGTTGCAGATCAAGGTGGTATTACTCTATACACCCCGGTTAAGAAAGCTAAAGGGCAGGAATTGTTAGATGCGGCAGATAGACTACTATCCAGTGCAATATCAAGCGTGAGGCAACCCATAGAGTCGCTATTTAATTGGATTGAAGAAAAGACCAATATACAAATAGCTAGTAAGGTCAGATCTTACAATGGGCTTATGGTACATGTTTTTGGTAAAATTTCGGTAGCTCTATTCATGATGCAAACTCGGTTTTGCTCTTAATTGGCATTTAAGGAGATGATGATTGGTTTTAAGGCAGATAACAAAAAAAAGATAGTTCAGATTCATTAAAAGAACCACCGAGTGAATCTGATAATAAGAATGGTGGTAATGAAGAAGAGTACGATGAGTCCAAGAAGAGAGATCGCAGTAATTGGCAAGGTAAATATGGATTTGATGATTATCAGGATGCGAATACCAGCTATTTATCTCCTGAGAATTTTTGTAGTGGTGATAGCTGTCCTCACTGTGATAATGGTAAACTCTATAATAGTGAAGCTAGAAAATTGCTACAATTTACAGGTAATGCTCCAATTACAGTCAACAGATATGTAAAGAAAACGTTACGCTGTAATGCTTGCGATTATACAGTTATGAACAATAAGAATATCAACAAATGGACAAATAGTAGCAAAAGTGCAATAGTGTTACAAAAGACCTACGGTACTCCCTTCTATCGTTTATCTAGGTTGCAAAGTTTAAGCGGGGTTCCTGTATCATATAGCACTCTGTGGCAACAATATTTAGATGTTTGGCAAGAAGATGGTGGAGCTGAAATTTACAGGGTATTATTAGAAATGGCTGCCGAATGTAGTTCACTGAACCTTGATGATACTAGAGCTAGAATTTTAGAAATTACTGTAGCCAATAAAAAATTACGAGCTCAAAATAAGAAAGGACGCAGCTGTTATACCACTACTATATGTGCTAAGACTGCCAATAATGAGGTGATAGTTTTATATTTTACCGGTAATAAGCATGGCGGGGAGAATATTGGTAACATACTAAAGAATCGTAAGAATAGAACTGATTCTATTCATTTAATGACTGATGCAAGTAACAATAATAACCCGGTATTATCAGAAGCAGATAAAGAATTACTGGCAATAATAGTGATGATCAATTGTTTGTCACATGGGCAGAGAAAATTTACAGAGAATGAACCATATTACCCTGAAGAATGCGGATATTTTCTCAAACAGACTGCTGGGATTTACCATAATGAACATCAATGTAAAGAGATGAGCCTTGAGGAGAAGCTGAAGTACCATCAGGAACATAGCAGTAAATATATAGAAAATATATATAACAAAATAGATGAATTATTTAACGACAAGAAAGTTGAGCCTAATAGTAGGTTTGGGCAAGCTATGAAATATTGGTTAAATAATAAAGAAGGTTTGACGCAATTTTTGAAAATTCCAGTTAGCAGTCTTGATAATAATTGGGCTGAGAGGTCACTACGTACCATTATTTTACAAAGGAAGAATTCATTATTCTTTAAAACAATCAATAGTGCTGAGATACATAGTGGTCTGTATAGTATAGTAAAGACTTGTAGTGAGAATGAAATCAATGCCTTTAAATATTTAAATTGGCTGCAAGAGCAGAGTAGCAAAGCAAAGAAGCATCCTGAGGATTATACGCCTTTTGCCTATGCAAGATATATAAATAATACGGAATTAATCGAGACGGCAGCTTAAATGACAGGAAGCCAATCATTGGAGAGTTTGGCAGAACTAGGATCGCCATTATGAATAAGAATGTGTAAGGTTCTATAACAAATCTGATAAGATGAATTATCAGATGGGGAAAGTTTTGCCGTAAATTTACCTTTGGATAGGCGTTTAGAGCATAACCAAAAGCCTTGACCGTCAAAGGACAAAATTTTAATGGCAGTTCTGTTTTTATTATAGAATAAAAACAAGGAACCATTAAGAGGGTTGGAAGAAAGTTTTTGTCTGCAAACAGCTATTAAACCATCGATACCCTTACGAAAGTCGATGGCAATAGTGGCAACAAAAATAACTGACTGAGGGGTTAGTTGCAGCATAGAAATGTTTGAATTATGGTTTTTAGCTCTAGTGTTTGAATAATAAGCTTGGTACCATTTGGCTTAATAATGTGGCAAGTGTAGTAATTTTGTTTGGGAGTAGCCACAGGATCAGTATCTATAGAATTTACTAGTTGAAATGGGAGAAAATTAATATCGTGTTGTAGAACTTTATTTGAAGTTGAGGTAGGAGAAGTTTTGAGGGAAGGTTGATGGGCTTGTTGAATTGAACTAATTATTGTTTTATTAATATTGAGATGTTTGGCTATATCTTTGCAAGAATAGTGATGGAGTAGCTGGCGAACTAATTCCTTTAGATGGTTTGGTATGGGATCAAACTTGTTAGTTTTAGTTTGACGCCAGGCTTTAAATTGCTGAGCTACTTGCTCAACAGTAATTGATGGTATTTGCATAGTAGGAACCCAAATGTATAAAATAAATTTTATACTAACAAAAAAATTAGATAGAGTTATGCAGTTTTGCTGCAAGTATACGTTGTAAGTTAGTCTTAGTTAGAATTGATCTCAAACATAATTTACTTAGCTCCTCTTCTACTTTATTAAGTCCAAGATATGTGGCAAAAGGTATGAAGTAACTTAAAGTCTCCTCTACTATTTTTCTAATTTTTTCATGAGATTTAAATCCAATAGTACGCATATTATGGAGTCTATCGAATAATTTAACATGTAACACATCTTGTTTATTTTGAGAGAGCAATAACTCTAAGGTTTCTGATGCATTAATTTTTCTATCTATTTTAATTCTAGTCAAATCTACTACTTGGCTGGCAATTTGCTTGCCAAAAACCTTACCAATCATGTCTTCGGTAAGAGTTGTATCTTCAATAGTATCATGCAGTAAACTAGTAATGATCATATCAGTCCTGAAATATTTTGGTATTTCTAATGCTGTATATTCAGCAACCATATACGCTACCTCTATCGGATGGGAGTAATATGGATCGCCGGATTGTCGCATTTGCGAACCATGATATTTTTTAGCGTAATATATACCTTTTCTAATCTCATCAATATTTACTGGTTGCGTTACTTGCTGGTTCAGTTCAGATAGTTTGCTCAGTAACCTATCGGCATAATGACAACTTGCGTATTTTGTTTGCCAATTATGAATATCTTCCATATAACTACCTACTATTATTTTAATTACAAAGTATATTATAACCAAGAATAAAAATACTACCAATAGTTTATTATATACTTCTTAAAATAATAAGTATTTTGTTATATTTAAGTTACAGCCTTTGTATAAACTCTTTCTATCTTATATAGTTATGCTCATAGGATTAGGTGATAAAGAACATAACGATTGTAAGTTGTCATTCCCGCGAAGGCGGGAATCTAGATACCTGCTTTCGCAGGTATGACACAAAGTTTGTATCACCTAATTCAATAGGTTTCACTATAATAAAGAAACTTTTAAAGCTTGTGAGGCAGTATGTATGGGTTGGCATAAAAAACCTTTTCAATATAGAGGTAAAGAATTTTTATTTAGAGGTATCCTTAATATGAATTAACTGAACTAATTAAGAGTTATGACAAAGTAGGTGATAAGCTTTCTAAAAAGCTTGCAGACCTTATATGTATCAGTACAAACGTCTATGAAACTTTTAAAGGTTCGACAATTGATGAAAAAAGGGAATTATTAAATTTTATATTTTCGAACCTAACACTCGAGGGCTGTAAGCTGCATTACGTTCTGGCTTTTCCATTCACAGAATTGCAAAAAGTAGCAAATTGTCCTGAATGGTGCACTCGATTGGATTCGAACCAACGACCTCTGCCTTCGGAGGGCAACGCTCTATCCAGCTGAGCTACGAATGCTTAATTTATTACTATAGCTAAGACAATTATAATAGACTTCCTGTATAAGTCAATCTAGTTGGTGATTTTGTCGTAGGAACTCGCTTCCGCTCCTCACATACATCTATGTACGCAAGGGTAGCAGGCTTCGTTTCTCCTAAAAATCCCTAAGTCTTTTTTGACTTATACTAGGCTATTATAAAAGCTTGGGAAGTGTTACCAAGTTTTTTAATTTTTGAATTTCAAAATTCTAAATGCCAGAACCATAAGTTCATTTTTTTATGTATAGTTATAAATTTTTATTTGTTATAATATTAAACTTATGGTAGCATAATATTATAAAACTTTTTATTAGGTTAGGAGGGGTGATTTATGAGTAAAAATCCAATAGAGAAAAATAAAGTTCTTTGTCTTTCAGGTGGTGGAGTAAAAGGAATAGCTGAGTTAGTTGTACTGCAGAAAATAGAAGAAATAACTAAGCAGCCTATATCTAAATTATTTAATATTATTTCTGGTACTAGCGTTGGTGGGTTAATTGCTGCTTTGTTAACAATTCCTAAAGAAGAAGGCTCAACAGAACCTCGTTATTCAGCCAAAGAAGCTTTAGAATTATTTGAAAATACTGCTCCTGAAATCTTCCCTAAAAATTGGTTTAATTGGGGAATAATAAAACACAAATATAGCCAAGAACCTTTGGACAAAATGCTAGAAAAACATTTAGGGGATAATAGGTTGGATGATAGTCTCTGTCGTCTTATTATACCAGTTGCTGATTTGAATGAGGGAAGAGATAGCATAAAGATCTTTGATAGTGAGGATAAGCATAGCATACATATTAGAATAAAGGACGTGCTTCTTGCAACTACTGCAGCACCGACCTATTTTAAAGCGGTTGTTAATAATGAGGCTGTACGCGACTATGACTATGCTGCTGGCAAGCCTTATGCTTTTGCCGATGGTGGTCTTGGGGCTAATCGTCCAGCTGCTATGGTGCTACAGGTGCTTAAAGAAGGTCATACTTATCACGAACAAGCAGACATTATGGAACGCACCTCAATTTGTTCTATCAATTTTGGTGTAGATGACAAAATAAAAGCTCAGATACCATCAGCTAATTTCGATGGAGTATTAGGGTGGTTGTTTAACGGCTTAGTTGATATGCTTATGAAAAATGATGAAGAAGGTGATGCAACTGAGGTTAGGTTAGATCTAACGGGTGAAGGACAAAATACAGAAATAGTGCTACCTATTACAAAAGAATGTAAAAATTTAGATGATTCTAGTAAAAGTAATATAGCAAAGTTAAAGCTAATCGCTGAACAGTACCTAGCAAATAATTCCAAGTTGGTGCAAGATCTGTGCGATAGATTAATGGCTGATTACCAAGATAATCTTAAAGAACCTGAAGTTTTAAACTCAGACTTAAACACAAATGCAATGGTAAGCGGTGAGATTGATGACGAAGGATATGGCAGTAGTGCTAACTTAAACTCTGATATAATACCAGATATTAGAGAGTCTGAGTTGTCAAATATAATGGCAGGTGATAAGATTGATGATAACTTAGGTTCAAACGTAGTAGAAGATGCTGCAGAACCTAAATTATCAGTAATGGTAGGTGCTAAGTTAAAGCCTGCTAGTACTATATCAGATGTTAATAAAGAACCATATTCTGATGTACCTATAACAGTAGAAAAGTTACAGGAAATCGTTCAGTGGATTGTATCAGATATACAAAAGCATGAAAGTGCATCAGAATATTTACAATATCTAGAGTATTTAGAGCATTTTAACTCTTCTGCTAATCTTGCTGAAATTAAATCATTACCGGAAGAAGTGCAAGTGGCTGTTCAGTGGATTGTCAATTTAAATGCAGAGAATCGTTCAGGTGTATTAGAAGCTATTAAGTCATTAATTACTGCATCTCATGAGGATATCCATGCTACCTCTTGTACTCAAGAAATGATGGAACTTGAAGGACAAGAACCACAATACGAACAGACCTTAGTCGACTGTGCCTAATGAACTATTGTCATTCCCGCGTAGGCGGGAATCTAAGATACCTGCCTTCGCAGGTATGACAAGTTAAACCTCGCAGGGATGACATAAGATTGTAAGTTGCCATTCCCGCGCTCTCTTGCCATTCCCGCGTAGGCGGGAATCTAAGATACCTGCCTTCGCAGGTATGACAAGTTAAACCTCGCAGGGATGACATAAGATTGTGAATTGCCATTCTCGCACTCTCTTGTCATTCCCGCGTAGGCGGGAATCTAAGATACCTGCCTTCGCAGGTATGACACAAAGTTTGTATCACCTAATTCAATAGGTTTCACTATATACATCTGTGCCTAACGTTTGAACCTGTATACTGTCTGTCTGCTCTCCAGCGTCTGTATTATCTTCAACTAATTTCCAGACGTTTGCTGCATTGTTTGGTGCTAGGGAAATATAGACATCAGGGTTCCCAGTATCTTCATTTTCTATAACAAATACTCCTTTAAATTTATTACAATACTGTTTGACCTTATACGCAGCACAAAGAAGTGCAGCTGTACCAATTACTCCTACGCCTGCACCAACTATTCCTCCTACTTTGTCCTTTAAATATTCCCCCCATCCTTGACCTTCAGCACTTTGTTTGTGTGGTGATGCTGTAGGAATAGAATCCCCATTATATTGAGTACTGTTAGGTTCTGCGGGAGTAGCTCCTTTTTCCGTTATAGTAGAGTTTGTTGTAGGAGTAGAAATTTCATCAATTAAAGAGGTGGAAGATACTTCGGTAGTAATTTTTTCTAATTCTTCTAGTTTAGCAATACCTTCTTGTGCAAGCTTATAATTCGAACGCTTCGCAAAAGCCTCATTGTATTCAGCTCGAGCTTCCATATACTTGCCCTCATCACGCAAACTATTTCCCCTCTGTACGTGCGGATAAGCTGGTTCAGAGCAGTTAAAGTGGATTACCTCACCAGTCGGGTCGATATTTGGAGGTCCATCAGCTGAATATTTTATGTCTATTGATTCCGGACCAGCTCCATGTATTGCCATCCAATAGATAGGGTATCCTTCAGTAAGGTACTCTGCTTGGTCTGAACTAAACTGCTGATTTTGGCAAGGCTCCTTAAAACACTTAGCACGTATCTCGTATACTATTCCATATGGTACATCGACCTTGGTAAATATCTTTCTCATAGTTGCAATACAGTTCTGATTATCCAAGTCAATGTGTCGTTGTATAAATTCCATGTCATTCACATTACGAGCACTTCTATGAAGAATTGGTTCAGGATTCTCTGCAGGTTCTGCAGATGGGTGGTTAGGATTATATTCAGTAGGGAATGCACCAACAGCCTTTAATGCTTCACTAGCAGCGAGTACAACGATAAGTCCTTTAGGGATAGCTGAAATAACATTAGCAGCAGTATTAAGCCAACTATTATCTGTATCAGAAGAAGAGGCAGGAGTATAGAATCCTAAATTTTTAGCAGCAACTAGAGCGTCTCCTTCTAGTAGTTCTGCACCGTATTCTTTTATAGTTTCTTCCAGATGAAGTCGTTGCAATTCAGGAGGTAATTTTGCAAAGTTCTTTTCATCATTATAATATTGGTTATTTAAGCAGTCAGTATCTTGTGAATCACGATAATGATTAAAAGATGGTATTGTTTTTGACATGAAAATTATTTCCTATTTTATAATGTTGATTAATATTTAGTTTAACAAGATAGTTAACATAAACTATCGAAATTGATAAAATAGGTTTTTTGTATAGAAGTCAAGATTTAATTTCAAAATTGTTTAATAAAAAATAATATCGTTCCTAAATAGTCATTGCGAGAAGGCGTAAAGCCGACAAAGCAATCCAGTCTAAATGAATAATGGATTGCCACGACCACTATGTGGTCTCGCAATGACGGGTTATAGATACAGACGTCATTGCGAGAAGGCGTAAAGCCGACGAAGCAATCCATTTCTAATCATTTCTATGGATTGCTTCGTCGCCTAAAGTGGCTCCTCGCAATGACAGTTAGAGATCGGTTGTAAATTGCCATTCTCGCACTCTCTTGTCATTCCCGCGAAGGCGGGAATCTAAGATACCTGCCTTCGCAGGTATGACAAGTTAAACCTCGCAGGGATGACATAAAACAGGATTACTTCTTTGCTTTTTTGACAATAGTTCTTACTGTTCTTTTGGCAACTTATGCATCTATGCCTAACATTTGAACCTGTATACTGTCTGTCTGCTCTCCAGCGTCTGTATTATCTTCAACTAATTTCAAGACGTTTGCTGCATTGTTTGGTACTAGGGAAATATAGACATCAGGGTTCCCAGTATCTGCATTTTCTATAACAAATACTCCTTTTAATTTATTACAATACTGTTTGACCTTATACGCAGCACAAAGAAGTGCAGCTGTACCAATTACTCCTACGCCTGCACCAACTATTCCTCCTACTTTGTCCTTTAAATATTCCCCCCATCCTTGACCTTCAGCACTTTGTTTGTGTGGTGATGCTGTAGGAATAGAATCCCCATTATATTGAGTACTGTTAGGTTCTGCGGGAGTAGCTCCTTTTTCCGTTATAGTAGAGTTTGTTGTAGGAGTAGAAATTTCATCAATTAAAGAGGTGGAAGATGCTAGTAATTTTGATATATCATCCTGAGCTTCTAGGGCAAGTCTATAGTTCGGGCGTATTTCAAAAGCCAGTTTTATTTCTTTCATAGCCTCTGTAAGGTTACCATTAGATGCTAATGTCCGTGCATTCTGGACGTGCGCATAAGCATCTGAAGGACATGTGAAGGAAACTGTTTCCATACTATTGGAACCACCAATTTGATATTTTATGTCTACTTGTTGATCAGCAGTTATGTGTATTGCTGTTATAGCACTTAACATATGGATTCAAATAAGTTATAATGATAAATAATAAAAAAATTTTATAATAGCAATATGGCATCCCCCTACAGTTACGATTTACGTTCTAGAGTTATAGAACATTATGAGAAATATAAGAAAGTAGCACTTACATGCGAAACCTTTAAAATTAGTCGGTCAATAATCTATGATTGGATTAGATTAAAGAAACAAACTGGAGATATAAAGTCAAAGGAGGGATACCAGAAAGGATATGGTCATAAAATCCCTGATTTATCGGAGTTGCGTCATTTAGTAGAAAAAGGTAACTCGTTAACGCTTACAGAAATAGCAAAAGAATTAGATAATGTTGCAAGTATAATGACTATCAGCCGAGCTTTAAAGAAACTCAACATTACTCGAAAAAAAAGACATATGCGTATAAAGAAAGAGATGAAGGAAAGCGACAAGATTTTCTCAGTGAATTAGAAAAAGTGCCGAAAGAGAAACGTGTTTATCTTGATGAAGCGGGCATAAATGATAATGAATCATATGAATATGGATGGTCAATGAAAGGAAGTCGTTGTAATGGGAGTAAATCGGGAAAACGTAGTGAAAGAACAAGTTTTATTGGTGCGTTAAATCAGAATAGTTTAATCGCATCACTAGTCTTTACTGGGAGCTGTGATAGTAAGGTATTTGAAGCTTATATAGAAAATTGCCTTGTGCCGGAGCTAAAGCCTGGACAGGTTGTCATTGCTGATAATGCAAGCTTTCATAAATCCAAAAGGGCTAAAGAATTAATTGAAAAAGCTGGCTGCAAACTAAAATTTTTACCACCTTATTCCCCTGATTTAAATCCTATTGAACATCATTGGTTTCCGATAAAAAATAACATTAGAAAATTATTAGATAAAGGTATTTCTGTATTTGAGGCAAGTTGTAGAACGTTTAAAATAATGTATGAACCTATATGTTAAGTGCTATATGTAGCCACTCTCGGGGGGAAGGGAATATTTGCCGCCAATCCATAATGCTCCTTCAGTTGAAGGAACTTGCTGATCCTTGCAAACTTCGTTAAAACACCGAGCATATACCTCGGTATTTTGGCGCTGATTAGCACTAATCCAATCACGAGAAGCTGTATATTCCCAAGACTTTACTGCAACTGCAACGCAGTTTTGATTTGGCAAATCTGCGAGTTCTCTTACGGGTATTCCAGCAGCACGAGCACTTCTATGAAGAATTGGTTCAGGATTCTCTGCAGGTTCTGCAGATGGGTGGTTAGGATTATATTCAGTAGGGAATGCACCAACAGCCTTTAATGCTTCACTAGCAGCGAGTACAACGATAAGTCCTTTAGGGATAGCTGAAATAACATTAGCAGCAGTATTAAGCCAACTATTATCTGTATCAGAAGAAGAGGCAGGAGTATAGAATCCTAAATTTTTAGCAGCAACTAGAGCGTCTCCTTCTAGTAGTTCTGCACCGTATTCTTTTATAGTTTCTTCCAGATGAAGTCGTTGCAATTCAGGAGGTAATTTTGCAAAGTTCTTTTCATCATTATAATATTGGTTATTTAAGCAGTCAGTATCTTGTGAATCACGATAATGATTAAAAGATGGTATTGTTTTTGACATGAAAATTATTTCCTATTTAATAATATTAATTAATACTTAACTTAACAAGATAGTTAATATAAACTATCGAAATTGATAAAATAGGTTTTTTGTATAGAAGTCAAGATTTAATTTCAAAATTGTTTAATAAAAAATAATATCGTTCCTAAATAGTCATTGCGAGGAGACGTAAGCTGACGAAGCAATCCAGTCTAAATGAATAATGGATTGCCACGACCACTATGTGGTCTCGCAATGACGAGTTATAGTTATGCTCATAGGATTAGGTGATAAAGAACATAACGATTGTAAGTTGTCATTCCCGCGAAGGCGGGAATCTAGATACCTGCTTTCGCAGGTATGACACAAAGTTTGTATCACCTAATTCAATAGGTTTCACTATATAGGCACAAACGTCATTGCGAGAAGGCGTAAAGCCGACGAAGCAATCCATTTCTAATCACTTTCTAGACAACAACTATTTAGCTATAACACTATAAATGTTTTTTAAGTTAAATTAAATGAAACACTTAGTGCTACATATTTTTAGTGTATACTCAAAATTATAGCTAACCAGAATAGTATTACTCTGTCATTGCGAGGAGCTACTTTAGTAGCTACGAAGCAATCCAAAAGACCAGAAGTGGATTGCTTCGTCGTGCTTACACACTCCTCGCAATGACGAGTTATAGGCGCAAAGGTCATTGTGAGAAGGCGTAAAGCCGACGAAGCAATCCAGTCTAAATGAAAATGGATTGCCACGACACTCACGTGGTCTCGCAATGACGTCAGTTTGCTATGAAGTAATACTAGCCGAGTTAGCCATAAAACAAATTGGGAGTAGCTAGTATGAATTATGATTATCTTAAAGAAATATCTGTTGGAGATAATATTTATAAAATTTTTGACATAAATAAGGCGGCAAATGATATTGGGCTTGAGTTAAAGCGTCTACCTTATAGTTTAAGAATATTATTTGAAAATGTCCTGCGTCTAACTAGTAGCCAAGAGAAGTTGTTGCTATTTAAAGAATGGCTTAAGGCAAGGAAATCTGAGGCTGAAATACCGTTTATGCCGGCTAGGGTGCTGATGCAGGATTTTACTGGTGTTCCGGCTATTGTTGATTTGGCTGCTATGCGTGATGCTATAAAAAAACTAGGTGGCGACCCATTAAAGATTAATCCTTTGATTCCTGTTGATTTGGTGATAGATCATTCTGTGCAAGTTGATTATTATGGAACAAGTGATGCTTTTGATAAAAATGTCACAATGGAAGTAGCGAGAAATATAGAGCGTTATCAATTTTTGAAATGGGGGCAAGAAGTATTTGATAATTTTAAAGTAGTGCCGCCGGGAACAGGCATTTGTCATCAGGTTAATTTGGAACATTTAGCTAATGTTGTGTGGACTAAACAACAAGAAGGAGTGACTTTCGCTTATCCGGATACATTGGTTGGTACAGATAGCCATACTACGATGGTTAATGGTCTGTCAGTTCTTGGTTGGGGAGTAGGGGGGATTGAGGCTGAAGCGGCAATGCTCGGTCAACCTCTATCAATGATTTTACCAGAAGTAATTGGTTTTAAGTTAAGTGGCTCTTTAAATGGGATGATTACGGCTACAGATTTGGTGCTAACCGTTACCCAAATGCTTAGAAAGAGAAATGTTGTTGGCAAATTTGTTGAATTTTATGGAGACGGGCTGGATTCGCTAACATTGGCAGATAGGGCAACTATATCAAATATGGCGCCTGAATATGGTGCTACTTGTGGCTTTTTCCCAATTGACAATGAGACTATAAAATATCTTAATTTGACAGCTAGAGATGCAAATCGCATAAAATTAGTAGAGCAATATGCTAAGCTACAATCATTATGGTACGAATCGACAATTATCCCAGAATATACTGACACATTAGAACTGGATTTATCTACTATCGAAGCTTCCTTAGCAGGACCAAGACGCCCGCAAGATCGGGTTAACCTAAAAAATATGGCTAGTAATTTTAACGCTGAACTAGCTTCTTTAACCAAAGGTGACGTTAATATTGATAAAAAATACCCTGTTGCTGATATAGCTAATCCGGTTAGTATCTCTCCAACCCTAAGTCATTCCCGCGAATCTTTATGTCATTCCCGCGAAGGCGGGAATCTAGATCCCTGCTTTCGCAGGGATGACATTGGGTTAGGCAGGGATGACATTGGGTTAGGCAGGGATGACATTGGGTTAGGCAGGGATGACATTGGGTTAGGCAGGGATGACATTGGGTTAGGCAGGGATGACATTGGGTTAGGCAGGGATGACATTGGGTTAGGCAGGGATGACATTGAGTTAGGCAGGGATGACATTGAGTTAGGCGAGGATGACAACAGTTTGCTGCAGGTTAATAGCTGTAAATATGCTATAGGTCATGGTGATGTAGTGATAGCAGCAATTACTAGCTGTACCAATACTTCCAATCCTAATGTAATGATTGGTGCAGGCTTGCTGGCTAAAAAGGCAGTAGAACTTGGGTTGGTGAAAAAACCATGGGTTAAAACCTCATTGGCTCCTGGTTCAAAAGTAGTAACGGAATATTTAAAAACAAGCGGGCTTGATCAGTATCTCAATGATTTAGGTTTTAATCTTGTCGGTTATGGTTGTACTACTTGTATCGGCAATTCTGGTTCGCTTTTGCCGGAAATAGAAGAGACTATTACCAAAAATAATCTGGTTGTTGCTTCGGTATTATCTGGTAACAGAAATTTTGAGGGCAGGGTGCATCCTCTAACCATAGCTAGTTATCTTGCATCTCCCCCGTTAGTCATTGCTTATGCTATCACAGGTACTATCAATATTAATCTTGATACTGATCCGATAGGCAAAGGTCACGACGGTAAGGATGTATATCTTAAGGATATCTGGCCTACTCAACAGGAGATAAAAAAATTAATAGAAGAATCTATTAACTGTAAAATGTTCAAGGACAAATATAGTGATATATTTTTAGGTGATAAGGAATGGCAAAATATCAAGATAACTAAAGGTGATACTTATAATTGGAATAAAAATAGTACTTATATCAATAATCCTCCTTATTTTGAAGGTATCGAACATATATCCAGTGGATTGCATGATATAGGATCTGCTAGAATATTAGCCATATTTGGCAATTCCATTACTACTGATCATATATCGCCAGCCGGAAATATTAGTAAAACAAGCCCTGCCGCTAAATATTTAACCGAGCAGGGTATTTCACCGGCGGATTTTAACTCTTATGGATCACGGCGTGGCAATCATCAAGTAATGATGCGTGGTACTTTTGCCAATAATAGGATTAAAAATGCTATGTGTCCTGGAATTGATGGGGGGATAACGATCAATCAACTAGATGGTCAACAAATGAGTATTTATGACGCAGCTCAGGATTATAAAGCTCGCTCTATCCCTTTAGTAATTTTCGCAGGTAAAGAATATGGCTCTGGTTCGTCGAGAGATTGGGCAGCAAAAGGTACTAGCTTACTTGGAGTAAAAGCGGTAATTGCTGAAAGTTTTGAAAGAATTCATCGGTCAAATTTAGTTGGTATGGGTGTTTTGCCGCTTGTGCTTACTTCTTGTACGGTAAGTGATTTAAAACTTGATGGTTCTGAGTATATTACAATTACGGATTTAAGTAAAAAAGTGCAGCCTTATCAACAACTTAGTTGTACTATCAAGAGGAAAAGTGGTATAGTTGAGACTATCGAAGTAATATTACAAGTTTTTACAGATAATGAGCTAGATTATATAAAATATGGTAGTATAATGCACTTAGTGGTTAAGAATTTTAGTAGACTTATCTAATCGTCATTGCGAGGAGGCACGACGAAGCAATCCAGGAAAGTGATTAGAAATTGATTGCCACTACACTCACGTGGTCTCGCAATGACGCGTTAGATACACTAATTATAAAGAGATAAAAATGGATAAGGAAATTAAGAAATATATAAAAGCAGGAAGACCGAATCTTGTCGTAGTTTATATATTATTTTTGTGTGGGATAGTTGCTCCATTATTACCCATTATTGGAGCAGTTTTTTCCTATATTAATAAGGATATTAAAAATAAATATTTAGCCAGTCATTATATTTTTATATGGCGTACTTTCTGGATGGGATTTGTGGGTATTATGATATCTATGATAACTACCATAATACTAATCGGTTCTGTATTGTATCTATGCTTATTGGTGTGGTTTATATTAAGGATTGCTATGGGTTTCAAATATTTATTAAATGGCACAGAGCATCCTAATTACATGACTTACTGGCTCAAATAAATGGAGATAAAATAGAATGGAACTGGGAACTCTACTCGGCAAGCAAACTGCCTATATAGATTTGTATGACAATACTTTATTATACCCAATTAGTCGTAATTTTGCTAGAGAGCAATTACAGATAGTAGGTGCTTTGCCTTTCCATGGCTTTGACATTTGGAATTGTTATGAGGTCTCTTGGCTAAGGCAAACTGGTAAACCTGAGGTAAGGATATTGGAATTTATGGTGAGTAGCGATTCACCTAATATTGTAGAATCAAAATCACTAAAGCTTTACTTAAATTCTTTTAATAATACTAAGTTTGAAAGTTCAGAGCAAGTAAAAGAATTAATTACCAGGGATTTAAGTTTAATATTTGAGTCAGCTGTAATAGTTTCCCTAAAAGATTTAGAGTCATATGATGGTACTAGGATGCAATCTTTTTCAGGCATAAATCTCGATAGGTTAGAGGTAACAATTACTAGTTTTGAGATTAGCCAGAATTTGCCAAAATTATTAGAAGATAATACGCAGATAGTGGATGAGGTGCTATATTCTAATTTGCTAAAATCGAATTGTTTGGTTACTAACCAACCAGATTGGGCATCAGTACAAATTAGTTATCGAGGCAGAAAAATTGACCATAGTTCGTTATTAAAATATTTGGTGTCATTTCGTAATCATAGTGAGTTTCATGAACAATGTGTTGAACGTATTTTTTGTGATATTAGTAAGTTTTGCGATCCCGATGAATTAACTGTTTATGCCAGATATACAAGACGTGGCGGCATAGATATTAACCCTATACGGTCTAGTAGCAAGCTAGATATTACAAAAATTAGCAATTTAAGACAAATTCGTCAATAATGCTAAGTAGGTGACGAACCGTCATTGAGAGGGGTCGCTTTGGTGATGATGAAGCAATTGTAAATTGCCATTCGCAGGGATGACATGAAGTTGTAAATTGTCATTCCCGCGTAGGCGGGAATCTAGATACCTGCTTCCGCAGGTATGACACAAAGTTTATATCACCTAATTCAATAGGTTTCACTATACCATCAGACATTTGTTGTTGTTCGTACTCTATAACCCAAGTTTACTTTTTCTCATCGGTTTCTCTGAATTAACTTTATATATCCATAACATTAATTTTATAGTACATAAATAGCAACAACAAAATTGAATTTTTCTATATCAAGGCTGAATAAATTATTATATAATAAATTTCCTGCATAAATAAGTTGCAGGAAAAAAATAATTGATTTAAATATCCTTTATTACAAAGCAATTATAGCCTTATTAAAAAAGAATCAGGCTATAAAATATTAGAGGATGTTATCGTAGCTAGTAGTATCTCATCAGTTAATTTAAGTGAATTAGTTTCTGTCCTGATTAGGTTTAATATAGCGGAAAATAATAACGATATTGTCAAATAATGTAAGCCAGGTGTTTTTAGCAGTCAATTAAAGCGAGTTGCCCCAATTATACTGGGGTAAAATCTTTTTTTAATATTTATTTTCTAAATGAGATACATTTGTACTTAAAAGAGAATAATCATGCAACAATTTAGTCTTTATCATACTGCCGAAGGGTTACTATATAAAACAACCTGTCTTTTAGTAGAAAAATCTTATCATAGCAATTTGAGAATTGTAGTTTTAGCTCCAGATATTGAAGTCCAAGAATCACTAAACAAGATGATATGGACTTATTCTAGAAAACAGTTTATTCCGCATGGTAGTAAACTTGATCCATTACCAGAAAAACAACCAGTCTATATTACTCATCAGTTAGAGAATCCTAATCAAGCTACCATCCTAATAATCATTGCACCATCTGATATACAAGAAATTCTTAGTAACAAAAATTATATCACACATTTTCAGAGAGTAGTTATAATATACGATGCTTTAGATAATTTAAGTTTAGTAATTAAAACAATAAATGAACTAACTATTGCAACACCGATAATTGATTGTTATAAACAGAATCCAATGGGAACGTGGAGTAAGATTTAAATATAGCTAACCCGAATAAGTTTTAGATATTATGTCATACCTGCGTAATTATGTCATTCCCGCGTAGGCGGGAATCTAGATACCTGCTTTCGCAGGTATGACACAAGAAGGTATGACACAAGACAAGATTGCTTCGTTCGGGCTTCGCACCTCCTCGCAATGACGAAATAATGCTAGTCGGGTTAGCTATAATATTTTTTCAAAGGAACAAATAAATTTACCAATATGCAAAAATTATCATTTCAGCAAATTATATTAACCCTGCAGAATTACTGGCAAGATTATGGTTGTGCTATTTTGCAACCATATGATGCCCATGTTGGAGCTGGCACCTTTCACCCTGCTACTGTACTACGAACCCTTGGTAAGAAACCTTGGTTTGTAGCTTATGTTCAGCCTTCTCGGCGTCCTCATGATAGTAGATATGCCCTGCATCCCAATAGAATGCAGCATTATTATCAATTTCAGGTTATACTAAAGCCATCTCCTGACGATATACAACAACTATATTTAAAAAGCCTTGAATGTCTTGGTATAGATTTGCAGAAACATGATATTAGGTTTGTTGAAGATGATTGGGAGTCTCCTAGCCTTGGTGCTGCTGGACTTGGTTGGGAAATATGGTGTGATGGTATGGAAGTATCACAATTTACTTATATGCAACAAATTGGTGGTATTGATTGTCGTCCAGTGGCTGGTGAAATTACCTATGGTTTAGAACGTTTAGCACTTTACATACAAGGAATCAATGAGGTAAAAAATCTTGATTGGAATGGTCAGATTGGAGAAAAGGCTTTAACTTATGGTGAAGTAGATTTTGCCGCTGAAAAACAATTTTCGAAGTTTAATTTAGAATTGGCTGACGTAGCAATATTATCCCAGCATTTTATTGATAGTGAGAAACAATGTAATGAATTAATTGCTGCAGATTTACCTTTGCCAGCTTATGATTATTGTATTCAAGCTAGCCATCTCTTTAACCTATTAAATGCCCGGGGGGTAATTAGTGTAACAGAGAGAGCTTCTTACATACTCAGAATACGTAATTTAGCAAAAATATGCTGTAATAAATGGTTAGAACTAGAAGATAAAGAAGGTTAATATGAGTGAGTTATTACTGGAAATTTTTAGCGAAGAAATACCGGCTTTAATGCAGAAAAATGCAGCAGAAGCTTATAAAACCATATTTACGACAATCTTGCAAGAAAGTGAGTTAGTTGCTGATGTTCAGCTATATGTTGGATCTAGGAGAATTGCTGTACATATTACAAATTTACCGAAATTTATACCACCAAAAGAAATTACCATTAGAGGACCAAAAGTTTCGGCAACGCAGCAGGCTATAGAAGGGTTTTGTCGGTCAAATAATATTAGACTTCCTGCAAAAGTCGCTTGTGCTGAGGGATTTGAAGGAGACGCGGAACGCAGAACCGCAGCGTACTCTAGTGTACGTGAGGATTCGAGTACCGCATCGACGTACAAATCACCAGCAGAAGTAGAGTTTTGCAGGAAGTCTATTGAGCAAAATAAATTATCTAAGGTATTAGTGCAAGGGCAATTATATTATATAATAGTAAAGAGTACCACAGAAACCGATATACGAGAACTATTGCAAGAGATAATTCCTAAAGCAATTAGTAAGTATATTTGGTCAAAATCTATGTATTGGGGGAATTATGATATAAGTTGGATTAGACCACTTAGGAATATTTTATGTATATTTGATGGAAAAACACTAGCCATTAAATACGGGCATTTGACGGCAAATAATATTACCTTTGGACACAGATTTCTTAGTCCTGAACTGATTACTATAGACAGTTTTTCTGAATACCAGAACAAGCTGCGGGAGAGTAATGTCATTATTGACCAAGAAGAACGCAAGGAAATGATTAAAAGCCAGCTATCTAAAATAGCCAAGTCACTTAATCTAGTTATAAAAGACGATGAAAAATTATTAGAAGAAGTAACAGGATTAGTAGAATTGCCAATGGTTATGGTCGGTAAAATACCTGAGATATTTTTGCAGTTACCTAGTGAAGTGCTAGTTAGCTCAATGCGTACCCATCAGAAATATTTTAGTACTTTTGACCAAGCTGGTAATTTTGCCCCTTATTTTCTTTTTGTTAGTAATATGCCTGATGATCAGAATATTATAGTAAGTGGTAACGAGAAGGTATTAGCCGCTAGACTATCTGATGCATTATATTTTTATCAGCAGGACTTATCTAATAGTTTAGAATCAAAATTGCCAAAACTTGCACAGATAACATTTCATGCAAAGCTTGGCAGTATAAAGCAAAAAACAGAGAGAATGGCTGATATTTGTAATTATCTAATGCCAGGAAATCAGGATTTGCAACTAGCAGCTAGACTTTGTAAAAGTGATCTAACAACTGAAATGGTAGGAGAATTTCCTGAGCTGCAAGGTATTATGGGATATTATTACGCCAAAGCTGAAGGGTTAGATGATCAGATTGCCTTGGCAATAAGAGATCATTATAAACCACAAGGTCTATCAGATAGTTTGCCAATGGGAAATAGTGCAATATTGGCAATTGCTGATAAACTGGATAGTTTAGTAGGTTTGATATTAATAGGAGAAGAGCCAAGTGGTTCAAGAGATCCTTACTCACTCAGACGCCAAGCATTAGGTATTATTAGGATAATTTTAGCTAATAAATTAACTATCAATATTAAGCAATTAGTTGTGTATGTAATTCAGCTATACTCTGAAGAGAATATAACATATAATAAAAGTAATCAGATAGTCTTAGGGTTTTTAGAAGAACGAGCCAAATATTATTTTAAAAATCACTATGATCTATCGTTAATTAATGCGGTTATTGATTTTGATATTGAAGGAGATCTAGTGATTACCGAGATAAAGCTCTGTGCTTTACAAAAGTTTCTCGCTGGAGTTGATGGTGAGAATTTATTAACTATTTACAAAAGAGCAAATAATATACTAGAAGGTAGTAATATAGAAGGAGAAGTTGATCAAAACGCTTTTATTTCACAATATGAACAACAATTATTTTTATCATTGGGAAACGTTTCTAAGGAAATAGACAGATACATTGCCGAAAAAGATTTTACCAAGGCATTGAGTGTGCTACTAGAAATGTTAAAACCCATTAATGATTTTTTTGATAATCTGATGGTTAAAGATAAAGATCGTACAATTGCTAATAATCGTTTATTGTTGCTCAGAATGGTTACACAATTATTTGATAAATTAGCAAGATTTAGTGCTTTATGACGGATATATTACGACAGGCTGCCAAATTTATCAAATCTGGCAATATAGTAGCATTCCCCACAGAAACAGTATATGGACTTGGGGCAGATGCTAGTAATGAGCAAGCTTGTCAGAAGATTTTTAAGATAAAAAAGCGTCCAAGCATAAATCCTCTGATTGTCCATGTAGCAACCATGAGTCAAGCTAAAGCTATCGGGGAATTTAATGCAGACGCTCTTAAGTTAAGTGAGGTATTTTGGCCAGGACCTTTATCAATTGTTGTACCATTAAGAAGTGGAGCAAATATAGCTGAATCAGTATTATCCGGGCTGACAACGATTGCACTCCGTATACCATCACATAATATGGCTTTGGAGCTAATAAGAAAGTCAGGCACGCCGATAGCAGCTCCTAGTGCTAACCCATCAGGTTACATTAGTGCTACTACTTTAGAGCATGTAAAAGAACATTTTGCAAATGACCAAGATATTTTTATTTTAGAAGATAATTCAAGATTCTCTGCAAAAGTCGCTTATGCTGGGGGATTTGAAGGAGACTCGGAACGGAGAACCGCAGCGTACTTAAATGTACGTGAGGATTTGAGTACCGAATCGACGTATAAATCACCAGCAGAAGTAGAGTTTTTCAGAAAGTCTAATGACTATAAGTGTCAGTATGGTATAGAGTCAACCATAGTGGATAGTACCACTAATAACTTAACTATTTTGCGAGATGGTTTTATTACGCTGGAAGCGTTAGAGAAGGTTCTTGGTAAGAAACTAGATAAAGCATCTAGTTTGATGCAAATTAAAGCTCCAGGGATGATGGATAAACATTACTCACCAAGAGTTAAAATGAGACTGAATGCCGAGAGTTTAGAAGCTAATGAGGTAGGTCTTAATTTTGCGGATAGTAAGCTAGAGGGCAATTTTTCACTTAATTTAAGTTTAACCGGAGATTTAATTATCGCTGCTAGCAATTTATTTGCCAGTCTTAGAATATTAGATAATTACGCAGAATTAAATGGATTAGCAATTGCCGTTGCCTCTATCCCAGAGGTTGGTATCGGCGTTGCAATCAATGATCGACTTAAAAGAGCGGCGGTGAAATGACATCTATATTTACTAAATTAAAGCAGGTATTAGTTAATAGTTCCAATAAAATATCTTCGGGCATTGACCAGATATTTTACAAAAAAAAACTAGATGAGCAGACTTTACAGGAATTAGAGGAGTTGTTAATATCTGCAGATATTACTGCCTCTGTAGCAATAGAGCTGGTCAATAAACTAAGAACTATCAAATTTGATAAAGAAGTAAGTAGTTTGGTAATCAAAGAACAACTTGCCGACATTATCGGGCAATTATTGATAAAGGCTAGTAAAAATTTTGAATTACACGATAAAAAGCTTAATGTCATACTAGTTTGCGGCGTTAATGGTTCAGGGAAAACTACGAGCATAGGCAAGTTAGCTAGTATTTATCGTAAACAGGGTAAGAAAGTGGCTATTGCCGCTTGTGATACATTTAGAGCTGCTGCTGTTAGTCAATTATCTAGCTGGGCTGATAAAAGTGGCTCAATGTTTATTACTGGTGAAGAATCAGCCGAACCTGCTAGTGTTGCTTATCTTGCTATGCAATCTTCAATAAAAAACGATGTGGATATATTATTTATTGATACAGCCGGTAGGTTACATAACAAAAAGAATCTGATGGAAGAACTTGCCAAAATTGTTAGGGTTATTAAGAAGATTGATGATACAGCTCCTCACCATAGTATATTAGTAATTGATGCGACAACTGGACAGAATGTATATAATCAAGTTGAACAATTTACTGCTATTGCTAACATAACAAGTCTGATAGTTACTAAATTAGATGGTACGGCAAAAGCTGGGGTTGTGGTTGGTGTCGTGCAGAAATTCGCCTTACCAGTATGTTTTTTAGGGATAGGAGAGAAGATAGACGATCTAAAGCCGTTTGATCCGGCTGCGTTTGCTAGTAGTTTAGTAGGGAATTAACAAGGGTCTTGCATGAAGAAAGATGTCGTCTCTGCGAAATATGATGTCATACCTGCGAAAGCAGGTATCTAAAAAAGCCCTGAAATATTATAGATTCCCGCCTACGCGGGAATGACAAGAGGAGGCAGGAATGACATCTTTGTCGTTTAAACCACATAATCTAGGATTGTTAATGAATATCATAACAAGAGAATTATCTATCCAATCCAATTATTACAAAGAAATCTTGTCAATAATTAAACTAGGTGGTGGAGTGGCTAGGATTGTCGGGGGAGCCGTTCGGGATGCTATTCTTGGTGTAGTTAATTATGACATTGATATAACAACCAGTTTATTACCAGAGCAAGTAACAGATATTTTATCAACAGCCAATATTAAGGTCATCCCAACTGGCATAAAATATGGCACAGTTACGGCTTTACTAAATAATGAGAAATTTGAAATTACTACACTTAGGAAAGATATAAAATGTGATGGCCGGCACACAGAAGTCATATTTACTGATGATTTTATGGAAGATGCTGCTAGAAGAGATTTTACCATTAACGCATTAAGTTATTGTCCATTTGAGCATAAAATTTATGATTATTTCGGTGGAATAGATGACTTGCAAGAATCTAAGGTAATATTTATCGGACAAGCATTTGAACGGATTGAAGAAGATTTTTTACGTATTTTACGTTTTTTCCGTTTTTCCTGCTATTATGCAAGACAGTTAGATATTAATGGGTTAGATGCCTGTATTAAATTACGAGAAAATCTTAAATTATTATCAAAAGAACGGATAAAATGGGAGATGGACAAATTAATTATCTCAGATAATAGTCCTAATATTTTGCAGCAAATGTTTGATAATGGTATATTGCAAATAATATTACCAGTTAGCAAGTTTGATAAGAAACCTTTGGTGGAAGCAATTAATTTCGGTTCTTTAGAACCTTACACTAGGTATTCACTATTATTTTATCACATAAAGAACCTACCACTAAGTGATTTACTAAATTTAAAATTTTCTCGGCAACAAGCAATCAAAATCATTGCTATACTTAGATTTGTTAATAAGGAAATCAACGAATTCACATTACGAGAAATTTGGTGGGAAACTGCTAATTATCCGGATGATTACCTGCAATATATAATTATTCTAGTATCATTAGGCAAATTAAATAGAGATATAGCAAACAAATTTCTAGATACATACCAATCTAAATCCCGACCAATATTCCCGATAAATGGGCATGACTTGCAGAAAATAAATATTCATGGTAAAGATATTGGCATAGTGATATGCAAATTAAAAAGCTCTTGGATTGCAAGTGATTTTACGCTTAGTAAGCATCAATTACTTGATAAAATAGTATAATTATCGTATAATAAATTCCTAAGGCACTAAATTAGGAAAATGCTATGAAGCAAAATCAACAAGTGAAAGTAATAGGTAGTAACGGTCAACTATCGCTTGGCAAAGTATTTGCAGGACAAATGGTATTAATCGAACAATTAGATAATGGTACATGGATCATTAAGACAGGAGAATTTATTCCAACCTCAGAAAAGTGGTTATATCAAGGAGACACCTTGACTAAACTAGATAAAGCATTATCGTGGGCAGAAAGAAATAAACCAAAAGATAACTTACAAGAAATTGTTGAGAAAATTGAACATGTCTAAAATAAAAATAGATATGAATAATCCAGAGTTTCAAAAAGATTTGTTTGCTCTTGAAAAAAATAATCAATTAGCATTAATTAAAGTGTTAAAAAAAATAAGTCATTTAACTTGGGATGAGTTATATAGGGATCAAGGTCTAAAATGGGAAGTAATCGTATCCAAAATAACTAAGAATAAGCATCAGATTTACTCTTTTAGGTTCTCACAAAAATATCGAGCATTGGCACTAAGAGAAGAATCTTACTTACGTTTACTAACTTTGCATACAGATCATGATAGTGCTTATAAATAATTTCCATATAATACTTGGAAAAAATAAAACATCCAAGGCATTGAAAAATAACGTTGAAAATTAAAAAAAATGAAAATTAATATTAGTGCTAGCATTTTTATTGTTATAATTATGATATTATTTAATTATGGAGCTTTTGCCAATGTAGGTAAGGTGAAAATTGTTACTAGTATAACTCCATTAGCAAGCATTATAGCGATGTTAGTGAAAGATCAAACAGAAATTGTTGCTATTGCTAATAACAATGATTGTCCGCATCATTATAATTTAAGACCTAGTGATCTTAAAAAAGTCAAAGATGCAGATATTGTATTTTATATAGATGAGCAATTTGATGGCTTTGCTGGCAAATTGATGAATGGTCATAATAAAAATGTTATTAAAGTTAGTAATTTTAATGGGCTAAGAATTATTGGTAATAACTCCTATGATAATTGGCATATTTGGCTTGATTTAGATAATGTAAAACTATTATTAGAACAATTATCTCAGATATTATCTAAACGATTTCCTGAGATTAGTTCAGATATTTACCAGAATCTTGAAGAGGCAAAAAAACAAATAGATGATCTTGCAAAAATCAAACATCAAAGATTAGTGTCTTTAACAGATGTAATCTTGCTTAGTGATAGTTTAGAATATTTTTTTGATAATAGTAAAAAAAGCGTTGCAAGATTATATAGCTCTGACCAAAAGAGCCTTAAATATATTAGTAATCTTGAGCATTTATTAAGTATGTCCAATAGTAAATGTTTATTACTAAGTACAGAGCAAGATGTTGCTTTGTATAAAAATTTTAAAGTAGAAGTAGTGGCAATTGAAAGTGAGAATTGGCAAGTGACTAACATCAATAGTGATTTATTTTATAATCAATATTTAAAAATAATTAATCAACTGTCTAAATGCTTAAACAACAATTCTAATCATTCGTCATTGCAAAAAGCTGTTATCCAACCGTCATTGCGAGAAGTAGTATCGTACGACAAATCAGTGATAAGTTGTCATTCCCGCGAAGGCGGGAATCTAGATACCTGCTTTCGCAGGTATGACACAAAAATTGCTTCGTCGAGTTTATGGTCTCCTCGCAATGACGTATATGTAATCCAAGACGTCATTGTGAGGAGTAGCGAAGCCCGACAAATCAGTGATAAGCTGTCATTCTTAGCAACGGCGGGAATCTAGATACCTGCTTTCGCAGGTATGACACAAAAATTGCTTCGTCGACCTTATGGTCTTCTCGCAATGACGGTTGTGTATCCTATAAAACCATAATTAGAATGTTTATGTTTAAATTACTAAACCCTTATTTTTTTAGTAAGTTAGTACGAACCATGCTACCATTATTGCTAGTTGCAATGTTAGTAGTAATGGGGTTGGGCTTATATCAAGCTTTGATAGTATCGCCACCAGATTACCAACAAGGGGATATGGTTAGGATTATGTATGTTCATGTACCAGCTTCTTGGATGGCACTAGGGATTTATACATTTATCGCTATTTGTAGTTTGTCTAGCCTAGTGTGGAAGACTAGAATGTCGTTCTTAATGGCAATGGCAAGTGCTCCTATTGGTGCAGTTTTTTGTATGATTAGTATGGTGACAGGAGCCTTATGGGGAAAGCCTATTTGGGGGACTTGGTGGGTTTGGGATGCTAGACTTACCTCAATGTTCGTACTATTCTTACTTTATTTAAGTTATATCGTGGTGGTGAATAGTGGTGATAGGATAAGCCGTACTGAAAAACCAGCCTCGGTGATTGCTCTGATTGGTTTTATCAATGTTCCTATAGTAAAATTCTCAGTAAATATTTGGTATAGTTTACATCAGCCAGCCAGCGTTTTAAGGCTAGGTAGCCCTACCATTGATAATTCTATGTTATTGCCCTTAGTGCTAATGTTTATAAGTGCTATACTATATTTTTTATTAGTATTAGGTTTAAGAACTTGCGTTTTAATTGCCAAATTCAAGGAGTATGACAATTTATGACTTATGTTGTTACTGATGAATGCATAAAATGTAAATATACTGATTGTGTAGAAGTATGTCCTGTAGATTGCTTTTATGAAGGAGAGTTAATGTTAGTGATTAATCCTGACGAATGTATTGATTGTGGAGTATGTGAGATTGAGTGTCCGGTTAAAGCTATTAAGCCAGAGTCAGAACAGCTGATTGATTGGATAGAGAGAGCTAAGTTTTTTTCCAGCAAATGGTCAAATATTACGGTTAAAAAACCAGCCCTACCGGATGCAGATAAATATCAAGACGAGAAAAATAAGTTTGAAAAATATATGGGTAAAGTTTAATTTATGCAAGATTCTTGGAAGAGAAGATGGTAAAATAGTGTTAGTTATAAATAAAGGCGATATTTAGCAACAATTAAGAAGTTATATTATATGGTTTTTTCAAAGTTTCTTGATCCTAAAAATGATTTTTGTTTTCGCCAAATCTTTGGTACTGAAAAGAATAAGGATATACTTGTTCATTTCTTAAATGACATTCTGAAATTTGAAAGAAGTGAACAAATAATTGAGGTAACGTTTTTACCAACTATCCAAGATCCTTCTATTGCTGCATATAAGCAGTCGATAGTTGATGTGTTATGTAAAGATCAAAATGGTAATCAAGTGATAGTAGAGATGCAGGTAAGTAAACATCCAGGGTTTGAGAAAAGAGCACAGTTTTATGCAGCTAAGGCATATTCTCAGCAAATAATCAAAGAAGATGAGAACCACAAAAAACTAGCAGTATATGCTAAATTAAAAGGGGTGATATTTTTAGCTATAGCTGATTTTGTGATGTTTAACGATAAAAAATCTTGGAAATCAGAACATCGTCTTTTAGATACTAACAGTTACGCACATGATTTAAAAGATTTTTATTTTGTTTTTTTAGAACTAGCAAAATTTAATAAAACTATCGATAATTTAGAGACTATAGAAGAAAAGTGGATGTATTTTTTTAAGCATGCAGAGCATAGTACATTTAAAGAAATAGAGCAGTTAATAGGTAATGATAGAATTATTGGAAGAGCATTTGAGGCAGTAGACCAAGCTAGCTGGTCAGAAGCAGAACTTAATACCTATGAGAAAATAACTAAAACTCGTCTTGATAATTTAGCAGTAGAACTGCAAAAAATTGAAGATGCTGAAGCTAGAGGCGAAGCTAGAGGTGAAGCTAAAGGCAAAGTTGAAGAAAAAATAGCATTAGCAAAGAAAATGTTGGCTGATAATGAGTCAATAGAAAAAATAGTTAAATATACTGAACTAACCCTTGAAGAAATAGAAAAATTAAAAAAAGAATAAGCCAATGAGTAGTACAACATTAGTATTTTGAGTTTCGGAGTAATCCTGAACTTGTTTCAGGATATTTTGCGTGTATAACCTAGGTTTTGTTGACAAAATTTAAATTGTTTATATTTTGAGTATTTTTAAGCGAAAATTAATAAGATTTTTGCAGGAATAGTTATTCCTATTTCAAAAAAATCTTATAATTTGCAGCTAATAAAGAGTCAAAATAGAATAATTCAAATTTTGTCAACAGAACCTAGAACCCGCAACGAGTTCAGGATACCCCATAATAATAACTTTAATGAGAATATAATCGATTGTCTGAATTAAAATTTGATGAAAAGCAGTTGCTTCTGCTTAGTAGAATCAAGAGTTTTGTTAAACAAATTGAGAATAAATCCTTTTTTAGATTTTTTAATAGTAATTTATTAGCAAAACAAGGTATTTACCTATATGGTAATGTAGGTAATGGCAAAACTTTATTAATGCAACATTTTTTTCAAATATTGCAAATTAAGAAGTTAATGATACATTACCAGAACTTTATGCAATCAGTACATAAAGATATTTATCAGTTACAAGGCAAATTAAAATCTAAGAATAATATTATAAAAAGCATTGCGGCAAATTATGCAAAACAAGCGGAAGTAATATGTATTGATGAGTTTGAAATTAAAGATATAACTGATGCGATGATCATAGGACAGCTACTACTTGAACTGATGAAATGTAAGGTATTTATCTTCATTACCAGTAATACTAAACCAGAAGATTTGTATAAAGATGGTTTACAAAGAAATTCTTTTTTGCCAATAATTAAAGAGATTTATCAAAGGTTTGAAGTCATACACTTAGATAGTGAGCATGATTATCGATTAGATAAAGTTATACAGATGACTAACAAGCGTATAATCTATCCAATAAATGAAAATAATAAATTGGAGACACAAGAACTTATTAGCAAGTTAAATCATAATAACCAACTAGTTCCTAAGGATATTACTGTTTTTGGACGAAAAATATCTTTTAAAATGGCTGGCGAGAAAATATTAGTAACAAATTTTGAAGAGTTATTTGTAAGAGAATTAGGTTATGTTGATTATGTAGATATTTGTCAAAAATTTTCTGTTATAATAGTAGAAAATATTAGTATAATAAGTCCTGATAATACAGACTTAGCTGTTAGATTCATCAATTTTGTTGATAATGCTTATTTTTATAAGGTTGTACTATTTATGACCTTACAAGATGAGCCAGTAAAAATATATCAGAATGGTTTGCGTAGTGATGAATTTAAGAGAACTATTTCAAGGTTACATGAAATGAATAGTGGTAGTTATGTCAATTAAAAGTGGTAAATTTATTACATTTGAAGGCGGAGAAGGCTGCGGTAAATCCACCCAGAGTGATATGTTATACCAGTATTTACTATCGCAAAATATCCGGGTAGATTTAACGCGTGAAGTGGGTGGAACTATTGCTGCTGAGAAAATGCGTGATATTTTAGTTTATCAAGATTTATTGCCTATGTCAGAATTGCTACAAGTCATGGCAGCACGTTACGAACATGTTCATAAAAGGATTATTCCTAAACTAAATTCAGGAGTTTCAGTTATTTGTGATAGGTTTATAGATTCTACGGCTTGTTATCAGGGGCAAGATGTGGGCAGTGATTTAGTGTATGACCTTCATAAATCTCTAATATCGCCTGTGATGCCTGATATTACTTTTTTTATTGATATAGAGCCAAATATTGCTTTAGAAAGAGCATGGGCAAGAGGTAATAATAATAAATTTGAAAGTAAGAATATTGAATTTCATCAAAAAGTTTATAATAGGTTTCAAGATATATCAGATAAATTTCCAGATAGAATAGTAAAAATAAACGCTTCCGCTCTTAGTGCAAACGAAATTCATGATATAATTGTTGTGATGCTCACACGAAAACTATTTTGTTAATAGAGAAATATGCTAATTTTCATTGACTTTATTGCCATAGAGCTTTAAAAGGTTTAGGTAATTCTTTGTGTAATATAATGTTACCATTCAAAAATATTTTTTCTAAAATTCAGGAAATCATTTGGCCAATAGAGAAGGAAGAACTGAAACTTTTTCTACCTATGGCATTAATGATGCTGTGTGTTCTTTTTAATTTTGGTGCATTGAGATCCGTTAAAGACGGGTTAGTTGTGCCGTCAATGGGAGTAGAGGTCATCAGTTTTCTAAAACTTTGGCTTGTTCTGCCATCTTCTATATTATTCGCTGTATTCTATGTAAAACTCAGTAATCACATACGTTTTGAATATATTTTTTATATAATAATTTCAAGCTTTTTGTTATTCTTTCTGATATTTGCCTATGTCATTTATCCCAATCAGGAGTTTTATCATCCAAATGCTGAGCAGATAGAACATTTAGTATCTTTGTACCCTAATTTTCGGTGGTTTATCAAGATAATGGGTAAGTGGAGTTATGCTATCATGTATGTTTGTGCAGAATTATGGAGTGCAGTAATTATTAATCTAATGTTCTGGCAATTTGCTAATAATATTTTTGATACAAGTAAGGCGAAACGTTTCTATCCAATTCTGGGAATGGTAGGCAATGTTGGTCTAATTCTTGCTGGTAATGTGTTAGTAGCTTTCTCAAAAGTACAAGAATTATCTGATGCTCAAGTTATAATAAATGAAGATTTGCAATATAATTCAGAACTAATGCTACAACCGATTATTTCTATAATAGTATTTGCCGGTATAATTGCCATGTTGTTATTTAGGTTAATTAATTATCTTATTTTGAACGACAAGGGATTAAGGGCTGATTTTAAGGTAACTCAAATACAGGCAAAAACCTCCTTACCACTTCTGGATAGTATAAGGCTGATTATTAACTCAAAATATGTTGGGCGTATTGCTTTATTGATAATTTGTTATGGAACCCTTACTAATATAGTGGAAGGTCCGTGGAAAGCTAAAGTAAGAGAGCTTAATCCCAATACGTTAGATTATATAAATTTTATGGGTAGGTTTAATATTTGGATGGGAATTTCCTGCGTTACTTTTATGATAGTTGGCAGTAATGTGATTAGGAAGTTTACTTGGTTAATTTCAGCATTATTAACACCTTTAATGTTTTTGATAACTGGCTTAATGTTTTTTATTTTTGTTATTTTCTCAGAAGATATAGGTTGTGGTATCAAAGACTTTAATCCAATTTATGCTGCTGTAATTATTGGAGGAATACAAAATATTTTAAGTAAATCAACTAAATATTCGTTATTTGATTCAACAAAGGAAATGGCATATATTCCTTTATCATTAGAACTTCGAACAAAAGGTAAAGCTGCTGTTGAGCTTACTAGTACTAAATTTGGTAAATCTTTAGGAGCTTTTATTCAATCTTTTATATTTATTATGGTGCCTACTGCCACATGTGACTCAATAGTAATTTATTTACTAACAATTTTTATTATTATAATTATTTTATGGTTTTGGGATATAGTACAATTAAACCGTGAATATGTAAAATTATGTAATTAGCATGCGAAAAACGTTAATATATATATCAGTAATAATTGCTGTAGTCCTTTTGATTTATACCATTTCTTGGTTCTTAATTATTGGTTCTATAGCTGGTAAGATTAATCAACAATATGGTAACCGTGACATTGCTGCTAATACGATAAATAGTGAACGAAAATATTTTGTTAAATTTAAGAAAATTACCAGCTATGGCTTTCCATTTAAAATTGCCTTTCAAATAGTTGGTTGGCGTGAAGAGGGGGAGAATAGTATAATTGAATTTCATACCCCGATTTATATAGGTTATGACTTACTAAAACAAGCGTGCTTTATCACTTATTCTGGTAACGCAACAGGTCGTTATAAACCTATTCAATTGGGCTTTGGTGCAAAATTCGAAAGTGATAATTATTCTTTTATAGCAAAGCTTCCTTTAAGCTTTAAGTTATTTAAGATTTTCATGCAAAAAAAAGATCCGTTTGAAATTATCAATTTTGTTAAAAAGTTGGAATTAACATCTGACAAAACTAAAATCTTTGATTTATTTGACCAACAGAAACTATATGATGAAGATCATACAATCATTTCATTTTCACTAGAAAAGAAAAAATATTATACTGATCTAGAAGATTTTAAAAATAATGTGCCGCAAAAATTAAATATTACTTATTCAACGAACATCTTAGAAAGTAATATTATTAACAGAAGGATACCAGCCGGTCTTTTATTATATAGATTTGCTTGGCCAATACCTTTTAGTTTTGAAGGTAAGTTTTATATAAAAACAAATAAATCTGTATATAGTGAATTTGCTAACGATTTAGAAATAAAAATGATATCAAGCAAGTTTTCAAGCAATGTTCAAGACTTTTTGACTAGTTTCTTATATCAAAATAGAGAAGAAGAAGGTAATCGTGCTAGCCACCTTAAGGTTAAATCAAAAATTGATTTGAAATCAGGATTTTCCGATAATATATTAAATTCTATCCAGTATTTATTACCCTATATGTCAGCACTTCCTAATAATTCATCGTTAATGGAAGAATTACAGTATATTAATGCTAATAAAGATAAATTCAATTTAACTGAATTAGAAAATCATCAATATATTTTTGATTTAGATATAAATTTTTTTGCTAGAACAAAAGATGTAATGAGAGCTCAAATTAATAATCTTAGTTTATTTTCTAATAATACTGGATTCCGGTTGTCAAGTGAATGCAAGCTAAATTCATTTGGGCAGTTTGATATTAATGGTCTTGTGGTCGTCAATAATTATTTAAAAGTAACTGATATTATAACCAATTACTTGTTAAATTTAGGTAGATTTAAAACATTTTCAGAAGATAGTCGTATGGTATACAAAGAGGGTATCAAGTATTTTGTGAAAACTGTATCAGATCATCCCGATTCTAATTCAGGTGACATAAGTTTTGAGTATAAATTAGATTCCAATAATATAGAAAAAGGAAAAATTGGCACAGTCGATCTTAATAAGTTTTTACCATTATATTATCTAGCATTATACAAAAAAGCCTCGGAAAAAATACGAGTTGGTGATATTATAACAGAAAGAATAGAAGAGCTAATACCTGATTTCAATGAGCATCAAAAGTTGTTAAAACAGTTAATGGTTCAACCTTTTTTGGAAACTGACAGTGATGTTTGGCAGGAGAATATAAAATAAAAATTAGAAAATAGAGACGTAAATTGGATACTATAAAAATAATACATAAAGACTTAAGCAAAGAACTTTCTGCATTGAATAAGCTTATTATAAGCCACTTAGCTACCAAAGAGGAGCTAGTTAGCGTAATAGGTAAATATTTGCTAGAATTTGGTGGAAAGAGAATCAGACCATTACTAACAATCTTAACTAGTAAAATGTTTGGTTATGTAGGGGAAGATAATATAAAGCTTGCTGGGGCTGTAGAGTTTATTCATGCAGCAACTTTACTGCATGACGATGTAGTAGATGAAAGTACTATGAGAAGATCCAAACCTACTGCTAACGTTATTTGGGATAGCAAGGCTAGTATTCTAGTGGGGGATTTCTTATTTAGCCAATCATTTCAGCTAATGGTCGATACAAAATCTATTAAAGCAATGAAATCTTTATCAAGAGCTTCAGCAATTATATCAGAAGGAGAGGTCTCGCAACTGGTGAAATTGAATCAGCGAAGAATTATTGATGAAACGGAATATAATGAAATAATTATGGCAAAAACTGCAGAATTATTTGGTGTATCTTGCGAAGCAGGGGCAATTATTTCTGGTCAATCTAACGAAATTTGTGAGATTTTACAAAAATTTGGTAGATATTTAGGAAATATTTTTCAAATCATTGATGATTTATTTGATTATTTGGGAGATAGTTGTGATCTTGGTAAGAATATAGGTGATGATTTTTTAGAGGGAAAAATAACTCTACCACTAATTTTCTTATATAAGAAGCTTGATGATCAGTGGCAGTTAAAAATTCAAGAAATGATTAAGGCAGATAATAGATCTGAAAGTGAGTTTAAACTAATACGAGATTTGATGATAGAACATTGTATTAAGCAACAAATTATCGACTATTTAGCATCTATTAACAATGAAGCTAGTAATTTGTTAAAGCAAATTCCCATACAAAATATTTATAAAGAACATTTAGCTTCTTTATTAGAATTTACTTTAAACAGATCTTATTAGAAAGGAGTAGGGGAGCCAGGGCAGTTTAAAAGTCGCAATCAATGATATAAAATACTAGATTATAGAAACGAATAACCGTCATCGCGAGCCACGAAGTGGCGTGGCGATCCAAATAAACAGCTTGCTATTTTATTTTTGCCGTTGCAATTTTTTGGATTGCCGTGTCGTAGCGAAGCGGCTCCTCGCAATGACGTTTATGCATTTCTTAAAACAGATTCTTATATCATTAGTTGCGACTTTTAAACTGCCCTGGGCGGTAATAATGAATATTGACATATAATGCAAATATGGCTATAATTTATCCTTTGACTTTCCTAATGTGATAAACATTAATAGTGCTAATACTCTAACAGATAGAAAACAAAGAATGTTTAGTAAATACATAGTTAATAGTTGTCTTTTTATTATAATGATAATTTTATCTAGCTGCTCTGTATACAAAGCTGCTTCTAATGAGGGGGTTTCAATATCAGATATAAGGCAATGCCAAATGAAAGGTTGTTTTCTGTCTCATGGTATGGAAATAGTTGATCGTCATCAAGAGGAAAATGGAAAATATATGGAAACATACAGGGCTATAGCAAGAAAATCTGGTGCGAATTATTTAAGAGCTGCTGGACATGGAGTGCTTGACGTTATGACTCTTGGATTGTGGGAAGTGGCAGGTACTCCAGTTGAAGGGGCTATATCTAATAATCGAGGTTATATTACAGCCAGGGTTACTTATCCATATAAAGAGGCAGACAAACTTGAAAAAATCGAAATTTATGATGCCAATGGTAATATGGTTAAGTAAAAGTCTAACTATGTTCGCAGAATCTAATCAACCTGATCAATATCATTTTAAAAAATATCATCTTTATGGACATTAAAATTAAAAGATTAGAGCATTCTGTAGCTCTTTTGCCTGGTTATGCGACCGAGCAGAGTAGTGGTATGGATCTGATGGCAGCGAATATTGAGCCAATAACTATAAAATCACAAGAAATAAAGTTAGTACCCACGGGAATTTGTATAGCCTTGCCTAGTCATTTAGAAGCTCAAATCAGACCAAGATCAGGTTTAGCACTAAAACACGGCATTACTGTACTAAATTCACCTGGTACAATTGATGCCGACTATCGTGGTGAGATAAGGGTAATTTTAATTAATCATGCTAAAGAAGATTTTGTAATTGAGCGTGGCATGAAAATTGCCCAGATGGTGATTTCTAGATATGAGCAGATATTATGGGACGAGGTGGATTTATTAGATGAAACACCTAGAGGGGCTGGTGGATTTGGCTCGACTGGAAAATTTTAAATAATTGTTCCGCTAAAAGTCTAAAAACACAACATCTATTACGTTAAAACAAAAGATGTGTACTCTCGAGTAGGTGGGAATACGCAATCATAGTACCATACATTTTTTATTCTATCGTAAAAATAGCAAAAAATTATAAGGATATTATGCTACACAAGCGTCATTGTGAGGGGGTGTAAGCGACGAAGTAAGTTGTCATTCCCGCAGGGGGGGCGGTCCCGGGGATCTAGATACCGCGCTGAAGCATGGATGACAAGCTTGGTACTGTGATTAGGTTATAAAAACTTTGTGAATCCATAAGGTTTTTGACAAAATAGGGTGAAAATCTTATGGATTTTGATGTGATTTTTAACCGCAAACATGTATTACCTCTCATACCTACAGCCTTTTTGACGGAGCGACTAGATACCTGCTTTCGCAGGGATGACAAGTTAAACCTCGCGGGCGTATGACACAAAACAGGATTGCTTCATCGCTTAAAGTAGCTCTTCGCAATGACAGTTAGAGAACAGCTTTTTTCCTTAAATTGGTACATTATGTCGAATTACACTTTCACTACAAAATAAAAAATGTTAAGATACTATGTACACAATAGACTTACCTAAGTAAGTCTATCAGAGTCTTGGGCTCGCTATCTTGAATAAAGCTCAATTACTAAATGTACTTCTGGTTCGAAAGGGTATGGAACATCAGAAATTACAGGGATTCTAACAAATTTACCAGACAATGAATGAGCATCAAAAGTGAGATAACCTGGCACGGTATTTTCTTGTTTACTAGCTGTTTCAAGTATTACAGGAATTTGTTTTGCTGATTCCTTTAGCTCAATGACATCCCCTTCTTTTAGCCTCATGCTTGGGATATCAACCTTTTTACCATTCACCTTAATGTGACCATGTGTAACAAATTGTCTTGCAGCAAAAATCGTTGGGGCAATATTCATTCTGTATATAACAGCATCAAGCCTTCTTTCTAATAGACCTATAAAATTTTCACCAGTATTACCTTTCATTTTTTGTGCAAGAGTAAAGGTGTTTCTAAATTGTTTTTCGTTAATCCGACCATAATGACACTTAAGCTTTTGTTTAGCTTTCAAGTGTACACCATAATCAGAAGTTTTAATCATACTATTCTGACCATGTTGACCAGGGCGGTAGTTTCTTGTATTGAAGGCATCTTTGCTATCGCCCCACAAGCTCACACCAAGCCTTCTGCTTGCTTTGTATTTAGAACTAATAATTTTTGTCACGCTCTATAATCTCATAATTTTGACATTAACATATACATTAAAATATACATATTTAAACGACTAAAGTCAACCCTCATTTCTTGAAATATCAAACAGGGCAATTTAAAAGTCGCAACTAATAGTAAAAAAGCCAGTTTTATTTAGGTGAGTAGTCGTCATTGCGAGGAGCCGCAAAGAGGCTACGCGGCAATCCAAAAATTGCAGCGGTAAAAATAAAACAGCAAACTGTTTATTTGGATCGCCACGCCACTTCGTGGCTCGCGATGACAACCACTTGTTTCTGTAATTTAGTATTTCTGTCATTAGTTGCGACTTTTAAACTGCCCTGAATATCAAAAGTTATTTGCTCAAGAATGGATAATCCTCAAGATTGATTATTTGTGCTGACTTAATATCTATATTAGAGTGAGAGGTAAGCAAAATAATCCCACCGTTATTTGCTTTTGAAATAATCAAGCTATATAGTAATTCTTTATTTTCTTGATCTAGATTTGCTTCTACTTCATCCAATAACCATAAATTTGATTGGCAAGCAATGAGTTTTGCTAAGGCAACTTTTTTTTGGTTACCAGCAGAAAGCCTGTAACATTTCTCATGCAAAATATTATATAATTTGAAATAGTATATCGAAGACTCTAATGTTTCAAGGGAATCATAAATTGTAGACCAGAATTTTAAATGTTCTAATACAGTTATTTGAGATTTTAATCCAAGATTATGACCAATATAAGTACAATAAGGTTTTTTTAAATATTTACAGTTTAATGATCTATATACAACACTACCACTTGTTGGATACTGTAAATTACTGACCATTCTGAGTAATGAAGTCTTTCCGCAACCATTGGCTCCTTGTAGATAAACTATAGATGATGGCAAACAAGTCACACTGATATTAGTGAAGATACTTCTTTGGTCTATAATAAGAGTGACTTGCTCAAATGATAGCATTTACACTTGCTGAACATTCATATGGAGGTCTGTAGCCATAAGTTCTACTGAATCTACATCATCAAGTTTTAATGTAATGGTGTTTGTTACAGGGGCAATAAGATTTGAGAAATCTAACCATGTTTCTGAATTTGGGTTTGGTTTTACTTGTGATCCATTACAATATTTCTTGTAGATATAGATATAGATATAGATAGCAGTAGCTAGTAGCCCGCTCCCTGCAGTTATAGCTGATAGATATGACCACCACTGTTGATTAGGGGGGTACTCTTGGGCAGAATGTATTGCTGTTTCAGTAGAAGTTTCTTCAAGTACATTAGTAGAAGTTTCCTCAGCTGTAGTGGTAGAAGTTGTCTCAGAAGGGGGAGCTTCAGTAGAAATTTCTTCAAGTACATTAGTAGAAGTTTCCTCAGTTGTAGTGATAGAACTTGTCTCAGGTGTGTTTAAAGGGGAAGAGCTTTCATTATAGCTCTGCAATTCAGGCAACTTGTCAAATTCTTCTAAAGAATGTTCGTTCGAAGATAAATCTTCATACTTCTTCACAGCATTGTCTAATATTTTTGCATTATGCTCCAATTCTTCTAAAGAATTGTTGGAACCTAATTTATTATACGGTGTACTTAAAGGTATATCCCCATTTGTACTATAATAATGATCGCTAGTGATCATATTGAAGTGGTTGTCTGCATTATTGGTCTGTATAGGGAATGCACCAGCTAAACGTGAGGCTGAAGCAAGTATAGCAAGAGATTTGAAAGAGAGAATTTTCATAAAAATTGTTTCCTATTTTAAATATATTGCATTAATGTTTAATCTAATACTGTAGTTAAAATAAACCATTTACTATAATAAATAAATTTTTTTGTAGAAGTCAAGGCTTAATTGCAGTTATTTCATATAAAAAGTGAAAAAAGATGCTAAAAAGTTTTTATATAATTTACTTAGAAAAGCTTAGTACTAGACATTGGCTCATAAGGGCTACGGGCTAAAATATATAAAATATTAAATATAGTTATGCTCATAGGATTAGGTGATAAAGAACATAACGATTGTAAGTTGTCATTCCCGCGAAGGCGGGAATCTAGATACCTGCTTTCGCAGGTATGACACAAAGTTTGTATCACCTAATTCAATAGGTTTCACTATATACAATTTGTATTTTTATGTAATTCGTCTAAACCCCTTATATTACAAGGGGTTAGTAGGTAAATTTTGCTACCTTCGTGCAATATTCAGGCTATTTTTTTACTTGAATACAATAAATTAGGGTCTGTGATCGACTTGTTAAGGCATTGCCTAAAAGTTAAAAGGGCTGATAGTTTTGATAGTGATAGCATGTAATTTATTATTATCCAATATTTCTGCTAAAGCTTTTTTTACCATCTTGTGCTGATTAATGAGACTGATTCCAAGAAAAGCATCATCTTGTATCTCTAAGGAATAATGATCCTGATCCCCAACTAGATCAATGATTTTTATTTTGGCATTTGGAAAACTATAACGTATAATCTTTTCAAGTTCTGTAATAGATATTGCCATTTTCCTTAAACTTTTTGTACAAAATACATCAAAAATTTATAGCCTGCAATCTTTAAATTATTTGCAAAATTGTCATATAAATATTAGACTTCCTGCAGAAGTCGCTTGTGCTGAGAGATTTGAAGGAGACGCTTCCCCCCCGAACCGCAGCGTATTCTAAGGTACGCGAGGATTCGAGTACCTCACCATTGTTCAAATCACCAGCAGAAGTAGAGTTTTGCAGGAAGTCTATTGGCGTTTTAGGAGATTCATTTAATCTAGGAGACTGTCGTAGATGACTAAAGTAATTCTATATTTGGCTCTTTTTGGTTGCGAATAAACATGATTTTCTTGAAATAGGTACACTATTCCTGCGAAAATCCTATTTATTCTCGCCGAAAAATAGCTCAAAATATAATTACTTTAGTCATCTACGACAGTCTCCTAGCTCTCAATTTGTTTAGAATATATACAAACAAATATTTTACTCTACTTGAGTTTTAATAGTTTTATCAAGAATGTTAAGACAAACATTGATAAAAAGCAAACTAGCAATATAATAACATATCGTGGAATTGTGCTAAAAATGTCATCATTTTAGATTCAAAAAAACAAAAGGATAATTATGATAGAAAATATTGAACTATTAAAAGAGTTCGTCGTTAAATGTTTAGAAGAAAAAAAAGCGGAAGATATAGTTGTAATAGATATAAAGCAAAAAACCACATTAGCTGAATATATTATTCTTGCAAGCGGACGTTCAACTAAAAATGTCGGGGCAATTGCTGAATATTTATCTTTAGAGCTAAAACATCAGGCTAATATCAGTACTAATATTGAAGGGCTTGAAAAATCTGAATGGGTGTTAATAGATGTTGGAGATATATTAGTTAATATTTTCTACCCAGAAACTAGAGAGCATTTTAAATTGGAAGAGATGTGGAAAAAAAAATAAATTAAAAATCTTAGGTTTTTTACTGAAAACTACTTAGTGTAGTTAAAAAATAATGTATAAATACTTCTGAAGAAAAGGTGTAAATGGGAGAGCATATTCTTGTCAATATTATAATTTTATTAGGAACTGCTGTATTTGTTGTAGCAATACTGAAACGTCTTAACCTAAGTCCTGTTTTGGGATATTTAATTGCCGGAGCAGTAATTGGTGACCATGGATTTAGGATTGTAACCTATGATCAAACAAAATTACTAGGAGAATTAGGAGTAGTTTTCTTGCTTTTTGCTATAGGTTTAGAATTATCTTTTGAAAGATTAAAGGTAATGAGGCGATATGTATTTGGTCTTGGCTCGCTACAAGTATTAACAACCACTATAATAATTGCTGCCGCTGTTGCTTTAATTAGTGGTAATAGTGGTGCTGCAATTATTATTGGGGGGGGGCTTGCTTTATCCTCAACGGCACTTGTCATGCAAGTTATTGAGGAGAGTCGTAGCCAGGCGACTCAATTGGGTCGTATATCCCTAGCTATCTTGTTATTACAAGACTTAGCAGTTGTACCTCTACTAGTTATTGTACCGCTATTTGCTAGTGATAGTAAAGCTTCTTTAGCATCAGCTCTGGGAATAGCTCTGCTTAAGGCTATCATTGCTCTATTTGCCATATTTATTGCAGGTAGAGTATTGCTAAGACCTTTATTTGGGTTCATTTCATCAGAAAATGGTGATATAAACGAGCTGCCAATTTCCATGACTTTATTGGTAGTTCTATCTGCTGCTTGGGCAACAGAATATTTTGGTCTATCACTTCCTCTGGGAGCCTTTGTGGCGGGGGTTTTAGTCGCAGAAACAGAGTTTCGATTACAAGCGGAAGAAAGTATATATCCTTTCAAAAGTTTATTGTTAGGACTATTTTTTATGAGCGTTGGTATGAATATTGATGCACAAGAAATATATGCTCAGATATCAACTATCCTAACTTGCTCTGTTGCCTTGATCATGGTAAAAACATTAATTATTACCGCCTTTTGTATCTTATTTGGCTTTAATCGGGGAGTGGCTTTGCATGCTGGTTTATTGTTATCACAGGGTGGAGAATTTGCTTTTATCTTATTCGGTCTTGGTAAAGAAAGTGGTGTTATTGAAGAGAGTACTGCCAATGTGCTTTTATTAGTGGTGACATGTACCATGGCACTAACTCCATTACTGGCAATTTTAGGAAGGAAACTTGCTGAGAAACTTGATAAACAGCTTGGGAAAACTCCAATACAAATTATAGAACTTGGGGCAAGAGATTTAACAAACCATATAATAATTGCCGGTTTTGGTAGTGTTGGTAAGATGGTAGCATTAGTATTAGAAGCTGAAGGGATCAATTATATAGCACTAGATGTTAATGACGAAATTGTCAAAGAAGAAACAGCTAATGGATTTCCAGTTTTTAGGGGAGATGTATCGCAAATTGATACGCTAAAAGCCGTTGGAGCAGAAAGGATTTTAACCCTAGTACTTACAATGAATAATAAGGTTACCATCAAAAAGTCTCTTAGAACGATCTCAAGTAATTTTCCAGATCTTGAAGTTATTGTAAGATTAAAAAATCTACAAAATGCTAGAGAATTTTATGATGCTGGGGCAACCACAATCATCCCAGAAAATTACGAGACTGGTTTGCAACTTGGTGGAACAATTCTGAAATTTATTGGTCTTAGTGAATATGAAATAAATCGGATCAAAGGGCAATTTAGATCAGGTAATTATGTAATAGCTAAACGAGATGACGCATTGCATGAATTGGAAGAAAATGACTCAGAGAAATACTAGGAGGAAATTTGAATAGAACCGAGTCACAATGCTTGTCATCCCCGTGTAGGTGGGAATCTATAATATTTCAATACTTTCTAGGTGATGTTTTAGATACCCGCCTACGCGGGGATGACAAACCCATAGATTTTATTCAAAATTCCTTACCTAGGCTACCCATGGTAATCAAATTACCTCTATATATCGGAAGTATACTTATCTTGACCGTTATACCTTTGCTAACAAAAGCGGATAACCAGAAATTGCCTATACCCAGATTTGCCTCGATAAAGGCTAATGAGGTAAATGCTAGAGTTGGTCCTACGATCAGAGCCCCTATAGAATGGGTATTTATTAAAAAGGGAGAACCAATAGAAATTATTGCAGAATATGAACAATGGAGGCAAATCCGTGACATAAAAGGAGAGGGGGGTTGGGTACATTCGAGCGTATTATCCGGTAAAAGGTCGGTGATTGTGGTAAGTCCAGAGTTGGTAATTCTTACTAGAGTAGCTGATGATCCAAGTAAAGTTGTTGCAAAAGTAAGTAATCATGTCCGTTGCTTACTTAATAAATGCAAAAAAGATCATTGCCAAGTACGTTGTAAAAATTGTACTGGATGGCTGCCTAAGAAGCTATTGTGGGGAGTCTATAAGGATGAATGTTAAAGACAATAATAGACTTACCTAGGCTTTGTCAAAAAGCCTAGAGATATTATAGATTTCCGCTTTCGCGGGAATAACATCATAAGTACCCTGCATTTTTTATTTTGTAGTGAAAGTGTAATTCGACATAATGTATCAATTTAAGAAAAAAAACCGATCTCTATAGTTATGCTCATAGGATTAGGTGATAAAGAACATAACGATTGTAAGTTGTCATTCCCGCGAAGGCGGGAATCTAGATACCTGCTTTCGCAGGTATGACACAAAGTTTGTATCACCTAATTCAATAGGTTTCACTATATCTTTAGACTTTTGACGGGGGGCTAAGTAAGGCTATCAATTAACTTAATCATTCCTTCTTCATCTAAATCTTCAAAAAAATCATCATTGATTTGGACAATTGGGGCATTAACGCAAGCTCCCAAACATTCAACTTCTGTAAGGCTAAACTTTTTATCACTGGTTAGCTCACCGAAATTAATAGCAAGTTTCTTCTTACAGATAGTAGCAATTTTATCGCTACCCCTTAGCCAACAGGGGGTAGTACCACAAATTTGTATGTGATATCGCCCCACTGGCTGTAGATTAAACATGGTATAGAATGTTGCAACTTCATATGCTCTGATGAAAGGCATATTTAGAAAATTTGCTACATACTCTATCGATGCTTTAGGTAACCAACCATTCATTTGCCGTTGGGCAAGATCAAGTAGCGGTAGGATAGCACTTTTTTGTTTATTTTCAGGATATTTCTTAATAATATTCTGAGCTTTTTTTAAGTTCTCATCATTAAAACTAAAATTTAGTGGTTCATCATTCATCGGTCAATTTCTCCAAAAACAATATCAAGACTGGCAATAATAGTTACCACATCTGCCATCAAATATCCTCTTGACATGAAGTCTAGACCTTGCAGATGAGCAAATCCAGGGGCTTTAATACGGCATCTATAGGGTTTGTTGCTTCCATCAGAGTATAAATATACACCAAACTCGCCTTTTGGGGCTTCAACAAATCGATATATTTCTCCTTGTGGCACGTCATATCCTTCAGTGTAAAGTTTAAAATGATTAATCATTGCTTCCATCGATTCTTTCATTTGCTCTCTTGATGGCGGAGCAATTTTAGGGTCATCAGTTTTAATGCTACCCTCTGGTATTTTCTCAAGACATTGTTGTATAATTTTAAGCGATTGATACATTTCTTCAATGCGAACCAAATATCTATCATAACAATCACCATTTTTGCCAATTGGGATATCAAAATCTAATTCATCATATACATCATACGGATTGGTTTTTCTGAGATCCCAGGCAATACCTGAACCTCGCAATACTGGACCAGAAAACCCCCAATCCATAGCTTCTTTTTGGCTTACTACTCCGATATCTACTAGACGTTGTTTCCAAATTCTGTTGTCATTTAACAAAGTTTCAACATCTTGTAATTTTTTAGAAAATTGTTGAATAAAAACATCAATATCTTCTAATATACCATCTGGTAAATCTTGGGAAACGCCACCAGGTCTGAAATAATTTGCATGCATTCTAGAACCAGATACACGCTCATAAAATTCCATAATTTTTTCACGTTCCTCAAATAACCACAATAAAGGTGTAGTAGCCCCAACATCCAGAGCTTGGGTTGTGATATTAAGTATGTGATTAAGGATACGGGTAAGTTCAGAGAATAATACTCGAATAAATTGAGCTCGTCTTGGCACTTCGCAGCCAAGCAATCCTTCAACCGCTAAGGCAAAAGCGTGTTCTTGACACATCGGTGATACGTAATCTAATCGATCAAAATATGGTATAGCTTGTAGATATGTTTTATACTCAATTAATTTCTCAGTACCACGATGCAGTAAGCCAATATGTGGATCTGCCTTATTGATTACCTCACCATCCATTTCTAAGATTAATCTTAAAACCCCATGGGTAGCTGGATGCTGTGGACCAAAATTCAGCACAACATTTTTATTATTATCACTCACCTTATTTTAAACTCCGGCAATTGTTATTTCTCTATATCTTTGAGTATATACCAAAATTTCTGTCCACTAAGTGAAAAAGCGAAAAAATTATATAATTAGTCTTGTGAGGAACACCGTAGATCAACTAAGCAATCCTGTTTTGTGTCATCCATGCGAAGGTAGGGTTCCAGATTCCCGCCGCAGGCTAGGAATGATACAACTTACAATGGATTGCCACTACACTCACGTGGTCTCGCAATGACAGAGGCACTTTTACCAAAAATACGTCATTGCGAGAAGACCGTAGGTCGACGAAGCAATTGTAAGTTGTCATTCCCGCGTAAGCGGGAATCTAGATACCTGCTTTCGCAGGTATGACAAAAAATTGCTTCTTCGGCTCACGTCTCCTCGCAATGACGCCAATTATTTTTCCGCAACTTTTAAAACTACCATGATAACCTCTAAACCCGCTCTACCTTCTAATTTTCGACAGTCGTGGGTATTACTTTTCTATTTCCTCTATGAGAGCTTGTTCACCATCATTAAGAGTTTTTGCAGAAGGCGTTTTAAGGCTTTCTTTATCTTTCTTTTCAATAGCCGGTAAGTCATAGTGGGGTGGCATTTCTAAAGTTTTATTACGCTCGACCCTGTATTCATTGGGGCCAGGCGTCACTATCCCTATTGTCTCTTTTATTTTTTTACCGCATGCAGACAACATTATTACAGTAACAAATAACCAAAAAATTTTACGCACTCAATCTCCTTTTAAATTTATATTTTCCTTAAAACCAAGCTCACGGATCCTATCTGCTTCAGCTTGTATCATAGTGTGATTATATTTAATATTTTGTTGTTGTTCAATAATTTTCTTGGTTTTATAATAATCATGTAACAAGAATATTACACCTAATGAAATGAAACTATCAGCTAGATTAAATATTGCAAAACCAAAATCTTCATAATGAAAATAAATAAAATCAAACACTGCCCCATTAACAAAACGATCAATCAAATTACCAATAGCACCACCAATGATAAAGCTATAACCAACAAAGCCTGTCATTGTCTTACATTTTAATAAGAGATACCATAAATATATTATAAGAGCAGAATTAACAACTGTAAAAAACATATTACTATACTGATAATAATTTCGCAGCAGTCCAAAACTAATACCATGGTTCCAGCTATAAACTATATCTAAAAAGCTTGTCACTTTTAGTGTTAGACCAATCTTACCCCTTAGATAATTTATAAACCACCATTTTACTAATTGATCTATAATCACCAATTTAATAACTATACGGCTATTCTGACGAATAATTAGTAATATCTTTTTTAATGTTAATGGTATATGCATATTACAAACAAACTTACCGTAAGTAACGGTTATTAAGTTAAAAAATAGCAAGTTGCTGATAAGTTTCCAGCAGTCAACAACATGTCTATTTTTCTAAAATAGAATAAGGAGAAATTAAAGACGATTTGTCCTTTGGTTGATCAAAAATATCTTTTTCTTTAAATCCTAGTGTAACATGAAAGTCCTGTGTAGGTAGATTAAAATGTTGTCTTAAATTAGCAGCATTTTGACTTTGACATACTAAAAAATAGGCCTCGTTATCTGCTTCTCGAACATTCCCGATACCAAAGCACCTAATACTTATAGGATATCCTATAAAATTTGATAAATCTTTATTCAAGACGCTGTACTCATCAGGTCTAATTATAGTCACATGATACATTCCCGAATCACGCTTTTGTTGATTCTGCGTGTATTTTTTGTAATCTTCGGGTGAGAGAATGGTTTTTAAATGTGTTAAGTACGGCTCTATAACATCCTTAGGTATAGACCCTTTGAGATAGTTTCGTCCAGTATTGCTGTCAGCTTCACGCTGTATAGAGGAATTAAGAGAGAAATCTGCGTAACAGTTCCCAATAGAAAACATTAGTACAAGAAAAGGTAATATTTGCATAAAAAAATCCATAATCATATATAATCCTATCATACATTTTCATTTCAGATAAGTACATATTCTTTTGTTTTTTTATTTAATTCTCAATTTTATCTTTTTCCTTAAGTACCTCTGCTCGTTTTTTCTATATTCTTCTATATAGCTACCAGAGTAGCATTTGTCTATTGCCCTAACGGAAAAGATGTCATTCTAGGAGACTGTCAGAGAAATTTTACTCCTGAACTTTCAGCAATTTCTGACTTATTATCAAGCTCACTACTTAAAGATCTTATCTTACTTTTAAATTGTTTAAATTGTGCTAATTGCTTGCCAGTAAGTTCTATACCAGGAGTAGATTTAACATGCATGGGGTTTACGTTCTTACCATTTATTTTAACTTCATAATGTAGATGGTATCCGGTAGTTATACCAGTATTACCGACAAACGCAATAACTTGCCCTTGTTTTACTATACTTCCTGGTTTAAGATTTTTAGCAAAATTAGAAGCATGGGCATAAGCAGTTGATAAATTTTGACTATGTTTGATCTGTATAAATTTTCCATAACCAGATTTCCAGCCTATTTCAGTTATCACCCCGTTGCCTGCCGCATAAATTGGCGTACCAATTGGAGCAGCAAAATCAACACCTTTGTGCATTTTGGTATAACCTAAAGTAGGATGATGCCTATTACCATAATGTGAAGAAATTCTAACTAATTTGACAGGTGTTCTAAGCAAACTTCTTTTGACACTTTTACCATCTTCAGAAAAGAAATCATGATTATTTGGTGTATTATTTGGAGAATATCGAAAAATATTATACTCCTTACCGGATAAATTAAGTGATACATGTAAAACCTTACCATGATGGGAAAATTTACCATCTTTGGTAACAAATTTTTCGGTTATAACAGTTACAGTGTCACCACTTTTAATTTGACGTTGAAAATCAATTTGATAACTATACGAGTTGATCATTTCAATTATACTGTTACTTGATAACCCTAACGATTTTAAAGCTGACATAAAGTTTGAATTAATAACTACTGACGATTTGGTTAATAGTTTATTGAAAGATTTGGTTATGTCTCTTGCAAAAAAATCTTCATCTTCTCTAATAATTTCTAACGATTTAATCTTATCATAAGCTATAGTTAGTTTATTCAATGTACGGGACTCAGAAGCAAGATCTTCATCATCTTGTTCAATAATTTTTATTTCATAATCAAAAACCAGTTGCTGCCCTATCTTCAGAGAAGATTCAATATTTTTGTCTTTTGCTATTTTTACAATTTGAGTTATTTCTTTATTTGGAATTTGTTGGTGCAAAAGTATTGCCTTTAATGTATCACCTTTTTTGACCGTAACAATTTGGGATATTTCATCCGATAGTTCTTTTAAGGACTCAACTGTTTCTGGTTCTGCTATGGTGATTGACATAGTATCATTAACGAATTTATTGATCGATGAAGATACAAAAGTAGCAAAACCCATAAAAATAAATATAGAAAAGTACGAAAAACCAGTCCTAAATTTAGAGTTGATTCTTGGGTTTGTTAATATAAGGCGGATAATAGCTTGCATTAAGTCTTACTCACGTAATTATTTGTATGATGTACAGTAAAAAACAAAATCATCCTGTCAAGAATATAAAAAAGTCTATTTAGTTCCCATACTGTAATAGGGATAATATCCTCAATTTAAATGACTATAGTTGGATAGCTAATTCTATTAATATCTATCCATAGTAAACTGCCGTCATTCCGAGAAGGCGTAAGCCGACGAAGCAATTGTAAGTTGTCATTCTTAGCAACGGCGGGAGTCTAAGATACCTGCTTTTGCAGGTATGACACAAAACAGGATTGCTTCGTCGCTACTAAAGTAGCTCCTCGCAATGACATCTGTGAGTTTAGCGTAATGTTAGTTGGGTTAGCTATACATAGTTACCCTACCAATATGGAGTATAGAAAAATAAATTACAATAAAAAAAATTATAAATTTTTACATATACAATTTTACTACAAGGTAGTATAACTACCAATCCAAGTACAACTAATTGTTATTTTCGAATGCTACAGAAATTAATGAAGCACCTTATATTTCCCAGTATAATGGTGGTTCTATGCATTATTGCTCCTTATGGGCAAGCTGAAGATACTGTTCAAGATATAGAATTCTTCGATACTACCGATGAGGATAGTAACGAGTTAGAAATTAACGACAATAAAATTAACGACAATAGCTTACCCAATATACCAAATAATGCTGAAAATTCAGAATTAAAAACTTGCCCTTTAGGTAAGATTGTCACTTTAAATAAAATTACTGCAACATCAAAGGAGATGTTATTAAAACCTAATGAACCACAATATTTTGGTAATATTCAAATTAAACTTCATAAATGTATAAAAAATCTCGATCCTTATAATAGGGATAATTATATGCTATTAACCATTACAGAGCATAAGATTGATGAAGACCCTATGTTAATTTTCCAAGGATGGCTTATCTCATCAAGCATTTCAGTTTCCACCTTTGAACACCCAATTTATGAAATTTTTGCTAAAGATTGTTTATAAGGATATTTAAGAATGATACAATCCCTGTTTTACATTCTAGTAATGCTATTTCCAGCAGTTGGATTAATTGCTGGTTTTTCTGCGGCAGTAATAGTTCCTATCTGGTTATTAACTATATTAATTGCTTTGTCAGATAAAATATTTATTAATTTGCCATATGCCACTATTAAAAAAACTTTGTTATCCAAGTGGAAATTGGAAATATTATTTGCTCTTTGGTGTCTTGTAACAAATTTTTATTCACTTAATTATCCTGCCTCTTTACTTAATTATCTACAAGTTTTTTTAATTGTTTTAATAGGATTTATCGTAAATAGCCATATTGACAAATTACCTATCAATGTAAGTAAAATAAAAATATATTTTATTTTAGGAATAGTAGTTGCAATTGCTCTATTCTTTATAGAATACTCATCTCACGGTATCATCACAAGAACCTTCCGTGCTATTTTTCAGCCAAAATCTTCCGGTCAGTTCTTTTTATTTATTCTTGATCGAGGGTGTTCTTTATTGTCAGTTCTTTCCTGGCTGCTTATTGCTATACTGATACTATATCATAAATATCTATTAGCACTAATATATTATCTATTAATTTTTTATTTATTATCTATCTCTGATAGTCTGGCAAGCTTCTTAGCATTTACCATAGGTGGGTTAGTATTTTTAACAAATAGATTGTTAGCATCCAAATCACTACAATCTATTTTTTTGAAATTATTTACCTTTGCTATGATAACCAGTTCAATAATGATGCCGATAATTGCCTATAAAATACAACCACATTATGCATCAGATCATTATGCTAAGTTTCTGCCGGATTCTGCCAAGCATCGTGTGTTTATTTGGCACTTTGTTGCTGAACAAATTATCAAAAAACCAATTTTAGGCTATGGATTTGCTTCGTCAAGAAATTTTAAAATTGATAAAGAACAAATGGTTAGTTATCACCAATGGACTTGGTCACCTTTTCCTCTGCACCCGCATAATAATATAATGCAAATTTTATTTGAGACGGGCTTAATCGGTTTGATACTATTTTTATCTTTAATTTATAAATATATTCAAAAAATTAGTAATATAAGCTTAGTGCAGTCCCCTAAAAGTGCTAAGATGAATCTAACTGGTAAGGAAATAGATATAGATACGTTAAATTACAAGTCTGTTGCCTATGCTTGCTTTATAAATTATTATATAATAGGTATGATTTCATTTAATATTTGGCAAATATGGTGGGTGTGCAGTGCCTTTGGAGCGGTTATTTTGCTTAAATTGCTATTACGTCGAGCAACGACAAATTGTCATTGCGAGGAGCCACTTTACTCACAGCTGTTGAAAGTTAGAAGGGGAAGCGGTTTTAGATATCTTCCGTCATTGCGAGAAGACCGTAGGTCGACGAAGCAATCCATAAAAATAACCAAAAATGGATTGCTTCGTCGGCTCACGCCTCCTCGCAATGACGTCTGAGATATCTAGAACTTATTCGGGTTAGCTATATGTTTACTCTATTAAGGTAATTACTAATGTTGGAAACATCACACATATTACAGGAATATTTGCCTATAGCGGTATTTTTTGCTATAGCAGCAGTTTTGTCGTTGATAATAGTTACATTACCGAGGCTTTTGAGTCCTCGGAAATATAATAAGGCTAAGCTGGATAGTTATGAATGCGGATTTGAGCCTTTTAGTGATGCTAGAAGCAAATTTGATGTACGTTTTTATCTAGTAGCTATTTTATTTATTATTTTTGATTTAGAAGTAACTTTTTTGATGCCATGGGCTATTACGCTTGGAAAAATTGGTAAATTTGGTTTTTTTTCAATGATGTTTTTCTTATTCGTACTTACCATTGGTTTTATATATGAATGGAAAAAAGGAGCCTTAGATTGGGAGTAATGACATGAAAGAAGAAATAGATTTATATGATCAAGATAAGCTACTTGCAGAAGAAATCTCAAATCGGGGCTTCCTGATAACTAAACTCGATGATTTGCTCGGCTGGGCTAGATCTAATTCACTTTGGCCTATGAGCTTTGGTCTTGCCTGTTGTGCAGTAGAAATGATGCAAGCTGCTTCTAGCCGTTACGATATGGATCGTTTTGGTATGTTATTTAGACCCAGCCCACGTCAATCTGATCTAATGATAGTTGCAGGAACCTTAACTAATAAGATGGCTCCAGCTCTTAGAAAAGTTTATGACCAAATGACTGAGCCTAAATGGGTTCTGTCAATGGGAAGCTGTGCCAATGGTGGTGGCTATTACCATTATTCCTACTCGGTAGTACGTGGTTGTGATCAAATCGTTCCGGTAGACGTATATGTACCAGGTTGTCCTCCGACTGCAGAGGCTTTGATTTACGGCTTAATGCAGCTACAAAGGAAAATTAGAAGGACTACTAGGTTTCATGAAGGAATTTTGAATAAAACTTACTAAGGTAATGTCATCCCTGCTTCAGTGCGGGAGCTATCCCCGCCTACGCGGGGATGACAAGGGTGCTGTATGTATTCGATTATTTAAAGCAGAAGAGTGTATAATATGGAAAAGATTATTGATAACTTAATAAAAAATCAAGGGCTTAAGTTAACCGCTTTGCCTGTATCCCCAAATGCTTCAAATGTACATTTTGTTGCTTACAAATCTACTATAGAAAGTCTGTTACCATTTTTATCGTCAGTTAAGCAGTCTGAGGATTTACGTTTTACTGTACTGACAGATTTGTTTGCTGCCGATTTTTTAGACCGTCCCAAACGGTTTGAGGTAGTATATAATTTACTAAGTCTTAAATTAAATAAACGTATATTAGTTAAAATTGAGGTTGGAGAGAGTGACATAATCCCTTCGATTACCAGAATCTTTAGTGCTGCTTGTTGGTATGAACGTGAAGCATATGATATGTTTGGGGTGAATTTTACTGGTAGTCATGATATTCGCCGTATTCTAACAGATTATGATTTTGTTGGTCACCCTCTTAGAAAAGATTTTCCATTAACTGGTTATGTGCAAGTTAAATATGATGAGACTCTGGCAAAAGTAATATATGAGCCAGTTAAACTTGATCAGCCATATAGAGAATTTGATTTTTCATCAAGTTGGAAAGGACCGAGTTATGTATTACCTGGAGATGAGAAAGCAAATAAACATATATGACTCCAGACAGACCAAAACATGATAAAATATTTCGTAAATCTATGGAGAATCCAATAGTTGCCAAAGAGTTTCTGGCAACTCACTTACCTAAAGAGGTACTGGCTTTAATTGACAGCACAACTCTAAAATTAGAAAAAGATAGTTTTATTGAACCAGGCCTTTCTGAAACTATCTCGGACATATTATTTTCTGTTAAGTTTAATGATACGGATGGCTATATTTTTTTGTTATTGGAGCATCAAAGTACGGTTGATCAGCTAATGGCGTTTAGGTTATTTAAATATATGGTGAATATTTGCGATCGATATTTAACTATTAATCCTAAATCTAAACGCCTTCCGTTAATCTATCCGTTAGTGTTGTACAATGGCAAGAAAAAATATGATGCCCCACTTAACATATGGGATTTATTTACCTACCCAGACTTAGCAAGGTGCTTCTGGATAAATGATTATCAGCTTATTAACGTGCAGGATATCCCAGATGAAGAACTTAAGAAAAAGGTGTGGTCTGGTATTCTGTTATTTTTTCTCAAACACATCCACGAGCGTCAATTACTGAAAAGATGGCAAGAAATCTCTGATCTCTTGCCTGAATTAACTAAAGTGAGCATAGGTTATGACCATATAAGAAATCTATTACACTATACTTTGACCTTTATTGAGCAAAGTGATAAAATAGAGTTAGAAAAAATGTTAATCACCAGTTTAACTAAAGAAAAAGGAGAGGAACTTATGCCTAGTATAACCCAAGTATGGATAGAAGAAGGTATTCAAATTGGCGAAGCTAGAGGCGAAGCTAGGGGCGAAGCTAGAGGAGAAGCTAGAGGAGAAGCTAAATTAATAAAGATGATGATAAGTAATGGTAGCTCTATTGAAGAAGTAGCTAGAATGACTGGACTATCTATTACTAAAATCAATGAATTACTGAAAATACAGTAAATAACGAATTATTAGATTGGCTATATAAGCTTTTTATGACTCCAGACAGACCAAAACATGATAAAATATTTCGTAAATCTATGGAGAATCCAATAGTTGCCAAAGAGTTTCTGGCAACTCACTTACCTAAAGAGGTACTGGCTTTAATTGACAGCACAACTCTAAAATTAGAAAAAGATAGTTTTATTGAACCAGACCTTTCTGAAACTATCTCGGACATATTATTTTCTGTTAAGTTTAATGATACGGATGGCTATATTTTTTTGTTATTGGAGCATCAAAGTACGGTTGATCAGCTAATGGCGTTTAGGTTATTTAAATATATGGTGAATATTTGCGATCGATATTTAACTATTAATCCTAAATCTAAACGCCTTCCGTTAATCTATCCGTTAGTGTTGTACAATGGCAAGAAAAAATATGATGCCCCACTTAACATATGGGATTTATTTACCTACCCAGACTTAGCAAGGTGCTTCTGGATAAATGATTATCAGCTTATTAACGTGCAGGATATCCCAGATGAAGAACTTAAGAAAAAGGTGTGGTCTGGTATTCTGTTATTTTTTCTCAAACACATCCACGAGCGTCAATTACTGAAAAGATGGCAAGAAATCTCTGATCTCTTGCCTGAATTAACTAAAGTGAGCATAGGTTATGACCATATAAGAAATCTATTACACTATACTTTGACCTTTATTGAGCAAAGTGATAAAATAGAGTTAGAAAAAATGTTAATCACCAGTTTAACTAAAGAAAAAGGAGAGGAACTTATGCCTAGTATAACCCAAGTATGGATAGAAGAAGGTATTCAAATTGGCGAAGCTAGAGGCGAAGCTAGGGGCGAAGCTAGAGGCGAAGCTAGGGGCGAAGCTAGAGGAGAAGCTAGGGGCGAAGCTAGAGGAGAAGCTAGAGGAGAAGCTAAATTAATAAAGATGATGATAAGTAATGGTAGCTCTATTGAAGAAGTAGCTAGAATGACTGGACTATCTATTACTAAAATCAATGAATTACTGAAAATACAGTAAATAACGAATTATTAGATTGGCTATATAAGCTTTTTATGACTCCAGACAGACCAAAACATGATAAAATATTTCGTAAATCTATGGAGAATCCAATAGTTGCCAAAGAGTTTCTGGCAACTCATTTGCCTAAGGATGTGCTGACTTTAATCGATAGTACAACTCTAAAATTAGAAAAAGATAGTTTTATTGAGCCAGGCCTTTCTGAAACTATCTCGGACATATTATTTTCTGTTAAGTTTAATGATACGGATGGCTATATTTTTTTGTTATTAGAGCATCAAAGTACGGTTGATCAGCTAATGGCGTTTAGGTTATTTAAATATATGGTGAATATTTGCGATCGATATTTAACTATTAATCCTAAATCTAAACGCCTTCCGTTAATCTATCCGTTAGTGTTGTACAATGGCAAGAAAAAATATGATGCCCCACTTAACATATGGGATTTATTTACCTACCCAGACTTAGCAAGGTGCTTCTGGATAAATGATTATCAGCTTATTAACGTGCAGGATATCCCAGATGAAGAACTTAAGAAAAAGGTGTGGTCTGGTATTCTGTTATTTTTTCTCAAACACATCCACGAGCGTCAATTACTGAAAAGATGGCAAGAAATCTCTGATCTCTTGCCTGAATTAACTAAAGTAAGCATAGGTTATGACCATATAAGAAATCTATTACACTATACTTTGACCTTTATTGAGCAAAGTGATAAAATAGAGTTAGAAAAAATGTTAATCACCAGTTTAACTAAAGAAAAAGGAGAGGAACTTATGCCTAGTATAACCCAAGTATGGATAGAAGAAGGTATAGAGATTGGTAAAAGAAAAGGCATTCAAATTGGCGAAGTTAGAGGAGAAGCCAGAGGAGAAGCTAGAGGTGAAGCTAAATTAATAAAAATGATGATAAACAACGGTAACTCTATTGAAGAAGTAGCGAGAATGACTAAGCTATCTATTACAAAAATCAATGAACTACTGAAAGTACAGTAAATGATGGATTATTAAATTAAAAATCATGTCATCATTTCTTTCACAAAAGCATAAGAATATAGGTATAGTTGGGTTGGGTAAGACTGGTATGGCTGCTTATCAATCATTAAATAAAGTAGCTAGGATAATTTGTTATGATCAACTAAGTAGCAGTAGGGATGCTTTCAGTAAAATCTATGGAAACGATAATCTGGTTGGCTTGTCTGATCCACGGTGGCAGGTTCTTGATAGGATACTACTGAGTCCAGGTGTTCCCTTGTCGCATGACATTGTTACAATGGCTAATTCCCGTAATATACCAATAACCTCAGATATAGACCTATTATTTGAAGAAGTTAAGTTTGGAGGGAAAAATAAAACTAATTTCATTGGTATAACTGGTACTAATGGTAAGAGTACTACCACTGCTCTAACTGGTCATATTTTACAATCTTGTGGTTTTGATTACCCAGTTGGCGGAAATATTGGTTTTCCTGCCTTAAGTATGGGATTAGATTGTCAAGGATATGTATTAGAGCTATCTTCATTTCAGTTAGACTTATTAAGCAGTTTTAAAGCTAAAATTGCTGTGCTTCTTAATATTACCGAAGATCATTTAGAGCGACATAATAATATACAAGGCTATATTGCCGCTAAAAAGAAAATCTTTAATCGAATGGACAAAGATTCATTTGCCATAATTAGTGTTGATAATGAAATTACCAATAATATTTTTCTAGAAGTAGAAAAGGAAAATAAAACAAATGTTTTACCAATCTCTGTTGGTAAAATCCTTGATAAAGGAGTGTCAATTTATAATAATGTTGTTTATGACAATATTTTTGAACCGATTACTGTTAATCTCCGTAATAATAGCTATTTACAAGGCATACATAATCAGGAGAATATTGCCGCCAGTTATGCGGCTTGTCGGATTATAGGGGTAACACCAGAACAAATAATTGCTGCCATCGAGTTGTTTAAGGGCTTACCGCATAGAATGCAATATGTTGGCACAATATACTCAGATCATTCAAGTAAGATAAATTTTTATAACGATAGTAAGGCTACCAATGGCATTGCTGCTTCTAAGTCCATTGCAGCACTTGATAATATATATTGGTTAGCTGGAGGGGTGGCAAAAGAAGGAGGAATAACAAATTTAGAGCCATGGTTTAATAAAATTCGTAAAGCTTATCTTTTTGGTCAAGATAAAGAGCTTTTTGCATTATCACTTAAGGGCAAGGTAGATTTCCAAATTTGTCAAGATTTACAGGAGGCTTTTAATGCTGCTGTTAACGATGCAATGCAGGATAAGGGGGAGTTGAAGAATATTTTGTTAGCTCCAGCTTGTGCTTCTTACGATCAATTCAAAAATTTTGAGGAACGCGGAAATCTATTTATAGAGTTATATAATATTATTGCTAATCATGATCAAAGATAATCCTAATAATGAGTTATCTAACAATTACCTAAAATGGTGGTGGCGTAGTATAGATCAACAAATGATTATTGCTTTAGTAACCCTGTTTGTTTTTAGTATAATATTGGTTACCACAGCAGGACCAGTAGTAGCAAATAGAATTGGACTTAATGAGCATTATTTTGCCTCTAGACAATTATTTTATCTTGCTAGTGCCTTGTTACTTATTGTTGTTTTTTCTTCTTTCTCAAGAAAATGGATAAAGAGATTATCAATTCTAGGATTTATTGTCAGTATAGTATTGTTAATTTTAGTTAGATTCTATGGTTATGAGGTTAAAGGTGCCATTCGTTGGGTTAATATTTTAGGTTTTTCGATGCAGCCTTCAGAATTTATAAAACCATTCTTTGCAGTAGTGGCAGGCTGGATATTATCACTGAAATTTGAGGAGGATTTTCCAAGTTTTTCTATCTGTATAGTTTTGTATGGTATCATTGCCTTATTATTAATTATCCAGCCAGATTTTGGTATGTTAGTGATGGTTACTGCGATTTTTGGTATTCAACTTTTTATTGCTGGTATGCCGATATTTTGGATTATGCTTGCTACTTTTATGTTGCTATTTGGCGTTACAGCAGCTTATTTTTGGCTACCTCATGTAGCACAAAGGATTAATAGTTTTTTTGATCCAGAGAGTATTGGTAATTACCAAGTTAGTAAGTCAATTAGAGCATTTGAGCATGGTGGTTTGTATGGTTGTGGTCCTGGTGAAGGAGCGGTAAAACAAGTATTACCGGACTCTCATACTGATTTTATCTTTGCCGTTGCTGGTGAGGAATTTGGGGCAATTATCTGCTTGATAATTGTAGGAATATTTGCTTTTATAGTGATTCGTAGTTTACTAAAACTCATTAATGAAGAAGATAAATTTGCTCAATTTGCAGCAAGTGGTATTGTTGCACAGATAGGTTTACAAGCCATAATTAATATAGGAGTTACCTTGAATTTATTACCAACCAAAGGTATGACCTTACCCTTTATTAGTTATGGTGGTTCTTCAACTTTTGCCATAGCTATTGCTACTGGGATGTTGCTTGGTTTTACCAAACATAAAACTTCCCTTACTAACTATAAGATTCAAGATATTGAGATATGAAGAATATAATTGTTGTTGGTGGTGGTACGGCAGGTCATCTGTTTCCCGCTATTGCTTTGGCTGAAGAATTGGTGAAACGCGGGTATAAGTTACACCTTATTACTGATGTTAGATGTCAAAAATATTTAACTGAAGATTTACCGCTCATTCCACATATAATAAATTTTAGATTACCACCTAAAGGGTTAATTAATAAGTTTAAATTATTGATTTCTTTATTATTTGTGACTTTTAAGATGTTATTGCTATTAGTGCAGACTAAACCTTATGTTATAATTGGGTTTGGTGGCTATCCAACAGCTGCTCCTTTGATAGCGGCTGTATTATTACGTATTCCTATTGTAATTTATGAACAAAACTGCTTTATTGGTAAAGTTAATAGATTTTTTCTAAAATGTGCCAAAAAAGTTGCTCTTACCTATGAGGAAACTAAAAATTATAATATTGTTGATAATAATAAGAAATTAGTTATAGGAAATATAGTACGGGAGAATGTTAAAAAGCTAAAAGTTAAAGATAATTTTAACAATGATACTTTCCGAATATTCATTTTTGGTGGAAGCCAAGGAGCAAAGATTTTTTCTACTTTAATACCGGAAGCTATTAAAATGTTAGTGCAATCAAACCCTGATATTAAATTGCATATTACTCAACAAGCTCTTCTAGAAGATCATGATAATATTGTTAAAATTTATAGTGAATTAAACATCCAGCATCAAGTATCCGATTTTTTTTATGATATGGATCAGCAATATGCAAACCAAGAACTAGTAATATCCAGAGCTGGGGCATCAACTATTTCTGAGCTTAGCTATATTGGGTTGCCGGCAATTTTTATTCCGCTACCTACGGCAGCTGAAAATCATCAATTCTATAATGCCAAAGCTCTGGAAGATAGTGGGGCAGGGTGGTGTTTTGAACAAAATAAAATCACTGCAAAAAAATTAGCTGATAAACTCTTAGTGCTAATAAAAAATCGTGATATATTAGAGCGGGCATCTCATGAATTATTAAAAAGAAGAAATGACGGTAGTATGATTTTAGCTGATACAGTAGAAGAAATAATAAACTGATTGTTGCAACTTCAGTGATTTTGTGTCATTAATTATGTTACTATATCTAACCAGGACTAATATTACTCCGTCATTGCGAGGAGGTGCGAAGCCCGAACGAAGCAATCCATTTTTGTGTCATCCCTGCGAAAGCAGGTATCTAGATTCCCGCCTACGCGGGAATGACATCTTACAATTACTTCGTCGCTACTAAAGTAGCTCCTCGCAAGGACAAAGTAATGTTAGCCCTGGTTAGCTATAGAATGTTACTAGAAAATTATCGGATTGATTTATGTTTAAAAGAATTATTATTGTATTTTTGGGATTATCCCTACTTTCAGGTTGTACTGATGGTTTTAGAGGATATTTCAAAAAATCTGCTAATAATAAAATTATAGATAGCAAAGGTTTTGCCGGTGGCAAGCGTCCACCGCTTTATAATAAAAAATATATAGCGACAGCAAAAAGAAACGTCATGGAAGAAAATTTTGATGATGATGAGGGAGATTTGCTTAGTGAGTATGATACTGAAACAATCAATCCAACTTTAAGAAATCGTCAGATGTATATTAAGATGGTAAAACAAGATGCGGAACATATTGAAAGGCGAAAGCTAAATCAAGAAAAAGAATATCCTTCATTGAACTCGGCAAATGATAAGGTGAAGAGACAAAATAATGACAAGAATGATAAGGCAAATAGTGATTTGCACAAAGAGCTAGAGCAGATTAAATCTATGCTGCGTGAAACTAAAAAAGATTTAGAAAAATATAAATGTCCTGCACGACAAAATACTAACCAAAAAACTGTTGATAGAGCGTTACCAAGTAAAGCTAAAACAGATAGTAGTAAAAAAATTAAGGGAGTAGAAACTAACAAAAATCATAAAACTAACAAGGCAAAGGTACTCGGTAAGTCAGAGATGCAAAGAAAATTTCTCAGTGAAGATTATGATATAAAGGCAACTGGTGCTAATAAGTAACTTACCTTATCATAACCCATGGTAATTTAAAAATTACAGAAAAATACAAGACGTCATTGCGAGACCACGTAGTGGTCGTGGCAATCCACATTCATTAGATTGCTTCGTCGCCACTGAAGTGGTTCCTCGCAATGACGTTATTTTACTATGGATAAATACTAACCAGATAATAATTAAACAAACAAATTCTTGCTAAAAGCAAAGATCAAATAGTAATAAAAATCTTAAAAAGTAGAAAAATAGGGATTAATAACTAAGACACCAAAACATGGTGGCATGATAGTAGGAGGATGTTGAATGAGAAAAATTTAAATTTTTAGAAATTGTTGATAATTGTCGTTCTAACAATAATATTAAGTCTTCTAACATAATAACTCTCTTATAATTTTTGAGTGTTATAGCACTTAACATATAGGTTCATACATTATTTTAAACGTTCTACAACTTGCCTCAAATACAGAAATACCTTTATCTAATAATTTTCTAATGTTATTTTTTATCGGAAACCAATGATGTTCAATAGGATTTAAATCAGGGGAATAAGGTGGTAAAAATTTTAGTTTGCAGCCAGCTTTTTCAATTAATTCTTTAGCCCTTTTGGATTTATGAAAGCTTGCATTATCAGCAATGACAACCTGTCCAGGCTTTAGCTCCGGCACAAGGCAATTTTCTATATAAGCTTCAAATACCTTACTATCACAGCTCCCAGTAAAGACTAGTGATGCGATTAAACTATTCTGATTTAACGCACCAATAAAACTTGTTCTTTCACTACGTTTTCCCGATTTACTCCCATTACAACGACTTCCTTTCATTGACCATCCATATTCATATGATTCATTATCATTTATGCCCGCTTCATCAAGATAAACACGTCTCTCTATCGGCACTTTTTCTAATTCACTGAGAAAATCTTGTCGCTTTCCTTCATCTCTTTCTTTATACGCATATGTCTTTTTTTTCGAGTAATGTTGAGTTTCTTTAAAGCTCGGCTGATAGTCATTATACTTGCAACATTATCTAATTCTTTTGCTATTTCTGTAAGCGTTAACGAGTTACCCTTTTCTACTAAATGACGCAACTCCGATAAATCAGGGGTTTTATGACCATATCCTTTCTGGTATCCCTCCTTTGACTTTATATCTCCAGTTTGTTTCTTTAATCTAATCCAATCATAGATTATTGACCGACTAATTTTAAAGGTTTCGCATGTAAGTGCTACTTTCTTATATTTCTCATAATGTTCTATAACTCTAGAACGTAAATCGTAACTGTAGGGGGATGCCATATTTCTATTATATAATTTTTTTATTATTTATCATTATAACTTATTTGAATCCATATGTTAAGTGCTATAACAGTATGATAATTATACTGAACATTGAAGTATAGCATAAATTTATAATATTGTTGTATTTATGGTAGTTTAAAGTTATACTACAAAGTGATTAACCCTATAACGAATCAGTAAATCTTGACTATAAGACTGTCGGAGATGACTAATTAATTATATTCCCAGCTATTTTCGACAGTCTGCTAACTCACTAATGAAACATCAGGAGTATTATGACAATACATATATTTAGATATTCTCAACTAATTGATACAGATAGGACTCTTACAATAAAGGCATTTGCTGCAGCAAGTAAATTACCAGTAGAAACTATTGCTAAGATAGCACTTGCAGCAGAAAAAGAATTAGGGATAATTTCACGATATAAATGTGGCGCAATTGAAACAGAAATCTTTCGTCAACAATTAAATAAGGCTATTTTAAAAGAAAAAGGCACCTCTTTAGAAGATAGTGTTTTTGATAATTGCTGGAATGCTATGTGTACAGTAAAATCAGAGAAATTGAGTAAGTTACATCAGATTCAGTTAGAGAACAAGGACTGTAATATACATATTATAGGGGATACTAATAAGTTACAGCATGAGTTTATTGGTAAACAAATTGCATTACTAACAGAAAAACCAGAAATAGCTTATACACTTTCTTTTATAGAATGCACTTCAGATAGGGAAAAGTTAAAAGAATTAGCTAAAAGCATTTATCCAGATTCAGAGATTGTATTGCATTATGACAAGATAGGAGATAGTATAGACTTATTACATAAACATTATGCTAATGAGGATGCTTTCTTACTTCAACAGGATACTACTGATAAAGTAGATGAAGGCAATAGTACTGATGAGAGTAATAAGAGCCTTGATGTTGTAGAAGATGCTACAGTTGTTATGGGGGAATTAGAGCTGTCATCAAATTATGATTCTGTAGAGTAGGTCTTATCCCGTTGTGGTAATTGAGATTGAATTTTAAGAAATTAAAAATTATAAGTTTAAATAGGCTTTAGTATACTCAAGGTCATTGCGAGATCACTATGGAATTCTTTTTATCTAAACAGGACTAACATTACCTTTACAAATCGTATGTGTTCAACGTCATTGCGAGAAGACCGTAGGTCGACGAAGCAATCCATAAAAGTAACCAAAAATGGATTGCTTCGTCTGCTTATGCCTCCTCGCAATGACGTTGGTTATTTTTCCGCAACTTTCAAACTACCATGATGAACTCTAAACCCGCTCTACCTTCTAACTTTCGACAGTTGTGCCTGATATGCAAGAGGAGCGTACTCAAATGTTTTGGAGAAATAGATTGTCCTTGAAAAAGAATAATCAGCAAAATTACTCAATCATTGAGACGATGCTTTTTCTTTTTTCCAATAGACTTCCTGCATAAGTCAAAAAAGCCCTCGGGATTTTTAGGAGAAACGAAGCCGAGCACCGCAGCGTACTTAAATGTACGTGAGGAGCGGAGGCAAGTTTCGACGACAAAATCACCAACTAGATTGACTTATGCAGGAAGTCTAATATAATTTCATCCCCTCATGCGTTGCTTCAAAACCAAGTTTCTCATAGAACTGTTTGGCTCTTGAACGTTTTTTATTAGTTGTCAACTGAACAATAGACACCCCTTTTGATTTACCATACTTCATTGCAGTATTCATCATCCATTCCCCTAAATGTTGTCCTCTATAGTCTTTTGAAACGCGAACAGCTTCAATTTGCATCCTTGTTGCCCCTCTGAAAGTTAGTGATGGCATGATGGTCAAATGGCAAGTGCCAACAATTTCTTTATCCATTTCCATTATCATCAAATATTGATTTGGATCGTTATCTATTTTGTGGAATGCGTCAATATAAGCTTGATCCAATTTTTCTGAGAGCTGTTCCCTTGTTTGTCCAAGTTCATCTTCTAAAAGAAGGGTGACAATTGCTGTTAAATCAGCAATTGTTGCTTTACGATGGGTAAGGTTTTGATTCATTTTAAAATCCTAATTCATTCGATTAATCTCAGCTTGCTTCAATAACTTATCAACTTTATCAGCATTATCAAATCCGAGATCATAATGAAAACGAATTTCTGGTGAATATTTTAAATTAATTTTAGCAGTTATAAAATTTCTTATAGCATATTTCGAATTATTTAGAGATTCAGTAAGTTGTATTTCATTAAAAACTGTATTAAATGGTAAAAAATAACAATGTGCTACTTTTAAATCAGCAGTAACTAAGACCTTGGTAATAGTTACCGGACAATTAATCAGTCGTTCATCTAACATCTTACCACGTCTTAGCACTTCCACTAATGCTTCATTTATTAATGATGCAACTTTTTTTTGTCTTGAAGACTTGTCTCTATCGGAAACTTTTTTCATTTACAATAACTGTTTTTTTTCTTCAATAATTTCAAAAACTTCTACAATATCGGATTGTTCGATATTCTCATAATTTTCAAAAGCGATACCACATTCAAAGTTCTCGTGAACTTCTTTGACATCGTCTTTAAAACGTTTGAGAGTTTTGAGTTTTCCTTCGTGAATAACAATATTATCTCGTAACAATCGAACCCTAGCACCTCTTTTAATAGTACCCTTAGTAACATAACTACCAGCAATTTTTCCAACCTTCGAGACAGTGAATATTTGCCTGATCTCGACTGTACCAATATATTGCTCACGAATAATTGGTGAAAGCATACCGCTGAGTATTGATTTAATATCGTCTAGTAAATTATAGATAAGAGAGTAATATCTAATATCTACTTTTTCTCTTTCTGCCATAATCGAAGCATTACTATTAGTTCTAACGTTAAAACCAATAATAATAGCATTTGATGCTTTAGCTAAGGTAACATCTGACTCCAATATTCCGCCTACTGCATGATGTAAAATTCTTACACGAACTTCATCATTTGGCAGCTTTAATAGACTAGTAACAATTGCTTCAATCGAACCTTGCACATCGCCTTTAACAATTATCGGTAACTCCTTTATCATACCAGTGCTGCCAGAAGCTTTTAGGAATAATTCTTCTAGGCTTGATCTTTTGGTAACAGAAATTTTCTTTTCTTTTGCCAGGCGTTCACGATACTCTACAATATCCCGAGCCTGTTTTTCATTCTGTACGACATTAAACTGATCTCCTGCACGTGGGGCTTCATTTAAACCATAAATCTCTACTGGTAAAGTTGGTTCCGCTTCGGTAAGATCCGCTCCTTTATCATTATTCATTCTCTTAATTCTACCATATTTCGTTCCGGCAACTACTATGTCTCCAATTTTTAGAATACCACGTTGTACCAATATAGTAGCCACAGCCCCTTTGCCTTTATCAACTTTTGCCTCTATGACCACACCAGCAGTGAGTCCGCTAAAGTTAGCCTTAAGATCTTGCATTTCTGCCACCAATAATATAGCCTCTTCTAATTTATCTAAATTAGTTTTCTTCAAAGCTGAAACCGGTACAATTATGGTATCTCCACCCAAATCTTCGCTAACTAAACCGTAAATTAATAGATCGTTCTTAATTCGGTCAAGATTAATATCCGGTTTATCTATCTTATTTATTGCTACAATTATCGGAACATTTGCTGCCTTAGCATGATTAATTGCTTCAATTGTTTGTGGTTTTATTCCATCATCTGCCGCAACTACTATAACTACTATATCAGTTACCTTAGCACCTCTAGTCCTCATTTCTGAAAACGCTTCATGTCCTGGAGTGTCAAGGAAAGTAATAGCTCTACCATCAGGCAATGTTACCCGATAAGCACCAATATGTTGGGTGATGCCACCTGCCTCCTGACTTGCCAAGTCGGTTGATTTTAAAGCATCAAGTAACGAAGTTTTACCGTGATCGACATGTCCCATAATCGTTACAATAGGAGCTCTATGCTTTAAATCTTCTTCTTTATCAGCTTCACTCATCAATATATTCTCAACGTCGGATTCTTGAACCCTTTTTACTGTATGACCTAAGGTAGTAGCAATAAGCTCTGCTGTATCTGTGTCAATCGTTTGGCTGGTCGTAGCCATAATGCCAAGCTTCATCAATTCTTTTATAACATCAGTTGCTCGCTCAGACATCCTATTGGCTAGATCTCCGACAGAAATGACTTCAGGAATAATAACTTCTCTATACACTTTGTCAGGTGTTTGTTGATAAGCTTTACGCTTTTCTTTTTCCCTTGCTCTTTTTATTGAGGCAAGGCTTCTAGTTTTACCGGCATTATCACTTCCGTCTGCATCAAGCATATTGAAAATATCTGCCTTTTTTAATTTTTTAGGCTCCTCAATTTTAACCTTTGGTACTACTATTTTATTATCCCCAACCTTGTCTGTTGAAGAAATATCTTCAAGCACAACACCAAAATGACTCTGTGAACCAATCACCGGCGATCTAACAAATGGCTTGGATTGGTTTTTATCTTGTGGAGATGGATTTGTTAATGTAGGAAGTAGCTCAGAATCATTTTCGATATTTTGTGATTCATCCTGGACACTTTCTGTGGTATCTTCTAAACAATCCTGTGACACAGATTGATTGATGCTTGCAAGTTTACTAAGAGTACTAATCTTATTGTCACTACTCTTAGATTTTGCATCTTCTGCTGCTTTTTTTAAAATAGTTAGGCGTCTATTAAATTCTTCCCCAGCAGCAGATTCGCCACTCTGAGTAGTAGAGCCACCAGACCAAAGTTTATTAAAAGATAAAGTACCAGTTGGAGTGCTACTCTTTCTGACTTCTACAACCGTTTTTGCAGAACTAACAAAACCTCTAGTAACATTAGTAGATTGAGAGGGTTTGTTAAGTGAGAGTTTTGAGCCACCAAGTGTTAACTTTTTTGGTTTAGGTTCTTGGTCATACGTCATAAATATTAAACCTTTAAATAGCAATTATATATGCTAAAGTTTTGTAAATAATTTTGCTACCTGATTAGCAGATAGCTATGCTTTGTGAAGCTTTATAATTTATCCATATTTTGTGCTATTTATTTGCAGCAAAAAAGAACCAAAATTAAGGTGCTTTAGAAACCTTCACAGAGCTTAATACACTCGAATGTTCTTGAGTATTGGTTCCGCAAAATTTAAAGGCGTACCCGCCTGTTCACGTACCAAATATAGTACAAGCACTTGCATCTCGTGCTTATACTATAATACCAGTTTTTTTAAGGAAATTGCTAATTTTCTTTATTCAAAATTTATTATCTTGGCTTAAGATAGATTTGTGCAATACCATCTACCAAATTACTTCAATCCCGAATTAGCTAATCCCGAATTAGCTAACTTTTGTTGGTAATATTTCAATTATATCAATAAAATTCCGGACACTAATACTTAATGTTAAATTTTCTTTAAATTTTTTCTTTGACTGACAATAAGTCTTTTGTAAAATGTTTATAATCTTCAGCAAATCTACCAAGTATCATTTATAATACCAAGGATTCTGTCCCTGCCAGTAGATATAAAACATCCATAATTAAATTTTTATCCCTGCCTAAACAACTTACTCATCATCACCAATACGAGCCGTGCGAATCAGTAATTCTATATCATTATCTAGCATGCTACAATTAGGCACTAATGCCCTAAACTCTTTAACTGTCAACTCTCCTAAATCTTCTATAGTCTTTACACCATATTCAGCTAATTTTAATATGAATTCCGGTTGTAAATCCAATATATCAATTAATTCTTGTTCAACACCTAAATCCTCGAGCTTAATAATAATTTTTTCATTCTTAGCATTTACATAGTTTATTGATCGTTCTATTATCTCAGTTGCTAATTCTTCTTCAAAGCCTTCAATATTCATTAAATTTTCAACTTTACTGGAAGCCAACTGCTCTAAAGAAGTAAAACCTTGAGCAGATAACAGCTGTGCTACCACTTCTTCAACATCCAAGGATTCCATAAATAATTCGGTAGCAGAACGAAACTCATCATTTCTTCGTTTAGATTCTTGATCTTCAGTCATTATATTAATATTCCAGCCAGTAAGCTTAGATGCTAAACGAACATTTTGACCTCTTCTACCAATTGCCAGACTCAAATTATCTTGAGAGACAACTACATCAACTATATTTTTATCTTCATCGATGACAATTTTTGCAATTTCTGCAGGAGCCAGTGCATTCATAATAAATTGGGCAATATTGTTGCTCCATAATATTATATCTATCTTTTCACCATTAAGCTCATTAGTAATAGCTCTAATCCTATTACCTTTGATTCCTACGCATGAACCTATAGGATCAACGCTTGAATCAGAGGCAAAGACTGCAACTTTTGCCTTTGAACCAGGATCACGGGCTATAGCTCGTAATTCAATTACATTATCATAAATTTCTGGAATCTCTAATTCAAATAATTTTACTAGCATTTGGTCATCGCTTCTAGATAGAAAGATTTGCGGTCCTTTAGACACTAATCTTACATCTTGTACATAAGCTTTAATACGGTCATTAACCTTAAAACTTTCTCCTCTAATTAGCTGTTCCTTTTTAATTATTGCTTCAGCACGCCCAAGATCAACTATAATATTATTAAACTCTATCCTCTTAACAGTACCGTTTAGAATTTCACCTTTCTTATCTTTAAAATCTTCATATTGTTTTTCTCTTTCCGTTTCACCAACGCGTTGTATTATTATTTGTTTAGCTGTTTGAGCTGCAACACGCCCAAGATCAATGGGGGGTAAAAGTTCATAAATCTCATCACCAATTTTAGCATCGTCCTTCTTTTCAATAGCATCATTTAAAGAAATTTGAGTAAAATAATCCTCTACATCATCCACTACATCAAGGACTCTAAAAAGACTAATATTACCATTCTTTCTGTTAATATCAGCTTTTATATTATGTTCATTGCCATATTTTTTACGTCCTGCAGCCTGTACAGCTTGTTCCATTGCCGAAAGCAAAGCCTCCTTAGGAAGGTTCTTTTCTCTAGCCACAGAGTCTATAATCTGTAGAATTTCTATGTTACCAATATTAACCATAAAGTCACTGCCTTTTAAGATTTTTTATTCATTAAATTTCTGAACATTTCATCTGTCAATACCAAAGAAGCTTTTTTTATCATATCAAATGAAAATATTACATCTTTACCATTAGTATTCAGATAAATTTTGTTATCTTCAGCTTTAACTATCTTTCCCTGATACCGAGTTTGACCATTTAGTAGTTCTTTTAATTTTATGGTAGCTTCTCTACCGAGAAATCTAGTATAATCTTCAAATTTTATTAGTGGACGTTCGATACCTGCTGAACAAACTTCTAAAAAATATTTATCACTAATTATATCTTCAACATCCAAAAGTGCCGAGATATTTCTACTAACATTACGACAATCTATGATATTAACTTTTTTGCCATCCAATCTATCTATTAACACTTCAAGCACTTTATGGCTTGAACCCTTGAAAGTTACTTTTACTAAATCAAAACCAATATCTTTCAGGTTATCCTGGATAGCATTAATAATTTGTTGCTCTATAGTTTGCATTACAAAATAAAAATATTTAAAGACTTTAATAAAAAAGGTGGGTTTAACCCACCTTTGCTTTTCATAACAATCAACCTATCAATATAAATACAATATTTTTATGATGTTAGCAACAATTAAAAATTATCATTATAATGGTAATTTTGTCATTATAACCTAAATATATTTATGTAGTAAACACAACTATTTGCAAGTTATTAGTTACATAATGATTTATCTTATGCTATAATCCCAAATAGAAAATTGCTCTGTATTTAGGTGTAGATGAACGTAAAATATAGAGTAAATAAAGATTAAGTGAATTGAAATTTAGGTATTACAATGAAAAAATTAATAATGTTGCTATGTTGTTCTTGCTTTTCAAGCATGGCATTTGCTAGTGGTTGTGCTACTTCAGTTCCAGCTGATGCTGCTTCAGAAGATACGGGAATAAAATTAGAAGGATTCTTTGGTTTTCAATCTAGTGTTTATAGAAATCAGGAGAAATTGTCAGGGACAAGTAAAAATATTACTGATAATAATAAAAATCCTGCATTTTATACTGAAGCTGCTTTCATGGCTACTGTCAAGCAGGAATTGAATGATATAACAGCTGGAGCTAAAATAGTTTTACTAACAACAACTAAACCAAAGCTTTCCGCAGGTTACAATGGTTCTCATATTTTCATAGAAACAGAGTATGGTAAAGTGGAGTTAGGGTCTCCTCATGACGCTGCTTCTAACATGAGTGTTACTCCAGGTTTGATTGCAGCGGCAGTAGCTGGTTTTGGTTGGAGTAGGTTTGCAGTACTAGATGATGATAATATGAAGTATCAAGATTTGAAGCCAGACTTTGATACCACTCCCGGTACTTTCCATATAAGTTCGTCCTGCAATAGCTTTGATGATATAAGTAATAAAACAGAGGCGTCTAGAAAAATTTCTTACTATACACCGGAAATGCAAGGTTTTCAGTTTGGTATTTCTTATATTCCTGATTCAGCAAATACTGGTGGTAATCGCGGGCTAAAAAATTTAGATGATAAAGGTTTTAGTAAATTAAGTTCTGGTATAAATAAAGTAACATTACCAGGTATAAACGGTGCTAAAGGCAATCAGGTGATTATAAATCAGAATGTCAAAGATGCGGTTTCTGCTGGGATATCCTATAAGTATGAAATTCTAGAGGATGTATCAGTAAAAGTGGCTGTTACAGGAGAATATGCTAAGCCAGCTAATAAGATTATAGTACTAGACCCCGATAACAATGTATTATCTAGAAATAAGCTATCAAATCTAACTGCTTACAATTTAGGGGCAGTCTTTACTTATGGTAATATTTCCTGTGCAGCTTCTTATGGTAATTTAGGTAAAAGTTTGACTTCAAACATTTATCATAAAGTTGGTCGTAATACGCAATATTATAATGGGGCAGTTGCTTATGGACAAGGTCCTATGAAAACAAGTGTTTCTTATTTTAGATCATTGAAGTATAAAAATACTGTTGATACAGTAAGTCTTGGTACTCAATATTTAGTAACACCAGGGTTATTGCCTTATGCTGAAATATCTTATTTCCAAGCTAAAGGTAAACCAGTTTATTGTGTTGAAGCTCCTAAGAAAAAGACTAGAGGTACTGTTGCTCTTATTGGGGCAAGGCTTAAATTCTAAAACAATAGAGAGGATAGTGGCTATTAACAGGTACAAATTGGATACCATGTTCCAGGGTAGTTTAAAAGTCGCAGCTAATGATAGAAATACTAAATTACAGAAACAAGTGGTTGTCATCGCGAGCCACGAAGTGGCGTGGCGATCCAAATAAACAGTTTGCTGTTTTATTTTTACCGCTGCAATTTTTGGATTGCCGCGTAGCCGCTTTGCGGCTCCTCGCAATGACGGCTACTCACCTAAATAAAACTGGTTTTTTCACTATTAGTTGCGACTTTTAAATTGCCCTGACCATGTTCTTCGTTAATAGCTCATTTATCCTGTTTGACAAGACATCCTATCACCTTTATCATTTAGTTATTTCTTATAATTAGTGTAGTTATGACTTTAGAAGAATTCCGTCAGAAGTATAATTATGATCAATCAACAAAGATGATGCAACAATATTTAGACATCAAATTTGCTAATATTGATTGTCTTTTATTATTTAGGATGGGTGATTTTTATGAAATGTTTTTTGATGATGCCGTTCTTGCCAGTCAAGTTTTAGGTATTGCTCTGACTAAAAGAGGTTCTAATGGTGATTGTGAGATCGCTATGTGTGGGGTTCCTCATCATGCTCTTGAGACTTATTTAAATAAATTAATTGAAGAAAATTACAAAGTTGCTATTTGCGATCAATTAGAGACGCCAGAAGAAGCAAAAAAACGTGGTGGCTATAAGGCTGTAGTAAATAGGGACGTAACGCGTATCATCACTCCAGGTACTATTACCGAGGAATCTTTAATTGATGTTTGTGAACCTAATTATTTGGCAAGTTTAGTTTTGCTAAAAAACAGAGCGTCAATTTGTTACGTGGATATCTCTACTTCAGAGATTTCAGTTATCGAGATTCCGCAGAATGAAATTATTAACGAACTATCACGTCTTAAGCCCAAAGAGATTTTACTTAGCGAAAGTTTGAGAGGGCAGCAATTAGCTAGTAATATTCATAGCCAATTGCATTTCCGTATCTCATATCAAGTTGATAGTTTTTTTGCCAGTAAGAAATGCCATAAAATTATTTTAGATTTTTATAAAATAAATGATCTAAAAGGCATAGGCGAAATATCTGAATGTCAAATAAGTAGTATTGGTAGTGTCTTAGAATATTTATCTTTGACCCAGAAGCAAAATATACCTTCTCTACCTTTACCTCGGTTGGTTAATTACCATAATTTTATGATTATTGATTCGGCAACTCGGCGGAATCTGGAAATTACTAGTAATTTATTAGGAAAAACTAAGGGTAGCGTCCTTGCTACTATTGATCATACCGTTACTAAAGCTGCCAGCCGTCTATTATATCACTTTTTATCAACACCACTAATAGATATTGATGAAATAAATTCTCGACAAAATATAACAGAGTTTTTTTATACAAATATTGCAATAGTAGGAAATATTAAAAAGTTACTCAAGAAAACGGGGGATTTAGAGCGTTGTTTGTCTAGAATTATGATGAATCGCGGTTCAGGACGAGATTTGCTAAATATTAAATATACGTTAAATGCTGCCCTGGAAATAAAAGGTGAATTTATCGCTCATTACGGGCTAAATCTGCCAGACTATATAGAAAACTTAATTAAACCATTATCTGGTAATGAACAGTTATATTCCTTAATAGACCAGGCAATTAGAGAAGATGCACCAAATAATATCAATGAAGGAGGGGTAATAAATCATCATTATCATCCTAAACTACAAGAATTATATGATCTAATTAATAATGGCAAATCACATATCGAGAAACTAAAAAATCTATATCGCCTGGATACTGGCATTGAAACTCTTAAAATATCGCATAATAATGTACTTGGGTTATTTATTGAAATTACCCTAAGACACAGTGATAAGATGGTAGACACCAAATTTATTCACCGCCAAACAACTTCTAATGCTAGTCGGTATACTACTATTGAATTGCAAAAATTAGAAAGTGATATGGTTAATAGCAAAAGTTTGGCGGTTAGTCTTGAACTAGAATTATATAATAAAATATGTCGGCAAGTTATTGATAATGCTATGTTTCTTCGATTGCTTAGCTGTTCTTTGAGTCAGCTTGATGTGTTCTGTAATTTTGCTTATATTGCCGATGAATATAATTATGTCAGACCAGTTTTAACTAACGATTTAACTTTTGAAATTATCAAGGGACGTCATCCAGTTGTTGAACAAAGTTTGTTCAACAATAAAAAAAGCTTTATTAACAATAATTGTACTTTATCAGAAGCTAATAGAATTTGGTTAATTACTGGACCCAACATGTCTGGTAAAAGTACTTTTTTGCGGCAAAATGCCCTAATAGCCATATTAGCACAAATTGGTAGTTTTGTACCAGCTACAAGTGCCAAGATAGGTGTGGTAGACAAGATATTTAGTAGAATAGGGGCAGGGGACGATTTACAAGCCGGACAGTCGACTTTTATGGTGGAGATGCTAGAGACGTCAGCTATTTTAGCTCAATCTACTAAAAACTCCTTAGTGATACTAGATGAGGTTGGTCGCGGAACTTCGACATATGATGGTGTATCAATTGCTTGGTCAGTACTTGAACATATTCATGATAGTCTCAAATGTCGGTGTTTATTTGCCACGCATTATCATGAATTAACCAGCATGAGTAATTTTTTGCCAAGCCTGAAAAATTATACAGTTGCTATTGAGGAATTGGGAAAAGAAATATTATTTTTGCATAATATTATCGAAGGGGCAGCTGATAAATCTTATGGAATTCACGTAGCCTACTTAGCGGGGCTACCAAAATCTGTTATAATTAGGGCGAACGACATTTTAACAAAATTAGAGAAAACCGCTACTAGCAAAAATAAGAATATATTAAATAACGAATCAAACAATTTAAGTTTATTTAACTTACCAGTAGAAAGTAAAAAAGAGATAAAATTCAATAAGTTAGAAGAAGAAATTAATAGAATCGACCCCGACCAACTCTCCCCTAAACAAGCCTTAGAGTTGGTGTATAAGTTGAAAAAATTACTTTACGGTTAAATAATTTTCACTTTTTTGTAAAAATACGCTTGATTTTTGATAATTAATCTGCTACGGGTATGTATACAAAAACAAAAAATGAGAAAATGTAATGACAAAAGTAGAAAAACTGAATCCATCAGAACTATTTCTCTGCTTCAAGAGCAAAATGATTCAAGGGACTAAGATGTCTAAAGAGGAGATAATAGCTCTTGTACAGCAAGGTTTTGATTTAGGTGAAGTAGATGATCATGGTTATCCAGCCTTGCTTTGGGCAGCTGAATATGGTCATAATGAGGTAGTAAAATTTATTTTAGAGCAGAAAGATAACATTTTCTATAATGCCTTAACTGCATTAGTACCACTTAATGCCATGGCTTTTCATCTTGCATGTAAAAACGGTCATGAGGATGTAAAACAATCTCTTCAAGATAGTGATCCCACATTATTAAGTGGAGATGCTGCTAACTTAGATATTTTAGCTATTATGTGTTAGTAGTACTAATAAGTCCCCCCGTCAAAAGTCTAAAGACACAACATCTGCTATGTTTAAATAAAAAGGATGTCATTATTTACACACTTTTCTGGACAGAGCCTGTCACTTTAAAGATAAAGAAAGAACCCGTACACTGTATGAGCAAAGTTTACGACTGTAGTACTAGTCTTTATACTCTTCTGTATAGATGGATGATAAAAAAATTAAAAACATCACAAAAATAATGATAATTGCTATTAGTGGATCATAAAAATCTGTTATATTATAGATATAACAGATTTTGGTAGATAACAAGTTTAGGGTGATCTAACCAAGATGCATTGCTAGGAGCCACTTTTAGTGGCAACGAAGCAATCCAGACAAGTGATTAAAAATGGATTGCTTCGTCGGTCTGATGACCTCCTCGCAATGACGGAGTAATGATGACGTAGACTTTTGCGAAGAGTCTAACGACTTTAATTTTTAATAGGGTTACCCTAGATGTCAATAGCACTAGAAGCAAGATTTTCAGTAAATGGCAAAATTTGGCAGCAGCGATTAGTTAGCGAGGATGATGTTTTAGAGCTTTGTCGTTCTGTAGAAATTAGTGATTTTCTAGCTAGGATTCTATCCCCCCGCCTAAAGAATTTGGTACAAGCTACTGATTTTCTATCACCTAAGCTTAAGAACTTACTGCCAGATCCTTTCCATTTACTTGATATGCAAAAGGCAGTAGATAGAACCATAGAAGCCATTATAAATAAACAAAAAATCTGTATATTTGCTGATTATGACGTTGATGGTGCTACATCTTCATCGCTACTTAAGAATTTATTTAGGAACTTGGGACAAGATGTTGATATTTACGTTCCAGACCGAATTGCTGAAGGATATGGACCAACCCCAGCTGCTATGCAGAAAATTAAGGATAATGCAACTAAGCTGCTTATTACCGTAGATTGTGGAGCAATGGCACATGAAGCTCTGAAATATGCATCTCTAGTAGGGCTTGATGTGATAGTGATCGATCATCATATTAGTAGTGATATATTACCTGAGGCTGTTGCTGTTGTTAATCCGAATCGTATTGATGAAACCAGCAATTATAAGTATCTGGCTGCTGTAGGAGTATCATTTTTATTTGCTACTGCCTTATTATCTGATTTAAAAAAACAGAATTTTTTTGCCAAGGGCGATTTAAAAATCGGAGAGGAAATAAATTCCAATCGCAATGACGCTCGGAGTAGCTATAATATACCCAACTTAATGCAATATTTAGATTTAGTTGCCCTTGGTACAGTATGTGATGTAATGCAGCTTATTCACTTAAATCGAGCGTTTGTTGCTCAAGGATTAAAAGTTCTTCAGCAAAGAAAGAATTTGGGTATGACAACCTTATGCGACATTGCTGGTTTAAAGGAAAAACCAAACTGTTATCATTTAGGATTTGTCTTAGGGCCTAGGATTAATGCTGGTGGAAGAGTTGGTAAATCATCATTGGGGGCTAGTCTTTTATCTACTGAATGTGCCATAGAAGCAAATAAATTAGCACAGGAGTTAGAGAAACATAATAATGAACGGAAAGTAATAGAGCTGATAATGATAGAGGAAGCTATTCAAATAGCTTTAACCCAAAAAAATGATAATTGCTTGTTTATAGTTGGTAAAGGCTGGCATCCAGGTGTTATCGGTATTGTTGCTGGAAGATTAAAGGAAAAATTTAATAAACCGGTATCGGTTATAGCCTTGAATGATGGAATAGGTAAGGCTTCTTGTCGTTCCATCAAAAATGTTGATTTTGGTAGTAAAATCATCAATGCCAAGACTAAAGAGTTAATTGTAGTTGGTGGTGGGCATGCAATGGCTGCTGGATTTACAGTATTAGAAGAAAAATTACCAGAATTGCAAGAATTCTTAAATCACTCATTTAAGAGTGATATGAGTAATCAGAATGAGCTTATATGTGAAGAATATGATGCAGAACTCACTACAAGTAGTGTAAATTTGCTACTAATGGATGAGCTAAGTAAACTTGAACCATTTGGCCAAGGAAATCCTGAGCCAATATTTAAATTCTCTAATCTTTTTGTCTTGAGAGCCGACATAGTTGGAGGAAAACATATAAAATGTTTGCTGGCACCTTCTAAGGAAGCTTTTGGCTCTAAGGCACTTCCTGCTATTGCTTTTAATGCTGTATCTAGTCCTATAGAGAATATTTTACTTAATATTAAGTCACATAATATTTCTGTGATTGGTTCGTTAAAAATGAATAGTTGGCAAGAACGTCATACTATACAATTACAGATAAAGGACTTGATAATATGATTTTTTCTATTATACTCACATTGGAAAAATTTAGTTACAATGGTTGTCATACCTGCGTAGGCAGGGAACTAAAAATCTTAAAAAGCCCTGAGATTCACGCCTACGCGGGAATGACAATTACAATGGTTGTCATACCTGCGTAGGCAGGTATAGTGAAACCTATTGAATTAGGTGATACAAACTTTGTGTCATACCTGCGAAAGCAGGTATCTAGATTCCCGCCTACGCGGGAATGACAACTTACAATAGTTATGTTCTTTATCACCTAATCCTATAGGCATAACTATATCTAAAAACCTAAGTTTGTTTATCAACTCCAATACAATATGAATTTTCTCTATGTCAAAATCTAAACAATTAAAAACACAGATTAATGTCCCTACCGAAACAACGAAAGATCTTGCTGTAGTTCAAGAACATTATCAAGATTATCCCTATCCTTATAGAGATCCTGAGGATGAAATAAAAAGATTACTGGCGGTTAGCGGTGAATTCTTGGGTGAATTAAATCATTATTTATATCAAGGTAAAGAGGATTTTAATTCAGGTTTTCGAGTGTTAATTGCCGGTGGTGGTACTGGTGATTCTGCTATATACATGGCAGAGCAGCTAAAAAATAAAAATGCCGAAGTGGTATATTTAGATTTTAGCAAGCCAAGTATGGATATCGCTCAAAAACGTGCCGAGAAACGTGGTCTTACTAATATTAAATGGGTATATGACTCTATCTTAAATATTCCAAAGCTTAATTTAGGTAAGTTTGACTATATTAATTGTTCAGGAGTATTGCACCATTTGCAAAGCCCACCTGATGGTTTAAAGATTTTGAAGGATTCTCTGACTGCCAATGGAGCAATTGGTGTAATGGTTTATGCCAAATATGGCCGTACTGGACTATATCAAGTGCAAGATATTATGAAAATGGTAAACCAGGGTGTTAGCAATAGGGTAGAGGAAATAATGAATGCCAAGGCTGTTATAGCTGGCTTTCCTGCAACTAATTGGTATATACGTGGACAAGAGCTATTAGCAGACCATGTTATTTTTGGTGATGTAGGTTTATATGATATGTTCTTGCATAAACAAGATAGGGCTTATTCTATTCCTGAATTATACGAATTTATTCATAATGCAGGTTTAAATTTTGTCGAATTTTCTGATGTTAGCGAAAAATTAGCTCTAAGAATTGAGAATTATATTAAGGATTTCTCTCTTCTGCAGAAAATTAAGAGGATGGATATAATAACTCAGCAAGCAATTTGTGAATTAATGGTTGGCAATATCATTAAACACAGTTTTTTTGTTTCTAATGCAAAAAATACCATTGCTACTCTTGATAATTTGGATAATGTACCATATTTTTACGGTATTGCGGGGATTGGCAAACAAATTTATGATCATATAGAGGCTAGTGCTTTGATAGCTGGCAACAGCATTAATCTTACGTTAAATAATTCATTTTTAAAAAATATCAATATTGCTATACCAGTTTCTAATTATACCAAATATGTTTTTAAACAAATGATAGATGGTGGTAAAAACTTGCAGGAAATCTTTGATTTAATTAGAGAAGAATTGCAACAAGAAATTAGTAACGAAGCATTGTTGCATGAAGTAAAGAGTATATTCACCCCATTTTTCACTACAGGAATTATGTTGCTTCATGACAAATCAGTAAAACTTTTTTAAAGTATTTGTTAACATTGTAAATTGCCGTTATTGCGAGAAGGGGCTTTAATGGCGACGAAACAATCCTGTTTTGTATCATCCCTGCTTCGGTGCGGTATCTAGATTCCCGCCTACGCGGGAATGACAAATGACGGTGTGATGCTAATTGGGGTTAGATACCAAGATCTTCACTCTCTGAACTCTCAGAATCTTCACCTATCACATTCATGGGCTGGTTATTGTTCTCAATAGTAATACTACTAATAATAGTATTGTTGCTCATCTTCATCGCATTTGCATTGTTGTTCTGCGGTAATGGGGATGTGGTGGTAGTATCTAAAGTCACAGTATTACCGTTAGCAATGCCAGTAAGGTCTAAATCATAAGTATCTTTAATCATATATAATCTCCTATTAATTGTTAAAGTAAGTAGGTATTGTAAAATATAGTGAAACCTATTGAATTAGGTGATACAAACTTTGTGTCATACCTGCGAAAGCAGGTATCTAGATTCCCGCCTTCGCGGGAATGACAACTTACAATCGTTATGTTCTTTATCACCTAATCCTATGAGCATAACTATACCTAACGCTAATCGGGTAGATACAGTGAAACCTATTGAATTAGGGGATATATAGCTAACCCGAAAAGGTTTTAGCCGGATAATGTTTGTCATCCCCGAGTCTATGTTTTTTGTCATCTAATTTAATAGGTTTCACTATATCACTTCAAAAGCTGTAAAAACAAGCTCTTGAAATGGTGAGATTGGATTACTCTGTAGGTGGTTGTTCGGCTCCTAGTAGTGCAAGGTGAATATCAGAGGTATTATCCAAGGTAACAACGGGCGTATCAGGGGTTGGAACGTTCAAATTTGGAATATCCAAATTGTTATTAACAACAGAAAGTGTATTAGGATTTGGAATATCCAAATTATTAACAACAGGTATGGGACGCAAGCCATTAGTAGCGGCTATCCTTGCACAGGCGGCAAGAAACGCTGCTTGACTAACATGATTTGGCAGGGGTAAATTGTTATGGTTATTCCTCATATATAAATCTCCATTAATGGTTAAAGAAGAATTATATAATATTTATCAAAAAATACATAATTAATTCTAGGTTGTGTTGAAACTTTCACACAGCCTAGACTTACAGCAAAAAATAAAAAATTATAAAATAACTACAATTTTTATTGAAAATATGATATAGCTAACCTGAGAAGGTTTTAGCCAGATAATGTTTGTCATTCCCGCGTAGGCGAGAATCTAAAATAGAGCCTGAAAAGTTCTGAGATACTATAGATTCCCGCCGTTGCTACACTGGTATCCTGGTAAAATTTTGACCCAAGGTTTAAGTGGTATAACTCCTAAAGTTCAGGTATAATACCAATACAAACAACTTAAAAACAGGACTTATGCAGATAATGCAACGTCATTGCGAGGAGCCACTTTAGTGGTGACGAAGCAATCCATTTTTATGTTAACCTTGCGAAAGCAGGTATCTAGATTCCCGCCGTTGCTAAGAATGACATCTTTTTCGTTTAAATTAGAACAAATACTAAACTATAAAGAGATTTTAAATGACTTATATTATTGGTAATACAGGTAAATGGCAATATGTGATAGGTGTGGAGATCCATGCCCAAATTTCTTCAAAATCCAAGCTTTTCTCTGGTAGTTCTACCGAATTCGCTGCTCCTCCCAATTCACAAGTATCTTTGATTGATGCAGCAATGCCTGGAATGCTACCAGTATTAAATGAATATTGTGTCCATCAGGCAATTAAGACTGGTCTTGGACTTAACGCGACAATTAATCTTAATTCAAGATTTGATCGTAAGAATTACTTTTACCCTGATCTACCTCAGGGCTATCAAATTTCACAATTCTATCATCCAATTGTCCAAGATGGCTATTTGGATATAGTAACTGAACAGAGAACAACCAAAAGAATCAGAATTAATCGTGTGCATTTAGAACAAGATGCAGGTAAGTCCATCCATGATCAATCTCCTCATTATAGCTTCATTGATTTAAACCGCTCTGGTATAGGATTAATGGAGATTGTTACTGAACCAGACCTTGATTCGCCAGAAGATACGGCTGAGTTTGTTCGTAAACTCAGAACTTTGTTGAGGTATATAGGAAGTTGTGATGGTGATATGGAAAAAGGATCATTACGTTGCGATGCTAATGTTTCAGTCAGGCTTCCTGGGAATCCACTTGGTACAAGGTGTGAGATCAAGAATATCAATTCGATTCGTAATATTATGCGAGCAATAGAGTTTGAAGCAAATAGGCAAGTAAATTTAATTGAAGATGGTCAGACAATAATCCAGGAGACTAGATTATTTGATGCTGATACTGGTGAAACCAGGACGATGCGTCTAAAAGAAGAAGCTCATGATTATCGATACTTTCCTGATCCAGATTTATTGCCAATAGTTCTATCTGAGGAGCTAATAGAACAATTAGCTCGAGATTTGCCAGAACTACCGGATGCAAAAATTCAAAGATATATGACAGAATATAGTTTAAATGCGTATGATGCTGAGGTTTTGGTAATTGATGAACAAGTAGCAGGTTATTTCGAGGCAGCAGTTAGCTTATGCAATCCCAAAATACTTGCTAATTGGATTATTAGTGAGTTATTTGGTCAGCTTAATAAAAATTCCATTAGCTTAAGTGAGTGTAAAATTACCCCAGAAATGCTTGCTCAAATGGTGAAACTAATAGAAGATGGGGTGATTTCAGGAAAGATTGCCAAAGTAGTTTTCGAAACTATGTTTGAAACTGGACAAGAGCCGGAAAAAATTATTAAAGAAAAAGACTTAGTGCAAGTGTCAGATAGTGGTATACTAACTGCTATAATTGACGGAGTGTTGTCAGAAAACCCTGACTCTGTTGCTGCCTATAGAAGCGGTAAGGATAAGTTATTTGGTTTTTTCGTTGGACAAGTAATGAAAAAAACTGAAGGCAAAGCCAATCCTAACCTAGTGAATGATTTATTAAAGGAGAAATTACAATAATTAAAATATTAGGTATTGAATCAAGTTGTGATGATACTGGCGTAGCAATAGTTAGCTCAGATAAAGAAATTTTATCGAATATTGTTATTTCCCAACACCAAGAACATAAGGCTTTTCAAGGAGTGGTGCCAGAAATCGCTGCTAGATCGCATTTGCAAAATTTAGAAAAAGCAGTTAGATATGTTTTGGATGAAAGTCATCTTGAATTATCCAATATAGACGGAATCGCAGCTACTTCTGGTCCTGGCTTGATAGGTGGGGTGATAGTTGGTTCAATGTTTGGCAGAGTAGTTGCTAGTGTCTTAAAGAAGCCTTTTATTGCAGTTAACCATTTAGAGGGGCATTTACTCACTGCTAGATTAACCAATAAGGCTGAATATCCTTATTTATTTCTATTAGTTTCAGGGGGGCATTGTCAATTTGTTGCTGTCCAAGCGTTGGGTAAATATAAAATTTTAGGACAAACTATCGATGACTCGGTGGGAGAATGTTTTGATAAAGTGGCAAAAATGCTGAATTTACCTTTTCCTGGGGGCGTAGAAATTGAGAGAAGAGCAAAATTTGGTAATCCATCTAAGTATATTTTGCCAAAACCCATTATTCATCAAGCTGGTTGTGATATGTCGTTTTCAGGTTTAAAGACGGCAGTACGTATATTAATATCCAAGTTACAGCCTATAGGTGAACAGGAAATTAATGATATAGCTGCCAGCTTTCAATATGTAGTTGGAGAAATCTTGTCAATAAAAATGCTTAATAGTTTTGCAATGTACGAGGAATTTATTGGTAAGTCGGCATTACCACAAAAAACCTGCGTACTTGCTGGTGGAGTTGCCGCTAATACTTATTTGAAAATTATACTTAAGCATCAAGCAGAAAAGCAAGGCTATGTACTTTTAGTGCCGCCAGCACATTTATGTACTGATAATGCTGCTATGATCGCTTATGCTGGGCTAGAACGTTTGCAAAATAATCTTACTAACTCATTCAATTTCTGCCCTAGAGCAAAATGGAGCTTAGAGGATTTATAGCTAATCGGGGCTAACATTACACTAAATTCACAAACGTTATTGCGAGGAGGCATGAAGCTGACGAAGCAATCCATTTTTGTGTCATACCTGCACTCCCTTCATTCTTAGCAACGGCGGGAATCTAAGATCCCGCACTGAAGCAGGGATGACATTATAGTTATGCCCATAGGATTAGGTGATAAAAACATAACGATTGTAAGTTGTCATTCCCACATAGGCAGGAATCTAGATACCTGCTTTCGCAAGGTTAACACAAAGTTTGTGTCACCTAATTCAATAGGTTTCACTATAATATTAAGCAAGGATGACACAAAACAGGATTGCTTCGTCGACCTACGCTTTTCCTTGCAATGATGGAGTAATGCTAATGGGGTTATATTAAAATTTCTGGGCAGAAATTAGTTGTGCTTACTATATTATTTACTATAATGAACTATTTGAAGCTTTATCTTAAAGGGCGGATATTACGTAGATTAAGGAGGATTATGTATAGAATTAACTTTATTATTATAATCTTATCTTTCATGCTTACAGGTTGTTTTCCGGCTATTTTTACTGCAGCAACTAGTTCTACTATCGCGGCTGCAAAAGATCAATCAATTGCAGAAACAATTGATGACGTGAAAATATCGACAAAGATCAAAGCTTCTTTTATAAAAAATAATTTCAGAGAATTATATACTAAGATTAAGGTTGAGGTAGAACAGGGGAGGGTGCTACTGACTGGAATCATAGACAAAAAAGAAGATGCATTAAAAGCTGTAGAACTTGTCTGGGATGAAAAAGGGGTTCATGAAGTTATTAATGAATTGATAATAGATAAAAAAAGTGATCATTTTGACTTAGTGCAATATACTAAAGATGCTATGATTACTAGTCAAATTAAGACTAGGACTTTTGTTAACCGAGATATAAAATGGGTAAATTACACTATTGTTACAGTTAATAATATAGTATATATATTTGGTTTAGCAAGGTCTGAGGAAGAGTTAGAAATGGTCACTTCTATTGCTTCCCAAATCAATGGTGTAGAAAGAGTTGTCTGTCACGTTAAAATAAAGGAAACTGAAAAGATTGATAATAATGATGTAAATGAAAGTGAAATTTAGACCTATTCTTTTGTTGCTAGTTTATTGTATAGGACTTAGTGGTTGTTTTACTTCCCCAAAGACTAGGCTATATAGCAAATTATCACAGGAAGATCCTAAAAATGTTCATTATAAGGGACATTATAAGATAGGCAAAAAATATACTATCAAAGGTAAAACTTATAAGCCTAAGGAAGATGTTAATTGTAACCAAGTAGGTATGGCATCTTGGTATGGTTCCAAGCATAATTTTCATGGAAAGAAAACAGCAAATGGTGATACCTATAATAAACATATGTTAAGTGCAGCTCATCGTAGTTTACCGTTGCCTAGCTTGGTCAAAGTTACTAACTTAAGTAATAATAAATCCTTGATTCTTATGGTTAATGATCGTGGGCCTTTTAAAAAAAACCGTATTATAGATGTTTCAGAAAAATCTGCTGAAATTTTGGGATTTAAAAGACGTGGTATAGCAAAGGTTAGAGTGCAATATATGCCTAAGGAGACTAAAGAATTTTTGAGTAATATTGCTTTGAGACCTAAGGAAAATTGTATTGCACAAAAAAAAGTAGCTAATCCTAAATGTAGCATTAATTGTCATATAAAATTAGTAAATTTAAAACATAAATTGGCAGTTAATCCTTGATAATTTAAGGGCTTGAGGTTGGGGCGACACTAACAAGGCAGGGCAGTTTAAAAGTTGCAGGAAAATAACCAACGTCATTGCGAGACCACATGAGTGGTCGTAGCAATCCATTTTTGATTACTTTTTTGGATTGCTTCGTCGCTACTAAAGTAGCTCCTTGCAATGACGTTGATAAATAGTTGAGAATATAGAGGAGTTATAGATGATTGTTCCCGGGAAATATAAACTAAATAGTGTTCAATATCTCAAGTCTTATAGAAAGATATTGTTACTTAGAAGATTTGAAGAAAAATGTGGACAGTTATATGGTATGGGTCTAATAGGTGGGTTTTGTCACTTATATATTGGACAGGAAGCGATAATTACTGGTATAGATTTAGTAAAACAGATTGGTGATAATACTATTACCAGCTATAGGGATCATGCCCATATTATTTCGGCAGGAACTGAAGCAAAATATGTATTGGCAGAACTAATGGGTAAGGAGACTGGTTGTTCGAAAGGCAAGGGTGGCTCAATGCATATGTTTGACGTAGAAAACAAATTTTATGGTGGGCATGGTGTTGTAGGAGCTCAAGTACCTATAGGTACTGGACTGGCTTTTGCTGAAAAATATCGAAATACTAATAATGTGTGTTTTACTTTTTTAGGAGATGGGGCAGTTAATCAGGGGCAAGTATATGAAGCTTTTAATATGGCTGCATTATGGAATTTACCGATAGTTTATATTATTGAAAATAATCAATATTCTATGGGTACTTCAGTAGCCCGTTCTACCTTTATGACTGACCTTTACAAGAAAGGAGAATCATGTGGTATTACCGGATTTAGAGTAAATGCTATGTCGCTAGAGTCAGTATATGATTATGCTCGGCAGGCTACAGAGTTTACAAGAAATGGTGGCGGACCAATAATATTAGAAATGGATAGTTACCGTTATAGAGGACACTCAATGTCTGATCCAGCTAAATATCGTAGTAAAGAAGAAGTGGAGATGTATAAAGAACAAGATACTTTATCGCAAGTAAAAGAGATAATCCTAGACCATAAATATGCTAGTGAAGAGCAGTTGAAGGAAATTGACAAAGAAGTCAAAGATATTATTGCAGAAGCAGTTGAATTTTCAGAGAACTCAAGCCTACCGGACAAGAGAGAACTATATACTAATATTTACGTTTAATGAGTAGGAAGATGTTACAAATAACGGTACGGGAAGCTTTGCGTCAGGCAATGCAAGAAGAAATGTTGAAAGATGATAGTATCTTTATTATAGGAGAGGAAGTTGCTGAGTACCAGGGAGCATATAAGGTAACCCAAGGATTGTTAGATCAGTTTGGTGCAAAAAGAGTAATTGATACGCCAATAACAGAACATGGCTTTACTGGGGTAGCTATTGGGGCGGCTTTTTCGGGGTTACGTCCGATTGTTGAATTTATGACATTTAATTTTGCCATGCAAGCAATGGATCAAATAGTTAACTCTGCAGCTAAGACCCATTATATGTCTGGTGGAACCATTAAATGTCCGATAGTATTCCGTGGACCAAATGGGGCAGCAAGTCGAGTTGCAGCTCAACATAGCCAAAATTATGCAGCTTGTTATAGTCATATTCCGGGGTTAAAGGTAGTAGCTCCCTATAGTGCGGAAGATCACAAAGGGCTGTTAATGACTGCTATTCGTGATGACAATCCAGTGATTTTTCTAGAGAATGAAATTCTCTATGGTCATAGTTTTGAGGTTCCAGAAATAATTGAGCCTATTCCTTTCGGGCAAGCTAAGAAACTTACTGAGGGTGATGATGTCACTATAGTAACATTTTCCTTACAAGTTAAGTTGGCTTTAGATGCGGCAAATAGTTTACAGGATAATGGCATTAACTGTGAGGTAATTGACCTTAGAACGATTAAGCCTTTGGATATAGAAACTATATTGCAATCAGTCAAAAAGACTAATCGGTTAGTTGTTATAGAAGAAGGCTGGTTTTTTGCAGGGGTTGGGGCAACTATAGCTAGTATGGTAATGAGTCAGGCATTTGATTATTTAGATGCTCCTATAGAAATTATCTCGGGTAAGGATGTTCCCCTACCATATGCTGTTAATTTAGAGAAACTAGCCTTACCAACTATTGAAGACGTTATTAATGCTGTGAAGAAAGTGTGTTATGTTTAATAGACTTACCTAGGTTCTGTTGACAAAATTTAAATTATTCTATTTTGACTCTTTATTAGCTGCAAATTATAAGATTTTTTTGAAATAGGAATAACTATTCCTGCAAAAATCTTATTAATTTTCGCTTAAAAATACTCAAAATATAAACAATTTAAATTTTGTCAACAGCAATAATTTTGGCATTTTTAGGCATAATTACTATAAACCTCTAAATCATCATAATAGATATATAACACGTATATTTATATATTAGTGTTTTTATTATTCATAGTAGATATTATAAAACGACCATTTTATGATATACATTTTTAATGTTTTATGCCAAAAAATGACAGGGGAATTGATAATCTTTACTCTTTGCCTAAATTTACTTAAAGCCAAGTATAGTGAAACCTATTGAATTAGGTGATACAAACTTTGTGTCATACCTGCGAAAGCAGGTATCTAGATTCCCGCCTTCGCGGGAATGACAACTTACAATCGTTATGTTCTTTATCACCTAATCCTATGAGCATAACTATAAAGGTAAAAAATGATAAGAAGTTTTTGGATTGAATATCTAGCCGGCTCAAATTAAAGCAAACCACATTGAATTTTGAAAGTCATTTTAATTTGAGTAGGTCGTTCATTTTCTTGTTTATAATTATTATTAATTGTATATTATGTACATTATTATAATAAAAAGACATTATGCGTACATACAGCACGAATGAGGCAAGAAATAAATTTGCTGAAATAATTGATATTGCACGAAGAGAACCGGTTGCTATAGCAAAACATGGAAGAGTAGTATCAATAATACTAGCTAAAGAAGATTATGAACATTATCAAGAAATAGAAGAGCAATATTGGATGAACTATAAAACTGTTCCAGCTGAAGACTGTACAGAACAAGTAAATGCTAGAATAGAAAAACTTGAGCAAAAATTATTACATACTTAAAATGTATCAGATAATTTGGCAAGATGAAGCAAAAACGGATTTTAGTTTTTGGATAAAAAGCGATAAACTAATTATAAAACGTATAGAATCATTAATAGAAAGTATAACCAATACTCCAGAATTTGGTATAGGTAAACCTGAGAAGCTAAAACATAAATTTTCAGGATATTGGTCAAGACGCATTAACTTAGAACATCGCTTAATTTATAAAATACTCCATGACAAAAAACAAGTGTGGATACTGAGCTGCAAAGGACATTACAACCTAAATTTGAAAACTAAGTTATAACAAAATTCTACGAATGTTTGTTATAACTTAGTTTTCAAATTCAGGAATTATTGAACGGGATGATTTATAAAATTATTTTCTATAATTTTTAAAGTTCTTGAGATTTTTTACATATTGACAATCTAAAGTAAGTTATGATAACTTACTTATCAGATACATTTATTATTTAAGTGTTTATGTTTATGAGTGCGAAGGCAATTTTATCTTCAAAAGGTCAATTAGTAATTCCTAAGACATTAAGAACCAAGTTAGGGTTACATTCTGGCTCAGAGCTGGTAATCAATATAAAAAACGATGATAGTTTAGAAATTTTTTCTGTAAAGAAAAGTATTACCAGCTTTTTTGGTATGGGTAAAAGTAAAACTCAAGAGGAACCGATGTCTATTGAGGATATAGATGATGCAATTAGTAAAGCGATAGCTGAAAATGATAGGAGTTGACACCAATGTACTAGTTAAAGCCTACTTACAGGATGAGCAGGAGCTGGCAAAAGAAGCTCAAGTGTTTCTTTTAAAAATTACTCAGAAAAATTCTTTATTTATTTCTTCTTACGCTATTTTAGAATTTGCATGGGTTTTGAAAGTAAAAGGATTCTCTAGAGATAAGATATATCAAGCAATAATAACATTAACTGATTCAACTGGTATCGTTATAGGTCACAGAGAAGTAGTACTAGAAGCATTAGAAAAGTACGTAACCGGCAAAGCTGATTTTGGAGATTATATGATTTTAGTAGAAGGCGAACAAAATAAAAGTCATAAAATAAAAACCTTTGATAAACAACTTCAAAAAGAATTAATCTATTAGATGTAGGATTAATATGACTATACTTAGTAACTTAGAAAAACCTCGTTGGTTATATCGTTTTGACAATTTCAAATGTGCTTTTGCTTTATTACGTGAAGCTATATATATAATGCGAGAGCGTAAGGTAAGTCAGTTAGAACAAGAAGGAATTATTCAACGGTTCGAATATACATGGGAATTGACATGGAAAGTACTTAAAGATTATCTGGAATATAAAGGTGTTATACTGGAAACCATTACTCCAGCTGCTGTAATTAAAGCCTCAATAGCTGCTAACTTAATCAAGAATGGTGAAATATGGATGGATGCTCTAGATTCTCGTAATAAAATGTCACATACCTATGACTTCAAAAAATTTGAGAAGATTATTATAGATATTGAAAAAAATTATTATCCTGAATTAGAGAACATGAATCTAAAAATGTTAGAATTTGCAGCAGAGATGTAGAAGGTAAATATGTTTAACCATGGATTAAGCACAAAACAATTAAATACACTGCGTAGTATTTTGTTGCCCTTCTCAGAAAAAATAGATCGTGTTGGTTTATTTGGTTCACGTGCTACTGGTCTTTACCGTTCCAACTCCGATATTGACCTAGTAATTTATGGCTCACTTGATGAGAAGACCATGGATCGTATATTTACGCTACTTAATGACAGTAATTTACCGATCAAAATAGACTTGCAAGTTTATGATTTAATTACCTATTTGCCTCTTAAGGATCATATCGATAATAATATGTTGTTGTTGTTTACACATGATCAGTTTACAGATGAAGCTCAACATTTTCCTTATAATAATTAAATTATTTCTTATTAATTGGCCCACCGTAACGGAACGTGTGAAAAGCGAAATGTGTGGCTATATCCATTATAGTGATAGGCTTTATAGAGGAGGCTATTTTTTGCAAACCTATCTTCTTATTGAAAGCACTATTTCTCTGTAACCCTAATAACTTTCAGTGTTAAATAAATTGATATCTTTATTTTCTTGAGCAAAAGACTAGCTCTAAATTTAATATTTTTCACAGTAAAAAGGTGAGCGTTCACGGTTTTTCAGTTTACCATGATTTCTGATATTTTTAGTACAAATTCTTTATAGGAAAATCTACTATTACTTGAAAAGTTTACAATTAAAAGGTGTATAGGGGGTTCTTTGCGGGAAGGTACGAATTTTCTCGCAAGGGGTCTTTAAGGCTTTACTTATACTACTTACAGAGGAGCAGTTAATTATAAATTAATGGGGTGATTCAGCCTTGCCCCCCCCTTAGATCAAGGAATTCTGTCTTAAGGCAATTTTCATATTTACTTTTTTTGTACCAAAACTAATGCCAAATAATAAGTTCCTTACACATCTTTGGCGGGGTGTTAGGGAACGTGCGATTCTTTGTACCATAATAATGATTAGTATACTTGCAGCAAAACTGCATAACTCTATTAAATTTTTTTGGTAGTATGAATTTATTTTATAAATTTGGGTTCCTACTATGCAAATATCACCGATTAGTAAAAAAACTGGTTGAAAAACTATCAGTTATACTATAACATTTCAATTATTAAACGTAATGAATGAATCAAAATGAAAAAGCCAAAAGTAGCGACCTTAAGTGCTGAGGAACGAGAAGAACTAATACAACATATTAAGGCAAGTTCATTAACAGGAGATGATCAGCAAGCGGTGATAGAACTTGTGAAATTTTGTAACGAACTAATAGACAAGCTAGCATCATCAAACATCAGTATAAATAAGCTTAAGGAGATGATGATTGGTTTTAAGGCAGATAACAAAAAAAAGATAGTTCAGATTCATTAAAAGAACCACCGAGTGAATCTGATAATAAGAATGGTGGTAATGAAGAAGAGTACGATGAGTCCAAGAAGAGAGATCGCAGTAATTGGCAAGGTAAATATGGATTTGATGATTATCAGGATGCGAATACCAGCTATTTATCTCCTGAGAATTTTTGTAGTGGTGATAGCTGTCCTCACTGTGATAATGGTAAACTCTATAATAGTGAAGCTAGAAAATTGCTACAATTTACAGGTAATGCTCCAATTACAGTCAACAGATATGTAAAGAAAACGTTACGCTGTAATGCTTGCGATTATACAGTTATGAACAATAAGAATATCAACAAATGGACAAATAGTAGCAAAAGTGCAATAGTGTTACAAAAGACCTACGGTACTCCCTTCTATCGTTTATCTAGGTTGCAAAGTTTAAGCGGGGTTCCTGTATCATATAGCACTCTGTGGCAACAATATTTAGATGTTTGGCAAGAAGATGGTGGAGCTGAAATTTACAGGGTATTATTAGAAATGGCTGCCGAATGTAGTTCACTGAACCTTGATGATACTAGAGCCAGGATTTTAGAAATTACTGTAGCCAATAAAAAATTACGAGCTCAAAATAAGAAAGGACGCAGTTGTTATACCACTACTATATGTGCTAAGACTGCCAATAATGAGGTGATAGTTTTATATTTTACCGGTAATAAGCATGGCGGGGAAAATATTGGTAACGTACTAAAGAATCGTAAGAATAGGACTGATTCTATTCATTTAATGACTGATGCAAGTAACAATAATAACCCGGTATTATCAGAAGCAGATAAAGAATTACTGGCAATAATAGTGATGATCAATTGTTTGTCACATGGGCAGAGAAAATTTACAGAGAATGAACCATATTACCCTGAAGAATGCGGATATTTTCTCAAACAGACTGGTGGGATTTACCATAATGAACATCAATGTAAAGAGATGAGCCTTGAGGAAAAGCTGAAGTACCATCAGGAACATAGCAGTAAATATATAGAAAACATATATAACAAAATAGACGAATTATTTAACGACAAGAAAGTTGAGCCTAATAGTAGGTTTGGGCAAGCTATGAAATATTGGTTAAATAATAAAGAAGGTTTGACGCAATTTTTGAAAATTCCAGTTAGCAGTCTTGATAATAATTGGGCTGAGAGGTCACTACGTACCATTATTTTACAAAGGAAGAATTCATTATTCTTTAAAACAATCAATAGTGCTGAGATACATAGTGGTCTGTATAGTATAGTAAAGACTTGTAGTGAGAACGAGATCAATGCCTTTAAATATTTAAATTGGCTGCAAGAGCAGAGCAGCAAAGCAAAGAAGCATCCTACGAATTATACGCCTTTTGCCTATGCAAGATATATAAATAATACGGAATTAATCAAGACAGCAGCTTAAATGACAGGAAGCCAATCATTGGAGAGTTTGGCAGAACTAGGATCACCATTATGAATAAGAATGTGTAAGGTTCTATAGCAAATTTGATAAGATGAATTATCAGATGGGGAAAGTTTGTATACTTGCAGCAAAACTGCATAACTCTATTAAATTTTTTTGGTAGTATGAATTTATTTTATAAATTTGGGTTCCTACTATGCAAATATCACCGATTAGTAAAAAAACTGGTTGAAAAACTATCAGTTATACTATAACATTTCAATTATTAAACGTAATGAATGAATCAAAATGAAAAAGCCAAAAGTAGCGACCTTAAGTGCTGAGGAACGAGAAGAACTAATACAACATATTAAGGCAAGTTCATTAACAGGAGATGATCAGCAAGCGGTGATAGAACTTGTGAAATTTTGTAACGAACTAATAGACAAGCTAGCATCATCAAACATCAGTATAAATAAGCTTAAGGAGATGATGATTGGTTTTAAGGCAGATAACAAAAAAAAGATAGTTCAGATTCATTAAAAGAACCACCGAGTGAATCTGATAATAAGAATGGTGGTAATGAAGAAGAGTACGATGAGTCCAAGAAGAGAGATCGCAGTAATTGGCAAGGTAAATATGGATTTGATGATTATCAGGATGCGAATACCAGCTATTTATCTCCTGAGAATTTTTGTAGTGGTGATAGCTGTCCTCACTGTGATAATGGTAAACTCTATAATAGTGAAGCTAGAAAATTGCTACAATTTACAGGTAATGCTCCAATTACAGTCAACAGATATGTAAAGAAAACGTTACGCTGTAATGCTTGCGATTATACAGTTATGAACAATAAAAATATCAACAAATGGACAAATAGTAGCAAAAGTGCAATAGTGTTACAAAAGACCTACGGTACTCCCTTCTATCGTTTATCTAGGTTGCAAAGTTTAAGCGGGGTTCCTGTATCCCATAGCTCGTTGTGGCAACAATATTTAGATGTTTGGCAAGAAGGTGGTGGAGCTGAAATTTACAGGGTATTATTGGAAATGGCTGCCGAATGTAGTTCACTGAACCTTGATGATACTAGAGCCAGGATTTTAGAAATTACTGTAGCCAATAAAAAATTACGTACTCAAAATAAGAAAGGACGCAGCTGTTATACCACTACTATATGTGCTAAAACTACAAATAATGAGGTGATAGTTTTATATTTTACCGGTAATAAGCATGGCGGGGAAAATATTGGTAACGTACTAAAGAATCGTAAGAATAGGACTGATTCTATTCATTTAATGACTGATGCAAGTAACAATAATAACCCGGTATTATCAGAAGCAGATAAAGAATTACTGGCAATAATAGTGATGATCAATTGTTTGTCACATGGGCAGAGAAAATTTACAGAGAATGAACCATATTACCCTGAAGAATGCGGATATTTTCTCAAACAGACTGGTGGGATTTACCATAATGAACATCAATGTAAAGAGATGAGCCTTGAGGAAAAGCTGAAGTACCATCAGGAACATAGCAGTAAATATATAGAAAACATATATAACAAAATAGACGAATTATTTAACGACAAGAAAGTTGAGCCTAATAGTAGGTTTGGGCAAGCTATGAAATATTGGTTAAATAATAAAGAAGGTTTGACGCAATTTTTGAAAATTCCAGTTAGCAGTCTTGATAATAATTGGGCTGAGAGGTCACTACGTACCATTATTTTACAAAGGAAGAATTCATTATTCTTTAAAACAATCAATAGTGCTGAGATACATAGTGGTCTGTATAGTATAGTAAAGACTTGTAGTGAGAACGAGATCAATGCCTTTAAATATTTAAATTGGCTGCAAGAGCAGAGCAGCAAAGCAAAGAAGCATCCTACGAATTATACGCCTTTTGCCTATGCAAGATATATAAATAATACGGAATTAATCGAGACGGCAGCTTAAATGACAGGAAGCCAATCATTAGAGAGTTTGGCAGAACTAGGATCACCATTATGAATAAGAATGTGTAAGGTTCTATAACAAATCTGATAAGATGAATTATCAGATGGGGAAAGTTTTGCCGTAAATTTACCTTTGGATAGGCGTTTAGAGCATAACCAAAAGCCTTGACCATCAAAGGACAAAATTTTAATGGCAGTTCTGTTTTTATTATAGAATAAAAACAAGGAACCATTAAGAGGGTTGGAAGAAAGTTTTTGTCTGCAAACAGCTATTAAACCATCGATACCCTTACGAAAGTCGATGGCAATAGTGGCAACAAAAATAACTGACTGAGGGGTTAGTTGCAGCATAGAAATGTCTGAATTATGATTTTTGGATCCAATGTTTGGATAATAAGCTTGGTACCATTTGGTTTAATAATGTGGCAAGTGTAGTAATTTTGTTTGGGAGTAGCCACAGGATCAGTATCTATAGAATTTACTAGTTGAAATGGAAGGAAATTAATATCTTGTTGCAGTTTTGCTGCAAGTATACGTTGAATTGAACTAATTATTGTTTTATTATAGCACTTAACATATAGGTTCATACATTATTTTAAACGTTCTACAACTTGCCTCAAATACAGAAATACCTTTATCTAATAATTTTCTAATGTTATTTTTTATCGGAAACCAATGATGTTCAATAGGATTTAAATCAGGGGAATAAGGTGGTAAAAATTTTAGTTTGCAGCCAGCTTTTTCAATTAATTCTTTAGCCCTTTTGGATTTATGAAAGCTTGCATTATCAGCAATGACAACCTGTCCAGGCTTTAGCTCCGGCACAAGGCAATTTTCTATATAAGCTTCAAATACCTTACTATCACAGCTCCCAGTAAAGACTAGTGATGCGATTAAACTATTCTGATTTAACGCACCAATAAAACTTGTTCTTTCACTACGTTTTCCCGATTTACTCCCATTACAACGACTTCCTTTCATTGACCATCCATATTCATATGATTCATTATCATTTATGCCCGCTTCATCAAGATAAACACGTCTCTCTATCGGCACTTTTTCTAATTCACTGAGAAAATCTTGTCGCTTTCCTTCATCTCTTTCTTTATACGCATATGTCTTTTTTTTCGAGTAATGTTGAGTTTCTTTAAAGCTCGGCTGATAGTCATTATACTTGCAACATTATCTAATTCTTTTGCTATTTCTGTAAGCGTTAACGAGTTACCCTTTTCTACTAAATGACGCAACTCCGATAAATCAGGGATTTTATGACCATATCCTTTCTGGTATCCCTCCTTTGACTTTATATCTCCAGTTTGTTTCTTTAATCTAATCCAATCATAGATTATTGACCGACTAATTTTAAAGGTTTCGCATGTAAGTGCTACTTTCTTATATTTCTCATAATGTTCTATAACTCTAGAACGTAAATCGTAACTGTAGGGGGATGCCATATTTCTATTATATAATTTTTTTATTATTTATCATTATAACTTATTTGAATCCATATGTTAAGTGCTATAATATTGAGATGTTTGGCTATATCTTTGCAAGAATAGTGATGGAGTAGCTGGCGAACTAATTCCTTTAGATGGTTTGGTATGGGATCAAACTTGTTAGTTTTAGTTTGACGCCAGGCTTTAAATTGCTGAGCTACTTGCTCAATAGTAATTGATGGTATTTGCATAGTAGGAACCCAAATTTATAAAATAAATTTTATACTAACAAAAAAATTAGATAGAGTTATGCAGTTTTGCTGCAAGTATACAATGATTACAGTATATCCCACAGGTTTCGTTACGGTAGACTAACGCCTGTAAGTAACAAATCCTCGTATAATAATGAATGTGTTAGAACAGCATCTTCTTGTTCTAACCGATTACCAGTTAGATAAAAAATAAAATTCTCAATAACCTCAGGACCGCAATTATTGTATTTCTGCAGTACTAATTCAAATTCTTATATCTTATTCCCCGTATCTTCACCAGAGTAGACCTGTAACCATGATAGCATATAGTCTTAGCTAGCCATTTCCTTAATTTTTCTTTTATTTAAATATTTATTCAATGACAAATAATTAGGGTACCCAAGGTACTTTGCTATTTTTCTAACAGATAAGCCCATGTGTAAAAGTTCTTTCACCTTATCTATGTCCTTATCGAATTTACTTTTTTGTATAGTACCAACAGGCTTGCCAAGCTTTATGCCATTAGCTTTTTTTGCCTTTAATGCTTCTTTAGTCCTAAGACTTACCAAATCTCCTTCCAGTTCAGCAAATAGTGAGAAAAAAGTGACCATTACTTTAGAGTTCATATCATATCTATCATGGATGATTACTAAATTTTGTTTGATGGCAATTAATTTTATTTTAGCTTTTAATAAAGAAGCCGTTAGTCCAATAATTTCAGATGTACTTCTGCCGAGTCTACTAATCTCAGTTACAATAAGTATATCTGCACTATTTAATTTCTCTAAAAGCTCACTAATTCTTCTCTGCTTAGCTGTCTTATGAGATGACATATGAATTTCAATAAACTCATCAACCTTAAGATTATTGTTATTTGTATACGTTAAAATTTCATGTCGTTGGTTAGTAAGATCTTGTTTGTCAGTTGAAGCTCGGATATAAGAACCTAGTAAGGTAACATTATGATACCATGTTAATTGTGCAAGTACCTCTTGCACAAATGTAGAATCAGGATATTCCTTAGCAAATTGTCGCATATATTTAAGGTTTCGAGTGCTAAATCCTTTCATTTCAGGAAAAGCAGATATTAAATCACGACTAAGTTTGTCAATTATTTTAGCACCCCAGGCATGTTGCTCTTGACGAGTCAAAATTTCGCTACCAATATGATGATATAAAATTATCAGCTCTTTATTAACAGATTGTGCTGCTTGATAACGACTTGTAGCTACACGGGCTTTTAACTGTTCTAAAAACTCTTTATATTCTGTAGTTATAATATTTTTATCCATGGTGCTTCTATTAATTTATTGATTCCCTAACTTAATTACTATAACTTCAGTTCGGGATAATGATAACTCTTTAAAAAAATGTGGGCAAGAGTAATGTATTGAGGAATGAAAAAAAATAAGCAACCCTGCAAAAATAATGAAAATTGCTATTAGTGGAGCATAAAAATCTGTTATATTTAGTATATATAGCTAACCCGAATAAGTTGTTGATATCTCAGGCGTCATTGCGAGGAGCTACTTTAGTAGCGACGAAGCAATCCAGGAAAGTGATTAGAAATGGATTGCCACGACCACTACGTGGGTCTCGCAATGACGCCAGTTTACTATGGCTAAATGCTAGTCGGGTTAGCTATATTGTAGCAACGAGAAAGAACAGCAAGGTACCATATGAGTAAGATTATATTTTTAAACGGATGCGGTTCTGCCGGCAAAACGTCTATCGCAAAATCAATACAATATTTAAGTAAGGAGTCTTGGCTTACTTTTGGTGTAGATAGTTTTATCAATATGATACCATGCTCATATGATGATAAAGCATCTAGCGAATATTTTACCTTTGTGCCAGGAAGAAACGATCGTGGTTTAACCATGCGGGTTGAGAGTGGTATAAAAGCTGAGCAACTTTTTGGGGTAATGCCAGATTTTGCCAATCTGCTTGTAAGCCGAGGGAATAATATTATTATTGATGAAGTCTTATTTGATGATTCCTGTCTTAAATCTTACATAAAAGTCTTAAGTAGCTATATTGTCTATTTTGTCGGAGTCTTCTGTGATCTTTCCGTAATGCAGGAGCGAGAAATTCTACGCGGTGATCGGGCTATAGGTTTATCGAATGATCAAATAGACCGAGTTCACGCAAGTAGTTTGCTAGAATATGATTTAACAGTTGATACTACCTCAAGAACAGCTTTTGAAACTGCCAAACAAATCCTGGAATTTGTTGATAACAATCCTGCTCCCCAAGGTTTTATGACTATGCGTAAGAGGTTACAGTTATAATTCAATTATGGCTAACCCGAATAGTATTTAGCTGTAAATTGTAATAAACTATTGCCCCCCCTTGACCACAAAAAAAATTAGTTAATTTTGGTTAAAATTCAGATAAAATTCCCTAAAATCATTGGTAATTTTTAATTTATATAATAGTATATTATTTTAATCTTTATTCTGCATCTTTTCCTCCTCTAAAACTTTTATTACCAGTTTCTATGATTTGACAATGATGGGTTAGCCTATCGATAATTGCCTTTGTTGCCTTAGGATTACCAAATATATAGTTATGCCTATAGGATTAGGTGATAAAGAACATAATCCTATGGGCATAACTATATCGCAAAAATGTTCTGCAAAGTTCTTGACGAATTCTCTCTCTCTTAACATCACTATCTCCAAATAATAATTATTTTATTAAGAGATTCTTACGATATTACTCCACTATTTGCAAAAACTTTATTATTAACATTTCTTTACCTTTTGTTCATGAGACCGCCGTGAGTAGGAGATGTACTCTTGTTCAATAAAAATGTAATTCATAGAAGCTCTCGTCTTAAAGATGGACCTTTGGCAAAAAGGGTCGCTTTTGTTTTACGCTTTGTGGGAGTTGATTCCCGTTTTAATAAGCAGCAGGCCTTAAATATTGACTATCCCGCAAGAAAATATGGTGCTACTTTGTTTGCACAAACTCATAAACAAATGAACTTAGAGGACGGACAGCTTTTTATTGAAAGTAGCTACTTTGATAACATTGATAAGCGTATGATTAAGAAAATTCATAACGGGGTTGTGACGTAGACAATAATGGTATATATCTACCTTATATACAGAATGAATAGCAGTTGTTATTCTTCTAGATTTAATATTTACAGTTCCCTTACCAAGAACGTGATTCAATAGCTTCAGCAATATTTTCTGCTGTTTTTAGAATTTTTATAATTGTAGGAATTATAGTTGCAATAAAATTACGTTCTAAACCACGGGTACGCTGAGCTACACTTATTTCCTGAAAAATACTAACAATCACAGGAATAAATCGTATGGCAAGAGACAGGGATAGACTTATTTTCTTATGATTAATCCCAACATAAGATAATAAAATTAAAATTTCATTAAGGCTATCAACCATTTCAGATATACGTGTTGTAAGTGTTATCAATGAAGCGAAAAGTAATAATGTTGCAAATCGAATGATGACTTGTACTCCTACTATCCAATTACTGGTAAATATATGAACAAGCAAAATAATTAATATTATAATAGTAATCTGGCGTAATTGAATAAATAATTTTTGTAGTGGTATTTTAGCTATAAAATATAAAAAAAATGTAAAAAATAAGCTTATACTAAGCAAAAATAAATTAGATACTAAAAATAATCCGCTTGAAAAAACTACTAGAGAATATAGCTTAATCCTTGGGGATAAGCGATGGATAGGAGAGTTATATTGATAATAAGTATCTAAATTCATATCATCATATTTTTATATAAAGGTATAGTAATAGAAGGATGATCATCTCCAATTATTTGCCCTTGCTCAAAAACAATTACACGATCAAAATTTGATAATAATTCAAGGTCGTGAGAAATCATAATAACAACTTGCTTTAAATTTTCTATTACTTGGAAAATATTTTTTTTATTTCTTAAATCTAAAAGCGTCGTAGGCTCATCAAATACTATGTAATCAGGTTCCATCACTAATACCCCGGCAATAGCTAATAATTGTTTTTGTCCGCCACTAAGAAGATGAGATGGAGATTTACGCAAATTATGTATATTATATAAGGATAAGATTGAATTTATACTTTGCTCAATCTTATCCTTATTGTAACCAAGATTTTTTAAACCAAAAGCAAGGTCTTCTTCAACTATTGGAAAAACAATTTGATTGTCTGGATTCTGAAATACAAATCCAACTTTACGTCTTATTTCTTTACCAAATTTACGTGTATCTAAACCATCAATTGTTACAAGTCCAGTAGTAGGTAGTTTAATGCCATTAAGAAGTCTTGCAAATGTACTTTTTCCACTACCATTTGCTCCAACTATACCAATTTTTCTTTCACCTAGTATTAAACTGATATTTGATAAAATATCATAATTATTAACACTGTAATTAACATTTTCAATTTTTATCATATAGACTTTATAGCTTATACTTTAACTAATATTAAAACTTAATCTTGTATTATAGGGTAAGAACGTTTTACTACCAATGCTGTAGTAGTAGCAATAACTGCTTTAATAAGGTCTCCTGGGATAAATATCATACTTCCAATAAAAGCTTGATTTATAGAAATATTAATAATTATATTAAGCCATAAAATACCTATAATATACATAATTAGTATGCCGCCAATTATAATATATATAAAAGCACTAATATTAGTTAAATTAGACCAATTTTTTTTAAATAAAAAACCAATAACAAACGCTGCAATAGGCCATCCTAAAAGAAATCCACCACTCGGTCCTAAAATTGATCCTAAGCCTCCATGCCCACCAGCAAGAACTGGAAGACCAAGTGATACTATTCCTAGAAAAAGAATTTGAGATAAAGCACCTCTTTTAGCTCCTAAAATACTGCCAGAAAGCATAGCTCCTAGAGATTGTGCACTTATAGGAACACCAATAACAGGAATTACGATACCAGGTATGATACCTAATGCAGCCGTAATTGCAGCAAAAAGAGCTATGTAAACTATATCCTTAGTATTCATTAATTTATACCTTCAGGCTCTGTCTTTTTATTTGCGTAATTGGCTATTTAAGCCTTCTATTGTATTAGTTGTATAAATATTAAAGAAGCACTCAATTAAATGCCGTTCTTTATAAGTGTGTTTATCATATTCACGTTGTACTTTACGGTTAGACTTTGGTGGTATAACAACCTTACACTCCTTATTCTCTAAGCTTTCTACAAATGCACTACTATCATATCCTCTGTCGCCTATCACAGTCGTATTCTTAACATCTTATTGTTTAAGACTTTATATAGAAATTAAAGTATATTTTTTGATTTGTAAAGTACTTTTCATAAAAAAATAACGTAGATGGGGTTCTAGGGCTTACTATTACCCACAAATTATTTGGCTAATAGGACTCCTATTATCAAACCACTTAAAATTTTTAAATTTACATAAGCACTCGTTAAATGTTATCACGTAATTTGACCCACCGTAACGGAACGTGTGAAAAGCGAAATGTGTGGCTATATCCATTATAGTGATAGGCTTTATAGAGGAGGCTATTTTTTGCAAACCTATCTTCTTATTGAAAGCACTATTTCTCTGTAACCCTAATAACTTTCAGTGTTAAATAAATTGATATCTTTATTTTCTTGAGCAAAAGACTAGCTCTAAATTTAATATTTTTCACAGTAAAAAGGTGAGCGTTCACGGTTTTTCAGTTTACCATGATTTCTGATATTTTTAGTACAAATTCTTTATAGGAAAATCTACTATTACTTGAAAAGTTTACAATTAAAAGGTGTATAGGCTATAAAAACTACATCTAAAAATTAAAATTTTAGAACAAAATTGAAAAACCGTGAACGCTCACGTAAAAAGTAACGTTTTAGTTTTTGTGATTGACACACTATGGATTTTGACTTAATTTGTCAATTGATTGTTAGATATTAGCGAGGTTTATTTGATAAAAAGTAGCCACTCTAGACTAGATATGAACGCACGTATTAAACTAGAAGGTACGTATGCTTGATAATAGCAACACTGTGCCACAAACTGTACCGCAAAAAGCAAAGCAAGTTGCTAAGAAGTGAGAAACCTGATTACTTTTATTTGAAAGAATTATTTAGGCAACTTAGGAAAATATTAAATGTTAAAGTACAGACTAAATCCAAGAAATTACCGTATGTACCTTCGGATGAGGATATCAAAAGATATTACGATGCAGTGTGGAATGATCAAAACATAAAACACATGATAATAATAAAAACCATGTTATATACTGGAGTTAGAGTAGGAGAGCTGGTAAAAATTAAAATAGATGATGTTGAGCTTAATGAGTGCCAAATACGGATCAATAATGGTAAAGGTAAGAAGGATCGCATTGTACCTTTCCCCATAACTTTTAGAGAAGTACTTGCCGCCAAATTTATCACTTCAAATTTTTCCAGAAATGAATGATGAGTATTAGTATTATCACGATGTAAGATATTATTTGGAACCAAATGAGAGATTTTAATTCATCCATATAATCGACCCTAATTTAAGTTGGTGCTAGGGGCTTTCATCAGTCATTAAAATGACCACCTACTGAATTTCATACCTTCGAAGAAAAAGTTTACTTATAACAGTAGACCCCTAGCATAGAAAGCTAGAAGCTTAATAGGTCGATTTTTAATGATGGATGAAAGACATCACTAACATTTATAATTATATCAATGCTAATGATTAGAGCAAGTGTTATAGCCCTATAAAAAATTTGTATTCTGACGATGTTACTCCTGAAACTGTTTGAGCGCACGTTGGGGGAAAAATCCCCCAACATGTAAGTGTGCAATTACCAAAAAACGGGTAATTGAAAAAGTTAAGTTGTATTTCAATTATTACTATTATTTTAACTTAGGGGGGTCAAGAAGGGGGTGTGCCACCCCCTCATACCACCCCCGCATATACTGTGGTTAGATGAACAATTTTTGAATCCTTAAAGGGGTATTTATTTCAATAGGGGGTAAAGTTATAGACTTTGAAAAAGAGTGACAATTTCATTTTGAACTTACACTTCATTGAAAAGTATTCAACGTGTATTGTTTAAAAAAGTAAACTTAGTTTGCCTATCGCTTAATAAAATTCTACGAATGTTTGTTATAACTTAGTTTTCAAATTCAGGAATTATTGACATGATGGTTTATAAAATTATCTCTTATTAATTCTTTCTAAACAAATCTTTTCAGTCACTATTTTTAATTTATTTACTCTATCAATAAGGTAAAGTAATTGCTCTTCGTCAATCTTATAATCTTTGTTATATCTAGCTTCAATATATGCTTGTCTAAGTAAGTTAAAGCATTGCTTCTGTTCAAAACTAGAATGAGGAAATATCTGCCCTAGCTCTTCATTGTAATTTCCTGCTATAGTTATGCTCATAGGATTAGGTGATAAAGAACATAACGATTGTAAGTTGTCATTCCCGCGAAGGCGGGAATCTAGATACCTGCTTTCGCAAGGTTAACACAAAGTTTGTATCACCTAATTCAATAGGTTTCAATATATACCGCCTAATTTTCTTATATCGTGCAATTTTGGTTTATAACCAGAAAAGACTAACAGAATGGCATTATAAAAACTCTCGGTAGCTTGATGAAGGTAAAAAGATGATAAAGCATATTCCTTCCTTTCTAATGGGTATTTACAATCAATAAAAAAACCTTTGCCTCTTCCAAACCAGTACTCATAGTCTTCTTTAGCTATTTGTTTTCTTTCTCCCCAAGGTAACTTTTTGGCTTCTGATAACTGGAATTCTCCACTATCATATAAAAGAATTCCTTCTTTTTTTATATCGGAAAAGAAATAATGCCCTTTTTCCAATTGAGTATTTACCATGTTAATTGATTCTAATACTAAAGTTATCCATGGTTCTTTAGACAAGGGGTCTCTTAATAATTTTTTCTCTAGTCTTTTTTCTATTTTTTCTTCTATTCTTAACCCAAGATGACCTACATATTTGCCTTTTTTTAGTACTAACATAAGATCAAGGTCACTTTGATAACTATAGGTAATATGACCTATAGTATATTCATCTTGTACCCACTTCCCTCTAGCATAAGAACCAAATAAAATAATCATTGCTATCTTTGATTCAGCTACATCTAGAATTTCTTTAACAATATCATCTAGCTTTTCTTTAATTAATACTGAGCGGATAGGTAAGGTAGTTTTCATATTGATAAAGCGTTTTTTTTAAAGATAATATAACTTCTATCTTATTTTTGTAGTGTGATTTAGGGCTTCTACATTCCGTTATAATGTATGTACAAAAATATAATTAGCAAAAGTTAAGTCAGGTCTAAGAGAAACAGAGAAAAGTTATAAACCTCATTCGTCAAAATAGGGTTATACGCAATATAGAAACTATAAGTTTCTTGCTCTAAAGGTTCATCAACACCATAACGTATTTATCCTATTTCAGCATATTAAATTAAAATTGGATGTTGTTTCTAAAATTATTTCATTTAAAAAATAAATGTCCTGCTGAATATTTATGAAGAATACTTGCAATAAGCGTTTGATAAGGTAATCCTTCATAAGCTGCTTTTTGCTTGATACGGTTTAAATCACTACTAGAAATACGAATATTAATACGCATATCTTTTTGTAAATAGTTGGTTGCAGCTTTTATAGCTCTTTCTTTTTCCTCTTTCATGGTTTTAGCTGTATTCCATTCATTATTTTCAAAAGAACTTAATAATAATTTTTCCTCTTCATCAAGTAATATTTTTGAAGAATTATTGTTTTTATTTTTCATTGTTTTTTGTCTCCTTTAAATATTTTTGAGTAGCTTTACGGCTTGGTATAATTGTCTTAAGAAAAATTGTTTCATTATCTTCAATAACAAAAGGAACAAGATAAACATAAAAATTAAACTCAACTAGATACATTTTTTGGTTAGGATATTTTTGAGAGTTATGATGCTCAATTACATCTAACAAACAATTATTTTCAATAGCTGAAATTATTTCTTCGAAGCTTATATCTCTTTCTTGTATAAGCTTATAGTTCTTTTCAGATGAAAAATTATAATTATATTTTTTTGTCATTATATAATATTAATGACAATGTGTACCTTATGTCAATATATAATTTAGCCTAATAATGTGATATACATTGAATTTTAAAAGTCATTTAATTTGACCCAGTTTTGACGATGAAAACGAACCGTTACAGATATAACGTATAAAAATAAAGTTTAAATTACTGAAATTCGAACGCAAGAAGAGATTTATTTATAAACCGTCAAATTTCGCAATTATAAGCTTACACAGTATGTATATCTGTATTTTATGTAAAGACAAAAAGGGAGAATAAAATGCTTTTGTAACTACCCTTAAAATTGCTTTTATGGCTATCACTTTATTTTTGTATAAATCGTAACTAAACAACATCTATTTGTTGTAATCCTATCATCGTACCACTCTTAATATTATTTCAAATTTTTCTAAAAAATGAAAGATGAGTATTAAATTATTACTATTCTAATTCATATTTACCTGTACCACCTTTTTCACCACCTATTAAAACTATCATAGTCAATCCCAAACAAAATTTAATGTTACTTAAAACAACATATTACGTCAATTATTACGTCAATAATATATTAAAATGACACTAATATAAACTCATAGATGTTGCTTTTTGACGTCATTATAGTATCAAAAATTATTACAGTTATAAATACCAATGCATAACTCTTTACTACTTAATTATTTATTGATGAATTTCTATATCGCGAATTTGAGGAATTATTAACTGTGACGCCTTTAAAATATCCTGTTTATAATTACTATCAATCCAATTTCCATAAAAAGTTGTATCGGCTCTTATGTTTAACAAATTATTTTCTTTATTATAATCAATAAATATTACTTTAGTAAACCATGTATGATATATCAAATTCCCGTACCAATCTCTCAAATGTATTAATATTTCCTTCCAAGGTGATTTTTGACTTTGTAAATGTACTTCTACTTCAGAATTTATAATAGAATCACTACATAAACTATCTGATGCAGCGTATACTTGCAGCAAAACTGCATAACTCTATCTAATTTTTTTGTTAGTATAAAATTTATTTTATAAATTTGGGTTCCTACTATGCAAATACCATCAATTACTATTGAGCAAGTAGCTCAGCAATTTAAAGCCTGGCGTCAAACTAAAACTAACAAGTTTGATCCCATACCAAACCATCTAAAGGAATTAGTTCGCCAGCTACTCCATCACTATTCTTGCAAAGATATAGCCAAACATCTCAATATTAATAAAACAATAATTAGTTCAATTCAACGTATACTTGCAGCAAAACTGCAACAAGATATTAATTTCCTTCCATTTCAACTAGTAAATTCTATAGATACTGATCCTGTGGCTACTCCCAAACAAAATTACTACACTTGCCACATTATTAAACCAAATGGTACCAAGCTTATTATCCAAACATTGGATCCAAAAATCATAATTCAGACATTTCTATGCTGCAACTATAGCACTTAACATATATGTTAATACACTAGACCTCTTTCGAAACTCTACTTCTGCTGGTGATTTGTACGTGATACCGGTACTCGAATCACAACTGTCGAAAGTTAGAAGGTAGAGCGGCTTTAGAGGTCATCATGGTAGTTTGAAAGTTGCGAAAAAATAACCAACGTCATTGCGAGGAGGCATGAGCCGACGAAGCAATCCATTTTTGGTTACTTTTATGGATTGCTTCGTCGACCTACGGTCTTCTCGCAATGACGTTGACCACATACGACTTTTAAAGCTCATTATCTAAAACCGCTTCCTCTTCTAACTTTCGACAGCTGTGGCACTCGAATCCTCACGTACATTAGAATACGCTGCGGTTCGAGACGAAGTGTCTCCTTCATACCCTTGCGTACAAGCGAGTTTCGAAGGAGGTCTATTATTTTTAATGTTCTACAACTTGCCTCAAATACAAAATATCTTTTTCTAATATGAACATATATGTTAAGTGCTATAACCCCTCAGTCAGTTATTTTTGTTGCCACTATTGCCATCGACTTTCGTAAGGGTATCGATGGTTTAATAGCTGTTTGCAGACAAAAACTTTCTTCCAACCCTCTTAATGGTTCCTTGTTTTTATTCTATAATAAAAACAGAACTGCCATTAAAATTTTGTCCTTTGATGGTCAAGGCTTTTGGTTATGCTCTAAACGCCTATCCAAAGGTAAATTTACGGCAAAACTTTCCCCATCTGATAATTCATCTTATCAGATTTGTTATAGAACCTTACACATTCTTATTCATAATGGTGATCCTAGTTCTGCCAAACTCTCTAATGATTGGCTTCCTGTCATTTAAGCTGCCGTCTCGATTAATTCCGTATTATTTATATATCTTGCATAGGCAAAAGGCGTATAATTCGTAGGATGCTTCTTTGCTTTGCTGCTCTGCTCTTGCAGCCAATTTAAATATTTAAAGGCATTGATCTCGTTCTCACTACAAGTCTTTACTATACTATACAGACCACTATGTATCTCAGCACTATTGATTGTTTTAAAGAATAATGAATTCTTCCTTTGTAAAATAATGGTACGTAGTGACCTCTCAGCCCAATTATTATCAAGACTGCTAACTGGAATTTTCAAAAATTGCGTCAAACCTTCTTTATTATTTAACCAATATTTCATAGCTTGCCCAAACCTACTATTAGGCTCAACTTTCTTGTCGTTAAATAATTCGTCTATTTTGTTATATATGTTTTCTATATATTTACTGCTATGTTCCTGATGGTACTTCAGCTTTTCCTCAAGGCTCATCTCTTTACATTGATGTTCATTATGGTAAATCCCACCAGTCTGTTTGAGAAAATATCCGCATTCTTCAGGGTAATATGGTTCATTCTCTGTAAATTTTCTCTGCCCATGTGACAAACAATTGATCATCACTATTATTGCCAGTAATTCTTTATCTGCTTCTGATAATACCGGGTTATTATTGTTACTTGCATCAGTCATTAAATGAATAGAATCAGTCCTATTCTTACGATTCTTTAGTACGTTACCAATATTTTCCCCGCCATGCTTATTACCGGTAAAATATAAAACTATCACCTCATTATTTGTAGTTTTAGCACATATAGTAGTGGTATAACAGCTGCGTCCTTTCTTATTTTGAGTACGTAATTTTTTATTGGCTACAGTAATTTCTAAAATCCTGGCTCTAGTATCATCAAGGTTCAGTGAACTACATTCGGCAGCCATTTCCAATAATACCCTGTAAATTTCAGCTCCACCACCTTCTTGCCAAACATCTAAATATTGTTGCCACAACGAGCTATGGGATACAGGAACCCCGCTTAAACTTTGCAACCTAGATAAACGATAGAAGGGAGTACCGTAGGTCTTTTGTAACACTATTGCACTTTTGCTACTATTTGTCCATTTGTTGATATTTTTATTGTTCATAACTGTATAATCGCAAGCATTACAGCGTAACGTTTTCTTTACATATCTGTTGACTGTAATTGGAGCATTACCTGTAAATTGTAGCAATTTTCTAGCTTCACTATTATAGAGTTTACCATTATCACAGTGAGGACAGCTATCACCACTACAAAAATTCTCAGGAGATAAATAGCTGGTATTCGCATCCTGATAATCATCAAATCCATATTTACCTTGCCAATTACTGCGATCTCTCTTCTTGGACTCATCGTACTCTTCTTCATTACCACCATTCTTATTATCAGATTCACTCGGTGGTTCTTTTAATGAATCTGAACTATCTTTTTTTTGTTATCTGCCTTAAAACCAATCATCATCTCCTTAAGCTTATTTATACTGATGTTTGATGATGCTAGCTTGTCTATTAGTTCGTTACAAAATTTCACAAGTTCTATCACCGCTTGCTGATCATCTCCTGTTAATGAACTTGCCTTAATATGTTGTATTAGTTCTTCTCGTTCCTCAGCACTTAAGGTCGCTACTTTTGGCTTTTTCATTTTGATTCATTCATTACGTTTAATAATTGAAATGTTATAGTATAACTGATAGTTTTTCAACCAGTTTTTTTACTAATCGGTGATATTTGCATAGTAGGAACCCAAATTTATAAAATAAATTCATACTACCAAAAAAATTTAATAGAGTTATGCAGTTTTGCTGCAAGTATACGTATTTACTTTTAATCCATCGTAAGTTTTTCTTTGGATGTCTCCTTTTACACCATTGCCATAGTGCTTGCCAAATGTTATGTGATACCTTTTTGAAGGTACTTGCCGATGATACTGCATTATGATAGTTCGCCCAACCGGTTAGTTTAGGGTTGAGGATTTTTATCAATTCCCCTTGAGCCATTGATTTGTTGGTACGAATTGTACCTCGTATATCTTCTAAAAAGTTTTTGATACTTTTCTTTGAAGGTTTTATAATGAGTTTATTCTCGTACTTTCGAATATTCTGGCTTAAGAAGTTAAAACCATCATTAATGTGAGTGATGTTGGTTTTCTCGGGAGATAGTTCAAGCCCCCTTTCTTTCAGGAATTCCATTATTAGTGGTTTAACCTGAGTCTCTAATAGTTCTTTTGTATCTCCTGTGATAATCCAGTCATCTGCGTATCGAATAAGATTTATTTTGGGATTATACTTTTTACCGTTTACTCTCTTATGAATAGAGAGTCTCCCCGTCAAAAGTGCAAAAAATTCAAAAATTAGCACCTTAGCAAAAAATTTTTGTATAAAATTTTAGAGTTTAATTGTTCTGATGTAATTTTTTGATATAAAAAGATGATTTTTAGAAAATTTTTGCATGACGTTTTGTTAACGATTTTGTAATCGTTTGATTAATTTTCTTTATTTGCTAATTTTTATGTAGAAAAATTTGTTTTGAGCAGGTGATTAGCAATACACCGTAAGTTCAATCCTACAGCGGAAATTAACGGATTTATTATATCTCCTATTACTCCTTTTAAGTAATTTCTGCCAACTCTACCATAATGCTTAAGGTGTCCTATTATCGGCTCTATAGCACTTCTTCTCTTGATCATTGCCTTATCATCTGAGGATAGCTTCTTCTTGCAATATGGGCTATACACCTTGTCTTTTTCTTTAAAATTATTCCCCTTATAGCCTAAATCAACAAATGTCCTGGCTATTCCCACTCCTGTTAATTTCTTTACAACCTCTACAGTCTGCGATAATGTATGACCATCATATGGATTGCCATGAAATGATTTGGCCGCTAATACAAAATTACCTCGACCACTTACTGCTATCGAAACCTTGTTACCAAACTCATAGGGTTTGTTTAATTTCCCTTTACCTATGCACTCTACCTCCGGTGCGTGAAAACTATATAATACTTTATTATCCTCCTTATATCGCTCTTTCTCTGCTTTACTCAGTATAGATTGTGCCTGAATCTTTTTAATCTTATTTAGTATTTCTTGCTGCTTTAATGACAAACTTAACTTTGTTTTTGCTATTTCTCGCTGACATATTCTTATTAAACGACCCAGCAATATCTTTAAATGTTGCATTACCTTCTTACGTTTTTTGGCTTTACTATTATCCTTATATTTCCATAATTTTACTATGTCTTTTTTATATTGCTTGGCATATGTCTCATGTAACTTAATGCCTAAAGTATGACATAACTTTACTAGCTCTATTCTTGCCTTATCCATCAAATACACATCATGAGGATACTTAATATTCTTAATTTGTACTGTAGTATCAACGATTATCGATGCTAAGTCTTTTTTTTTAAGCACTCCGACTTTGCAACCAATTCTTGTTAATTCTTTTAATATCTCATTATATCCTTCTTCCCCTAATATAGCACGAAACCTTCGTATACTAGCTTCTGATATCTCAGCATCTTTCTGCAAATATTCCCAACCACAAAAATATTGCCAATATACGTTCTCTCTCAGCTCTTCTTCAGCTGCAGCATCTGACAGGTTATACATCGCTTGCAGCATAGTTACTCCAAGTAATAACCTGTGACATCTGCGATTCCTACCAAATTTCTTGATATTAACATTTGTCAATAACCATTCCTCTAAAACAGTCCAATTTATTAACGATCTTAATTTATATAACTTGTTATTAGGGTTTAATTCTTCGGTCAATTTATAACCAAAAAGCTGTCCTTGTTTTTGGGATTTTATTATATCTTCTATCGGCATAATTCATACAATCCATAAGGTTTCTGCCAATATTATAGCATTTTCTTATGGATTATCTAGATATTTTTACCCGCTAACCATATTATATATTATCCTTCTAGACTTTTGACGGGGAGACTAGAGAAAGACTGCTCCAGAATCCTTTCCATGCCATCTAGCGTTAAGTTTGCTATTATCGGTGATATGATTGAACCTTATGCGAAGTAAAGTATTATGCAAAGTAAAGCTCTATAATCTGCTATACTCCAGACTTTTTTATTTATTTACTTTGCATAATATCCAAGCTACCTTAATTCTGACAACCAAGAAAGCAAAGCTTGATCCTTACTCCAATCCGGAAGATTACTTTCAATCAAATCGGGATAAGCATTTTCTATTGCCTTTCTTTTTACCTCAGTATCTACCCTAGCATAAATTTCTGTGGTTTTTAAATCAACATGACCAAGGAAATCACGGATATATATGAGGTTGACTCCTGCCTGTAATAAATGCATAGCCTTTGAATGACGAAACATATGTACTTTTACTTTAAAAGGTATAATTGTTGACGTTTTCCTTGCGGATATGGCATATTTAGAAACAATGTAAGCAATGCCTTCTTTAGTAAGTTTATGATGCTGATTATTGATAAATAATTGGTGTTCATTTTTCCAAGGTTTATCTAGTTTATTTTCTAGGATATAATTTTGTAATAAAGAAGCCGTATTTTTCATTATTGGAACTCTTCTAGCTTTATTTCCTTTACCAGTTAAGGTAATGATAGCAGAGGATTGCAAATTAACATCACAAACCCTAATTGTAAATTGTAATCATCTATTGACCCCCTATTGTAATAAACTATTGACCCCCCTTGACCACAAAAAAAATTAGTTAATTTTGGTTAAAATTCAGATAAAATCCCCTAAAATCATTGGTAATTTTTAATTTATATAATAGTATATTATTTTAATCTTTATTCTGCATCTTTTCCTCCTCTAAAACTTTTATTACCAGTTTCTATGATTTGACAATGATGGGTTAGCCTATCGATAATTGCCTTTGTTGCCTTAGGATTACCAAATATATCTTCCCATTCTTCAAATCTCAAATGGGTGGTTATGATAAGCGAGGACTGTTCATATAATTTTGCAAACAGCTCAAATAGTAAGAATCTAGCCTCGGGCTTTATTGGTACATAGCCCAGTTCATCTATCACAATAACATTGAACCTCTTAACTGAATCGATGAATTTGAGCTCATAGTTATGCATTCTAGCATTTAGTAATTGGCTAGCTAATTCATTTAAAGTGTAGAACCTTACCCTGCAACCCTTTTCAACTGCAGTAAATGCTAAACCAATTGCTAGATGAGTCTTGCCTGACCCAGAACCACCAATTAACATTATATTCTGCTGATTATCAACAACTTTTTGTATATCACAATGGCTAACCAATTTAGCTTGGCTAGTGTCCGAAAGTAGCTTTATTGTAGGAAACCTAGCTAGCTGTAGTCGATAACTCAATGAACGTGATTTTTTATACTGACATTCTGCTTCAAGAAGCCTTTTTAATGCTTCATATACTGCTCCCACAGGCATTTCTTTTGCTAAATCCATCTCTGTTAACTGCATCTTCATTCCTGCTAAACCCAATTTATCTAATAATAATATTAACTCCTTCATTTAATTTTCCTCCACTACTGAATAGGTTGTTAAATGTATTTTACTGTAACTGCTGCAATCAGCGTCTGGTGGAGTTTTTAACTGAATAAACTTATATTCATTGATATCTACTTGTATAGCTGGTTGTAAATACTGCTCAACTAATTTAGCACTACAGCCACCAATAGTAATTGCTAAATTACAGGCATTAGTCACCTTGTCTAATCCATACTTATTAACCAACTGCAGAATTGCTATAAATTGTTTATCACTGTCCTTGTAGTTTTCCAGTTTATTGCGTATCTTACTAAATACCTCTGGTAATAAGCTCATAAGCTCTTTAAAGGGAGCACCATTACGCAAAGCCCCTGGTTTACGTTCCAGAGCTGAGATATAATGCCATGGATTATAAATCTTCTGGTAGCGATTGAAACAGCGAACATGCTCTCCTATAACCTTGCTTTCATATAGGATAACTATCTCCCAGGCATAGGATTTAATTTGCACAGCAACACCTACATATTCACACGGAACGCTATACATATTAGTATCATATTGCACAAGGCTTAAAGGCGAAACTATAGTTGGATGCAATCTGTAAGCTGTAAATTCTCCTCTATATTTTATTAAATATGGCTTTTCTTCCTCATATACTTCAAAGATTGTCCGCTCTTTAAAGTCAGGATGCTGTCTAGTTTTAGACCAATTTAAAGACATCTCTCTGAGTTAATAATTGATATCTTCATAGCTTTCCCCTGTCAGTATTGGTGTAAAAAAGTTACGTCTAGTATCACCTACTCGTTTTTCAACTCGCCCCTTCTCCCAACCAGATGCTGGAGTACAAGCAGTCGGTTCAAATAAATAATGAGATGCCATCTGAACAAACTTTTCGTTAAAAATACGATTCCTGCCGACTAATATCTCTTTAACGGCTGTCTTCATATTATCATAAATTCCCTTCTTACAGCAGCCAGCAAAAAACTTAAAGGCTTCTTCATGTGCTTTCATCACCATCTCAAGTTGCTCGTTAGGGTAGACAATAACCAAAGAATGACGGCTGTAGCATAGTGTTATTCTTGCAGCCTTTACTCTAATAATCTCACCATCTAAACATATCTCCTCTTCTCCCCAGTCAAATTGAAAAGATTCTCCAGGTTCAAAATTTAGTGGAATAAAAACTTGTTGACCCTTTGCTTCGCGTTCTCTACGAAATGCCCTGACAATTAGATTCACAGTTTCATAACTTCCTGTGTAACCCGATATCTGTAGCTGTTGGTATAGTTTCTTTGCCGTCATTCTGCGTCGAACCGGCTCCTTGCTATTCTCTACTAATAACTGATTTAGTACTGCAAGATGATTACCAAGAACCGGTTTATCTTTGGTATATTTTGCTAACTCAAATTTGGTTTGATCACTACGAATGACTTTTTTTACTGTATTCTTTGATATATTCAATTCTCTAGCAATTTTTTTAATTGCCTTACCATCAACGTGGTACATCCTACGTATTCTTCCTATTGTTTCCACTATAAACACCCCTTTAAAACTCCTTAAAAAAAATATTAACAATATTAATTTTTCGGAGATATTGTTACTTATTTAGGGGGGCAATTTTCATTACAATTTTTCCTTTAAAGGGGTCAATAGATGATTACAATTTACATAATAAGCCGTTTCTTGGAACGAATCGTGACCCATATAGGTTTTAAGTACAGGAAAATATGCAGTTAGATCTTTTTCTTCCTCAACCCATCTTTTTAAACAATGAACAGCATAAGTATGACGAAAGTCATGGATACGTGGACCATTCCCTTTGCCACCATGTGAGATGCTAGCTCGCCATAGGAACTTACGGAAATTTTTATAAAGATTCCCTATTGTCATTGGTCTGCCCCCAAGAGCAGGAAAAAAATAATTCTCTGCAACCTGGTATGGATGTACTTCTTTCGAAAAATCTCGGCAACGTTCTGTAAGTGTATTAGACATAGGAACCAATCTACTATTATCTTTTTTAGAATGATCAATGGTAAGGATACCATCTTCAAGATTAACATCACTAACTTTAAGAAGTCTTGCTTCTGATAGCCTTAGTCCGCACATATAAATCATCCTAAAAATTATGGGCATAATGTGATGCCGATATGGACATTCACAGCAATATTTACATTTATCAGTTTCTGCAAAAAATCTTGCTAACTCTGATGTAGTATAAATATAGGGCATATATTGTTTTTCTGTTGGATAATAGCCTTTTGGAAGGATGTAAGCTTCTAATCCGATAGAATCCAGATATTTAGCAAATTGTCGGATGATAGATGAGCGAGAACATTGATTAGCTTGTGCTTCGTAACTTTTTTTACAACACCAGTCACGTACAATTTCTTTGGTAAGAACAGTAGCGTTAGGATAATGGTCTAGTACGAATCTATCGAAGCGTTTTAAATGCTTAGCTTCAGCGTCATATTTGTATCCTATAGCTTGTTTTAGTTCTATATGATCTTGAATATGACTCTTAAAAGAACCTGTGTAAAAAATATCATTCATGGTTGCTAACCTCTTCAAATGAAATGGCACATTCTTTCAGCTTTGCTATATTAACCTTCAAATAAATGGCTGTTGAATCTGGATCAGCATGACCTAAAATTTCTGAAATAGTAGAAAGAGGAGTATCTTGCTCAAGTAAAGTACTTGCCATAGTATGCCTAAGAGAATGCATTCCCCTTCTTTTCTTGAGAGTAGGAAGATGTGCTAGCTCCACGTACCTTTTAATGATTTGGGTTAAATGATCTCCTTCTGAAAAAGGCAAAAAGGGGGCTAAATGTCTTACGAACACATATGAATTATCTATATTAGGACGACCATATTTAAGGTAATCAATTACAGCCCATCCTACTTCTTGTGTTAATGGTAAAGATAATGACGTTTTTGTCTTTGATTGAATAAAAACTAATTTCTTTTCTGACCAATTGAAGTTTTCCATTTTAAGAGACTTAATATCTGTGCAACGCATCCCTAAACAGCATGCCAATAAGATTATAGCATAATCTCTCTTGCCCTTAGGACTACCTCTATCAATTGCTATAATTAATTTTTTTAATTCATCTGCAGTCCATACTGAAGGAATCCGAGTTTGTTTTCTTGCTTGTACCATTGGTGTTTTTGCAGCAAAATCAGTTTGCACTTCTCCTGTTTCTAAAAGAAAGCGGAAGAAAGCTCGCATAGAGCAGATATTTTGTTCCACAGTTTTATATGTATATCCAGCCAAGGTTTTGATATAATTATTGATCAGCGTAATGTTGAGTGATTGGCAATTTGCTATGTTTTGTGAAACAAGATAATCCATGAATCGTGCAGATTGCGTAACATAGTGATTGGTTGTAACCTTTGAATAACCTTTACTTACACAATATGATTTAAATTGATCGCTGATAGCGATAAAATATGGTGCAGTAAGAATTTCTTCATGCTTATAGTATCGGCGTAAAATAGTATTATGCAATTGAAAATCACCTATCATTCGTATAATACGCAATTCCTGGGTTTCAGATTGAGAAAGGGTTCGATTAAAATCTTTCTCAAAGATACGAAAATGCTTTTCAACAAAATCTATTCCTAAACGTTCTGAATAGAAAATTTCACCGCATTCCTGAGCAAATTGCAGTAACATTCTCCATCGTCTACGGTAGAATTGCATAGAGCCAGGGGTATAGTTAAGCCGCAGCATTTCCTGTTCAAGATCATTGATTAGAACAGTTAATAATTTCTTTTCCATAATTATGTCTCCTAGAATGATAATTACGTAGTGAGTTGCACTACACTATCAATCTAGGACATTATGCAAAGTAAAATGCAATAAAATTATTATTGGTACTTGGATTTGATAGGTTGCTTTGCATAATTACTTTCTTTGCATAAGGTTCATTATGCAAAGCTTTGCATAAAGCTCCTTGAGGTGTACCTTTATTTGTTGGATAGAATTTATTCCTTTCGATATATCCAGCTTTCAACCATTTCTGTAAAATGGATTTATCTATAGGAATATTTTCCATTATCCAATCATGGCTTATCTCATCGAAACAACTTTTTATATCACCTTCTAGAACATAATTTGCCGAAATTTTCATTCGCAATGCTATCCAGCATTGTTCGATAGCATCCTTTGTAGATCTTCCTGGACGAAAGCCATAGGAATTCGGATCTGCCTTGCATTCAGCTATGGGAAGTAGAGGCAGCGAATATAGTGCTTGCTGACATCTGTCCCGCATTGTTGGAATGCCTAGCGGTCTTAATTTTCCATTTGCTTTCTTAATCATAACTCTTCTTAGAGGTTCTGGTTTGTATCCCTTCTTCTTCAATTTTGCAATCATCTGCCATTTAGCAGTAGGGGAATCAAGTTTAATTCCATCTACGCCTACAGTGTTTTTACCTTTATTAATTTCAGCTACTCGTTTGATGCTTAGTGTTTTCGCAGCAAAAGAGCTTGTAAGAATACGAGACAAGGCTTTCACCTTGTTCCATTTCTTACTTTGTTCAGCCTTGACAATACGCATTTGTAATCTTCTAACAATCACCTCATGTTGTTCCCATTGTATTTGAGACCAACTAGATATTCTATTGTCTATGGGTGCACCAGTAATATTACTCACAATCTATTTGCTTTCCTCATATTCGAATTGTTTACTCATTTTCTTGTCATCAAAGACCAACTGGAAGTCTGCCCGCTTTCGCGTGGAGAATTTTCTCCTATCTGTTACATTACATAACAGCCTTTGCTTTCTCCAGAATCGTTTACCCCCTTACTTATCAATCTTCCTTACGGTTAACCTACCAATTTCTTGGTGAAGTAAAGGGGCTTACCCTGTTCCAGATTAAGTAACATTAATGGGTTAGGTGTTGCCTCTCGACCGATGGGGTTGTTGTCTTCGTAATGGCACTGAAGAATCCATTATCCACCCATTTACCTTTTTGGTTGAGGCGTATTAGTATCTTCCGCCTCTTATTCCTAACGATCTTTATCAGCAATTCACGTATGTTCACCTTACCATCATAGCCTAGCCCTCCAACCGCTTTGATACTAGCAGTTATATACTATCTCACGACTCGTATACCGATTGAACCAGGAGGTACATTGTCTCGGGTGCTTCTAACCCCCTCGTTACCAAGGAAGCCAGACCCGATAGACTCTGCCGGAAGAACAGCAGGATTAAGTAGAATTAAACTTTCGCTTTATTCTATCAATCAATTACTTTAATCGACTTTCCAGGTCGCACCCTCACAAAAAATTCTACTTGATTTTCATCAGACAAAATACCCTTATAAAAACTTGTCATTCCTTCATAAAATTTTATGTTTTCTTTTTCCTCAGGTGGTTGTAAGTTTGGCATCATAACTTTTGCACTTCCCTTCGTCAATGCATTATAGAGTTCCAAACAATTATAGCCTCTTTTATTCGCTACATTTTGCTTTGCCCCTGCATCTTTTAATGCTCCTAATACTAAATAATCCTTATGAAAAATTGCTAAGTGAAGTGGTGTATTGCCATCTTGGTCTGGAATATTTAATAAGTTTGTTTCAGGATGTTTATTTAAGTCTATTTTATGCTGTTTAATAAGCAGATGAACAGTTTTTAGACTATTAGCAGTTACTGCACGATGTAATGAAGTCTGTCCATAAAAATCTTGATTATTAGGATTAAATCCCTTTGCAAGTAAGATTTTTATAATTTTTGCGGCTCCATAGCAAGCAGCTTGATCAAGCAAAGTTGCATCTCTTGAATCTCTTTGTTGGCTTAAACTACTATCGAATTTGTTAATTATTAATTTTACTATCTTTTCATGTTTATCATTTGTGACTAAGGGCATTAATTCTTTAAATAAATCTTCGGGTTTAATTTTAATAAAAGAATTGAAATTAGGACACCTACTATTTAACAATTCAAGTGTTTTATTGTCCTTAGCTCTAATAGCATATATAAGAGCATGTTCCAAAAATGATTTATCTGATATGTAGTTATCTCTCTCTTGTTCTGTTATTTTAATTTTTGCCATAAAAACGCTCTTAATTAACACCCTATATAGTTATGCCTATAGGATTAGGTGATAAAGAACATAACTATTGTAAGTTGTCATTCCCGCGTAGGCGGGAATCTAGATACCTGCTTTCGCAGGTATGACACAAAGTTTGTATCACCTAACTCAATAGGTTTTACTATATCAGTTATAAAATAATATAGCATAAAATTTAGTAGCACTAATAACAAAAGATATTATTTCAGAAAATTTTTTGAGTATAATATAGCTAGCCCTGGTTAGCTATATACTAAATAGAGTCATTATTTAAATAACCCTTTTAGCCCCTTTTCAATGGTAGATTTTACTTTGTTGACAGGATTTTTATTAGCAGAAGACTCTTCATTTTGATCATTTTGCGTTCCTTCTCCTTGCTTATTTTTTCTTCCTCCAATAATATTTTTTAATATATCTTCAGGCTTTGTACCTTTCTTAACGCCATCAACCACACTATTTACTAAATTCTTCGTAAGATATTCTTGCAATGCCTTAGTATCAAGTTTATGCTGTGGGTTATTTAGATTGCCATAAAGGCGAACTTTCAATGGTGGTATCGAATTTATATTTACATTAATAACACTATCTATATCAAGTGTATATTTAGGCAGGTTAACATTTCCAGTAACTGTTAGCTCTGACGAGGCAGCATTTAATTTACCGTCTGTTATGTTAACTATACCTTCTGTTATTTCACTATCTACCGCAAGCTTTTGGAAATTTGTTTCACCACTTGCCAAGGAAGTATCTAGCATTTTTAAAATAGTTGCCAGGTTTTTAATATTTCTAAGGCTATCTAATAGTTTTTGTAGATCAAATCCGCTAACTATACCGTCAGATGCCGTTAATGTTGCTGTACCGAATAAGTTACCTACATATTGAGATTGGCTTTGACCTTTTGTTTTGAGATATGTTACCAAATTAACCGTCCCTTGCGTAACTTTAATTTTACTTCCCTGTGCTGCTATATTTTTTAGCTTAGCATCTTTAAGACTAGCTTTAAAACTAACAGGTTGATTAACTTGCGAAGAAATTTGTCCAGTAGCGGTTAAACTTCCCCCAAATAAATTACCATTTAAAGATTTAATATCCAGCACGCCACCCGCAAGTAACATAGTAGTTTTTACATTATCAAAGATCAGGCTCCCTTTAATAATCTTCTGTATAGTTAGAGTTAAGTCTCCATCAAGTTTATTTAAAAATGATAAATCTATAGTATCTTTAGACCATGGCGCAGAATTGTTTGCACTTTGTACAGAGCTAGCAGATACGCTATTAGATGGTACATCAGTGAAATCATCTAAATTTAAGGAAGCTATTGTTATATCTGATAAAACCTTTGGTTTAGCAGATGCTAAATTGACATTTACTGCTCCGCTGAAATTTATAGGCTTCTTTTTAAACTCAAGAGTAAATTTACTTATATTAGTTTTAAGAAAATTTTGTTGTTTAATGGTCTCGCCCTTTAGCCAAATATCTCCAAGATTAATCGGTATAGTCTTACCAAATAAACTAGCAATGGTTGGTATCTCACTAATTTTTACATTATAAGAAACAACTAGCTCTTTATCCCAATCTTTAACTCCTACATTACCTGTTAAATTAGCTTTATCTACAGTTAAATTAATACCATTTAGAGATAAATTCTGATCTAAATAGGCGAAGCTTGTTGCCAGAGAAAATGTCTTATCTAATAATTTAACTCTTAAATCTATCTTATTATCTTCAAAGCGAAAGTTAGCATTACCCTTAGCTAATAACTTACCTGCGGTAAAATCAATATCACTAATTTTTAATAATTTCTTATCACTATTAATATTAAAAGTTAGTTTATGATCTAAATCGTGCAGGATAGGCATATTAGGAAAAATACTTTGCAGGTTTTTAGCAGTTCCTTCCAATTTTAGCTGTCCAGCAAAAGTCATATTGTCGTAAGCAAAGTTACCTGAGAAATTAACCTTTTCTTGTAGAGCATTTAAATCTACTGTTAAAGCTATGACACCTTGCTTATCTTGTATATTACCTTTGATATCATAATGCTTGCCGGAAGAATAGAACTGACAGGCTAAATCAGATGGACCATGAAGGTCTTTGATCTCTAATCTATCAATATCTATTGTTGTTGGGGCAGCATTATTACCTTTAGTCTTATCAGCAAAATCAACATAATTTAACTTAGCATCAACAATTTTAATTAAGTTGACATATAAAGAAAACGGCGTCTTGCTATTATTCGTTTCATCCGTTGAAGTTTTGCTAACATTGGTTGGCATTTTAGCAAATTCCCAAGAAGCTAAACCATTACTCATCCGTTCCAAGTTAATTAATGGTTTGTTAATTTCAATCGTTGAAATGTCTATCTTTCCTTTAAGTAAAGATAATATAGAAATAGAAGCCGTTACTTCCTTAACTTCCAATAAAGAAGGGTAATGAGCATTGGGTAGAGAAGCAAGAGCTACATCTTTAACTGTAATAGTCGGAGTGGGCAACAAAGAAATGCTGATATTGCCATTGATTTGTAGCTCTCGACCGGTTATTTCTTTGGCTTTATCAGAGGCTAGTCTTTTATATGATTCCAAAGAAATAAATAAAGGAGTTACCAGCAATATAACAATTATTAAAATAAATAACGCTACTGAATATTTTAGAAATTTTTGCACTATACTGCTCATTATAATTGTTTTATTATCAAATATATTGTGATGTCTGGCTTATGTCAATGATAGAGCATAATTAAAAATCCTAAAAAAACACTTAGTGGGGGAGGTGTAAGCTGCTATAATGAAGTGCATTTTTGCATAACTAGAAATAAATATTTTATGGGTTCAAACTACCAACTAAAATCATATCTATACTCCTTGGCTTACAAATACCGAGTATACCTAGCTAGCCTTACTTTTATAGCCATCAGTGCTGCATTATTTAATATGTTTGTTAATTATCAAACCAGAGAAATTATTGATACTATTGCCAAGAATCCAAATGACAATGTTACCCTACTTCTCTTATTATTCATACTATATAAAATGATGCACCACGGAGTGTATTTTATTGGTAGGCTTCTTGATATTAAATACAAGCCAGTGATGTTGGCAGAAATCGTTGAAGATACCTACAGTAAGACTATGAAACATTCTTTACATTGGTTTGATTCCCATTTATCAGGAGAAATTGCCAGTAAAATTACTGATTTTCAAGATGGTATTATAACTGTCATCACGGTTCTTTATCGTTCTTTGACTCAGCTTACAACTATTGTAAGCGGCATAATATTTTTGTGCATAATGAATTATAAGATCGCTGGAGTGTTAATTGTTTTTATTGCAGTATATGTACCAATATTGTCAGTTTTGCTCCAAAAACAAATGCAACTGCAAGAAGAATATGTTAAGGCACGACAAGAAGCAGTAGGCATTATCAACGACTCTGTTGGTAATATTTTTGGTATTAAAATTATTGGCAATGTTTGGACAGAGCTGAAATTAAAACTCCTACCTGCCATTGATAAGTGGAAAGGTTGGGATCGAAAAACTCGGGTATATGATGCTTATTATGTAGATTTGACCGATAGCATATTAATTACTTTACTGGCAGCAGCTCAAATATTTGTGACAGCATATTTATACAAAACTGGACAAATCAGTGCTGGTGATTTTGCCATTAGTATGGTGATTACTTTTAACATTGAATGGGCGATTGATCAGTTATTAGACAATATCATATTTTCTATCAACCCTAAAATTGCTGCCATCAAATCTTCATATAACTTTATTAATACTATCTCAGATGTTACCGATGCAGAAAATGCTAAGTTGCTTCCTCGTATCAAAGGTGACATTAAATATCAAGATGTAACCTTCAACTATGGTAGTGGTGGAAATAATATCTTTGACAATCTTACATTGCATATCAAAGCTGGAGAAAGGATCGGGATAGTTGGTACATCAGGGGCTGGCAAAACTACCTTAATTAAATGTCTGCTCAGATATTTCAATTTGCAAAGCGGAGCCATTTTAGTGGATGGATACGATATTTCGCAGGTAACGGAAGAGTCGCTAAGAAGCAATATTTCAGTAATTCCACAAGATATTACGATGTTTCATCGTTCTATTCTAGAAAATTTGCAGTTGGCTAAATATGATGCTACTTTACCAGAGATTCAAGAAGCCTGTAAAAAAGCTAGAATACATGACGATATTTTGCAGATGCCCAATGGTTACAACTCAATAGTTGGTGAACGAGGGGTAAAAGTAAGTGGCGGGCAACGGCAACGGATTGCCATCGCTAGAGCTATTTTAAAAAATGCACCCATCCTTATTTTAGATGAAGCAACATCGGCACTTGATTCACCAACCGAGGCTTTAATTCAAAAATCTATTGATGAAATTTTGGAAACCACTAATGCTACAACTATAGTCGTTGCCCACCGTTTATCAACACTCCTGCACATGGATCGTATTTTAGTATTTAAGCGTGGCAAAATTGTAGAAGATGGTACTCATGCTATGTTAATCGCTAGAGAAGGGCTATATAAAACTCTTTGGGATGCACAATATAGAGGATTTTTGCCAAGTAAGGGGAATAACGGGCGGAGTATTTTATAGCTAACCCGTTAATGTTCTAGATAGTCTCTCGGTCTATTAGCGAGGAACTACTTTAGTAGCGACGAAGCAAGGTTTCAACGTCACAGCTGTCGAAAGTTAGAAGGAGAAGCTGGTTTTGTGTCATCCCTGCGTAGGCAGGGATATAAAATAGCGTCAAAAAACTCTGGAATATTATAGATTCCCGCCGCAGCTAGGAATGACACCATAACTTTTAAACTGCTACGATTACCTATAAACCCGTTTCCTCTTCTAACTTTCGACAGTTGTGGTCTCAACGTCATTGTGAGAGAGACCGTAGAGTCGACGAAGCAATCCATAAAGTTATAGTGAAACCTATTGAATTAGGTGATACAAACTTTGTGTCATACCTGCGAAAGCAGGTATCTAGATTCCCGCCTTCGCGGGAATGACAACTTACAATCGTTATGTTCTTTATCACCTAATCCTATGAGCATAACTATAGTATAAATTAGATTGCTTCGTTGCCACCAAAGTGACTCCTCGCTAATAGACGCTAGCTGTTTTCCCTATAACTTTATAAATGCCATGTGTAAGGTGAAATTTTAATAGTTTACATATTGTAACGGATCAACAGCTAACTTCCCCTGACGAATAGCAAAATGCAGCTGAGGATATTCAGCATCTCCAGTATTCCCTACATGTCCTATGACTTCTCCTTGGGAAACTGTTGCTCCTTTTTGAACAGTTAGGTCTTGTAAATAAGCATAAGCAACATAAAGGTCGCTATCATCTAATTTTACTATTAGTAAGTTACCAAACTTCGTATCATTACCTGCAAACATTACTTTACCTGATGCGATAGATTTTACAATAGCACCTTTGTTTGCAGCAATATTAACCCCTTTGCTTTTTCCTTTAGATGTTTGTTCACCAAATTTGATGGTAATTTTACCATCGATTGGTTTGATAAATTTTGGTGTATTAATTGGTACAGTATTTTCCGCTTCTTTTATGGCACTTTTTCTTATGGATATTTCTTGGTTTTTTTTATTTAATAGCTCAGTACTAACTTTTATCATGATAATTTGAGATTTGTTAAGATGATATGGTTCAGACATGTTATTTAGCTCAGCTAATTGTTCAGCCGTTTGACCATACTCATTGGCTATCGATTCTAACGTTTCCCCTAGTTGCGCCTCACGGTAGATTATCTTATTATCATCTAGCTTTACTCTTGGAACTATTATTACATCGTCCTGATTTTGAGTCTTTATAGCATGGCGTTCTTGTAAGAAACCAGTCGGAGCATCAAAATCTTTTTCTTTTTCATCAAGCTCTCTACCTATTATTTCACCTTCATCACCTTCTAATATATTGCTATTTTCGGAATATGTTGTAGTTGGTGGTTTTATGGTTGTAGATTTTTGAGAAAAATCCTTTCCACGATTATATTCAATAGGAGCTGGAGGTTGAGTAGAACAACCAGAAATCATAAATATTACAAAATAGATAAAAAATATATTGCTTTTCATAACATACCAAAAAATTTGCAATTTCATTATGCAATAAACTAACTTTAATGTACAATTAATTCTAGTATTTTTTTTACCAAAATTTAAGTAGTTATGAAAACTTACAGCGTTCTAATAGCCAGTGACCACTCCGGATTTTTACTTAAGAGCAAAATAATCAGTTATTTAAACAATAAAAATATATCTATCTTTGATTATGGTACTTATAGTCAAGAAATAGTGGATTATCCAGATTACTCTAAAAAAGTTGTTGATGGAATTTTAGAAAATAGAGCACCTTTAGGAATTTTAATTTGTGGAACTGGTATAGGTATGTCAATTGCCGCAAATCGTATATCTGAAATAAGGGCTGCTTTATGTTTTGATTTATTTATGGCAGAAAGAGCAAGGGCTCATAATGATGCTAATATAATAGTGTTAGGAGCTAAAATACCAAATGAAGAACTAGCATGTCAAATGGTCGATAAATTTTTAACCACTAAATTTGAAGGTGGAAGACATAGTGCTAGATTATCAAAAATAAACTAGGTTCTGTTGACAAAATTTAAATTGTTTATATTTTGAGTATTTTTAAGCGAAAATTAATAAGATTTTTGCAGGAATAGTTATTCCTATTTCAAAAAAATCTTATAATTTGCAGCTAATAAAGAGTCAAAATAGAATAATTTAAATTTTGTCAACAGAACCTAGGGTATTAACTCTTTTACTTCGATAATTGAATATATAGTGAAACCTATTGAATTAGGTGATACAAACTTTGTGTCATACCTGCGAAAGCAGGTATCTAGATTCCCGCCTACGCGGGAATGACAACTTACAATCGTTATGTTCTTTATCACCTAATCCTATGAGCATAACTATACTAGCATTAGCACACTATAATAGAATATAACGAGTATATTAATAAATACAAAAACTGAAAGAATAGATAGCACGACGGGGCTATCTATTCTTGATAATTCTTCTAAACTACTAAAAATAATATTTCCTATAGCTACTGTAACAAGTGCAAAAGCTTTTTGTTTAATAATCCATTTATCAGGATTTTTATTAATTGTTAGCGATTTTAATAACCGCAGTAATATTAACGCTATTGAACTTATAAGTATAGATGCTATTATTCCTCCACTAAAAAAGGATATCCAATAAATAGCATTAACTGATGTTTTTAGTACTGGTCTAAACATAAATAATTATTTAACTAACGCTCTGTTTCTGTTGTTCCATTATTAGACACTGTTAACAAAGCTTATTTAATTGGTGAATAAAGTCTTTTTTGCTACAAATTATAAGATTTTTTTGAAATGGGTATATTATTCCAGCAAAAATCTTATTAATTTTCGCTAAAAAATCCATTAATTCATCAACTAAATAAGCTTTGTTAACAGTGCCTAAACTTTATCATACTTTTACAAATATACGCACAATAATTATTCTTAAGAATTTTTCTTTTTACCCCTTGAACTGTTACAAAATCAAGCATATATAGAATACACAATGTGTAAGTATTAATTTTATGGAGGTAAAAATGTCTTTTAGACCGTTGCATGATAGAATTGCGGTAAAACCAATTCAACAAGAAGAAAAAACACTCGGGGGGATTATTATCCCTGATACAGCAAAGGAAAAGCCTATGCAGGGCGAAGTAGTAGCTGTAGGTAAAGGAGTGAGAGGGGAAAATGGTACTATCCACCCATTAGAAGTTAAAGTAGGTGATAAAGTACTATATGGCAAGTGGGCTGGTACTGAGGTTAAAGTTGATGGTTTAGATCTGATTATCATGAAAGAAAGTGATGTCATGGGCATAATTGGTTAATAATTTATTTAAATTATTATAAGAATTATTTAATTTGTAAGGAGAATATAATATGGCAACAAAATTAATAAGACACGGCTCAAATGCACGTGAACAAATGCTAAGAGGTATTGATATTTTAGCTGATACCGTAAAAGTAACATTAGGTCCAAAAGGTAGAAATGTTGCAATTGAACAATCATTCGGATCACCAAGACTAACCAAAGACGGGGTAACAGTGGCAAAAGCCATTGAACTAAAAGATAAAGCTCAGAATTTGGGAGCTCAATTGGTAAAATCTGTGGCAAGCAAAACATCTGATGTTGCTGGTGATGGAACAACTACTGCAACTGTTCTAACTCAAGCAATAGCAAGGGAAGGTAATAAAGCAGTAGCAGCTGGCTTTAATCCTATGGATATAAAACGTGGTATAGATTCAGCTGTTAACCTAGTAGTTGAAGAAATTAAGAAAGCCAGTAAAAAAATCAGTAGCCAAGAAGAGATTGCTCAAGTTGGTACTATTTCGTCAAATGGTGATAAAGAAATTGGTGAAAAAATTGCTGTGGCGATGGAAAAAGTTGGTAAAGAAGGGGTAATTACCGTTGAAGAAGCTAAGAATTTTAGCTTTGAAGTAGATGTAGTTGAAGGTATGATGTTTGATAGAGGTTATCTATCACCATATTTTGTTACTAATTCTGAAAAGATGGTAGCTGAATTGGAGAATCCGTTTATCTTACTATTTGAAAAGAAATTATCAAATTTACAACAAATGTTACCAGTACTTGAAGCAGTAGTGCAATCAGGACGTCCTTTATTAGTAATCGCTGAAGATGTAGAAGGAGAAGCACTTGCTACTCTGGTAGTAAATAAATTACGTGGCGGACTAAAAGTTGCTGCGGTTAAAGCTCCTGGCTTTGGCGATAGAAAAAAATTCATGATGGAAGATATCTCTATTTTAACAGGTGGTCAGCTCATCAGTGAAGATCTTGGTATGAAACTTGAAAATGTTAATATCAAAATGCTAGGTACTGCTAAAAAAGTTACTATCTCCAAAGAAAATACCGTTATAATTGATGGTGCTGGTAGTAAGGCAGACATTGCTGCTCGTTGCTCACAAATTCGTAAACAAATCGATGAATCCAGTTCAGATTACGATAAAGAAAAATTACAAGAGCGTTTAGCTAAACTTGCTGGTGGTGTAGCTGTCTTAAAAGTTGGTGGAGCTACTGAAGTTGAAGTAAAAGAAAGAAAAGATCGAGTCGAGGACGCTTTACATGCTACTAGAGCTGCAGTAGAAGAAGGTGTTGTTGCCGGTGGTGGTGTTACTCTTTTCTATGCGGCAAGAGCTTTAGAATCGCTAAAAAGTGCTAATGAAGATCAACAGGCTGGTATTAACATTGTTAAGAAAGCTCTACAAGCTCCAGTAAGGCAAATTGCAGAAAATGCTGGTATGGATGGAGCTATTGTAGTTGGGAAACTTACTGATAGTAAAGATAAAAACTTTGGCTTTAATGCTCAAGATATGACTTATGTTGATATGATTAAGGCTGGTATTATCGATCCAACTAAGGTCGTGCGTACTGCTTTACAAGATGCGGCATCAGTTGCTTCTTTGATTATTACTACTGAAGCATTTATTATTGATGAACCAGCTGATAAAGATGAGTCTGCTATGCCACGTGGTGGCATGGGTGGTGGTATGGGTGGTATGGGCGGCATGGACTTCTAACCGCTATTTTCCCCATACTAACAAGTTGTTTAAGATTGTCACCCCTGTATTTTCGTAGGGGTGACAATCTTTGTACTCATATAGTGAAACCTATTGAATTAGGTGATACAAACTTTGTGTCATACCTGCGAAAGCAGGTATCTAGATTCCCGCCTTCGCGGGAATGACAACTTACAATCGTTATGTTCTTTATCACCTAATCCTATGAGCATAACTATAGTTGAGGGATTTTTAGGAGAAACGAAGCCTGCTACCTTCGCGTACATAGACGTACGTGAGGAGCGGAGGCAAGTTTCGACGACAAAATCACCAACTAGATTGATTTATGCAGGAAGTCTATTAACACTAATTGGTCTAATGACGTTTGTGAACTGGGGAAGTAATGTCAGTCGGGTTAGCTATAGGAGTCTGTTTTGTCTTGCTGCTTTAACTGTATTTTTGAGCAAAAAAGCAACAGTCATTGGTCCAACACCGCCAGGAACTGGTGATATATATCGTACTTTATCGACAACATTTGAAAAATCAACGTCTCCGACCATCTTGTCACTATGGCTAAGTTTACTAATACCGACGTCAATCACTATAGATTGAGGGTTAAAATATTCTTCTGTTAATGTCAAAGGGGAGCCGATAGCTGATATTACTATGTCAGCATGGGAAGTTATAGAGTGTAAGTTTTGAGTTTTTGAGTGACATAAAGTAACAGTGCAATCTTCTCTAGCTAATAAAGCTGACAATGGTTTTCCTACAATATTAGAGCGTCCTATAACTACAGCATTCTTGCCAGCTAAATCTTTCTCAACTTGTTTAAGTAACTCAATACAGCCAAGGGCGGTACAGGGTATAAATCCATCGCCTGAGTTACTATGTAGATAACCAACATTTATAGGGTGAAAACCATCAACATCTTTGCTAGGGGCAATAGCAGATAAGATTAAATTTTTATTGATATGGTTAGGTAAGGGGAGTTGTACGATGATCCCAGAGATATTTGAATCATTATTGAGTATAGTGATTTCATTTAGTATATGGTCAATTTGAACTTCATCGGATAAATTTATTTGCAAAGCATTCATGCCAATTTTTGTTGCTGCTTTTAGTTTATTTCTTACATATATACTACTAGCTGGATTATCGCCCACTAGTATAATAGCAAGAGTTGGTATCAACTGATATTGCTCTTTGAGTAAATTGATTTCTATCTTTAGTTTAGATAATATTTGTTCTGCAAAATATTTACCGTTGATTATATTACCGTGTTCCTTCACTATTTATTCGCTCCCTATTTGTACAGGGCAGTTTAAAAGTTTCAGAAAAAACAATTAGCGTCATTGCGAGGAGGCGTAAGCCAACGAAGCAATCCATTTTTAGTAATTTTTTGGATTGCTTCGTCGCCGCTAAAGCGGCTTCTCGCAATGACGTCGGTTATTTTTCTACGACTTTTAAATTACCCTACTATTTATGCACTCCTTTGGTAGTTGAATATTCGAAATGTAAGGCTTTACCTTCAAATACCCTACTATAGGCATGATGTAAACTACTTGCTGCTTCTGCAAAACCAGTAAGAATTAATTTTAATTTTGCCGGATAACTAGCAATATCACCAATTGCATAAATACCTGGAATATTAGTTTCGAAATGACCTGGCTCGACAATTATATGATTCGTTTTAACATTCAAGCCCCAATCTTTTATCGGACCAAGTTCTTGGCTAAGTCCAAAAAATGGTAATAATATATTTGCCGGTAAGGTGCGAATATTCCCCTCAAAATCCTTTACTTCAACTGCTTCTAGGATACCATCTTTTCCTACTAAATGCTCTAGTTGATAATTAATTACCAACTCAATTTTGCCATTATCTGCTAATTCTTTGAGCTTCCTTATAGTTTCAGGAGCTGCCCGAAATTTCTCACGCCGATGTACTAAATATATTTTTTTAGCAATTTCACAGAGTGATATTGCCCAGTCTACCGCCGAATCTCCGCCACCAGCTATAACAATTTCTTTGTTGGCTAAACTATTGCGGTTATTGATAAAATAAAATACTGATTTTCCTTCAAATGCTTCTATACCGGCTAGTGGTGGTCTATTAGGCCCAAAAGAACCGCAGCCAGCAGCTATAATAATAGCTTTAGCAGTTATTGTAATGTTGTTAGAAGTGGTAATTTGGAAATAGTCCTCTTCTTTTTTTAATTGTATAACTTGCTGTTCGAGATGGTAAGTCGGATTAAACGGCTTGGCTTGTAATGCCAATTGTGCTACCAGTTCTTCTGCCATAATTTTAGGGTAGGCTGGTATGTCGTATATCGGTTTTTCTGGATAAAGTATGCTACATTGCCCGCCTATTATTGTTTGCGAGTCAACAACATGGCAACGCATACCAAGCATCCCGGCTTGAAAAATAGCAAATAATCCAACTGGACCTGCTCCAATTATTATGATGTCAGTGTCGTGCATAAAATAAATTTTTATAAATAAAAAAATAGTATAGCTAAACCATCAAGGTTTTAGATATAGTTATGCCTATAGGATTAGGTGATAAAGAACATAACTATTGTAAGTTGTCATTCCCGCGTAGGCGGGAATCTAGATACCTGCTTTCGCAGGTATGACACAAAGTTTGTATCACCTAATTCAATAGGTTTCACTATAGCTTCTTCGTCGTTGCGAGGAGGCGTAAGATCCAGGCAAGCGTCATTGCGAGACCACGTAGTGGTCGTGGCAATCCATTTTAATCATTTCCTGGATTGCTTCCACGACTGTCGAAAGTTAGAAGAGGAAGCGGTTTTAGATAGTACACTTTAAAAGTTGTATGTGGTCAACGTCATTGCGAGAAGACCGTAGGTCGACGAAGTAATCCATAAAAGTAACCAAAAATGGATTGCTTCGTCGGCTCACGCCTCCTCGCAATGACGCCGGTTATTTTTTCACAACTTTTAAACTGCCATAATGACCTCTAAACCCGCTCTACCTTCTAACTTTCGACAGCTGTGGGATTGCTTCGTCGCCGCAAAGCGGCTCCTCGCAATGACGTTTGTGAATTTGGCATAATGCAATCGAGTTAGCTATAAAACTCTTAGTGATAGCAGGATATTATGCTAGAATGGACAAATAATCAACTAATCAGTTTAATTTAAATAGGTCTATGATAAATTTTTATTTAATCATCAATATTTTATTCGTTGGTTTAATGATTTATTTATTGCTTAAAAATGTAAATATTTTTGTCAAACTATTAGTGTTGAATAGTTTAACTAGTATAATGACTTTATTCATTTGTTTTCTTGGGTCATTTAAAATGAATAATTGTTATTTAGATATTGCTCTAATTTATTTTCTGTTAAGTTTTATAGCAAGTGGAGCATATTTAAAGTATTTTATTAGTCAATCTAATAAGGTGACATGATGAAAAAAGAAATAGTAATATTAGGTTGTGGTTTAAGTGGTATGCTTACGGCGTTATCGTTTGCCGAGAAGAATATTCAAACTACTATCCTTGAGCGTCAATCAATAAATTCTAGTAGCTTTTGTGCTGATATTAGGGCTATTGCCTTAACTCCTGCTTCTTCGCGGTTCTTAGAAGTTATTAATGTGTGGTCTGAGATTGAGCAAGTAGCTAGCAAAATGCTGGAAATTTATGTTGTTGATAACAAGGCACCAGAAATGCTGCATTTATACTCAAATCATTTGAGTATACCAAATATCAAAGGCAATGATGCATTAGGTTATATAGTAAAAAACAGTGAATTTAAGCAGATATTACTAGAAAATGTTAAAAAGAACTCATTGATCACCCTAATTGATCAGTGTGGTTATAAAAAGATTGATAGTAAAGCTGAGCATTCAATCATATATTTGGATAACAAGAAGACTATAAATAGTGACTTATTGATTGTTTGTGATGGACATAATTCTAAAGCACGTCAATATTATTTTTTTAATAAAATAGAAAAAGCATATAACCAAACTGCCTTGACATTTAATATTAGGCATGAGAAAAATCATGAAAATTGTGCTATTGAACATTTTATGCCATCTGGTCCTTTTGCTATTTTGCCTCTTAAGGATCAAAAAACCTCGTCTATAGTATGGACTAGCAGCCAAGAGCAGGCTGCACTATTGATGAGTTTGCCTGGTGAAGAATTTGAGTATTTGGTAGGTAGAAATTGTGGAAATTCTTTAGGAGCTATTGCGGTGGATAGTGATATTAGCACTTTTCCTTTAAAAGCCCGGATAACTAGTAAATATTTTCATAATAAAATAGCAGTTATAGCAGATAGTGCACATGTAATCCATCCGCTAGCTGGTCAAGGTTTGAACCAGGGCATCAAGGATATTGGAACTTTAACTCAATTAGTGGCAAATAGCGGTACAAATGCAGCAATGCTAGAGCGATATCAAAAATTAAGGCAAAATGATAATTTTAATATGTACATGATTACTGAGGGCTTAAATAGTATTTTTTCAAATCATTCAAAACCCTTATGGCACCTAAGGCGTTTAGGGCTTAAAGCTATTGATAATATAGACCCCATTAAGAATTTGTTAACGCAATATGCTATGGGACAAAGGTTTAATCTAAAAAATTAGAAGCTTATGCAAAAAAAATCAAAATAGCAGTTGACAGCGTAGTAGATTTTGCATATGATTACCCCTACGAAAAGACGATTACTCGTTTAACTCGTAAGCTGTTTTTAAAAGTAAATAATCAGATATAGGTAGTGACAGCAAAATGTACTTATCACTTAAAGTGATAAATTAAACCTGTCAATTTTTTGAATAAAAAGTAGACAGGATCAAACTTGAGAGTTTGATCCTGGCTCAGAACGAACGCTTTCGGTATGCTTAACACATGCAAGTTGAACGGATTAATTTAGGGCTTGCTCTAAATTAGTTAGTAGCAAACGGGTGAGTAACACGTGGGAATCTACCCATCAGTACGGAATAACATTTAGAAATAAATGCTAATACCGTATATTCTCTTCGGAGGAAAGATTTATCGCTGATGGATGAGCCCGCGTCAGATTAGGTAGTTGGTAGGGTAATGGCCTACCAAGCCAACGATCTGTAGCTGGTCTGAGAGGATGATCAGCCACACTGGGACTGAGACACGGCCCAGACTCCTACGGGAGGCAGCAGTGGGGAATATTGGACAATGGGCGAAAGCCTGATCCAGCAATACCGAGTGGGTGACGAAGGCCTTAGGGTTGTAAAGCCCTTTTCAGCAGGGAAGATAATGACGGTACCTGACCAAGAAAGCCCCGGCTAACTCCGTGCCAGCAGCCGCGGTAAGACGGAGGGGGCTAGCGTTGTTCGGAATTACTGGGCGTAAAGAGTGCGTAGGCGGTTTAGTAAGTTGGAAGTGAAAGCCCGAGGCTTAACCTCGGAACTGCTTTCAAAACTACTAATCTAGAGTGTAGTAGGGGATGATGGAATTCCTAGTGTAGAGGTGAAATTCTTAGATATTAGGAGGAACACCGGTGGCGAAGGCGGTCATCTAGGCTACAACTGACGCTGATGCACGAAAGCGTGGGGAGCAAACAGGATTAGATACCCTGGTAGTCCACGCCGTAAACGATGAGTGCTAGATATCGGGAGAAATTCTTTCGGTTTCGTAGCTAACGCATTAAGCACTCCGCCTGGGGAGTACGGTCGCAAGATTAAAACTCAAAGGAATTGACGGGGGCTCGCACAAGCGGTGGAGCATGCGGTTTAATTCGATGTTACGCGAAAAACCTTACCAACCCTTGACATGGTGGTCGCGGGAAGCAGAGATGCATCCCTTCAGTTCGGCTGGACCACACACAGGTGTTGCATGGCTGTCGTCAGCTCGTGTCGTGAGATGTTGGGTTAAGTCCCGCAACGAGCGCAACCCTCATTCTTATTTGCCAGCGGGTAATGCCGGGAACTATAAGGAAACTGCCGGTGATAAGCCGGAGGAAGGTGGGGACGATGTCAAGTCATCATGGCCCTTATGGGTTGGGCTACACGCGTGCTACAATGGTATCTACAGAGGGAAGCAATACGGTAACGTGGAGCAAATCCCTAAAAGATATCTCAGTTCGGATTGTTCTCTGCAACTCGAGAACATGAAGTTGGAATCGCTAGTAATCGCGGATCAGCATGCCGCGGTGAATACGTTCTCGGGCCTTGTACACACTGCCCGTCACGCCATGGGAGTTGGTTTTACCTGAAGGTGGTGAGCTAACGTAAGAGGCAGCCAACCACGGTAAAATTAGCGACTGGGGTGAAGTCGTAACAAGGTAGCCGTAGGGGAACCTGCGGCTGGATTACCTCCTTTAAAGACTTAATATAGCAAATATTACTTTTGTAATATTTGCCTAAGTTCGACTTTCGCTGTCACTACCTTTAACTGATTGTTTATACACTTTTAAAAACAGCCCTTTCTTTAAATTTTCCTTTGTACATTTATTAGTTATAGCACTGAACATATATGTTCATACATTGTTTTTAACATTCTATAACTTGCCTCAAATACAGAATCTCTTTTATTTAATACGAACATATGTTAAGTGCTATAACCTGTTAAGATTCTAGATATATATACGCAAATGCTTTGAAGAATTGGCTCCACAAAACTGCGTGGTATTCGCGTCACAACTGTCGAAAGTTAGAAGGGGAGGCGGGTTTAGAGGTTATCATGGTAGTTTAAAAGTTGTGGAAAAATAACCGGCGTCATTGCGAGCTGATATATCCCCACGAAATTAGTTGCTAACAAATAATAAAAAAGTACTTACATTATTAAACTAATAATAGGATATAGTCGAGGTATGCAAAAATTTTTCCAAGCAAACACCCGAATAAACGCCCAGGGCAATTTAAAAGTCGCAACTTTAAGTTGTCATAACCTTAAATAGTTTGTTTCTATAATTATTAAAGATTTCTCTTGTTTCAGTAATTTTGTTTGCAAACAGTGAAATTATAATATAGTGCCGAGGAGAAGACAAAAATTGTCATAGAGGCAATCAAGGGTGAGCTAACAATAGCACAGATAACTAGTAAGTATGGCGTTCATGCAACGCAGATAAGTAATTGGAAAAAACAGGGGCTTGAATTATTAGTACAAGGCTTTAAGAGTAAGCCCCAGAGTGCTGAGCCAAATCAGCAGGAGTTAATAAGAGCCTATATGAGCAAATTGGTCAGTTAAGCGTTGAGCGTGACTGGCTCAAAAAAAATCTGCATTGTTTGGACTTAAAATGCCAATTAAGAGCAAAACCGAGTTTGCATCATGAATAGAGCTACCGAAATTTTACCAAAAACATGTACCATAAGCCCATTGTAAGATCTGACCTTACTAGCTATTTGTATATTGGTCTTTTCTTCAATCCAATTAAATAGCGACTCTATGGGTTGCCTCACGCTTGATATTGCACTGGATAGTAGTCTATCTGCCGCATCTAACAATTCCTGCCCTTTAGCTTTCTTAACCGGGGTGTATAGAGTAATACCACCTTGATCTGCAACTGGCTGATTCCCTGTTTGATAGGCTTTGTCTGCGAAAACCCTACTATTTTCTGGTAATTGCTTAGATAATTCCTCATAAAACCTTATATCTTGAGAATGTGATATAAATAATTGTAAGAGGGTGACTTGTGGGGTACTTGATTGAGATAATCGAGCATAGAATAAGTACCCTCTTACAAAGTTTGCTTTGAACAAATTGCAGAAGGTGCTGGAAGCAGCAGCCTTGCACAATAAGATGAAGGAGATTATATCATGAGTAAAATAATAGGTCTAGATGTAAGTAAAAAATGGTTAGATATAGTTATGCCTATAGGATTAGGTGATAAAGAACATAACTATTGTAAGTTGTCATTCCCGCGTAGGCGGGAATCTAGATACCTGCTTTCGCAGGTATGACACAAAGTCTGTATCACCTAATTCAATAGGTTTCACTATATATGTTTATATGAGTCTAACAATAAACCGATATATAATCGTTTTTCCAATGATAAGTTAGGGCATGAAGAACTGATAACACTAATAAAGAATGACGAGATTAAGCTAATAGTATGTGAGCCTACTGGAGGTTATGAAGCTGAGATTTGCCAAAAATTGTATAATAATAAACAACAGATACATAGGGTCAATACATATAGTTTTAATTCATTTAGTAAATCGGTGAATTTATGTAAAACTGATAAGAAGGATGCATTTAAATTAGCATATTATGGCGATAAAATGCAACTTTCAGCAAATTATGTATATCAAGTTGAATCCGAGACTTTGAAGAGGTATCAGCAAAGGCGGGAAGATTTAGTTCTAATACTGAGTAATGAAAAGAAGAGGCTACATCATAGTATTGATGGTATTGATAAAGAGAATATAGAAAAGCTCATTAAATTTTTACAGAATGAAATAGCTGAGCTTGATAAAAAATTAAGTGAGGTATAGTTATGCTCATAGGATTAGGTGATAAAGACCATAACGATTGTAAGTTGTCATTCCCGCGAAGGCGGGAATCTAGATACCTGCTTTCGCAGGTATGACACAAAGTTTGTATCACCTAATTCAATAGGTTTCACTATAATAGATGAGTCAGAAGAGTTAAAAGAGAAGGTGAAAATATTAGAGACTGTACCTGGTATTGGTAAATGTTTGGCTACAAAACTAATTAGTTTTGTACCTGAATTGGGGGATAAAAATTATAGTAGTAACGAATTGTCAGCAATTGTGGGGATAGCTCCTTATGCCCGTGATAGTGGTAATAAGCAAGGACGAAGATTTATTAGAGGCGGTAGGAAAATACCACGGGATGCTTTATATATGGCTGTATTAACTGGCAAAAATGGTTTTCAATATTTAAAAACTTTATATGATAGACTTGTTAACAATTTTAAACCTAAGAAAGTTGCTATAGTTGCATGCATGCGTAAACTACTTGAAGTGTGCCATAAACTTATTCAACAAAAACGTTGTTTTGTTATTTAGATAAATATTTTTATTTTTTTTTGAAAATTTAGATAAAAGATAATTGCTATAGTTACCTCCCTTGAGTGTTATTTAATTGTAGTTTTGATTTATTTAATGGTGGTGGTCTATTAGATGGAGAGCCTTTACTCATAAATCTTTCTATCATACTATCTACTTTTTTAGTTGTCTCAATTTTCATTTTTAAAGACTCATCTCTTTCTTTGTCTTCTGGTAGCGGTTTATCAGTTCTAATTGGCTCTTGTGCTTCTAGCTTTAGTTTTATAAAAATATTCAATTTTTCTTTATCGGGATTAGATTTTGATAATTTATCAGTCGATAACTGTATTTTCTTCAGTTGTTTATGATAAGATTTCTCAGCTACTTCCATCTGGGTCATTACTTTGTCTACATCTTTCACTTCTTGTTGTCGTATTTTATCAAGTTCAGATAATTGTTTCTCTACCGGAGCTAAGCCTAATTTCTTATAACCACCACATATTTTTACAATGTTCTCTAACTCTTCTAATGCTGTACTACTTACATCTGCTATCTTCTCTTTGTGATATGCTACTGCATAGCTATTATAATGTTCCGCTACTATAGCACTTAACATATAGGTTCATACATTATTTTAAACGTTCTACAACTTGCCTCAAATACAGAAATACCTTTATCTAATAATTTTCTAATGTTATTTTTTATCGGAAACCAATGATGTTCAATAGGATTTAAATCAGGGGAATAAGGTGGTAAAAATTTTAGTTTGCAGCCAGCTTTTTCAATTAATTCTTTAGCCCTTTTGGATTTATGAAAGCTTGCATTATCAGCAATGACAACCTGTCCAGGCTTTAGCTCCGGCACAAGGCAATTTTCTATATAAGCTTCAAATACCTTACTATCACAGCTCCCAGTAAAGACTAGTGATGCGATTAAACTATTCTGATTTAACGCACCAATAAAACTTGTTCTTTCACTACGTTTTCCCGATTTACTCCCATTACAACGACTTCCTTTCATTGACCATCCATATTCATATGATTCATTATCATTGTATACTTGCAGCAAAACTGCATAACTCTATCTAATTTTTTTGTTAGTATAAAATTTATTTTATAAATTTGGGTTCCTACTATGCAAATACCATCAATTACTATTGAGCAAGTAGCTCAGCAATTTAAAGCCTGGCGTCAAACTAAAACTAACAAGTTTGATCCCATACCAAACCATCTAAAGGAATTAGTTCGCCAGCTACTCCATCACTATTATTGCCAGTAATTCTTTATCTGCTTCTGATAATACCGGGTTATTATTGTTACTTGCATCAGTCATTAAATGAATAGAATCAGTCCTATTCTTACGATTCTTTAGTACGTTACCAATATTTTCCCCGCCATGCTTATTACCGGTAAAATATAAAACTATCACCTCATTATTTGTAGTTTTAGCACATATAGTAGTGGTATAACAGCTGCGTCCTTTCTTATTTTGAGTACGTAATTTTTTATTGGCTACAGTAATTTCTAAAATCCTGGCTCTAGTATCATCAAGGTTCAGTGAACTACATTCGGCAGCCATTTCCAATAATACCCTGTAAATTTCAGCTCCACCACCTTCTTGCCAAACATCTAAATATTGTTGCCACAACGAGCTATGGGATACAGGAACCCCGCTTAAACTTTGCAACCTAGATAAACGATAGAAGGGAGTACCGTAGGTCTTTTGTAACACTATTGCACTTTTGCTACTATTTGTCCATTTGTTGATATTTTTATTGTTCATAACTGTATAATCGCAAGCATTACAGCGTAACGTTTTCTTTACATATCTGTTGACTGTAATTGGAGCATTACCTGTAAATTGTAGCAATTTTCTAGCTTCACTATTATAGAGTTTACCATTATCACAGTGAGGACAGCTATCACCACTACAAAAATTCTCAGGAGATAAATAGCTGGTATTCGCATCCTGATAATCATCAAATCCATATTTACCTTGCCAATTACTGCGATCTCTCTTCTTGGACTCATCGTACTCTTCTTCATTACCACCATTCTTATTATCAGATTCACTCGGTGGTTCTTTTAATGAATCTGAACTATCTTTTTTTTGTTATCTGCCTTAAAACCAATCATCATCTCCTTAAGCTTATTTATACTGATGTTTGATGATGCTAGCTTGTCTATTAGTTCGTTACAAAATTTCACAAGTTCTATCACCGCTTGCTGATCATCTCCTGTTAATGAACTTGCCTTAATATGTTGTATTAGTTCTTCTCGTTCCTCAGCACTTAAGGTCGCTACTTTTGGCTTTTTCATTTTGATTCATTCATTACGTTTAATAATTGAAATGTTATAGTATAACTGATAGTTTTTCAACCAGTTTTTTTACTAATCGGTGATATTTGCATAGTAGGAACCCAAATTTATAAAATAAATTCATACTACCAAAAAAATTTAATAGAGTTATGCAGTTTTGCTGCAAGTATACAAACTTTCCCCATCTGATAATTCATCTTATCAAATTTGCTATAGAACCTTACACATTCTTATTCATAATGGTGATCCTAGTTCTGCCAAACTCTCCAATGATTGGCTTCCTGTCATTTAAGCTGCTGTCTTGATTAATTCCGTATTATTTATATATCTTGCATAGGCAAAAGGCGTATAATTCGTAGGATGCTTCTTTGCTTTGCTGCTCTGCTCTTGCAGCCAATTTAAATATTTAAAGGCATTGATCTCGTTCTCACTACAAGTCTTTACTATACTATACAGACCACTATGTATCTCAGCACTATTGATTGTTTTAAAGAATAATGAATTCTTCCTTTGTAAAATAATGGTACGTAGTGACCTCTCAGCCCAATTATTATCAAGACTGCTAACTGGAATTTTCAAAAATTGCGTCAAACCTTCTTTATTATTTAACCAATATTTCATAGCTTGCCCAAACCTACTATTAGGCTCAACTTTCTTGTCGTTAAATAATTCGTCTATTTTGTTATATATGTTTTCTATATATTTACTGCTATGTTCCTGATGGTACTTCAGCTTTTCCTCAAGGCTCATCTCTTTACATTGATGTTCATTATGGTAAATCCCACCAGTCTGTTTGAGAAAATATCCGCATTCTTCAGGGTAATATGGTTCATTCTCTGTAAATTTTCTCTGCCCATGTGACAAACAATTGATCATCACTATTATTGCCAGTAATTCTTTATCTGCTTCTGATAATACCGGGTTATTATTGTTACTTGCATCAGTCATTAAATGAATAGAATCAGTCCTATTCTTACGATTCTTTAGTACGTTACCAATATTTTCCCCGCCATGCTTATTACCGGTAAAATATAAAACTATCACCTCATTATTGGCAGTCTTAGCACATATAGTAGTGGTATAACAACTGCGTCCTTTCTTATTTTGAGCTCGTAATTTTTTATTGGCTACAGTAATTTCTAAAATCCTGGCTCTAGTATCATCAAGGTTCAGTGAACTACATTCGGCAGCCATTTCTAATAATACCCTGTAAATTTCAGCTCCACCATCTTCTTGCCAAACATCTAAATATTGTTGCCACAGAGTGCTATATGATACAGGAACCCCGCTTAAACTTTGCAACCTAGATAAACGATAGAAGGGAGTACCGTAGGTCTTTTGTAACACTATTGCACTTTTGCTACTATTTGTCCATTTGTTGATATTCTTATTGTTCATAACTGTATAATCGCAAGCATTACAGCGTAACGTTTTCTTTACATATCTGTTGACTGTAATTGGAGCATTACCTGTAAATTGTAGCAATTTTCTAGCTTCACTATTATAGAGTTTACCATTATCACAGTGAGGACAGCTATCACCACTACAAAAATTCTCAGGAGATAAATAGCTGGTATTCGCATCCTGATAATCATCAAATCCATATTTACCTTGCCAATTACTGCGATCTCTCTTCTTGGACTCATCGTACTCTTCTTCATTACCACCATTCTTATTATCAGATTCACTCGGTGGTTCTTTTAATGAATCTGAACTATCTTTTTTTTGTTATCTGCCTTAAAACCAATCATCATCTCCTTAAGCTTATTTATACTGATGTTTGATGATGCTAGCTTGTCTATTAGTTCGTTACAAAATTTCACAAGTTCTATCACCGCTTGCTGATCATCTCCTGTTAATGAACTTGCCTTAATATGTTGTATTAGTTCTTCTCGTTCCTCAGCACTTAAGGTCGCTACTTTTGGCTTTTTCATTTTGATTCATTCATTACGTTTAATAATTGAAATGTTATAGTATAACTGATAGTTTTTCAACCAGTTTTTTTACTAATCGGTGATATTTGCATAGTAGGAACCCAAATTTATAAAATAAATTCATACTACCAAAAAAATTTAATAGAGTTATGCAGTTTTGCTGCAAGTATACGAATAGTTTAATCGCATCACTAGTCTTTACTGGGAGCTGTGATAGTAAGGTATTTGAAGCTTATATAGAAAATTGCCTTGTGCCGGAGCTAAAGCCTGGACAGGTTGTCATTGCTGATAATGCAAGCTTTCATAAATCCAAAAGGGCTAAAGAATTAATTGAAAAAGCTGGCTGCAAACTAAAATTTTTACCACCTTATTCCCCTGATTTAAATCCTATTGAACATCATTGGTTTCCGATAAAAAATAACATTAGAAAATTATTAGATAAAGGTATTTCTGTATTTGAGGCAAGTTGTAGAACGTTTAAAATAATGTATGAACCTATATGTTAAGTGCTATACCTGATTCAGCTGCATATACATTTAAAAAATGTAATGCTCTGATACCCTCATGTTTTGTTCCTCTCAGCGTTTTACCATCTATTGCATAATGTTTTTCACTTAAATTGTTAGTAAAATATTTTACTAACACCTTATTTAATTGACTAGAATTATAGTGTACCCAAATGTCAAACCAAAAAAAATAAGTTAATCCGTTTTTAACTATATAAAAATTAACTATTTTTTATTATAAATAAAATACAGATAATATAAAATTTCAACAGAGTTAATCTATTTTTATTGGCTGATAAATATCAGCAGGTCTCTTATAGTTAAGAGATTGATGTCGCCTCTCATTATTATATAGTGAAACCTATTGAATTAGGTGATACAAACTTTGTGTCATACCTGCGAAAGCAGGTATCTAGATTCCCGCCTTCGCGGGAATGACAACTTACAATCGTTATGTTCTTTATCACCTAATCCTATGAGCATAACTATACCATCTAATAAATTCATTCAATATTTTTTCTAAATCAGAAATATTTTCAGGTTTATAATAGTATATCGCCTCCTGTTTTATTGTCCTCCATAACCTTTCAATATGTATATTATCAAAGCACCTACCTTTATGATCCATACTGATTTGAATATTATGCTCAATCAATAATTTTACAAAATCACCGCTGGTAAATTGAGACCCCTGGTCACTATTAAATATCTCTGGTTTACCTGTTTGCAACGCTTTTTCTAATATAAATACATAAAATTCTCCTTCTAAACTATGACTTAATCCATATGCTACAACATAACGGCTGTATAAATCAATTATGGCAATGAAATACATAAATCTATCTGGTAATTTTATGTACGTGATATCAGTAGTCCAAACTTGATTAATTCTTACAATATCTGCTCCCTCCAGTAAATATGGGTAGCTCTTATGTTCTTTATTTCCTATCGTTGTTATACATTTCTTTTGTGGATATAACCCTTGAAAGCTAAGTTCTTTCATCAGTCTTTGTACTTTCTTTTTATTAGTATTAAATCCAGTATCTATAAGCTCCGCATATACTTTTCTAAAACCATAACGACAATCAGATTTGCTATAAATCTCAGTTATTATATTCGCGAGTTCACTATCATCATTAAGTACAGGTTGATAGTAAAATTTCGATCTATGAACCTCTAATAACCTTGCGGCGTGCCTAATTGATATATTATCATGAACATCTAACATACTGACGCGACTATCATAATTTATAGTTTTAATTTTTTTTTAAGAAAATTATTTTCAACTGTAATTTCCCCTATAATCTTGTGTAAGCCATTGATTTCTTGCTCTAATATTTTCAACTGCTTATTTCTTTCTGATTCAGGCAGAAAGGCGTCTTTAGCAGAGGCAAGTAATTTCGCTTTCCACTCATGTAAATTACTTTGAGGCACCTTATATTCACTACTAACCTCAACAATAGTTTTTTTATCACTGATTAATTCTATTGCCAACTTAGCCTTAAATTCTGCAGCATATTGTTTCTTAACGCTCACTTTTTTCTCCTTTCAATTTACTTGCTTTTTAACAAATTTACTCGGATTAATCTATTTTTTTTGGTCCTATTTTATGGGGTCATTATACCTGTCACGGTCTCCATCATCAGCGTAATGCCCATGCAAATGATTATCAGGGTCAATCGGGTGCCTAGTTCTACTCTCCACCTCATGGGTAGTCATTGACTCAAAGCTAATTACCTCAGTATCCTGTGTGCCATTAGTAACGCATTTTCGTAGTTTAGAGCCTTCTTGCTGAATAACTAAGTTGATATTTTTGGCAAATTGTTCTTTAAGACCATCTGTTATTTGTTCCATTTTTCCTCCTCAAATAATCTATCAATATTTAAAGTACGATATCATTTATACTAGAATGTGGTAGTTGTTCGCTACACAACTAACGATTTTTCTGGTATATATGATTGATAGGTTATTGCGAAGTTGCAGCCTTAAAATGAGTCGTCACCTACATCAAACTTTAATGATTGGTTGGTTACGTTATTTTTTATTAGACTTACTTAGCATAAGTCAAAGATAGTTGAGGGATTTTTAGGAGAAACGAAGCCGAGTACCGCAGCGTACATAGACGTACGCGAGGAGCGGAGGCGAGTTTCGACACCAAAATCACCAACTAGATTGACTTATGCTAAGTAAGTCTATTGTTTTTTATCATAAGCGATTTTGTACAATTGTTCCCTACGTTTAACAGCTTGCTCATGTCCCGTATGGTCTTTACTCTTTAATTTTACCACAAACTCGGGGTCAGATTCAAGTTTTTCTATCTCTGCTAATGCCCCGTCCCTACTGTTAATTGCTGGTAGCTCTTTACCAGTTACTAACGAGTCGGATTTTAAGGTTTCACCGACTTTAACTAATAAATCAACTAAAGCTGGTGAGTAATGTGAGTCTTCAATTAATTTAGCCAATTCTTTAGTGCCAAACTTAGATAAGGCTGCCTGCATCACTGTCATTTTACTGTCAAAACCTTCACCGTAATTGTCTTTCAGCCAACCAATGTGAGAGTGACGTGTTTGCTCAATAGCATTTTGTTGCTGTTTCTGCAAATCCTGCGAAAAACCATACAAAGAATTAAGCAGCTTCTCACCTTGTCTTTTAGATAGCCCGCTTTGGTAAAACATATCCTCATAACGCGTTAAATATTCTTCATCTTCTTTGGAGCGTTTATCAGTATATCTCTTATCTTCAGGCAGTCCCAAACGACTATAGAATTTATGCCACTCTTCATCAGAGCTATCATCTTTTGGCACAGCAACTCGCTGATTCAAGCTCTTCTCTGCTTCCAAATAGCTCTGAGCTAAAGATGAGACATCCTTGAATTTGCCCAGTGATTCAGCTTTGCGTATTTCCTCAGGCATGTTAGCTAGCCAGTCATTACCAGAGGAAGTAGGGCTAGTTTCATAGTTATTAGCAGTTACTGCTTTGCTCATAGGTTATTCTTCTTTTGAATTTTCTAGTTCTTTTTTTAACTTTTTTATTTCTTCAATGGTTAGCCCGGTAAATTCAATTATTTCATCTATTGGCTTTCTTCTGGCAAACATTTTCTTTGCTATGGCTATAGCTTTTTTTGCTTCGCCTCTAGCTTCGCCTTCAGCTTCAGCATCTTCAATTTGTTGCTGTTCTACCGCTAAATTATCAAAACGAGCTTTGGTCATTTGCTCATAGGTGTTAAGTTCTGCCTCTGACCAGCTAGCTTGGTCTACAGCCTCAAAGGCTCTCCTTATAATTTCATCCTTACCTATTAAATTCTCTATTTCTGTTAATGTTAATGCACTATCTCCTGCATGCTTAAAAAAATACATCCACTTTTCTTCAATAGTTTTTAGCTCATTAATAGTTTTATTAAATTTCTCGAGTTCTAAAAAAACAAAGTAAAAATCTTTTAAATCATTGGCATAGCTCTCTGTATCTAAAATACGATGTTGTGATTTCCAATGTTTTTTATCGTCAAACATCACAAAATCCGCTATTGCTAAAAATATTACTCCTTTTAATTTGGCGTATACTGCCATTTTCTTGTGGTTCTCATCTTCTTTAATTATTTGCTGAGAATAGGCTTTAGCTGCATAATATTGGGCTCTTTTCTCAAATCCTGGATGCTTACTTACCTGCATCTCTACTATGAATTGATTGCCGTGTTGATCTTTACATAAAACATCAACAATAGACTTTTTGTAAATAGCAATATCAGGGTCTTGGATAGTTGGTAAAAACGTCACCTCAATTATTTTCTCATTTCCTTCACACTTGAGAACATCATTTAAAAAATGCACGAGTATATCTTTGTTCTTTTCAGTACCAAAGATTTTACGAAAACAAAAATCATTTTTAGGATCAAGAAACTTTGATAAAAACATATAACATAACCTCTTAATTGTTATTAAATATCGCTATTACTTATCTGATTCATTAGTATTTTTAGCACCATCGATATTATTAACTCCATCATCTTCTGAAACCTGCGAGCAGATATATAGAAACAACGCTTAGGTAGCCTTCAAGGAAGGCAGTGTAATCACTTTCCTGCCGAACGAAATTGCTGCGATATATACCACTCATTTGAGCTAAATCCTCTAATACCATCTTACCATCTTCTCCACTAAAAAGCTTGCAATAAATTGATCTTAATTGCTCTTTTGTTAGTAAATTTGGTGGGGATGAGGAGTTAATTAATAGTTTCATTTATTCTTCTTACCCTTGTATCTGTTGTTGCTGTTGTAACTGTTGCATTTGCATTATCTTACGTTGTTGTCTGATTTGTAATACTTCTTGCTCATTCTTAAGGATTGAACTTGGAACCCCTCTCAGCTCAAAAAATAGTTTAAAACATTCATCCCAGTTAATATTATCATAGATTTCAGGAAAAAAGTTACTGATACCACTTCGTTGAAAGAAACCTAATACTTGTTCAACGCTGGCTATTGCTGATGTTTTCTGGGCTCTGGATAATGGTGAAACATATTCAATCTCTATCTCGGGTGGGCTATTTGCTCCCTCTAAGATTGGTACTCTGTTATATTTGATTAGTGTTTGATATATTGCCATGATTAACGGATTTAACAACTCACTCTCAATTCTACCAACCATCGGAGACATTAAACGATATTGTTCCTCCGTCCTAATTTGCATCTCAGTGGCAGTCATTTCTTTGTTTTCCTTTTGCATCCTGAATATATCGATATAGAATGCCTTGTATATGGCATCCCGGCATTGATTTTGTTCGATCTCAGTAGGCAAGATATTTTCCATACCAGTTAGTGGTATTATTTTATCTGCCATACCATTGCGGTAAAAATCATATAATACCTCATAATTATATTTCTTACTAGCTGCAGTCATGCTAGGCAAACCAAGGGTTAATCCTTCAATATCTTTAAGTGAGACTATCTTGCCCAGAGATTCAGATAATTTCGGTAAATCTTGTAGTCTAGGTACTGACCTCATGTTAAAATGTTCTACTGCTTGTTTTAAACCACCAAGCTCAGCTATCGGCATTTTTTCTAGTCCTGATCTACCATATCTTGCCATTTGGTCTAAATTGCCTGACATACCATCATATTGATGGTTATTAGCAAGATCAATTTTTTCAAGGTTTCCCAGTTTATTAGCAATATTTGATGTGTTCATATAATGACCAATACCAACTAACCCTGAACCTGTCCCAGCAGCTATTCCTGCTCCGAGTCCTCCGAATCCTGCGAGTCCTGCGAGTCCCATAGTAGCTCCAAAAGTTAAGGCACCAAGAACTCCCCCCTGTACCAAACCAGTGATTCCAGCTGATTTCTCATATTTTCCAGCCCGCCACTTTACATCGTGAGCATAGCTATCCAACTGGCTTTGTGCAGATCCACTATAACTCCTTAACTTATCTTGTAGACCCTGAATATGCGATTGCCGATTAGCATAATCAGTCTCTATTTGTTCTGCTCTGTTTTGCTGTTGTTTATATTGGTCAATCATGCTGGTTAATTGATATCTTGCCTGATCAAATTTACTAGTATCTTGCAATAGACGATCTTGACTTGCTTGATAGTTACCTAACTGATGCTCAAGCTCAGCTTTCTCCATACTTATATTTTTATGTTCCCTGGTAATATCATTCATAGAATAACGGATTTTCTCTTCTATTGCCTGACATTGCTTTTTTAACGATTCAACATCTTGCTGATGTTTAGCAATTGCACTGCCTGCTTCTTCTTCAGTTAAACCTCGCAAACTTTCTTCCTGCTGAGCTACTCGGTCGTAGAGGTTTTGGAAGGCACCCGGTAGTTGTTCCACTTCTCTCATTCTTGCTTCAAGAGCTGGAGCCTTCTGTTTTAAGCTTTCAAAAGATTGTTTAAGTTGCTGAGATGAGGAAGATAGCCTAGCTCTTTGTGTTTCTATATTCTTTAAACCACTATCATATTGGCTAGCATACTGATTTAATTGGTTTTCCATCTCATAGCTTCTATTGCTATAGTAGTATTGTTGCTCCTCTAGAGAACGTAAACCCTGCATCGATTGCTGTATTTCGCCAGATAGATTATCGATAGTAGTTTGTGCTTCACTACCATAATTATTATAGCGATCGCGTGATTCCTCATAGTTACGCTTGTGCCTTTCTAGATCAGAACCAGTAAGATATTTACCACCAGGAATATACCTATTAATAAAACTTTTAGTTGCTTTCCATGGGTTAGACCAAAATGACATTATACTACCTCGTCTATATTATAGTCGTTTATATTTATACTACTTTCACCCATCCTACTTACCTCTCCAAAGCATTATAATCATTCATTGCTTTACGATATTGTGATATATTATATTGCGATTGCTGTTGCTCATTACCAGTTTTAACGTCCATCGCTAAATAACAAAAGCTCTCGGTTATATCAGTAGCTCTCGAGGAGCTAGAATGCACGCCCCTTTTAGTAGCATCAAACTCATAGAGGCCGTTAATACCACGCTGACATTTCTCAGCATCTATTCGACACCTACCTAGCAAACTTCTTACTTTAGTTATCATCTCTTCCCGTAAATATTTCCTACCAATAGCAAATGGTGAAAAGCCTACTTTTTCTGCTATTTCATTAGCTTGTTGTAACCGAGTATCCAAAGTCGGCATTTGTCTTCTACTCATATCATGGGGCAATACGTTACGTCCATATTGATAGGGTCTAGTTCTTAAATGATTAAGATAAAACTCTCTTTGAATCTCTTCGTTAGTCATATCAACAGAAACTAACTTGTTTTTATCGACTAGTGGTTGTCCCTCATTATCCGTAGTATCTTCAATAGTTTTTATTTGGCAAAACACTTCCGGACTATCTTGGTATTTCCGGTATAATTCTTCACCATGTGTTAATTTTGGATTATCGGAAGGAGTATATAAATAAAGCAACCAGCCATTATTACGAATTACCATCGGCTCTATAACACAGCTCATAGCTCGTGGATCATGGTAAGAATACTCTGAGATAACTGCTCCCTTAATACCACTACCCCTGATAGTAGCATAACGATCACTACCGACAAACTGAATCACTGAGCCATTTTTAAATAATATCCGTTGCTTATATTGCTGACTACGAGCAATAATGCCTTTAGGGATAAATGACATATAAGGACGCCCCGATAATGTCATACCATCCCATATACTCATTTTAGCTTGATTATAGGTAGGATAAACATACCAATAAATGCCAACTTCCCGAATGGCACTAGCAGTGATCCAATTAATACCCATAATATCCTTACCAGCTCTTCTATGCCAAATTGCTATAGCTTTCTTCCCACCAGAGTATAAATATCTCCACAAAGGTAGTTGAAATGGGTAAGGCGACCAGTCCACTGGAAACTTAAGGCTTTTAGAGGTAGAGCTAGGAAGCTCTTTGCTGGCTTTAGCTTTACTAGTAGTTTTCATCACTCTGGGCTTACTGCCCTTTGGCAATTGCATATTCTGCTTCATACGATTCTATTTCAAAATTAGCTATATCTATCATTTTTGACATTTCTTGAACTTTTGCCGCCTGTTCAGCTTCATCACTATTTTTCCTATGGTATAGCACTTAACATATGGATTCAAATAAGTTATAATGATAAATAATAAAAAAATTATATAATAGAAATATGGCATCCCCCTACAGTTACGATTTACGTTCTAGAGTTATAGAACATTATGAGAAATATAAGAAAGTAGCACTTACATGCGAAACCTTTAAAATTAGTCGGTCAATAATCTATGATTGGATTAGATTAAAGAAACAAACTGGAGATATAAAGTCAAAGGAGGGATACCAGAAAGGATATGGTCATAAAATCCCTGATTTATCGGAGTTGCGTCATTTAGTAGAAAAGGGTAACTCGTTAACGCTTACAGAAATAGCAAAAGAATTAGATAATGTTGCAAGTATAATGACTATCAGCCGAGCTTTAAAGAAACTCAACATTACTCGAAAAAAAAGACATATGCGTATAAAGAAAGAGATGAAGGAAAGCGACAAGATTTTCTCAGTGAATTAGAAAAAGTGCCGATAGAGAGACGTGTTTATCTTGATGAAGCGGGCATAAATGATAATGAATCATATGAATATGGATGGTCAATGAAAGGAAGTCGTTGTAATGGGAGTAAATCGGGAAAACGTAGTGAAAGAACAAGTTTTATTGGTGCGTTAAATCAGAATAGTTTAATCGCATCACTAGTCTTTACTGGGAGCTGTGATAGTAAGGTATTTGAAGCTTATATAGAAAATTGCCTTGTGCCGGAGCTAAAGCCTGGACAGGTTGTCATTGCTGATAATGCAAGCTTTCATAAATCCAAAAGGGCTAAAGAATTAATTGAAAAAGCTGGCTGCAAACTAAAATTTTTACCACCTTATTCCCCTGATTTAAATCCTATTGAACATCATTGGTTTCCGATAAAAAATAACATTAGAAAATTATTAGATAAAGGTATTTCTGTATTTGAGGCAAGTTGTAGAACGTTTAAAATAATGTATGAACCTATATGTTAAGTGCTATAACTAGTATCATTTTTCCTCGTTTGATATTTCTGCGAATTAGCTTTAAGATATTCCAGCAACGACTTAGAACAATATTTTTTCTTAGTAGCGATTGCCTGATTATCCTTGTTATAGGTCACTTCTTCATAACCGTTAATTGCTCTGTCATATAACACCCCTTCTGCTCTATCTACCGCAATGGCTAAAGCTAAATTGACACATTTGGCTAAATATTTATCGCTATTAATAATCCGGTGCAACCTAAGTGGCGAGATATACTCTTCTACTTTTGACTTCCTGCATAAGTCAATCTAGTTGGTGATTTTGTCGTCGAAACTTGCCTCCGCTCCTCACGTACATTTAAGTACGCCGCGGTACTCGGCTTCGTTTCTTCTAAAAATCCCGAGGGCTTCTTTGACTTATGCAGGAAGTCTATTCATTTTTAAATCCAATTATCCAAATTATTCGAGTATACAACCAGCCTTTTCAGCAGCTATAACAATGTTACCATGCTCACAAAGATATCCTCTATTGAGCCAAACTTACTGATGGTACTAGGAGACTGTCGGAAACAACTAAAGTAATTCTATAGTTATGCTCATAGGATTAGGTGATAAAGAACATAACGATTGTAAGTTGTCATTCCCGCGAAGGCAGGAATCTAGATACCTGCTTTCGCAGGTATGACACAAAGTTTGTATCACCTAATTCAATAGGTTTCACTATATATTTGGCTGCGAATAAACATGATTCTCTTGAAATAGGTACACTATTCCTGCGAAAATCCTATTTATTCTCGTCGAAAAATAGCTCAAAATATAATTAATTAGCCATCTCCAACAGTCTCCTAGATGATATCTTTGCTAAATATTTTTCAAACAAACCATAATTTTTAATCATATAAATATTCCTTATAACCCCTTATATTACAACTAACTTCCAGGCTTTTGTCAGTTGATTAATTGAAAAACACCCCCTATATTTCGCAGCATATCTCAACTAAAGATTGCTGTCAATAGTTTATTTTCTATTATTTGTATTATTATTAAATTTTTTATATTTAGTTATTCCAAATTAGCTTATATCTATAAATATAACAGATTTTTACGCTCCACTAATAGCCGTTTTCATTATTTTTGCGGGATTGCTTATTTTTTCCATGCCACAGTACATATCTTTGCTGTATTTATCCTTAATCCAGTGTCCAATAAAGGCAGTGGTTGGTTTGAGAGTGATCTTATTGCAAGTCGTATCTTCTTCAACTGCTTCTAACTTGCTAAACCAGGATTTGTCCAAGTTCTCACCGTATAACTTTAACAAATATTGCCTTATTTTATACCACACTGACTCTGGGTTTAGTCCACTTAGCTCTAAATAATAATCCGATGGAGTTCTTTTGTTAGTAATACGCAATTGCAGAACCTCTTTACCATATACCTCTTGCACTTTATTGAGCAATGTGCATTTATCAGGTTCTGACAAAGAGATGTCTGCTAGATCAATCTTGTATTCATCGTCACATACTCCAAAAAAACTGCAGCTAGTCAGCAATTTATAAGCAGTATTAGGCTCAAAAGCTCCAACAATCTTGCGTTGCAACTGATTCAGTGGTTTAACGCCCTTATTAGCTTCTACCTTCCGCAAATAAGCCTCTCTTGCCTTGGTAGCATTGTCCAGCTTGAAGTTAAAGTTTGGGTTATTAGCTACAGTTGGTGAACGCATTTCATGACGCAAAGTTTTTCTCATGTAATTCAGTACTGCTTGCTTGCAGGGAAAGAGATTTTTAGGAGAGTCCACGCTATGTTTAATCAACAGCTTGTTCATGAAACTCAAATTGAAATCACGACCTGTTCTCCTTCTTAGCCAAGCAGCATCTTCTTCGGTCAATGGATAAAACTCCTTTAGCTCCATAGGTGAATACAAGCCTTTAGCCATTTTAGTAACATCCCTAAGCCACCTAGACAATTTTCCACTAGCTTCTTGCTCAGACTCGCTACCTCCTGAATATCCATCTGTTGAGTCAGAATCTGAATCGGAGTCTGACTTGTCATCAGTTAGAGCTGCATCGCCGGAATTGTCGTCTGTGGAATTGTAGGGTAACGCTTCATTTACTGAGCTTACCGTTACCTTCGTAGGTAAATTCAAACTTTTCTCCTCAGATAACTCAAGCTCTGCTAAGCTTTGTTCACCTGAATTTATCGTTATCTCTGGCGATAAGTTAAAGCTTTGCTCCGTAGTTGACTCAACTTCTGACAAACTTTGTTCACCTCTTTTTTCCGGTACCTCAAGCGGTAAATTAAGGCTTTGCTCCTCAGTTGATTCAGGCTCTGACACACTTTGTCCACAATTTTGTCCACAATTTTTTTTATTTTTTTCGTATCTAGATAATATAGATATATATAGATGCATTTTTTTTTAATTTTTTCTGAGTTGAGTTAGAATTTTCTCCAGGTTGGGTTAAAATATTTTGATAGCTAGACTGGATATTAGTGTGATTAAAGTGATAAGAATTATTATTAGCTTTACGAAAACTTGTAAATTTCTTAAGAAGTTTGATACATAAAATGTTACGGCATTTTATATTATATTTGACCGTAGTAATTAAAGTATGATAAATGAACCCACTTTTTTGCAATTCTGTTAGACATTGTTTAACCCTACTTTGACTAACTCCTAGCTCTTGTTGGAAAAAATGATAGCCTTCTTGTAACTCTTGTGAGTCTTGTGTATTATTATAACGATTAGTTTTCATGCAAGAAACTATCAAAGATAGAAGTTGACGAGAAGTTTTAGTTAATTGCTTACCACAATTATTAGTAAGGTTTCGCCATTCAGGCGGGACGAAATTACCGACTATGTTATAGAAAATAGTATCAGCATTTTCAACTAAACCGTCGGAAAAAGTTAATGATTCTGTCATATTTTTCCCCCTTGCAACAGGGTTAAAAATAGATTTTTTTGTAGGTTAAATTTCAGGATTTGTACATATGGTACACATATGAAATTCTTAGTAAAAATTATAAAGCCCTGGAAGCCTGATAAGGAATGGCGGGGCGTATGGCACATATTGCGAACCTTAAACCAGTTTAGATTGGAGCTTTTACGGATTATTTTAAAGCCTAGTTATTTTAGGAGACTGTTGGATGATGTACAGAGAATTGCTTTATAAACTGAAAGATTTACATAATTTGTAAAGGTAGAGACCGGATTGTTGAAAAAGTATAAGTGGTTAAAATTACACCAATATTTTTACTTTTTAGTAACAATAGGTTTAGTAGCAATGGGTAAAAATACAAAAAAATAATTTTAATTTAATTATCCTTTTAAAATTTTGAACCATTGCTATCATATAAACTTGAATTTGGAATTTTTGAATATCCCTAAATCTTGCTATATTAGAGTTTGTCTGCAAACTAAAATCAAGGTATGATGAAGTGAATAAAGTATTATTATCAAGAAATATAAAATATACTTGTAGCAAAACTGCTTCGCAACCTTTTAGCAGTACAAATCACATTTTAAAACTACATCGCCAAGTAGATTTTTGGTAAATTCTTCATTTACCAGGTCATAATTACAAAAATCAGGCTCTTGCTGTATTCTGGCGATAAAATCTTGTCCCTGAGCAGCAACATTAACAATAGTCTTAATTTTCTCTAAAACCGCAACCTTAAAATTTTCATCATGACTTAGGCTGAATGCATGGTGATAATATTTTTTGGCTTGCTCAAATAAACATATAGACTCAAAATATTCAGCCTGTTTTAGCATTATATCAGGATTTCTTTTATCTTGTTCTAACCATGCTTTAAAACAGGCTTTTATCTCAAATTCATTATTAACTACTTTATAGCAGTCAATCGCCTTAGCATATTCACCCTTGTTTAAAAAAAACTGCCCGAGTTTCTCATATATCTTTGGTTGATAGATATTGGCATCTATAGCTTTTGCATAGTAAACCAATGATGCTTCATTGGCACCATCCTTCTCAGCAATACTAGCTAAGCAACTATAGGCTATAGCCTTAAGATTCTTGCAGGCAGGAGAATCTTGGTAATTTTCCAGATATTCTATAGCTTTACTATAATAATCTGGGTCAGATTGGTTCTCATCAATAGGAAAACTACTAACTTGATACTCAAGATTCTCTGTTACTTTAGTGTGGCAAGCTGTTATTAACTCGGCAATCTTTGCATGTTCAGGTAATTCAGCTTTACAGACAGTAGAGAAAAATTTCACATAGTCATATTGCTGCTGTAAGCAATAACCATAGTCTTGTATCTGATGCTTAAGCTGAGAATTATCAGACTCAGCATATTCAGCAAAAATATCCACTGCTATCTGCAAGATTGTTATGGCATCTGATATACTCTCTATTTGCTTATTAAGTACTTTCTGCAATCTTGATAATAATTCCAGTCCTAGAAAATATTCACCTTCACTATGTTGTTTCAGTTCGTTGTAATTAATTGATGAGGGTACCCAATCTTTGACAAGATTATAATTCTCGGAAAATGCATTGAGTGGATTGACATTTGAACACTGAGTTGCATTACCAATAGCTTTAACTATCACCTCTAATAGTTGATTAAAATTACTACTAGCAGTATTTAACAGATGAGATGAACACTCCATAGCTTTCTTTGAAATAGTTATATTGACCATCTCATCTTTAACGTCAGAATATTTGGATGACTCTTCTATTGCCGCAAGTAAGTCAGGTACAACTAACTCACCTTCTGTAGTTGGTTTATAGAATAGATGTATTGAGCAATTATTAATCAGTGCCTTGTGTTCATCTGTTGCCCTTTGATTATCTGTTAATATTTTATCTATAGAGTTTTTAATATTATCCATATTTTTGTTTGGTGGGACATGGGTAAATATTAAAGATATGCTGCCCTCTATAGACCCAATATCCTTAAAACTTTTTATAAAATTAGATAGTGTTTCAAGGAAATCATTACCTCTTTTACTCCTTAAATCCGATTCATTTACCACCAACACAAATTTTAGCTGCTCTGTAGTTTCAAAGAGCCTTTTAATATAGAATCTGTTAACGATTTCTAGAACAAGCTCAGTATCATTAAAGCCAGGACAATCCCAAATGGTTGTACCTTTAGCAACACATTTATTAGGAATCTTAGTCTCGGAAGCCATTTTATGACCAATGACAATATCAGCAAGTGGTTGCATCGCGTCAATAACAAATTCTTTAATTTCATCATCAAAAATCGCCTGCAACTTTCTTCCAGCAAGGGCGTGAGTGAGTGTACTCTTGCCACTCCCAGTATCACCAACCACCAGCACCCCTTTCTCGACATGTTCTTGCAGGCGGTCGTTACCATCTCGGATTAGATTTGATACTTGTCTGATAGTAGCTTGGTCATCCTTATCAAACTGATCATCTCCACCCTCTACCTCAAATAATTTCACAACCGGTATATTTGGTATATATTCTTTCACTTTTGCCTCCTCTAGTACTTTTAATTTATTAGTCTCCTCTTGTTCTTTAAGCTTTGCCTCTTGCTCAAGTCTTTCAGCCTCTTGTCTGGCTTTTTCAGCTGCCTCTGCTTGTTGTTGCTGTTTTAGCTTGGCAGCCTCTTGTCTGGCTTTATTAGCAAAATCTCTATTAATATTTAGGGCTGTTGCTATCTCCTTCATTATAACATCTCCTATCTGGTTTCCAGAAAGGTCAAGATGAGTAATATAGGGATTAATCTTTAGGAGGTCTGCTAGACCTTTCGCTCCTGCATCTCCTATCTGGTTATAATCAAGTCTAAGAGTAGTAATAGATTGATTATCCTTTAAGCCTTCTGCTAGACCTTTCGCTCCTGCATCTCCTATCTGGTTATACCGAAGGTCAAGAGTAGTAATAGATTGATTATCCTTTAAGCCTTCTGCTAGACCTTTCGCTCCTGCATCTCCTATCTGGTTAGAATTAAGGTAAAGAGTAGTAATAGATTTATTATCCTTTAAGTCTTCTGCTAAATCTTTCGCTCCAGCATCTCCTATCTGGTTATACCGAAGGTCAAGAGTAGTAATAGATTTATTATCCTTTAAGCCTTCTGCTAGACCTTTCGCTCCTGCCTCTCCTATCTTGTTATTATTAAGGTAAAGAGTAGTAATAGATTTATTATCCTTTAAGCCTTCTGCTAGACCTTTCGCTCCTACATCTCCTATCTGGTTATTTTGAAGGTCAAGAGTAGTAATAGATTGATTATCCTTTAAGGCTTCTGCTAGACCTTTCGCTCCTGCATCTCCTATCTGGTTACCCCAAAAGTAAAGCATAGTAATAGATTTATTATCCTTTAAGAGGTTTGCTAGTTCTTTTACTTCCGCATTTCCTATCTGCTTACTACTCAGGTCAAGGGTAGTAATAGAGTTGTTTTTTATTTGTTGTATAATAGTTTGTTCTAATGGCATTTTTTCCTCTCTTTTATTTCGGTCAAAAGTGATCAGTATTTATTAGTTATCAATGAAGTACTGTTATTTCATATGTATCGTTGGCATTAACCTAGTCTTTTAGGTCATATGGCTAACCCGATTATCATTTATTCATAGTAATCTAATGAATGTGGATTGCTTCGACCACTACGTGGTCTCGCAATGACGTTGGGGACTAAAAACCGTCATTGCGAGGAGCTGCTTTAGTAGCGACGAAGTAATCCATTTTTATGTCATACCTGCGAAGGCAGGTATCTTAGATTCCCGCCTACGCGGGAATGACATAGGAGTCCACGGAAATGACAACTTACATTGCTTCGTCGCCCTACTAAATTGTCTCCTCGCAATGACTTTTTTTAGACTTACACGATTCTTCATTACTATAAATAAATTTTAATAACTTTATTATTAAAATTATATAGTATTAAAATATTTTAATATGTAAAGTATTTTTGCAAAAAATTTGTGGGAATATAAAATTTAGTGGCAATTATGCAATGATTACATAATTAGTTGTGGATTGTAACTAGCTGTTGTTAAAAGAGCGGTTTTATAATTGAAACTATAAAGTTCATATAGCTATAGTGAAACCTATTGAATTAGGTGATACAAACTTTGTGTCATACCTGCGAAAGCAGGCATCTAGATTCCCGCCTTCGCGGGAATGACATCTTACAATCGTTATGTTCTTTATCACCTAATCCTATGAGCATAACTATATATAAATTAAAAATTACCAATGATTTTAGGGAATTTTATCTGAATTTTAACCAAAATTAACTAATTTTTTTTGTGGTCAAGGGGGGGGCAATAGATGATTACAATTTACATGCTAGATTCCTGCTTCCGCAGGTATGACAACAGTTTTAGTACCATTCCCGCACTCCCGTCATTCTTAGCAACGGCGGGAAGCTAGATAGTCGCTCCGTCAAAAAGGCTGTAGGTATTAGAGGTAATACATGTTTGCGGTTAAAAATCACATCAAAATCCATAAGATTTTTACCCTATTTTGTCAAAAACCTTATGGATTTACAAAGTTTTTATAACCTAATCACAGTACCAAGATTGTCATCCCTACGAAAGCAGGGATCTAAAATAGTGGACAAAAAGCCCTGAGATATTATAGATTCCTGCCTACGCAGGAATAACATCCTTTTTGTTTAAACATAGCAGATGTTGTATCTTTAGACTTTTGACGGGGGAACTATATATGGTCTTGGCTATATTTTCGCTAGCAGGAAGATATCTAGCAGGCGTGTTATTAGGCAAATGAAGATGCATATTCTCATCAATTTGTAAAGAGAATGTACCAGAAATATGTTCTAATAACCATAATGTCTCAAATTTAGAATTATATCATCACACAACACTGACTATTTTATGACCTCTCTTACTAGAGAATTCTACTTTACCTGTAATCAAAGCAAATAACGTATGGTCTCTTCCAAGGCCAACATTTTCACCTGGATAAATTTTAGTACCACGTTGTCTAACAATTATATTACCTGGTATGACAGAGTGTCCATCAGATTTTTTAGTACCTAATCTACGACCGGCTGAGTCTCTACCGTTTCTAGAACTACCACCAGCTTTTTTGGTTGCCATCTAAATATCCTTAAATAAATTCCGTTATAGTTTAGTAATGTCTAATATTTTCAGTTCAGTTAATTCCTGCCTATGACCATTCTTCCGACGATAATTCTGGCGACGTTTTTTCTTAAAGATAATAACCTTACTATCTTTAAATTGGTTAGTAATTTCAGCTGTAACAAGAGCCCCTTGAACCATTGGCGTACCGATAAAAGATGGCTTCGAATCTTCACCAATCATTAATACCTGATCAAGTTGAATTTTTGCTCCTCTATCACCATCAATTTTTTCTATTTTGATGACACTGTTTTTGCCGACTTTATACTGTTTTCCGCCTGCTTTGACGATTGCGAACATGAAAAATATCCTAAACTAAAATTTAAATAAATTAAGTCCTTAAACAAAACTAAGTCGGCATTATATTACTCCCATCTATTTTAGTCAATGGGAAATCGCAAATAATGTCAATAACATTCTAAAATGATCGATTTTTGTAACAGTGAGCCAATATGCTTGTTATTCATTTTTTAATTAATTAATAAAAACTCTTAGGATCGATATCTATTTTCAAATGACAAAAAGAAGGGATTTTGATTAAACTTAACCATATTTGCAAGAATTTTTGTAGATTAAATTTCCTATCTACTATGATTAGGATACGGTAGCGAAATTTTCCTGCTAATTTAGACATTAATGCACTAGATGGCCCGAGTATTCGTGCCGAACTTTTTGGGGCAATGGCAACTAGATTTTTGGATATTTCAAACACTTTATGCTCATTTTTTCCAGACAAAATTATCGATGCCATTTTGGTAAAAGGTGGCATATTCTCTGCTTGTCTTGTTTTAAGCTCATATTGTAAAAACTGATCTCCTCCATTTTTTATATAACTAAATATAGCATTATCTGGATAATAAGTTTGCATTAATACTATACCTTTTTTATCTTCTCTTCCTGCCCTACCTCCAACTTGATGAAGTAACTGGTAATTACGTTCACTTGATCGCAAATCTCCACTACCAACAGTTCCAAGATCAGCATCAATAACACCTACCAAGGTAAGATTGGGAAAGTGATAACCTTTAGTAATCATCTGAGTACCAATCAAAATATCAATCTCTAAATGTTCCATCTTATGTAGTAATTCATGAATCATTTTAGGTTTCTGAGCATAATCTTTACTGATTACGGCAATTTTACTATCAGGAAACAGATATCTTGTTTCTTCTTCAATTCTTTCAATTCCAGGACCACAGATAGTTAAAGAATCTTTTTCCAAACAATCTGGACAAACAATATGAATCCTACTCTGGTAGCCACAATGGTGACATTCAAGTTTTTTACTAGATTTATGTACCACTAACCAAGCAGAACAAGAATTGCAAGTAAAACGATAACCACAAAGCTTGCATAGCATTAATGGGGCATATCCCCTACGATTTAAAAATAATAGCACTTGCTCTTTGCTTGCCAGCTTTTCGCCAATTAACGCTATTAACTTTGTAGATAAGTAAGAATTTTTCGGTAATTTCTCCTTCTTCATATCTATTATTTGAATTTCTGGTAAAGTTGCTTCCTGATAACGACTTGACAATTCAATTAATTGATATTTACCTGTATTTACATTATAAATCGTTTCAATAGATGGGGTAGCTGAGCATAACACTATTTTTGTTGTAGATAGGCTTCCTCGTAATATTGCTACATCACGAGCATTGTATAATATACCTTCATCTTGCTTATAAGAACTATCATGCTCTTCATCAATAATAATTAATCCAAGACTATGATATGGTAGAAACAAACTACTTCTAGCACCAATTATAACTTTGATTTCATTGTTCAGTAAACCTCTTAAAATCATCTTTTTTTGAGCTTTAGTAACCGTAGAGTTCCATATTACTGGATGAAAACCAAAGCGTTCTGTAAAACGATTTATAATTTGCTGACTTAAGGCAATTTCTGGTAACATTATCAATATTTGATTACCTTGCCTTAAATATTCAGCTAATAAATGAAAATAGATTTCTGTTTTTCCTGATCCGGTTACTCCCTTAATAATTGATGGTTTATCAGATTGACTTAATAGAGAAAGTACGTTTTGTTGTTCTATTGAGAGGGATGGTAGAGTAAAATCTTTATTTAACTCTTGATGTTTTATTTTTATAGGTTGTTCAGCAATGTCAATTGGCAAAACCAACTTGGCAACTGAACCAAGTTCCACCATATAATAATTAGCAGCCCATTTAATTAGTGATAATATTTCATGATTAAGCCTAAATTCAAGTGGTACTTTCTGTTTAATAGATTTGATTTTGTTAGATTTTTCTGAAATATCAATATCTAATTGCCAAACTATACCTGTCAATTCCTTATTTCTAAAAGGAACTACTACTAAGTCGCCCATAGCTAATTCTAGTTCATTTGGAATTAAATAATCCAATGGAAAAAGATTAGCTAATGGCAGTAATATTTTAGCAATTTGCATTAAAATTTATTTTCGTACCATTTTATCATATTAACTATACACTAATTTTTCAATGCACTAATAAGTAATTACATTAAAATTAATCAAATGGTTTAACAATAACCATAATAACAGCTGTTATCATAAATAATGCTGGTACTTCATTGATAATACGATAAAATTTCTCAGAATGATCGTTTTTTCCATCAACAAAATTCTTTCGCCATCTAGCTAATAAACCATGAAAAATAGTTATACCTAAAACTGCTGTCATTTTTATATAAAACCATGTTCCTAAAGCTACTAACCCATATATATAACTATTGATTATGCCTAAAGTATAGGTGGTTATCATAGCAGGATTCATGATTATTCTGAGTAACCTACTTTCCATTAATTGAAACATTTTATCAGTTTCACTACCTACTATAACTTTAGAATGGTAGACATATAATCTTGGTAAGTATAATAGACCTACCATCCAAGAAATTGCTGATATAAGATGAAATGCTTTAAACCATAAATAATAGCTAGCCATTAATATTATCTCCTAATTATTTGAATTACTTAAATTTTTAAATTACAAGGACACATAGTAAAATTACCAGGACATATTTTTTTATTAATTGAACTACATATCAAATTTTTTGTTCCTTCTCCACCATTAACTAAATTTGATATCATTTTAGTTAAACTACTAATGAATAATTTATTTATTCCAAGAGCAGGAGTTCTAATATATTCTATTTTATATTTATCAGCAATTTTCCTGTACTCCATATCTAACTCTACTAATGTTTCAACATGTTCTGATACAAATGCTATTGGAACTATTATAAGAGGTTTATTTTCTTTACCAGCGACTTCAATTTCATCTTCTGTATTAGGTTTTAGCCACTCTACTGGACCAACACGACTTTGATAAGTTATCTTATAATCCAAATTATCTATATTAAGGTTAGACACTAAATTTTCTACAGTTTTTTCAATCTGCCACTGATATGGATCTCCTGCTTTTATTATTTTTGTAGGCAATCCATGAGCTGAAAATAATATACGAAAAATATCTTTGTTTTTCAACTTTTTTAATGATTTTTTTATTAATAATAAATGAGCTTCAATAAATTCATTATCGGTGGGATAGCAACAAATAGTTTTAATTGGTATATTTTGGTTTGAATGTGTATCTTTTTGAAAAGAAGATACAAAGTCTTTAATCGAAGACCCAGTAGTAGTACTAGAAAATTGTGGATATAATGGTAACAATATTATCTCTGAAGGATTATACTCATTTATTTTTCTTATAGCTTCTTTGGAATTAGGGTAAAAATGACGCATTGCTATGAAAATTTTAAAGTCATCATTTATAATGCTTCTTAATTTTTCTATAATAGCATCTTTTTGAGATTCTGTTTCTTGTAAAATAGGTGACTTATTACCTATTAGAGAGTATATTTTTTGAGATTTTTTATTTCTGGTAATTGATATTATTTTAGCAAGAATAAATCTTAAGGGATTTGGTAGGTTAATAATTGCTCTATCATAAAATAAATTAAATAAAAACTGCTTAACTGAGCTTAAACTATCTGGTCCACCAAGATTGAAAAGTACAATAGCTATCTTTTTCCGAGATATTTTAGTATTTAAATTTTCTAACATAATTAACTAAAAATTCAACATTTTCAACTGGTGTATTCGGTAAAACACCATGTCCAAGATTAAATATAAAATTTCTTTCTTTAAAATTATAAATTATTTTATCTACTTTTTTTGCGATAATTTCTTTATTAGTAAGAAGTATAAATGGATCTAAATTACCTTGTACAACAACCTTTTTACTCCATAATTTCATAGTATCAATTGGTACAAATTGATCTACCCCAATAACATCCACCCCTGTATTACTAATATATTTTTCATACAAAAGTCCAGAGATTCTTGGAAAACCTATAATCGGCAAATACGGAAATTGTTCTTTTAAAGCTACTACTATTTTTTTTGTTGGTTGTATAACAAATTGGTCATATTCTAGCTCTCCTAATATTCCTGCCCATGAATCGAACAGTTGTATTAAGTCAGCCCCAGCCTTTACTTGTCCTATTAAATGGATAATAGTCTTCTCTGTAATAAAGTCTAGTAGTTCTTGTGCTAAATTATTATTTTCATAAATAAATTTTTTACTTGTCTCAAAATTTTGTTTACCTCTTCCTTCAAGCATATAAGTCATTACCGTCCATGGACTACCGGCAAATCCTATTAGTGCAGTATCAACTGGCAAGTTTGCTTTAATTTTATTTATTATATCATAAACTACATTTAATTTCCCACTATAATTTCCTTTAAGATATTTAAAATCATCTTTTGATTGAAATTTACGTAATATTGGTCCTATATTTTCTTCAAATTTAACATCCCAGCCTAATGCATCAGGTAAAACCAAAATATCAGAAAAAATTATAGCAGCATCAAAATTATATCTTCTTATTGGTTGTAAAGTTACTTCTACAGCCTTGTTAACATCATAACATAAATCTAGGAAACCACTAACAGTTTTTCTTATTTTTTGATATTCAGGTAAATATCTACCAGCTTGACGCATTAACCAGATTGGTATGGCAGTATTATTTTTTTTGAAAGTTTGTAAAAGTTGATTCATAAAATAGTCCATATTAATCTAATATATTATATATTATTTTTTTAGTTGTTGTAGAGATTGTTTATATGTAGATATATTATATATACACTTAGTTATACACATTTTTTATTGTTAAATTACTTGATAGAATATATTAGTTGTAATTATTACTCACATTATTTATATAATTATTTTTTTAGTGGATAATTATAGTAACTTATGTGTTTAAAGTGAGGGAACGTGATGGATATTGGATATCTAGCATTTTACACACAAAATTATCCACAAAATTATTCTTTGTATTTTATAGGTTATTAACCTTTTAATACGTGATACATATGCCTAATTATTAGTTAATATTAATATAGATATTGAAGTATGAATAAAAAATTATCCACAAAGACTAATAAACTATGAATAAGCTAGTTATTCACTTAGTTTCAGACTCTTCAGTTCAAACAGTTAAGCATGCAGCTCATACTGCTTTGTCACAATTTAGCAAAATTGAATCGAAATTGTATCATTGGCCGATGTTAAGAAATGCAGAATTATTAAGTGAGGTTTTGAAAAAAATTAAGATGAAGCCAGGCTTGGTATTATACACTATTTTAGATTATGAGTTAAGAAGAAATTTAACTAAATTTTGTTATGACTTGAAAATTCCTTGTATTTCTGTCGTAGGTAGAATTGTAAAAGAAATTTCAGCTTTTTTGGGTGTAGAAACAGAAGGAAGTTTAGTTTATGATTATAAATTTGATGAAAGTTATTTTGATAAGATTCATGCTATTGATTATACATTCAGACATGATGATGGTCAGATGACTAGTGAATTAGATGAAGCTGATATTATTCTGATTGGTCCTTCTAGAACATCAAAAACTCCAACCTCTGTATATTTAGCATATAATGGATTTAAGACGGCAAATATACCTTATATACATGGTTATCCATTTTTAGACCTTTTAGGTAATGTAACAAAACAACTTATAATTGGTTTAGTTATTGATCCAACTAGACTGATTGAAATAAGAGAAACTAGAATGCATTCTTTGCAGATAAGCGATAATACCAGTTATACTAATTTTAAAGTAGTTCAGGAAGAATGTATGCAAGTAAAACAAATTTGTCAACAACAAGGATGGTCAATAATTGATGTTTCAAGACGATCTATAGAAGAAACTGCTTCTGTGATTATGAAGCTTTATTATGACCGTAATAAGTCTGTTTTAACAAGTTATACTAAATAGTGTAGGGTACCGTGGTTAGGTACCCTTGTATTAATAAAAGATTTGTGGGTAATAGTAAGTTACTTATTTGTTATATACTTGCAGAATCACCTACTAAATTAACAGCAGGATGAAGATTGTCTAAAACATATTGATCTGCTTCAGACCAACTATTTGATGATTCCTGTTCTGGAACATAACGGGCATTAAATTTCTCAAACCAGTTTGTAGTTTTGTCACCACATTTTCCATCAACTGAAATATTATAACCATGATCTTTTAACTGCGATTGAACATTGGAGACTATATCACCTTGATCATTTTTACGTATTAGTATGTTTTCTTGTTGGTCTTTCGTAGTTTCTATAAAATTACCAAAACCAGCTTCTGCAAGATCTTTCCAAGGAAAGAATTTTCCAGGTGCTACATGTATTTTAGATACTTCACCAAGACCTACAAGATCATCCTTAATATTTAAATCTGGATATCTTTCTTTGATATCTGTAAGACATTTTTTTACTTTATCTATTTGAGAAGGTGTAAAATTAGTTTTTGAATCATTGATAAGCATAATTGATATGCCAAAGTCATTAACTTTTTTTTGTCCTTTCCAACTACTATCGCCGGCAAAAAAGGTTTTTGACTCTAAGTCATTATGATATTGATATTGTTGACCGTCTTTATCTATTATGTAATGTACACTTGTTCCTCTTTCTTGCAAAGCAATTAGTGCTTGGTTTAATGTTTGACTAACGGAATAGGTTAGCACAACACAACTTGGTTTTACTCCTTCTTCTCTAGGTGCAGAAAATTTACTATAATTAGTATAGCTAATACCATTATTTTGCTTACTCATTTAGTTCTCCTCATGATAATTTTAATTTGCTTGTAAAGTATTAAGTATGTACATACTTAATAAAAAATTATAAGTATAATTTTTGCTTGTGCAACAAGTTATTGCTAATATATAGGAACTATTGTATCTTGAATTTATGATATATAGTGTGTTTAATAACTGAAAATTAAGGGATTATGGCAAGTAATATAACAGATGATAATTTTAACCAAGAAGTTTTACAGTCTACTACAGTTGTATTAGTTGATTTTTGGGCTGAATGGTGTGGACCATGTAAAATGTTAACACCTATTCTTGAAGAATTAAGCAAGACATTGGTAGGCAAAGTGAAAATTGTTAAAATGGACATAGAGCAAAATCCTAATATACCTTCAAGTTTAGGTATTCGTGCTATACCTACGATGATCTTATTTAAAGATGGTAAACAATTGGCTACTAAGACTGGATTATTTCCTAAAAATTCTATTGAAGAATGGATTAATTCTTCAATAAAAATGTAAAAATATTTTTAGCATATGGCTTCTAAACTAGTATCTATAGAAATAGTGGATGGTTTTGTTGAAGGAATTAATAATCAACAAAGAGTAGAAAGCTTAAGGCGTTTTTTTATTAAAGGGGGTAATATTTTTCCTTCGTCAATTTCTATCTTAAATAATATAAATTTTTCTTGTCAAACAGGTGAAAGAATTGCCTTTGTTGGTAATAATGGTTCAGGTAAAAGTTCTTTGCTTAAGGTAATTGCTGGAATATATCCATTAAAGTTTGGAACAGTTACAGTCCATGGTGATTTTGCTGCTATCATTGAAACTGGAATAGGACTTGAGTTAGAGCAAACTGGCAGAGAGAACATTAAAATGCTTATGCTTTATAATAATATGTTAAGTAGGTACAGCAAAGAATTAGAACAAGAAATTATAATTTTTTCTGAGCTAGGGAGTAAAATAGATTTACCGGTAAAAAATTACAGTTCTGGTATGTTATCAAGATTGGCTTTTTCTGTATCAGTTTTTCAAGATTCGGATATTCTTCTGCTAGATGAAATTTTTGCTACAGGTGATAGTTATTTTGTTGAGAAGTCTACTAATTTTATGAAAAATAAGTTACAAAATATACCAATTTTAATATTAGTAAGTCATCAAGAAAATATTATTAGGGAGAATTGTAATAGATGTGTATTATTGAAAGAAGGTAGCATTATCGCGGATGGTTATCCAAGTGAAATACTAAAAATTTATAATAGTGGGAATTACTAATGTTAAAGTATTTTTTTTCCAAAAAATACTGGTTGTCAGTAATGCTATTAACCCAAGCTTCTATATCTCGTCAAAATAAAGATTCTTTTTTAGGTTCATTATGGGGTCTAGTTCAGCCTTTTGTTCATATAATAACTATTTCATTTTTTGTTGGATTTTTACTTAAACAACCAAGAGAAACAATGATTATTAATTTAGTTGGAGCTATACCGTTATGGACATTTATTACTACTAGTTTAAATGTATCATCAAATTCATTAACTAGTCGTAGTGGGATTATAAAAAAGATCATAATTTCTAGAACTATCTTTCCTATATCAGATAGTTTAGCACAAGTTTATAACCTAATCTATTCGTTTGTAGCTATGTATATAGCTTTTATCATCTTATATCCTGAAAGATTTAGCATAAATATATTATTTGTACCAGTCTTTGTTTTGCCGTTGGTTGTTTCCGTGTGCAGTAGTTCTATTGCTTTTGCATTTTTAACCCCTTATATACGTGATGTTCCTCAAATGTTAAATTTAATTCTGAGTGTTATATATTGGAGTATACCAATAGTGTACCCATATTCTATGGTACCAGAATCAAAAAGAATACTCTTTGAGATTAACCCTGTTTTTCTTGTTATAAGACCAGTTCAATTTTTAGTAACAGAAGGAGTGCTGCCAGATGCTTTTATGATTATCAAGTCCGTTATTGTAGCTGTTATTGTCACCTTTTTCAGTTATCTTGGTTATAGGTTATTTTCTAAAAATGTCATATATTATATATAATACTTCAACCGTCATTGCTGGGCTAAGTATACTCCTAACTTAAACGTCATTGCGAGGAGGCGTAAGCAGACGAAGCAATCCATTTTTAATCAATTTCTTGGATTGCTTTGTCGCTACTAAAGTAGCTCCTCGCAATGACGTATGTGAATTTGGCATAATGTTTAGCTATAATATACGCCTGTGCAAACCTGCAAAACCATAATTAGAATTACAGTATGACACTTGCCTTTGGTTTAAATTTTGTTGATTTAAACAATCTACAAGGTCTAAGGAAATTAGATGAAATTTTTTTAAATTTCCTGAGTAGTCATAGTTATTCTCTCTATCAAACTATTTTATCATTAAGGGCTAATCCCGATCAAGTCGATCAGAAATATTACTCAGAGTTTTTATTAGAAATTTCACCTATTTTCGATGATTTTTTAGCTGAATTATTTGGTATCGAGCAAGAAATAGCAAATATAAGATTCAGTCATAAGGAGTTTGATATAATTTATGAATGTAAGAGAAAGTTTGTTCAGCGTATTGCAGTAAAAAAATATCCTCATGAGAAATTACAAGAGATTGATTTTACTAGTGTAGCAAATTCTCTAGAAAAACTCTTGGGAGTAGGATATCATCCCTCTGCGAAAATAGGATGTCATTCCTGTGTAGGAAGGGATATAGATTCCCGCCTACGCGGGAATGACAAAGAAACGTTAGAAGTAGGATATCATCCCTCTGCGAAAATAGGATGCCATTCCTGTGTAGGAAGGGATATAGATTCCCGCCTACGCGGGAATGACAAAGAAACGTTAGAAGTAGGATATCATCCCTCTGCGAAAATAGGATGCCATTCCTGTGTAGGAAGGGATATAGATTCCCGCCTACGCGGGAATGACAAAGAAACGTTAGAAGTAGGATGTCATCTCTCTGCGAAAATAGGATGTCATTCCTGCGTAGGCAGGAATCCAGAAAATGATTTTACAAATAAATTTGCTCGTCAAGTAATAGAATGGCAATTAGATGCTGAGAAACATGCTTTTGAATTAGATATAGCTGCACAATATGCGGCTTTTATGGTTTATAATATAGCTAACCCTATTAGCATTGCTCCGCCATTGCGAGGAGTGTGTAAGCACGACGAAGCAATCCAGGAAAATGATGATTATGTGGATTGCTTCGTCGCTACTAAAGTAGCTCCTCGCAATGACGTTTGGCGTAATGCTAGTCGGGTTAGCTATAACATTGAAAGCCAACTATTTTCTCTACCAAAAAAAATAGATAAAGATAATCTAATAGATCCTGATAAGGTAGCTAAATATAGAAATCATCCAAGAATAGGATTTGATTATTTAGATTCTACATCTAACCTAGATACGGTTTTAAATAATACTCATTATTGTATCTATTGTCATAAGCAGGAAAAAGATTCATGCTCTAAAGGATTATTATCAGCTATGTCATCAAAGTCTGGATGTCCGCTAAAACAGAAAATTTCTGAGATGAATTATGTAAAATCAAAGGGATTTAATCTAGCTGCCCTTGCTATTATTATCATTGATAATCCAATGGTAGCGGCTACTGGTCATAGGATTTGTAATGATTGTTCCAATGCTTGCATTTATCAAAAACAAGAAGCTGTAGATATTCCTCTTGTTGAGTCCAATATCTTAGAAACTACTCTGCTTTTGCCTTATGGAGTGGAAATATATTTACTACTTACTAATTGGAATCCGCTTAACATTTTTGCTCCTTTACCAAATCCTCCAACTAATTATAAGGTTTTAGTAGTTGGTCAAGGACCAGCTGGCTTTAGCTTAAGTCATTATTTATTACGAGACGGACATGATGTAGTAGCCATAGATGGTTTAAAAATTACCCCTTTACCTTTTGATATTAGCAAGCCTATTAAATATTGGTCTGATTATAAAGAAAATTTATCAGAAAAAATACCTGGAGGGTTTGGCGGGGTAGTCGAATATGGTATTACTCCAAGATGGGATAAAAATAATTTAACGATATTACGTCTGATACTACAAAGAAATGATCGGTTTAAGCTTTTTGGTGGTGTAAGTTTAGGTAGTAATATAACTATGGAGCAGGCGTTTCATTTAGGATTTGACCATGTTGCTTGGTGTGTTGGGGCTGGTAAGCCTAAAATCGTTGAAATGAGGAATTTTCTGGCAAAAGGTGTTAGAACAGCTTCCGACTTTCTAATGACTTTACAATCAGGAGGAGCTTTTTTAGAGCAATCTACTACTAATTTGCTTATCAGGATGCCTATTGTTATTATTGGTGGTGGGTTGACCGCTATTGATGCAGCAACTGAAAGCTTAAATTATTATAAGTTACAAGTAGAAAAGTTTCTAAAAAAGTATCAGTTCTCAGTTGAGAAAAATGGTAAAAAGCATACAGAACAACATTGGACAAATGAGGATAGATTAATAGCTGAAGAATTTATCTTGCACGCAAAGTTATTTAGGCAAGCACAAAATAAACAAGCTATCAAGCAAATCCTAGATGAATTAGGCGGAGTAACAATTTATTATAGGGGGAAATTAAAAGATTCTCCTGCCTACAAGTTAAACCCTGAGGAAGTGATGTATGCTATGGGTGCCGGTGTGAAATTTGTTGAAAATATGATAGCTTTGGGTATTGATATTGATCAGTACAACTATGCTAAATCAATAGAATTTGATAATTTAGGTGTAAGGAAAAATTTTAAGGCACGAACTATACTTATGGCAATAGGTATCGATAAAGAGGGAGTAAATAATTGTTTAGAAGACAATGTCACTTATTTTGGTGATTGTAATCCTTTATATTCTGGAAGTGTGGTTAAAGCTATAGCAAGTAGTAAAGAGGGATACAAAAATATCAGAAAAAAACTTATCAAAAATAGCCCAAATTTTCCTGGTAGTTATGTGGATTTCTTCGCTAAACTAGATTATCTATTAATGAGTCGTATTGAAGAGGTTAATATTCTCTCTGATAAGATAGTAGAGCTTGTAATACATTCTCCTCTTGCTGCACATAATTTTCAACCAGGGCAATTTTTCCGTTTGCAAAATTATTCTAGTGATATTTCAAAAATTATTGAACCTTTGGCTGTTGCTGGGGCTTATGTTGATTCAGAGAAGGGGTTAATTCATTTGATAGTTTGGCAAAATGGTAAATCAAGTAAACTATGTAGATATTTATCGAAAAATGAGCAGGTAGTACTAATGGGACCTAATGGTAAGCCAACTGAGATATTAAAGGATAGCAATATAGTGTTGGTTGGTGGAGGGGTTGGAAATGCGGTTTTATGCTCAATGGCTAAGGCTCTTAAAAAGAATAATTGTAAAATTATATATTTTGTCGGTTATAAAAATTTACAAGATAGATTTTATCAAGAAAAAATTGAAGAATCAGCTGATATAGTAGTTTGGTGTTGTGAAGAGGGGATTTTATCAAAAAATCGATCGCAAGATATTAGTGTTAAGGGTGATTTGTTGTATGCTATAATGGGGTATTGTTATCTTTGGAAAGATGTGACTATAGATCGGATAATAGCCGCCGGTGTTTCAGAAATGATGCAAGCTATAAGAGATATAAAAGATGATTTTTTTGGTAAAAAACCCCAACTAATAGTAAGCATTAACTCTCCTATGCAATGTATGATGAAAGGTATTTGCGGGCAATGTGTTCAAAAAGTTACAGATGAAAATAGATATATTTTTACTTGTGCCTGCCAGGAGCAAGATGCAAAAATAGTCGATTTCACAGGGCTTAAGAGTCGTTTGGAACAAAATTCCCTGCAGGAGAAATTATGATTAATTTTTCGTTACGGTATATAGATTGTAGTTTTTATGCTATGTATAGCCTTAAAACCCAGATAAACCGAAATACGCTCAATGATTATTTGTTGAAAGTATGATATTTCTAAAGCAATACTCGAATTTTCTGCTTGTACGTGTAAAATATTTATTAACTGTCCTTTCTCTTTAACTTTAGCTATTTTTAGAGGAATAGTTTTGCTACTAAATTTTGATCCAACAATCTTACTCCAATTAACCATAATTTCTGCAAGCAATGGGTGCTGCTTGCCAAAGATTCGTCTAATAATTATGTTGATGTCATGGCTGAGCGGTTTCATGTGCAAAATTAATGATTGTAACCATTACTACTAATACAGCAAAAATAATTGATACCAAAGGAAAATACAGAGAAGAGATTGATAATACCATCAGTAATATATTGCATATTATAATTCTATACACTACTTCCCTATGAGTTTTACCATTTCTAACTGCTTTTTGAAAAAAATGCTTTAAGTGAGGTTGCCAAATCTTTTCCTTATTAAGTAGCCTAATTAATATGGTTAATCCTCCATCGGTCATGTAATATAAACTAGCAATAGATGAAGCAATAAATAAATCAATACTAGAAGCTGAAATAAGTAGCAAACATAAACCTAGTAAGAATCCTAAACTTATACTGCCTATGTCTCCTATAAATATTTTAGCAGGATGCCAATTAAATATTAAAAAACCTATAGAACATCCCAATATAATGACGTTAAGTATAATTATAAAATTTATATTTATTATTATATCAGATTTTAAATAACAGAGTATCAATATAGTGATGGATAAATGAATAGATTCAGCACCACTAATACCATCTATTCCATCAAGAAAATTATAAATATTTAAAAAGGTAACCAAGTATAGTATAGATAACACAAAATCAATATATAATGGTAATTCGTGATGAAACAATAATGCTGGAGATAAAAATAATACAACGCTTATTGTAGAACAAATTATGTGAACAATTAGTCTTATAAATACAGGAATAGAGATAAGATCATCTAAAAAAGAAATTGTAGAAATGATCAGCAATAAAGGTACAATCTTAATTGAGTTTATCAGCGTTTTTGTTACAAAATATTCATAGGTGATAAGACCAATTATTGTCACTATTACTATAGCAAGCCCACCTCCTCTTGGTGTAATTCTATTGTGTACTCTACGTGGATCCGGTATATCCACCATTCCAAAAGATGGAAGATTGAAAATCAATAACCAAGTAAGAAAGCTTGTTACTATAAGAGATAACAAAAATAAAAAACTATAATTAATAAAATCACTCATAACAACATATTAGATTTAAAACTGAAATATTCATTGGCTGCAATAATTACGTGGTCGTGAACAGATATATTCACATTAGCACAAGTTTCTACTATTTTGTGTGTTAATTTAATGTCAGTATTTGAAGGTTTACTAACACCACTTGGATGATTATGTACTAATATAATTGCCCCAGCTTCATTAAATAAAGCTCTTTTAATTATTTCTCTTGGATATATTGTTGCCTGATCTATGGTGCCTTGGCTTAAAACTTCATCAGCAATCAGGACATTCTTTTTATTTAGAAATAAGATACGAAACTGTTCTGTCTTCATATTACCCATCGTTGCTTTTAGATAGTCTATTAGAATACTCCAAGAGCTAATGACATTTTGATTGATTACTTTTTGTTTTAGCATCCTATTAGTTAGTTCACGTATAATAACAAAATTTACATATAAATTATCATTAGTTCCTTTAATATTAAGCAGTTTTTCTTTATCTGTATTTATTAAATCAGCGAGACTACCAAATCGTGTTAGTAATTCCTTTGCTAATGGTTTTACATCTTTTCTAGGTATTGCAGAAAATAATATCATTTCAAGCAATTCATAATCCGCAAGATTCTCTGCAGAAACAATAATACGTTGCTTTAGACGTTGTCTGTGTCCAATATAATGAGGAGTATCATCTTTCATATTGTTCTATCATAAATCTGTTTTATAAGGTGGATATGTTAAATGTTTTGGTGACAAAGTAAAAATGTCAAAACCATCTTTAGTCACACCTAAACTATGTTCAAATTGTGCTGATAATGATTTATCACTTGTGGTGACTGTCCAATCGTCTAATTTACTTAAATGGGTGGAGTGATGTCCAGTATTTACCATTGGTTCAATAGTAAAAAACATACCTTCCTCCAATATCAAACCAGTATCAGCTTTACCGTAATGTAGAATAGTTGGCTCTGTATGGAATATACGTCCTATCCCGTGACCAGTATAATTTCTAACAACTGAATAATTATGCTTCTCAGCATAAGTTTGTATAGCATTTCCGATAGTTCCTAAATGTACTCCTGGTTTCACTAATTCAATTCCTATCATCATAGCATCATAAGTAACTTGCACTAAGCGTTTTGCTTTAATTCCGACATCGCCAACGTAATACATTCGACTAGTATCACCATGCCATCCGTCGACAATTACGGTAACGTCAATGTTTATTATATCACCATTCTTAAGGGGTTTATCATTTGGAATACCATGGCATACTACATGATTAACAGAAGTACAAATTGATTTTGGGAAGCCATTATAGTTTAAAGGTGCAGGAATTGCATTATTGGATACAATAAAGTCATGGCAGAGATCATTTAAATAGAGGGTACTTACTCCTGGTTTTACATAATTAGTAATGAAATCTAAGGTTTCTGCAGCAAGTTTGCCTGCAATATGCATTTTCTTAAAGTCTTCTGGTGTATGAATGGTTATGGTCATAAAATAATTAACTTTTTTTATTAAAATTATCTATTGAAAGTATAGTTAACCTGATTAGTATTACTAAGTCATTGCGAGGAAGCATGAGCTGACGAAGCAATTGTAAGTTGTCATTCCCGTGGCTTCCATGTCATTCCCGCGTAGGCGGGAATCTAAGATCCCTGCTTTCGCAGGGATGACACAAAAAGGATTGCCACGTCGCCACTTTAGTGGCGACTCGCAATGACGTTGACCACATACAACTTTTAAAGTACACTATCTAAAACCGCTTCCTCTTCTAACTTTCGATAGCTGTAACCAAAGCGGATCCTCTCAATGACGAGTAATACTAATCAGGTTAGCTATAGAAATATATACTAAATTTCTATTTTTTAAATTATTATTTGAATTTCATTGGTTCTTTTTCAACAACTCTTACCTTGTAAAAACTATAAGATAGGGTTATTGTATCAACATCATTCATTTCTTTATCTTCTTCAAAATCAGAATCTATAAAAAATGTTACGGGCATTAACATTTTTTCTCTTGCTTTTAACAGCTGTTCTTCAAAACAAAAACAATGTACTTTAACAAAATACTTACCGGCTTTATTAGGTGTAACATTATAAACAGAAGTTCCTATTATATCATCATTACTTAGATTTTCAGACTCATAAAAAATTAGTGTATTTTGTCCTGGGATAACTGTAGCCCTTCTTTGTTTAGGAATAAATCGCCAAGGTAAATTACTATCAACATTAGAATCAAATTCTATAGTTATCACTCTAGTTCCCTTTTTAGGAGAATATATATTAAGCTCCTGTCTTGCTGTGGTACCGCCATAGCCAGTGACTTTACAAAATAAATTGTAAATTGGTATCGATGCAAAGCTTAAAAAAACCATACTAAATGCTAAGCTAACTAAGGCTAAAGCAAACTTCCTATTGGAACTTTTGTTAGATTTATGTAACACTATCTTGCTCTCTTATAGCTAACCTGATTATCGTTACTCCGTCATTGCGAGACCACGTGAGTGTAGTGGCAATCCACATTTATTTAGATTGCCACGTTGCTACTAAAGTAGCTCCTCGCAATGACAGAGTAATGCTAATCGAGTTAGCTATAAAAAATTAAATTCCAACTTTTTACGAAAAGTCTATTTATAATATCTTAAACTTATGATATTATATACTCGTTTTAAATCTTTTTAAGTAAAGAGTTCTATTTTAATAAAGCAATCTACTTAGCGATCTATTTTAAAGGTATTATATGACTAACAAAATTAGTGTGCCAGTAATTTCTGCAGAATCAGGGTTTTATCAATATTTGCAAAAAATTAATAAAATCCCATCACTTTCACAAGAAGAGGAATTTCTACTTGCTAAAGCCTATCTTGAACAAAATGATCTAGAAGCTGCTCATAAGTTAGTAACTAGCCACTTGAAATTAGTAGCAAAAATTGCCATTAAATATAGAAATTATGGACTACCTCTAAATGAGCTTGTATCAGAAGGAAATTTAGGTCTGATGCAAGCAGTAAAGAAATATAATCCTGATTTAGGTTTTCGCTTGTCTACTTATGCTTTGTGGTGGGTTAAAGCTTCAATCCATGAATATGTCTTGAGATCTTGGTCTTTGGTTAAAATGGGTACTACAGCAGCACAAAAAAAGTTATTCTTTAGTCTTGGTAAAATTAAGCATAAAATTGCTAACTTATATTCAAGAACTGTTACAGATCAAGATTTTGCTCAAATTGCTCAAGAGCTTGGAGTGACTACCAATGAAGTTAGTGAAATGAATGCTAGATTATCTGGTCCGGACTTATCATTGAACAATTTGGTAAATAGTGATGATAATGGCGGTAGCGAATTAATTGAATTTTTACCAGAAACTCGTCCAAGTCAAGAACTAAGATTAATTAGCCAAGAGGATTCTGCTAATAAACATAATTTGTTAACTCAAGCGATGAAGATATTGAATGATCGTGAATTACATATTCTCACTGAGCGTAAATTAACAGATTCTCCGAAAACTTTGGATATTCTTAGTATGGAATATAAAATTTCTAAGGAAAGAATTAGACAGATTGAAAATACCGCATTTGAGAAAGTGAAAAACTTTATACTTCAACAAATACCAAAACCTGTTTAAACCTCAATTTTGGATATAGTTGGTTTGGTAGGTTTTATGCAGTAAGCAACAAGAGTAGACAAAATCATAGTACCCTACATTTTTTATTTTGTAGTGAAAGTGTAATTCGACATAATGTACCAATTTAAGGAAAAAAACGATCTCTAACTGTCATTGCGAGGAGCCACTTTAGGTGACGAAGCAATTTTTTTGTCATCCCTGCGAAAGCAGGGATATAGATTCCCGCCGTTGCTAAGAATGACATCTTACAATTGCTTCGTCGTGCTTACACACTCCTCGCAATGACGCCCGGTTGTTTTCCCTATGACTTTTAAATACCATTAATGTGAATTACTAATAATATATACCACAAAAATAATTAAGCACTAAGTGCTATTCTCAACTTATTTATTAAAAATCGTATTAAATGACTCTAATAATATTAACTATAATTCTAGTCAGTTTAATTTTTGCTCCTCTTGGTTGTCTAAGTTTATGGAAGAAATATATTTATTTTGGTGATGGTCTGTCGCATGCAAGTTTACTTGCTGGAAGTATTAGTATACTAATCCATTTGCCTGTTGTTTATTCGGGATTAGTTGTCGCCATTATTTTTGCTATCTTAGTATTCACCCTAAAAAATAGATCAGGTAGCAGTAGTGTGGTAATCTTGGTATCAAATTTTATGCTATCTTTGGCTTTGGTAGTAAGTTATATGTACCCACTACAGATTAAGATTACTAGTCTATTATTTGGTGATATTTTATCTACCTCTTTAAATGATATCTTAATTTTATCAATCATATTTGTGTCGGTTGTTTTTTTCATTTGCTATTTCTACCGTCAAATTATTCTAATTGTAATTAATAGAGATATTGCTCAAATTAAAGGAATAAAAGTAAAAACAATTGAATTGGCATTTTTGTTACTATTATCTTTATCAGTATTCTCGACTATTAAAATTGTTGGAACACTGCTTGTCACTAGTATTTTGCTGATTCCAGCCATGACGGCTAGGATGATTTCTAGTAATCCTGCTCAAATGATTATCAATTCAGTTATCATAGCCTTGATTGTAAATTTCCTTGGTTTAACGGCATCATTATATCTTGACGTACCAATTACACCAATAATTACTGTAATAAATACCATAATTTATTGTTTATTCTACATAATTTTACGAGCAACTAAGATAGGCTTGTCTAGATCATGGTAATTAGTTGTAGTTAATAGTTGAGATGGCTGACCAGGGCTAACTTTACGCCCAATTCACAGACGTGTAGTTAATCCGAGAAGGTTTTAGTCGGATAACGTTCGTCATCACAATTGTCGAAAGTTAGAAGGTAGAGCGGGTTTAGAGGTCATCATGGCAGTTTAAAAGTTGCGGGAAAATAACTGGCGTCATTGCGAGGAGGCGTGAGCCGACGAAGCAATCCATTTTTGTGTCATCCCTGCGAAAGCAGGGAGCTTAGTACTACAGTCGTAAACTTTGCACATACAGTGTACGGGTTCTTTCTTTATCTTTAAAGTGACAATCTTTTGCTCTGGCTTGGTGTCGTCTTCGCCATAAGGATAGCCTTAAGAATGCTTCCTTATGTCATCTCCTCCTTCAACTATACCATACATACTAATACATTTTATATTATTTGTAAACTACGACTGTAGTATTAGATTCCCGTCGTTGCTAAGAATGACAACTTAATATAGTGAAACCTATTGAATTAGGTGATACAAACTTTGTGTCATACCTGCGAAAGCAGGTATCTAGATTCCCGCCTTCGCGGGAATGACAACTTACAATCGTTATGTTCTTTATCACCTAATCCTATGAGCATAACTATATCAAGAACTTAGTCGGGTAGCTTACTTCCTCACTAATAGACAGCATAATGCTACCAGGGTAGCTATTTAGCTGTAATTAATCACTCGAACTCTTGATTTTATTCACTACAGTATATATTTCTTTCTTGCTATAGCTTCTTCCAAAATTTTCATTAGCCATATCTGTAACACTTTTTGCACTCCATCCCTTAGATAAATGCAAATGTATAAATTTTTTTAAGTCATCTGCTAGGGTAGCTGCATTAACCTCTTCAGAAGTACCGGAAATTAGTAATACTATCTCTCCCTTAATAATATTCTGTTTATAGAAATTTATAACGTTTTCTATTAACCCTGACTTTACTTCTTGGTGCAATTTAGTAAGTTCACGTGCTACACATACTTCTCTATTGCCAAGAACAGCAAGAGCCGTATGTAACGATTGCTCTATTCTGCTAGCAGTTTCAAAAAAAATCAAAGTTGCTTTTATGTTAGCCAATTCTGTAAAAACCTTCTTTTTACCTTCAATGGTTTTTGGTAAGAATCCAGCAAATAAAAAACGATCTGACGGTAATCCAGAAATGGTTATAGCTGTGGTTAGTGCAGAAACACCTGGTATAACATCTACGTGATAATTAAGCTCTCTCAATTGTCTGACTAGTTTATAGCCAGGATCAGATATTAATGGTGTTCCAGCATCAGATATTAGGCTGACTATTGCTCCATTATCAATAAGTGTACATATAACTTCTCTTGACTGATAATCACTATGATCATTATATACTTGTAACTTGGTCTTTATATTATGTTTTGCTAGTAATTTTCTTGATATTCTGGTATCCTCGCACAGTATTACTGTAGAGTTTTTTAGTGTTTCTAAAGCTCGAAATGTTATATCATCTAAATTACCAATAGGTGTTGAGACAATGTATAGTCCTGGTTTAAAGATCATGATTTAATCCCAATTGCCGATAAGTATTATGAATAGTATAAAGCAAAAATTTTTAAAGGTCATCTTATCATTTATATGTTTTGTTTCTTTATTTTCTTGCCAATCTAAGAAAGAAGTTATTGTTATTCCTACAACGAAAGAAGTTGTGCCAGAAACCCTAGAGGTTGCTATTTTAATGCCTCTAACAGGAGAAAATTCTACATTAGGTAAGCAATATAACCAATTAATTAAAATGGGGCTAGAGGATGGCTTAAAAACTTATGTCCATGTCACTTCTTATGATGGCTCTAATGAAAAGCAAGTACTTGCTGCGATGGACAAAATACTAGCCCGTAAGACGAAAATTATTCTAGGACCATTATATTCAAACCTTACTTCTCTAATTGCTAATAAAGCTAAAACACATAATATTTTTATAATTACCATGTCTAATAATCCTGTATTGGCAGACAAGAAACTTTTTGTTTTTGGGCATGCTCCGTCAAAGCAGCTGACAAAAATAATTAATTACTTTGCAGATAATGATTATAAAAATTTTATTGCACTTCTACCTTCAGGTCGTCATGCACAAACAACCAACCAACTTATCCAAAATATATTAATTCAGAAAAATTCTACCTTAGTGCGGAGTGAATTTTATGCTAATATACCTGAGTCAATAGAAAAAGCGGTATTAACTGTCTCAAATAGTGTTGATAATTTAAATGAAATGGAGGATACGGAAACTAAACCTGTAATTTATCTGTCGGATGATGGTAAAAATTTAGATTTGCTTTTTGATAGTATTCATAAGCATAATTTAGATAAAAAAGCAATTATAATAGGTGATAACAGAATAAATATCGATTATTCTGAACCGATAGATATTGCCTTCACTGGTTCGTTGAATATTGTAAATAGTAATATAATAGAAAAGGCTAAAAATATAGGTATTAATCATTTATCTTTTATGCATGCTGTGGCTTATGATTTAGGAAGGATAACATCAAAATATATAGGTACTAAATTTACGGAAGAGCGATTTTTAGCGACGTTGAATAGTACATCTTCATATGCTGGTATATCAGGTAATATTCACTTCATCGACTCAATAGCCCAAAGAGAGTATGATATAATTAAAAGAGAAGATGGCTTATACAGCACCATTTCAAAAAGTGTTGACGATTTTTAATATAGTTCTTGCTATATCATAGATTGTGATGAACACGTGCGGTTACACCACGTGTTCACTATTCATTGTAGAAGAGGTCTAGCACCTACATTAGTTAAGGTTGTTATTTTGTTAATAATCCTTTTTCTTTGCTAAACTTACTCTCATCTCATCAAGTAAAGTCTTTACGTACTTTTCTATTTCATCTACATGAAAGGTCATGTGCGAAATCTGCTGTTCTTTCTTGTTAGTTAGGATACTTAACTCTCTTAATTCTTTATGTAACAAAATCGTTTCTTCTTTACTTTTAGTGAAAATATTAGAGAAGTCCTGACTAACGCTTTGGAGATTGTTACATGTCTGCCTAATACCATATAACCACCTGATAGAAATCATGATCAACATCATTTCAATAAAGATTAAAATAATTACTAATAGTTGATAAGTAATGTCATTCCCCATTTTATTGATGTCCATGAAAAGAACTAGAGCAGATACGGTAACTATAAGGATTAAGCCTGTTGTAAAATTAGTAATCTTCATATTCATACCTCAGATTAATTGATAGTTCTTATAGTTATACTATTAATAGTTACTTAATTGTATAGCTATACATTTACTTAAATTATTTGGTTAAATGTTTTTGATATGTTAACCTATATAAGAAAATCATTTACTTTTGATATTATACACTTCATATAATATCAAAATATTTTGATATGTAAAGTTTTTTGACAAAAAAAGTAATAATATTACTTTAGGAGTAATTATTATATAATTACCATCGCTCAAATTTTACATTTATTTAGAGACAAGGAAAAAAGCAGTATACTCAAATGTCTGGTAGGCATGGAAGATGTGGGTCTAAGAAATAACAAAGTGAGGTTGGGTAGGTTAAGCCCACACTTTGTTATTTCTTACGTTAAAACTAATAAGAAAGCGTCAAAATAGAATAATATAAGCTGTTACTTACCTAATATTATCGCAACTCGAGAAAATTCATTTTCTAACTTAGTTTTAAGATTTTTATATTGAGAAGTTTTTAATTCTTCCTGGGTAATCAAGATCTTCTTTATGGTTATTATATCTGTGAATATAGTATCTTTATTCTGATATTTACATGATCTATTTACATATATCCAGGGAGTATCAATCTCAAAGTTTAATTTTTTACAGTCTTTAACTATAATATTTTTGATAGTCATACATTTCTTATTAGTTTCAGGTACTCCTATAAAGATATCTGATATTTGGTCAAAAGCTGTATCAGTGATACCCTCCGTTCTACTAGACCTTAAACTTAAAGCAGCCCCCATATTTGTTTTGGAAATTCTATTTCTTTGCTGTAATGCATATCTGATTGTAAGATCCTTGACAATACGAGAAGTAAGATCAGGTAATTCTAAGGATTTCTTGTCCTCTTCATTCAGATATTCTCCACTCAACATGCGGAAAGCAGAATCCTTTAGCTGCTCAGCTGAATTATATAATCCCTGACCGGTTATGCTTGATGCTGCTTCTCCCTTTAGATCAAACTGACCAGACACCTTTACAATATTATTTTGTATAACTAATTCATTGTGTAATATAGTTTGTGAATTTTCAGGTTGTATATTAGCAATCTTGGTATAGCCTGCTTCTTGAGAATCCAATACCAATGCTCTCTTGTTAGCAATATCTGGAAAGATTCCTTGTGCCATACTAATAAAATTTGTTGGATCAATCCAATATATTTTGCCATTTTTATTAGTTACTTTAAGCATAACATGATTAAAATTTCCCATATTAGGTAAGGCATCTGGATTAGAAAAATTAGTAATACCTCGCATTACTATAATAGGTTGAACCTTATAATCAAGTTTTTGCAATATAGCAGCAGTACTTGCAGAGAAATCTTTGCAATCACCAATTTGGGAACTAGCTATTTTCTCTAAATCTCTAGGGAAGTAACGACCTGATACCGTTCGCCAATCGCCCATATATTGAATTTTTTCATTTAATGCAGAAGTGACAAAATTAATTTTTTCTTCGTCTGTATTCTTGTCTACAGCAGATTCCACTATATTCATAAAAATTGCAGGAAGTGGTTGATTAATTACATTAGAATATCCAGGAGCAAGTTGTTTAGCCAAATCCTGCCATTTGGTTAAACTTGACAAGGATAGCCAAGTAGTATGCTTAATATTTAATACACCATTGTCTGGTTCATTTGTTAGGGCATTGTAAACAGGTTTTTCTAAGATAATCTCTGCCGAATGAAAGTTACTTTCAGCATCTTTAATAATTTTTAATACGCCTTTTGGATCGTTTACTTTAATATTTAGAGGTAATTTAGAATTGATCTTAGTGTGACTTGCCTGCCAATAACCCCACGTACCGTAAAATAAATTAGTACCATAAAAATTATCCACAGGAACTTTTGTTTCAACATACTTATATTTTAAGTATATTTCTGCTCCAAGTTCTGCTTTAGGAAATGATATGGTTATTTGTTTTAGTTGATCAAAACCTTTACCAGGGCAGGCTAGAGGTTTATCCTCAATCATGTCTTTAGTAACTATATATTCTTGTCCATTGTAAATAGTTTTAGCTTCTAATATAGAAATCTGAGAACTATATTCGTTATAATTCAAGCGATATTGGGCAAAAGTACTACGCCCTGATTCTTTTAGTATTTTTGCACGCATTTCCGTTATGTCTTCAGAAGTGCCATCCTGGTTAATATTAATATCAATGTTATGAAATTTAATCTCAATAGGGGCATCCTCATACCTACCCCATCTAGCTTGAGCGGAAGAGTTTATTACAAATACTAATAATATTAGGTGAGGAAAAAATTTTAAATAACTCATTATAATAACCTTAAAAAAACTAGCTGTTACTTGTAAAGAAAACTTTATAGCTAATCAGATTAGTATTTATCCATAGCAAACTGGCGTCATTGCGAGGAGTCGCTTTAGTGGCGACGAAGCAATCCCTATTTTGTGTTAACCTTGCGAAAGCAGCTATCTAGATTCCCGCTGTTGCTAAGAATGATAACTTATAAATTGTTTCGTCGGCTTACGCCGACTCGCAATGACGTCTGTGAGTTTAGCGTAATATTATTCAGGTTAGATATAAAAAAATTTTATATCTTGACAATGATTAATAGCAAAAATCATAAAGTTTAGCAAGATAAAACAGAGATGTGCAAAACCAGGGCAGTTTAAAAGTCGCAACTAATGATATAAAATACTAAATTATAGAAACGAATAACCGTCATCGCGAGCCACGAAGTGGCGTGGCGATCCAAATAAACAGCTTGCTGTTTTATTTTTGCCGTTGCAATTTTTTGGATTGCCGTGTCGTAGCGAAGCGGCTCCTCGCAATGACGTTTATGCATTTCTCAAAACAGATTCTTATATAGTGAAACCTATTGAATTAGGTGATACAAACTTTGTGTTAACCTTGCGAAAGCAGGTATCTAGATTCCCGCCTTCGCGGGAATGACAACTTACAATCGTTATGTTCTTTATCACCTAATCCTATGAGCATAACTATATAATTAGTTGCGACTTTTAAACTGCCCTGGGCTCTGTAAACAAAATTTAAATTACTAGACTCACCTTACGCATAACCCCACAGCTGTCGAAAGTTAGAAGAGGAAGAGGTTTTATGCAGGACAGTTTAAAAGTCGTATGTGGTCAACGTCATTGCAAGGAAGACCGTAGGTCGACGAAGCAATCATGTTTTGTGTCATCCTTGCTTAATATTAATGTCATCCCTGCGAAAGCAGGGATATAGATTCCCGCCGTTGCTAAGAATGACAACTTACAATTGCTTCGTCGACCTTATGGACTCCTCGCAATGACGTTTGTACCTATAACCCGTCATTGCGAGACCACGTAGTGGTCGTGGCAATCCATTTCTAATCATTTTTATGGATTGCTTCGTCGCCTAAAGTGGCTCCTCGCAATGACAGTTAGAGATCGGTTGTAAATTGTTATTCCCGCACTCCCTTGTCATTTCTGCGTAAGCGGGAATCTAAGATGCCTGCCTTCGCGGGAATGACAACTTACGATTGCTTCGTCGGCTTACGTCTTCTCGCAATGACATTCAGGAACTTATAACAATATCAAGAACTTATTCGGGTAGCTATACATAAATTTAACGAGTAATGTTATAACCTGGCTTCTTTTTAATAGATGGGACTATAGGAGTCACAGGAGGTTTTGTAATTTTAGTATGTGGCTCATGTGCTAAAAGTCTTGTTATCTTAGGAGTAGGTTCTATAGTTGGAAATAGTATTTTATCAAATGATTTTGGGTTTATTTTCCTAAGCTCTACTAATTGTTGGTTTGTAATACTCTTCATGTCATTAGCTTCTAATTTTATCTTACCATCGGTAACAACTTTATCATTCACAACCCCGGCAAGTCTTGTGTTTATATCAGAAACTTTATTATCAGTTAGAAAGCTAGATAATTTTTCTGCCAAAGCACTATCCGACATTGCATGAGAAAAAATGGATTTTTTAATTTCTTTTTCAACAAATTTATCGCTTTTCTTTTCTTCAACGTTTTTTACTGCCATAGAAATTTTTTCTAGTTTACTACTGTCAATAGTAAAGCTCTTATTCCACAAACTAGTATTACCCTTATCCACAAGCTTGTTTGTAAGGTCTTTTGTTAAAATATCTGCCTGACTTTTTAGATATTCAGGATCAATATCAGACAAAGCTGCTGATAAATTCTTTTCAATTTCTGTCCGCTGTTCAGGTTTTATTTTGGCATTTTTTTCTTTTAAAACCGCATCAATTACCTTGGAAATTATCGGTGAGCTTATTTCTGTGTTAATTTTCTTTTCTGGTTTTGCTTCTGGAAGGCTAATCAATGCAGGCTTCATTGACTGCTCGTTTTTCTTACCGTATTTCTCGATTAGCTGATTAGAAACATTTTGTAGTTGTTCAGTAGAAATAGTAAAATCTTTGGTAAAATGTGAGCCAATAGTTTTATGCTTTACAATATCTTTTGCAATCTTTGATATTATGTCGCCTTTGTTCATTCGTAGATCGTCAGGATCAAGTTTGGTTAATGCTGAGGATAAGTGCTTAATAATTTTTTCTTTTTGCTTATCTGGAATATCTAGTTTTTCTTTAATCTTACTAATAACTGCTTGTTCTACTTGTTTTGTTTCTAATTCAAACGCCTTGCTATTCATATCTTCAAGAATGCTGTTAATAGAATTAGCAAATTTCTTGATGTTGTCTTGTGTAATTTTGTTGTTATCTAACACACCCCATTTTTTTCCATCACCACCTGATGTAAAAAATTTAAGAGTTTCCTGATTAATTGAATCGACTAATTCAGGAAAATTCTTTTGCGACAACATAGACAACATAGCTTTCTCTAATTCAGGCGGAATATCATTGATACGAGGTGTAATCTGGGAGAAAAAAGATGTTTTATCTTGGTAATACATAGATTTAGGTCTCCCTTCATCATCACGACTCATAAGCGGTACGTCTAGAAACAGCGTATTAACAAAACGTTTGTTTATAACCTTTCTAATTCCTTCATTAGTTGATAATTTCTCAGCTATATCCTTCTGGTAATTTCTTAGATACTTCTTAAAATCAGCAAAATATTCTGGGTTAATACCATCTTTCTCAAGCTTGTTAATTTTTTTCTCTATGGCTTTTATAGCTTCTGGTAAGCTCTTAACATCTTTTGCACTTGTTACATTCTCACCTTTTTGTGCTTCTAAAAAACTTTTACATGCCGTCGAAAAATCCCGGTTGCTAACCTCAATAATTCCTCCATTAGATCTTGCTGCAGTTGCGAGCACATCAGCAAAAAAACCTTCCCCAGATTTTAAGTCATTTTGAAAATCTGCGATAGCATTAGTCACCTTTTTTTGTATGGCATCTTTTCTGCCTTTAACAGCCCCCTCTTCATCACTTTCATAGCCAGAATCATTACCATCATTATCTTCCATAAGTACATCCTATTATTATCAAAGGTACGTTGTAATTTTGCCAAACACTATAAGTAAAGTACAATATTTTTTTAATGTCAAACAAAAAATCGAAATTTGATAAATTCTCTATAGCTAACCCGATTAGTATTTACCTCAACGAAAAAGATGTCATTTCCACATACCTCTTTGTCATTCCTAACTGCGGCGGGAATCTAGAACCCTGCCTTCGCAGGGTTGACATAAAACTGTAAAACGTCATACCCACACCACATTTGGATTAGCTATATATACAATTCTTCAAATAATTTGCATATATCTATTAGTGTGGTTGATTTTTATGATATATTGTCTATTAGGAAGGATAGAATTTAACAAGAAGTCTATTGCCTAATATGGATATTTTTTATATATCTATACAAACAAAATAAATATGTTGAGTAAGATGCATAAATATAGAACGCATAATTGTAATGAATTGCGATTAAGTGATGTTGGGAAAAAGGTAAAATTATCTGGCTGGGTACATAGGAGAAGGGATCACGGTAATTTAGTCTTTATTGATCTTAGGGATCATTTTGGTGTCAGTCAATTGGTGTTTACCGATCAAAATCCAAGTTTAATGGATGCTGCTAGTCGGTTAAGGTATGAATCAGTTATAACTATTGTCGGCGAAGTAGTAGCAAGACCCGATGATACAATAAATGACTCGTTAATGACCGGTAAAATTGAAATATTGGTAAGTGAGTTTATAATTGAATCTAATGCAGAAGCTTTACCATTAATGGTTAATTCTGAACAAATTTCTCCCGAAGAAACTAGGTTAAAATATCGTTTCCTAGATCTTAGACGTGAAAAGTTGCATAATAACATTATGCTAAGATCGCAAATTATTGCTCATCTACGTTATCTTATGATGCAGGGTGGTTTTACAGAATTTCAAACGCCAATCCTAACTGCCAGTTCACCAGAAGGGGCTAGGGACTTCTTAGTACCCAGCCGATTACATCCTGGAAAATTTTATGCTTTACCGCAAGCCCCTCAGCAATTCAAACAATTGCTTATGGTATCGGGATTTGATCGTTATTTTCAGATAGCTCCTTGTTTTAGAGATGAGGATGCAAGAGCGGATAGGTCACCAGGTGAATTCTATCAATTGGATATAGAGATGTCTTTTGTCACGCAGGAAGATATATTTAATACCATTGAACCAGTAATGTATGAAATATTTAGCAAATTTTCTGATAAAAAAATATCCAATACCCCTTTTGTCCAAATTCCATATGAAGAAGCAATGTTAAAATATGGCACTGACAAGCCAGACCTTAGAAATCCGCTAATCATTGCCGATGTTACCGAATTATTTAAAGAGTCTAACTTTGCTATTTTTAAAGAAAATATAAAAAATGGTTCTGTTGTAAGAGCGGTGCCAGCTCCTAAAACTTCTGCTTTACCGAGAAGCTTCTTTGACAAAATGGCAGAATTTGCAACTTCCGAGGGAGCAAGCGGGCTTGGTTACATCCAGTTTCTAGAAAATGGGCAAGCTAAAGGGCCTATTGTTAAATTTTTAACAGAGGAACAATTATTGAATTTAAAATCTTTAGCAAATCTACAAAATGGCGATACTGTCTTTTTTACTAGTGATAAAGTGGATAAAGCCTCTAAACTTGCTGGTAAGTTGAGGACTAAATTAGGTGAAGATTTAGCTTTACTTAAAAAAGATTGTTTTGAGTTTTGTTGGATAACAGATTTCCCATTTTATGAATTAAATGAGCAAACTAACAAAATAGATTTTAGCCATAATCCGTTTTCTATGCCGCAAGGTGGTATGGAAATACTAGAATCAGCCAAAACAGTAGATGATCTACTAGCTATTAAAGCATATCAATATGATATTGTTTGTAATGGTATCGAGTTATCTAGCGGGGCAATTAGAAATCATAAACCGGAAATAATGTATAAGGCTTTTGAGATCGCTGGATACCCCTCGGAAGTTGTAGATAAAAGATTTGGCGGAATGATCAGGGCGTTTAAATTTGGTGCACCACCACATGGCGGGATAGCCCCTGGCATAGATAGGATTGTTATGTTATTAACCGATTCAACCAATATTAGAGAGGTGATAGCTTTTCCATTAAATCAACAGGCGGAAGATTTATTGATGAATGCTCCTGATTATATTGATGAGAAAGCTTTAAAAGAGCTTAATATTAACTTATCACCTTCAGTCAGAAATAAATTACTAACTGAAGGGGCTTAAATAAGATGAAAAATGAAAAAAAAATCAAAAAATAAAATTATAGGAGCATTTTTAGGGACGATTGTTGAATATTATGACTATAGTTTGTACGGTTTTTCTGCCGGAATTATTGCTGTCAAATTTTTCCCAAATGCTGATTATATAACGAGTCTAATAAATGTTTTTGCTGTTTATGCGGTAGCATATTTATCAAAACCTATTGGTTCACTAATTTTTGGTTATATAGGAGATCTTTATGGACGTAAGGTGGCGTTAACTATAACCATAATAGGTATTGTGATACCTACCATGGTTATAGGCTGTTTGCCAGAATACTCGTCTATTGGTGTTTGGAGTACAATAATTCTGGTTTTGTGTCGCATTATGCAGGGTGTTTTTGTAGCTGGAGAATATGACGGTGCGGCTATTTACGTCATCGAACATTTAGGAGAGAAATATCGATATACAGCTTCAGCGATAACTCGTTGTACTGGAGTTTTAGGATTATTACTAGGAATTGGGGTAACCAATTTTTTTAGTGCCCATATTTTTCCAGACTGGGGCTGGCGTATTCCTTTTTTAATTAGTTTGCCTTTAGCTTTAATTACGCTATATTTCCGCCGGAAACTTGATGAAACACCAGAATTTAAGAAAAATCAAGAAAATAATATAAAGATAAAAAGTTTAGCTGTTCTGGTTAACAAACAGTGGAGAATCATTTTGATGGTGATATTTCTCGCTGGTGGATTTGGTGTGACTTATCAACTGCCCATTATTTTTATGAGACAATATTTACCTATGGTTTTACCACAGACTAGTTTCATTATGAGTGTTTTTTCAGTGCTGATCATTATGTGCTTTGCAATTTCTATGCCTATTTCCGGCTTACTTGCCGATCGATTTAATCAAATGAAAGTGTTTAAGCTTAGCTTATACGGTACTATCTTAGCTAGTCTATTATTTATTATTTCGATTAACTACCAAATGGTTAATTTGGCTTTAGGCTCTTGTTTGATGCTCGCATGTTTTGTAGCCCCTTTCAATGCTCTTGCCCATGGTACTATGGTAAAAGCTTTTGCTGTTAATGATCGCTACCGGGCAATAGGTCTTGGTCATACTATGGGGTCAATGTTGATGTCTGGCAGTGCAAATTATGTATGTCTAGTATTAATGAAATATCTAAACTTTAAATTATTCCCCATCATATATCTTATTTTCTTTGTGATATTAGCATATCTGATGGTAAAGCGTTTTGAGAAAGATTATAAAAGAAAAATCAAGTTGCAACCTGATATCAATATACAACTACTATAGATCTAATACCTGAATGTTAACTAAACTCACTCAGTCATACTATTCTATTTCATCACAAAGCACTGTATTATCAGTATTTATATTATGAAATATTCCTCTTTTATTTTTTATATGCCATTCATATTGATTTGCACCATATATAGTTATGCTCATAGGATTAGGTGATAAAGAACATAACGATTGTAAGTTGTCATTCCCGCGAAGGCGGGAATCTAGATACCTGCTTTCGCAGGTATGACACAAAGTCTGTATCACCTAATTCAATAGGTTTCACTATAGTGCCCCACTAGCTGATACCCTACCAGTAAAAATCAGAATCTGGTTTTCTTCTTCAACTGGAATAATCGCTAAATTATTAGCTCCCTTATTCAGATACCTTACATTTATTTTTCTTCCATCTGTACAGCTATAATTTGTATTCACAACTTGTGGTTTCCCATCTCCAAGAATAATTAAATTTTCTTCAGAAAATATAATATACTTTCTGCAAGGTTTTAGTTCTGTTGGTAATTTGTACGTGGTCTCGGTACTTCCATTCTTACGCACACTAGAGTGCGTTGTGGTTTGAGGTGAAGCATCTCCTCCAAATTCCTCAGCATAAGTGACTTGTGCAGGAAGTCTAATTACTAGAAGAATAATAAGTATAATAAGATTATTTTTAACTAGTTCTAAACTAGTTTTGTTTAATTTCATAATTTTACCTTGTTTTTCTGTTTATAGCCCAATTAATTTACAAATGAACAAACTTAATTACAAAAAAGAGATTCTAGGAAACTGTCGGAGATGACTAATTAATTATATTTTTTACTCCTGTACAAGGTACAATACTTTAAACAATAGCCCCATTTTATTGGGAGCAATTAGTCTATCAACCTGTTTTGCTATGATATCTGCCTCTATAGTAGGTAATTTACTTTGTAAGAGTTCGCTTCGTAATAATAGACCATTATTAATTAAAAAATCACGTTGAGTTATTGATCCATACACATTTATTCCTATATTTCTGCCTACTGTTTTTAGGGCATAAAAGTCAACATGTGCTGATAAATCAGCTTCTCCTAAAGTTTCAAGCAGTGGGTAATATTTATGATTTTTTATCGCTTGTAAAGTAGGATTATATTGGTTACGCATCCTTTTTATTGGATCTATATCATAACCGTAATCGATAATTAAGCTAGCCCCACCAAATTTCATTATATGCTTGCTAATAAATTTTATGATTTCTAATGATTTAGGTGATTCTTCTATTACTGCTCCATCATGTGCGTTTGAGTGTTCTTGCAGTAGATAGCGTTGCAACTCCTTACTAACTTCTATTTTATCGAATTTAATTTTACCATCAGTTGGGTCAATAATAAGTGTTGACTCATACCAAAGCTCTTTGCTTTTAATATATTGCTTAATTGGCATAGCGTCAAAAAATTCGTTAGCTATTATAATAGAAGGAATTTTAGAGATATATTGTACTGCTGTATAGTGCTTGATAGGTAAACCCGTCAACTTTAGGTTTGTTTTCTGTTTCTTGATAAAATGAGGATTAATATCAATTAATTCTATTGAGAGAGATTGGTAGAATTCTGGAACTAATTTAGCAACATTTAGTAAATCCCGCATTAATACTCCTTGTCCAGGACCTATCTCAACTAAATTTGTCTTCCGAGGACAACCCATTTTATACCATTGGTCAATAGCCCATAAAGCTATCATTTCACCAAAAAGCTGAGAGATTTCAGGAGCTGTCGTAAAATCTCCTAAGCAACCTAACTTGTCTTGTTTTTGATAATAGGAAGAAGGAGCTACAGACGTTACTTGGAGCATCATTTCATCAAGCTTAATACTACCATTCTGTTCAATAAGTTTTCTTATTTTGGAGTCAATTGGCATTTAATTCGTATTATTAAATAAATCCCTATTATCAGCATAGGTAATGATAAAAATTGCCCTATAGTTATATTATTAAAAATAAGACTTGTATAACAATCTTCTGGTTCACGAAACATTTCTATAATAATTCGAAACACCGAATAGAATATTAGAAATATAGCAGAATTCAAACTATAGATTTTTATGCTTTTATGTCTAAAAGTAGCATAAGCTAGAATTGAAAATAATATAATTCCTTCCAGAAATGCCTCATAGAGTTGGCTAGGATGTCTTGTTTGTAGATCGCTATTTGGAAAAATCATTCCCCAGGGCATTGTAGTCACTCTGCCATATAATTCGCCATTAATAAAATTGGCTATTCTACCTAAAAATAAACCGATAGGACCAACTGTAGCTAGTATATCACCTAGACAAAAGAATCTAATTTTATATTTGCGGCAGAAAAGATAGCAAGATATGGCTATACCAATAATGCCGCCATGAAAAGACATACCACCTTCATAGGTCTTTAAAATGGTAATAGGATTAGAAAAATATTTAACCGGATCATATAGTAACACCTGACCTAATCTAGCCCCTATTACAATTCCTAAAACAACCCAAGTAATAAAATTTTCGAAGGTTTCCGTGGTAACACTAACGTCAAATCTTTTTATAATTTTATAAGCATAAAACCACCCAAATATTACACCAAAAACGTAAGCCATGGAGTACCAATAAACGCTAAATGGTCCAATAGAGAAAATAACAGGATTGACATTTGGAAACGGCATATACTCAGCAATTCTATTATGGTTTTGTAGTTCTGATTAAAGCGGTTAGATACGCTTTTAATTTTTTCTATGGCTAAATCCGTTAAAGTTCTAGATAGCATCTCCGCTATTAGCGAGGTGCTACTTTAGAGCGACGAAACAATCCAAAAGACCAGAAATAGGTTGCTTCGTAAGCTCATGCCTTTTTGCAATGACATTCAGAAACTTATAACAATATCAAGAAATTCGGGTTAGCTATATATAAAATATAGCAATTATATACACGGGTTTTATCAATTGCAAGCAATCGGAGAAGAATATTAACTAAATCGTCAACATAATCTATAGTTATGCCTATAGGATTAGGTGATAAAAAACATAACTATTGTAAGTTGTCATTCCCGCGTAGGCGGGAATCTAGATACCTGCTTTCGCAGGTATGACACAAAGTTTGTATCACCTAATTCAATAGGTTTCACTATATAACTAATCCGAACTAGGCTGTGAGGGCTTCTAAGTTACAGTAAGGCCAACCCAGTGTTTCCAAACTTCCTATTTAAGTACATGTTTTATAAGAGAGATGGTAATAGGTCGCTTATGCACTAATGCATAATGCGTTATTGCCATTAATAATTTCATCATTTGATCAAATTGCCTTGGCAAATTAATTAATAAATATTCAATTACACAGTCAGATACCTTAACCGACTGATCGGAAAAATACTTAAAGATTAACTTGCTCATCAATTCATCATCTGGCTGTTTTATTTCTAATCTTAGAACCGAATTGACCCTTGACGATAAATCCTGTAATGCAAAATTATTAGCTAAACTTCCTGTAGTCATCAACAAATATTTACGACACTCACTTATTAAATTAAAACAATGGAGGATATTCCTTTCATGCCAGAATTCTATATCTTCCATAATAAAAGCATTATACTGCATTATATGCTCTGCACTAAGTATATCTGAATCTTTTTTTATACAAAATGCATTCGACAAATTCTGCCATATTTTACTAAGATATGTCTTACCAGAGGATGGTGGACCATAAAGCAAAACTGTAAACTCATAGGGTTTACTACCCCAAGTTATCGACCAGTTTTTAATTGAGTGGTACGCGACTTGATTAGAAGGTGAATTAATAAAATTATCTAGAATATATCGATCATTACCAAATAATGGTAATATATATTGCTGGGAATCTCTCATATTTAACTCTTATATAGCTATGGAAGGTTTTAGCTATAGTAAACTGGTGTCATTGCTAGGAGGCGTAAGCCTACGAAGCAATCCATTTCTAATCATTTCTCTGGATTGCTTCGTCGCTACTAAAGTAGCTCCTCGCAATGACGTTTGTGAATTTGGCGTAATGCTATAGTTATGCCTATAGGATTAGGTGATAAAGAACATAACTATTGTAAGTTGTCATTCCCGCGTAGGCGGGAATCTAGATACCTGCTTTCGCAGGTATGACACAAAGTTTGTATCACCTAATTCAATAGGTTTCACTATAGTCGGGTTATCTATAAAACTTACTGGATTTATAAAAATCGATAGCAGCTAAAAATAAAACTTTTACTATACTGGCAATTGGTATAGCAAATAATATACCCAAGAAACCAAATATATTACCTAATGCTAGAACCGCAAATATTATCCAAAGAGGATGTAGACCAATCTTATCACCTATGATTTTCGGTGATAAAATATATCCTTCAACTATTATACCAACCGAATAGATAATGATTATATAAAATAATGTATTAACCATACCAAAAGCAAAGTAACTAACAATCATGGTAAGAGAAAAGGATATTAAGATGCCAACAAATGGTATAATTATTGAGAAACCAGACAAAACCCCTAACAATACTCCTAGATCTACACCAAGGATCGATAAAGAGACTCCGTAATAGATTGATAATAATAAACAAACATTTAGTTGCCCTCTTATATAAGCAGACAAGGAAATATTAATGGCTGATAATATTTCTTGAATTTTCTTTTTACCTTTTACAGGTAGTAAGAGGTTGATATTGTTTGACATTGTTAACCAATCCCGCAAGAAATAAAATAATATAAGTGGTATTAATAAAATTAACACCACTAAATTGATTGTTACCATAGTAACGTGCCAAATATTATTAGCAAACCCTGTGAGCAGCAAAAATATACCATTAACAAAATTACTAATAGAATTTTTTATAGTATCAGCAATATTTGGATCTATCGAATAAATTTTTGTTGTAATAACAGGTATTAATTCAGTTTGTAAATAATCTTTATAAGCTGGAATCTTATTAACCAGCAAAGTTGTTTGTTGATATATGATAGGCAGTAATACCACTAGTACTATAGCAAGAATGCTAAAAAATAGGAAGGAAATTACTGAAACTACTATAGTTCTAGATAATTTATATCGTAACGACAGATTGTCAATTATAGGCTGTAATATATATGATATTATTCCAGCTATAAAAAATGGCATCAATATACTAGATATCAAAGTCAAAGTTACTATAATAGTACCAACAATAATAACCCAAAAAATAGCTTTATCCAAGGTGATTCCTCTTCTCTTATTAATTACTGCAAAGCAAATCTTTAAGCATTATATAGTTATGCTCATAGGATTAGGTGATAAAGAACATAACGATTGTAAGTTGTCATATATGGACGAGTGAATTTGTCAATAAAGAAAATAAAAAATAGAGCCACAAAGGAAGCGGTCATATATTCGGCATCGAGTGCCATAATGGTTTCTGCATTCTTCTAAATATCCTTGAGTAACCTCTCATTCCCACGGCTTCTAGAGCCTCGACATAATTGCGGATTTTGTTCAGAATACTTATTTCATTAACTCTTTTACTTTCGTTCTCTTTATTGTTACTAACTTACTCGCAATATTTACCAATTGCCATTCTTTTGCTTAATTGACATAAATTATCCTTCTTGCCAACAGCGCTAATTTGCGACATACTCGCTGCCATTGGTAACTACTGCATAAGCTATTCTAGCTAATTTATTCGCTAAACCAACACATATAATATTATATGATTTGTTTTCAGCAAATTTCTTCACTGCCCACTGAACTAGCTTATCTTTTGATTCTTTATCGCTTTTGGCTCTTATTGCTATTGTTCTTGCAGCTTGAATCAACATAGTTCTAGCATATCTATCACCTTGTTTGCTAATTCCTCCTAAAACTATCTTATCTCCTGAGGTGTATTGTTTTGGCACCAAACCAAGCGACGCAGAAAAATCCCTCGGGGTTGCGTAATTTTCCATTGGTGCTACGCTCAAACAACTAGCATTGATTGCTCCAATCCCAAAAATTGTCTGCAACCTAATAGCTTTCTCATTCTGTTTATTATTACTGATTATCAGCTTTTCTAAAGTTTTTTCTTTGTTACACAAATTCTCAATTTCTTCACATTCTAAAAGTAAAATTGACTGTACCCCAGAAGTTATATAACCTTCTATATACGCTAATTCTACCTCCGACTTACATGCTTTGCAAAATTTATTTTTGCTTAATTTTGTATTATAACCATATTCATATAAACTTGATATTGTAGAATTAGTTTTTTGTACTCGATCTCTGATCGTATTACTTCGGATTTTATGCAAAAATTTTATATCTTGTTCCTCTTTGCTTTTGGGTAACACATCTTTTAGCTCTGGATCGCGAGCAGCTTTACATATTGCTAAGGTATCGTTATAATCATTTTTCTGCCTCGATGTTGCATAAATTTTTACATCTTTTGTTTTCATCAACTTAACTTGCAAATCAAGCTTGTTAATTTCTTGCGACCAATAATTACCTCCTCCACATGCTTCCATGACCACCAGTGAACTTTTATTGAGATTGTTTAAACATCCTATTAACTCATCTCTTTTAACTTTTTGATGACCGACTTTTTTGCCATTTTGATCAACTTGCACCAAGTGCATAATATTTTTTGCTAAATCTATTCCAATTATACTATTTTCTATGCTATTATTTATCATGGTATGGACCTATTAATTAAATTGTTATTTAATTTGGAGCAACTGAAAAACATTTTTCACCAGACTCCGTACAAGTAAAGCATATTTCGCTTCACTCGTCCATACCATCATTCCCGCTTATGCGGGAATCTAGATACCTGCTTTCGCAGGTATGACAAAAAAATTGCTTCGTCGACCTACGGTCTTCTCGCAATGACGTTGACCACATACGACTTTTAAAGCACACTATCTAAAATCGTTTCCTCTTCTAACTTTCGACAGTTGTGGCATTCGTGTACTCACGTACTAGTTGTACGCTCCGCTCACTCACCCCTTGTTTTACGTTCCAATTCTTCAGATCATTCGTGTATACACTATATTCTGGCTATACAATTTTAAGAAACTCTTCCAATTCAACAATAGTAGAAACATTAATTAAATCAAATTTATGATCCGTTTTTTTTAGCATATTCGTTAGAACCTTACCTGCACCGATTTCAACTATTTGTTCTATTTTTAGATTTGCTAATTGGTCTAAGGTTTGACGCCACCTCACTCTACCACAAATCTGTGAGATTAAGTTTTGTTTTATTTCTATAGGATTAGTTGTTGGCTTGGCTGTAACATTTTGTATTACTGGAACAAGCGGTTTATTAATTGTTATTTTATCTAAAGCCTTTGCCATTTTATCTTCTGCTGGCTTCATCAAACCACAATGAAAAGGACTACTTACATTCAATTTAATAGCTTTGTATCCTAAATCTTTTACAATAGACATCACCCTCTGCACCGCCATAATCTCACCGCTAATTACTACTTGCCCCTCTATGTTATCGTTAGCTATACCAAAGTTGGCAACCTCTTTAACGATCTCTTCAAGCTTTCCTAGAGGAATGCCTATACATGCTGCCATTAAACCTTCGCCTAACGGATAGGCTTCTTTCATGGACTTACTACGTACTGCTAACAATTCGGTAGTCACTTGTATATCTATACTTTCCGCTGCACATAATGCACTATATTCTCCTAAAGAATGACCGGCAACATATGAACACAGATTACTAATATTTCTATTTGTTTGTTGTTTAATGACATTCACTATTGCCATAGATATGGTCATTAATGCTGGTTGGGCATTAATTGTCAAAGTCAAATCTTCACTTGATCCATTAAAGATAATATGACTTAATTTTCTGCCAAGAGTATCATCGACAATTTCAAAGGTCTCTCTTACTACTTGAAAATTATCATAAAACTCTTTTCCCATACCAACTATTTGCGATCCTTGACCCGGGAAGACAAATGCTCTATTCATAATAACACCTTAATATATTTAAATTTATAATATTCCAGAACTTTTTAAACGGTTTTTTTTAGATTCCCATCGTAGTTAGATGACATCAAAATGAGGTGTCATTCCCGCGTAGGCGGGAATCTAAAACCCTGAAATATTACAGATTCTCGCCTACGCGGGAATGACACTAACAGATATACACCAATTCCAACTAAGTGCTAAGGAGCCACTGCTGATTATGAGAATTCAGACAATACTGTCAATAGTTTTAATAATTCTAGAGCTATTAATATCAGAGTCAATGGCATTTGACTATGTTAAAGAAACTTTTATCCATCTAGACAACAAAGAATGGCAAGATTGTCAGAAGATGGCAAAAGCTTCAAAAGATCAAGCTTTAATTAAAATTGTTTTGTCTCAACAGTTCTTAGACCAAGATTATAAGAAAAATAGTTTTGCATCGGTAATAAAATTCATACAAGACAATCCCCACTGGCCACAGGTCAATAGACTAAAGGAGAAGGCAGAACAATATTTAAATTATGACACAGACAAAACTTTAATCGTCAACTGGTTTAGTAAAAACGAGCCAATTACTGCTTTAGGTCATAAGTTCTACGCTTTAGCTGGTAAAAAATTAATAAAAGATCAACAAAAATTAGCGAAGATTATAAAAAATGGTTGGATTTATGGAGTCTTTACTGCACAAGAAGAAAAGGAATATTTGACTAATTTCAAAAATATATTACGTGAAGAAGATCATGTGAAAAAGATTGATCTATATTTATGGGCAGCGGATATTAATAGTGCCAAAAAATATATGCACTATGTGAGTAATGGCTATAAACAGAATTTCCTTGCCCAAATTTCTATACTAAACCAATCTAGTAACAGTGAAAAACTTTTTCAAAAACTATCAGAAAAATATTATACTCCTGCTTTATTATTTCACTATTTGGATTCCAAGAAAAAAGAGAAGCCAACCAGCAAGAATATTGCTCTATTTAAAAAAGTAAAGCTAGATAAAATACATTCTGCTCGTTGGGGTCGTTTACAATCTTATTATGCCAGAGAATTTATTGACCAAAAAGATTTTGCCAATAGCTATAAAATAATTACTATACCTCTTACTGTCAGCCATGAACATATACATGAACATACAAGAGAAGTAGAATGGTTTAGTGGTTGGCTTGCCCTTAGATTTTTAGATAAGCCTGACCTTGCTTTAAGTCATTTTAATAAATTTATGAAAGTTGCAACAAAGCCATTAAGTATATCAAGGGGACAATATTGGCTAGCTAGAACATATCAAGCCAAAGGGGATATGAAACAAGCGAATAAATTTTATAATATGGCAGGCAAATATCCTTATCTATTTTATGGGCAGTTGGCAAATATTGAACTTAAAAAGAATCACTTAATTCTACCACAAAAACCAAAGTCCGTTAAGCCTAACATGGAAAATAGTGAGATTATTAGAGCAATAAAATATCTAATTAAATATGGTAAGTATAGTTTAGCTTTCTTATATGCTGACACGGCTATTAGAAGATCATCAGAACCGTCTGAGATTTTATTAATTACTGATATAATTAGTAGCTATGACAATATTTTCCATATGGTAGAAATAGCAAGAGTTGCTTGTCAATATCATGTTTTTATTAAAGATTATGCTTTCCCTATCCAACATATGAAGGCAGTAAAAACCGCTCCTATAGAAGAAGCTTTAACATATAGTATTATAAGGCATGAATCGGGTTTTAATCAATACGCCATTAATGATGCTAAAGGGCATGGGCTAATGCAACTCGAAAAAGCAGCTGCCTGTGATACTGCGAAATCTCTTAATCATCAATGTCATATCAAAAAACTAACCACTGATCCTGAATATAATATTATGTTAGGTAGTAATTATTTAAAAAAACTGTTACAACGATTTGAAGGATCATATATTCTGACTATTGCAGCTTATAATGCTGGTTCCAATACGATACCAAGGTGGATTAATTTATTTGGCGATCCACGAAAACTAAAGAATTTATGGCAAATAATTGATTGGATAGAACTAATACCATATCCTCTAACTAGGAATTATGTGCAACGTGTTTTGGAAAATATACAAGTTTATAGGACTATTATTAATAAAAATAATAATTTAAAGTTAAAACAAGATCTTTTAACTTAGTGGAAATACAATTATACTGTATAATTTAGGGAGGGTGCTTATGAACTTACCAAAAAACAAGAAACAAAAAAACTACACTCTTTTATATGTACTTGTGATTATGATCGCGTTAGTGTATTTTGTAACTTTAATAAAGCTTTCAAGTTAAAATTATGGAAAGAAAAACTACCATTGGACTTTTTTTAGGTGTTGTTCTCTTATTAGGTATAATAATTTTTACAATTAATAATAAAGTTAGCTCGAAAAATGATGTAGATAATACTATGTTAGAAATTGTAACGGTTATAAAAAATCATAGGTTTGACCCTGATACTATCACAGTGCCTAGTGGTAAGAAAATTCGTTTTATTATCCACAACCAAGATAATACCGTAGAGGAGTTTGAAAGTCATGATCTGCATCGCGAAAAGATCATTATGCCAAATGACTCTATAAACATAATACTTGCCCCTTTAGCCCCTGGTAAATATGATTTCTTCGGAGACTTTCATCAAGAGACGGCTCAAGGATCTCTCATTGTTAATTAGATTTATTTACGGTTTAAATGTTTAAAATAGCGTTAGTAGTATTTAGAGAATGCTTAGAAATAGCTTTGTTACTTGGTGTAATACTTGCTGTAACAAAACAATTAGAAAAATCTAGAATTTATATAATTGCTGGAGTTATGCTTGGTACAGTGTCTGCTGCATTATTTGCTTTCTTTACTCGCACTATATCCATATCATTTAGTGGTATGGGTGATGAGATATTTAATTCCGGAGTTATTTTACTAACAGTTGTGTTAATTGGTTGGACCATAGTATGGATGCAAGGTTATGGTATTAAGATAAAGCGACATCTTAATGATTTGTCTGTAAAAATTAGTAGCGGCGATAGTAGTTATATAATGCTAGTATTGATTGTTGCAGCAACTATCCTTCGAGAAGGAATGGAAATTATTTTATTAGTTTATAGTATTTCCTCAGTTGAAATAATTGACGCTAATAGTTATCTACTAGGGTTAATTATTGGCATGGTCAGTGGACTAACACTTGGTATCGTTATATATTTAGGTTTTATAAAATTAGCAAACCAACAATATATATTTCGCATATCTTCAATTTTATTAATGTTTATTGCTAGTGGCTTTGCAGCAGAAGCAGCTGGTATATTAACTTCTTCTGGAATTGTTACTATCCTGCCAGACCAGCTTTGGGATAGCTCATGGCTAATCTCTGATAACAGTATTTACGGTAAATTCCTAAATATGATTACTGGATATATTGCTAAGCCCAATGGTTTGCAAGTCGTTTTTTATATTTGTACTCTAGGTTTAATTAATATCTTCATACAAATAAAAATCAGATGCACAGAAAACTAGTAACGGAGAAATAAACCTAATTTATGCTTAATTTTTTATCAGAAGTTGCTCCGCTTATAGCTTTTTTCGTTGGCTATTTTTATGGTGGTAGCATGCAAAGTGCAACGTTATATATACTTATTACTTCAATTATTTGTGTTAGTCTGTGTTATTTTATAGAAGGCAAAGTTTCAAGATTATCATTAATATCTTCTGGAGTGTTATTAGTCTCAGCTAGTATAGTTTTGATCAGTGGTAACTCTATGTATATCAAGATCAAACCGACTATTCTATATTTAATTTTTTGTGGAACATTTTTTATTAGTGCAGTAAGAAATAAGGCATTTATGAAATATATGTTTAATCATTTTGTCCAACTTGAAGATAAGAATTGGAATGTTTTAAGCTATAGAACAGCAGCTTTTCTTTTGCTCATGGCAGTATTAAATGAAATAACATGGCGTAATTTTGCAGAATCTACATGGGTTATATTTAAAATATTTGGAGCAATACCTATAATGTTCATTTTCCTATTGCTACAAATACCTTTTATCTTAAAGAACAAACTGCCAGATTCAACAGATGATATAAGCTGAACTCCAAAAGTCATTGCAAAGAGACACTTTAGTAGCGACGAAGCAATTGTAAGTTGTCATTCTTAGCAAACGGCGGGAATCTAGATGCCTGCCTTTCGCAAGGTTAACACAAAACAGGATGTATCCGTAAGGGGTTGGCTGAGATTTGTAGCTGGTCAACTAAAAGGTAGTTTTCCTTCTGTAATTTAGATTTTAAGACGCAATTTTCGCATCTTTTGATTGTAATTCTTAATATAAAATATACTAAAAGAAGAGCTGTTGCTAAGTCTCAGGCAACCCCTTGAACGGATACAGCTTGTCATCCCTGCGAAAGCAGGTATAGTTATGCTCATAGGATTAGGTGATAAAGAACATAACGATTGTAAGTTGTCATTCCCGCGAAGGCGGGAATCTAGATACCTGCTTTCGCAGGTATGACACAAAGTCTGTATCACCTAATTCAATAGGTTTCACTATAGATTCCTGCCTACGCAGGAATGACATCCTTTTTGTTTAAACATAGCAGATGTGTGACCGTTCACGGTTTTTCAGTTTATCATGATTTTTGATGTTTTTAGTATAAATTCTTTATAGCAAAATCTACTATTGCTTGAGATTTTATAATTAAAAGATGTGAAAACTATAAAAACTACATCTAAAAATTAAGATTTTAGGAAGAAATTGAAAAACCGTGAACGGTCACGCAGATGTTGTATCTTTAGATTTTTGACGGGGGGACTACAAAATAAAAAATGTAGGGTATTACCATAACTGTCGAAAGTTAGAAGGTAGAGCGGGTTTAGAGGTCATCATGGCAGTTTAAAAGTTGCGGGAAAATAACAGGCGTCATTGCGAGGAGGCGTGAGCCGACGAAGCAATCCATTTTTGGTTACTTTTATGGATTGTGCTTCGTCGACCTATGGTCTTCCTCGCAATGACGCCTGTATTGTATGTATGGTTATTTAGTTTAGCTTTCACTATGGTGAGGTATTACCTCTCCGTATAATGGTAACTGTGTATCTGGTAAGTTACTTAACTGTTCGTATAGGGGTTTATCTTCAGGATGACTTATTAAATAATCATCGACAGCATCATTATATAGCTTATTCTCATTTAAATATTTTTTGCATTTTGATAAAATATTTGAAGGAATTAAACAAGGAATATCATCACTTACAGTATCTAATGAGTATCGACGTTTATCTGACTTAATCTGCTCATCAGTAGAGAAAAAATCCTTGGCTAGTTCATGGTTCCCATTAACATGATTGTAAATTGTATCTACATAAGTACCTTTAGTAGTCAAATGATTAAATTCATGTTGGCAAATTACCGATGCGAAATCAGCGAATTTTTTTACTTGCAGTGTTTTAAGGTCTTCGGCATAAAATGCGATTAAAACTTCTTTGTAGGTAGCAACCTTTGCACTCTCATATCCTAGAGCACTTAAACAACCATGATAAAAACCTACTTTTTCCTCAGTATATCCAACGATTACTGGGTTAATAAAAACTTCAAACGGAACATCCCTAGCTTCTATAATAAAAATAGCATAAGGATTTGTTGCATTTTCTGCTTTAGGATATTGATTATGAGCAAGTCCTATACCACAACCTTTCATAGCATCATGCATTTGCTCTACTATATCAACAACTACCTGCTTATTTTTATCAATAATAGGAAATTCTATACAAGGCTGATGGAAATAATAACTTTCTTTATCTTTATCTACCCTTTGTTCAAAAGAAGAGTAAGCATCCTCTTCACCTTTCCTTGTTGATTTTAAATTTGATTTTATTTTCATCTTTGATCTAATATTTTTTAAAATATTTATAATATAAAAAAAAGTTTTTTCCTACTATTAATTCTTGAACTTAAAAAAAAACTAAGTTATAGCTAACCCGATTAGTATTACTCCATCATTGTGAAGAGTTTGTAAGCACAACGAAGCAATACACAAAAAATATACTTAATTAGTCATCTCCGACAGTCTCCTAGGCTGTGAAGGTTTCTAAAGTGACCTGATTTTGGCTCTTTTTTGCTACGAATAAACATGATTTTCTTGAAATAGGTACACTATTCCTTCAAAAATCCTATTTATTCTCACTAAAAAATAGCTCAAAATATAGATCAATTAGAAACCTTCACAGCCTAGGTTCTTTAAAAATGAAGCTATAGCTCATTTTATTGCAATAAGGCTTTAATAGTTCTCTCTTGATTGTTAATATTATTTAGTTCGTTGTTAAGATGTAATTTCTCTGCCTGTTGTTTAGCTTTATTACAATACTCTAAAGCTTTGTTAAAATCTTTCTTACTCAAATAAGCATCTGAATAAGTTATATAAAAAGACATTTTTATTCTACCATCAGCTATTTTCTCAATTAAGTCATTATATTTATTAAACTCTATTATCACTTTATCAACTTGATCTGTTAAGATAAGTAGCGTTCCATATAATATGGTTGCTCCTAAAGAATCTCTGGTTTTGTGAGTTTCATTAAATAGACCTATTGCTTCTTGAACTGCTTCAATGGCAGTTTCTATTTCTAGCTTATTTCTATTGGCTTTATCTATTATTTGATTTTGAGTTAAGATAAGTTGAGCTTTATTGGTCAATAATTCTGCCTTTAAATTTTTCATATCATTATCTTCTGATGCTTTATTTATTTTAATCTTATCATACTGATAAAATGCTTTATTTATTTTTTCTTCGGCTTTGTGATAATTACCAATTTTACAAAAATATAGTGAATATAAAGATAGAACTCTACATTTTAACATTTCTAAACCGTCAGTTTTCTTTAAATATCTATTGACATCATCAAGTATCTTTATAAATTCTTCATATTTTTCTTGTCCCAAATAAAGCAAAGAAACCATTAAATCCATTGCAGCAAGATTTTCATTATATTGATCCTTAAATTTACTTTTAAATTGCTGACTAGTTTTAATAAGTTGTTGAAAAGAATCAGTTAGCCTAAATTCGTGTTCATTATCTACAAAAAACCGTAATAATAGTTCAAACCATCTTAAATTTAAGGTAGCATAAATATTATTTTTGCTGTCTAATGCTTGACTGAGCTGGTGACGTAAAACTGCTTGTACTAGGCGGTGTGTAGTAATATTATCATTATCATCATAATTGATCATTGAATATTGCCACAATAGAGCAATATGCTTATTTAACGTTAATTGTGGAGATGGTAAATGAGGATAAGCTGTTTGTAACCATGTAAGCAATAGTTTACGAGAGATTTTATTTGGTGCTAGATAAGCACATACTGTTAAAAGCTCAATAGCTATAGGTGGTTCATTGTTAATCTTAGTATCTTTAACAATTGCCTCTAAACTAATGTTCCAGGTTATTGCCACTGGGTAGTTATAGTTATTTGTCTCTTCTAAAAAAGTATCGTCCGTTAGTAATTCTGTCTCATACCTTTTGTAAAGATCTAAATATTCTGGAATAGTGATATGTTTTTGCTTAATGTAAGCTCCAGCTTGTGCCAATGCTAAGGGTAAATATCCTAAAACTCCAACTAATTTTTTTATAGCATTTTGTTCTTCTGCTATATTTCGTCCTATTAAAGTCTTTATTGTTTTGATAGCCTCCTCCTCTGTCATGATATCAATAGGTAATACTGAAAACTTTGTTGGCCAATAACGCTGGCGAGTTGTTAAAATTACATATCCACCAGATTCTGGTAAAAATGGCTCAATTTCACGATAACTGTTTACTTTGTCATAAACTAAAAGCCATCCTGGATTTTTAACTAACCATTGTTTAACATAAGCAATAATGTTTTCTTTTGTATATATAACTTCTGAGCATCCTAATAACTTAGCAAATTCAATATATTTATTATATAGATGATCAATATTTTCTGCCAGAAACCAAACTTTAAGTGTATAAGGATATTCTGTATGATTTATATATTGCAAGGCTAATTGTGTTTTACCGATTCCCCCAAGTCCAGCACATGCATTAATTGCTAAATTACTTATTGCTCCTGGTGTATGATTCTGATGTAATTTATTATATAAATCACTCAATAGTTTTTCTCTACCAATGAAAACATTATCTTGTCTTGGTATATTCCAACTGGTCAAATTCTTAGGAAATATTATTGACTCTTGTGGTTTAAGGCATGACACTTCTGTTTCTTGACTTTTAACCGTTTTGTCTATAGTTGGGCTAAATATTAAAAGATAAGTACTACAAATAATCAAAACCAATACACCAAATATTGGTAAGTAAATATTCTTGCCTTTACCTTGAATATTTTTATCTGTTAAATGAGATTTAGGAAAAACTAAATCAGAATTATTAGATATAATATTATTATATCTTTCACTAAACTTAAGGAGCATATTGTCTATATTCGCATTAGAAAAAACTTTTGTGATAATTTCTAAAGAAATAAAATGATATTGTTTTGATGGAAAGAAATTAATATATTCAAAATTATTTTGTTTAGGTAAAAATTTTATACATTGTTCTTCCTGCGGTATAAGGAAAAATACTTTAGATATATCCTGATCATTAGACATAACAACATAATTATTACATTCCTGTTGTTTAGCTATATTAGCTTCATTTACAGCTAAAACATAGATTATACATTGCCTTAACTGCTTTCTACCTTTGTTCTTGTGCTTTCCTAAAACTATAGGAGCATCAAGATTCTCTCGCAGTTCTACAAAAACTGTTATGCCTATAAGTTGTAAATCACTACGTATCTTATTGATCATCAAGTTTAAATCATTGTTTCCTGAGTCATTATTTCTCAGGTTTTGTAAAACAATAAAAAATGATATATTATCAGACTTTGTTATTATTAAAATTTCCTTCAAGATTTTTCTGAATTCTTGTTGAATTAATAAGCTTAAATAATAACTTTGCACTAATTTATATTTATCAGATTCCTCTATAAAGTTTACAATCCCCTCTCGGGAATTTGTTCCTATTTTCCTTTTGATATTAGAAATATGACTTTCAATGGTTCTCGTCTCGATCTGTTTGTCCTCATTTGATAGAAAATTAGCTATTCCTTTTGTGTTTTTCCCATGTATAATGCATGCTATTACATCTATTTCCCTTGATGTGAATTTTATATTGTTAATTATTAACAAATGTTTCTCATAAATCTCTTGCGGACACAAGATATTCTTATTTTCCATAATATATATAATTTATTTAAACTATTATCATCCTGTAAGTCTTAGGATCTTTAGATTAGAGAATTGTACTTTAAATACAAAACATAATCTGCCAATTCTCTGGATTATACCCATGTATTTTTTACTTACGTATAATACTTAATACTTTTTAACAATTGAAATAATTTATAATACTTAATATTTTTTAATATATTAAAATAATTTAATATATTTTTTCTGGCTAAAATGAATTTAGCTATTAAACTATCAACTTAAATTATTGTAAAACAAAAGAATATTTTAAACAAGTTCACTGTCATTTATAGTAGAGCATAATTATGCAATATACAAATACTAACGATTTACGTAATATCATAGGTGAAATTAGTACTAAACTTTATAAAAATGATATAGCAGCTGAAATACATTACAGATTAAAAGATCCTTGTTCTGTTTTAAAGAAGATATTAAGAAAAACTATCGCTTTGAAAGAATTAACGGATCTAATTGCTTTTAGAGTTATAGTTGATAAAAAAGAAGACTGTTATAAAGTATTGGCTATTATTTACAATCTCTATTCTGTTAATGTTAAGAAGTCTAAAAACTATATTGATAAACCTAAGAATAATGGCTACCGTTCTTTGCATGTTATAGCTGTAGTTGATATCTATGAACGTAACATAGAAATACAAATACGAACTAGAAAGATGCATAATATCGCAGAATTTGGCACAGCAAACCATGATGAATATAAAAAAATACAGGAAACAAAGCTAAGAAAGTTATTATCTAATGGCAGACTTAATACAGTTGGTATTGATACTAAGATCAATAACGCATATAATATTTTTGATCATTTTAATTGGACTATAGCAGAACTCATTGCTTATGAGCAGGAAATTGAAAATCTTTATCATAATTTTCATGATGTACAATTGAATAAAGTTATTGAGTAATAATACCAATTGGAATAATTAACGCGGTATATTAATCCACTTGCTATACATAATTTGTAATTGGACTCTGTTCAGAGAAGCGTATAAATTTCGAAATAGGTTATATATAAAAATCTAACAAAAGAGGGAGTTTACACACTTTTCTGGACAGACTCCTCTAGGGGTCAGATAAATTCCATCTTGTATCGTGTCATGGTCTGTGAATCCAGTAGAGCAATACAATATTTAGTATTTCGGAGCTTATATCCTTCACTTGCGTTACAACCCAATACATCTCGTCCCTTAGCTTCACATAATTTGTTACCTCCTTATGCGTAAGATTTGGTTCTACCATGTTGGCTACATTTTGTGTAGGGCGAATTCTCACCAACTGTATACTCAAATGATTTGAAGAATTGGAACGTAAAACAAGGGGTGAACGATCGGAGCGTACAAAGCATACGTGGAGTACGCGAATGCCCCGAAGTTTTACGGAGCCAATTTTCAAAGCAGAAGCGTGTGTCCTGCCATAACCTAAATTTCCTGTAACTTCCATAATTTTTTATATAGGCTATGTTTATTACGAATTAATGTATGATGTGTGCCTTCTTCAATCATTACACCTTTATCTAACACAATTATCCTATCCATATGCTTTAAAGTGGATAAGCGGTGGGCAATTGCAAGCACAGTCTTTCTTTTATCTTGAATTAGGAAGTTAAGGCTATCTTGGATCAAACGCTCAGTTTGACTATCAAGGGCAGAAGTTGCTTCATCTAAGATAAGAATAGGGGCATCTTTCAGAATAGCTCTTGCTATTGCCACTCTTTGCCGCTGTCCACCAGATAATTTGATACCTCGCTCCCCAACATAAGTATTATACTCTTCTGGCAGTGTTGTAATAAATTCATGAATATGTGCTTTTTTGCTTGCCTCAATTACTTCCACATCAGTTGCATCTTGGTTCCCATATCTGATATTTTCCATCAGTGTTCGATGAAATAACAAAGTGTCTTGAGGAATTACTGCGATGTTTTGTCGTAATGAATCCTGAGTAACATCATCAATATTTTGCCCATCTATTAAAATTTGACCATTTGTAACTTTAAAATAACGTAACAAGAGATTAACAATCGTTGATTTACCACTACCAGAATGACCAACTATTCCTACCTTTTCACCATGACTAATAGAAAGAGTTAGATTTTTAAAGATCAGTTCTTTGCTATAACCAAAATTTACATTTTTAAATTCAATAATAGCTTTATCAACTATTAGCGGACTTGCATTAAGTTTATCCAAATCCTGCTGGTTGATAGTGACTAATGACAAAGCACTCTTTAGATCACCCATTGATCTAGCAAAATCCTGCAACGAAATTGTTGTATCCCAGATATCTTCTGCAACAACCAAGGCAACACCAAAGACAAAAGCAAAATCTCCAACAGAAATTGAGCCATGTATTCTTAAATGCAACATATAGAAGAGAATAAAAGCAAACAAAACAATATATAGGCACGCACCTATTATTTGAGTTTTAAAGTTATATTTGTATGTTTTTACCTGTTTGGGAATAAAATCATTTAATATATTATTATCTAGTGCCTTTAATTCTCTTGCCCTAGAAGAAAAAGAAAAAAGCGAAATAATATTAGTAATTTTATCTGCAATTTGTCCAATTATAAAATGCTTACTTTCAGATTCTAAGCAAGATAATTGGTTTAATTTAGTTGATAATTTATACATAATTGGTACGTACAAACTACACCATATTAGTACAAATATGCCAAGATTTGTGTTAACAAGGCTAAGGGCACAAAAATTTACACCGCATTTAAGAATCTTTTGCAGTAATCCATGATGCATCTCCGCCCAGAATTTATCATATCCATCCAAAATGCCTTTGATTTTGCTGCTGATGGCTCCTGTGAAATTTTCTTGGAAGAATGAATAAGAATGGTGCTGAACATAGTCGTATGATTGGAGCAATATAGAACACCGCACATAAGGTGCCGCCTTCCATTCAGCTATGTTACTGACACGCCACACCAAATCTAAAATCACTTGTGCAGACATGAATATTATAATCGGTAGTAAAACTAACTTGTAAGTTAGATTTTCTTGGGCTGCTATTGTATCAAGAAATAATTTAATCGCATAATAATTGGCAGATGGGTAAAAACTACTTATAGTAGGAGCAAGTAGCATTACCAAGTAAAACCATTTATATGGTTTTATATGTTGCCAGAAAAATGTAATAATGTATTTATTTTGCATGGGTTATGTATAATTAATTCCCTTGATGTGCCTTTCCTTAGCATAAGAATAACGCTAATAGATCACTTCATCTCATTACTTCCATGACAATATTTATATTTCTTATCGGAACCACAAGGACATAACTCATTCCTAGCCACCTTTCCCCAACTTAATGGATCTGATTGTATTCTATCCTGTGGATTGACTTGAGTTTTAATGGGTTTAAGCTGAGTTTCAATACTAACCCCAGCATTATATTTACTAAAAGCTGGGTCTTCCCTAGTTTCTCGCATTGTCTTTTGCAGCGTTTTATTTGCCAAAGACATTGATTCTTTTTTAATGTGGCTAGTATCCATATGAAGATGACAAACTTTCTGGATAAATAGCTCCTTCAAATTATTAAGCATTTGTTCAAATAAATTGAATGCCTCTCTTTTATACTCGTTAAGTGGATCCTTTTGGGCATAAGCCCTTAGTGATATACCTTGTCGCAAATGATCTAAATTATGTAAATGATCTTTCCATACTTGGTCTAAAGTTGTTAGTAGAATATACTTAATTGCGTCATTCATTAAGTCAACGCTATAGGCTTCATTTTTTGCCTGGTATAGGTCATTTACCATTTGGACAACATTAGATATCACCTCTATCTCGGTAACATTAGCGTTTGTTATAGATTCTTGATTTAGTTTTACAGCAAAAATACGCTGCAACTCTCCTGTTAGAGCATTTACATCCCAGTCTTCCCTATAAGAACCAGGGGGAATGAAAGTTAATACCACTTTTTCCACTAGTTCTTTTGTCATACTAGCTAAAAAATCATGGACAGATTTTGACGCAATGATATCAGTACGTTGTTCATAAAATATCTTACGTTGATCGTTCATAACATCATCAAAACGTAATAAGTTTTTACGTATCTCGTAATTATGTCCTTCAACCTTCTGCTGAGCTTTTTCAAGCGAACGGCTAATCATAGGGTGATGTATTGCTTCACCATCTTTTAGACCTAACGTTCTTAGGACTCCAGAAATACGATCTGAAGCAAAAATACGCATAAGATCATCTTCTAGAGACAAGAAAAATTTTGTATTACCTGGATCACCTTGTCTACCAGCTCTTCCTCGTAATTGGTTATCTATTCTACGACTCTCGTGTCTTTCAGTACCTATAACAAATAATCCTCCAGCTTCTATTACACATTGCTTCTCTTCGGATGTTTGTTCCTTTATTTTGACCATTTCTAATTGATACTGTTCTTCAGGTAGATTTTGTAAAGAAAGTTGTTCTATTAGCATTTCCGGGTTACCACCAAGCATAATATCGGTACCACGACCTGCCATATTTGTGGCGATAGTCACAGCTTTAAATCGTCCAGCCTGAGCTATAATAAATGCTTCCTGCTGATGAAATTTTGCATTTAAAACATTATGAGTTATTTTATTTTTGGTAAGTAATTTAGAAATTTCTTCAGACTTTTCTATACTAACCGTTCCAACCAAAACGGGTTGACCACGATCATAACATTCTTGTATTAATTTTATAATAGCCTGATATTTATCATGTTTATTGCCGTAAATCTCATCATCATAATCAACCCTAGTGATTGGATTATGAGTAGGAACAGCCAACACATCAAGATTATAGATGTCCTTTAACTCTGTAGCTTCGGTCATTGCTGTACCAGTCATGCCGGATAATTTGGGATAATTCCTAAAATAGTTTTGGAAAGTAATAGAAGCTAAAGTTTGATTCTCATTTTGAATTTGTACATGTTCTTTTGCTTCTAGTGCTTGGTGCAGCCCTTCAGAATATCGCCTACCCTCCATAACGCGTCCAGTAAATTCATCAATAATCATCACCTTTCCATCACGCACTAAATAATCAACATCACGATTGAAGAGAATATGTGCTCTTAATGATTGATTGACATAATGAACCAAACTTAAATTCTCAAAATCATAAAGGCTTGAACCTTTCTCAATAAGACTATTGGTCACAAGCATTGATTCTACATGAGTTATACCATCCTCAGTAAGATTAACTGTTCGTAATTTCTCATCTTTTTCGTAATCTTCATCTTTAAACTGACGAATCAATTTATCAATTTTAGTGTATAAATCTGAGCGATCGTCTACTGGACCTGATATAATTAGTGGAGTTCTTGCTTCATCAATTAAAATTGAGTCAACTTCGTCAATAATAGCGAATTTAAAGGGACGAAGTACCTTAGCATCTTCACTATATTTCATGTTATCTCTAAGAAAATCAAATCCAAGCTCGTTATTAGTTGCATGAGTAATATCTGCTCTATAGGCATTACGTCTGTCTTTGTCACTGATATTAGCAACGATACAACCAACAGACAATCCTAAGAAATTATAGATTTTCCCCATCCATTCAGCATCACGCTTTGCTAAATAATCATTTACCGTAACAACATGCACTCCCTCACCAGTAAGAGCATTCAAATATGCAGGTAATGTGGCAACTAAAGTTTTCCCTTCTCCTGTACGCATTTCAGTAATCATACCACGATGCAATATTAATCCACCTATTAGCTGAACATCAAAATGCCTCGTTCCATAGACTCTTTTTGCAGCTTCTCGTACGACAGCAAAAGCTTCATAAGTTAAGTCATCTAATGATTCCCCATCTTTTAATCTTTGTCTAAATTGCTCTGTTTTATTTCTCAATTCATCATCAGAAAGCTTTTGTATTGAAGGTTCCAGCAAATTAATCTTTTCAATTTCTAAAAATAGTTTTTTGATATTTCTATCGTTTGCTGTGCCGAATAATTTTTTAAGTAAAGAAAACATTTATATCCTAGATTCTGTAAATAGCTTTGTAAAAATGGCACCTCTATAAAAAATGACACCTTATAAAAAATTAGTATATTGTAAAATATGGTATTTTATAATATTTATCAAACAAATTTGTAAATAGCTGTTGACGTCGGGTGGTTATCATTATAAAATCTAGCCATAATAACAAATATAAATGGATAACAAATGAAAAGAATCTCTATAGCTTTCTTATCTGCTAGCTTACTTGCAAGCAGTGCTTTCGCTGACGAAGATAAAGTTGTTGCTACCTATAAAGGTGGTGAAGTAAAAGAATCGCAGGTTATGCAACAATTTCAACCTTCTTTAGATACCCAACCAAGTGCTAAAGGCAAGAAATTTTCTGATCTCAATGCGAACATACAGGAAATGTTAGTTCGTGGTTATATCGATACAAAATTGCTTGAGCAGGAAGCTAAAAATTCTAATATTGAATCTTCGAAAGAATTTCAAGCTAAGTTGAATATAACGAAAAACCAAATGGTTCAGCAAGAATTGATGGAACGTTATGTAAAATCTCATGTTGATGAGAAAATGGTTAATGCTGAGTACGATAAATTAGTTGCTAGCTTAAAAGGAAAAGAAGAAGTAAAAGTAAGCCATATTTTGCTTAACACTGAAAAAGAAGCGATAACTGTAAAAAATAAGCTTAATAAAGGGGAAAAATTTACCAAGCTTGCTAAAGATTTCTCGCAAGATGAAGGATCTAAGGGAAATGGTGGAGAGATAGGCTATATCACTTCTGGGCAGTTAGTGCCTGAATTTGAAAATAAAGCATTATCAATGAAAGTAAATGAAATATCTTCTCCAGTTAAAACCCAGTTTGGTTGGCATATTATTAATGTACTTGATAAAAGACCTGCACAGATACCTTCTAAGGAGGAAGCTACCGCTAATATAACCAATAAGCTTAGTAGGGATGCTATATTAAAGTATGTTGCTGATCTCGAGAATAAAGCTGATGTCAAAATAATGTTACCACAGTCACAGATAACAGATGAGACTAATAAGGAAGCTAGTAAAAAAGAGCCTAGTAGGAAATCTGGACAATAATAGGGGGCTATATTTAAAGATTATAAGGACAAAGTTTCTTTATGGTTACTGTGAACATTTCTCTTTAATAATGATTGTTACGAATTCAAAGACGAAAACAATGACAAAATATGCTTGTTGAAAGAAATATTCGCAGAACCTATTAACATTGACCTTACTTTAGCTACCACCATAGGTGTTGTGCGGCCAGATAGCTCAGTTGGTAGAGCAAAGGATTGAAGATCCTTGTGTCGCTGGTTCGATTCCAGCTCTGGCCACCATCTCTACAATGAAATTTGCAGAAAGCAATGCTAGTAAAATAGCTTAATCCATAAATTAATTAGCCTAATACATTAATCTTATAGCTATAGCTAACCAGATCATAATTATTCCGTATATTAGTTTGCGGGTAATTAGCGTTAAAGTACTATAGTAAGGGGATTTGTTCCTATTAACACCCAGTATGGCTAGTTCTTTTTCACTAAAACTTTCAGCAAATCTAGGTTCTGTTGACAAAATTTAAATTGTTTATATTTTGAGTATTTTTAAGCGAAAATTAATAAGATTTTTGCAGGAATAGTTATTCCTATTTCAAAAAAATCTTATAATTTGCAGCTAATAAAGAGTCAAAATAGAATAATTTAAATTTTGTCAACAGCAATTATCTTTTATCTAAATTTTCAAAAAAAAATAAAAATATTTATCTAAATAACAAAACAACGTTTTTGTTGAATAAGTTTATGGCACACTTCAAGTAGTTTACGCATGCATGCAACTATAGCAACTTTCTTAGGTTTAAAATTGTTAGCAAGTCTATCATATAAAGTTTTTAAATATTGAAAACCATTTTTGCCAGTTAATACAGCCATATATAAAGCATCCCGTGGTATTTTCCTACCGCCTCTAATAAATCTTCGTCCTTGCTTATTACCACTATCACGGGCATAAGGAGCTATCCCCACAATTGCTGACAATTCGTTACTACTATAATTTTTATCCCCCAATTCAGGTACAAAACTAATTAGTTTTGTAGCCAAACATTTACCAATACCAGGTACAGTCTCTAATATTTTCACCTTCTCTTTTAACTCTTCTGACTCATCTATTATAGTGAAACCTATTGAATTAGGTGATACAAACTTTGTGTCATACCTGCGAAAGCAGGTATCTAGATTACCGCCTTCGCGGGAATGACAACTTACAATCGTTATGGTCTTTATCACCTAATCCTATGAGCATAACTATACCTCACTTAATTTTTTATCAAGCTCAGCTATTTCATTCTGTAAAAATTTAATGAGCTTTTCTATACTCTCTTTATCAATACCATCAATACTATGATGTAGCCTCTTCTTTTCATTACTCAGTATTAGAACTAAATCTTCCCGCCTTTGCTGATACCTCTTCAAAGTCTCGGATTCAACTTGATATACATAATTTGCTGAAAGTTGCATTTTATCGCCATAATATGCTAATTTAAATGCATCCTTCTTATCAGTTTTACATAAATTCACCGATTTACTAAATGAATTAAAACTATATGTATTGACCCTATGTATCTGTTGTTTATTATTATACAATTTTTGGCAAATCTCAGCTTCATAACCTCCAGTAGGCTCACATACTATTAGCTTAATCTCGTCATTCTTTATTAGTGTTATCAGTTCTTCATGCCCTAACTTATCATTGGAAAAACGATTATATATCGGTTTATTGTTAGACTCATATAAACATATATAGTTATGCCTATAGGATTAGGTGATAAAGAACATAACTATTGTAAGTTGTCATTCCCGCGTAGGCGGGAATCTAGATACCTGCTTTCGCAGGTATGACACAAAGTTTGTATCACCTAATTCAATAGGTTTCACTATATCTAACCATTTTTTACTTACATCTAGACCTATTATTTTACTCATGATATAATCTCCTTCATCTTATTGTGCAAGGCTGCTGCTTCCAGCACCTTCTGCAATTTGTTCAAAGCAAACTTTGTAAGAGGGTACTTATTCTATGCTCGATTATCTCAATCAAGTACCCCACAAGTCACCCTCTTACAATTATTTATATCACATTCTCAAGATATAAGTACCCTACATTTTTTATTTTATAGTGAAAGTGTAATTCGACATAATGTATCAATTTAAGGAAAAAAACCGATCTCTAACTGTCATTGCGAGGAGCCACTTTAGGCGACGAAGCAATCCATAAAAATGATTAGAAATGGATTGCCACGACCACTACGTGGTCTCGCAATGACGGGTTATAGGTACAAACGTCATTGCGAGGAGTCCATAAGGTCGACGAAGCAATTGTAAGTTGTCATTCTTAGCAACGGCGGGAATCTATATCCCTGCTTTCGCAGGGATGACATTAATATTAAGCAAGGATGACACAAAACATGATTGCTTCGTCGACCTACGGTCTTCCTTGCAATGACGTTGACCACATACGACTTTTAAACTGTCCTGCATAAAACCTCTTCCTCTTCTAACTTTCGACAGCTGTGGGGTTATGCGTAAGGTGAGTCTAGTAATTTAAATTTTGTTTACAGAGCCTATAACATTAATGGGTAGTTATATAGAAATGAGTGTGTTATGTCATGGCAATTGTCATAACATAAACATGCTCAGCCCCGGAGTCTTTTAAGATCTTAGTACATTTATTAATTGTAGTTCCAGTGGTCAACACATCATCCACCAATAATATTTTTTGACCTATAATTTGATATTTTTTATTGAATATAAGGCTATTTGATAAGTTTTTTTCTCGTTCTTTTTTAGATAAAAATGTTTGGGATTTAGTCCATCTTGACTTAATTAATGCGTCCGGACTAACCGGCTTTTTGAGTAATTTGCTGATTTCTAGAGCCATAATCAAAGCAGGGTTATACATTCTAAACAATCTTTTGAACCTATTCATGGGAACTGGAATGATCAAATCAATGTCCTGAACCTCGCTATGATATTGTCTATAAAATAATTTACTAAAGGTTTTGGCAAGAATAGTTTTGTCTTGATATTTAAAAGCGTGAATTATTTTCTTGCTATGCTCATTAAATTTTATTAAACTACGTGATATGTTATAATGTGGTTTATGTTGGAAACATTTTGCACAACACATATTATCTAAAATTGATATATTTAATCTACTACCACAAATAATACAATAGGGTTTTGTAATAAAATCAAGTTTCTTCCAACAATCTTGGCAGAAATCCTCTTTAGTCTCAGTCATTTCAGCACAAGACAAACATCTTGCTGGTAAGATGTAATCTATAAGATAATTATAAAATCTACTGACATAAGATTTACTGATTTTGTACACTATTAAAGCAACCTTTAAGCGATATCGACGGTTAAATTCACCGGTCTACGAACACATGGGTTTCCAATATTAGACGGATCTGTTGATTCAATAGATACACACGGGCTTTTAATCTCATAAGGAACACCAGGGGTACATGATAATAATTGCAAGAGTATAACAAAAAATACAGAAAATCTTAGTAGTTTTGTAATAATTGTCATTTAGAATTAATTTTTTACCTTATATTTTATAGATAAATTAACCTAGTTTGTAATATATCTCAAGTATATTTGATAAAGAGCAAGTTTTAGATATAAAATACATAATAGCTTGTGGTATTTTTCCTGACAAGAATATATACTGAAAAATTGATAAATCAAGGAAATGATGGTAAATATACCCTTTAAAGAAAGACCTCCTTATGCTAAAAAGTATAATAGTTGGCGTATTAGAATTTTATATTCGATAATTATTGGTTATTCAACATTCATACTTTGTCGTCAGAATTTTAATATTGTAATGCCTGCTTTAATGGAGCATTTCGACGTAACAAAAACTCAACTTGGTTGGATTTTAACAACCGCTTCTATATTTTATGGTGTAGGAAAGTTGTGTAATGGCTTCTTGAGCGATAGATCAAATGCTCGTATATTTATGGTAATTGGTCTTGTCTGTGTAGGTATTATAACATTATTATCGGGTTTTGCTTCCAGTATAACATCGCTTGGTCTTTTGTGGATTCTGAATAATTGGTTTCAATCTATGGGTTGGCCGCCTGCAACACGTATGTTGACTTATTGGTATGCTTCTAAGGAATTAGGAACAAAATGGTCTTTGGGAGCCACTTCTAATCAAATTGGTGGAGCAATTACTATGATAGTATGTGGTTATTTAATAGACGTTTACGGTTGGGAATCAGCGTTTATAATTCCTGGAATAGTTGCATTATTAATATCATTATTTTTATTTAATAGATTACGTAATTCTCCTAATGAGGTTAATTTACCTATAGTGGAAGAGTATAAAGAATGTGATATATCTCTTGGTAGTGATTGTGATAATTTATTAACAAGTCAACTAATAAAAATTGTATTTTGTAATAGGTTAATGTGGTATGTGTGTTTTGCCAACATGTTTGTCTATATTGTACGTTCAGGTATGATTTTTTGGGTTCCTGTATTTTTGTGCGAACTAAAGAATGTTACTATTACTCAAGTTGGTTGGCAAGTTGCTTCTTATGACCTTCTAGGTTTAATTGGTGGTATTGTTGCTGGCTGGACATCAGACAAAATATTTCAGGGACGACGCGGACCAGTTGGCTCAGTATTTATGTTTGCTTTGGCTTTTACTATTATTTTATTTTGGCAAATACCAAATGAGAATGAAATATTTAGTATTATTACTCTTTCTTTGGTTGGTTTTTTTGTATCTGGACCACAAGTCTTAATAGGTATTGCTACAGCAGATTTTACTAATAAACAAGCTGTTGGTACGGCTAATGGTCTTTCAGGTTTATTTGGTTATCTTGGTGCTGCACTTGCTGGTGTATGTGTTGGTTGGGTTTCTGATAATTTAGGTTGGAATGGTGTTTTTTTATTTTTTAGCCTTTCTGCTTTCTTGGGAGCAATACTTTTTTCTTTAACTTGGAATTATAGTTCTAGAAAAATTGCATAACGTGTTACTTTAACTGCACTGTCAGAATTTACTTGCCAAAAATATATAAATTTATATAAATGTTAATAATAAATTAATAAAGGTTTACTGTGACTCAAGAATATACATTTTCAATGATTAAACCAGATGCTACGAGAAGAAATCTAATTGGTAAAATTAATTCTTACTTAGAAAATAATGGGCTGAAAATAGTAGCTCAAAAAATGACTATTTTAACTAGAGAACAAGCAGAAAATTTTTATGCAGAACATAAATCAAGAGCATTTTTTAATAGTTTAATAGAGTGCATTATTTCTGGTCCTGTTGTTTTGCAGGTGCTTAAAGGGGAAAATGCTATCTTACAAAATCGTAAAGTAATGGGAGCTACTAACCCAGAAAATGCTGAACCAGGTACAATTCGGAAAGATTTTGCAGAAAATATTGAGGCTAATAGTATCCACGGTTCTGATACTTTAGAAAGTGCTGAAAGAGAAGTAAAATTTTTCTTTACTGAAAAAGAAATTGTAGAATAAGTCATTATGAAATACAGCGTTGTAGTTATTGGTGGTGGTCATGCTGGTTGTGAGGCTGCGTCAGCTTCTGCACGTCTAGGTGTAGATACTCTTTTAATTACTCTAAAATTAGATAATCTTGGTGAAATGTCATGTAATCCTGCAATAGGTGGGGTAGCAAAAGGTACTTTAGTAAAAGAGATAGATGCACTTGATGGACTCATGGGTAAAATTATAGATCAAGCTGGTATCCATTATAAGATGCTCAATGAAAGTAAAGGACCAGCAGTTTGGGGGCCAAGAGCTCAAGCTGATAGAAAACTTTATAAAAAAGCTATGTATAATGCTTTGATAAATCACCCAAATTTAACAATTTTATGTGCATCTGTAGAAAATATTGAAGTCCTAGGCTCTAAAGTAAAATCATTGACCTTAGATGATGGTACGCGAATTGAATGTCAAAAAGTTGTGTTAACTACAGGTACGTTTTTATCCGGACTTATTCACATAGGAACTAAGAAAACCCCATCGGGTAGAATAGGTGAAAATCCGTCATACGGTTTATCTAACACTTTAAAATCTTTTGGTTTTTCTCTTGGTAGGTTAAAAACTGGTACCCCTCCAAGAATAGATGGAAGAACAATTGATTATAACGAAGTAGAAGTGCAGGCTGGAGATACCGTACCACGCCCTTTCTCAGAACTTACAAATTCTGTTAAGATAAAGCAAATAAATTGTTTCGTTACTAGAACAACTGAACAAACTCATGAAATTATTAGGAATAATTTAGATAAATCAGCTATGTATTCTGGACAAATCAAGGGTATAGGACCAAGATATTGTCCATCCATCGAGGATAAGGTTACTAGATTCTCTAAAGCAAGTCATCAAATATTTTTAGAACCAGAGGGGTTGGACGATCATACTATATACCCAAATGGTATATCTACATCGTTGCCTGAAGATATACAATTGGCATTGTTAAAAACCATTCCTGGTCTTAAAAAGGCTACTATGTTAAGACCGGGATATGCAATAGAATATGATTATGTTGATCCGAGAGAATTAAAAGTAACGTTAGAAACAAAAAAAATTAAAGGATTGTATTTTGCTGGTCAAATTAATGGTACCACTGGCTATGAAGAAGCCGCGGGGCAAGGAATTATGGCTGGCATTAATGCAGCCTTATCGCTAAAAAATCAATCAAATTTTATTTTGACAAGAGCAGATGCCTATATTGGTGTTATGATTGATGATTTGATTACTCTTGGTACAGTAGAGCCTTATAGAATGTTCACTTCTAGATCTGAGTATAGGCTTTCTGTTAGAGCAGATAATGCAGATTTAAGACTAACTCAAATGGCTATAGATATTGGTATTATATCCAATTTACGTAAAGAAATTTTTAGTAAAAAATGTGACGATATTCATAAGATAGAAAATATTGTAAAAACTATTTCTTTAACAACTACTAAGTTAGCTAATCTGGGTGTGTCTATCGCACAAGATGGTTCATATAAAACCGCCTTTGATTTGCTAGGGCTACCAAACTTTGGTATTGATAAAACAATAGAGATATTTCCAGAACTTCTTTCATTAAATAGAAAAATTCTTCATTATCTTTGTATTGAATCAAGATATTCTTCTTATTTGATTAGGCAAAATGCAGATATTCAATTATTTAAAGAAGAAGAGTTGGAATTATTAGATGAGAATATTGATTACTTTAAAATACCAAGCTTGTCTACAGAAGTAAGAGAAAAACTCCAGTATCATAAACCGGCTACTATTGGTGCTGCTAGAAGAATATCTGGAGTTACTCCAGCTGCTTTAATAGCAATTATAATTTATATAAAAACAAGATATAGACATTAATGTATTACTATAGTAATGTTTCACGTGAAGTATTAGATGCCCTTGAGAAGTATCAATCATTAACATTGAAATGGAATAAAACTATTAATCTTGTCTCTTGTAATACCGAGCGTGATTTTTGGGTAAGGCATATCTTAGATTCTTTGCAGCTAATGAAGTATATAAATGACCAAAATATTCATTTAATAGATGTTGGTTCGGGGGGTGGGTTTCCGGGGATAGTTTTGTCTATTGCTGGAATAAAAAATGTTACTTTAGTAGAATCTGATGTAAGAAAATCTGTTTTTTTATTGCAAGCTTCTAAAATTTCTAGTAATAAAGTCAATGTGGTTAATCAACGAATAGAAAATGTTAAATTAGATTGTGATATATTAACTTCTAGAGCCTGTACTCAGCTAGAGAAAATATTTGTTTATACTAAACATATTAATGTAAAAAATAAGTATTTATTATTTAAAGGTGAGCAATATCAAAAAGAAATTGAGATTGCTAAAAAAAGATGGTCTTTTTGTCATTCTATGTATGATAGTGAGACTTCTGATAATAGTAAGATTCTAGAAATTAGTAACATATATGACAAAAATAGTTGCGATAGTTAATCAAAAAGGTGGAGTTGCTAAAACTACAACTACTGTAAATTTATCAACAGCTTTGTCTGTAATGAATAAAAAAATCTTGGTTATAGATTTAGATCCTCAAGGAAATAGTAGTACTGGTTTTGGTATAAACCAACAAGATAGAAAAGTTACTATTTATCAGGTATTAATTGGTTTAAAAACGATTGAAGAAGCCATAATACAAACAAATATTCCAAATTTACAATTAATTACAGCTAACACTAATTTATCCGGTGCTGAATCAGATTTATTAAGTATAAAAAAGCGTGAATATTTATTATCAGATTTACTAAATAAGTTAGTCAATAAATATGACTATATCATTATAGACTGCCCTCCCTCTCTTAATCTGCTGACAGTTAATGCGTTAGTGGCTTGTGATTATGTATTAATTCCTATGCAGTGTGATTTTTATTCATTAGAAGGATTAAGTCATTTGTTAAAAACAATTGAAATTGTAGAAAAGAATTTAAATCCAAAAATAAAAATTGCTGGTATTTTATTTACTATGTATGATAAGCGCAATCGATTAACTGAGCAAGTAGAGGATGATGTTAGAAAATGCTTAGGAAGTTTGGTGTTTAAGACAGTTATTCCACGAAATGTAAAACTATCTGAAGCACCATCTTACGGTCAGCCAGCAATTATCTACGATCATAAATGTACTGGCTCTATTGCTTATATAGAACTTACGAAAGAGATTTTAGGTAGAAATATATGAAAAACAAAGGTTTAGGTAAAGGATTATCAGCTTTGCTTGGAGAAGAAGTTTTTACTGTAGAAAAAGATGAATTAGTAAAAATTATAGATATTGATAAGATTGAAGCTAGAAATAATCAACCAAGGAAAAAATTTGAATATGATAAAATAAAAGAATTAGCTGACTCCATAAGTAATAATGGTTTGTTGCAACCAATCATTGTTAGTTCAATCAGTGATGGAAAATATAGAATTATAGCTGGTGAAAGACGTTGGCGTGCTTGTAAGCTAGCTAAGATTACTGATATCCCTGCTATTATAAAAGATCTAGGGGATAAAGAAATTATAGAGATAGCACTAATTGAAAATATTCAAAGAGAGGAATTATCTATTATAGAAGAATCGGAAGGATTTGAAAGGTTAATAAAAGAGTTTGGTTATACACAAGAGAAATTAGCAGAAAAACTTAGCAAAAGTCGTAGTCATGTAGCTAATTTATTAAGACTAAATCAATTGCCACAATCTATCAAAGATAAAATAAATGAAGGGCTTTTAACTATGGGACATGCAAGATGTCTAATTAATCATCAGCAAGCGGAGGTGATAGCTAACCATATTATTGATAATGATTTGAGTGTTCGTCAAACTGAAGATATAGTAAGAAATTGGTCTAAAAATGAATATACAAAAACCCCGGAACATGGTAAACGTATAGGGAGAAGTTTTCTAAAAGAAAGTAGTAAAGAGAATGATCTACAATTATTAGCTAAATCTTTGTCAGAAAGATTTAATATAAAAGTAACTATTGAAGACTACCCAATTGGTGGAAAATTAATATTTCACTATAGTAATTTAGAAGAACTTGATTCAATTTTGTCGAGGTTAAATTAAATGCAAATTTTTCTAGATAGTGCTGATATTGAAGAAATTGATGAGATTAACCAATTAGGTATCATTGACGGTATAACTACTAATCCCTCCTTGATGTCTAAGACAAAATATGACTTTGTATCAACTATTGCAAAAATATGTAAGATAATAACTTCCGATGTTAGTGTTGAAGTGCTTGCGAATGATGTTAATACTATGATTAGCCAAGGTAATAAAATTTTAGAAATATCCAGTAATATTGTGATTAAGTTACCTACGACATGGAATGGTATTAAGGCATGCCAATATTTTGCAGATAAAGGAAAAAAAGTGAATATGACCTTATGCTTTTCTGTTAATCAGGCTCTTATCGCTGCAAAAGCTGGGGCATCTTATATATCACCTTTTATCGGTAGACTTGATGATATAGGTCAGAATGGTATTAGTTTAATAAGTGATATAAAACAAGTATATGATAATTATCAGTATCAAACAAAAATCCTTGCTGCATCTATAAGAAACCCTAACCATGTCTATCAATCTGCTATGTATGGGGCTGATGTTGCTACAATGTCTGGTAAAATTATCAAGCAATTATTAGATCATCCACTAACAGATTCCGGTTTAGAGATTTTTAATAAAGATTGGGATAAATCTGGATTAAAAATTTAATGATCAAAAAAGGAGTTATATACTGCTATATTTCAAGTAACAACAGGTAAAAGAGGAATGGTAAATTCTTATGCAAATTGAATCAGTAAACAATTTAGGAATATCGTTTAATGGAGCTTTATCAAGGATAGGAAAAAGTGTGCTAAAAAATGATGACATAATAATTGAAAATGACGATAAGGCAAAACCATTTGTAAAATGGGTAGGTGGAAAAAGAAGTTTAATAAAAGAACTATCCACAAGAACACCGCAAACTTATAAAAGCTATTATGAACCATTTATAGGAGGAGGAGCATTGTTGTTTGCTCTTGCCCCGTCTGGTGCGACCGTATCAGACATAAACCTAGATTTAGTTATTACATATGCTGTGATTAAACATAAACCTGAAGAATTGATAAAGCTACTGGCAAAACATAAAGTAAATCATTGTGAAGAATATTATTACAAAATCCGGAAACAATTTATTAATGATAATGATATAGAAGTTGCTGGACGTTTTATATATCTTAATAAAACCTGTTATAATGGTCTGTATAGAGTCAATAACAAAGGTGAGTTTAATGTGCCTATGGGGAAGTACAAAAATCCAGCAATAGCTGATGAGACAAATATAATAGCTTGTAGTAAATTACTACAAAATGTTGATATAAAATATCAAGATTTCAGTAAGATTTCTCCAAATAAAGGTGATTTTGTTTATATTGATCCTCCTTATCATCCTATAAATAATACATCGTTTACTAAATATACAAAACTTGATTTTACAGAAACAGATCAGATAAAACTTTATCAAAAATGTAAAGAATTAAACGATAAAGGTGTATATTTTATGCTTTCAAATTCTAATATTCAGTTTATAAAGCATCTGTATAAAGATTTTTATATAGAGATTATAGAAGCACCGCGTACTATTAATTGTAAAGCTAATGGAAGGAAAAATACAGAAGAAGTTTTGATTAGAAATTATGAATAGAATACAAGGTGGAGCAATTGCAAATAAAACAGGGTATGAACTTGAGATATTTATAAATAATCGCATTGTTAGGGAAGGTTACGTTTTTGTTCCTAAGACTAGATTTATTGCTTCACAAGTATTAGCACAACCAATCTATACTAGACAATTTAATTTAGGAGAAACTATTTATAATACTGCTTGGCAATGCGATTTTATTCTATATCATCCTACAAAACATTCTAATTGTCTTGTTATTGAATCTAAGTGGCAACAATCAGGCGGTTCTGCAGATGAAAAATATCCTTATACAATATTAAATATTAGAAAACAAAGTGTCTATAATGTTATTATCATTATAGATGGAGGTGGTTACAAAAAAGGTGCTTTACAATGGTTAAAAGAGCAAGTCCATGGAAACTTAAAAGGGGTTTTTATAGTGAAACCTATAGAATTAGGTGATACAAACTTTGTGTCATACCTGCGAAAGCAGGTATCTAGATTCCCGCCTTCGCGGGAATGACAACTTACAATCGTTATGTTCTTTATCACCTAATCCTATGAGCATAACTATAGTATGTCTGAATTTACAACTTGGACAAATAAACAAAATATTTAGGTTGTGTATGTATATAGTTTCCTTAAAGAGTGTATGTTAAGGTTAATCTGTTCCACTAACTATTTAAAAACTACAAATAAATTACAAAAAATAAAGGAATTAAGGATTATGTCGTATCAATATGTTTATGTTATGAATGGTCTAAGTAAGACCATCAACGGTAAACAAATTTTAAAGGAAACGTATTTGTCTTTCTTACCAGGGGCAAAAATTGGTATTATTGGTCCAAATGGTGCTGGTAAATCTACTCTTCTAAAAATCATGGCAGCTATTGACAAAGAATATGATGGTGAGGCTTTTGCTGCTAATGGGGTTAGAGTTGGCTATTTAGCTCAAGAGCCACATCTTGATCCTACTCTGAATGTTTTCGATAATGTTATGGAAAGTTTAAATGACAAGAAAGCATTAATCGATGAATTTAATGAAATAAGCAATAAATTCGCTGAAGAAATGTCAGATGATGAAATGAATGAACTTCTAGCAAAACAGGCTGATCTACAGGAAAAAATAGATAGTTGTGACGCTTGGAGCTTAGAGCGGGAAATAGAGATTGCTATGTTTGCATTAAGGTGTCCAGATAAAGATGCCGATGTTACAAAAATCTCAGGTGGTGAAAAAAGGCGAGTGGCATTATGTAAACTTTTGCTAGAAAAACCTGATATGTTATTACTTGATGAACCAACAAACCATTTAGATGCTGAATCGGTCTCTTGGCTAGAAAATTATTTAAAAAATTATAAAGGTACGGTAGTAGTTATTACCCATGATCGATATTTTCTTGATAATGTAACGGATTGGATATTAGAAGTGGATCGAGGTAGATGTGTTCCATGGCATTCTAATTACACTGCTTGGCTTGAGCAAAAGCAAGCAAAATTAGAAATTGAAGATAAAGAAGAAGATGATAGGAGTAAGCAATTAAAACGAGAACTTGAATGGATACGCCAATCACCAAAGGCAAGGCAATCAAAAAGCAAGGCTAGAATTACTGCCTACCAAGATCTGTTGATCAAACAAAAAGAACAAAGATCAAGCGTAGCACAAATTATTATACCAAATGGTTCACGCCTAGGGGATTTAGTTATAGAAGCAGAGCATATAGCAAAGAGATATGATGACAAGATACTGTTATCAGATTTTAGTTTTAAAATTGTTCCAGGAGCGATTGTTGGTATTATAGGTCCAAATGGAGCAGGTAAGTCTACCTTATTTAATATTATCACTGGTAAAACTAATCCAGATCATGGCTCTATTAAATTAGGACAAACTGTTAAACTTGGTTATGTTGATCAATCAAGGGATACTCTAGATGATAACAACACTGTGTGGAGTGAAATCTCCTCAGGTCTTGAAGATTTACAACTTGGTTCTAGGTCAATGAAAAGTCGAGCTTATTGTGCAGCCTTTAATTTTAGGGGTGGCGACCAACAAAAGAAAGTAGGGCAACTTTCTGGAGGTGAACGTAATAGAGTGCATATAGCTAAATTATTAAAAGAAGGAGCTAATGTTATATTACTTGATGAACCATCAAATGATCTGGATGTTGACACATTACGAGCCTTAGAAGATGCTATTTTAGATTTTGCTGGATGTGTGTTAGTAATAAGCCATGATCGTTGGTTTTTAGATAGAATAGCAACACATATTATTGCTTTTGATAAAGATGGAAATGCTACGTGGTTTGAAGGAAATTACCAAGATTATCATGATTATATGATTAATGTAACAGGTGAAAATATTATTAATCCTAAATATCGTCATAAGAAATTAGTATAAAATATGTCTCTAGGAGAAATATTAGTGGTTATGTTAGTAGCAATGATAGTGACAAAACCAGAAGATATTCCTATTATTATAAGAAAAATCCAAGAATTTAAATTATACTGTTCAGCTGTCAAAAATCAGGCATTAATCTATATTACAAAAGACTTAAAAATTGATAATGATATTTTAGCAAATGATGCTGAGCAGTTGAATTTTTATTTAGAAAGAATCATTAATATCCAAGGATATTATGATGGTAATTATTCCCTAAATGAACTTAAAGCAAAATATGATAAGCTTATAAAAATAAAAAGTACTGAGTATGGGAATATGATGGAAGATCATAAAAAATAATAAATTTCCCCATATGCTATTAGTGCTGGATTATTTTGTGCTATAATTATATGAATCTGTTTAATTCCAATCAGGTGTATCTTGTTTAAAAAAATACTAAAAATAAAATTCATTTTTGTAACTATCGCATTGATTTTACTGGTTAGTGGAATCAACTTTTGTATATTCTACTTATTTGTGCCTGGTTCACTTGTAGAAAATAAGACGGTAATAATCAAACCTAAATTATCGACTGATCAAATTGCTGTGATATTAAATGATCATAACATCGTTAAATATCCTTCTTTATTTGCCTTTCTTGCAAAAATATATTCGTTAAAACATTCTATAAAGAGTGGGGAATATATTTTTACTCAAAATATTTCTCCTATGCAAACTTTAAGGATATTATCCAGTGGCAAATCAATTATTCATAAAATGGTTATACCTGAAGGTATGCTTGTACATGAAATAATAAAAAAAATTAATAGCGAAGAACGATTAATTGGAGAGATTATAGGGACAATTCCTGAAGGATTTTTAATGCCATCTACCTATTTTTTTTCATATGGCGATCAGAAAGAGCAAATCATTGATAAAATGCGGAAATTAATGTCTTTACAGCTCGACAAAGCTATGGAAAAATTATCACCTAATTCTCTATTAAAAACCCGCCTTGATGTGTTAATCTTAGCATCCATTGTGGAAAAGGAAGCTACCTTAGATGTAGAAAAACCTTCGATTGCCGCTGTATTTCTAAATCGCCTAAAAAAACATATGAAACTACAATCAGATGCAACAACAATTTATGCTATAACAGTTGGGAAAGATAGACTAACAAAACCATTAACTAAAAAAGATTTTGCAATACAATCACCCTATAATACATATTATGTTGCCAGTTTACCAGCAGGAGCTATTTCTTGTCCTGGAGTAAAATCTCTAGAAGCTGTAGTAAATCCCGCTAAAATTGATTCATTATATTTTGTAGGTAACGGTACAGGTGGGCATAATTTTTCTAATAATTTTAATGATCATAAGAAGCACGTTAAGAATTATCGCAAGAATTTGAAGGAACATTAAGTATGGATGATACTGAATTTGCTAAATTAGCTGAACAAACAATATCTTCAATTGCAGAAATAATTGAGGCAGAAGATAAGGATTGCCTTATCGATATTGATTTTCAGAATGACATTCTAACTCTAACTACTAACCAAGGTATATTTGTTATTAATAAACACTCCGCTGCTAAGGAAATTTGGCTATCTTCACCGATTAGTGGTCCTTACCATTTTTATTACGCTGCTGGTAGATGGCAATCAAAATCCTCTGATGATCTAGTTGCTATTTTAGAACAAGAGCTAAGAATTAATTTAGAATTAACTTTAAAAACTTAATAGGATCGTAAAATATGTTAAGGCACCTATTTTTAGCAGAAATGTTTGTTACACTCGAATCTTGCAGCTCACATATATACTTGAGTAATCTGAATAATTCTGGTGCAGTTAAAGATAAGCATTCAAAAATAATTTATTATAAAAAAACATTATTGCATAAATGTTCAAAAAATGATCAACTAGTTCTAGTTGGAGGATGTTTTGATTTATTACATTATGGCCATATACAGTTTTTACGTAAAGCCAAAGCTCAAGGAAAATGTCTAATTGTAGCGTTAGAACCAGATGAAACTATTACTAATTATAAAAAACGTAAAGTCATTCATAATCAGTTGCAACGTGCAGATATCTTAAGTAGCTTAAGTTTTGTTGATAAAGTACTTATGTTACCTCAACTCAAAGGTTTTGATGACTATAATCAGTTAGTACAAGATACTTGTCCGTCGGTAATTGCTGTAACAAAGAATGATCCTCAATTTAGCAATAAACAGATTCAAGCTAAGCTTATAGGAGCACAAGTAGTTGAAGTTATTGATTTAGTGAAAAATCAAGAAATAGGAGCAGTGTTTAGCACCAGTAATATACTTAAATGACTCACCTTACGCATGGCAGTTTAAAAGTTGCGGGGAAATAACTGGCGTCATTGCGAGGAGGCGTGAGCCGACGAAGCAATCCATTTTTGGTTACTTTTATGGATTGCTTCGTCGACCTAAGGTCTTCTCGCAATGACGTTGACCACATACGACTTTTAAAGTACACTATATAAAACCGCTCCCTCTTCTAACTTTCGACAGTTGTGAGGTATAGTTATGCTCATAGGATTAGGTGATAAAGAACATAACGATTGTAAGTTGTCATTCCCGCCTACGCGGGAATGATAACTTACAATCTACTATTATCCTGTATTCACGTCTTGAGATGCTACTATTGAGCTAATAAGATCAACTATTTTTTGTCTAATCTGTGGATTTTGAATTTTGGTAAATACTTTAACAAGGTAGGACACTTCTTCTGTATCGTATTTTAAAGGTACTAAATATTCTACCCTATCCTCGGCAATAATATCATTCAAAAACTTATTATTGTCTTGTTTTTCAAATAGGTAATTATCTAATGCATTAGTAGTTTCAGTTGTATCAAGAAAATACTCGATAGATACATTTAATAATTTTGCAAAAAAATACAATATACTACTAGCTATTGGGGTAGTAGCATCTTCATATCTTTGTATCTGCTTTACACTAAGATTAATAGCTGTGCTCAATTCTTGTTGACTTATACCCAGCATTATACGACGCTTTTTTAAACGCATACCTATAATTAGGTTTATTCTTTCTTTTGATTTATCAGATTCATCCATTGTTATAATAATTTAACTTTTACCATTTATTTCAACTAATAATAATATAGTGTCCTAGCTTAATCAAGTAATTTTTTATTGATATTAATAAATTTATTATTTGTAGAAACTTGAGGAGTTGATGATAATAGTTGTAATGGCACAGCAATGTAGCTCTATTAGCTGTATAACTTAACAAGAAAATGGGGACAAGGGGATATAAAGTATAATGTAAAAAGGAATTTTGAATAAAAAATAGTCATTCTGAATTTATTTCAGGATCTTTTGTGTATATAGGAAACCTATTGAATTAGGTGATACAAACTTTGTGTCATACCTGCGAAAGCAGGTATCTAGATTCCCGCCTTCGCGGGAATGACAACTTACAATCGTTATGTTCTTTATCACCTAATCCTATGAGCATAACTATATAATCTAGGAGACTGTCGGAAATGACTAAAGTAATTCTATATTTGGCTCTTTTTGGCTGCGAATAAACATGATTTTCTTGAAATAGGTACACTATTCCTGCGATAATCCTATTTATTCTCGCCAAAAAATAGCTCAAAATATAATTAATTAGTCATCTCCAACAGTCTCCTAGAGCTTGAAACGCACTCATGGCATAACTAACCTGAATTTGATATATAATAACTATATCTTATACCAAATTCAGGTTAGTATGCCTAAGTGAATAGACGTAATTATTAGTAGAGTTAGCTATAAAACAGATACCTCTAAATTATCCTAAAGATTTATTGCATCTATACAAGCGAATGTGGCAATTTTTGTTATTTCACTTGCTGATGCCCCCATTCGTACTATTTGTACCGGATATTCAAAGCCATTAATTATTGGCCCGATAAAAACACCTCTGGCTAATTCTTGCAATAGTTGCGTTGAGATTGCAGCCGAATGCAGACCGGGCATAATCAAGACGTTAGCAGGACCTGATAACCGACAAAACTTATATGAATTACGTAAATTAGGATTCAGAGCAACATCAGCTGACATTTCGCCATCATATTCAAAATCCAGATTCATACTATCTAAGATTCTAACAGCCTCCCGTACTCTATTTGCTTTGTCTCTCATTGGATTACCAAAAGTTGAGAAGGAAAGTAGTGCAATCTTTGGCGTCATCCCTATATTTCTTGCTATACTGGCAGTCTGCAAGGTGATTTCTACAAGTTCTTGCTCACTTGGCAGTTCAGTCACGCTATTATCAGCAATAATTATATTATGTTCCTTGGCAATCATAATAGAATATCCTAATATTCTATTATTTTCTTTAGGTTCCATTACCTTCATAATATCCTCTAAGCTATTATAATAGCTCTTTGTTACGCCAGTAACCATACAATTTGCATCGCCACAAGCTATCATGATAGCTGAGAATATATTTTTATCGCTTTTAACGAGTCTAGCACAGTCACGGTATAAATAACCCTTACGCTGTAATCGACTATAAAGAGTATCGATATATTTATTAAGATTTTGGTTAATAGCCGCATTCATTATGGTAATACCTTCTAAATCATAATTCATACCTATTTTATTTAAAACGGCAGATATTTTATCATATCTACCCACTAGGATAGGCTGAGCATGACCAGCATCTCTCATAGTAATAGCAGCCATAATTACTTCTTCCTCCTCACCTTCAGCAAAAACTACTCTTTTAGGTGCTGATTGTTGGATTCTTTCAAATAATAGACTCATGTAATGTGAGATGGGATTTAGTCTGCTTTCTAATTCCCTTGCATAGTTCTTAAAATCAAAATCTGTAATTTTAGCAACTCCGCTATCTATAGCCGCCTTAGCTACTGCCATCGAAACAGTAGTAATTAACCTCGGATCAAATGGTACAGGAATTATGTAATCTGAACCAAAAACCATTTTCCTACCAGGATATGCTTTATAAACTTCATCAGGCACAGCTTGTCTTGCTAGTTCCGCTAAAGAAAACGCTGCGGCTATTTTCATTTCCTGATTAATAGTAGTAGCTCTAACATCTAAAGCTCCGCGGAAAATATACGGAAAGCCCATAACATTATTAAGCTGATTATTGTAATCAGAGCGTCCTGTAGCAATAATCGCATCACTTCTAACTGCCTGTATATCCTCTGGGGTAATTTCTGGGTCTGGGTTAGCCATCGGAAAAATGATGGGATTTGGAGCCATACTAGCTACCATTTCTTTCGATACCGCACCTTTAGAAGACAAGCCAAGGAATACATCGGCTGACTTCATAGCATCACTCATGGTACGTAAATCGGTTTCAGCAGCGTATAATTCCTTCCATTCATTCATACCTTCTTGTCGACCCTTGTAAACAACTCCCATTTTATCACATAGTATAACATTTTTTTTGTCGACACTAAGTGCAATTAATAATTCAATGCAGGCAATCGCTGCCGCCCCTGCCCCGCTTACTACAATTTTCAAACTATCCAATGAGCGATTTGTAATATAAGCCGCATTAATAAGGCCTGCCGCAGCAATAATAGCCGTTCCATGCTGATCATCATGAAAAACCGGTATCTGCATACAGCTTTGTAATTTTTTCTCAATTATGAAACATTCAGGAGATTTAATGTCTTCTAAATTAATACCACCAAAACTATAACCAAGATATTTTACGGCATTAACAAACTCATCTGGGTCAGTAGTATCTATTTCAAGATCAATAGAATCAATATCAGCAAATTTTTTGAATAAAACAGCTTTTCCTTCCATTACTGGTTTCGACGCAGCTGCTCCCAAATTACCAAGACCAAGAATGGCTGTACCATTAGTTATTACGGCAATTAAGTTGCCTCTAGCAGTATATTTATAAACATCATCTATATTTTTAGCAATTTCGAGACATGGTGCTGCTACCCCAGGGGTATAAGCCAAAGCCAAGTCCTGTTGAGTATCCAAAGGCTTAGTTGCAGCAATAGCAATTTTGCCTGGCTTACCATTGCTATGATATTCTAGGGCTTTGAGATAGTTTATTTTATTCATTTCATCCATAGATGTTGCTCCTTAATTACTTCAAGTTTTGACAGCTATATGTTTATCCACATGAGAACTGACAATGAAACTATTGAAAAAAGTGTTGTGAAGGTAATAATTGATGCCATAGATTCTGGATCCCCACCAAGCTGACGTGATAAAACGTAAGCAGTGCTGGCACATGGTAAACAACTATATAAAACCCCAACTGATTTAGCAGTACCAGTAATTGACATTAGTGACAATACAATTATTGTAACAATAGGAAAAGCCACTAACTTAACAAAACTAGTAAATAATACATTGTACACAATCGTACCACGCATAAAGAATTTAAGGCTTGCTCCAACATTTAGCATACCTATAGCTAAAGCAGAATCAGACAAGGTAGATAAGGTTTTCTTAATGCTAAGATGTAATTCTAAATTAGAATAATTAAAAAGGAATCCAACGATACTAGCAATAATCAAGGGATTTTGCACTATCAATTTAAGCATTAATATAAAGCTAGCTTTAGGACTCTGAGCTACAGAACTATCAGGAACATAATGGGCAAAAATCATTACTGATATGATATTAGTAAAAATGATCATATAGGATGAAATCACTGATACTATAGCCAGTCCCTCCTGCCCCAAAAGAGGACTACTAACACCAAAAAAGATATAACTATTATAGCGTACTGCCCCTTGAAAAGTTGAGGTAAACTGAATCTTGTCAAAGTTGGTTTTTTTCTGATAAATGATTAAAGCAACAGCAATAATAGAAGAAGAGATGATTAATCCTAATACCAGTTTTATTATAGAAGATGCATTTAAATCAGCTACAGATATATTATTGAAAAGCATGACAGGAAAAAGAAAAAAATATGATAATTTTTCTATCCCCCGCCAAAACTCTTCAGAAGTCAACCATTTCCTTTTGATAATACTACCAAGCAAGGGAATCAAAAGAATAGGCAATGTACTAGAGAAAATGTCATTCATCAGTCTACGATTATCCCAATTACTAATTGTAATACAACTGTAAGTTATGCATTACAATTAAATTTTTCATTTTGCATAATATCAGAGTTTTATTGCAAATCAAGACGTATACTCAAATATAGCCCCTAGGTTCTTGATATTGTTATAAGTTCCTAAAGCGAGGAGGCGTAAGCCAACGAAGCAATCATTTTCGACAGTCTCCTAGAACCTTGACTGGTTAGTTATACATGCATTTTTTCGGTATCACCATTTGTATTAAGATCAAAATTAAGTAGGATTTTACCATTTCTTCCTTCAGATTCTGCCATAATAACAGCTTTTGCAATTTGATCTATATTGTACTCAGTGTCTATAGGCAGTTTTATATCTGCTTTAATAAAATGTTCTATCATTTGTTTAAATATTTCCTGTCTATAGTTTACTGGTTCACCATATACCCAATCTCGCAAATGATAAAATTCAAATTGTACATTTTTTTCCGTTGCATCAGTAAAGAAAGAAGCTGGAAGCTGTTGCCCAGACATTAGACCATATTGCAAAAATTTACCACCAGGATTAATCGCTTTTAGCATTTCTGCTCCTGCATTACCACCAATTGCATCTAAAGCATAATCAACCCCTCTGTTATTTGTAAATTTTAAAATAGCTTCAGATATGTCTTCTTCGTTTGAGTTAATAACTTTCTTTAGGCCAAATTGTTCCAGTTTAACTTTATTTTCAGCACTTCTTACAATTGAAATCAAATCAAAGCTTAAGATTTTAGAAAAACCAGCAATAATATGCCCACAAATTGAATTGCCAGCATTGATTAAAAGAATATCACTTTTATCAATTTTTAATTTGTTAACTAACATTAGCCAACAAGTAAGAGGGTTAATATATAATTGTGCAGCTGTTCGATTATCAATTTCATCAGGTATTAAAATAGCTTCTTGAACTGGAATAATATTATATTCTCGCCAAGTATCTTTCCCTTTTAATGCCAATACCCTTTTACCAACTAGGTGATTATTATTAGAATCACCAGCAGCACGAACAGTTCCAACTCCTTCAAAACCAGCTATTTTAGGAAAATCTACTCTGTCAGGATACCTTCCTCTGATCGTTAATAAATCCGAAGGATTAATAGCACATGCATGCATTTGAACCAATAGCTCATTATCCAGAGGTATTGGCATTTCTAACCTAACAACTTTTAATACCTCAGATGGATTGCCAAACAGATTATACACGATTGCTTTATAAGTTTGTGGTAGGTTGAATTTTTTCATAATTGCAAGTTACCTAAATAAATTTGCTCATTTTAAAAATTCCTTCGTACAACCTAGTTTTTACACTTTATAGAGACAATTATATTACGCCAAAAGATTAGTAATTAGATTTTTAGGCTATACAAAAATCTAATTATATAGGATTGTAATTTGTATAGTCTATGCTTTATAAGATATTCACTTAACCACGGCTATATAATCTTACAACACTCATTGAAGTCTAGTCTTGGTAGGCGTGAGAAGGAGTTATCACCATCTCTGTAACCGATGTTACATATAAAATTTACTTGATGATTTGTATTATTAAAGAACGTACTATTAATAGCCTCTTTATTAAACCCTGACATAGGACCACAAGCCAGCCCTTTACTCCTCGCCACAATCATGAAATAAGCTGCTTGCAATGATGAGTTGCGAGCTGCAATATCTAAAGCAATTTGCTCAGAAGAAGAAAAATAATCTTTTATACTGACATCATGAGGAAATAATCTGGGTATTAATTCATAAAACTTAGTATCAAAGGCAAAAATAGCTGTAACAGGTGCTGACTTAACTTTTTCTACGTTAGTTGAAGCTAGGCATTTATACAACTTATCTTTTTCAGTTGGACTCTGAACAAAAACAATTCTTAAAGGGCAGCAATTAGCTGAAGTAGGACCAAGTTTTGCTATATTATAAATTTCTTCCAATAAAATTTTATCAACCGGCTTATCCAAAAACTTATAGCACGTTCTATCTGAAAATACTTCTTTAACATTTCTCATAGTTTAACTCCTTATTTTCTTTCAGTATTTATAGTTAACCCGATTAGCATTACTATGTCATTGCGAGGAGGGATAAGCCGACGAAGCAATCCAAGAACATGGATTACCGCAACCACTTCGTGGCTCGCAATAACGACTATTCATTTCTATAGCCTAGTATTTTCTACCATTAATTGTAATTTTTAAACCACCCTAATCTATTCTTGCAGAGCATCAATCTTACTATCCTCTAGTTTAAATTCAAGCAAATTAATTGAACCTATATGTATACCATTATCAGAAAACTCAATATCAAATTTTACCTTTTCACAAGTCGCTACTTCATTATCATCAGCCTTAACCATTTCATTAGATACAGAAGAATTAGCAGCTTTCTCAATGATAGCTCGGAGCATTTTTTTAGGTAATAACAAATTATTAGGAATCAACTTATCGATGATATCATCATAATTAGTTAGCTCAAAAGATAATTTACCTTTTGGTAAGTTGCTATCAAAAAATTGTAAGCCTCCTATCAAAGCTACTTGAGCATTATCATCACAAGAAAAAACTAACCGATCAATGTTTAAATTTTTGATATAATTAGTATCTTTACCTTGATCAGTAGCAATATTTATCAATGTGGCTAAATCAAGCCTGGCTGTTTTAAAATTCAAAAAATCTTCCTCCGCAGCATATGACAAACGTAATTGTAAAGCTATATCTTCACCATCCTGGGACTTTGCTTTATTGATTAAGAAAACCAAGTCACTAATATTAAAGAATTCCTTATCTTCACGAATAACTGATAATAATTTATTGTTAACTTGCAGAAACTTCACGATAGATTTTAAACTATCTCCACTAGACAATTTATATATAGGTTTATTAAATTTAACTAGTGCCGCAATATCTTCCTTCGACTGAACGCTATATTCAGTTAACTTACCAGCAAAATTTTCTTGCTGTTTTATGGTTTGCCCTAAAATCAAGTTAGCTTTTTTAAAACTAAAATCGAATAAAAATGTCACTTTCTCAGCAGATATTTCCTTGGAATTAACATGATCGATAAATTTTATTTTTGGCTCGACTAAGCTAATCTGCAAGCGAGAAGGAAAGCCAGAAACTTTGACTTGGCTATAAGATATCTTAATATTATCTGTCTGTGAATTATTTATAGTACTTACCATATTGCTTTTGATAGTATAAGCAATGGCGAACCATATTATGGTGTAAGTTAAACAAATAAAAAGTAAAATTTTACGTATCACTCTATTATACTCAATTATAAATTAATATTACGGGTAGCAGATGGTAAGCGAACCCTTATACCGTCAAGGTCTTCACTAACAATAATCTGACAACCAAGTCTTGAAGTATGAGTAAGACCAAATGCTAAGTCAAGCATATCTTCTTCTGCCTCGGAAGGATTTTTTAATTTGTGATAAAATTCCTCATCTACAATAACATGGCAAGTGGCACATGCTAGTGATCCTTCGCATGCACCTTCAAGATCAATGTCGTTTTGATGAGCAATTTCCAAAATAGATAATCCTATATGGGCATCCACTATTTTTTCCGTACCATCTTTATCTACCACAAAAATTACTTTAGGCATTAGTTATCATTCCTTTTTAGTTTATTTCATCAATATGCTTACCTTTAAGTAAGCTCAGAGTAGCATTATTTAATCTTTCAGAAAGAAAATGCTCTGTTATACTCTCAAAATTATTGCTACATTCTATAATGTAATCACGATCATTTGAATTTATTGCTTCTTTTAAAGTTTTAATTGCCATATCAATTTTTCTCATTTCATTTTTTGCAAGAAGATTTGGCATCTCCCTAATAGCATTTTCTATATTATAAATCAAATATTTTGTATCAATAATTGTTTCTTGCAACAATTTCTTATTATGATCACTAGCCGCATTTTGATACGCATTTTCTAAAATCTCGGTAATTTCACTGTCATTTAAACCATAACTTGGTTTTATTTCAAGGTTATGTGATATATTACTATTTTTCTCTAGAGCTGATACTGACAAAATACCATCTGCATCAATAGAAAATGTTACTTCTATCCTCACTCCACCTGCTTTCATTAGTGGCAATTTCAGTTCAAATTTTGCAAGCGACCGACAATCTTCTACCATTTCTCTTTCTCCCTGTACCACATGCAACTTCATAGAAGTTTGGTTATCTACATAATTGGTAAACTCCTTAGTAACCGATATCGGTATGGGACTATTACGCAGAATAATTTTTTCAGTAATCCCGCCATTTAGTTCGATACCAAGTGACAAAGGTACTACATCGATTAATAAGGAATTAATATTTGCTGCAGTTAGGTTCTCTGCTTGCAGAGCCGCCCCCCATACTACCGCCTTATCTGGGTTAATATCTGAAAAAATAACTTTTGCAGGAAGTCTAGTATTAAACGTTTGCCTTAAACTTTTACTAATTAACGGTATGCGAGTTGAGCCACCAACCAGGATAATACCTGAAATATCAGGATTCTCTGCCTGTTCTAGTGTATCTTTAGTAATAGCTATGGTACGTTCTACCAATGGCAATATTAACCGTTCAAAATTTTCTATATCTAATTCCAATACCTTTTCTTCATATATAATACCAAATTTATTTTGAACACTAAGTGTTTCTTTAGCTTTTTTTGCTAATTTTATTAATTCATTAGATTCCACTAATTTATATTTATCACAAAAATACTTCATCACTAAGTGATCAATATCATCACCACCTAAAATATTATCTCCGCCAGTGGCAATAACCTGAAGTACACCAGTTTGCATATTGAGAATTGATACATCAAAAGTCCCGCCCCCTAAGTCATATACTAAATAGTACCCACTGCTCTCTTTATTTAAACCATATGCATAAGCTGCTGCTGTTGGTTCTGCAATTAACCGCAGCACCTCAAAGCCAGCAATTTTTGCTGCCAGCATCACTTCTCCTCTAGCGGCATCGTTAAAATGTGCTGGCACGGTTATTACCGCTTTTTTGATTTCTGAATTTAATTTTTCAGTAGCTTGTTGCCTTAAATATAGAAAGATTTGTGCGGCAATTTCTGGAACGGTCATCAGTTTTTCAGCAAATTGTAACCGTAAGGTTTGACTATTTAAGTCAATATAATCTTTCACTAAGGCAAAAAGTGCTGGGTTATTTTGTATATCAGATAGTTTTTTACCGAAAAGCCTTTTAATAGAACGAAGATTATCGACTATATTAGGATTACCCACAATAAAGCTTTCGCCATAAAAAGCTATTACTGATGGGATTAATTCTATATCCTGATCATCTGTGATAATTTGTACCACTTGTTGATTTGACCAAGCAATTAATGAGTTTGTTGTACCAAAATCTATGCCAACTGCTATATTATTATCATTCTCTTTATGCTGGGAAGAACCAGCCTCACTAATTTCTATTATTTGCATGACTTGATTTTTAGCTGAATATTATTAATTAAGTTTTTAAGATATTTAAATCTTATAGTACTATCAATAGCATCTTGCATATTGTGATTTTGGAACGCAATAGTTAGAGATTTAGTAAGTTGTTCTCTTTCAAGAATTTTGTTATTTAGCATAGATTGTAATTTAGTTAATTGTTGAGTAGTTTCAACAAACTCCAATTCACTCCACACAACATTTAATTGTTCCTTTGAGATACCTTGCCTAACCGTTATGTCATCCAAGACTATATTGTTTAACAAGAGAAGATACTCAGCTCGAGCTAAATCGTCTTTAAGCGTTGCGTAAGCCTTATTGACATCAATAGAGATAGATAAATTTTTTTGCTTTTCGCTGTTAGAATTAATTCTATCTGGATGATATTTTAGCTGCATAGCAAAATATTGACGATCCAAGATAGGCAAGTCAATATCATATTTTGTCTCTATGCCTAATAACTCAAAATAATTGTTCATAATCATTATTAGTGGATTAATTGTCAAACCACGTGGCTATATTATATACTAGAAAATACTGAAATGTTAGAGAAAAAACACCAGGCAATTTGGTAGGACAGTTTAAAAGTTATAAAGAAAGCAGCCTGGCTTCATTGCGAGAAGGCATAAGCCGACGAAGCAATCCATATTCATTACATTGCTTCGTCGCTACTAAAGTAGCTCCATAGACGGAGTAATGCTAACCGGGTTAGCTATATCTCTAACTCATTAATAGAGCAATGGATTATCTGATTAGCATTTACCCATGTTTTTATTACTTGCTGATGAGTTACTACTATTACATACCTGTAGTTTAGATATTTTCTTAGAATACCTTCCGTTCTGTCTTTTATAGAACTTTTTGATTCCCACGTTTTAGGGATACCTGCTGGGTATATACCATTATTTCTTTCATAATCATCTATTGCATTTTTTAATTGTATTTGATTGCTAATTCCTAACCCTAAATCTGGTTGCCACTCTCTTAACTCAAATTCTACAGTAATGTCTAAATTAATGTTTTTTGAAAGAATTGCTGCGGTTTGCAACGCCCTAGTATACGGAGAAGATAGAATTAATTCTGCATTTTTTAATCTCAGATTTTTAGATAATTCATGGGCTTGTCTAATCCCATTTGGCGTTAAACATGGCAAATCCCTGTACCCACCTTTTAATTGATGTTTTTCATTTAAAGACCAATCTGTTTCACCGTGTCGTATTAAAAAGAATATTGTCATAAAAATAAATTAAGTAAATTCTTCCATTAATTCTATGGTACTAGCTCTTAAGTCTAGGTCATAATCTATAGTATTATTTATTATTCGTTTAATATTGGCAAATTTTGTTACCAAATAATCAGGTGAATTAGAAGATAATTGATTAAATATTTTATCCTCTAATTCATTGAATTCAATATTGATATTGAGCGATTTCTTAGTAATTCTATTAACTAGATATAGCATGCTGCAAGCAAAATCTTCCCATAACCCTTTGTTTTTACTGGTAAATTCTTCAATAATATTTAGCCTCACTTTAGGGTCTGAACAATTAGCAATATATGTAATAAATTTAACATATATTTCACTCCCCACTAAGCGATTTTGTGATTTTATATTAATTTTAGCACATCTAGACCTTATAGTGCTTATGATACCAGCAGCTCTTGAGGTAATTAAGAAAATAAAACTATCCTTTGGTGTATCTTCTAAAAGTTTAAGGCAGGAATTTGCCGCATTAAGATTCATTAGATCGGCTTGATAAATAACAGCTACTCTGTATTTAGAGATTGACGATGTTTTATAAAAAAATTGCTGTAAATCTCTAATTTGGTCAACAGATATGTCTTTGACATTAGTGGTAACAGAATTATCCCTTGCTACTAACCGATAATCTGGATGATTTTTTAATTGAATTTTATCTGCAAACAAACTGCTTTCTATAAATATTTGTAAATTCTCTAAAGCCTTTGCCGTATCATCAACATCAATCAGCCAACTATTATAAAGCCTGCCTTGTTTAAACCTACCTTCAAGATATTCTTTGATCATTCTATTTAACTCCACTTATCAATTGCTCCTAAGAATCAATAAAATCTAAACTATCAGTGATTAACTCTATTATGTCACTATACATGTTAGGTCTTTCATCTTCAGAATCTAACAAATCGCATAAATTTACTAAATCAACTAATTTTGCTTTTTTTTCCCAGTCTGAGTCTAGTAACTTTGACATTTTTGAGTACCCAGAAATGAAACTCTCTTTTAGCTGCTTGTCACATAAATATCTGAACCTAAATAAAGTTGCAATATCACCATATACTGAACCAGAATAAGCAAACTCCCAATCTAATATTCCTGATAAAATTAATGTTCCGTCTATATTCTTAACTAAAATATTGGAAGGTTTAAAATCACCATGCACCAATTGATTATTGTATTTATTGGGAAAAGATTTTTCATATAAAATAATTTTATTTTTTAAACTATGAAAAAGTTGTTCACCTAACTTAGTTCTTACTCTGGGTTTAGTTACTTTATCTAAAATATAATTTACAAATAAATTATATTCATTATGTTCGGTAGTAATTTTACTGATTGATAAATCTGCAGTAAGTAAACCACTCTCTTGGAATTGATAAACACTTAAGTGGGCAAGAAACTCACCTAATTTATCGTAGATTGCTGGGATTTGATCTGTGAATTGAGGCTCAGTTAAAAAATCTGATAATAAATTGCCTTCACGATATTCTACAAAACTGCAAGAGTAGTTTGTTATTTCATTTATAGGATTAAAGCTAAGAAATTTGGGAACTAAAGGTTCATTATTGAGTAAATGCGAAAGTTTAAATTCTTTTTCACCTAACTCTGGGTTTCGAACATTAATGCGTAATATAAATTTATCTCCGTTCTCAAATTCAATAATATAATTTGTATTAGCAAGACCATGTTCTGCTTTAGTAACAATAAACTTATCTTCCCTAATTAAAAAATTTCTGCATAAATTTTTAATTTCTTCGAATTCAAGATCAAAAGATTTATTTCGACGTTCCCATTTTAACAGTTTCTCCATACAAAGTTTTTCTAGTGAAGCCTATCTCATATATACTATATTATAAATATAACTGACCCAACTAACATTACTTTGTCTATTAGCGAGCAGTAGCGAAGCACGACGAAGCAATCCACGCTTAATTATAGGTCACTTCGTCGACCTTATGCTCTCCTCGCAATGATATAGTGAAACCTATTGAATTAGGTGATACAAACTTTATGTCATACCTGCGAAAGCAGGTATCTAGATTCCCGCCTTCGCGGGAATGACAACTTACAATCGTTATGTTCTTTATCACCTAATCCTATGAGCATAACTATACCAGTTTACTGTAGCTAAATACCAAACAGGTTAGCTATATGCCTAATTTCAAAATAAAAATTATAAAAAACTACAAATTTTATAGCGAAAGCTCTAAGTAAAGACAACTTAAGAATTATTACAGGCTTCCTTCATTTTCTTACCTGCTCTAAATACTGGTTGTTTATAAGCAGAAATATGCATTTTTTCACCAGTTTTTGGATTACGACCTTCACGTGCAGCTCTACTTTGTATGTGAAAAGAGCCAAACCCCACTAGATTCACGTCCTCACCACGACTAAGTGCTTTAAGTACACTATCTACAACCCAAGTTAGGGCTTTTTCTGCATCAGTTTTTGAATGACCTGCTTCAGCCATTAATGCTACTAATTCTCCTTTATTCATATTATAGCTCTCCAAATAGATTGTTAACATTATCAGACATTAAATGTATTTTTATACCAAGATGCCAGCAAGATTTATTAATCTCGTTGCATAGATTATATCAAACACTAAACTGACTGCAACTGAGACTTATTTAGAATTTTTGAATATAATTATTTTTATAGTCTAATTGCAAAAATTGTATCTATTTTACATCAAATTAGTTCCTTATCATGTAATTGGCAGGTAGTTTAATAAGTCTGTACTGGCAATTAAGCTTCAGAATTTGATCAAAAATAACTTTTGAAGGTAGCTTTTAGTATATTTTATGCCTCTCAAATGAAATGATTGGTTGAAAGTCTAAATAGTTAGTATATTATTATGTTATAACTTAAATATATAAAAGGTAACTATTTATGATCACTAGGCTATTATACATATTATTTATTTTAATTTTCAACTTAAATGTTAATGCTAATCCGGCTCCCTTGGGTTTTGAATTAAATAAAGCAGCTATATCAGACGTAGAGAAACTATATCATATCAGCAAAAAAGAACAGAATCATTGGGATGGGTATAATTATTATGTCAATGTTAGAGATGTTAAATTAGAGGGGCTTACTAAGCTACTAATGATATGTAATGATGATAATATTATCCAAGCAGTAATCTTAACAATAGATAAAAGTAAATTCACAGAATTTTATCAGTTGCTTTCAGAAAAATACAAGCTTACCTATAGCCAGAATCCTAGGTTAGGTGATAAGGAAATTAGATTTGCAGATAGTGATTGTACTATAATATTAGAGGCTCCTCATCTTAGCTTTAGTATGGATATTATATACATAACAGATGAATTTCTAACAAAATTTAAAGGTAAGCAAAAAGAAGAAGAAAATCTGAAGAAAACAAGAGATAAAGAATTGCTATAGTTCAATTATAAAAACCATCGACAAAAGAAAATAATTAAGTGATAATCTTTTTTGTGTTTTGTTTAAAAAACTATACTAACCCGTTAAAGTTCTAGATAATTTCTTTGCTATTAGCGACAAAGCAATTGTCATACCTGTGTAAGTAGAGGAATCTAGATTCCTCTATACGCGTGTCATACCTGCGAAAGCAGGTATCTACTAGATTCCCGCCGTTGCTAAGAATGACATAATTACACGGGAATGACAACTTAATATCAAGAACTTATTAGGGGGAGCTATATAGCTAACCCTATGAGTATTTAGCCATAGTAAACTGACGCCATACGTAACGTTAGTCGAGTTAGCTATAAATTACTATAGTACATAAATTAGTTTTACTTAATCGTCTTTAATTATTGTGTTGTCCCTTATGATAGAAAATAATTTTATTACTAATTTAGTAAATCAAGAATTCTCAGTCACTGAAATCTCTAGTAAGATTAAGGAATTGCTAGAAAATAATTTTGGTTATATTAGAGTAAAGGGAGAAATTTCTGGTCTTAAGATAGCAACTTCTGGTCATGGTTATTTTAATCTTAAAGAAAATACAGCTGTTCTAGCTTGCACTTGTTGGCGTCCGGTACTTGCAAAGATTCAATTTACACCAGTTGATGGCATGGAAGTGGTAGCTATTGGCAAACTATCTGGATATGCAGGAAATTCACGGTATCAACTGTCGGTAGAAAACCTTGAGCCTGCGGGTCTTGGGGCTATTATGCAGATTCTTAAGGAGCTGCAAGCAAAATTAGAAAAAGAAGGTATATTTGATAAACCCAAAAAACCATTACCTTTTTTGCCTAATAAGATTGGTGTAGTTACCTCAATGACTGGGGCGGTAATTAAGGACATTATACACCGTATTAATGATCGCTGTCCGTCTCACGTACTAATATGGCCAGTTACTGTTCAAGGCGGGAATGCTGCAAGTGAAATTGCTGAGGCAATTGAAGGATTTAATAAATTAGAGCAAAATATAAAACCTGATGTTATAATTGTTGCAAGAGGTGGTGGTTCTATAGAAGATTTATGGGCATTCAATGAAGAGATAGTAGTACGTAGTGTATTTAGTTCAGATATTCCTATTATTTCAGCAGTTGGGCATGAAGTAGATAATACTTTAATTGATTTAGTAGCTGACAAACGGGCTCCTACTCCAACCGCCGCAGCTGAATTTGCCGTACCTGTACTCTCTGGTCTCAATTATACAATAAGTTCGTATTATGAGACATTACTTAATCGTATTAATCAGCTGGTTAAATATCAACAGCAAGTCGTTAACTCCAATACTAATATTTCCAGGAGTCTAACTGCTTATATAGATTATAATCAACAACTTCTTGATGAACTCAGTTTTAGATTAACAGATTCTTTGCCGAATTTACTTAGATTTAAAGTGGCAAAACTTGAATCACTGAATATAGAAATATTAAATCCTCTAAAAAAAGTCGACTATAAGGCTTTGGAATTAGAGCATCAATTTAATTATACACTAAAATCTATTAGCACTAAGTTAAAAAATTATGAGCATCAACTAAATTTAAATAATCTACTTCTTACCAGTTTAGACTATAAAACCGTACTAAAACGTGGTTTTACGGTAATTAAATCAGCAGATGGGGAATTCATAACATCAAAAGTTATGGCAAGCAGAAAACAGGAATTTAATATTAAATTTTTTGATGGTGATATATTAGTACACACTACAAAATAGTGTATACTCAAATTTAAAATAGAATTCTAATGAAAAGAGCTGTACACCATGCAAATACTTAAGAGTATTATCCCGATTATTATTATCTTACAAAACTTTTTTGCCTCTGCGGATCATAAAGTTACTAACCCTAATGCGAATAGTAATCAACTAGCTAATACCCTTGACACATATTTTACTCAATGCACTGAAAGGACGCCTGATAAAGAAAGTTTGCTTGTTGATTGGTATCCATTGGAACCATACCAGTTTAGTTATATAACTAGAAGTGATAGCTATGGTGTCACCGGTTTAGATATTGAATTAATCAATGCTATTAGTAGCAAAATTAACATTGGTATACAATATACTGATTCTGCTTGGGAACGAGTAATATCCAATATCCAACAAGGTAAAAGTGATATGGTGCCAGGACTTACTTATACCGAGGAAAGAGCGGTCTTTGCCAATTTCTCCATTCCATATCGATTTGCAGAAATTTCCTTATTTACTTCACGTTCAGCAAGAAAACATCTGCATTTTAATAATACAAATGAATTCTTAGCTCAGATACGTTTACTAAATTTTCGTCTTGGTATAATTAGAAAAGCTGTTTATGGCAACGCAAGAACAACTGACTACCTAAATCAGGTGAGTAATAATGACATCATCATTAAATATGGAAGTAATGAGGAGCTATTTAAGGGGCTACTACGTAATGAAATTGATGGATTTCTTGCTGACAAAATCGCAGGGGTAGTACTTGTCTTAAATTATGAAGAAAAAGATCAAATAGAAGAGATACCTACTGGTATTAAAACTCCTGTGCATTTAATGTTTAGTAAGAAAACCGTATCTTCTAACTTAGTTGCTCGGTTTAACAATTCAATTAAAGAATTTATCAATAGTGATGAATATAAAAAAATTGTAGAAAGCTATAGATGCCATATTCTACTGCTAAAATCTATCGATTCAGCATGGTGTTATGTTATTGGAGTTATAGGGAGTATAGCATTCGCAATTTCTGGGATCATTATATCGGCTAGAACAAATGCCACGTTGTTTACTACTTTTGTATTAGCACTGTTACCATCCTTACTAGGATGTATTTTACTTGATGTCGTAGTACACAATGTTTCTAATGTTAATTTTATTTTAACTCCATATTATACTTGTCGTATTTTTATAACGGTGCTTATTGGTTTCTTTGCTATTAAATTACTAGCTTATTATAACAAGCAATTATATGAAGATAATTTTATCCAAAAAATACGCAATAATACTCTTATTGTTTGTGATTCCTTAGGACAAGCATCTTTTATGATAATTGGTGTTATAACCGTAATTGTACAAAGAATTGAACCACTAGAGTTCTGGGGTTCATGTTTTGCCTGTTTGACTTCTAGTGTTGGTATAATATTCCGGAATTTAATTTGTAAACATGATGCAAATATGGAGTATATACCTAGAGAAATTAATTTTGAAATATTAATATTGTGGGGTGCGATCTTTAGTATATTATTGGACTCTTATGCTTATAAGCATGATTATAGTACAATAAAATACTCTATTGTTGCAGTATTTATAGGAGCTTTTGTTAGTAGGCTTTTAGTTTATTACTATAATATCCCAAACTTAACTTTTCGTTCGGATAATACAGAAATTCCTACAAATAAAGCAATTTAATGAATGTGGCTCAACTATGTTTTGTGTTAACCTTGCGAAAGCAGGTATAGTGAAACCTATTGAATTAGGTGATACAGACTTTGTGTCATACCTGCGAAAGCAGGTATCTAGATTCCCGCCTTCGCGGGAATGACAACTTACAATCGTTATGTTCTTTATCACCTAATCCTATGAGCATAACTATATAATATCTAGAGATGAATACAAGATTGATCTAGCAGATATCTCTTTGTCAGAACCTGATAAATGCACATTGCTCAATAAAGTGCAAGAGGTATATGGCAAAGAGGTTCTGCAATTGCGTATTACTAACAAAAGAACTCCATCGGATTATTATTTAGAGCTAAGTGGACTAAACCCAGAGTCAGTGTGGTATAAAATAAGGCAATATTTGTTAAAGTTATACGGTGAGAACTTGGACAAATCCTGGTTTAGCAAGTTAGAAGCAATTGAAGAAGATACGACTTGCAATAAGATCACTCTCAAACCAACTGCTGCCTTTATTGGGCATTGGATTAAGGATAAATACAGCAAAGATATGTACTGTGGCATGGAAAAAATAAGCAATCCCGCAAAAATAATGAAAACGGCTATTAGTGGAGCGTAAAAATCTGTTATATTTATAGATATAAGCTAATTTGGAATAACTAAATATAAAAAATTTAATAATAATACAAATAATAGAAAATAAACTATTGACAGCAATCTTTAGTTGAGATATGCTGCGAAATATAGGGGGGTGTTTTTCAATTAATCAACTGACAAAAGCCTGGAAGTCAGTTGTAATATAAGGGGTTATAAGGAATATTTATATGATTAAAAATTATGGTTTGTTTGAAAAATATTTAGCAAAGATATCATCTAGGAGACTGTTGGAGATGGCTAATTAATTATATTTTGAGCTATTTTTCGACGAGAATAAATAGGATTTTTGAAGGAATAGTGTACCTATTTCCAGAGAATCTTATAATTTGTAGCAAAAAAGACTTTATTCACCCATTAAATAAGCTTTGTTAACAGTGTCTAGATTACAACAAGCTAATGAAATAGCAGAAAAAGTAGGCTTTTCACCATTTGCTATTGGTAGGAAATATTTACGGGAAGAGATGATAACTAAAGTAAGAAATTTGCTAGGTACGTGTCGAATAGATGCCGAGAAATGTCAGCGTGGTATTAATGGTCTCTATGAGTTTGACGCTACTATAGTTATGCCTATAGGATTAGGTGATAAAGAACATAACTATTGTAAGTTGTCATTCTTAGCAACGGCAGGAATCTAGATACCTGCTTTCGCAAGGTTAACACAAAGTTTGTATCACCTAATTCAATAGGTTTCACTATATCAGTAACTTTTTGCCTGAGATTTATGATAATATCAACTGGGATGAATGTTTTAAACTATTTTTTGAGCTGAGAGGGACTCCAAGTTCAATCCTTAAGAATGAGCAAGAAGTATTACAAATCAGACAACAACGTAAGATGATGCAAATGCAACAATTACAACAGCAGCAACAACAGATACAAGACTAAGGGAAAATAAATGAAACTATCAATTAACTCACCCCCATCAAATTTACTAACAAAAGAGCAATTAAAATCAATTTATTGCAAGCTTTTTAGTGGAGAAGATGGTAAGATAGTATTAGAGGATTTAGCTCAAATGAGTGGTATATATCGCAGCAATTTCGTTTGGCAGGAAAGTGATTACACTGCCTTCCTTGAAGGCTACCTAAGCGTTGTTTCTATATATCTGCTCGCAGGTTTCAGAAGATGATGGAGTTAATAATATCGATGGTGCTAAAATAGAGTAGTTTTTTATAATGAGGATAAGTTATGAGCAGTAAACCGCTGATGTCGTTGGACTACGCAATTAAATTTTTACTGAAAAATAAAGGTGACTATGAGATAGTCGAGGGCTTTATTTCGGCGATACTTAGAGATGTCGGTGGCTATCCAGCAGTAAAAATCATTGCCTTGCTTGAAAGTGAAAGTAATAAAGAAAATGAAGACCTAAAAAAAAGCGTTGCTGATGTTATTGTTGAAGATCAACAAGGTCATAAATATATTGTTGAAATAGATCGCACATATACTAGCCTGTTGCTTCATAAAGCTTGTTTTAATAGTAGCCGGTTGATTGTCGATAGTATTTATGCTAGTCAGGATTATACTAGTATCAAGAAAGTATTTCATATCAACTTAATATATTTTGCTTATGCAGGTATGAAATCGCCTTTATGTCATGGTAAGACTATTTTTAGAGAAATCGATAGAGAACATCCTTTAGATGTACATCTTGCCGATAAGGAGGGTAAGGTAGTGGATATTCATAATGTATTTCCAGAATATTTTATTATTTCTGTACCACTTTTTGACGATATTATAAAAAAGGAAATGGATGAATGGTTGTATTTTGCTAAACATGCTGAAGTTAGAGATGATTTTAAATCACCTTATATGAAGAAAGTAGCTGAACGACTTAGCATCCTAAAAATGACTGATAAAGAACGTATAGAGTATAATAGATATGTCAATGAATCCTTAAAACAACGTGATTATATAGTTTCAGCTGAGCAAAAAGGTAGAGAAGAAGGCAAGGCTGAAGGCAAGGTTGAAGGCAAAGTTGAAGGTATTAAAGAAAATGCTATAGTTGTGGCAAAAGAAATGTTAATTGATAATGAACCAATAGAAAAAATAGCTAAATATACAAAACTAACCATTGAAGAAATAAAAAAGTTAAAAAAAGAACTAGAAAATTCAAAAGAAGAATAAGCATATGAGCAAAGAATTAATTGCCAATAACTATGAAACTAGCCCTACTTTCTCTGGTAATGACTGGCTAGCTAACATGCCTGAAGAAATACGCAAAGCTGAGTCGCTGGGTAAATTCAAGGATGTATCATCTTTAGCTCAGAGCTATTTGGAAGCAGAGAAGAGCTTGAATCAGCGAGTTGCTGTGCCAAAAGATGACAGCTCTGATGAAGAGTGGCATAAATTCTATAGTCGTTTGGGACTGCCTGAAGATAAGAGATATACTGATAAACGCTCCAAAGAAGATGAAGAATATTTAACCCGTTATGAGGATATGTTTTACCAAAGCGGGCTATTAAAATATTTTCTACGTTGTTCGTTGTTGAAATCTGGTAATCCATATAAAGCAAACTTTTCTAGTTCAGAGAGAATAGCCAGTTTGTCGTTTTTTATCATGGCAATAATGTGACAATAATTCAATAGATATAATGTCTTATCAAACGAGCGTTTGTTGAGACAATAATTTTTCTTTCAAAAGACTATCATATTTTATATTATATTGTCATCTCATAAATCTAAGTTTGGGATACTCATCATACAACACAATAAATGAGAATGAATAGAAAAATTGGATATGCACGTGTTAGTAAATATGAACAAGATTTACAAATGCAAATTGATGCACTATTAAATTTAGGATGTGAGAAAAATAATATATTTACTGATCATATATCTGGGGCTAAAATTGAGCGACCAGGTTTAGATCAATGCATTAAAATATTGCAGAAAGGTGATACTCTGATTGTCTGGAGATTGGATCGCCTAGGTAGATCAATGTCACACCTTGTCTCTTTAATAGAGGATTTAAAAACTAGAGGTGTAAGTTTTAAATCATTGTGTGACGGAGATATTGATACTACCACGGCGGTCTCATGAACAGAAGGTAAAGAAATGTTAATAATAAAGTTTTTGCAAATAGTGGAGTAATATCGTAAGAATCTCTTAATAAAATAATTATTATTTGGAGATAGTGATGTTAAGAGAGAGAGAATTCGTCAAGAACTTTGCAGAACATTTTTGGGATATTGAAGATCATAGACAAGAAAGTAAGATAGCATATCCCTTAATAGAGTTAGTGTTTTTAGCAATGGTAGCGGTTGCCGCACGGGCGGAGAGTTGGGAGGAGATTGAAGAATTTGGCAAGGCACATATTGATACTTTGAGAGAATATTTTCCGTTTGAAAATGGTACGCCTAGTGATTGTACAATTAGACGTTTTTTTACTAGTCTTGATTCTAGTCAATTAAATAAGGTGTTAGTAAAATATTTTACTAACAATTTAAGTGAAAAACATTATGCAATAGATGGTAAAACGCTGAGAGGAACAAAACATGAGGGTATCAGAGCATTACATTTTTTAAATGTATAGTGAAACCTATTGAATTAGGTGATACACACTTTGTGTTAACCTTGCGAAAGCAGGTATCTAGATTCCCGCCTTCGCGGGAATGACAACTTACAATCGTTATGTTCTTTATCACCTAATCCTATGAGCATAACTATAGACGTGGTATTTAACGAGGATGCAAGTAGCATAAGACAAGGCAATGCTCCTGCGAATATGGCAATTATCAGAAGATTTGTATTAAATATTTTAAATAAAATAAAGACTAAAAGGGAGATTAGACCCAAAATGATGCTTACTATGGGTTGGTCACCAAAGAACTTAAAACGTTTTACTAATGCTTTAATAGAAATTAACTAATTGTTCATGAGGCCGCCGTGATCATTACTTAAATCATCATGTGATGGAAGATACAGGGCTATTAGATAATGCACAAAAAGAAAAACTAAGGCGATATTTTGATGGGAAACTTGATAAGAATGATTTAAAAAATAGTTTACGTTTTTTAAGTGAAGTGTTGTACAAACATTTTAAGCAAAAAGTCTATATATTGATCGATGAATATGATACACCGATCAGTAGTTCCTACATTAAATTTGGCAATAAGACGGAAGAGTTTGAGCAAGTACTTGAGTTGTTTCGTGGGATGTTTGGTAGTAGTTTAAAAGGTAATCCTTGTTTAGAAAAAGGTGTAATTACTGGCATTTTGCGTATTGCTAAAGCTAATTTATTTTCAGATTTGAACAACATTACTGAATATACTTTGCTTGATGATGATTTCGCTAAGTTTTATGGCTTTACCCAAGGGGAAGTTGATGAATTACTAATTAAAGTACCACTTGAGACAAATCCTGAGCAAATTAAGGATTGGTATAATGGCTACACATTTGGCGGAGAGATAATCTATAATCCATGGTCAATTATGCAGTGCCTTGCTCATAAGGGAAAACTCGATACTTACTGGATTGATAGTGGTGGTACTGGATTTGTTGATAAAGCATTATTGTCAGATAAGATACAAGAAGATTTACAAAGCTTATTAGAGGGGAAAGGTATAGTTAAGCGATTATATACAAAAATCTCACTAGGAGAGATTGAAGATGATCCCAACATCTTTTACAGTTTATTATTATTTGCCGGTTACTTAAATCCGTTACTTGCTGATGATAATCCAGAGGATCCAACTTATCGTTTAACGATCCCTAATAAAGAAGTAAGAAATATTTACATTACAAGAGTAAGAAAATGGGTGACAAATAAATTAAATATTGAAATTAATGAGTATGATAATTTTATCAAATTACTAATTAATCATCAAATAGTTCAGTTTGGCGAGAAACTTCAAGAATTTTTACTAAAATCAACCAGCTACCATGATATGCTTGTGGAGAGAGGTTACCATAATCTGATGGGTGGAATATTAGCACCACTGACGGTGCAATATGTAATAGAATCGAATAGAGAGTCAGGGCGTGGCAGATGTGATCATATGTTAGTACCAATAGCTGGTCGTGGAGATAGTGCTATTGTAGTTGAATATAAAATAGCCAAAACGGCAGGAAACCTAGAATCTGTTGCCAAAGAAGGGCTAGATCAAATAGCGAGAAAACAATATGACGCTAAAATAAAAGAACATGTGCATATCAAGAAAATTGCCAAGATTGCTATAGCTTTTTATGGTAAGGAAGTTGCATTAGAATATCGAGTTGATGAGCTATAAGGAAGATACTGTCTATTTTAAATTATAATTTAAGAATTGTAGTAGCTTCGTTAAGGTATAGTTTACATATTCAGGTTGAGCGGAAGTGAAAAATGTGATATCAGTAGCAAGAATGCTTTGACAATTTCAACTATAAAATGTATAGTAAAACATATTAAATTAGGTGATAAGATATGATAAAAATAAGAGAAAAATGTCAACAAGCCCATATAGCGAAGATTTAAGAAAAAAAGTAATAAATTATATAGAAAAAGGCAGCAGTCAAAGAGCTGCTGCAAAGATATTTGACATACATAAAAATACAATTAGTCGTTGGAACGTAAGGAATAGAAAGGAAGGAACGATATTAGCAAGAGCTAGATTAGGTTTTAAAAGTAAAGTTGATAAACAGAAATTAGAAGAGTTTGTAAAAAGCAATCCAAATGTTAAGTTAAGAGATATTGGTAAAGAATTTGGAATTACAGGATCGCAAGCTGGTAGGATATTAAAAAAGTTAGGCTTTAGTTATAAAAGAAAACCTTTAGCTACCTGGAAACAAGTGAAGAAAGAAGAGCAGAATATTTAGAAGAGCTCAGTAAATATGATAAATTCGCTATTCTCCGACAGGTTCCTAGAATATCGTTTGATGATAAAAGCCAGGTGGTAACTAATCCGGTAGAAGTTTAAAAACTTTACAGAACATAATTTGATTTTTTTGTTAACAACTAAATATAGGGCTTTATAAATATATGCTTAATCACTCTATGAATTTATCTGCCTCTTCTGAGAATGATGATATAACTAAAAAATCTTATAATTTATATTTTGCAGGTCCCTTATTTACTAATAAGGATCTTATAGGTAATTTATATTTATCTTTGGCATTAGAAGAGGCGTCTAATGGTAAGTATAAATGTATATTGCCCCAAAATTTAGAACAAAGAGATGCCCACGCTCAACATATAAAAAATAATGATTTAAAACAAGTAAAAGAAACTGATGGGGGTATATTTAGTTTTGACGGTTCGGAGCTAGATACTGGTACAGTAGCGGAATTTATTCACAGTAAATTTTTAGATAAACCTGCAGTATTATATAGAAGTGATATTAGATCTGGTGGCAATGATCACAGAACAAATTCTGATCCTTGGAACCTGATGCTATCGAATTATCCCCGCACTAAAGTTGTTATTATTGAGGATGTAGTAATAAAATATCAAGATTTATATAAGCAATATTCAGGTGATACGCACAGTATAGCGAAAGCATTATCTCTTCTTATAGTTACACCTATTGTTGAGGCATTAGATGAAGTGTTTGCTATACCTCCACTAATCTCACATAGGAGCTTAGAGAAAAAAACAATATATGAGCATTTTGATATATTTAATGATTTACACAATGATGGAGACCATCCAAAACCAGAGGGTATGTGAAGTCCATGTAGGGGGGTAATGGATAACCTCTTTTTTTTCCGAAAAGCTTAGAATCCAGGTCATAAGTTAATTTTCTTATAAACTACATCAACAATATGGTGGGCTATATAGTCTCCCCGTCAAAAGTCTAGAAGGATAATATATAATATGGTTAGCGGGTAAAAATATCTAGATAATCCATAAGAAAATGCTATAATATTGGCAGAAACCTTATGGATTGTATGAATTATGCCGATAGAAGATATAATAAAATCCCAAAAACAAGGACAGCTTTTTGGTTATAAATTGACCGAAGAATTAAACCCTAATAACAAGTTATATAAATTAAGATCGTTAATAAATTGGACTGTTTTAGAGGAATGGTTATTGACAAATGTTAATATCAAGAAATTTGGTAGGAATCGCAGATGTCACAGGTTATTACTTGGAGTAACTATGCTGCAAGCGATGTATAACCTGTCAGATGCTGCAGCTGAAGAAGAGCTGAGAGAGAACGTATATTGGCAATATTTTTGTGGTTGGGAATATTTGCAGAAAGATGCTGAGATATCAGAAGCTAGTATACGAAGGTTTCGTGCTATATTAGGGGAAGAAGGATATAATGAGATATTAAAAGAATTAACAAGAATTGGTTGCAAAGTCGGAGTGCTTAAAAAAAAAGACTTAGCATCGATAATCGTTGATACTACAGTACAAATTAAGAATATTAAGTATCCTCATGATGTGTATTTGATGGATAAGGCAAGAATAGAGCTAGTAAAGTTATGTCATACTTTAGGCATTAAGTTACATGAGACATATGCCAAGCAATATAAAAAAGACATAGTAAAATTATGGAAATATAAGGATAATAGTAAAGCCAAAAAACGTAAGAAGGTAATGCAACATTTAAAGATATTGCTGGGTCGTTTAATAAGAATATGTCAGCGAGAAATAGCAAAAACAAAGTTAAGTTTGTCATTAAAGCAGCAAGAAATACTAAATAAGATTAAAAAGATTCAGGCACAATCTATACTGAGTAAAGCAGAGAAAGAGCGATATAAGGAGGATAATAAAGTATTATATAGTTTTCACGCACCGGAGGTAGAGTGCATAGGTAAAGGGAAATTAAACAAACCCTATGAGTTTGGTAACAAGGTTTCGATAGCAGTAAGTGGTCGAGGTAATTTTGTATTAGCGGCCAAATCATTTCATGGCAATCCATATGATGGTCATACATTATCGCAGACTGTAGAGGTTGTAAAGAAATTAACAGGAGTGGGAATAGCCAGGACATTTGTTGATTTAGGCTATAAGGGGAATAATTTTAAAGAAAAAGACAAGGTGTATAGCCCATATTGCAAGAAGAAGCTATCCTCAGATGATAAGGCAATGATCAAGAGAAGAAGTGCTATAGAGCCGATAATAGGACACCTTAAGCATTATGGTAGAGTTGGCAGAAATTACTTAAAAGGAGTAATAGGAGATATAATAAATCCGTTAATTTCCGCTGTAGGATTGAACTTACGGTGTATTGGTAATCACCTTCTCAAAACAAATTTTTCTACATAAAAATGACTCAATAAAAGAAAATTAATCAAACGATTACAAAATCGTTAACAAATCATCGTGCAAAAAATTTCTAGAAATCATCTTTTTATATTAAAAATTTACATCAAAAGAATTAAACTCTAAAATTTTATACAAAAAATTTTTTGCTAAGCTGCTAATTTTTTAATTTTTTGCACTTTTGACGGGGAGACTATATAGCCAATATTATGTTATTAGTTATTACAAACTTGTTTAGTCGTATTTTTATATAGACTAGCAATATATAGTACTCATTTCTAGGTTTCAACACTCTAATAATAATTCATGACTTATTATTGGATTTTCTTAAGCGGATACCATTGTATCCGCTACATCCCCATCAACGAAAAATCTAGCATTAACTTTTCTATGGCTGCTCGTTTATCTGTAGCATTTCCAAACCCAAGCCTTTAATACTGACTTAATCTTCACCAACGGTATGATATAGTGAAACCTATTGAATTAGGTGATACAGACTTTGTGTTAACCTTGCGAAAGCAGGTATCTAGATTCCCGCCTTCGCGGGAATGACAACTTACAATCGTTATGTTCTTTATCACCTAATCCTATGAGCATAACTATATCTGAAATTCCAGAAAAATATTAGTCGGGTAACAGAGAGAATGGTAACATTTTCTCTGTTACCCGACTATTGATGTTCCCCATATTAAAATATTACTGCACATATATGCTTAAATTAAAAATAAAGATAGTTTTTTCCTAATTATCTACCATATCATTACCCAAAAAATTAACAATAATATCAAATAATGTGAACCAAAGGAAACTATAAAATCAGTTATAGTTATGCCTATAGGATTAGGTGATAAAGAACATAACTATTGTAAGTTGTCATTCCCGCGTAGGCGGGAATCTAGATACCTGCTTTCGCAGGTATGACACAAAGTTTGTATCACCTAATTCAATAGGTTTCACTATAATATGAGTTAGGTATTTTGGGCAATGCGGTAGAATGTTGATAAATTTACAACTTAGAGGATATAAATATAATCTTTTATTAAATATTTAGTATATACAATTGTAGGTTACTGTTACAATCATTAATTAGGTAATGATGACGTAAAGATTTTTATGTGAATTTATCAGATTGGTGTCAAAAGATCTGTCGGTTCAACTTTTTTGACACAAAAACTAAGTTTAAAAAATGAGAAGGGGTAGTTATTTAAAATATTATTAATCAATGGCATTCATTTGGAGGGTGTTTTTTGTGCAAGTGGAGTGATTCAGTGCAAATTAGGGTAAATTATACCATTCCAAACAAAGCCATTCAACAATGGAGAAGATTACATATGAATTCAAGAATAAGCATGTTATTCAATGTTGGGTTAGCACAATTAGTATTAATCAGTGCATGTAAAACTGAAGGTAGCGGTTCACCGCGTGTCAAGCTTGGTGAATCTAGAACATCATCGGGAATTCTCACTAGTAGCAATATTGTAAACTTAAATGCATCATTGTATGATAGAGAATTAGATTCAGAAAACATTCCACCACCGAAAGCAAACATTCCACCACCTAAAGGTTTTAGTAAATCTAGATCATCATCGGGAATTCTCACTAGTAGCAATATTGTAAACTTAAATGCATCATTGTATGATAGAGAATTAGATTCAGAAAACATTCCGCCACCTAAAGCAAACATTCCACCACCTAAAGGTTTTAGTAAATCTAGATCATCATCGGGAATTCTCACTAGTAGCAATATTGTAAACTTAAATGCATCATTGTATGATGGAGAATTAGATTCAGAAAACATTCCACCACCAGGGGTAAGTCCAAATAAATCTAGCTATGGTGCATACTTTAAATCTGAGGGTGGCAGTCCACCAAGGGTCAAAACTGATAAATCTAAATCACCATTGAGAATTCTTACTGTTGGGAATACTGTAAATGAGTTTGAGCCAAATGACACTTTGTCTCAAAAAGCAAATGTTTCGTTACCCTTAGATTCATCATTGTCTGATGAAGAATTAGATTCAGAAAACATTCCACCACCCAAAGATTCAAGTGTTTCAAGTCCAAATAAATCTAGCTATGGTGCATACTTTAAATCTGAGGGTGGCAGTCCACCAAGGGTCAAAACTGATAAATCTAAATCACCATTGAGAATTCTTACTGTTGGGAATACTGTAAATGAGTTTGAGCCAAATGACACTTTGTCTCAAAAAGCAAATGTTTCATTAAACTTAGATGCATCATTGTCTGATGAAGAATTAGATTCAGAAAACATTCCATCACCCAAAGATTCAAGTGTTTCAAGTCCAAATAAATCTAGCTATGGTGCATACTTTAAATCTGAGGGTGGCAGTCCACCAAGGGGCAAAACTGATAAATCTAAATCACCATTGAGAATTCTTACTGTTGGGAATACTGTAAATGAGTTTGAGCCAAATGACACTTTGTCTCAAAAAGCAAATGTTTCGTTACCCTTAGATGCATCATTGTCTGATGGAGAATTAGATTCAGAAAACATTCCACCACCAGGGGTAAGTCCAAATAAATCTAGCTATGGTGCATACTTTAAATCTGAGGGTGGCAGTCCACCAAGGGTCAAAACTGATAAATCTAAATCACCATCGAAAATTCTTACTAATAGGAATACTGTAAATGAATTTGAGCCAAATGACACTCAATCTCAAAAAGCAAATGTTTCGTTACCCTTAGATTCATCATTGTATGATAGAGAATTAGATTCAGAAAACATTCCACCACCAGGGGTAAGTCCAAATAAATCTAGCTATGGTGCATACTTTAAATCTGAGGATAGCAGTCCACCAAGGGTCAAAACTGATAAATCTAAATCACCATTGAGAATTCTTACTGGTGGGAATACTGTAAATGAATTTGAGCCAAATGACACTCAGCCTCAAAAAGCAAATGTTTCATTAAACTTAGATGCATCATTGTATGATGGAGAATTAGATTCAGAAAACATTCCACCACCAGGGGTAAGTCCAAATAAATCTAGCTATGGTGCATACTTTAAATCTGAGGGTGGCAGTCCACCAAGGGTCAAAACTGATAAATCTAAATCACCATCGAAAATTCTTACTAATAGGAATACTGTAAATGAATTTGAGCCAAATGACACTTTGTCTCAAAAAACAAATGTTTCGTTACCCTTAGATTCATCATTGTCTGATGGAGAATTAGATTCAGAAAACATTCCACCACCTAAAGGGGTAAGTCCAAATAAATCTAGCTATGGTGCATACTTTAAATCTGAGGATAGCAGTTTACCAAGTGCCAAAGCTGATAAATCTATATTACAGATGGAAGTTCTCACTAATACTAGTACTGTGGATAAGTTTAACCTAAATGACACTCAATCTCAAAAAACAAATGTTCTATCAAGCTTAAATACATCATTGTCTGATGGAGAATTAGATTCAGAAAACATTTCACCTAAAGGGTCAAGTAGTTTAAGTCTAAAGCAATTCAGCTATAATTCATACTTTGCATTTAAGACAGATGTAGATGAGAATAGAAGCCCCTCATTATTAACGCAAGAATACACGAGATCAACGCCAGAGCTGTCTACAATTGTCCAGCAGAAATCACATAAAGTAAGGTATCCATTTCAAGAAGTAAATCAATTATTAGATGAACATAATTATACAGAAAGGCAAAGCTCTGGATTACAAGAAATATCAGAAGAAGTACTTCTTTTGGGAAAAAAAAGAAATTCATCTATAGAAGAAAGCAAGTTATTTAGAGAAAGAGTAGATAAATCTATAGAAGAAATAAAACAAGCTGGAGTAATAACACGGAATCCTAGTGCAAAAGTAAATAACTCATCAAAAGAGAATATACCAGGTATTATTGCAGCAACATCTAGTACAAAGGTAAAACGATGGGATGCAATTAGTCCATTGTCATCATACCAAAATAGTGGTACTAATCTTGGTAGTTCTCCAACTACTAGTCCTGCTAAACTCGCTACATCAACACCTGCTAAGGTTCCACCAAATCTTGTGCTATCACCTTCTAATAATTCTCAATCAGATGCGTTCAGAGATTGTAGAGATAGTCGTGATCCTATCCTTGAATCTCCTATTAAGGATGTAACGACGAGTACTTCTAATAAAAAAAACAGTTCATCTAATATAAGTAGAGTATTAAGCCCATTATTCAATAATAATGGTTCAAAGAACACAGACTTGCTAAGTACAGATAATCAGCTCCAAAAAATAAAACCTCAGGAGGATGAAGAACAAGAATTAATTCTTGAATTCAACAATCTTAGTATTACTGAGCCTCCTGACTTAGGAACATCAAGCAGAGGAGCAGAACCGCTAATATTGCCAACAACATCAACGATGCCCAATACCCATCATCGGAATCAATTGAAGGAATTAAAACAAAAGCATAAAGATAATGAGTTTAAACAAGCAATGAAAAGACAAGAACAGAGGAAGAAAGATGAAACTAGAATAGAAGCTAAAATAACAGCAGATAAGAAGCAGGTGCTGGATATGGTGAAACAAATGAATAAGGAGCAGAGACAGCAGGCACGAGCTGAGCAGAATAATAGGGCAATTGACCGACAACCTATTGTTCCTAAGCCGGTTGTTCAACAACCATTAACTCCTGCAACTAATAGAATTCCTGATGCTGCATTTACTCAAAACAATATTGAACCAAGCATAGTGCTAGATGAAGAGGGGTGGACTAAAGTAGAAAGTAAAGCCCAGAGAAAATTTAGGAAAGATATTGCCAAACTAGCAAAATTACAAGAAAAGTTAGTAGTGGAGCAGAATCATAGAATAATTGACCAACGACCTATTGTTGCTCAGCCGACAGCTCAACAATTATTAGCTCCTGCAACTAATAAAACTCCTGATGTTGCATGTACTCAAAACAATATTGAACCAAACATAGTGTCAGATGGAAATGAAGGAGAGTGGAAGGAAGTAGTAAGTAAAAAACAAAAGAGACTCAATAAGAATATTGCCAAACTAGCAGAATTACAAAAAGAGTCAGCAGTGGAACAGAATAATGGAGCAATTAACCAGCAACCTATTGTTCCTAAGCAGGTTGCTCAACAACTATTAACTCCTGAAACTAATAAAATTTCTGATGCTACATTTGTTCAAAATAATACGGGATCAAGCATAGTGCCAGTTCAAGGTGAACAACAGGAAATGGTACGTAAAAAGCGGAAGAAACGCAACAAGAGGAATACTGAAAAACAAGTAAACGCACAGCCAGAACAAGTAGTAGTACAAAAAAAAGAAAACTCAAATCAAAATTTAGAATCAGAAAAGAAAGAAGCAATAGAAGTACAAAAAAAAGAAAACTCAAATCAAAATTTAGAATCAGAAAAGAAAGAAGCAATAGAAGTACAAAAAAAAGAAAACTCAAATCAAAATTTAGAATCAGAAAAGAAAGAAGCAATAGAAGTACAAAAAAAAGAAAACTCAAATCAAAATTTAGAATCAGAAGAGAAAGAAGCAATAGGAGTACAAAAAAAAGAAAACTCAAATCAAAATTTAGAATCAGAAGAGAAAGAAGCAATAGAAGTACAAAAAAAAGAAGACTCAAGCTCAAAATCAGAAACACCATCGAGTCCAGTGTTACAGTCAAATATACCAGCTGACAACGATACTGCTTCTCGTAACAACAACGATGAATTAATATTGCAAGAACAGGTAAAAGCATTAGAACAACAAACAGTAGAAGTACAAAAACAAGTAACTTCAGCAACAATAAATTCAGTAGTGTCAGTTTTTGATTTTATAGAACAGTCTGTTCAATCAAGATTCCACCAATTTGATCTTGCAGTTCTTGGCTCTGGTGATGAAGATAATGTTATGTCTAAAAATGTCTGGATTAGTGGTACGATTGGAACAGCTAAGTATAATGGTTACAATGTGTTAAGTAGATATACCGGCAGAACTAGGGCTGCAACTATAGGGGGTGATATAGAGCTGCAAGGTGGTAGTATTATAGGAGGAGCTTATAACTATGTCCTATCTAACTTTAAATACAAGAATCGTACCGACAAAGTTGCTGCCCACGCCCACGTAATATCTATATATGGTCAAACTAATTTGTCTGATAAATTAATACTACAAGGCGTTCTTTCCTTTGCTTTTGGTAATGTTTCTGCAAAAATACCAGTACAAAAGCAGTTGGCTAAGGCTAAATTTGCTAATACTTCATATAGTAGTAAGGTAGTAGTTGCTCACAAGTCGCAGGTTGGTAAAGTATTAATTACGCCAAATATTGGACTAAAGTACGGAGGATACAATATTGCGGGATATAATGAAAGCTTTGAAGCACAAAGTCTCTCGGTCGCTGCTACTAATGACAGGAGGGCTTCTGGGATTATAGGGTTTGAAGCAGTTATACCAATGAAGATCAATGATACTACCCAGGTGATTCCTGGATTGCATATAGAAGGCGAGAGGTTTTTGCATAATAAGCAACAGAAGGTTCGTATGCAGATAACGTCAGGTTCCAATAGAAGAGAGGAAGTATTGCTACTTGAAAAACCTGCTAAATACAACTACAAAATTGGCGGAACTATTACTCTAAAACGTGGGGCAACAGAAATTATGGCAGTATATGATTATTTAGCTTCTAATAATAAATACTCTAGCCATCAAGGTTCGGTGAAGTTGAGAGTATCATTTTAACCTGGGTTAGTAGAGGTCATGATATAGTTATGCTCATAGGATTAGGTGATAAAGAACATAACGATTGTAAGTTGTCATTCCCGCGAAGGCGGGAATCTAGATACCTGCTTTCGCAGGTATGACACAAAGTTTGTATCACCTAATTCAATAGGTTTCACTATATAATTCAGAAAATATTCTACGCTAAGGTAATATAAATTGTATCATCCTTCATATGTAATATAATGTTATCTCCTGCTATTAGATGAAGGTTCTGACGAAATAATGACTCTAGTGCCACCCCCTAATTTAGTACGTATAACTTCCATAATATCTTTGTTTAGTATACCTTTATTATTTATAAGTGTCAGATATTGTTGTTTCAGTATCTCTTTAAATCGTTCGTTTCTAAGAGTAATTTATTCTTGGTATAAAAAATGAAAAAAGCAACCTAAAACCCGTTCTACTTTCTAACTTTTGATAGCTGTGACCTATTACCTTTCCCGTGCTGTGCCTTGGGCTTTGTTACTGCTATTTCCAAGAGCTACTTTCATAGCATTGCCAATTTGCACTAGTGCGGATAGTGGTTTTAAAGTAGTCTTTAATGATGTAATATCTTGTAAAAAGTGTGCTGGGAGAATATTTTGTGTTTTATCCTTAACTAAATTTACAAAAGTTCTGACGATTTTCTCTCTGTCGGGGGTTAATTTGACTGCTTCTTGTATTTGGGAAGTGATAGTAAATATACTTTTTGTTGCTTTATAACAACAGTCTAATTTATCAATTACGCTTTTATTAGGATTTAATGTAGAGAGGAGGGTTTCTTTTATACCGCATAATTCCGGTACGATTAAATTTTTTAAATCTTTTTCTTTATTTGGCATATGTCTAAGGATGTCATTCACACCATCATGTATGGCCCCAACAGCCCCAATTATACCACTCCTACTATAGGGCATTTCTTTAGATAAGTCAATAAGTTTTTTAAAAGAATCTTTCTCTTGTGGATCTTGTTTAACCGATTTATTAATTTTGTTCAAAGAATCAACATCTAACCCTAATGATGCTACAGCTACAGGTGATGCTCCTGTTGTTTCTGCTATTTCAGAAATTTGTTTGGCTTTACAATATTTTTCTTTAAGGTCTGGATGTTTTTCTATTGTAGCTATCTTCTCTTCAACTATTGCTAGTTTTGCCTTCCAATTATCTACTGTTTTTGTTAGATTTTCCGTACTGAGAAAAGATTTTACCGAATCTAACAAGCCACTTCCTTTGAGTATTAAACCGACTACCGGCATTTGTATAGATATTAAAGCAATTAATAAATTTCCGCAAAAATCGATGATCTTTTCTGACGCTCCAGGATATGAGGCATTTAATTTGTTTTGAAACTGCAAAATACTTTCAAGAGTGTTTATTATGTATTCAATGAAAGTGCTTTCAAAAAACAACATACCCTCCTTTGCTTGTTCTTGTTCGTCAAGATATTTGTCCAATTTATCTAAGGAGTTACCAACTGTTTCTTTAAAAGCTTCAGCTATTTCTCGGTTTTGTTGTTGATCGTTCGAATCTGAATCTACAAATATGTCATATATGGAGCCAGCTCTTTTTTTAATATTCTTTAAGTTATTGGAAAACATTTTGAATGTTTCCGTAGAATCAAATTTCAACTGCTTTATAGTAGCAGTAATAGAAGGGTTTGATAAGATACTAGATAAAGCACTGTCTGAAAGGAGAGAATATATATTAGGCATAATAAATTATTTATATTAAAATTTTTGAATTGGGAATCTATAATATTACTTAAAGATAATACAAATAAAAACTATAGTTTAACACTGTTATGTTGCTCTCAAGATTAGTTTTTGATATGTTACATATTAGCTTTATGTAATAGGTCAATTTTTAACTCAATGATACCTTTAACTTATTGCAGAAGCTAGCAAATTTTTTAACATAAACATATTTAGAATCAACTATGTATAAATTTACACATTTTGCCATTATCATTTTGTTAAACTGTTCGGTTTTGGCTGTCGACTTACCTGATGCTTTATCTAGTGCGTATAATAATAATGGTGACTTACAAACCATTAGACAGAATTTTTTAAATGAGATTGAACAATTTTCTGCAGCTTTCTCAGCTTTTATGCCTAGTGCATCTTATAATATTGATTCTAATATTAGTGGTAATAAAACGAAAGGGCGATATGAGGCTTTATATCCTAAAAAAGAATTAAAGTCACAACAAAGAACTTTAATATTAGAACAGCCTATATTTAGTGGTGGTAGTAGTGTGGCAAATTTGAAAGCTGCCCAGTCAGCTTTTAGAGCATCGCGTGCTAAATATTATGAGGGAGAACAGAAAGTTATTTTAAACTTAATAAAAAATTATCTCGAATGTTATGAAACAAAAGAAAAATATGAGATTTCTGAAATTAGTCTAAAAATGACTAAACATAACTTACAAACCATCGAAGAGAAACTAAAATTAGGTGAAGCAACATTAATAGATTTAGCTAGTGCCAAGGCCTCTCTTGCAGCATCTGAAACTAATAGATTAGCCTTATATGCTAAGTATCAAGCAATAAAAGCAGACTTCATTCGCATGTTTGGTATAGAAGCAGATGATATTGCTATGCCTCCTATGCCGGGCAACTTACCTAATTCATTAGGGGCTTTAATAGAGAGGGCTGTAAATGTTCATCCTAGCATAGATGCTATAAGACATAGTGTTAAAAGTCATAAAGCTGCCGAAATAGCGGCAAAGGCTGAACTTCTGCCTAGAGTAAGCTTTAAAGTTCAATCTGGTAAAACTTACTATACCCCAGAAATGCCGGATCATCCCGATAGTATAAGTACTACATCAAATTTATCAGTTAGTATACCTATTTATTCTAAGGGTAGTGAATATTCAAAAATTAGGAGAGCTAAAAATGCTACTAGGACTGCAGCTATTCAACTTGATGATACAATAAAACAAATACGAGCAAGTGCTATTGGCAGTTGGGAAGGATTTGAAGCAGCAAAATCTAGAATTATTGCCGCATCGCAAGGAGTAGAAGCTGCCCAGATAGCTTATGATGGGACGATGCAGGAAGAAATTGTTGGTTCTAAGACAATTTTAGAAGTTTTTACTGCTGAAGAAAAATTATATAATGCTAAGATATCAAAAGTTGATGCATACAAAGACTCTATCTTAACGGCTTACCAAATTAAATCTTTACTGGGGGAATTGACGGCAAAAAGCTTGAAATTAAAAGTTAAATATTTTACTCCTGAAGGTGAGTTTAAGGGGCTTAAGAAGAAACTTATTATAGGTTTTTAATTATGAGTAAAGATCATAAAAAAAACCAAGATATGTCAGTTGAAGAGATACTGAAATCAATTAAGGGAATGATTGATAATCGTAGTGGTACCCAATCTAATGATGACGATATATTAGAGTTGACTAACATAGTAGGTGAGGGGGAAGCCTGGAATGAAGGAGATAATCTAGAAGAGAATAATGTGCATAGTCAATTAACAGAGGAGTTATTGCAGGCATCATTGATATCCAATAAATCTGCAGCAGAAACTACCAAGATTTTCCAACATTTCTCGAAAACAGCTCGAGAGATTAACTCAAATACTTCAAACTCTAAGGTCAAAACATTAGAGGAGCTAATTGTTGAGATGATACGACCACAATTGAGCCAATGGTTAGATAAAAACTTGCCTTTATTAGTAAGGCAGTTAGTAGAAAAAGAGATTCAAAAGTTATTACCAAATGATCAAAAATGACTTAGTGCAGAAAGTAAATTATGTTAGTATATAGCTAACCAGATGGGCATTTATCCATGTAAACTGGTGTCATTGCGAGGGAAGGCCATAAGGTCGACGAAGCAATCCATAAAGGTAACCAAAGATGGATTGCTTCGTCGCTACTAAAGTAGCTCCTCGCAATGACGGTGGGTAAAAGTACTTTCGTCATTGCGAGACCACATAGTACTCGTGGCAATCCACTATTCATTAGATTGCTTCGTCGGCTTATGCCTCCTCGCAATGACGGAGTAATGTTAGTTGGGTTAGCTATCAGGGCAATTTAAAAGTCGCAACTAATGATATAAAATACTAGATTATAGAAACGAATAACCGTCATCGCGAGCCACGAAGTGGCGTGGCGATCCAAATAAACAGCTTGTTGTTTTATTTTTGCCGTTGCAATTTTTTGGATTGCCGTGTCGTAGCGAAGCGGCTCCTCGCAATGACGTTTATGCATTTCTTAAAACAGATTCTTATATCATTAGTTGCGACTTTTAAACTGCCCTGTTAGCTATAGCCTCTTTTTTGCTATGCTAATAATATAAAAAATGTGAGAATGCTAATGTACTTTAATATAGCTAACCAGATTAGTATTACTCTGTCATTGCTAGGAGGGGTGAAACCAGAACGAAGCAATATTGTTTTATGTCATTCCTGCGAAAGCAGGAATCTAGATTCCCGCCTACGCGGGAATGACAATTTACTACGCAGGAATGACAACTTACAGTTGTTTTATCGTAGCAAAGTAGCTCCTCACAATGACGTCAGTTTACTATGGCTAAATGCTAATCGGGTTAGTTATAGAGTTCTTGGAAATGAGAGTAGGAGTTTTGTTATTCTAAGATTATTAGCTAGATTAAGTTATAAGAAATTCTTGGTAATGTTTCTGATAACTATTTTTCTGTTTATGGATAGGGCTTATTCTGCTCCACCACCTCTTCCTCCAGCATTGCCACAATTAGAAAATGATGAAGTGAATAAACACAAAGAAGATTCAAAAGAGACAGATTCTTTGATGAAAGAAATACAACAGTTTATACCTTCTAAGAAAGTTGATTCTCAAGTACCAGAAGTAATAGAACCAGTATCCACCCCTCAAGATGCCAGTAAGGAAGAGGGGGAGACAGATTCTTTCATTGATTTAGGAAATAATAAATTACCATCTCTAGGAAATACTCTAGATGATAAAAAAATAAATAACTCAGAAGAATTGAAGCAATTAGATAAAATCCCGTCTCGGAAAATTGAACCAGAAGAGTCCAGAAAAAACAATAATAGTATTGATAATAATTCTTCTACCTTGCCACCAACTGAAAAGCAAAATACAGAGAGTCAGGATACTCCTATTGACGTACCTATTTTACCTAAACCTCAGATAGCTGGAGAGCAGATAGATAACAAGGCTAATCCCGAAGTAACTGAGCCTAATGTATCTCCTATAACTATACCAGATAAGGAAAAGAATCCAGTAGATTCACGGCAAGCAGATAGTGAAGATAAGAAAGGAGAGGTTACGCCCAATTTAGATATAGTACCTTCTTTACAAGAAAAAAAGCCTACTGAGTCTCAAGAAACTCCCCCTATCATACCAGCGGTATTACCTAAGGAAAATACTGAATCTAAAGCTACTAAACCTGATATTATACCGATCATTCCTAAGAATTCCCCAGTTTCTGCGACTTCGCAAACTCAAACCCCTGTACCAGTATTCGTAAAAGATGATAAGCAACCGGAACAGTCTAGCAAAGTTGTTGAAGAGAAAGATAATAATGTAGTTAAGGAAGAGAGAAAAGTAAATGAGAAGCAGTCGAATAAAGTTACTCCAATTACTCAAAGTGCAGTTAGTACCATTAAAGAAATATCACCGGAAATAACCTTATTCATAGAAGATGAAAAGCAAATGTTATTCTTGCCAGATGATGATATAGTATTGGGAAAGATTACAGAAGAGGCAAGATTAGATCAAATGGCGATGTATGAATTTATTCAAATGTCTAAGAGAATTTATGATAGTGGGTATAGAGAAAATCAAAGAAAGATAATAGATAGGTTTATTGATAATTATAATAGTGATGTACGTATTGCTAATAGTATAGTAAATGAGGCATCAGATAAAACGTTTGAGGCGGTTAGAAAGAATAATTTATTTGTTCTTAGGACTCTTTTGGATAATTATTTAATAATTCAAAAAAGGGGGGATGATAATTATACTCTTTTACACGAAGCTGCAGAAACTGGTAATTATTATATGGCAAAATTTTTGATTATGCGAGGGATAAGCATTAAGGCTACTGATTATCATTATAGAACAGCATTGGAAATCTCTGATGAGCAAAACGATAATGTTAGTTGCCTGATAAGGAAGGCAACAGCAAATTAGGCTCTGTTGACAAAATTTTAATTATTTACTATTACCACCAAGGATGTCACATGAGAAATTTATTTTTAGAACACCCTAAATCGTTAAAAGAAACTTACTTCGGGCATCTTAAACACTCTTTTTATCTTAGTTATACCTTGATAAAAATTAGTGCTATTTCCTTTGTTCACGGTTTCTTCCCTTTTTTATTTGTTACAACTACCAGTGATATGGTTGAGAAACTATCAAAAGATTTAGTGAAGAGACGTAATTGTTCGACAAAAGGAATGCTTAAATAGCTCCCCCGTCAAAAGTCTAAAGATACAACATCTGCTATGTTTAAACAAAAAGGATGTCATTCCTGCGTAGGCAGGAATCTATAATATCTCAGGGCTTTTTGTCCACTATTTTAGATCCCTGCTTTCGCAGGGATGACAAGCTTGGTACTGTGATTAGGTTATAAAAACTTTGTAAATCCATAAGGTTTTTGACAAAATAAGGTAAAAATCTTATGGATTTTGATGTGATTTTTAACCGCAAACATGTATTATAGTTATGCCTATAGGATTAGGTGATAAAGAACATAACTATTGTAAGTTGTCATTCCCGCGTAGGCGGGAATCTAGATACCTGCTTTCGCAGGTATGACACAAAGTTTGTATCACCTAATTCAATAGGTTTCACTATACCTCTAATACTTACAGCCCTTTTGACGGAGAGGCTAAATAGTGCAAATTTCTTCAGGCGGAAAATTAATTAAAAATGTTCATGACCCTACTTGTTTCATTTTGTTTTTCTTGATAGCATAGCTAATCAGCTCATCAATAACATTGTTTTGTATGGCACTTGCAATATCTTTCTCATTTTTCTTCTGTATTTCCTGTCTTTTTTTCTTATCAATTTTTTTTGATTTTACATAAGCAAAATACGCCTTATCTTTCGACTGAAAAACTGGGGTGTTGGAGCCAATATTAGCCTGAAAGATTGCTGATAGTAATTCTGTTGGTAGTTGATGATGACTGGACTGATTATTATGAATCTCAGATCTAGAAAAAGCTGTAGATTGGCTGGTAATAACTTTCAGAAATTCTTTACTATTAGCTGGGGTGTATTCTTTAGCAATAGTCTCTATGGTTTTTAAATTTAGCCCTATCAAATATTGTTCATTCCATAGTGTTTGTACTTGCTCCTTGATTACTGAGAATTCTTGTACTTTGCTTGGTTGAATAGATTTAATCTCAACCAATATAAAGGATCCTTTATCAGTTAATTCTATGGGGTATGATAATTCTCCTTCTGCAAGATCAAAAATACTGTCAGCATTTTGGACAATATCAATTTTATTAATCGCTAAATCCTGATAACTTATAGATTCTAAATTTTGTATGGGTAGTTCATATTTTCCGGCAATTTCTATTAAACTTGAACCAGCAGCAACATCATCTTCTAAATTTTTGATCATTAATAGCTTCAACTCTTCTGTTTTTTGTTGTTGCAATAATTCATTAACTTGTTTTTTGACCTCACTAAACTTTTTATTAGCAAATTCTTCTTTATTGTCATGATAAAAATTTAATAACTCCTCATCATTATTGTGAACTTTCTGGCATAATATTTCAGTTGATATTTTTACATAAGACAAGCTACGTTTTTCCGGCACTTCAAATAATGCTAGGTTATTTTTGTACAGTTCTTCTAACTGGGCTGTGGTTGGAGAGGGTATTGATAAGTCTTTAGATTGACTTTTTAGATCAATTTGTACAATATCTACATCTCTTGTTTCTGCCATATAATCTACAATATTTCTAACCATTATTTTTGGCGTGTGGAATGATTCTATAAAAATACTAATTAGAAGATTTTTTAATGTATGCTCTTTAATGTCGGATAAATAGTCTTCTTCATTAATGTAGGAATTTTTTAAAAAACCTTTAAATCGCTCTATATCAAATAGACCTTGTTCATTTTTAAAATTAGGATTTTCTTTAATCAACTGAATTACAGTATCATCAGTTATATCTAAATTATAATAGCGAATTAAATAGTTGATAATACGGTTATTGATAAGTTTTCTAATAATAAAATTATCAATATTTAACTGCTTTATATCTTCTTCACTAAGATTTGTGCCACTTTGTCTTTGAATAATACGAATTTGTTCGGCTTTTTCTTTTAGGAAATCTTCTTGGCTAATATTCTTTGCATCAGAAAATGTAATCAAATCAAAATTATTGTTAGTCTGTAATACATCTTTAATTCCCCATCCGACAAAGGCGCAGGCAATCATGCCAAGTAGAACACGCATTACAAAACCATCAGCAGCGTTTCTAATATTATTTAACATAAAATATAAAATTTTTCTTCTTTAAGTTTTTACAATACACTAAAATAGTTCGTCCACTAATATCTGCAAGTGATTTTTTATGAAAAAACTTATTATTGTTAATTGGAAAATGCATATGAGTTTAGATGATGCATTTAAATTTTGCACTAAGCTTACAGAACAACAATATAATAATCAACTTATTATAGCTCCTCCTGTCCCTTACCTTGCTTATTTATCTGATAAATTCAAATCTTTAGAGTTTTGTGGACAGAATGTCAGCCAATTTGCAGGGCAGGGGAGTTATACTGGAGAATATTCAAGCTTATTACTAAAACAGAGTAGAATTAATTACTCTATTATCGGTCATAGTGAACGCAGAAATTTCTTGCAAGAATCTAATGAATTAATAAGACAAAAAGTAGAAAATTGTTTAAAATCTCAGGTTACCCCTATTATTTGTATTGGAGAGGATCTAGCTATACGAAAAAATAATAATTATAAAAATTTCTTATTAAAGCAATTAGAGGAATCTTTGCCAAATTATGATATAATAGGTGAACAACATCTAATAGTAGCCTATGAACCAATTTGGTCTATAGGAACAGGGATTATTCCTAGGAAAGAAGAATTAATAGAGATATTTGAAGTTCTTAATTATTATCTCAAGCAAAGCCAAGTTGCAAATAATATCAGCTTGGTGTATGGTGGGTCTGTAAATTTAGATAATATAGAAAAAATATTGAATCTACAGAATATTGATGGGGTTATGGTTGGCAAATCTTCACTTGATTATCAAATGTTAGTTCAAATGTTAAATTTTAGGGTTTTTAGAAAATGATGAATATATTACTTTTTGTTCATATTGTGATAGCAATATTGCTAATCATCGTAATTTTGATGCAAAAGACTGGTAGTGATGGATTGAGTGGCGTTGGTGGTGGTAATGGGACTATGGGTGTTGTAGCAGGTCGGACAGTGGTTAATTTCTTGACTAAAACTACAGTAGTGCTTGCCACATTGTTTATAATCAATGCTATTATTCTTGCTAATTTGTCTTCTAAGAAAAATCCTGGGATAATTAAGAAAATTGAGCAAGTTGATGATAAGCAACAAGAATCTAGCTTGCCAATTGCTAAATAGAATTTAGGAAGGATATACTGTTACCTATGCAAAAAATAATTGACTTACATAACATCAAAATTGGTAATGCTCTGCCATTTATTTTGATTGCTGGACCTTGCCAAATAGAAACTCTAGATCACGCACTATTTATGGCAGACAAGCTTGTTACTATTACTGCTAAACTTAACATACCATTTGTTTATAAATCATCATTTGATAAAGCAAATAGAACTTCAATCAATGGCATCCGTGGTAGGGGGCTTGACAAAGGGTTAGAAATTTTGTATAAGGTAAAATCAGCCTTTAATTGTCATATTCTTACGGATGTACACACAGAGGCTCAATGTGCTATAGTTGCTGAAGTTGTCGATATACTACAAATCCCTGCTTTTTTATGTAGACAAACAGATTTACTGCGTGCTGCAGCGATGACCAATAAGGTTGTTAATGTGAAAAAAGGACAATTTCTTGCTCCTTGGGATATGAAGAATGTTCATGCTAAGCTGGAAAATTTTGGTGCTAAAAGTATCATGTTTACCGAGCGGGGGGCGTGTTTTGGTTACAACACATTAGTATCAGATATGCGTAGTTTACCAATCATGGCAGAAACCGGTACTCCAGTAATTTTTGATGCAACCCATTCGGTTCAGCAGCCAGGTGGTATAGGCAATAGTAGTGGTGGTGAGAGAAAATATGTTGAAATACTGGCAAGGGCAGCTGTTAGTGTTGGAGTAGCTGGTATTTTTATGGAAGTTCATCAAGATCCAGATAATGCACCAAGTGACGGCTCTTGTATGATCAAGCTGTCTGATTTAGAACCTATCTTATCTAGGTTAAAGAAATATGATGAGGTAACTAAAACAGTACCTGTGCTATAACAAAGTCTATACTAAAAAGCGACAGCAACTCTTGTATGGAACCATTTTTTTGTGTTATAAATAATCTTAATTTGTCTGTTGAAAACTTTTTATATGCAACAATTTCATGATTTTATATTTAACTCTCCTAAATTAGGTATTTTTTACCTTGGTGGTAAGATTGAAGGATGCAATATAGAAATACATGATGTGGTGTTTGTAATTGGGAAATCAAATATAGACATGTCTCAACAGATTAAAAGCAAATGGGTAGGCATACCTGAATCCTTACATATTGATTCTTGGTTTATAGCTGATACTATTGATGGTTTTAATATTCACATTCATGAAACAAAACCTACGGTTAGCGAGAATCATCTGTTTTTTGTGAATCTTGGTTCATATAAAAATAATTCCTTTGGAGAGTGCCATTTTATGACTTTGGTAGTTGCTCAATCAAGAAGTAAAGCAATTGAAAAGGCAAGAGAAAAGGCACCGAAAAATGAAGAGATGCAGCATAGTGATAATATCTATGATATAGATGAATGCATAAGAATTTCTAAAGTTAGCAATTATTATATTGTTCTCGAGCATACTGGTATAAAAAAAGAAAGTAGCATAATAAATGGTTATCAAAAACTGAAAAACTATTAAATATGCTGTAATTAATTATTCACCTTACGCATGGCATTTAAAAGTCATAGAGGGAACAGCTTGCCGTTTATTAGCTAGGATGCATGAGTCAGAACGAAGCAATTGTAAGCTGTCATTCCCGCGTAGGTAGGAATCTAAGATACCTGCTTTCGCAGGTATGACATTAAATTTAAGCAGGGATGACACAAAAATGCTTCGTCGACTCATGTCTCCTCGCAATGACATCGGTTATTTTTCTACAACTGTTAAACTACCATGATAACCTCTAAAACTGCTTTCTCTTCTAACTTTCGACAGTTGTGGGGGGCATACGCCTACTCGCAATACCGTATGTCTATAGCTCTTAACAAGTTAGCAATACCAGTATACTCTTCTACTTTGAAGAATTGTTTTTTGAAAATATCAGGGACTCGCATACTCATATATCTTATGTACGCTGCGTGTACTCGCCCCCCATTTTCAAATCAAATTCTCCAAATCATTTGAGTATACAAGAGCTTATTCAAGCCAGGCAAACAAAATCTGTTAATTCAGAAATATCCATTAGACTCATATTACCTAATAACGATGAACTTTGAGGCGAATGTTCTTGTAAGAAGGGTTGTTGTGATGCTATTTCTTCTATAATCCCACCTAATTGCTGCTGCATTTCTATAATCACGCCTAATTGTTGCTGCATTTCTTTTAATTTTTGTACAATAGACTGTAGTTTTTTGTCTAGTGTGCATTTGTTTTGCGACTGTGTTTGTATTTTGGAGGAAATGGGGAAGGGGCTTTTCTTTTCTATCCATTGACATATACTATTTTCTTGTGCCTGATCTCCTTGGTCATTCTCATTGGGTAATGTTTCTACAGCTTTTAATATATTTCTCTGTAATAGTGCAGTTACATTTTTTTGTAAGTTAGGCTCTATCTTATTGTTTCCAGACAACTCAAGTATCAATATATGGTTATTCTTTTCTAATGCTTGTACTAGATATTTTGTACCCTTATCGCTTATCTTGTTATTGTGCAAATCTATTCTCGTTATAGAATCATTGCCCTCTAAGAGTTTTGCTATTGACATAGCCCCTTTATTACCTACCTGGTTGCCATCCAAATTTATACGTTTTACAGTATGGTTTTGTAATAAGGCTTGTACTAGTAACTCAACGCCCTTATTGCCTATCTTGTTATTGTACAAATCTATGCTTTCAATATTTTCTCCTGCTTGCAGAGCTTTGATAATTGTATTGAGTTTTGTGGTAGCTTTACCCATAAAATTTACCTTATAAAAATTTAACAAATGTAGGATTGAACTAAATATATTCAAACCAGATACTTTATATAAAGCAACAAAATATCTTGCATGTAAAGTATTTTTGTAAAAATGAGTAATGATATTAAGTGGTTATTTTTTATTTGAGATAATATTTCGTTAATTGCTATTTTTTTTACTAATATGCTTAGTGCTTCTTAGCAAGTATGTTAGAATAATAAAATTAACTTATTAAATTTTCATTTTTATGTTCCAAACATTAACTCAAAATCTGACGAAAATCTTTGATCGTATCAAAAGAAGTGGCACTTTATCGGAAGCCCAAATAAATGATACTATGCGTGATATTAGGATTGCTCTTCTTGAGGCAGATGTGGCATTGTCGGTAGTTAAGGACTTTATTGCTGAAGTAAAATTAAAAGCTATGGGGCAAGAAGTCATAAAATCCGTATCTCCTGGGCAGATGATAGTAAAAATTATCCATAATGAGTTAATTAATATATTATCCTCTTCTCCAGATGAAAGTATCTTACAACTTAAATCTGCACCACCGGTAAATATTTTAATGGTTGGGCTGCAAGGTAGTGGTAAGACTACTGCCAGTGCCAAATTAGCCCTTAGACTAAAAAATCAGAATAAAAAGGTACTTTTAGTCTCTCTTGATACTTACCGTCCTGCTGCTCAGGAACAGTTAACTATCCTTGGTAAATCGATAGAGGTAGATAGTTTAACTATTATCCCAGAGCATACTCCTATCGATATTACTAAAAGAGCTTTGCACGAATCAAAATTAGCTGCCTATGATGTCGTTATTTATGATACGGCAGGTAGGTTACAAATCGATGATCAAATGATGCAAGAAGCAGTAAATATAAAAAATTTAGTAGAACCAAAAGAAATAATTTTGGTAGTTGATGCAATGACTGGGCAAGATTCAGTACTTATAGCTAGCAATTTTGATCAGCAATTATCCATTACTGGTGTAATTTTATCCCGTATTGATGGAGATGCCAAAGGTGGAGCAGCTTTGAGTATTAAGCATGTTACCAACAAGCCCATTAAGTTTCTAAGTACTGGCGAGAAATTGACAGATTTAGAGCTATTTGATCCAGAACGCATCGCCTCGAGAATATTAGATATGGGAGATATCGTCTCCTTTGTTGAAAAAGCGAGCAGCCTAATAGATCAGCAAGAGGCAGAAAAAGCAGCTGCCAGACTAAAAAAAGGTAAATTTGATTTGGAAGATTACCTAATGCAAATGAGGAGTATAAAAAAACTAGGTGGATTTGGTAGTATGATGAGTATGTTACCTGGCATGAATAAAATTATCGATAAGGTTGATCAATCGAAATTAAGTGGCAAATTAATAGAACAGCAAGAAGCAATAATTTTATCGATGACTAAAAAAGAACGAAGAAAACCAGATTTACTAAATGCCTCACGTCGGAAACGTATCGCTGAAGGTTCTGGAACATCAGTCCAAAAAGTCAATAATCTATTGAAACAATTTAAACAAATAAGTGATCTTATGAAAAAGGTAAGCAATATGAATCCCAAAAGCCTAATGCGTAGCAGTATCGGCAATTTATTTAAACCATAATTTTCCTTAAAACGTTCACTAGGAGTAAAAAATGAATAAATATTTTATATTATTAATATTAATAATGCCTCTTAATTCATTCGCCCAAGAGCGAATATCTAATTTTGTTACACCAGTTACTTATTTTGTTAATCACGTCCAACAATTAAATCTACTCGATAATGATTTAACTAAATACAGACGAACAAGCATAGTAGGCACCAGTGGTATGGGAAAAACCCAGCTTGCTAGGATGTATTCTTATGAGAATCAAAATAATTATAAACTTATTTGGTTTATTGATTGTAATTTAGATATTAATGCAGAGTTGTTAAAACTAGCAAAGGCTATTAATGCTACTTCTAAATCTAATTTAATATCAGAAGATATAATGTTAGTACGAAAAGAAATAATGAGCTATTTATCTAGTCAAGATAAATGGTTGCTGGTATTCGATAATCTAAAGGTAAGTGAAAATAAAAAAGTTCAGGAGTTTGTTGATTGGAAACATAACGGACACGTTATATTTTGCTCCCAAGATAGTGAAATATTACCGAACGCAATTAAAATGACTACATTTGAAAAAAATGATGTCATTACTCTTGCTAACAATATTTTAGAACATAACGATCTAAAATCAGCAGAATTCTTGAGTGAAGAATTTGCTGGTTATCCTATCCTGATAGTACAAGGGGCACAATTATTAAATAATGTACAAGGTTTAGATAGAGCCGAATATAAGAACAAAATCCACCAATCATCAGATAAAATTAAATTGAACATTATATTAGCTATCAATGAATTAAAGCCAAGCGCCAAAAATTTACTAAATAAAATAGCTTTAATAAATAATCAAGGCTTCTCAAAAGAATTACTAAGTTTTATTACTGACGATAAAAGTACTCTGAGTGACGATCTTTATCAATTATCTAAATTTTCCTTAATATCTAACATTGACCATAATGACGCTAATCCTATCTTTGAAATGCACGATGTTATTGCTCAGAAAATAGCTAAGATTAATTGTGCTGAGAATAATAAAGCTTATTTAGAGGATATTATTACTAAATTAGTCGGATGCGTGCCAAATAGTTTGATAAAAGCCCAACTTTTTAGAAAAACGAAAACTATGAGGGAAAATTTTGAAATACTTTCTAGAAATGCTGAAAAATATAACGCTAATATATATAAAATTATGCAACTGAATAGACAACTAATAGCAGCATATCTTATCTCTTACGATTACCATAATACAGAAAGACTCATTAATTGGTTTAATAAAAATGATCAACAGGGAGCTGGTAAGTTTAAATTATGGTTAATGAATAATGACGAGAAATACACATATGCAAGTTACCTACGAGCAATAGGCGTGTATTATAGAATTTCCTCTAATCATAAAGCAGCAATAAATTATTGTACAAGAACGAAAAAAATATTAGATAATGTACAAGGTTATGAATCTTTTAAATGGGCTGTACTGTTTACCTTAGCAACATCGAATATTGCATTAGGTCAAGTTCAAGAAGCAGAAAAAAACATTGAGATTATAGAACAAATTGTTAATAAAGGTTTAATGGATGAAAGTGACATATTTTATATACATGATGCTAAAGCGCTTCTATTCCTCATGCAAGGGAAATATACTGAATCATTAGAACAAGTTAATAAAAGCATAGAAATAGCCATTAAAAACGGAACAAGCCCTGATGACCCATGGCTTATAAATTCTTATAATATTAAAGTAGAAGTATTAAATTACCTTAAAAAGCACCAAGAAGCGTATGCCATAGCCAAGCAAGTATATGACATGTGTAAATCCTTTAAAAAAGAAGATGATGAAGTATTTGGTTGCACTTTTGTTGAAATGGCAAGAAGTGAATTAGGACTGGGTAAGCTAGACCAAGCCTCAGAGCATATTAATAATGCTATTTCCATATTCTTAACCAACGAACTTAGAAACCCTAGAAATGCAGATTATTCAGAAGATACAGACCTAGCAGCGAGCTATGTAGTGCAAGGTGATATTCTGTTCGCCCAAGATAATATAAAAGAAGCAATAGACTCCTATAATAAAGCTTATAACATATATTATTATTTATATAGAGATAATCGTAAAAATGTGGCTCAAGTTAGTTACTTATATAGTCAAGGAGCTAAAGCTGCGTGTAAAGCACAAAACTTATTTAGTTATAAATTTTTTGGTAAACCGCAAGTCAAGGAGTTTGGGATAAATCACCCTAATACTGTATCTATGTTTGAGTATTGTAAACAATATAATATGGATTTATGGGCAAAAGGAAAATAGGTTGCTGTGAACAAAATTTTAATTGTCTATATTTTGAGTATTGTTAACCATAGTACCCTACATTTTTTATTCTATCGTAAAAATAGCAAAAAATTATAAGGATATTATGCTACACAAGCGTCATTGCGAGGAGTGTGTAAGCACGACGAAGCAATCCACTTCTGGTCTTTTGGATTGCTTCGTCGCCTAAAGTGGCTCATCGCAATGACGCCTGGCTGTTTTTCCTATGACTTTTAATAGTCGCTCCGTCAAAAAGGCTGTAGGTATGAGAGGTAATACATGTTTGCGGTTAAAAATCACATCAAAATCCATAAGATTTTCACCCTATTTTGTCAAAAACCTTATGGATTTACAAAGTTTTTATAACCTAATCACAGTACCAAGCTTGTCATCCCTGCGAAAGCAGGTATCTAAAATAGTGGACAAAAAGCCCTGAGATATTATATAGTTATGCTCATAGGATTAGGTGATAAAGAACATAATCCTATGAGCATAACTATAGCTATTTTAGTACATCTCAAAATTGGAACAATCTCTATGAATCATATAACTTATCTAAGATTTCTTATCATTAATGATAGGAGAAAATTCTTTAACTACAGCCTTATAAAGTTTTCGTTTAAAGGGAATTATAATTGACAATAATTCATCAAATTTAACCCAACGCCATTCCTCAAATTCTGGGTTACTAGTGTTAATATTAATATCTTCATTAGTACCTGTGAACCTAATTAAAAACCATTTTTGTTTTTGACCCCGGAAATTACCATCCCATAATTTAGGTATTAAAACTTTAGGCACGTCATAACTATACCAACATCTGCTTTCTGCAAGAATATACCCTTTGTTGGAACCTATCTCTTCTGACATTTCTCTAAGAGCGGCAACACTGGGTGTTTCTCCCAAATCTATACCACCTTGAGGCATTTGCCAAGCTGGTATTTTACTATCGATTCTTTTGCCAACAAATACTCTATTAGTACCATCAATTATCATCATACCTACACTTGGTCTATATGGTAATTCATGGTAACATTTACGAAGAGTTTTATTTTTCATGATCTTAGTTTTGTATGGACGGCAGATTAGCAAAATGCCCACCTCACAACCTAGTATAATTGATTACTCTTTATTTGTGTACCTAAATTATTAATCCTTAAGTTATTTTAATTACTCTATTTCTTCCTTGTTCCTTTCCTTGATACAGAGCTTGGTCGGCACGTCCTATAAAATCACTAATAGTTTCTCCTATTTTGTATTCAGTTACTCCTATTGAAATAGTTTTCTTAATAGGGTTCTCTTGAGTTTTAACTTTAAAATCGATAGATTCCACTGTTGTTCTTAGCCGCTCCGCTACATACATAGCCTCGTCAATCGTTATATCATTTAACAGGATAGCAAATTCCTCGCCACCATACCTAGCAATTAAGTCTGTAACCCTAAAAATGTTTTTCATAACATTAGTAATGGTTTTTAGCACTATATCTCCTGCTTGATGACCATAAGTATCATTAACTTGTTTAAAATGATCAATATCACACATAAGTAAGCATAAGGGTCTTTTGCTATCGGCAGCTTTCTTCACCATTTGTTTTATGTGCGTATCAAAATAATGGCGGTTAAATATACCAGTCAAACCATCTTTAATCGATAAATTTACACTTAACTCTAAATCATTGCGTAATTTATCTTGATAATGTTTTCTTCTCAATTGAGTTTTGATTCTAGCTAATAGCTCATTTTTATCTATTGGGTATATAAAATAATCATTAATACCCAGTTCCAAACCCTTGATAACTATTGCTCTATTTTCTTCTTCGGCTTGTAATATGAGTACTATGTCATGAAACTTAGCATTAGAACGTAACATCATGCCTATTCGCAAAGGATCTCCTTGCTCTAATTGGCAGCTAATAATTACTAAATCCGGGATATATTCGGTATCTTCCTCCAATTCATTAATATCAGATATTATTTTGATGTTTGGGGTAAGAGTTAGAAGCATTTTATGTATATTTCTTGCCTGCACTATATCATCGTTAATTAACAATATTTTATTATCTGAGAAATTATCCTGTATTTCTATGACAGAACCACCTAATTCAGCATTAGTAGTATTTCTCAGTTTCAGTTCATCAATAACCGCCTTCATTCTAGCAAGAGATCGTACCCTGGCAAAAAGAGCAGTATCAACGATAGGTTTTGTTAAGAATTCATCAGCTCCAGCTTCAAGCCCTCTTATGCGATCTTCAGTATCAGAAAGGGCTGTAACCATAATAACTGGTATATGCATGGTAGAAATATTAGACTTAATTTTTCTACAGGTTTCAAATCCATCCATATCAGGCATCATGGCATCAAGCAATACAATATCAATCCTATTAATGGTAAGAACGTTCAGAGCATCTTTACCATTATCGGCAGTAAAGACGGTGTAATATTCTCCTAAAAGTTTAGCTTCCAGTAATTTAACATTTGATTCTATATCATCAACTACTAGTACATTGGCAGTCATAAAATAAATATATTCGTTTGTATGTTCCTTAATATAGCTAACCCGAATAAGTTCTTGAGAACCCTGGCGTCATTGCGAGGAGTGCGTAAGCACGACGAAGCAATCCAAATTTAATCGTTTTCATGGATTGCTTCGTCGGTCTTATGACCTCCTCGCAATGACATTTATGAACTTACAACTAATATCAAGAACCTGATCGGGTTAGCTTTATGTTTCTTAATAATTTTCTTATTGTATCATAAATTTTTACAGCACTAAGTAATTTTACTAAATTATTATTACTTAAATATACTTGTGTTTATAACAGTTATTGTATATTCTTCCTAATAAATTCATGTCATCATAGTTCAGTAAATTTAGGATTGGCTAAGAATAATTATATTTTAAATAAGTGATAATAATATGAAAATTTCAGCAAATGCTATTAGGGCTGGTAACATTATAGTGTATAATAATGAGTTATGGGTTGTGCATAAAACGCCTGAACATACTAAACCTGGTAAAGGTGGAGCTTATGTACAAGTAGAGATGAAAAATTTTAAAACTGGTACAAAACTTAATGAGCGGTTTAATTCATCCGATTATGTTGAAAAAGCACAGCTTGATAATAAGGATTTACAATTCCTATATTTTGAGGACGATAATCTAGTTTTAATGGATAATGAGACATTTGAGCAAATTTTAATCAATAAGTCAATTCTTGGCGAAAGTTTGCCATTTCTTGAGGATAATATGGTGCTAAAGGTACAGTTTTATGAGGAAAAAGCTTTGAGTGCTGAATTACCGCAAACCGTTATTGCTGAAATTATGGAAACTGATCCTGTAATTAAAGGCTCTATGGTAACATCTTCTTATAAACCAGCGATCTTAACTAATGGAGTAAAGGTAATGGTACCACCTTATTTAGTGGTAGGTGAAAAAATAGTGGTAAAAATTGAAGATATCAGCTTTGTTGAGAGAGCCAAGTAATAGTGTATGCAACAACCAATAACTAGCTTACTTATTACTGCGTCACGTAAAGCTGTTAAATTTTTGCATAGAGATTTTTTGGAGCTAGAAATGCTTCAGAGATCTAGTAAGGGAAATTACGATTTTTGCAATAAAGCATATGTTAAAGCACAAGATTTATTACGTAACGAGTTGCAAAAATATACAAGTGCGTTATTCTTTCCAGAGGATAAGTTTGAACCGGATAAGGCTGATGAGATGGTTTTATTAATAAACCCGCTGGATGGTTTGAATAATTTAGAAAAGAGCCTACCATTTTTCGCTGTATCTATAACATGTTTAAAGAAGATTAATAAAATTTTAACTACGATATGTACGGTGATAAATTTTCCAGCTCTTGATGAGATTTATTATACTGAAAAAGGAAGAGGGGTGTGGTCAGAAAATAATACTACTAATAATGGTAGTAGATTGAGGGTTTCTGGTTGTGCTAGTGTTGATAATTTTCTAATTGCTACCGATGACTTTAATATCAACCCAGTTTTCTTAAAAAATGCTAGGGTTTTTGGTTGTCATTGTTATGGAATGCTACTACTGGCAGCTGGTAAGATTGATGCTGTTTATTTTTCATCAGTAAATTATACTTTAAAAACTGGTTTTGATTTAATAGTTCAAGAATCAGGTGGAGCGATAATAAATAATGATAAACTGTTTGTTGCTACTAATTATGAACTTTCTAAGAAATTTGAACATTTATTAACAGAAAAAACATCTACTTGAGTAATTAAATTTTTGAAAAACATTTTATTTTTGTTACTGTTGTAGTTGAATTTTTATATATAAGGTAGTTTTTTTCTGTGTTTTGGACTATAATAAGCTCGTTATATGAACAATAAAGAACAGTATAATTAGTATGAATAATGATAAGCCGTTAGTTAGTTTTGACTATGCTATCAAATATCTTCTAAAAGATAAAGGGGATTATAGTATAGTAGAAGGTTTTATCTCTGCTCTTCTTAAAACTAAGGGCTATAAAGATGTTAAGATAATATCTCTTCTTGAAAGTGAAAGTAACAAAGAAGATAGTAAAAGCAAAAGAAGCCTAGCTGATTTAATTGTTGAAGATGAAGAACACCATAAATATATTATTGAAATCGAACGTAATGTTCAGGAATCCTTCATCCATAAGGCTTGTTTTAATACTTCAAGACTTATCGTGGATAATCTTGCACAAGGAGCGGATTATACACAAATTATCAAAATATTTCATATCTCTCTACTTTATTTTCCTATAGGTAATGGCAATGGTACTATTTACCATGGTAAAACTATCATTCATGAAATAGAGACTAATGAACGTTTAACTGTTCATATTAAGAATAAAGAAACTGATGAAATTTTTGATGCTACCAATATTTTACCAGAATATTTCTATATATCAGTACCACTGTTTAATGATCGTCTAGAAAAAGAGATCGATGATTGGCTGCATGTCATGAAATATGATGAAGTACCAAAAAATTATCATTCGCCTTATATGAGTCAAGTAGCAGAAAAGCTTAATATCCTAAGAATGACTTCTGAGGAAAGGGCAAGCTATTTCTATTATCAGAAACAGATTTATACTGATAGAGATGAACTAAGAACTGCTGAAGCTATAGGTAAAGCTAGCGGTGAAGTTATAGGGGAAGCTAGAGGTGAAGCTATAGGAGAAGCTAGAGGAAGAATAGAAATAGCAAAAAAAATGATAGCTAAAGGCAAATCAGTTAAGGAAATAATAGAACTTACTGAGCTCAGCAAGGAACAAATAGAAAAATTAAAATTGCCATAACAGGTTTGTGGTAATAGACGATAATATTCTAATAATTCAACACGATATTATGTTATGAAAAAATTTACTGTTAATTGTGATTTTGGCGGGCAAATGGCACCGTTTACCATATATGTAGGGCAACCTGAGCCAGGACATCATCCTTTGCATTTTCAGGATGACTGGTTATCAAAGCAACGTGGTGGAAAAATACCACCAGAGGTCATGGATGCAATCACTAAGCTACAAGAACTGGCTAATAAGAATAATGTATTACTTGAAGAATTATGTGTGTATGCTCTTGGCTCAGCACAAGAAGAGGATGATAGAACTGAAAAAAATGAAGGATCAGAAAGTAACAATGATGAGCATGATAGTAATAATGATGTTAACGATGGGATATGATATAAAGTAACAGCAAAATGATGTCATTGCGAGATATCGTAGTGATTGTGGCAATCCGCATTCACTAGATGGATTGCTTCGTCGACCTCATGGTTTCCTCGCAATGACGTTGTTTAATGCATCAACTTATCCCAACATTAATGGGTTAGCTATACTAATTAAAAAATAAAATTTAAATGCAATTACCTATTAGTGCTATTAATAATTAATGTATACTAAAATTAATACGAATTAGAGAGTGAGAATGAAGCAGTATAATGATTTGTCTAAGATTATTCATCGAGAAGGTTATATATTTATTGTAAGCTTTGCAGTGGTAACTTTTTTACTTTTTACTGTCCATAATACCCCTGGGTATATAGGATTGGTTATGACAGTTTGGTGCATATATTTTTTCAGAAATCCGGATCGCTTTACTCCTATTAGTGACGATTTGGTAGTAAGCCCAGCAGATGGAATAGTGCAAAAAATAACAGAAGCTGTTCCACCGATAGAACTTGGTCTTGGTGATCAGGAAATGATTAGAGTTAGCATTTTTTTGAATATTTTTAATATTCATGTAAACCGTATTCCGGCTAATGGCAAGATTTTATCTCTACATTACAATCCTGGAAAATTTTTCAATGCTTCCCTTGATAAAGCAAGTATCTATAATGAACGTCAATCTGTTCTAATGGAAACAAAGAGTGGTCATAAAATTGCCTTTGTGCAAATCGCAGGATTAATAGCTAGAAGGATATTATGTGACTTAGAAGAAGATACTGAGGTTAGAATTGGTGATAGATATGGTATTATCCGCTTTGGTAGTAGAGCTGACGTTTATTTGCCACTTAAAACTGCCCTTTGTGTTACCGAAGGGCAAACTTCAGTTGGTGGAGAAACTATTATTGCTGATTTTAGGAACAAAAAAACATCTGAACTTAAATTTGAAAGAAGGTAATACTAATTATAGCTCACCCTAATAGTATTTAGTCATATCAAACTGGTGCAATGTTTGTTATCCCTGCGAAAGCAAGGATCTAAAAAAACTCTAAGAGATCATAGATTCCCGCCTACGCGGGAATGACATCTTTTCCGCTGGAGCAAATACTATTCGGATTAGCTATAGTTAAGTATATAGGTATAAATTGATTAAAATACGCAAAGTTAGAATAACAAAACCAATTCCGTTTATAAAATTACTTCCTAATTTTATCACTTTATTGGGTCTTGTGGTTGGTATTAGTGCCATTAAATTTGGATTGGATGGGCTATGGGAAAAGGCTGTGTATTGTACCTTAGTTGCTGCTATAATAGATGGAATTGATGGTAGGATAGCAAGGATGCTAAATGCTACTAGCCCGTTTGGTGCTGAACTGGATTCATTATGTGACTTTGCTAATTTTGGGGTAGTCCCGGCTGGTCTTATATATTTATGGTCTTTTCAGCAATATGAATATAAAGTATTTTCATGGGGAGCTATATTATTATTTATCGTATGCATGGCATTAAGGCTTGCAAGGTTTAATACTGCTATTTTTCATGAGATACATAATAAGAAACTAGAGTATTTTTTTACTGGCGTACCTGCTCCTTGTGGAGCTTTACTCGCTCTAATGCCAGTGATTTTGGATTTTGAAGTGAGTGGTATTTTAGGTATTAATATTCGTGTCCATACCATTATGATAGGTTTATATATTGTGGTAATCGCTTTTTTACTTGCCAGTAGGTTGCCAACATTTTCAACAAAAAATATTAAGATAAAACATGAATATTTATCGTTAGCAATGATGATATTTGCTGTTATCATAATAAGTCTTATTATATATCCGTGGTATTTGTTGCCCTTCATTGCTTTTATATATATGCTGTCTATACCAGTTTGTTGTTTTATTAGTAAAAGATTTTATTAGGTTACTGTGACAAATGTATATAGCTAATCCGACTAACATTACACCAAATTCACATATGTCATTGCGATGAGACGCTTTAGTGGCAACGAAGCAATGCTGCTTTGTGTCATACCTGCGTAAGTAGAGGGATCTAGATTCCCGCCGTTGCTAAGAATAACAACTTACAATTGCTTCGTTGGTCTTATGACCTCCTCGCAATGACGGGTAATGCTAGTTGACTTAGCTATATAACTTAAACATAAAAAAATGTTATTACCAATGTATAACTCCCTGCTTTCAAGAATATAATTATGTTAAAGCTACTTGAAAAATATAAGTCCCATCCATTTTTTAAATATTTCCTAGCACTACAGTCGTAAACTTTGTGCATACAGTGCACGGGTTCTTTCTTTATCTTTAAAGTGACAATCTTTTGCTCTGGCTTGGTGTCGTCTTCGCCATAAGGATAGGCTTAAGAATGCTTCCTTTGTTGTCGTAAATAAGCTTGAAAAAATCAACTTTACAAAACGTCTAATTTCTTGAACCGTAAGGCTGATATAGTGAAACCTATTGAATTAGGTGATATAAACTTTGTGTTAACCTTGCGAAAGCAGGTATCTAGATTCCCGCCGCAGCTAGGAATGACAACTTACAATAGTTATGTTCTTTATCACCTAATCCTATAGGCATAACTATAACATAAAAGATACTGAAAATTGTATGGTGTCTTAGCTCCTACCATTTCCGCTAATTGCCAGCTATTCTTCCTCTCAACAGAACTCATTAATGCTTTGACATACAGTGACATATTATTAAAAGTTCTATATCATTACATCCTACTCTTAAACCACTCTGACCTTCTTCTATCATTCCTTCCAGTTCTTGCCATATCTTGATGTTATCCATTCCTTATCTCATCTCCTCCTTCAACTATGCCATACATTTTATATTATTTGTAAACTACAACTGTAGTACTAGCCCGAGTAAGTTCTTGAGAATCCAGGAGTCATTTCGAGGAGGCGTGAGCCGACGAAGCAATTGTGAATTGTCATTCCCGCGTAGGCGGGAATCTAAGATCCCTGTTTTCGCAGGGATGACATTAATATTAAGCAAGGATGACACAAAACAGGATTGCTTCGTCGACCTATGGTCTTGACGGAAGGCTACCAAAAACCTTCCAGGATTAACTATATTTTTATCATATAATATCACCTAATTTAATAGGTTTTACTATAGTTGCTCTGTCAAGTATTATTTTTTTTCTTGCATTGTTTTACTATGAAGAGCTATATTTTCTTCAAAAAGAATAAACTTGTTATCCAGTAAATTCAGTTGTTTTTTCTTTTCCTCTTCTGTTAAGAAGGAATATTTAATACTATTATATACGACTTGTTTTAATTGATCATAAGATGGTTTATAACGGCTAATAAATAATAAATATTCTTGAGTTAAATTATGGCGTGATACTCCTGCATCATCGGTACAAATTGCAATTGGCACCCCATAACGCATATATAGCTTGATAGGATGGTCATTACCTGCAATTCCTAGAATAAATTCATTGCTAGTTAAATTAATTTCAATAAGTATATTCTTTTCTAATAATGTATTTATTAGTTGATAAGGATTAGATTCATGCATAATATCCACCCCGTGACTAATACGATTTGCACCGGCTATCAATACAGCATCACGAATATGATGGGTTAGCCCTTCTGGAGGAACTTGCCCTAACGCTAATTCACCCGCATGCAAAGATAATTTAACATTAGGAAACTTCTGTTTAAGAAAACGAAACATTTTCATATGTAATGTATAATCGTTGATAGCAACAACTAAATGTTCTGCACCTACTATATTTACACCAACTATTTTATGATTATTTTGTGCTAAAGAGAAGGCGGAATACAAACCAGAGAACACCATAGAAGGTTTACTACCACGAAATACATATGGTTGAAACCGCATGGTAAACTGATCATTATCAATACCTTTAGATTTATCTGTTACTATAGTTGAGTAGTGAGTAATAGCTTGATGTATAACTTTATCCTGATCTAACAATAACATAGCTTTTTCTAAAACCTGGTTAATAGTAAGGTCATCTGTATTGCTTGTTAATTTGTTGATATCGTCTAGAGCAACATTTGTACTAACAGGGGCAAAAGGGAATATAGTTTCTATATATTGCACATTTTCTGCTTCCGCTCTTTTCTTTAAATCTATCAAACCATCTTGAATAATATAGTCTTCTACCCAAGCAAAATAGTTAAAACAATCAAAGAATCTTTCATCTGGTGCTAATTGCTCGTGAGAATGATTGCTAAAATTTTCTGTTGACCAAACTGACAAAAGCTGATTATATTTTGGTATATCAGCACGGATCTCGTCTACAGTCATAGATGTTTTTGTAGGTTTTTTAAGAATTTGATAACTGTTAGGATCAATACAGAAGCCTTCTTTTTTAACATAATCTAAGAGAGTCTCGGCATAAATAGCACCGATAAAATGATGATGAATATCACCACCCTTAGGCAATATATTTGCCAACATGCCAAGCTCCGCTATAGGGAACTCATTAGAGGTTATTAAATTATCGTAGTAATCACGTGTCATGAGATAATGATTATTTTTATTTGTTTTTATAGTGTCTGCGTGAGTCTGCATATTAAATATACCACTAATTAATAATAGTGAAGTAATGAGTCTTAGTGAAATTATGGGTTTTACGAAATCTAACATTATTTATCATATGGTTGCTCTACGTGTACGTATCGAAGAATCAAAAACTATATTCTAATTATCCTTAATTAATACTGGAAGAGGTGTGGTTATAACATATTTTTTTAAAAACACACGCTTTATAGCATAATTAGTTTTCAATGCAAACTATATTTTAATGAATTTGCTCGGAAGGGTAATAATTTCACAACTGTCGAAAGTTAGAAGGTAGAACGGGTTTAGAGGCATACCCTACATTTTTTATTTTGTAGTGAAAGTGTAATTCGACATAATGTATCAATTTAAGAAAAAAAACCGATCTCTAACTGTCATTGCAAGGAGCCACTTTAGGCGACGAAGCAATCCAAAAGACCAGAAGTGGATTGCTTCGTCGTGCTTACACACTCCTCGCAATGACGCCAGTTTGCTATGGATAAATGCTAATCGGGTTAGCTATATTTCATACTTTAATTCAGGGATACTAAACCTCAATTGGTCCAGTAGTTGAACCATTAACAAATTGTTGTAAATAGGGATTGTCACTATTTTTTATCTCATCTTTTGTACCAAACCATAAAATTTTTCCTTGATAAATCATGGCAACCTCTTTAGCTATCATATAAGCACTATTCATATCATGGGTTATGGTAATGGCAGTAGCTTTTAGCTCTTCTTGGACTTTAATTATTAACTCATTAATAACATTAGCCATGATAGGATCAAGACCGGTAGTTGGTTCATCAAGAAAAAGAATCAAAGGATCGCCACAAATAGCCCTAGCTAAAGATACGCGTTTTTGCATACCGCCAGAAAGCTCAGATGGATAAAAATTGAGTATTTTGCTAGACAAACCTACAGAATTAAGTTTAGATGCCGCTAACTCTTGTTTATTTTTGGGAGATAATTTATATAATTTCTCAGCAAAAAACGTAATATTATCTTGAACAGTTAAAGAATCAAAAAGTGCTCCACCCTGGAATAGAAAGCCTATAGTTTCCATCATTTTAAATCTGTTTTTACTTGAGATATTGACAGTTTCTACTCCATCAACAATTATACTACCTTCATCAGGCTGCATTAATCCAACTATCGTCTTGATTAGCACTGATTTACCAGTTCCTGAACCACCAAGGATTACCATCGAGCTATTCTGTTTTATATCCAAGTCTATACCATCAAGTACCTTTCGATTGCCAAAAGATTTATATAATGAACGTATTTTTATTTTTGATTGGTTGTCCATAACTTTAAAAAAAACACATTGTTATCAAATAATTGCTAATTAAAATCAGCACCGAGGAGTTTACTACCGCCGAAGTTGTAGCAGTTCCGACTCCTTTTGCTCCTGTTCCAGAGCAATATCCACTATAGCAACTTATTATTGAAATAATAAAACCAAAAGCCGCTGCTTTTACCAAACCAGAAATGACATCGATTGATTGTAAAAATTTAAAGCTGTTTACTATATAACTAGAGCTATTAAAATCAAGCTTGTAAACACTTACCAAATAACCACCCATTACTCCTAATACATCACCTATTAATACTAAACATGGTAAGGTAATAACTGCAGCTAGTACCCTTGGCAAAACTAAATATTTTATCGGATCAGTTGACAAAGTATATAGAGCATCTATTTGTTCTGTTACTCTCATAGTAGCTATTTCAGCAGCAATTGATGCACCAACCCTACCAGCCACCATGAGACCTGCAAGAACTGGTCCAAGTTCTCTAGTTATTGACAGAACCACCACCGTAGCTATTGAACTCTCAGCCGAGAAACGAGAAAAACCTGTGTAACTCTGTAATGCGAGTACAGCACCAGAAAAAAAGGTAGTCATAGCGACAACTGGTAGAGAATAGAAGCCTATAGATAACAACTGCTTTAATAGTAAGTTGTAATATAAGGGGCGCCTAAAAATACTAGTAACTACCGCCATAGTAAATAGAGAAAAAGCCCCTATAGTTCTTGCAAAAGCAATAGTATGTTTACCGAGTAAATTAACTATATTAAGAATCATTTTTATATACTCTCCTATATCTGTCACCGAGCATGGTAAGAATTTCATAACCAATGGTATTTATTATATTAGCTATTTTATCTGGGGTACAATAATCCCCTATAATCTCCACTTGTTGCCCTAGAAATATTTCGTTTGGTGGTAGTTCAGTAACATCAACGGTAATTAAGTCCATTGACACTCTACCAACTACAGGAGCTAAGTGAGAACCAATACAAACCTCTCCACAATTGCTAAAAGCCCTAGAATAACCATCAGCATAACCAAGAGGTAAGGTAGCAATCAGTCTATTACGATTTGTCTTAAAGGTCATATTATAACCAATATAACTTTCTGGTGGTAATTCTTGTAATTGTATTATCGGAGCAGTTAGCCTAATTGGATTATGCATCGGATTTTTTGAGTTATTTCCCAAAGGATTAAGTCCATATAATGCAGCACCAGGACGTATTAAGTCAAAATGATATTCTTGTCCTAAAAATATACTACTAGAATTAGCTAAACTAGCTTTAGTTGTTGGCAAATATTTTAAATAATGTTTAAATTTTGTTAATTGTTGTAAATTATAAGGATTATCAGCTATTTCAGAGGCAGATAAATGACTTATAATATATTGTAATTCAAGACCAGCTAATAGGTCAGGATTGTCTATTATACGCTGCATCTCTGTGTCAAGCATTCCCAAACGATTCATACCAGTGTCGATATGGATTGTACAGCGTAACAGTTGTTGTTTAACAGCAGCGAGTTTCTGCCAAATCGCAACTTGTTGTAAATTGTTAAGCACCGGAATTAAGTTACTATTGCTAAATTCCTCAACATCATTGTAAAATACACCATGAAACACGAAAATATTAGATTTCGCTCCTAACACTTTACGTAATGCTATTCCCTCATTAACTGAGTTTACAAAAAAATTCTGACAATTCTCCCTCTGTAATGCTGGTGCGATGCTATCAGCTCCTAGTCCATAGCTGTTAGCCTTTACCACAGCAGCAACCTCTGAATTTTTGCAAATTCCAGAAATCATACGATAATTAGTACGAATTTTTGCTAAATCTATTTCAAGTGTACAACGAGCATTTTGCATAATAAAATCCTAAACCCTCATAATCTTGCAGATTCTTGTAATGCTTCTACAATAATCGGAATAACGGATATTACATGAAATTTAGAAGACAAATCGCTAGTTTCTATAGTATCAGTTATATAGACGTTCATTATATCAGAATTCTCAATATTTTTCTTAGACGATCCAGAAAGCACAGGGTGAGTTATAAAAGCATTAACAGATAGTGCCCCTACTTCCATTAATAGCTTAGCCCCCTTACAAATGGTTTCGCCACTATCAACAATATCATCAATTAATAGACAATGCTTGCCTGAAACGTTACCTATTATTTCTGACATTTGGCATTGGTCATTACTATCCCTACTTTTATTAATAACAGCCATATTCATATTAAAAAGTTTGTTAGCCTTGCCTATACGTACAAAACCACCAATATCTGGGGAAACAATAATAGAATTATTATAGCTCTTAATAATCGGAGCAAATAAACTTATTGGCTCAAGATTTTGTACAGCAATTTTAAAGAACCCTTCTAATTGCTGCGAATGCAAATCAACAGTTATCACCTTGTCAATACCGGCAACTTCCAGCATATTTGCTACCAGACGGGCAGGAACCGAAGAGAAACTATCATATCTACGATCTTGGCGACTATAACCCAAATACGGTATAACTGCAGTCACTTGTGAAGCTCCTGCCCTTTTTACCGTATCGACTAATAATAAAAGTTCCATCAAGTGGTTATTAACTGGTCTAGAAGTAGATTGTACTATAACAACATTACACCCTTGCACATCCTCAAGGATTTGTACTCTTGTTTCACTATCATCAAAAGTTGTAATATAAGTTTCTACATACTGACAATTTAGCTCCTTAGCTAAATGTTTAGCTAATTTTTTGTGGCTAAGACCTGCAAGAATTTTCATGCTAATTAATATAATTTATCGAATTTTTGTAGTATATACTAATTATGATGTACACTAAGTGTTTTATGAAAAATATTTTTATTATTTCTGTTCAAATTGCTGTCTATTAGCGAGGGGTTCCGACTGGTCATTGCGAGAAGCCACTTTAGTGGCGACGAAGCAATCCATATGACAAGTTTCATGGATTGCCACGCTCACATACGTTCGCTCGCAATGACATATGCGTCTATAAAACGTCATTGCGAGGAGACTATAAGGTCGACGAAGCAATCCATAAAATTAGTATAATATGGATTGCTTCGTCGTGCTTACGCACTCCTCGCAATGACGTATAAAGTAATGCACCATTTCACGACTTTTTTATCAATTCATCTATTAAAGTATCAAAACCACTATTACTGAGAATATTCATGAACTCCGACTGTTGAGAACTGATCATACTAACACCCTCTGTAATAACATCTGAGACTTTAAAACTAGTTTTATCGCTTGCATCCTTCTGACGTACCAAGTAATTTACTTTAACCGTTCCTATTAACATTTCTACCATAAACTCACCTTTATCAAGAATACGTACTTGTTCGACTTTAGGTTGTTGACCATGATAATTTTTTACCAAGTCGGCATAGACTTTGCTGACATAGTTGCTATAAACTTCTGTAAATTGTTTAATTTGCTCAGGGGTTAGAGTTCTTCTATAAACACCAATGGTAAATTTAGCCATCCAATCGGAATCTAGGTTAGCTAAAATCAGCTTTTTACTTTTAGAAATTTTAGCATCTTGAGTTAAATTTTGATCATTAAATACCTCTAGCCCATCTTTTATTAGTTGATTAACATAATTATCAACCCCCCCATTATTATCGTTAACAGCTGAATGAGTGGATAAAGACAGAAAATTTAAAATTAGGCAAACAATAAATTTTTTCATAATTTCTCATAATTTTGCATATAGCTAACCCCGACTAGCATTACTCTGTCATTGCGAGGAGCTACTTATAGTAGCGACGAAGCAATCCAGTCTAATGATAGTGGATTGCCACTACACTTACGTGGTCTCGCAATGACATCATGCAATCGGGGTAGCCATAGTTTAGTTAGGTTTAGGGCATCTAAATTGCTTAGGATAGGCAATTACAGACTCACGATTCTGATGCGTAGCTGATCTTACAGCTATGTAAGGATCGATAGAACTACGTGTTATATAGTCGGTAAATGACAATAATCTTAACCTAGTATCTATAAGTTGCACACTAGTAACTACCATTTCAAAGTTCCTATGTACTACATACATTATAGGATTTAAATAACTATTTGTAAATACCGGATCTGTGAAATCCCTCGCATTAGTACCACCGATAAATGGTAGGACTAAGTATGGTCCAGGACCAACTCCATAATGGGCTAAAGTACTACCCAAAGTTTGTTTGGTAACTTTTAAGCCAATTTTACTTGCTACGTCAAATAATCCTCCTATGCCAAATGTACTATTGATGAAAAATCTCCATAGACTTTTCATAGTTTGATCATAATTCATCTGTAAAGCATAATTGACAGTAGTCAAAGGCATATTAATATTATCCAGAAAACTACTCACTCTAGCCCTGGTATAATCATTAGTAACTTGTTTATAGCCTATAGTAATAGGTCGTAAAAACAGATAGTCTAAAAAGGAGTTAAAGACAAAAAATTTACGATTTAGCTTCTCATAGGGGTCATAGACTTGTATGCAACCATTCCTGTCATTATTATAAACATATTGGAAATCCTCGTTATCTTGAGTACTTTGAGCATCCGCTATTGCTGTTAAGTTAAAAAAGTTAACTAATACTAGTAATACAAATCGCTTCATTATTATTGACTTCTTTAATAGACGTATCTAGATAAGTCTAATGGTTTTTCTTACAAACCACCATATAGTATTTATCATTTTTTTCTATAACTAATTCCTCACTACTTAATATAGTGAACTTAGTTTTACTTAAAGCTTCCTTGATATCTGTTATAGCAAAAATAAATTCTTTTCTTTTTAATGAAAGATTAGTAACGTTATTTATTGGCAAACAAAATGCGAAATACCCTAATTTATCAACTATTGAATAAATATTATTAAAATAATCTGATAGATTTTTAGTAAAAGAAAGAGAGTTAAAACTCAATATTACGTCATATTTATTAGAATTCTGCTTAATAAAATCTGGTATGGAAACTTCTAGTACATGGTCGTAAATATTCATATGTAAGGCAGAAGCATTCATAATTTCTGAATTTTCTACACCAGTAAGAGTAAAACTATCGGGAAAACGTTTTTTAATTTCACCTCCCACTAAGCCTGTATTACTACCTAGCTCTAAAATATGGTAATTATCAGGCAAATCTGTTATGCTACTCATAATTTTGCTGACAAAACTGTAAGGCAGATTCACTTTATTCTTACCAAAAAATCGCTTAGTATAGTCTCCACCGACATCAAGGTTTCTATATTGATGCCAAATTTGCTGGGGAATATCTGACAAATTATTATAAGTTTGTAGAAAAATCCCTAACTTTACTTGATCAGCTTCAAAAGCTTTTTTTAGGTGATACAAAGCTTTTTCATAATTATTTTTCAAGAAATATGTCCAACCGAGCCAATAATTAGCTTGGTGATCTGAAGTAGAAAAAAATTTATCAACCAATTTAAACCTTAATATAGCGTCATTTAAGTTATTCTTATATAAATGGTCTATACCAAGGTTAAAATTAGTTTCTTTTAAGTGTGTTACCTTGTATTTTACATCGATAAAATAATTGATGAATGTAAAGATTTTCCCCATATACCAAGATGGAAAATTTTTGCAAGAGTGATAGCATGATTTTGTCTTGTCTTTTATTGAACCGTAACTGTTACGAATAATTTTGCTGCCAAACATAAAGTCTATGAAATTTGATTTTGTGAACATATTCATTATATACAGGGCAGTTTAAAAGTCATAGAAAAACAACCGGTGTCATTGCGAGAAGCCGCTTTAGCGGCAACGAAGCAATCCATTTTAAATCACTTTTCTGGATTGCTTCGTCGGCTTACGCCTCCTCGCAATGACGTCCTAGATTGTCAGACTATTTCTTCTACGACTTTTAAACTACCCGCTACATGATAGCATATATATTAACTAGCACTAATGACTTTGTCTATAATTACATAAAATAAAATCGTAGTATAGCTAACCAGAAAAGGTTTTAGCCGGATAATGTTTGTCATCCCTAGCTGCGGCGGGGATCTAGATACCTGCTTTCGCAAGGGTATAGTGAAACCTATTGAATTAGGTGATATAAACTTTGTGTCATACCTGCGAAAGCAGGTATCTAGATTCCCGCCTTCGCGGGAATGACAACTTACAATCGTTATGTTCTTTATCACCTAATCCTATGAGCATAACTATAGTGGCAATCCACATTCATTAGATTACTTCGTTGTTGCTAAAGCAGTTCCTCACAATGACGGAAAAGTTATCTAGAACATTAAAGGGTTAGCAATATAATAATTAACTTGTTCAGGAATTGTTTTTTGAAAACAAAGTTGTATACTTGGTAAAAAATTATAAGGTTCTACCATGTCACTTATTGCTAAACGTTTAGATTTAATAAAACCCTCCCCTACTTTAGCCTTAGTCAAAAAAACATTTGAACTACAAAAGCTAGGTAGAGATATAATATCTCTTGGGGCTGGTGAACCTGACTTTGATACACCAAATAATATCAAAGAGGCTGCCATTAAAGCGGTGCAAGATGGTTTCACAAAATATACTAATGTTGATGGTATGCTGGAACTTAAACAAGCGGTACAGAAAAAATTCAAGTACGAAAATAATTTAGATTATGATTTAGACGAGATAATCGTGTCCAGCGGTGGGAAACAAGTAATCTATAATTTATTCATGGCATCTCTTAACTCAGGTGATGAAGTGATTATTCCTAGTCCCTATTGGGTTTCATACCCAGATATGGTAGCATTAGCTGGTGGAGTTCCGGTATTTGTTAACTGTGATATTGCAAACAATTTTAAACTTACTGTTAATGTTCTAGAGCGAGTAATTAGCAAAAAAACTAAATGGTTGATTATTAATTCGCCGAGTAATCCAACAGGCGTTGCATATTCCTATCAAGAATTAGCTGATATTGCTGAATTACTACGCAAATATCCCAATGTAAATATTATGTCTGATGATATTTATGAGCATATTATTTTTGATGATTTTAAGTTTTATACTTTTGCCCAAGTGGCACCGGATTTAAAAGATCGAATATTTACTGTTAATGGTGTATCAAAAGCTTATTCTATGACAGGATGGCGTATAGGATACGGAGCTGGTGCTAAATCGTTAATTAAGGCAATGGCTATTATTCAGTCACAAAGCACTTCTAACCCTTGCTCTATAAGCCAAATGGCAGCCATTGAAGCTTTAACTGGTCCTCAGGATTTTATTAAGTCTAATGCAAAGAATTTCCAAGAAAAACGGGATCTAACCTTATCAATCCTAAATGATATCAAGGGTATTAGTTGTTATAAGCCGGTAGGAGCATTTTATCTATTTCCTAAATGTAATGAATTATTTGGTCTTAAAACCCCCTCTAATAAAATTATCAAAGATAGTAATGATTTTGGAGAATATTTGCTTGAAGAATGTGGTGTGGCAGTTGTGCCTGGTATGGCATTTGGTCTAGAAGATTATTTTAGAATTTCTTACGCAACTTCGATAGAAAATTTGGAGCAAGCATGCTCGCGTATAAAAAATGCTTGTCATCAATTAAAATGATCAAGAAACTTCTAAAAAAAAATAATTTTGCACTTAGTGTAGTCACTAAACTATTGTATAGTTATTTGAGAGTGGTTTATTTTACCTGTCGCTGGCAATTTGTTTTTCCCGATAATTACAATAAACAGCAATTTTTAGCAGAAAGAGGGGTGATTTTTGCCTTTTGGCATAACAGACTTGCTTTAGGTCCAGGAATATTTACCGGTCATAAAGGCATTTATGCCCTTATTTCTACTCATTCTGATGGTAGAATAATTAGTGATATTGTCAATAAATTTGGCTTTGGGGTAATAAATGGCTCTACTAATAAAAATTCTGTGGCAGCTTTAAAAACGATTATCAAAAAATTACATAGCGGTAGTAATATCGTGATTACCCCAGATGGTCCACGTGGACCTATTTATAAAATAAATAGTAATATTAACAAAATAGCTCAAAAATATAATATAAAATTAATACCGGTTTCTTGCAATGTTTCTAGATATTTTTTACTCAAGAGTTGGGATAAACTGATTATGCCGCTACCTTTTGGTAAAGTAACAGCTTTTATAGGTTTGCCATTAGTTCTTACAGGAAATGAAAACCAAGATAATATTAATTTGGTACAAGCACTAAATAGGAATGAAGTATAATTTATGATCTATTTATATCATATCTTAAATTTCCTACTTCTTCCACTGTATGTTTTTTTACTGGTATTGAGAGTTATTGTTGGCAAAGAAGATATAAAACGTATAGGCGAACGTTTTGCTATTGGGCATACACATACTAAACGAAACGAAACTTTAGTTTGGATACATGCCGCTAGTGTAGGGGAATCTATGATAGCTCTTACCTTAGTTGAAAATATCAATAATCTTTGGCTAAAAAGAACGATGCCAAAAACCGCCTTAAAGTTTTTGATTACTTCAGGAACTAAATCTTCTGCAAAAATATTACAACAGAAGCTACCTGTAAATGCCATTCATCAACTAATTCCTATAGACAATATTATTTTTGTTAAGAAATTTTTTAAAAATTGGCAACCAACTCTAGGAATCTTTATTGAATCAGAATTATGGCCTTGCCTAATTAGTGAAGGAAAGAAACATTGTAAACTATTATTACTGAATGCCCGTATTTCTGATAAATCATTTGCATCATGGAAAAAAATAAGTTCATTTTTTAGGTCAATTACCTCTAATTTTAGTGAAATTATTGTCCAAAGTAACACCGATTTTCAGAAATTCACGCAACTTGGTATAACCAATATAGATAATTTCGGTAATATCAAATTTGCCAACAAAAAATTGCCTGTAAATGAACAAGAATTAACAATTTTAGCACAACATATGAGTGCTAGAAGAATTATCACCTTTGCCAGCACCCATCTGGAAGATGAATCGGTATTACTTAATGTTATAAAACCAATAAAACAACGATATCCAAATTGCTATTTTATTCTAATTCCACGCCATCCTGAACGTAAAAATGATATAGGAAAAGCGTGTACTCAATTAAATTTAACCTATAGTATTAAGTCTAAACAAAATATACCTATTCTGACTGATGATCTTTACATCGTTGATAAATTTGGGGAACTAGGATTATTTTTTAACATATCTTATATCTCATTTGTTGGTGGTTCATTTAAACAAGGTGGACATAACGTACTTGAACCCGCATATTTTGCTAATTATATTATATTTGGACCAGATATGAGTAATTCGGCTAATATTGCCAATGAGATGCTTGCTAATAAAGCTGCTATTCAAATTCAAAATGAAAGTGATTTATTGAATAAAATGGAATATCTTCTATCTGAAACTGGTATCGAGGAAGCTAAAATTTATCAGACTAACGCCCTAGAATTTGTTAATAAAAACCAACAGATTTTAGGTAATTATTTAGCTATTATAGAAAAATATTTATTAGTAGGAGTAAATAATTAATGTCATATTCAAATGATTTAAAGCAGAAGAGTATAAATTCAATACATGTTGTATTAGTTGATGAACACGATAATATCCTTGGAATAGAGGAAAAATTAAAAGCTCATAATTCTAATACAGCATTGCATAGAGGGATTTCTGTGTTTCTTTTCAATAGCCAAAAAGAAATTGTCATACAAAAAAGAAGCTTACTCAAAAAAACCTGGGGTGGATTTTGGTCAAATAGTTTTTGTGGACATCCACAAATTAACGAAACTTATGAACAGGCTGTTTATAGGCATGCAGAATTTGAATTAGGCTTGGCAAATCTACAGAAAGTATATTTTATTGCTAATTATCGTTATAAATTTGCTGTAAATAATATTGTAGAAAATGAAATATGTCCGATATATTTAGCTTTATCAGATGATATTATCAGAATAAATGAACAAGAAATAGCAGAAGTAAAATTACTTAAATGGCAAGACTTTAAGTTATACACAGAACAACACTCAGCAAACTTTTCCCCTTGGTGTAAAGAAGAGCTAAAAATATTAGAAAATAACGAAATATTTAAAAAATTTATGGATTCATCTTTATAACTATAGTATAAAACTGGACTAATGAGTATAGCTAACCAGACTAACATTTAGCCAAATTCACAAACGTCATTGCGAGGAGCCGCTTCAGTGGCGACGAAGCAATACATAAAAGTGATTGGAAATGGATTGCTTCGTCGGCTTATGGCCTCCTCGCAATGACATCAGTTTACTATGGCTAAATGCTAATTGGGTTAGCTATAATGAGTATATTCTTCACCGTAAAAGAATATATAGGGTATTTTAGGGGTCATAGCTCAGTTGGTAGAGCGTTTGAATGGCATTCAAAAGGTCGGGGGTTCGACTCCCCCTGGCTCCACCAGATGCCTCCAACCTTTCCAGGACTTTCTTAATCTTACTAAAAATTCGTTATCATTCGGGGTCTTTTAAATTTCCCCTTTATTCTTTTGTCAGTATATAGTTATGCTCATAGGATTAGGTGATAAAGAACATAACGATTGTAAGTTGTCATTCCCGCGAAGGCGGGAATCTAGATACCTGCTTTCGCAGGTATGACACAAAGTTTGTATCACCTAATTCAATAGGTTTCACTATACTCTTCTGCTTTGAAGAATTGGTTTTTGAAAATATCAGGGACTCACGTACGCTGCGTGTACTCGCCCCTCATTTTCAAATCCAATTTTCCAAATCATTCGAGTATATATCTTTAACTCTTAATGCAAAAATTCTACTAAAAAAACTCAGGGCAATTTAAAAGTCGCAACTAATAGTAAAAAAACCAGTTTTATTTAGGTGGGTAGCCGTCATTGCGAGGAGCCGCAAAGCGGCTACGCGGCAATCCAAAAATTGCAGCGGTAAAAATAAAACAGCAAACTGTTTATTTGGATCGCCACGCCATTTCGTGGCTCGCGATGACAACCACCTGTTTCTGTAATTTAGTATTTCTATCATTAGTTGCGATTTTTAAACTGCCCTGAAAAAAACTGAAGCATAACTTGTTTTGTATAAAAATTTTTAATATGCTACAAAGACAAAATAAAATTATGTTTATACTATGTCTATTAGGTTCATATTAGCCCTATATTTATTTTGTCTTGTTCCGTTACATACATATGCTGATATGGATGCGGAAATTGCTGAATCACATAAATGCTCAAGGATGTTTCCTTACTTTGAAAAAACACACCAGATTCCTCCTGATACCCTACACTCAATAGCTTTAAAAGAATCTGGTAAAAAACATACTGAATATAAAATCAGGGTGGTTTGGCCCTGGACTGTCAACGTTGAGGGGAAAGGGTATCATTTTAATACTAAAAGAGAAGCGATATTTTTTGTAAAAAAACAAATTATTCAAGGCAAAGAAAATATTGATGTAGGATGCATGCAAATTAACCTAAAACACCATTTAGCTGCGTTTAACTCCTTAAATCAAGCTTTTGATCCTGAACAGAACGTTGCTTATGGAGCTAAGTTTCTAAAGGAGAAATATGATCAATTAGGTAGTTGGCACAAGGCCATTGCTTATTACCATTCAGCTACCCATGAGCTTGGTTCTAGATATAAACAAGATGTTATCAAGATTGCTAACAATATGGACTTGTATAAAAATTCTGTTAATATGTATAGTGGAGATTACTATAATAATACAGCTACTCTGCCAACAAACAATAAACTATTAACGAATCCAGCAAATAAAGGTAGCACTTCATTTACAAGTAATATTAGGAAATATAAGAGTGGTATTATGGTAGCATTACCAAGAGCTAGCTAGACTAAAATTTTAGGTAACAATTATATTTGATCGTGATAAGTTAAAATCTAACCGTGACAAAGTGATACATAATATCGCTGAGTGTTCGTTCTTTAAATACGCAGCAGAAGATATTATTGAGCGTCTAAATATTATTGATAAAAAATTTCCCAATATTTTAGATTTAGGATGTCGTGCTGGTCAACTAACAAAACTATTAGTGCAGAACTATAACTATGCTATAATTGTAGCGACTAATGCATCTAATGCTATGTTACAATCTTTTGATCATACATCAAAATTACTAATTGATGAAGAAACTTTACCTCTTGAAACAGCTAGTTTTGATCTAATAACTTTTTCCCTAGGGTTACATTGGATCAATGATGTACAAAATTTCCTGTTACAAATAAAACGTATTTTAAAACCAAATGGTCTATTTATTGGTAATTTTATCGGTGGTAACAGCCTAAAGGAACTACGAATGAAATTTATCGAAGCTGAAATAGCAACAAACCGTCCTCACTTCCAACATGTTTCCCCTTTTATACATTTTGATCACGTAACACCTTTGTTAGGGCAGGCAGGATTTACAGAAATTATCGTTGATTATGAAAATATTCAGCTGAACTATAACAGTCCTTTAGATTTCATTAGAGAGTTAAAGAATATTGGAGAATCTGGGGCATTATTTCAAAATTCTCACAACCTAATATCAAAGCAAATGCTTTCCATTCTAAGTAATGCTACGTCCACTTTTACCGAACAAATTAATATAATTAGTTTCATTGCCTCTCCGACTAAGAATAATATAAAAATATCCTAATACTACAGTCGTAATTTACAAATAATATAAAATGTATTAGAATGTATGGCATAGTTGAAGGAGGAGATGAGATAAGGAATGGATAACATCAAGATATGGCAAGAACTGGAAGGAATGATAGAAGAAGGTCAGAGTGGTTTAAGAGTAGGATGTAATGATTATAGAACTTTTAATAATATGTCACTGTATGTCAAAGCATTAATGAGTTCTGTTGAGAGGAAGAATAGCTGGCAATTAGCGGTGTAAATTGTAATCATCTATTGACCCCTTTAAAGGAAAAATTGTAATGAAAATTGCCCCCCTAAATAAGTAACAATATCTCCGAAAAATTAATATTGTTAATATTTTTTTAAGGAGTTTTAAAGGGGTGTTTATAGTGGAAACAATAGGAAGAATACGTAGGATGTACCACGTTGATGGTAAGGCAATTAAAAAAATTGCTAGAGAATTGAATATATAGTGAAACCTATTGAATTAGGTGACACAAACTTTGTGTTAACCTTGCGAAAGCAGGTATCTAGATTCCCGCCTATGCGGGAATGACAACTTACAATCGTTATGTTCTTTATCACCTAATCCTATAGGCATAACTATATATAAACCAGGGAATATACTAGAGGTAAAGATACCAAAGGAAGGAAGCCCGGGTAAATATAGGACTTTAGGGATTAGCAATTTCGAAGATAAGCTCTGCCAAAAGATGATGAAGAAAGTACTTGAGAACATCTATGAGCCATTATTCCTTAAATGTTCCTACGGTTTCAGGGCAGGAATTGGATGTCATGATGCAGTAAGAGAGCTTTCAAAACATCTTTATGAAAAGGAGGTTGAGAGCATAATAGACTTAGACTTAGCAAACTTTTTTGGTACAGTGGACAGGAAGATATTGATCGAAATATTACAGGAGAAAGTCCAGGATATGAGGCTAATTAGGTATTTAATCCGTATGTTTAAGTCGGGAGTATTATCTGATGGAGAGTTATAGCACTTAACATATGGATTCAAATAAGTTATAATGATAAATAATAAAAAAATTATATAATAGAAATATGGCATCCCCCTACAGTTACGATTTACGTTCTAGAGTTATAGAACATTATGAGAAATATAAGAAAGTAGCACTTACATGCGAAACCTTTAAAATTAGTCGGTCAATAATCTATGATTGGATTAGATTAAAGAAACAAACTGGAGATATAAAGTCAAAGGAGGGATACCAGAAAGGATATGGTCATAAAATCCCTGATTTATCGGAGTTGCGTCATTTAGTAGAAAAGGGTAACTCGTTAACGCTTACAGAAATAGCAAAAGAATTAGATAATGTTGCAAGTATAATGACTATCAGCCGAGCTTTAAAGAAACTCAACATTACTCGAAAAAAAAGACATATGCGTATAAAGAAAGAGATGAAGGAAAGCGACAAGATTTTCTCAGTGAATTAGAAAAAGTGCCGATAGAGAGACGTGTTTATCTTGATGAAGCGGGCATAAATGATAATGAATCATATGAATATGGATGGTCAATGAAAGGAAGTCGTTGTAATGGGAGTAAATCGGGAAAACGTAGTGAAAGAACAAGTTTTATTGGTGCGTTAAATCAGAATAGTTTAATCGCATCACTAGTCTTTACTGGGAGCTGTGATAGTAAGGTATTTGAAGCTTATATAGAAAATTGCCTTGTGCCGGAGCTAAAGCCTGGACAGGTTGTCATTGCTGATAATGCAAGCTTTCATAAATCCAAAAGGGCTAAAGAATTAATTGAAAAAGCTGGCTGCAAACTAAAATTTTTACCACCTTATTCCCCTGATTTAAATCCTATTGAACATCATTGGTTTCCGATAAAAAATAACATTAGAAAATTATTAGATAAAGGTATTTCTGTATTTGAGGCAAGTTGTAGAACGTTTAAAATAATGTATGAACCTATATGTTAAGTGCTATATCTTCAATAGTTTTTATTTGGCAAAACACTTCCGGACTATCTTGGTATTTCCGGTATAATTCTTCACCATGTGTTAATTTTGGATTATCGGAAGGAGTATATAAATAAAGCAACCAGCCATTATTACGAATTACCATCGGCTCTATAACACAGCTCATAGCTCGTGGATCATGGTAAGAATACTCTGAGATAACTGCTCCCTTAATACCACTACCCCTGATAGTAGCATAACGATCACTACCGACAAACTGAATCACTGAGCCATTTTTAAATAATATCCGTTGCTTATATTGCTGACTACGAGCAATAATCCCTTTAGGGATAAATGACATATAAGGACGCCCTGATAGTGTCATACCATCCCATATACTCATTTTAGCTTGATTATAGGTAGGATAAACATACCAATAAATGCCAACTTCCCGAATGGCACTAGCAGTGATCCAATTAATACCCATAATATCCTTACCAGCTCTTCTATGCCAAATTGCTATAGCTTTCTTCCCACCAGAGTATAAATATCTCCACAAAGGTAGTTGAAATGGGTAAGGCGACCAGTCCACCGGAAACTTAAGGCTTTTAGAGGTAGAGCTAGGAACCTCTTTGCTGGCTTTAGCTTTACTAGTAGTTTTTATCACTCTGGGCTTACTGACCTTTGGCAATTGCATATTCTGCTTCATATGATTCTATTTCAAAATTAGCTACATCTATCATTTTTGACATTTCTTGGGCTTTAGTTGCCTGTTCACCTTCATCACTATTTTTCCTATGGTAACTAGTATCATTTTTCCTCGTTTGATATTTCTGCGAATTAGCTTTAAGATATTCCAGCAACGACTTAGAACAATATTTTTTCTTAGTAGCAATTGCCTGATTATCCTTGTTATAAGTCACTTCTTCATAACCGTTAATTGCTCTGTCATATAACACCCCTTCTGCTCTATCTACCGCAATGGCTAAAGCTAAATTGACACATTTGGCTAAATATTTATCGCTATTAATAATCCGGTGCAACCTAAGTGGCGAGATATACTCTTCTACTTTTGACTTCCTGCATAAGTCAATCTAGTTGGTGATTTTGTCGTCGAAACTTGCCTCCGCTCCTCACGTACATTTAAGTACGCCGCGGTACTCGGCTTCGTTTCTTCTAAAAATCCCGAGGGCTTCTTTGACTTATGCAGGAAGTCTATTCATTTTTAAATCCAATTATCCAAATTATTCGAGTATACAACCAGCCTTTTCAGCAGCTATAACAATGTTACCATGCTCACAAAGATATCCTCTATTGAGCCAAACTTACTGATGGTACTAGGAGACTGTCGGAAACAACTAAAGTAATTCTATATTTGGCTGCGAATAAACATGATTTTCTTGAAATAGGTACACTATTCCTGCGAAAATCCTATTTATTCTCGCCGAAAAATAGCTCAAAATATAATTAATTAGTCATCTCCGACAGCCTCCTAGATGATATCTTTGCTAAATATTTTTCAAACAAACCATAATTTTTAATCATATAAATATTCCTTATAACCCCTTATATTACAACTGACTTCCAGGCTTTTGTCAGTTGATTAATTGAAAAACACCCCCTATATTTCGCAGCATATCTCAACTAAAGATTGCTGTCAATAGTTTATTTTCTATTATTTGTATTATTATTAAATTTTTTATATTTAGTTATTCCAATTAGCTATGATTAAAACAACATGTCATCCTGAATTTATTTCATCTAAGTGGTAAATCTTTTACCAACTTAAAATTAACATATCTCGATCTATTCTGAAACTTTTAAAACGCTCTAGTACTGACATACCTAGTAGTGATATATCAAGACCGCCAGTACCTATGTGAGCTTCAACATTTCTAAAAAAAGTCTTACTATCAATCATTACACTATCTAATCTCACGGGAGCAGCTTTACTCGTACCGTTAGCTGTGGAGTAAGTTCTAGTGTAATTTAGTTTTGATAAGTCAAATCCTAGCATTTTAGCATCGCTAGTAGTAAGAGCAACATCACTTGCTCCGGTATCAATCATAAATTTAATTCTTATTCCATTTACCAGGGCATTAATATAAAAATGTCCATCGCTACTACGACTAATCACTAATTCCCCTTGTTTATTGACCCAACTATATGATGGTATTAGTACGGATATGATTCGTTGTGTGGTATAATTTAATTCAAATCTAAAAGCATATCCAATAATTATAATTAAGAAAATTCCACTCCAAGTTAATAATTGAATAGAGAGTATCTTTATACCTTTCTGACTAAAGGAATTATAAACAATACTGATAACAATCAAAATCATTATAAAGCAAGATATACTCTTCTCACTACTCCAAGAGAAACCAGAAAATTGTGTATCTATCAATTTACGTATCAAGAAGGTAATGACAGTACTAATACATAGAAGAATTGTTAACTTTATAAGACTCTTATTACTCACATTAAGTCACCTATATTCTCTAAAAATAATCTTGCTCTATGAGATTTTGGTTTTTCAAAAAACTCTGTTGCCGGTTGATCGCCTAGAACTTGTCCGTGATTCATAAAAATTATCCTATCTGCTATCGCTTTGGCAAATTTAATATGGTGAGTAACAACAATCATTATCATTTGATTTTTTAGTAAAGAGATAATTTCAATAACATCTTTAATATTTTCAGGATCTAAAGCTGAAGTAGGCTCGTCAAATAACATTACTTCTGTATCCATCATCAAGGCTCGACAAATCGCTACTCGCTGTTTTTGTCCTCCAGATAGGTTGGTAGGAAAAGCAGTAATTTTTTGTTTTAAACCAAATTGTTCTAATAATTTTTCCGCTTTAGAAATGGCAGTCACTGACTTCATTCCTAAAATATTAACAGGAGCATATATTAAATTGTCTTGAACATTTAAGTGCGGGAAAAGATTAAAGGCTTGGAAAACCATACCAATTTTAAGACAAAGCTTCCTTTTATTCTTTTGAGTTAACTCTTTGTTATCGATGAACACTTGCCCGGTAGTAGGTATTTCTAAAGCATTAATAATTCGTAATAAAGTGGATTTACCGCTACCAGAAGAACCTATAATCGCTATAGTTTCCTTTTTTTTGAACTCAAGACTAACATCTTTGACAGCATAGGTTTTACTATACTTTTTTGAAACCTTATCAACTACTATCATACTAAACTATAAATTTGTAACCATCATATAGAGGTTTTATATTGCTTGGCAATATTTTTGATATTTCGTGATAATCAATAAAATGATTCATATTAGTTAATAATATTTGCTGTGGTTTATATTCATCGTTCCATTGTAAAATTTTATCTAATCCTGCATGGCAATCATTAGATTCATATGCCATACAGTCTAATATCCACACTTTGATATTTCTTAAGAATGGTTTGGATTCTACCGGAAAAGTTACCACATCACTAGAATATACAAAATCATCCACTCTGATACCCAAACTATCTATAGAACCATGATGCTGTTTAAAAAATTGTACATCTATGGTGTTAATTTTAAGTTTGGCAAAAAAATCTACCGTTCTTACAATCAGCCTATCCGGAGCAAATAAGTGTTGGTGACGATTCTCAGTTTTCAATGCTGTGCTACTGTCAGTAAAAATTTCTAAAGGTCTCTTCTGAAAGAATGGGAATACCCGCAAATCATCAATACCGTTAACATGATCTGCATGATAATGGGTTAATATAGCACTATCCACTTTTTTAATATTTTCTCGTAGTAATTGCCCCTTAATGTCAAAACCAAAATCAACAAGAATTTGACTATTACCATCATCCATATATATTGATGATCTAGTTCTTTTATTGTAGCTTGAAGTAGAGGTACACGTACTGCAATCACAATTAATTATCGGTAGACCAAGCGAAGAACCACATCCTAGCACTGTTATCTGTAGCATAATATTATTTTACTTAAACCAAATAAAATTAGAAATGTTTGAACTTTTATATAATTTCCAAGGTCTTAATCAAGAAATATTCTTGTGGATCAATAGAATAACTAACCATTTTAGCATAATAGCTTATATTCTACAAATTATCTCTTATTGTTTTAATATTAGCAACTTTGCTATCGTTTATTTGATATATTGCGTATATTTTTACACTCAGCTAAAAAAGATTCAAGATTTTAATCAGCGTCAGATCAAATTTTGGTCTATATATAATCAAATGGCAATGATTGGTATAATTTATACGATATTCGGTTGCACTTATGCTCTATTTAAGTTTTTCATTAATCTACCTAGACCATTTTGCTCATTGTCTATTAATAGTTTTGTAACAATTGCTAATGTTGAACTTGAAAGATGTTTATCTAGTTTTCCAAGTAGTCACTCCGGTTTAGCATTGTTGACTGCCTACTTTATTTGGTCATATATAACAATGGAACAAAAAATTATAGCCCTTTTGATTGTTTTGTTAGTGGCAATCTCACGTATTACTCTTGCTATGCACTATCCAGCTGATATTATTTATAGTTTCCTTATCACCATAATAATTATAATAGTTGGCAAAATAGTTTTTAGAACTTTTGCCAACAACTTTATAAAATGGTTAGGTATCGGTATTTTCAAGATTTTATGCTAATCGCTAAGAGAAGACTTGAGTAAAAATAATAAAAATATTTTTGATAAAACACTTAGTGTACATCATAATTAGTATATACTCAAATCAGAAGAGTATACCTAATTTTTATTTTGAATAAATGCAACTTATGTTTTATAATGATAACATACTAAGAAATTCTCATATAGCTTTAATTTTATGCAAAATGTAGAAATTATTGAGACTATCTCTACATCCGTATCATGTTCTGGTAAAGAGTCGCCTTATGATCATCCAAGAATTTATTTGGAAATTGATTCAACCAAGGGATATATTATGTGTCCTTATTGTAGTAAAAAATTTGTGTTAAGCAATGAAGATAAAGCTCCTATCAGATAGTACTATAAATCGTATCGCTGCTGGAGAGGTGATTGAACGACCAGCTTCGGTGGTAAAAGAACTAGTTGAGAATGCTATTGATGCAGCTAGCACTAAGATAGATATAATGCTTGAACAGGCAGGCAAAAATCTTATTGTTATTTCTGACAATGGGATAGGTATGTCTGAGGAAGAGCTAAATATTGCCGTAGAACGGCATACTACTTCCAAACTTGATGAGTTAGATTTATTAAATATTCACACTTTTGGCTTTCGCGGAGAGGCTTTACCTTCTATAGGCTCTGTAAGTAAGATGCTGATTACTTCAAAGGCACGTGGAGCTGATAGAGCATATCAGATGCAAATTAATGGTGGGCATAAAGAAAGTAAGCCCACCATTCATAATGAGGGTACTAAGATTGAAATACGAGATTTATTCTTTGCTACTCCTGCAAGATTAAAGTTCTTAAGATCTGATAAAACTGAATTTGCAGCTTCAGTAGATGTAATAAAGAAAATTGCATTAGCTCACCCTAAAATCAGTATTAATTTATCTCATGATGGTAAAAATATCCTAAAAGTAAAAGGTCAAGAGGGTAATTTTGACCAAATTTTACAGCAAAGAATAATTGATATAGTAGGTCATGATTTTATTGAAAACTCTGTTCATATTAATCTACAAAGAGCAGAAATCTCAGTATATGGCTTTACTAGTCTTCCTACCTTTAATAGGGCTTCTGCTGAAGATCAGTTTTTATTTGTTAATAATAGACCGGTCAAGGACAAATTACTACAAATCGCTTTAAGAGTAGCATATCAGGATTATTTAGCTCGAGATAGACATCCAGTTTCAGTTCTGTTTCTACAAATAGATCCCCAAATGGTTGACGTTAACGTTCATCCTGCTAAAACAGAAGTAAGGTTTCACGACCCAAATACCATACGGGGATTACTGGTAAGCTCTATTAAGGATGCCCTTGCCACTAAAAGCCATATGGTTTCAACGAATATTGCCACAACCGCCTTAGGTCTTTTTCGAAATACGGCAACTAGTACTGATAGTGCAGTTAAAACAAATACGGTATCGCAAAAAAGTCCTAGCTCTTCAAAAGAAATATACCCGAATAATTTGAGTCCTCATAATTTGAACGTATCTGATAATAGCGGTACTTATAGAGCCCAGAATTTAACTCTCCCTAAACCCAACCAAGATAGTTCTAATGTTCAACAGCAATTAATAAAGACTGAACCTTATGCTAAAGTAGAAATAGTAGAGGACTATACTAATAGCGATTGTAACAATAGACCTCTTTTGAAACTCGCTTGTGCTGAGGGATTTGAAGGAGACTCGGAACGGAGAACCGCAGCGTACTCAAATGTACGTGAGGAGCAGAGTACCGGTATCACGTACAAATCACCAGCAGAAGTAGAGTTTCAAAAGAGGTCTAATGTGCTACTCGGAGCGGCAAGAGCACAATTGCACGGTACTTATATAATATCACAAACAGCAGATAGTATTGTTATCGTAGATCAACATGCAGCACATGAACGTTTGGGATACGAGAAAATTAAACAGATGATAAGTAATAATGGGTTAATTAAGCAGAGATTACTCATACCTGAGATAGTAGAATTACCAGATGTTAAAAGAGCCGATTTATTATATAATAAAAAGTCGGATATTTCTAAATTAGGTTTAAGCATAGAAAAATTTGGCGAGCGATCAATCATTGTATCAGAAGCTCCAAGTCTATTAGGAGATATCAATATAAGCCAACTTATCCAAGATTTAGCAGATAATTTATCTGATCTTGGCGAAAATATTTCCTTGATTCAATTGATAGAACATGTTACAGAAACCTATGCATGTCATTATGCTATCAGAGCAGGTCGTAAATTATCTGCTGAAGAAATGAATGAATTGTTAAGACAAATGGAGAAAACACCTTTTTCAGGTCAATGTAATCATGGTAGACCAACTTACATTGAACTCAAACTCAAAGATATTGAACGGTTATTTGGACGTATATAACTGACAACTCAGTTGTAATATTGCAAAAATTGTTTGTCATGTTTTTGATGGAAATCGTAGCTTTCTATAATTCTCTGTTTGTGTACTAATTGGTAATTAAGGTTAATATAATGTCTAACTATAATAATATATTTGATAACCACATAACTAGAATTAAGCAAGAGGGCAGATATCGTGAATTTGTTCCTGTTCAAAGGCAGGCCGATAACTTCCCGTCCGCTTGGTATGGTGATAAAGAAATTGTCATGTGGTGTATTAATGATTATCTTGGTATGAGTAAGCATCCAGATATTACCAAAGCTGCTCTAGAGGCTACAGCCAAATATGGAATTGGTTCTGGTGGTACAAGAAATATAGGCGGCAATAATAGCTGCATAATAGAATTAGAGCAAGAACTAGCAACCCTACATAATAAAGAATCATCTTTAGTCTTCACTTCTGGTTATGTTGCCAATGATACTACCCTTGCAACACTAGCAAAAATAATGCCTAATATAGTTTTTTTCTCAGATGAGTTAAATCACGCTTCTATTATTTCCGGTATCTGTAACTCAAAAGCTGAAAAACATATTTACCGACACATTGATGTTCAACATCTTGAAGAATTACTCAAAGGAGTGGATATTAATAGACCAAAGATTATTGTTTTTGAATCAGCTTATTCTATGGACGGATTATTTTCTCCAATAGAAAAAATAGTGAATTTAGCTAAAAAATATAATGCTTTAACCTTTATTGATGAAGTGCATACAGTGGGTCTATATGGCAAGCATGGTGCTGGTATTGCCGATCTTCAAGGCTGTGCTGATAAAATTAATATCATCCAGGGAACGCTCGGTAAGGCTTACGGCGTTATTGGTGGCTATATTGCAGCTGATCGTCAGATTATAGATTCTATAAGACTTACTGCCCCAGGTTTTATATTCACCACCTCTCTACCGCCAATTATTGCTTCGGCAGCAACTGCAAGTATTCGTCATTTAAAAAATTCTAATATAGAAAGGGAAACTTACCAAGAGGTAATAGCCAAGGTAAAAAAATCTTTTGATCAAGCTAAAGTGAATTATTTTAAAAATGATAGCCATATTATACCAATAATTATTGGTGACCCAATTAAAGCCAAACAAGCCTCTAATATGTTGCTGGATAACTATAATATTTATGTTCAGCATATTAATTTTCCGACCGTACCACGTGGCACTGAACGCTTAAGAATCATTCCAACACCCAACCATACCGAGCAAATGATTAAGGATCTTACCAAAGCTCTTGTTGAAATTCTCAATACACTTGATATATCATCACCCATCAATTCTCATTCTATAATAAAATTACCTCTATACCCCGCAGCGTAGGTAATATCATACAGGGCAGTTTAAAAGTCGCAACTAATGATATAAAATACTAGATTATAGAAACGAATAACCGTCATCGCGAGCCACGAAGTGGCGTGGCGATCCAAATAAACAGCTTGCTGTTTTATTTTTGCCGTTGCAATTTTTTGGATTGCTTCGTCGACCTACGGTCTTCTCGCAATGACGTTGACCACATACGACTTTTAAAGCTCACTATCTAAAACAGCTTCCTCTTCTAACTTTCGACAGCTGTGGTACTCGAATCCTCACGTACATTAGAATACGCTGCGGTTCGAGACGAAGTGTCTCCTTCAAATCCCTCAGCACAAACAAGTTTCGAAATAGGTCTATTATTTTTAATGTTCTACAACTTGCCTCAAATACAAAATCTCTTCTTCTAATATGAACATATATGTTAAGTGCTATAAAACAGCAAAAAATTATAAGGATATTATGCTACACAAGCGTCATTGCGAGGAGTGTGTAAGCACGACGAAGCAATCCACTTCTGGTCTTTTGGATTGCTTCGTCGCCTAAAGTGGCTCCTCGCAATGACAGCTAGAGATCGGTTTTTTTCCTTAAATTGATACATTATGTCGAATTACACTTTCACTACAAAATAAAAAATGTAGGGTACTTATATCTTGAGAATGTGATATAAATAATTGTAAGAGGGTGACTTGTGGGGTACTTGATTGAGATAATCGAGCATAGAATAAGTACCCTCTTACAAAGTTTGCTTTGAACAAATTGCAGAAGGTGCTGGAAGCAGCAGCCTTGCACAATAAGATGAAGGAGATTATATCATGAGTAAAATAATAGGTCTAGATGTAAGTAAAAAATGGTTAGATATATGTTTATATGAGTCTAACAATAAACCGATATATAATCGTTTTTCCAATGATAAGTTAGGGCATGAAGAACTGATAACACTAATAAAGAATGACGAGATTAAGCTAATAGTATGTGAGCCTACTGGAGGTTATGAAGCTGAGATTTGCCAAAAATTGTATAATAATAAACAACAGATACATAGGGTCAATACATATAGTTTTAATTCATTTAGTAAATCGGTGAATTTATGTAAAACTGATAAGAAGGATGCATTTAAATTAGCATATTATGGCGATAAAATGCAACTTTCAGCAAATTATGTATATCAAGTTGAATCCGAGACTTTGAAGAGGTATCAGCAAAGGCGGGAAGATTTAGTTCTAATACTGAGTAATGAAAAGAAGAGGCTACATCATAGTATTGATGGTATTGATAAAGAGAGTATAGAAAAGCTCGTTAAATTTTTACAGAATGAAATAGCTGAGCTTGATAAAAAATTAAGTGAGGTATAGTGAAACCTATTGAATTAGGTGATACAAACTTTGTGTCATACCTGCGAAAGCAGGTATCTAGATTCCCGCCTACGCGGGAATGACAACTTACAATAGTTATGTTCTTTATCACCTAATCCTATAGGCATAACTATAATAGATGAGTCAGAAGAGTTAAAAGAGAAGGTGAAAATATTAGAGACTGTACCTGGTATTGGTAAATGTTTGGCTACAAAACTAATTAGTTTTGTACCTGAACTAGGGGATAAAAATTATAGTAGTAACGAATTGTCAGCAATTGTGGGGATAGCTCCTTATGCCCGTGATAGTGGTAATAAGCAAGGACGAAGATTTATTAGAGGCGGTAGGAAAATACCACGGGATGCTTTATATAGTGAAACCTATTGAATTAGGTGATACAAACTTTGTGTCATACCTGCGAAAGCAGGTATCTAGATTCCCGCCTTCGCGGGAATGACAACTTACAATCGTTATGTTCTTTATCACCTAATCCTATGGGCATAACTATAGTTGCATGCATGCGTAAACTACTTGAAGTGTGCCATAAACTTATTCAACAAAAACGTTGTTTTGTTATTTAGATAAATATTTTTATTTTTTTTTGAAAATTTAGATAAAAGATAATTGCTATGGGAATCTAGATACCTACTTTCGCAGGTATGACAAGTTAAACCTAGTAGGTATGACACAAAACAATTGCTTCGTCGTTACTGAAGTGTCTCTTCGCTAATAGCATAGAAGCTATCTAGAACATAACGGGTTAGCTATAAACAGGATTTTTAGAAAAATAGCTTAAAATAATTAGTCATCTTCGACAGTCTCCTAGGTCACTTTAGAAATCTTTACAGAGTACATGCAATCAGAAAAGTTTAACCGTAATTTTGTATCCCACTCATCTTTGAGTATACTATAGTATACTGTATCTCTGCGTCTATCATCAGGCATAAGAGTATGGCTTCGCAACATACCTTCTTCAGTCGCTCCAATTTTAACCAGCCCACCTCTAGCTCTTACATTAAGTGCATCTGTTTTAAACTCCACTCTTTCCATATTCAGGTAATCAAACGCAAAATGCAACAAAAGAAACTTTGCATTTTTATTAATACCACTTCCTTGAAACAATGTTTCTATCCAACTCCAACCTATTTCTATCCTGCGGTCTTTCGGGGAATAATTGCCAAAAGCTGTTGATCCAACAATTTTGCCTGTTTTCTGCTCTTCAATAGCAAAATGATATCGCAAACCCAGCTTTCTTTGTTGTATGGCTTCATCAACGTAGTTGTTCATATCTTGTACTTGACGCATTTTGATAGGAAAATATTTCCAGATTGCTTGATCAGAAGAGAACCGTGCAAACACTGACATATCCTCTGCATTTAATGGTCTTAATCTTACTAACTCATTATTGCAGATAATGTCATGCTCAAAAAAGCTACCATTATTCTTAGCTAATGCTAACTTAAAATTAGTAAGTATATTGTCCATATCTACCTAATAGAAAAGTTCTATTTTACACTCCATGACGTTGTATTATTTGATTTTTTATCTCTGCAATAGCTTTAGCTGGATTTAAACCTTTCGGGCAAGTCTTGGTACAGTTCATAATCGTATGACAACGATATAGTTTAAAAGGGTCTTCCAGAGCATCTAAACGCTCTCCAGTATACTCGTCCCTAGAATCAACAATCCACCGATAAGCTTGTAGTAAAATCGCAGGTCCTAAATATTTATCACCATTCCACCAATAGCTTGGGCAAGCAGTGGAGCAACAGGCACACAATATACATTCATATAGCCCATCTAATTTTTCTCTATCCTTAAGGGACTGCAATCTTTCACTATTGGAAGGAGGAGGAGTATCAGTTTTTAGCCAAGGCTCTATCGATTCATATTGAGCATAAAAATGCGACATATCAGGTACTAAATCTTTTACTACCTTCATATGTGGTAGGGGATATATCTTGATATCACCACAAATTTCTTCAATAGGCTTAATGCAGGCAAGTGTATTAGTTCCATCTATATTCATTGCACAACTACCGCAAATCCCCTCACGACAAGAACGCCTGAAAGTCAAGGTAGAATCTATTTCATTTTTTATTTTAATTAAGGCATCTAGAACCATTGAACCTGTTTTGCCTAGATCTAACTCATAAATATCAATTCTAGGGTTTTCCTCAGAATCTGGATCGTATCTATAAATACTAATATTACGTAGCTTACCTGTTTCCCCAGAATATTTATGTACTATCCCTTTACGAACTTTAGAATTAGGTGGTAATCTAAATTCTGCCATATCTATTCCCCATCCTATAAGTCTTTTTTCTGACTTAGCTTCTTAACTTTTATAGCACCATTATCATCATTTTTTGTTGGAAATGAATTTACCTCTTCTGAATTCATCGATCTACCACTAAGCAAATTTTTAATCTGCTGACCTGACAATGTTTCATGCTCAATTAATATTTTGGCTAATAGATGGAGCTCACTAATATGCTCAGTTAGTATATTTTTTGCCAAATCGTAACCTTTTTCAACAAAAATTTTCACTTCCTTATCAATTAATTCTGCTGTATGTACAGAAGTATGACCTTCCCCCCTACCACTAGCATATATATCTTCATTACTTGAACCATGGTATACTGGTCCTATTGCATCACTTAGCCCCCAATCAGTTACCATAGCTCTGGCCATTCTGGTTGCCATTTTAATATCGGAAGAAGCACCAGAAGTAACTTTATCTTTACCAAAAATAAGCTCTTCAGCCACTCTGCCTGCCATTGCTACTGCTATGTCAGCTTCCATTTTATCACGCTGTATAGAAAAACGATCATTTTCAGGTAATCGCATTACCATACCAAGTGCTTTACCTCTTGGAATAATAGTTGCTTTATGAATTGGATCAGAAGCAGGACAGTAAAGACCAACCAATGCATGCCCACCTTCATGATAGGCAGTCAATTTTTTCTGCTCATCTGACATAATCATAGAACGTCTTTCAACGCCCATTAACACCTTATCTTTTGCCTCTTCTAACTCCAGCATATTAACTTCCTTCTTACCTTTACGGGCAGCAATTAATGCCGATTCGTTAACAAGATTAGCAAGTTCTGCCCCTGAGAACCCAGGAGTTCCTCTAGCTATGATTCTAGGTACTATATTCTTAGCACATTTTATCTTCTTCAAATGTACTTGTAAAATTTGCTCCCTACCGTCAATATCTGGATTAGGCACAGTAATTTGACGATCAAATCTTCCAGGTCTTAGTAAGGCGGTATCAAGTACATCAGGTCTGTTAGTTGCTGCAATAATCACTACCCCTTCATTATCTTCAAACCCATCCATTTCAACTAACATCTGATTTAATGTTTGTTCACGCTCATCGTTACCACCGCCCATACCAATACCCCTGTGACGACCTACAGCATCTATTTCATCAATAAAGATTATGCAAGGTGCATTACGCTTTCCTTGTTCGAACATATCACGCACACGACTTGCACCAACACCAACAAACATTTCAACAAAATCGGAACCGGAGATGCTAAAGAAAGGAACATTTGCCTCACCTGCTATAGCTCTTGCTAACAGAGTCTTACCTGTCCCAGGTGATCCTATTAATAAACAGCCTTTGGGAATTTTACCACCAAGTTTCTGGAATTTGCTTGGATCTCTAAGAAAGTCAACAATCTCAGTTAATTCTTCTTTAGCTTCGTCAATACCAGCTACGTCTTTAAAAGTAACTTTCGGTCCTTTATCTGAAATTAGTTTGGCTTTAGATTTACCAAAACCCATAGCTTTTCCGCCACCTTGCATTTGTCGCATAAAAAATACCCAGCCACCTATCAACAGAATCATTGGAAACCACGAAATGAATATGCTGAACAACAGGTTCATTTTGGTATCAGGAGGTACTACCTCAATATGTACACCATTACTACTTAAGCGATTTATTAAATCTGGATAGTCAGGAGCATAAGTTGAGAAAGAGCCTCCATCGCTTAGGGTTCCATCGATTGTTCTGCCCTGAATTTTAACAGAACTAACTGCTTTTTCATCAATTTTGGTTAAAAAATCTGAGAAAGAGATATTACTCTTTCCTCCCATAAAACCATCATTTTGAAATGCATGAAAGGCAAGTACCATTAAAACAAAAATCGATACCCAAATCAGAACGTTCTTACCTTGATTATTCATCTACAACTCACCTAACAGAAATGCGTAAAACGCGATATAAAATTGGGAGAGAAAGAAACACCGAGTCCCTTACTCAAACCATTGCCATTATAATACGATATATGGGGTATGGCTATAACTTTTTCAAGTATCTTGACTACTGGTAGAGTTAATAAAATAGCGACATGATTATTAAAACTTGCATCTTTCAGTATTGTTAAATCTAAATCTTGCCTTATTTTACTATAATCCTTTATCGTTAGATTACTTATCAAATAGTCTGAATTATTTGTAGGACTTCCTACAAAACGAAATCTACCATCCCAGACATCTACATTGTTAAGTTTAATATCCATTGGCAAATTCCTACCAAATTCTCGGTAAATTATTAGATTATTACTAATTTTTTTTATCACACAGCCATGTAGTGTTTTAGTAAAATCCATTTGTTGTTGCAATAATACCATTATCCTGCTTACCCCGCTTGTTCTGCTACTACGGTTCCTACCACTAATAATGATAAGGACAAAACTGATTAACTGTAGTATTATTTCGCTAGAAAATTCTACAACCTTTAATAAATTTATAGTAGCAAAACCGAATTGATAAATTTTTACTGATTCTGCAATACAGGCAATCAATTCAGGTTGCAATTTTTCTTCTACTAATTGGTTAATTGTAGATTGCTCAGAAATTATTTGGTTTTTTACATATTTTCCTTCTTGAGATAATTTTTTTCTAATGATATTTCGTTGATATTTGTCGGATTTGTTTGATTCATCTTCAAACCATTTAATATTATTGGCAGTTAAATATGTTACTAATTGTTGTTTTGGTATGTTAAACAATGGTCTCACTATTTTAACATTATTATACCAGTTAATATGGCTAGCACTAAGTCCAAATATACTACTTTTTTTTTCTAATCTCAGACAATAATTCTCTATATAATCATCCAAGTGATGGGCCGTTAAAATGGTCAATATATCTAGTTTTTTACATAAATCGGTCATTAATTGATAACGACCTTCTCTTGCCCTTGCTTGTAAATTAGAAAAATTATTTTGGTGATCGAAGTGCAGTAGGTGGTAGTCATGTCCCAATTTATGGCTTAAATCTCGGACATACTCATGCTCCATCTTGGATTGTTCCCGCAAATGATGGTCAACTAACATCACAACTACATTAATATTTTCATTAATACTATTAGTGCTGACCCATTTATGTGTTAACATTAAAAGGGCTATGGAATCAGAACCCCCTGAAACAGCTAAGGCAATAGACCCCATCCGAGGTCTATTGCCAATTAGTTTTTCAATATTCTGCTGAAATTGTTGATAAAGCATTATTTAGCTGAATCTTTTTTGACAGATTTATTTTCTGTAGATTTAGGGTTTTCTTGATTTTCAGCTGGATTTTTTCTCAGAGATGAAATTCTTTTTTTATATTCCCGCTCTTTAGCCAGATAGTTCTGAGCTTCTTGTGAGATTTTTTTATATAATTCTCGTTTATGACCATTAATTTTAGCAACTTCTATTCGATATTTTTTTATTTCTTCCCTTAGTTCTGCTGAAACTCCTGCAGCATAAGAACTGAACTCATCAATAATTTTTTGTAATTCATGCTCGCTATTAACCGTAGTTTTACTGGCATTTGACGTGGTGGGTGGCACAGTATTTGCTATACTATTTGAGCTTAGTAATAGTAGCCCTACTATAGTAGTAATTAGTCTCTTTTTTTTTATCATTTATACACTCCTAAAATATTTTTATATAACTTTTAATTGCTAAATATGAAAACTAGCAAAAATAAATATACACTATAATAATCCTGTTTAGCTATTATCTTTTTTAATAGCAATCATATTTATATTGATTATAGCTAACCCCTGTCTATTAGCGAGGAGCTACTTTAGTAGCGACGAAGCAATCCAAAAAGTGACCAGAAATGGATTGCTTCGTCGACCGTAGGTCTCCTCGCAATGACGGAGTAATGCTAATCAGGTTAGCTGTAGGGAAATAATCATTTGACTTTTCTTGTATATATCTATATAAGTGCACTGACTATATAATGATAATAAAACGGTATGGATAAGGTGAAAGATAATAGTTATTTCTCAGAAATAAGAAGAGTAGTTTGGCCAATTGAAGGGCATGAAAATAAGAAATTTTTGCCTATGGCTGCTATGATGTTTTGCATTTTGCTTAACTATTCTACTCTTAGATCGATAAAAGATGGGTTTGTGGTAACAGCTATTGGTCCTGAATCAATAAGTTTTGTAAAAACCTATGTTGTTTTACCAATGGCAGTACTATTTATGGTTGCTTACGTAAAGCTTTGCGATTCTTTAAAACAAGAAAATGTTTTTTACGCTGTAACTGGTTTTTTTCTGGCATATTTTGCGTTGTTTACTTTTGTATTATACCCATATCCAGAATTGGTACATCCTAATCCTGAAACAATTGATGCATTAAGTAATGCATATCCGAATTTCAAGTGGTTTATTAGGGTAATTGGTAAGTGGAGTTTTGCAATCTTTTATGCTATATCAGAACTTTGGGGAAGTATGATGCTTAGCTTATTATTTTGGCAATTTGCTAACCAAATTACCAAGACTGAAGAAGCAAAACGCTTTTATTCTATGTTTGGTATGCTAGCAAATTTATCTTTACCAGTGACGGCCTTAATACTTGGCTATTTTTTAAGCAAAGAAACTCAAATAGTTTCAGAACATCTGAAATTTACTCCACTATTTATTATTATGATGGGTAGTGCTCTAGTTATCATGTTATTGTATAGATGGATGAATCGGCATGTTTTAACCGATCCTACTTTATATGACACAACGAGTAAAGCAAGCAAGAAAGGCAAGGTTAAGTTATCTCTTGTGGAAAGCTTTAAAATGATTTTTAGTTCAAAATATTTAGGGCTTATTGCCTTACTAATTATATCTTATAGTGTATCAGTAAATCTTGTAGAAGGTGTATGGAAATCAAAAATTCAGCAACTATATCCAACTAAAGAAGAATATACTATGTATATGGGGCAATTTCAGGCTTGGCAAGGTGTGACCGCTATATTGTTTATGATCGTTGGTTCTAACATTTTAAGAAGGGTTTCTTGGTTCACCGCTGCTATGATTACTCCTTTGATGATGTTAATTACTGGAATTGCTTTCTTTGCCTTTATCTTCTTTGATAGCACTATTGCGATGTACGTTACTGGTCTATTCACTTCTGGACCTTTGGCAGTAGCAGTGATGATTGGAATGATTCAAAATATTTTAAGCAAGGCCACAAAATATTCATTATTTGACGCTACCAAGAATATGGCATATATCCCTCTTGATAAGGATCTTAGAACAAAAGGTCAAGCGGCAGTAGAAGTTATAGGTGGTAGGTTCGGTAAATCTGGTGGCGGTATTATCCAGTCAACATTCTTTATATTACTTCCTACCTTTACTTTTGTTGAAGCTACCCCTTATTTTGCTGGTGTATTTTTTGTTATCGTAATATTGTGGCTATACGCGATTAAAGCACTCAATAAGGAGTATCAAGTTCAGATTCATAGCAAATCCTAATAGCATTTGCCCCAACGGAAAAGATGTCATTTCTAGCTGCGGCGGGAATCTAAAACATCTGAGAGCGTTTTGAGTCATCCTGAATTTATTTCAGGATATATATACAGATGCCTATTAGCGAGGAAGTAGCTTTGCTAGAAGCAATCCTGTTTTGTGTCATCCCTGCGAAAGCAGGGAGCTAAAATTGGTAAACAAAAAAACCTGAGATATTATAGATTCCTGCTTACGCAGGAATGACCTTTTTTTTGTTTAAAAATAGCAGATGTTGTATCTTTAGACTTTTGACGGGGGCTAGTAAACTTTGTTTCGCACGCAAATGCCCACAACTGTCGAAAGTTAGAAGAGGAAGCGGTTTTAGATAGTGTACTTTAAAAGTCGTATGTGGTCAACGTCATTGCAAGAAGACTGTAGGTCGACGAAGCAATCCATAAAAGTAACCAAAAATGGGTTGCTTCGTCGGCTCATGCCTCCTCTCAATGACGCCAGTTATTTCCCCGCAACTTTTAAACTGTCATGATGACCTCTAAACCCGCTCTACCTTCTAACTTTCGACAGTTATGAGGTATCTAGATTCCTGCCATTGCTAAGAATGACAACTTATATAGTTATGCCTATAGGATTAGGTGATAAAGAACATAACTATTGTAAGTTGTCATTCCCGCGTAGGCGGGAATCTAGATACCTGATTTCGCAGGTATGACACAAAGTTTGTATCACCTAATTCAATAGGTTTCACTATAGCTGCTTAGTTGTGCTTCGCTACTTCCTCACAATGATGCCAGTTTACTATGGTTTAAATATTAATCTGGTTATAGCACTTAACATATATGTTCGTATTAAATAAAAGAGATTCTGTATTTGAGGCAAGTTATAGAATGTTAAAAACAATGTATGAATATATATGTTAAGTGCTATAACTGTAGAACAATAATCCTAGAACGATAACTTTAATTTTAGTGAACCTTGATGACCGGAATATTTATTATTAGAAACTAAATATTCATATACTGCCATAATTTCTATTGGTTGACATTTCATAGTAATAGTTCCACCAATTTTATACTGGTATTTATCTGGTTCTTCAAGTAACAATACTTCCTCTCTGTTGTTAGCTCGACCTGACATTATCTGCATACGAAACTTTTGTTGCTTATTATGCAAAAACTTTTCAGCTCCCATATGCAATCCAGGAATCACTTGGCTAGTATTATTAATCTTCAATGGCATAATCACTTCAAATCCTATAAGTCCGGAAGCTCTTTGGTTATAACTAGCAGCAACCGGTAGACTTTGTGTTTTATATCCAGCAATATTATATCCTCCATATTTAAACCCAATATATGGGGTAATTAATACTCTGCTAATCCTTGAGTTGTGAGCAATTATTACTTTGCTACTATAGGAACTATTAGCAAATTTAGCTTTAACTAACTGAGTTCGTGTAGGTAATTTTGCAGAAACATTACCCGAAGCAAGAGAAAGAAATCCCTGTAATATTAGTTTCTTAGACAAATTAGTTTGACCATATATAGATATTACGTGGGTATGGGCAGCAACTTTGTCAATGCGATTCTTGTATTTGAAATTAGAGAAAACATAGTTATAAACTCCTCCAATAATGCTACCACTTGGCAGTTCTATATCACCTCCAATAGTGGCGGCACTAGTTCTGCCACTATACCCGCTTAACATGTTTTCCCCATTATATTTGGCTGTACCCATCGTGCCACTAATCCACAAATTTTTAGGAATAATATTACTCTCATCACCAGTAGCAAGAGCGGTAAGATTGTTTAAATGCCTTATATTTCTTAATCTTAAATCAATAGTTGAGTTTGCAAATTCATAAGATAATATAACTATTTCATTTACCGCTAAGGCAACATTTCTTACTGTTTCTTTTTGTTTTTGTAATAGTGTTATGTCCTCGGTATTAGTTGTTGTAATTGGGGCTAATGTCACAGTTACTGCTGAACCAGGCACTCCTGCTAGTGGGTCAGGTGGTACTGCTGCTGGGGCAGGTGCCGCTCCTGCTGGTGGATCAGGTGGTACTCCTGCTGGGGCAGGTGCCTCTCCTGCTAGTGGGTCAGGTGGTACTGCTGCTGGGGCAGGTGCCACTCCTGCTGGTGGATCAGGTGGTACTCCTCCTGGTGGAACAGGTGCCGCTCCTGCTAGTGGGTCAGGTGCCGCTCCTGCTGGTGGATCAGGTGCCGCTCCTGCTAGTGGGTCAGGTGCCGCTCCTGCTAGTGGGTCAGGTGCCGCTCCTGCTAGTGGGTCAGGTGCCGCTCCTGCTAGTGGGTCAGGTGCCGCTCCTGCTAGTGGGTCAGGTGCCGCTCCTGCTAGTGGGTCAGGTGCCACTCCTGCTGGCGGATCAGGTGCCACTCCTGCTAGTGGGTCAGGTGCCGCTTCTGTTAGTGGAATGGCTACTCTTCCCGAAACAACTGCTACTTCTGGAACGACTTCTACTACTGGAGATAGAGTGTTAACATTGGATGGCTGTGATATTGGTTTTATAGGTTCAGTGTCTTGGCTAATCACTGACTTGCTTTTACTATGATCTATTAATAATATAGAACTACCAGGAATTAGAATTTTAGGTCTCTTTTCAAAATCTTTATACATATTTTTAAAAATATTTGATAAAGGATTTCCTAATGCTACAGAAACATAGAGTATATTAACATGGAAACAACTTAATATAAGACATTTGATTACCTTATTCACTCCTATAAAAGTTTTATCTAATATTGGCATATTGATGTTGCTTCCAATTTATTATGTTCAGTTAGTGAGTACCTCCATTTAATAAGTGGATACTCAAATATCACTGGCAAGCAATAATTGAAATAGTATCATAGTAACATCCATTGTCTAGATAAATCTTGTTTAATATATCTCCTGAGAACTATCTTTTTCGGGAGGTATATTATGGAAAACACCATTATCTTGGTTATCTTGTTGATAATCTAATATTTGTATATCATGAATTTTGAATGCTTCCATAACACTGCCAGAAGAAGTAATTTTACCGGTTTGCGGATTTACTGGTAATAATTTAATCGATTCTGGTATTTTAAACGCCAGTGAAGGGATATCAGAATATGCCTTTTCCATAAAATCAATGAATATAGGTAAGGCAACCCTTGACCCTGTTTCAGTTTTTCCAAGTGTTTTTGGTGTATCATAGCCAATATATGTTCCAACAACTATTTTGGGAGTAAAACCAATAAACCAAGTATCCATACTCTCGTTGGTAGTGCCACTTTTACCAGCTATAACCTTACCAAGTTTTTTTGCAGCTGTTGCCGTGCCTCTTTCAACTGCTCCAGTAAGAAATGAGGTAATCTGATAATCACTTGCCTCATCGGTAATCATTCGACAATCTGGTTGAGATAGGATAGGTGGTGATAAGTTATCAGTAAGCTGGGAGTCAGATACACTACAATTTTCACATTCTCTATTATCTCTACGGTAAATTATTTTACCGTTACGATCTTTAATGAGTTCTACAAAATGTGGTGTAACTTTTTTCCCTGAATTAGCAATTATCGCATAAGCGGTGGTCATTCTTTTTAACGTGGTTTCGAGCGAACCAAGAACCATAGAATAAAATTTCTTTGGCTCATTATTAATGCCGAATCGTTTGATTATTTCAGCGACTTTATTTAGTCCTATAGTTTGTGCTACCCTGACCGTAATAAGGTTTCGTGATTTCTCAAGACCGGTACGCATAGTAATTAAGCCCAAAAAATCTCCTTTATAATTTTTGGGTTTCCAAATTGGCATGCCAGAACCTTGCGAAATCTCTATTGGACCATCTTCAAAAATTCTATTTGGCTGGATTGCGTTTTCTAAAGCAGCAAGATAAACGAAAGTTTTGCAGAGTGACCCTGGTTGTCGTAAAGCCTGGGTAGCACGATCAAATTTACTAACCGTAAAATCATATCCACCAACACTTGCAAGTACCTGACCTGTTGTAGGATTCATCGCCATAATAGCCCCATTAACGGTCGGAATTTGTCTTAAATAGTAATTAGCATTCACTTTTTCGACTACTATAACATCACCCTTCTGTAAAAGAGCTTTTACAGATTTAAGATTATTTTTTGCCCATTTCATTTCTGATAAAACTATTTTTGACTTACTCAAGTCGCAAAGACCAATTTCTGCTTGATTATCTGCAACATTTAACACCACAGCCAATTGATATTCCAGAATGGCTGGTGGCTTTGTTAGTTTATTTAAATTATCTTGCCAGTTATTTATATCTATATTAGTTATGACTCCTCTAAAACCATGGTTTCTGTCATATTCTCTTATACCTTTCCTAAGGGCATTTTCCGCAGCTTGCTGCATATTAGCATCAAGTGAGGTAATGACTGTTAACCCTCCAGTATAAAAATATTCTTTACTGCCAATTCTGCTAATGACTTCTTCCCGTACTTGCTCAGCATAATAACCGGCTGTAACGGTCTCATTACGATCCCGCTTTTGTAAAGTAATTGCAGTATCTATTGCCTCCTTCGATGTTTCTTGCGTTATATAACCATCTTCCAACATTCTTATAATGACATAATCTCTACGCTCTTTTACCCTGGCATAATTTTTCTCCGGGTTAAAATTTGATGGTGCTTTTGGTAACCCAGCAATAAAAGCTGATTCAGCAAGAGTTAAATCGTCAATAGATTTATTAAAATAGTTTTGAGCAGCCATAGCAACTCCGTATGCTCCCCTACCAAAAAATGTTTGATTAAGATATAACTCCAAAATTTGATCTTTAGTAAAGGTTTTTGAGACCATATATGATAAAATCGCCTCTTTAATCTTACGTTCTATCGATACCTCAGAGGTTAATAAAAAATTCTTGACTACTTGCTGGGTAATAGTTGACCCTCCTTCCACTCTACGACGGTGTACGATATTAGAGATATTTAATATTGCTGCTCTGATAATGCTTATAATATCAACTCCTGAATGTTCAAAAAAATTCTTATCTTCTGCTGAAATAAACGCCTCTATAAGAGAGCGTGGTACACTACTAATAGGTACAAAAACTCTACGTTCCAAAGCATATTCCTCCATTAATTTTCCATTTTGGGCATACACTCTTGTTACCGATGGTGGATGATAATCGGCAAGTTGAGAATAGTCCGGTAATTCTTTAGAGTAATGATACAACAAATATATACAAGCACTAAGTGCTATTAGCCCTAATATTATAAATAATTTAAAAAATACATAAAAAAGTTTGAACATAGTTATATTAATTTATTATGAGGTCCAAGAGATTGTCAGAAATAACTAAAGCAATTAGTCATTTCCGACAGTCTCCTAGAAAGAACATTTTTTGTTTTAGAGTATAGTTATATTTACACATTCTTATCATACCAATTACTAAAAGTTTGATTGTTAGCTCTTGTTCGTACAAAATTATAGAATATTTTTAAGGTATTATAGCGATGCCACTTCCATTGACAACGATGATTTTTATCCCTAGGATTACAATTTGGTACTAATTTATAACCATTATTAACTGATTCCACATATGATATCAAATCATCGAATGGTTGTAATTTGTCCGCCTCTTGTTGCTTTAACATAATAAGCTCAGCTATAGCTGTCGTGGTACGACCATTCCCACCATTGCAATGTACATAAACCCATCGACTTGGACTTAATTTTAACTTCTGATCAAAAAGTGCTACCATTTTATCTAAATTATCATTACTCGGTTCTCGATGATCTAGCACAGTAATTCTATGATAATCAATGTTTAAACTTTTCATCATATCATCCTCAGTCCTAGTAGCAATGGTTATACAGGCGGTAGGATCGTTCTTTGTTGGTTTAACCTTTAAATTATTTATATATATACTAAGTTGTTTATAAGTTGGTAGTATTGAATTAAATAAATATTGCTCCTGTACTATAATTTCTTCTTGAAATCTATTAGTGTTGGAGTCATTATATGGTAAACTGATAAAGGAGACTGGGTTTAAACCGTTAAATCCATGATACTCGCTTCTCAAATCAACATCAATAATATCTACTTTAGATACAATAGCATTTTTAAATTGGTTAACACTAAATTGCCCACTACCAATTATATTATATTGATTAATATATCTAATATGTTTAGGAAGAAACTCTGATAGTTTATTATGATTATTAAATCCAAAATATGCTAAGTTGCCATTATTTAAATATTCTGGTGGTAACATATAAGTAATACAAGATGAGCGATTAGTGCATGACATAAGTAATAACAACACTATTATACCTAATACGGTCATGAATTGAGCTTTTTCACTTATGTCTAAACCTATTATTTTTTTCATTATAAACTTTAACTTACTATAATAACACAAGAGCTATAAGACTCCTTTGGGTGGATAATTCCCAGAATCTTTTGCTAACTTTTCGAAATGAAATAACCCATAGGCAAAGCCAATAATTGTAGGAATCATAATAAACAATAATCCCCAATTGCCAAAATATTCAATAAGATAGACAAAACCAAAAGAGGTAATAACAAGCATTAAAGCTCGAGATAAAGCAAATGTCATAGTAGCACAGGTAAAACGTTTAAATATAGGAAAGCTTCTATAACAAATGGGAAGAGCAGGACCTAAGCATTCATGTAATAAAGATATAACGAATTGAATCAGAAATAATTGGTAAGGAGAACTAACATTATTCAATAAATACGGACAAAATATGATAAAAATAGAAGATATTAACAGTATGATTTTTAGGATTAATAATGGATGCACTTTTAAGCTTAAATAACAGAATACTAAAATGGTTAGCAGCTCTATTATACAGATAATAAAGTTATGATGAATAACCTCCGAAGTTGTATAACCAAAATTAGTTTTTAAAATATTACCACAATGTACGTATATAAAATAAAAACATACCGGTGAAGCACATTGTAATAAAAAGAAAGCTATTAGTGTTTTTTTATTAACTTTTGCTTGCCAAATGGGATTGTCTTTTAAGATAGCTGGATCTGTATTAATTCTTTCAAAAACTCTTTTTATTCGATATTTGGCATCAGCAAATTCTGGTACTTCTCTAAGTTTGCTTCTCGCAACAAAACCAACCAATGCAATTGCTGTACCAATCCAAAACGCCAGACGCCAGTTAAAACCATGAGAAGTAACAAGTGTTGCAATACCTAAAGCACCTAACGTTCCTAGATTACAGGTAGCCCACATTAATCCTACACTTGCATATTGAACTGGGGGCTTAATCGTTTCAGTTAAATAAAGTTGTGCCCCTGTCACCTCTCCTATGGCAGAAATACCTTGAACAATACGACAGATTGTTGCTATCCATGCTGCCGTGCTTCCTATCTGAGCATAAGTAGGGAGATTAGCCATAACAAAACATGATGTGGCCATTAAAAAAGTTGTAATGATTACTGTTGACTTGCGCCCTATATTATCACCCAACCAACCGAATATTAAAGCACCAACAGGGCGAAAAACAAATGTAGAACAAAAGACCAAAGCCTTCATTAAAGATGCGGTATGAGGATCGGTAGGTTTAAAAAATAACTCATTAAAAAACTCGCCCATATGGACATACAACATTAAGTCAAAATATTCTAGGAATGTGCCAACTGAGAATAATCCTATAGCTTCTTTTTGTTCTCTAGTTAGACTTCTTTGTTCCTGTTGATATTCCATTACCTCTCCACCTCTCCACCTTATATTTAAATTACCTCATACTATTTTCTTTATATAGCTAACCCAAATAGGTTCTTGATATTATTATAAGTTCCTAAATGTCTATTAGCGAGATCAACGAAGCAATCTAGGAAAACGGTTAAATTTGGATTGCTTCGTTTGCCACCAAAGTGGCTCCTCACAATGACGCCGGGCTGTTCTCCCTATTACTTTTAAACGCCATGCGTAAGGTAATGGTATGGCTCTACCATATATATAGAATGAATAGCAGTTGTTATTCTTCTAGATTTAATATATTAAAACAACAATAGGAAGACCCAACATGGAATATAACATAATAGGAATAGATTTAGCAAAAAATATTTTTTATCTTCATGCTAGTACTACAGTCGTAAACTTTGTGCATACAGTACACGGGTTCTTTCTTTATAGTGAAACCTATTGAATTAGGTGATACAAACTTTGTGTTAACCTTGCGAAAGCAGGTATCTAGATTTCCGCCGCAGCTAGGAATGACATCTTACAATCGTTATGTTCTTTATCACCTAATCCTATAGGCATAACTATAACATAAAAGATACTGAAAATTGTATGGTGTTTTAGCTCCTATAGCACTTAACATATAGGTTCATACATTATTTTAAACGTTCTACAACTTGCCTCAAATACAGAAATACCTTTATCTAATAATTTTCTAATGTTATTTTTTATCGGAAACCAATGATGTTCAATAGGATTTAAATCAGGGGAATAAGGTGGTAAAAATTTTAGTTTGCAGCCAGCTTTTTCAATTAATTCTTTAGCCCTTTTGGATTTATGAAAGCTTGCATTATCAGCAATGACAACCTGTCCAGGCTTTAGCTCCGGCACAAGGCAATTTTCTATATAAGCTTCAAATACCTTACTATCACAGCTCCCAGTAAAGACTAGTGATGCGATTAAACTATTCTGATTTAACGCACCAATAAAACTTGTTCTTTCACTACGTTTTCCCGATTTACTCCCATTACAACGACTTCCTTTCATTGACCATCCATATTCATATGATTCATTATCATTTATGCCCGCTTCATCAAGATAAACACGTTTCTCTTTCGGCACTTTTTCTAATTCACTGAGAAAATCTTGTCGCTTTCCTTCATCTCTTTCTTTATACGCATATGTCTTTTTTTTCGAGTAATGTTGAGTTTCTTTAAAGCTCGGCTGATAGTCATTATACTTGCAACATTATCTAATTCTTTTGCTATTTCTGTAAGCGTTAACGAGTTACCTTTTTCTACTAAATGACGCAACTCCGATAAATCAGGGATTTTATGACCATATCCTTTCTGGTATCCCTCCTTTGACTTTATATCTCCAGTTTGTTTCTTTAATCTAATCCAATCATAGATTATTGACCGACTAATTTTAAAGGTTTCGCATGTAAGTGCTACTTTCTTATATTTCTCATAATGTTCTATAACTCTAGAACGTAAATCGTAACTGTAGGGGGATGCCATATTGCTATTATAAAATTTTTTTATTATTTATCATTATAACTTATTTGAATCCATATGTTAAGTGCTATACCATTTCCGCTAATTGCCAGCTATTCTTCCTCTCAACAGAACTCATTAATGCTTTGACATACAGTGACATATTATTAAAAGTTCTATAATCATTACATCCTACTCTTAAACCACTCTGACCTTCTTCTATCATTCCTTCCAGTTCTTGCCATATCTTGATGTTATCCATTCCTTATCTCATCTCCTCCTTCAACTATGCCATACATTCTAATACATTTTATTTTATTTGTAAACTACGACTGTAGTGTTAGTTTAATTCATTAAATTCTACTTTAGCAAATAATTTTGCTTGAAGTAGAGAAAATTCTGAATGATTGTTTGAACTTTCTTCTGCTAATTTATTAGCTTTAGTCAAAAGGTCTAGGTCTCTAGCTAGATCGGCAAAAAAGAATCTTATTTCACCACTTTGCTTAGTACCTAATATTTCTCCACTACCTCTTAACAGTAGGTCTTGCTCAGCTATATAAAAACCATCATTACTATTTCTCATCACTTCAAATCTAGATTTTGCAAATATACTTAATTTTTTAGGATCATATAGAAGGATACAATGAGATTGTAACATTCCACGTCCAACTCTACCTCTTATCTGATGTAACTGAGCTAAACCAAACTGTTCAGCATTTTCGATGACTATTAAGGTGGCATCTGGTACATCGATACCCACTTCGATTACAGTTGTAGCAACCAGGATTTTAATATTGCCATTCTTAAATTGTTGCATAATCATATCTTTTGGCTCATTTTTCATTTTGCCGTGGATGATAGCTGTAATGTTAGGGTAGGCGGTTTCAATGGTAATGAATCTGCTATTAACGTCAGTCATTCCAGTATTTTTTGCCTGCGTTGTTAACTCTTCATCATTTTGATCGATAAGAGGACATATCCAGTAAATTTTCTCCCCAGCTCTTATCTTTTTATCCAAAACTGAGATTACATTATTTAGTTTTGTCTTTGGTAATATGCTGGTAATAATTGGTAGTCGATTTTTGGGTTTACTGGTTAATTTAGAAATATCCATATCTCCAAACATGGTCAAAGTAAGACTTCTAGGAATAGGGGTAGCTGTCATTACTAAAACATCTGGATGCGAGGCTTTGTTAATTAAATCTAACCGTTGTTGTACGCCAAATTTATGTTGCTCATCAATGACGATATAACCTAAACTTTTAAAATTTACTTTTTCTTGAAATAAGGCATGAGTGCCAATTAATATATCAATATCTCCGTTTTCTAGTTCTGATAACAGCTTGTTGCGTTCTTTGCCAGATATTTTTCCGGTAAGTAAACCAATCCTTATTTCGCTTTCACTTAAGGCTTTAATGAAGAATTGGTAATGTTGGTTTGCTAATAAATCAGTAGGAACCATTAGTGCAGCTTGAAATTTATGGTATACTACATTGACTATTGTTAATAAAGCTACCAGGGTTTTGCCAGACCCCACATCCCCTTGCAGTAAACGCATCATTTCTGTAGGGGATAATTGATCCTTTTCAATTTCTTCAATTACTTTCTTTTGGTCGTGTGTCAGTTCAAATCCTAATATCTTAAGTATTGATTGCTGTAGCTGATCGGATTTAGTAAATGAATTACCTTGTTTTAATTTTGTTTGCTGGCGGAAATGTTGTAATGACAGCTGATTAGCAAATAGCTCTTTTTCTGCTAATCGTCTTAAAGCTTGAGTATGCAGTTCTTCTAGCTTCTCAGTTTGAGTCTGATATAAATGCATGCTTTTTAAATCTTTTAATAATGATTTAGTATAGTCCTTTATTTCCCGGAAATTTTCAGGGATGTTGTCACACTCTTTTTCAAACAAATCAAGAGCTTTTATTATATAGGAATAAAGTTGCTTATTAATTATTCCATAAGTCAAAGGATAAATTGATTCTATGGAGTTGGTAAGTTTTGTATCAAAAATAAACATTGGGTGGACTATTTGAGCTAAGCTAGAAAATACTTGCACCTTGCCTTCAACTATATGCTTACTGCCTATCATAAATTTATTTAGCAAAAAATAAGGCGGTCTATTAAAAAATACTAGCAGAATAGACCCCGTTTCATTGGTTCCTAGGATTTTTAAAGGCTGCTTTTTGCTTTTAGGAACAAGAACCTCTTCAATTGTTACTTCAGCTTGAATTAACTGACCATTTTTCAGTAAAGATAAATTGGGCGAAGTTGTTTTAACTTGATAAGAAGTAGGGCGGTAAAATAGCAAATCTCTTAAATTGATTATCCCCAATCTTTTGAGTCCATCAATTATATTATCACTAACGTTAATATGTGATTTAATTGGTAAGAAAAAAAACTTACTGATAGTTAACATATGATTTTTTAGATTACTATATACATTTTGTCTTTACTATAGTTAACAGTGTCTAATATACTCCCAATTCACAGACGTCATTGCGAGGAGCAATGACGCAATAATGAATTGGTTAGCTCTATATTTGAGCTTGTTGCAACCGCATATGGCTGTATGAGTTTGGGTCATCTTGCCAAAGTTCACGTACTTTTACAAAAAGAAAAAGGTGAATTTTACAATCAAAGGCTATCTGCATTTCTATTCTTGCCTTAGAGCCTATTTCTTTAATTTTACAACCATTTTTTCCTAAAATAATAGTCTTATAAGAATCTCTTGAAACAACTATTACCTGATGAATTTTGATGGATTTATCATTATTCTCCTGCCACATTTCAGTTTGTACAGTTAAATTATAAGGTAATTCTTGGTAAAGATTCAAGAATAATTGTTCTCTAGTTATCTCAGCTGCTAAAAATCGCATAGGCAAATTAGTAACATCATCCTCTTCATACAGCCAAGGCGATTCTTTAGCTTGGCTTTGGATGTAATTGAGTAATTTATTAACATTTTTACCGGATAAGACGGATATTCTCAATATATAATTATCTATGAACTGAACTCTTAGAGTATTTTCTATTTCTTCTAGATATTCAGAAGAACTATCAATCTTATTTAACAATAATATTAAATTTATTTTAAGAGTTTGCAACTTCTTAAGTATTTGCAAAGTAAATTGATCAATAGATTTCGTACTATCTATTATCAATAACACTAGGTCTACGCCATGTAAACTTGACCATGCACACCTTACCATTGCTTTTTCTAGCTGTTTTTTTGGCTCAAATATACCTGGTGTATCTAATATTATCAGCTGTGTATCTTTTATGGTAACTATTCCGGTTATAATAGAGCGGGTAGTTTGAACTTTAGGAGTGACTATCGATATTTTTTGTCCTATAAGTTTGTTTAATAATGATGATTTACCAGCATTTGGTTTGCCAATGATACATAGAGAAATTGTCTTTTGCATTTGAGTATATTTCCACGGACTAAACCTTACAACTTTAAATTGTTGAGGTAGTTCATTAATTTACGGGCAGCAACTTTTTCTGCTTCCTTAACTGAATGACCAGTACCAGTTTGTTGATATTCATCCATCTGTACTAATACAGTAAAGGTGGTTGCATGCGGTGATCCTTCTCTTTTAATCACTTGATATACAGGTTTTGCAGTTCCCTTTTTCTGTGCTAATTCTTGAAGAGTACTTTTAGGATCATAATCAGCTAAATCAATAATATCTATAAATTCATACCATAAATCATATATTATTTTTTTGATAGTATCAATATTACTATCAAGATAAATGGCAGCAATTAATGCCTCCATAGTATTTTCGATATTATTAGGATTTTGTCTTCCTCCTAATAGTTCTTCGCCGCAAGTCATAATAATATAGTCTGCCAGATTGATTCTGGCAGCTACTTTACAAAGTGATTCTTTACAGACTAGACATGCTCTAATTTTTGCTAATTTTCCCTCATCGTAAGTAGAAAAATTTTTAAATAAAATTTCAGTAATAACAAAACTAATTATTGCATCACCAAGCCATTCTAAACGTTCATAATTCTTTTGTATTCCATGCTTTAGGACATGTTGCTTTAAAGAAGGATGGCTTAACGCTTCCAGTAAAAAATCTTTATTATTAAAACTATACCCTATATCCTGTTCAAGTTTTTCTGGAGCAGAGAGTGTGGATTTTTTACTTGTACTCATCTTGTATTTTATCTGTATAAAGGGAGGTAAATAATCTGTTAAATCTAATAGATGCCAGCCAAGTGCCAACACGGAGTATTTGATTAACTATCCCAATATCACTTTGCCATAATTGTTCTTTCGTTGAAAAAATAATAAATTGTCCTTTGGCAATAAAGTTTTTAAAGGGTACAAATCCTAGTTCTATCCTACTATCATTCGATTCATCTCTGTTATCACCAAGAAAGAAATATTTTCCTTCCGGTACATAAAAGATTTCTGTGTTACCATATTTATTTACTAATAAGTGATTGTCTTGTTTTAATTTATAAGAAAAATAATTTACGCCATTAGGTAATATTTCCTTATATTTTATATAGTTTTTTCCTTGTTCACTTCTATATGTCCCAGCTTCAGTACGTTCTATAGCTTTATCATTTATATATACTACATCATTGATTAATTGTATTTTATCTCCAGGTAGCCCCATTAATCTTTTTACATATCGAATATCCATATTATTTGGTGGGCGAAAAACTATTATATCCCCTCTTTGTGGCTGTGACGCTAATATTCTACCACTAAAAATATTAGGATAGAAAGGAAAAGAATAATTACTATATCCATAAGAATATTTTGTTGAGAAAATATAATCATTCTCCAGCACTGTTGCTTTCATTGAACCTGTTGGCACAAAAAAAAGTTCCATCACAAAGAATCTTATCATCAGTGCCAAAAATATTACAAAGATAAAAGATGAGCATTCTTGTATGAATGTTTTTTTGTTGGTACTCGTAGCTGTTGCTTGCATATGTAATAATTATTTAATGATAAGTTAAATCTGGTCAATGATAGCCCATTACTATGTTGAAATCCAGCAATATTTTGAATCTCTTTCTTCAAAATATTGGAGTGTTACATAAGAGTATTAACTCCTGCCACTGGTCTTCATCAATAATTTTAATTCCCAGCTCCTTAGCTTTCTTGAGCTTACTACCAGCATCGCTACCCGCCACTACTAAATCAGTAGCAGACGAAACGCTACTTGCTACTTTAGCACCTAATTTCTCCGCTTGAGACTTGGCTTCAGCTCTTGAGAGAGTTAATAAAGAGCCAGTAAATACTACAATCTTACCAGTTAATACGGTTTCAGTTGTTTGTTGATTATAGTCTTGAATATTCAGAATTTTACTTAGTTGCTGAATAATTTGTAGATTTTCTTTAATATCAAAAAAGTCGATAATATCTAGCAGAATTTTATCTCCTATTCCTTCCAGATCATTTAATCTTTGGTAAATTTGCTGATCACCTTTCAATAAAGATTCCATAGCTGTTATAAAATTATTATAATTTTGAAATTCTCGAGCAAGTAATTTGGCGGTTTGTTCACCAATATGTCTGATTCCTAAGGAATAAATGAATTTATTTAGGGGAACGGTTTTGGCTTTTTCAATACTCGCAAATAGGTTTTCTACAGATATTCGCCCCCATCCTACCATATTTTCAAGCTTGACTAAGTTTTTTTCATTATTATTTTGTAAATAAAAAATATCCACTGGATTTTCTATTAAAGATTTTTCCAACAAAAATTCTATTTGTTTCTTCCCCAAACCATCTATATCTAAAGCATTTTTAGAGGTAAAATGACATATTCGTTCATAATTCTGGGCAGGACAATTTAAACCATTATCACAACGAATAATTATAGTTTCTTGATTATAATGTAACTGAGAATCACAAGATGGGCAAAGTTTCGGCATATCTATTTTTTGTGATTCACTAGAACGCCGAGTAAAATCTACAGCAGTAATTTGCGGTATAACATCACCTGCTCTCTGCAAAAATACATAATCATTAATCCGTATATCTTTTCTGATGATTTCCTGATAATTATGTAAGGTAGCCCGTGATATTCTAACTCCACCAATAGAAAGCGGCTCTAACTCAGCAACCGGAGTTAATACACCGGTTCTACCTACTTGTAGAGTAATGTTAATTAGTTTAGTTTGACCAATTATCGCAGGGAATTTATGAGCGATAGCAAATCTTGGACTTCTTGCAATAAAACCCATTCTTTGCTGCAGAGCGAAATCATTTAGCTTATATACAATACCATCAATTTCATAAGGTAATTTTTCTCTAGATGAATTCAAATATTCATAGAAAGATTTCAGGTCATCTTCAGAATAGGCTAATTTTCCTATATTATTGACGATGAACCCTAACTCTTTTAACTTATCTAATAAAGCATCTTGACAATCAGCTATTTTACTACTGCTACTCCCCACAGCATACACAAAATACCCTAGAGGTCTACTAGCTGTAACGTTTGGATCTAACTGCCTTAATGACCCAGCAGCCGCGTTACGCGGGTTGGCAAATTTATCTTTTTGGGATAATTCTTGTGCTTGATTTAATAATAAAAAATCCTGTTTATTAATGTAGACCTCACCTCTTACTTCCAAAATTGCTGAAGCCAAGTCTATTGAATGAGGAAAATTCTTTATAGTCTTGATATTTTCCGTTATATCTTCCCCAATAAAGCCATCGCCTCTTGTCGCAGCTCTGGTGAGTATTCCATTCTCATAGGTAGCAGAAAAAGATAAACCATCTATTTTAGGCTCACAAAAAATAGGTTGGAAACTATCAAGGCGTAAAAAATTCTTTATTCTATTGATAAACTCTGATACATCTTCATTATCAAAGGCATTACTGAGCGAAAACATCGGATTGATATGTTTTATTTTCGAAAATTTCTCTGCTGCAGAACTACCAATTTGTTTAGTCGAGCTATTTTCCAGCACCAGATGAGGAAATTTCTTTTCAAGTTCAAGGTTTAAATTAAATAATTGATCATACTCAGCATCAGAAATCAGGGGAGCATCTTCTTGGTGATATGCGTTATTATATTCTCTTATCTTATTTGCCAGTTGCTTTAGTAAATTTTTTACCTCTAATTCAGAAAGCTGTTCGATATCAGTTGGAATATTTTGCATATACTAGTTATCTCCGACAGCCTCCTAGCCAGCAGGGCAGTTTAGCTATATAAGTAGAATTTAAAAAATAAAAATTGTAAAATTGCTAGATGTATAGCATAGATATATAAAGCATTATGACTGATAATCCGTAAATTTATAGCAATTTTCTGCTCAAAATTTCTTGCAACCATAAATATATATTCCAAAACCCCGAATATAATTACTATAAATACATAGATAGACGAGAACTGAAAAGTAGTCATAGTATGCATTATAGACAAAATTATAGATATTGCAATGGTAAGCCTAAGATTAGCTAGATCATGCTTAGCTATATAGCCAAGTAGCATGATAGCCATAGATAAGGTGCCGTAATCAATAAGGAACCAACTACAGAACCAAAGAGTTCCAAGGAGAACAACATGACAATATCCTTTATAGAAAAAATTATTTAAGCTATTACGAAAATAAAAAAGATAGCACTGCCCTAAAAAAATAGGGATAAGTATGTTAGTTGTAACAAATTCCTTAAATAATATGATAGTAAGAATATCTAGTAGAACCCCAACTACAAGAATCCTAATTTTTGGTTTTGTATGAAAATTATATCCAGCAAAAAAGCAGAAAATCGGCATAGCAGTGCGACCAATAATCCGCATTATTTCATACTCAGGAAAAAAATATAACCCTAAATGATCTATTACCATGGTTATCATGGCTATAGTCTTTAAAAAGTCTTGATAATTAGACTCAGTTTTTGTCATTAATAAATTTCTTTGGATAAAGCTTAAAATAAAAAACCATTAGAAAAAATGTTGCTGCTCCAATTATAATCGTTGCTGCCAACATAAAAGCTTTTACTAATAACAATTCGGTATAATAATATTCAGCATAATAATGTTTAATTCCCCAGATTACTAGCACCATTATTACGCAGCTTAATAAAATTTTGCCACCAAAAGAATATAATTTTGAATCGATAAAAGAAAGACCATATTTCTTTGTCTGTATATATAACAACCAAACATTATACCAAGCGGTAATAGAACAAGCAAGAGCGATGCCAAGATGACCAAATTGCTTCATCATAACAATATTTAATATAGTATTCACAGCAAGAGAATATAATGTGATTTTTAAAGGCGTTTTCGTATCGTGATTGGCATAAAAAATCGGCATTAAAATCTTGGCAAGTATAAAAGCTGGTAAACCAAGGGCAAAAGCAGAAATAGCCTCAGCAGTTTTAATTGTATCATCATAAGTAAAGGCTCCACGCTGATATATTATATGAATGATTGGTTCTGATAATATAATAATACCAAAGGCAGCTGGTAAAGATAATAAAAGTCCTATTTTAATAGCATTATTTTGGATATTTGCTGCTTTCTCTAAATCATTCATTTGGTAGGTTTTCGATAATTCTGGTAATAATATAGTACCGAAAGTTACCCCTATTATCGATAAAGGAAATTGATATATTCTATCTGCATAAGATAATATTGAAATTGCCCCTTCGATGAAGCTAGCTATTGATTGCGATATAAATAAGTTAAGCTGCTGAAATCCTGAACTAACAACTGCTGGTCCCATATTAAACAAAAACTTTTTTACATCTCTATTACATGGATCAAAAACTAGCGGAAACGATAAACCAACTCTAATGACACAATAAAACATAAAGATGATTTGTAATAAGCCAGCAATCACCAAAGATAAACTAATCGATATAGGAGCAGATATACGATCTTGTAATATTACCGTTGTAATGATCACAATAATATTTAAAATAATCGGAGAAAAAGCAAAAGCTGCAAACCTCTTTACTGAATTTAAAATTCCCCCGAGTAAAGCCGCCACCGAGATAAAAATCAAATATGGCATAGTGATGCGACACAGAGCGATTGTTAAATTAAATTTCTCTGCATCTTCATGAAAACCAGGAGCAATAATAAACATTAAGAAAGGCATCATAATCTGCATTAGCACTACTATCACTACTAAAGTAATTAGTAAAATAGTAAATATAATGCCGGTAAAATGGCGTGCTGCCTCACGAGATTCTATGATTTTTGTATTAAAAATAGGTACAAAAACGACTGATAAAGCCCCTTCCCCAAAAATACGCCTAAATAGGTTGGGTAATTTAAAAGCAACATTAACGCTGTCAGCAACACTACCAGCCCCAAATAATGAAGCAACAAATAATTCTCTAGCAAGACCAAATATACGGGAAATTAAGGTAAAGAAAGCTATTATAATTCCAGAACGAAATAATGTATACTCTGTTACTTTCATTTCAGCAATTACAAATTCAAAAATATTAGTTTAAAAAAATAGAAATACACCTATAACTAACCCGAATAAGTTATTGATATTATACCACTTCCCACACTCCCTTTGTCATTCCCGTACTCCTGTGTCGTTCCCGCGTAGGCGGGAATCTAGATAGCTGCGTTCGCAGGGATGGCATCATAGTTTTAATGCCATTCCCATACTCTCTCTTGTCATTCCCGCGTAGGCGGGAATCTAGATAGCTGCGTTCGCAGGGATGACACCATAGTTTTAATGTCATTCCCACACTCTCTCTTGTCATTCCCGCGTAGGCGGGAATCTAGTTCCCTGCGTTCGCAGGGATGACATCATAGTTTTAATGCCATTCCCATACTCTCTCTTGTCATTCCCGCATAGGCGGGAATCTAGTTCCCTGCGTTCGCAGGGATGACACCATAGTTTTAATGTCATTCCCACACTCTCTCTTGTCATTCCCGCGTAGGCGGGAATCTAGTTCCCTGCGTTCGCAGGGATGACATCATAGTTTTAATGCCATTCCCATACTCTCTCTTGTCATTCCCGCGTAGGCGGGAATCTAGATAGCTGCGTTCGCAGGGATGACACCATAGTTTTAATGCCATTCCCATACTCTCTCTTGTCATTCCCGCGTAGGCGGGAATCTAGATAGCTGCGTTCGCAGGGATGACATCATAGTTTTAATGCCATTCCCATACTCTCTCTTGTCATTCCCGCGTAGGCGGGAATCTAGTTCCCTGCTTTCGCAGGGATGACATCATAGTTTTAATGCCATTCCCATACTCTCTCTTGTCATTCCCGCATAGGCGGGAATCTAGTTCCCTGCTTTCGCAGGGATGACACCATAGTTTTAATGTCATTCCCACACTTCCTTTGTCATACCTGCAAAAGCAGGTATCTTAGATTCCCGTATCAACTTTATATAATTCTCCTAACTCTTCTAACTTTCGACAACTGTGGCTAAAGCAACTTCTTGCTAATAGACGATAGTTTGCTATGGATAAATGCTAATTGAATTAGATGTACAGTCATTCTTTAGGGGGTTTTTCTTGTTGAGATAAAAGTTTTGCTTGCTCTACATTCTTATCTAATTCTACTTGACTACAAATTCCAAGTAAAACGGGATCGCGTGGACGAATGTTTTTCATATTCCAGTGACTACGATCACGGATAGCATCTATGGTAGACTTGGTAGTACCAACTAACTTGACAATTTGGTTATCTAAAATCTCTGGACAATTTTTAAGTAACCAATATACCGCGTCTGGTTTATCTTGACGTCTAGCAATAGGAGTGTACTTAGATTGTTGTTTTTTCTTAGTATTTACCAAATCGTATGCGACATTAACAGAAATCCTTAGACTACTAGCTGGATCCTTCGTGCAACGCATTATTTCTTCTTTGGTTAACTGTCCTCCAGCAATGGGATCTAAGCCCTTAATACCATGGGATACTTCACCATCAGCAATACCTTTAATTTCAAACTCGTGAATCCCACAAAAATCAGCTATCTGCTTAAATGTTAAGGCAGTATTATCAATTAACCAAATAGCAGTTGCTCTGGGCAGTATAGGTAATTTCTGTTGTGAGCTCATAGTAAATTAATATAATATTGATTATGTGTTCTTCTAAAAAATATAGTCTCTTCTAACTGATAAGTCAACAATAGACTTATAGTACAGCCGTATCTGACCTAAAACCTAAAACCAACACCTATTGCAATCATTAGCGGATTAAACTTTACTTTAGAGGAGACAGGCTTTCTTACTAAAGGAGATTTATAATCAACCGTGGTATCAAGAAAATACTGTTTTACATCTAAGTTAATCAATGTATCATCCTTAGCATATAAATCAACCCCAACCTGTAACACAGCACCGTGACCATTTCTGACTGTACATCCTTTAGATTTATTGATAAAATAAACTCCATGATAACCAGCACCAATATAAGGTCTGATACCACCAAAAGAAGCTATGTGATATTGTCCCGTGACAGTTATAGGAATCATATAAAGAGGTTTTCTTTTACCAACATCTTCTGGATTAGTGCCATAATTATAAGCCACATTCTTTAAGTTAATATTTTTATTACGCAATAGATCGAAACCTAAAGATAGCTCTGCGGCAACATTATTAGCAAAGAATATTGACGTGGACGCCTCTAAACCGTAACCATTCTCGGCAAAGCTACCAATCGATATTGGATCTTTGGCAGTAGCATCAGGCAAGTCTGTTTGCTTTGCACTAGATTTTATACCTATTGCTCTCATCTTAAATACAAGATTACCTTCATTCTCATAATAATCAGCATCATAGTCCTTACCAACTGCATCATTATTAACTGAATCATTAGCAAAGCTAGAAATACTAGTGCAACTTACCAATAGAAATATCCCTAACTTTTTTGCGACTTTTATCATAACTATAAACCTTCTCTTGCTTTAAATATATTGCTGTACTATATATACTCTTCTTATCTGGAAATCAAATGATAATAAGATTTTTAAAACTTGTCTAACAATGATTGATACTATAACACTAAATATAAGAAACACTAAGTATAAAAAAACAAATAAACTAAAAAATTTAAGGTCTATATGAATAATAAATTAAATACTTATTTTATTGGCATTGGTTGGTTTATATTAAGTATGCTAACTAGTGTAACTAATGATATAACGGCAAAATATCTTGGATTCAGGCTACATAGTTTTGAGGTAGCTTTTTTTCGCTTTCTCTTTAGCACTCTAATTCTTATACCGTTTATTTTTTATTATGGAAAACAAACTTTAACCACTACTCGTCCTTTTGTCCATATTGCAAGAGGGATATTGCTATTTTTTGGTATGACATCTTGGACTTATGGCTTACAACTTGCACCAGTAACTACTGCTACAGTTGTTAGCCTGGCTATACCTTTATTTACCTTGGTTTTGGCAGTATTTTTCTTAAACGAAAATATTATCTGGCAAAGATGGGCAGCAACTTTATTTGGCTTTATTGGAATTGTTGTTACTCTGAAACCACATGCTAGTGATTTTAACCCACATATATTGATTTTTGTATTAGCTGCTATATCTTTTGCCATGTTAGATATTATTAACAAGAAATTTGTAATAAAAGAGTCAATGATTAGCATGTTATTTTATTCTGCTCTAGCAACATCTTTAGTATCAATACCGCCATCAATAATGTATTGGAAAACACCTAATATTTCAGAATTTATTTTGCTATTTATTTTAGGATCAGGAGGTAGTTTAATTTTATTCTTTCTATTAAAGGCTTTCGCTCTAGTTGACGCTACTGCCATTGCACCTTATAGATATTTAGAGTTAATAATTTCAGCATTAGCCGGATATCTTGTTTTTAATGAAATGCCTGATAATAGTACTTTATATGGGGCACTGATAGTAATTCCTGCAACATTGTTTATAATATATTCTGAGAAAGATAACATGATCCAAGATGATAAAATATCGCATGAATAAACGTAAGTTGGTTTTTGTAAGCGGTATAGCAAATGCATTTGAGTGGTATGATTACGCACTATTTGGTCTTTTTGCCCCTATAATAGGTGCAAAATTTTTTCCTGGATCAAGCCCTAGCTCATCTTTATTGCATGCTTTTTTGGCATTTGCTATCGGTTATTTGATGAGACCAATAGGTGGAGTGTTTTTTGGGATACTCGGAGATCGTTTTGGTAGAAAAACTGCTTTAAGTGCATCTATGTTTTGTATGTCCCTGCCAACAGCACTAATTGGTATGTTACCCACTTATGACGATATAGGTATTACCGCAACTATATTGATGATTTTAGTTCGAATGTTGCAAGGTTTATCAATGGGCGGAGTACTTACTGGATCAATTTCATTTGTTATTGAACATACAGGTGTAGCCTACCGTGGTTTTAGTGGTAGTGTGTCAATGTCCAGTATTTGTATTGGTTTATTGTTTGGTTCAGGAATCTCGCAATGTATACAAAGCTTTTTATCAGTAGATCAATTTAATGATTGGGGGTGGAGAATACCATTCTTATTAGGAATCTTTATTTTATTTGCTGGACTTTATATAAGGAAATATACAAGTGAAACTCCTAGTTTTCAAAGTATGAAGGAAAATGGTGGTATCTTAAAGTCTCCTCTGAAAAAAGTTATTTCTGTATACTGGTTTGATATGATAATATCAATCTTCATCAATTCTACAGGTTCAGTATTATTTTATCTACAAACTATTTATCTAATGTCATTTTTGAGGATAAATCGTGGTTTCAGCAATGATGAAGTGACCAATTTAGCCAATTATTGTTATATAATCATGATCATTGCTACTTTATGTTCTGGCTATTTGTCTGATATAATTGGTCGCAAGAAAATTTTTGTGATCAATTTGCTGGTAATTATTTTAGTTACCCCATTTTTGATGAATGTCATTGAAACCTGGGACTTTTATTTTATAATTACATCTCAAATCATATTATCAATTTTAGCTGCCTCTTATATTGGACCTGAACCTGCACTACAAGCTGAATTCTATCCAACCAATATCAGAAACACGGCTTTATCATTATCTTATAATATAGCAACTAGTATTTTTGGTGGCACAACACCTTTAGTGATAGAGTATCTTGTACAAAAAACTGGTACTATTACTTCGTCTATTTATTATATAATTGCTTGTGCTATTTCAAGTTTAATAGCACTTTATTTTTATAAGGATCGTTCAAGGATATAATATAGCTAACCTGACTAGGAGTCTGTCGGAGATGAGTAATTAATTATATTTTGAGCTATTTTTCGGCGAGAATAAATAGGATTTTTGAAGGAATAGTGTACCTATTTCAAGAAAATCCTGTTTATTAACAGCCAAAAAGAGCCAAATATAGAATTACTTTAGTTATTTCCGACAGTCTCCTAGCATTACGCCAAATTCATAGACGTCATTGCGAGGAGCTACTTTAGTAGCGACGAAGCAATCCAAAAAAGTAACCAAAAATGGATTGCCACGACCACTACGTGGTCTCGCAATGACAAAGGTTTACTATGGCTAAATGCTAATCGAGTACATTTTAAAGATTTTTCTAGCATTTATAGCAAAATTATCTATAAACTACTTAGTGGCCTAATAAAAGTAGTTTATACTATAGCTAAACTGGATAGGCTCTTGATATTGTTGTAAGTTCCCAAATGTCATTGCGAGGAGGTCATGAGACCGACGAAGCAATCCAATCTAATGAATAATGGATTGCCACTACACTCACGTGGTCTCGCAATGACGAAGGAGTTATCTAAAGACTTAACGGGTTAGCTATATAATTAGGATATTTTGATAAACAAAAAAACTTTGATTTTATGACAGAAGTGATATCTAAAGAACAATTAGAACAATATATAAATCAAATAGAAGGGCTTGAACAAGAAAAAGCTGAACTATCTGAAGCAATAAAAGATATATTTGATGCAGCCAGCTCCAGTGGTTTTGATACCAAGGCTATGAAGTCTGTGTTAAAACTGAAAAAGCTTGATAGAAATAAGTTGGCTGAACAAGATGCAATCTTAGAGTTGTACAGGCAAGCTCTCGGTATATAAATTAAAGAATTTAATAATGAAATTATATCCGCTAAGACTGTTACCTGATCAAGTCAATTTTGATTTTATCAAATTTAAAAAAGTAAGTTATACGATGTCCATTATTTTGTCTCTTGTGAGCATTATGTGGATAGGAATTTATAAGTTTAATTTTGGTATTGATTTTGCTGGTGGAATTGTTATAGAAGTACGTCTTGACCAAGAACCTGATTTAACCAAAATGCGTGAAGTACTTAATAACCTTAAGATTGGTGAAGTAGTACTACAAAATTTTGGTAACCAACATGATTTGTCTATACGAGTTGGCAGTAATAGTGAAGATACTTTAATGCACAATATTGAGCTAATCAAGTTGACTTTAAGCAACCAATTTCCTTATAAATTTGAATATCGTAAAGTAGATTTTGTTGGTCCACAAGTTGGTTCTCATCTGATAAAGTCAGGAATAACAGCTCTAATTCTTTCTTTTCTTGCCATAATGGTTTATACTTGGGTTAGATTTGAGTGGTATTTTGGGCTTGGTATATTGATAGCTTTGCTACATGATGCCATACTAAGTTTAGGTTTTATGAGTGTAATGAGGTTAGACTTTAATCTAACTTCCATAGCTGCTATCCTTACCATAATAGGTTATTCCGTCAATGATTCAGTAGTGATCTATGATAGGATTAGAGAAAATTTACGAAAATCATATCAGAAAACAATGCCACAAATTATTAATATGAGTATTAATGAAACTTTGTCTAGGACAATTCTAACAGTTGTGACAACCTTGCTAGCAAACCTAGCTTTAGTAATATTTGGTGGAGAAGCTATTCATAGCTTTAGCTTATTAGTGTTTTTTGGCATAATAGTTGGTACATATTCATCTATCTTCATATCCGCTCCTATATTGATGTTATTTGTCGCTAAGAAATTCAGTATATCCAAATGATTTCTAAGTGATTTCAAGAATTGTTATATATAGTGAAACCTATTGAATTAGGTGATACAAACTTTGTGTCATACCTGCGAAAGCAGGTATCTAGATTCCCGCATAAGCGGGAATGATGGTATGGACGAGTGAAGCGAAATATGCTTTACTTGTACGGAGTCTGGTGAAAAATGTTTTTCAGTTGCTCCAAATTAAATAACAATTTAATTAATAGGTCCATACCATGATAAATAATAGCATAGAAAATAGTATAATTGGAATAGATTTAGCAAAAAATATTATGCACTTGGTGCAAGTTGATCAAAATGGCAAAAAAGTCGGTCATCAAAAAGTTAAAAGAGATGAGTTAATAGGATGTTTAAACAATCTCAATAAAAGTTCACTGGTGGTCATGGAAGCATGTGGAGGAGGTAATTATTGGTCGCAAGAAATTAACAAGCTTGATTTGCAAGTTAAGTTGATGAAAACAAAAGATGTAAAAATTTATGCAACATCGAGGCAGAAAAATGATTATAACGATGCCTTAGCAATATGTAAAGCTGCTCGCGATCCAGAGCTAAAAGATGTGTTACCCAAAAGCAAAGAGGAACAAGATATAAAATTTTTGCATAAAATCCGAAGTAATACGATCAGAGATCGAGTACAAAAAACTAATTCTACAATATCAAGTTTATATGAATATGGTTATAATACAAAATTAAGCAAAAATAAATTTTGCAAAGCATGTAAGTCGGAGGTAGAATTAGCGTATATAGAAGGTTATATAACTTCTGGGGTACAGTCAATTTTACTTTTAGAATGTGAAGAAATTGAGAATTTGTGTAACAAAGAAAAAACTTTAGAAAAGCTGATAATCAGTAATAATAAACAGAATGAGAAAGCTATTAGGTTGCAGACAATTTTTGGGATTGGAGCAATCAATGCTAGTTGTTTGAGCGTAGCACCAATGGAAAATTACGCAACCCCGAGGGATTTTTCTGCGTCGCTTGGTTTGGTGCCAAAACAATACACCTCAGGAGATAAGATAGTTTTAGGAGGAATTAGCAAACAAGGTGATAGATATGCTAGAACTATGTTGATTCAAGCTGCAAGAACAATAGCAATAAGAGCCAAAAGCGATAAAGAATCAAAAGATAAGCTAGTTCAGTGGGCAGTGAAGAAATTTGCTGAAAACAAATCATATAATATTATATGTGTTGGTTTAGCGAATAAATTAGCTAGAATAGCTTATGCAGTAGTTACCAATGGCAGCGAGTATGTCGCAAATTAGCGCTGTTGGCAAGAAGGATAATTTATGTCAATTAAGCAAAAGAATGGCAATTGGTAAATATTGCGAGTAAGTTAGTAACAATAAAGAGAACGAAAGTAAAAGAGTTAATGAAATAAGTATTCTGAACAAAATCCGCAATTATGTCGAGGCTCTAGAAGCCGTGGGAATGAGAGGTTACTCAAGGATATTTAGAAGAATGCAGAAACCATTATGGCACTCGATGCCGAATATATGACCGCTTCCTTTGTGGCTCTATTTTTTATTTTCTTTATTGACAAATTCACTCGTCCATATATGACAACTTACAATAGTTAGTCTCCCCGTCAAAAGTGCAAAAAATTCAAAAATTAGCACCTTAGCAAAAAATTTTTGTATAAAATTTTAGAGTTTAATTGTTCTGATGTAATTTTTTGATATAAAAAGATGATTTTTAGAAAATTTTTGCATGACGTTTTGTTAACGATTTTGTAATCGTTTGATTAATTTTCTTTATTTGCTAATTTTTATGTAGAAAAATTTGTTTTGAGCAGGTGATTAGCAATACACCGTAAGTTCAATCCTACAGCGGAAATTAACGGATTTATTATATCTCCTATTACTCCTTTTAAGTAATTTCTGCCAACTCTACCATAATGCTTAAGGTGTCCTATTATCGGCTCTATAGCACTTCTTCTCTTGATCATTGCCTTATCATCTGAGGATAGCTTCTTCTTGCAATATGGGCTATACACCTTGTCTTTTTCTTTAAAATTATTCCCCTTATAGCCTAAATCAACAAATGTCCTGGCTATTCCCACTCCTGTTAATTTCTTTACAACCTCTACAGTCTGCGATAATGTATGACCATCATATGGATTGCCATGAAATGATTTGGCCGCTAATACAAAATTACCTCGACCACTTACTGCTATCGAAACCTTGTTACCAAACTCATAGGGTTTGTTTAATTTCCCTTTACCTATGCACTCTACCTCCGGTGCGTGAAAACTATATAATACTTTATTATCCTCCTTATATCGCTCTTTCTCTGCTTTACTCAGTATAGATTGTGCCTGAATCTTTTTAATCTTATTTAGTATTTCTTGCTGCTTTAATGACAAACTTAACTTTGTTTTTGCTATTTCTCGCTGAGATATTCTTATTAAACGACCCAGCAATATCTTTAAATGTTGCATTACCTTCTTACGTTTTTTGGCTTTACTATTATCCTTATATTTCCATAATTTTACTATGTCTTTTTTATATTGCTTGGCATATGTCTCATGTAACTTAATGCCTAAAGTATGACATAACTTTACTAGCTCTATTCTTGCCTTATCCATCAAATACACATCATGAGGATACTTAATATTCTTAATTTGTACTGTAGTATCAACGATTATCGATGCTAAGTCTTTTTTTTTAAGCACTCCGACTTTGCAACCAATTCTTGTTAATTCTTTTAATATCTCATTATATCCTTCTTCCCCTAATATAGCACGAAACCTTCGTATACTAGCTTCTGATATCTCAGCATCTTTCTGCAAATATTCCCAACCACAAAAATATTGCCAATATACGTTCTCTCTCAGCTCTTCTTCAGCTGCAGCATCTGACAGGTTATACATCGCTTGCAGCATAGTTACTCCAAGTAATAACCTGTGACATCTGCGATTCCTACCAAATTTCTTGATATTAACATTTGTCAATAACCATTCCTCTAAAACAGTCCAATTTATTAACGATCTTAATTTATATAACTTGTTATTAGGGTTTAATTCTTCGGTCAATTTATAACCAAAAAGCTGTCCTTGTTTTTGGGATTTTATTATATCTTCTATCGGCATAATTCATACAATCCATAAGGTTTCTGCCAATATTATAGCATTTTCTTATGGATTATCTAGATATTTTTACCCGCTAACCATATTATATATTATCCTTCTAGACTTTTGACGGGGAGACTAGTTATGTTCTTTATCACCTAATCCTATAGGCATAACTATATATGATACAGGAACCCCGCTTAAACTTTGCAACCTAGATAAACGATAGAAGGGAGTACCGTAGGTCTTTTGTAACACTATTGCACTTTTGCTACTATTTGTCCATTTGTTGATATTCTTATTGTTCATAACTGTATAATCGCAAGCATTACAGCGTAACGTTTTCTTTACATATCTGTTGACTGTAATTGGAGCATTACCTGTAAATTGTAGCAATTTTCTAGCTTCACTATTATAGAGTTTACCATTATCACAGTGAGGACAGCTATCACCACTACAAAAATTCTCAGGAGATAAATAGCTGGTATTCGTATCCTGATAATCATCAAATCCATATTTACCTTGCCAATTACTGCGATCTCTCTTCTTGGACTCATCGTACTCTTCTTCATTACCACCATTCTTATTATCAGATTCACTCGGTGGTTCTTTTAATGAATCTGAACTATCTTTTTTATGTTATCTGCCTTAAAACCAATCATCATCTCCTTAAGCTTATTTATACTGATGTTTGATGATGCTAGCTTGTCTATTAGTTCGTTACAAAATTTCACAAGTTCTATAGTTATGCTCATAGGATTAGGTGATAAAGAACATAACGATTGTAAGTTGTCATTCCCGCGAAGGCGGGAATCTAGATACCTGCTTTCGCAGGTATGACACAAAGTTTGTATCACCTAATTCAATAGGTTTCACTATATCATTGCTTGCTGATCATCTCCTGTTAATGAATTTGCCTTAATATGCTGGATTAGTTCTTCTCGTTCCTCAGCACTTAAGGTCGCTACTTTTGGCTTTTTCATTTTGATTCATTCATTACGTTTAATAATTGAAATGTTATAGTATAACTGATAGTTTTTCAACCAGTTTTTTTACTAATCGGTGATATTTGCATAGTAGGAACCCAAATTTATAAAATAAATTCATACTAGCAAAAAATTTAATAGAGTTATGCAGTTTTGCTGCAAGTATACCCTTGTTTTACGTTCCAATTCTTCAAATCATTTGAGTATACCAACTCTAGGTTCTGTTGACAAAATTTAAATTGTTTACATTTTGACTCTTTATTAGCTGCAAATTATAAGATTTTTTTGAAATAGGAATAACTATTCCTGCAAAAATCTTATTAATTTTCGCTTAAAAATACTCAAAATATAAACAATTTAAATTTTGTCAACAAAACCTAGAAAGAATTTTCTGAATAGTTAATGATAAGTCGTAAAAATTTTTGATTAGACCATCAATCTTATTTATTTGATTATCAAGTAGGTTAACAGGTTGCTCTAATTCTACCGGTGTACTCTTGTTTGCCATATAGGTCTTCAAATATTCAATATCCTGGCTTGTATAATATCGTCTATTACGTATCTTATGTATAGATAGGTTTGGCAACATACACTCTAGATATCTTAGCTGGTGAGAGTGAATATTTAGAAGTTTTGTTACTTCTCCAATAGAATAATATTTTTTATCCTGCATTTTTATTAATTAATAATTTTAATTTTCTGGCTGGTATAAAACGTATTACTTTCTTTTCTGGAATTATTACCACTTCTTTTGTATGAAAATTTATACCAGGTCTAGGTTTCTTTGTGCTAGTACAGAAACTGCCAAACCCCGTTAACGTTAGTCTTTGCTTTCTTGTCATTTGCTGAATATTGCTAAACATTTGATTGACTATTTCTTCGCATATAAGGTTTGATAGCCCCAATTTAGCTTTTAACATACAAGCAATCTTTTCTTTAGTAATAGATGTATAGTTGATTGATTTGGATATACTAGAACTAGTATCTTTTTCCTCATCATCATAAAATTTCCCTAAATCAACCATATAGCTAACTCAAAAAGGTTTTAGTCTGATAGCGGTCGCCACCACCTCCGTGTAGGCGAGAATGACAATCTATGATAAATTCCTGCCTACGCAGGAATGATATATTTTTCGTTAGGACAAATGAACAAATGCTATTCGGATTGGCCATAGTTGTTACCATCTGATTAAAGCCGATCCCCAACTTACTCCAGCCCCAATGGCAGTGAGAAGCAATATATCGCCTTTTTTGATATTACCATAAGATTTTAGCGAAGCAAGTGCTAAAGGAATTGAAGCAGCCGAACAATTAGCATGTTTTGCAACCGTTTTTACTACTCTGCTCGGATCAATCTTTAGTCGTTCCACAACTGCATCTATAATTCTTACATTTGCTTGATGGGGGATAAAATGATTAACATCATCTACGGTAAAATTATTATTATGCAATATTTCTTCACCTGTCTTACTCATCTTTTCTACTGCATGTCTAAAAACTTCCTGTCCTTTCATTTTTATTTTACCGATTTTGCCATTGCTACTTACACCACCGTCAGTGTAAAGAATATCGTGATAACGACCATCCGAATAAATATCACTATCTATTATACCAGAGCTATCATCACTATATTGCAAGACTACTGCCCCAGCACCATCACCAAATAAAATACAAGTAGCTCTATCACTCCAATCTATTAGAGACGACATTTTTTCAGCACCAACTAGTAATATTGTTTTATATTTTCTAGATTTCATCAAAGAGTCAGCAACATGTAAACCATATACAAAACCCGAACACACCGCTTGTAAGTCAAATGAAGGTACATTACCAAGCCCGAGATAACCTTGTAACTTAGAGGCGGTAGAAGGGAAGCTATTATCTGGAGTAGTGGTGCAGGTAATGATCAAATCTATAGATGATGCCTTTAATCCAGCATCATCTATAGCATCCTGACAGGCTTTAATAGCTAAATGTGATGTATATTCATTATCAGCCGCGATATGTCTTTGTAATATACCCGTCCTTGAATGAATCCATTCATCGTTAGTATCAACCAATAGCGATAATTCTGCGTTAGTAACAATACGCTCCGGCAAATAGGCACCACATCCAAGAATTTTACAAGCCATCGTGGTTTATGCTACTTCTTCATCTTTTTCTTGCTTCTTAACAATAACTTGACGACCATTATATGTGCCATCAGCTAAAGATATATGATGAGGCAGTTTATATTCCCCTGTCTGAGAATCTAGTACTACATTAATTTTACCAAGTGCAAGATGAGAACGCCTCATGTTACGTCTTGATTTTGATGTCTTCTTTTTTGGAACTGCCATATAGCCTCTTAAAAATTATACTTTATGATAAAAAGTATTTGTCAAATCGATTGAGCAGTATATTATACTTCCATTACAAAATCTAGGTATTTTAAACATAAACTTTATGAAATTTATTATAATTCGAACTTTTCTTATTTCATCTATATTACTCACATTGTGTAGTTGTAAAACTGTAGAATCAAGAGGACAGTATATTGATGATAATTTGTTAGCTACACTTGAAGAAAAAAGACTTAACAAATCGGAGGTAGAAGATTTAATTGGTACACCAACAATTATACCCGACTATACTCCTAATACTTGGTATTATGTTCAACGTTCTTTAGATAGGAGAGCATGGCTTGAGCCAAAAGTAATAGAACAAAAAATAATAAAAATTACTTTTAATAAAAAGAATGTCATTGAGGAGGTTTTAGTACTTAGTGATTCGCATAAAGATGATATAACTATAATGGGGGAATATACGGAAACTTATGGTACAGAATTAAACGGACTACAAAAATTTGTAAAGAATATTGGTAGGTTTAATAAAACCACTGAGGGAAAAAAGAAAAAGAAACGATAAAATCATACTTGCAATATTTCGTGAATACTGTATAAACTGAACGCTGATAGTTCTTAAATCATTCGAATATACTCTTTGCAAATTTAAAGAGTATATAGACGAACTTAAAGAGTTTATGGCCCCTTCGTCTAGTGGTTAGGACGTTACCCTTTCACGGTGAAAACACGGGTTCGAGTCCCGTAGGGGTCACCATTCTTCAATTTTGCTATATTTTACGAACATATCGAACGGTAGATGTAGCATAAAGCTTAGCTTATCGCCTTTCAATTCCAGGTTCGCAAATACAAAATTTATCAATTTACGTTTTCCCTTAACATTCTAACCTTTTAGCCTGGATATTGCATAAATGCAGTGAAATTTATCTATGACCCCCTTGTAATATAAAGGATTCATAGGAATTATATAAAAATACAAATTGTATGTTTCTAATTTTAGTATATTTTAGTATGTAGCCTTTTTAATACAAGGGCTAGAGCAATTGACTTATTATCCATCATGCAATATCCGAGTTAGCATTTAAAACTGCATAAGATATATTAAAAAACTGAAATGGTAAAAACATATGAAAATCAGAAATAAAAAACATTTACAAGAACTTTTGCAAACGGCAATAGAATTAGAACACACTATAATTCCTCCCTATCTATGTGCCGCTTATTCCTTAATGCCAGATAGTAATCCAGATGCCTATAATTTGATTATAAGCGTTGTCAAAGAAGAGATGCTGCATATAACTCTTGCAGCTAATGTTTTGAATGCTATCGGCGGCAATCCTCGAATCGGCTCTCCTCAATTTGTTCCTAACTATCCAGCTTATCTTCCTCATAGCAATGATTCATTTTTAATAAGTCTTGCTTGTTTTTCAGAAGATTCTATTGACTTATTTCTTAGAATTGAAAAACCAGAAGATACTGGAGCCTCTCCCAAAGAGACTCTTTACAGCACAATTAAACAATTTTATGATGCAATAATCGATGGTCTAAAATATCTAGTGCATGAGCTTGGTGAAAAAGAAGTATTTTCAGGTAATATAAACAGACAATTTGGTACTAATTTATGTCACTATGGTGCAGGTGGTAAAGACATCAAAGTACATGACCTAGCAACAGCATTGTCAGCCCTTAATATAATAATTGAACAAGGTGAAGGAATGGATCGCACCATATATGATGCTGCAAAAGGTTCTAATAAGAATCAGGATCCAAATCAGGAATTAGCTCATTATTTTCGCTTTAATGAAATAAAACAAGGAAGAAGATATAAGAACGGTGACACCGTAAGGTCTGGTCCAACAGGGGACAAGATAAAAATTAACTGGGATAAAGTCTATAACATATATCCAAATTCAAAGTTATCTGATTATCCAAAAGATTCTGAGCTTTATGAAAATATTAAGTTATTTAACCAGAAATATACTGGTATGCTTAAAAAACTAGAACAAGCTTTTAATGGTACTCCAGATATCGTGCATGAATGCGTCGCTACAATGCTTGAGCTGAAGTATTTAGCCTTGCAGATAATGAAGAGCCCGTTTCCAAAAGATAAGTTATTTAATGCTAGTCCAAGTTTTGAATATATGCCTGGTTGTTGAATGAATCAGTGTAGTCGGATAAGCAATATCCTTCCATGCTCCTAGCCTAAATATTGCATGAAAGGATGGAGACAAAACCCTCGTAATATGGTATAATATTGGTATTGAAAGAACATTACACAGAGGGTTTTGTCATGACAAATTGTACAGGATTAAGTTACCAATCGAAAGTAAAAAATCGTCAAATAGAAATAAATTTTACAGGGGGTAATATTAGTAGTGATGGCGGTGTATTATTGCTAAGAGAAGCAGATAAAAGACTTTAAGGCAGGGCAGTTTAAAAGTCGCAACTAATGATATAAAATACTAGATTATAGAAACGAATAACCGTCATCGCGAGCCACGAAGTGGCGTGGCGATCCAAATAAACAGCTTGCTGTTTTATTTTTGCCGTTGCAATTTTTTGGATTGCCGTGTCGTAGCGAAGCGGCTCCTCGCAATGACGTTTATGCATTTCTCAAAACAGATTCTTATATCATTAGTTGCGACTTTTAAACTGCCCTGCACTAATTTAGGTTACAAATATGTAGAAAAAATTCAAAATAAAGAATATGATAGAGAATTAAATTAGTTGCTTCATATTAAACAAAATTCTTAAAATTAGCATAGTATTTTGTAATAGAAATGTTGAGATGTTTTATGTTAAGTGAAGTTATGCATAATTGCTATTGAGTGAAAGTGATAGGAAGGAAAAGCATTGGATGGCAGCCATTCTTAACTCTGTCAAGGTTAGCAAACTAGACACTAAGACACACCAGATAAGATATATATTAATTATTATAATAATACATTTAAAAGTTGCCACTCTTTATTTCTTTCATCTTAAAGTACAATTTATTCCTGCAAGTGACAGATCAGTTGGAAAACTGCAAACTATAGTAAAGCTTATTGAATTAGGTGATATTATATGATATAAATAGGAGAAAAATATCAGTAATCTTTAAAAATTATTTGAAATTATTGCTATGTTTCTTGTCATCTAATTCAATAGGTTTAACTATAGTGATCAATCGCATCTTCTACACTCTTAATTTAAATTTTCTGAATTAAACTAAATCACCGGAATTTTTGTTAGGGAAAATTTCAAATGTATATGGTTGTTTTTGAAAAAGTATACGAGATCGTATTGTTGTGTCCTAAATCATTTTTTTATTTACTAGGTTCTGTTGACAAAATTTAAATTGTTTATATTTTGAGTATTTTTAAGCAAAAATTAATAAGATTTTTGCAGGAATAGTTATTCCTATTTCAAAAAAATCTTATAATTTGCAGCTAATAAAGAGTCAAAATAGAATAATTTAAATTTTGTCAACAGAACCTAAGGATTGTCATAAAATAACCTTGTAATTTAGATGAAATTAATCTATAGCTGTTTAGAAATATCATTAAGACATTGTAACAAAAATAACTTTTTAATTTTGAGGGGATATTTTGTTACAATGTCTTAATTAGGAAAATTTAAATTAGGGTTGCAGAAAATAGGTTCAATAAACAATTAGATTGTTTATTTTACTAATGAAATGATCACTATCTACATAACCCTACTATAAGAACACTGTGTAACGATTATTCTTACCCCATTTGGGTTCAAGAATCATCCACTAGGGCTTACCAATACTCAATAATAAATATATTTAGTATATAGCTTACAAAAACTTGAGTAATTGATTTATCAATTTTCAAGTTTTTATTTTTTTATGCACAGTTTGTGATTATTACAGTCTGAAATAAGTTCAGGATTTATACATACAGTTCAGGATTATATGTCACAAAAGCTCGGTTTTTGGTCAGTTTTTGCTTTAGTTATTGGTAGCCAAGTTGGCACCAGTGTTTTAATATTACCAGCAAGTTTAGCACCATTCGGTATTTTTAGTTTAGTTGGAGGGATAATATCTTCCTGCGGTGCTGTAATTTTAGCCTTGTTATTTGCTATACTTTGTTCACAATTCCCACAAACAGGCGGACCACATGTTTATTTAAAAAAGGCATTTGGCAACGATGTAGCATTTTTCACAGGTTGGACTTATTGGGTTATTTCATGGGTTAGTACGGCTGTAGTGGTTATTTCAGCTATTACATATCTCACACCTTTAATTGGGGTGAATAATAGTTTTATATGCTTAATTTTGCAAATATTATTGCTATTTGCTATTATGTTGCTAAACCTTAAAGGTATAGGAACAGCAGGAAGGGCTGAATTTATATTAACAACGTTAAAATTTATTCCACTAATAGTAGTGCCAGTTACAGCATTATATCAGTTTGATAGTAATAATTTTGTTATGGATAAGCAAATAACTAATTTAACTTTTTCTCAAATTATTGGTAAGGTAACATTATTAACATTCTGGGGATTCATTGGTTTAGAGTCAGCAACTGCTCAAGCTGGTTCGGTAATTAACCCATCGAAAACAATACCAAGAGCCGTAGTAATAGGTACGCTTTGTGTTGCTATTTTGTATTTCATTAATAGTGTTGGAATAATTGGTTTAATCCCTCCAGAAGATTTAATACATTCTAAAGCTCCTTATGTAGATGCTACCCAAATAATTTTTGGTGGTCAGTGGCATATACTTATCTCTTTGATTGCCTCAATTATTTGCATTGGAACATTAAATGCCTGGGTACTAATCAGTGGACAGATTTCTTTGGGACTAGCCCAAGACGGTTTAATGCCATCTTTTTTTGCTAAACAAAATAAAAATGGTGCTCCAATTTGGAGTTTGGTCATAAGTTGTACTGGAATATTAGCATTATTGATTAGTACAACCAATGAAGATTTATCGGAACAAATTACCGACATAATTGATTTTTCTGTTATCTCTTTTTTATTTGTATATCTAGCCTGTAGCATAGCTTTTTTAAAATTACTGTTAACAAAATCAGAGAAATCTTCAATATATGAATGGTTGATTGCCCTTGGATCAATTGTCTTTTGTTTATGGATTATTTATGAAACACCATTAAAGGTTACAGTAATAGCTATCTCATTTGTGTTAAGCGGAATACCTGTTTATTTTCTTTGGTATAAGCAATGGCTTTTTAGGTTATGTAAACAAATTTTATAAGGATATAAATGCTTAAGTCCTTTATATTATTATTAACTATATTATTCCTACAAGGATGTAGCACCTCACCTATTAACAAGACACTTTTAAATGTCACTGCACAACAATTACAAAAGGATCATAAACTAAATCACGGCACTTTAATTATACAATATAATTTAGCAGCACTAAGTAAAAATAACTGTATCTATGCAAAAAATTTTGGTCTTGTTATTAATAATGAAAAATATAACAAGGCTTTTTTACAAAAATTTAAAGCCAGTAGGACTAAGAATATTAATAGTCAAGCAATTAATAGCCAGGCAATGATTAAATCAACCAAGATTAAAGATTTACTGCTAAAGTTAAATTGTAAGTATAAGTTCTTATCTAAGAAAGAATTACAGCTTGTTCAAAAAGCTAGCAATAAAAATAGCTCTTATAACATTAATGAGTTGGGGCAACTAGATAAGCTAACTGCTACTATTCCTATAATGTTACCACAATATAATGTAAAGGTTACTAGTCATTACGGCATGCGTAAACATCCTAGGAAAAAACAAAGAAAACTCCACTGTGGAACAGACTTAAAAGGATACCAAGACTCTTCCATTTATGCCTCTGCTGATGGAATAATTATTACCATAAAGCGAAAAAGTGCTTATGGAAATTTGATAGAAATAAAACATTCAGATAAATTCATTACCAAATATGCTCACTTAAAAAAAATACACGTAAAAGAAGGAGATATGGTGACCAAAGGTCAGATTGTTGGAGTACAAGGTAATAGTGGTAATAGTACGGGAGAGCATTTGCATTTTGAAATTTGGCTCAATAACAAGCATATCAACCCTTTTGATTTCATATCACACGCTTGCAATTGTTAAAAACTTTGCTATAATGCTGGTTCTTTACAATAGTGACAAGAGAAGCCGTAGCTCAGCAGGATAGAGCGAGTGATTCCTAATCACTAGGTCGGGGGTTCGAATCCCTCCGGTTTCACCAGATTCTTTCTTATATATATCAGTATTTCAGCGATTTTATAATTTTTTAAAGCAATTTCCATGGCTATTTCATTACTGTTTTTTATTAAAAGTCCCCAAATTTGACCTACAAAAAAATCTATTTTTAACCGTTTTACAAGGGGGCAAAATTACCGACTATGTTGTAGAAAATAGTATTAGACTTCCTGCATAAATCAATCTAGTTGGTGATTTTGTCGTCGAAACTTGCCTCCGCTCCTCACGTACGTCTATGTACGCTGCGGTGCTCGGCTTCGTTTCTCCTAAAAATCCCTCAACTATTTTTGACTTATGCAGGAAGTCTATTATGGTTTTCAACTAAACCGTCAGAAAAAGTTAATTATGAATAGAAAAGCTATCAAATAGGGGTTACAATTGCTTCATCAACCCACGGTCTTTTTCTCAATGACATTTAGGAACTTATAACAATATCAAGAACCTATTCAGATTAGCTATAAGTTCTATCTTTTAATAAATCAGCTATTGCCTGATAAGATTTAATAGCTCTTTCTGGATCAGTGGCAATCATTTCTGCTCCCAGTTTCTCATTATTACTCATATTCCATAAACGGCAATTATCAGGGCTGATTTCATCTGCCAACATTACCATAAAGTCTTCACCATTAAATACTCTACCAAATTCTAGTCTGCATTCAACAAGTCTTATACCAATAGCTGTAAATAGTCCACTTAAGAAATCATGTGTTCTGATGGCTTGATGTTTTACCTCATCAATTTCTTGCTTACTTAGCCAACCAAAATTCAGTATTTGATGTTCATTAATTATAGGATGCTTTAATTCTCTACTTCTGACTCTAAAATCGATAACTGGGTGATCGAATACATATCCTTCTTCCATAGAGAACTCTTTTACAAATCTGCCGCATGCTACTGTAGAAATCGATATTTGAATGGGGAAAATATCCACAGATTGTATTAATTGTTCACGCATATTTATTTTTTCAATTAGGTGATTCTCTATCCCCACCATATCGAGCTTACTCATTATAAAGGATGAAATATTATTATTCAGCACTCCTTTACCCGAAATATCAAAAATCTCGCCACTTTCTAAAGTAATTTTGTCAGTAAAGGACATAATAAAAGCAAAATCTTCTTGAGACTGATAAAGAGCTTTGCTTGATCCTTGATATAATTTTTGTTTCATTGGAAGAATAACGTCAGAAAAATAGATTAAATAAATATTTTATGCTAATCCAGCTGGCAGTAATTGCTATAACAGCTATAATAAGACCAATTATAGAGATTATAAACCCAAGAAATATAGTTAATCCATCTCGATTTAAAAGACCTAATGTCATTATAGTAATACCAAGGGCAGGTACAGCATTGGTTAGAGGCAAAGGTATTGATATGGCAATAGCACAAATCAGTGATACTAAACCAACAAATTGTTCGCAATATATAGAAGATGCAAAACTAAATCTTGGTCGTATATATTTCTCTACCAATTTAATTTTTGGTACAATCTTGTTACTTATATTGATAAGTATATCATTGCCAATTTGATAGTTATTAATTTTCGATGGTAAAGAAACTTGTCTAAAGCCAAGCAACATCTGCATAGATAAAATAATCAAGGGTATCCCTACTATAGTAGTAAAACCCGGAGGGTACGGTAGAGGAATTGCAATTGGTATGGCAAAGAAAAGCATTGTTAATAGAAGCCCGTTTTCATGAAAGTCAGTTAACAACTCACTGATTTTAGTTTTTTCTTTTTTCTCTTTCTGTCCTAGTTTGCAAAAAATACTAGATACTTTAGCTCTATCTAGTTGTTTATTTTTTGCAGTAATATTAAACATATATACTTAAATTTTTTGTAAGTTGTACTATATAAGTTATACTATAATTTTAGATTATTAGGAAATAATTAATAATGGGGTAATCCAATCAATGATTTTCCTAAATTCTAAAAAGCTATTGCGGAATGTAACACAATTGTAATGGATTTAGCAAAGAATATTTTTTTATAATGAAGTTTAAGTATTAAAGTAACAAATAGCCAGTATAGATTAAATCTCATTGTAAAACGTTCTTCGTTCATGATTAAATAATGAGTTCTGCTTATCCGACTAATTGTTAATCTAGTTGAGTTTTAAGATCACGATAAAAATTTTCGTGCGATCCAAGTGCAAGAAGTATTATTGATTGCTCTCGTTGATTGTACATATAAGCAAGAATAGTATGTTGTTCTATCATACGAAATTTATAGACACGTATGTTAGAAAGGTCACCAACTTTTTCAATACCAACTAAAGGGTCAGACAAAATAATACGAATAGCATTATCCAAACAATCTTTTTGGTTGGGATGTAATTTTTTTGCTACCTTTTTAAAGGTATTAGTTTGAAGAATATGCATGACTTATTTGGTAGTAAACTTGTAGTCTTCGACATGACCACCACTTACCTCATCTAAAGCAAAGAGTATACTTTTAATGAAGCTATATGGCAAATCTGAGTTTTCTTCAGCCATCTTGCCAATACGAGACCAATATTCAATTTGTTTGGGAACTGAACGATTATAAATGATAGAATGACGTTTAGCTTGTTCAACTAATTTATCTGATAATTTTACTACTGCTGACATAATATTACCTATTTAATATAATAATAGGTGCATTTTACTACAAAAAGTAACTATATACAACCTTTTTCTGACACCTAATAAATCCAGGGCAGTTTAAAAGTCGCAACTAATGATATAAGAATCTGTTTTGAGAAATGTATAAACGTCATTGCGAGGAGCTGCTTCGCTACGACACGGCAATCCAAAAAATTGCAACGGCAAAAATAAAACAGCAAGCTGTTTATAGTGAAACCTATTGAATTAGGTGATACAAACTTTGTGTCATACCTGCGAAAGCAGGTATCTAGATTCCCGCCTACGCGGGAATGACAACTTACAATAGTTATGTTCTTTATCACCTAATCCTATAGGCATAACTATATTTGGATCGCCACGCCACTTCGTGGCTCGCGATGACGGTTATTCGTTTCTATAATCTAGTATTTTATATCATTAGTTGCGACTTTTAAACTGCCCTGCTAATAAATCGCCCTGAATAAATAGCCTACACTGGACTTATTTGTTGATTTCTGTTACAATACAAGATTTAGTAATGTAAGTTTTTGGCAAATAATCTAAGGTTTTAAGATACTATGTCTGTGTTACCTATTGTGACTGCTCCGGATTCAAGATTAAAACAAAAATCTTTGTCAGTAGGTACAGTCAATGATGCTATAAGAAAGTTGATGGATGACATGGTTGAAACCATGTATCATGATCATGGGGTAGGGCTTGCAGCAATTCAGCTTGGAATAGCTAAGCGTATATTAGTAGTTGATTTACAGAATAATGACGATACAGAAAGAGCTGTAGATTTTTATCCATTATTTATCGTAGATCCAGAAATAATAGACAAATCTAAAGAATTGGTTGTAGCAGTAGAAGGGTGTTTGTCTTTACCGGAACAGCAGGTTGAGGTAGCAAGGGCTGAATCTATAGCTATAAGGTTCTTAGATTATAATAATATACAGCAAGAATTAAAAGCTGATGGTTGGCTTGCTAGGGTTCTTCAACATGAAATGGATCATTTAGATGGTAGGTTATTAGTTGATCATTTAAGTCCTTTAAAAAAGGATATAGCATTACGTAAATTAAAAAAGCTAAAAAATAATAATTTATGAAAGTAATTTTTATGGGTACGCCAGAATTTGCTGTACCCACTCTTAGGGAGTTAATTAACAGTAACGACCACCAGGTGGTTGGTGTATTTACGCAAGTGGCAAAATCTAAAGGGAGAGGGCTAAATGAAGTAGCATCACCTGTGCATCATTTGGCATCAAAATATAATATTGCAACTTATACTCCTAAGACTTTAAGAACCGAAGAAATAACCAATTTAATTAATTCAATCGGTGCGGATATAATAGTGGTAGTTGCTTATGGGTTTTTAATACCGGAAGTTATCCTACAAGCTAAAAAATATGGATGTCTTAATATTCATCCGTCAAGTTTACCAAGGCATAGGGGTGCAGCTCCACTGCAGTGTACTATTATAGAAGGTGATTTAGAAACTTCTGTGTGCATAATGCAGATGGATGAAGGGTTTGATACTGGTGATATTATATTGCAGCATTCATTGTCACTTTCTCCTAGAATAACTTTACCAATTTTGCATGACCAATGTGCGAAAATAGGAGCTGATTTATTGATTAAAACCTTAGATAATATTGATAATTTACCAAGAATTACCCAGGATAAAAACGGTATAACTTATGCTCATAAACTTAAGAAGGAAGAAGGAAAGATAGATTGGTGTGAAACTGCCTACAAAATAGATTGTAGAATTCGAGGTATGAATCCTTGGCCTGGTGTATATTTTGAATATAGAGGTAAAATTATAAAAATTCTAGAAGCCTATTATAATGATGTGGATGTTAATTTGCCTCCTGGTACCGTGGTTAATAGTAATAGTGTCTTGGAGATAGCTTGTGGTAAAGGCACTTTGATCATCCGAAAATTACAGCAAGAAGGAAGAAAAATCTTAAATGCTGAAGAGTTTATGCGTGGATTACAAAGCCCCCCAATGGCATTTGGTTAATTAATTAGTCACCTTACGCATGGCATTTAAAAATCATAGAGAAAACAGCACAGTGTCATTGCGAGACCACGTGAGTGTAGTGCAATCCATTTTTGGTTACTTTTGTGGATTGCTTCGTTGACCTACGGTCTTCCTCGCAATGACGTTAACCACATACGACTTTTAAAGCACACTATCTAAAACCGCTTCCTTTCCTAACTTTCGACAGTTGTAAGGTATAGTTATGCCTATAGGATTAGGTGATAAAAACATAACGATTGTAAGTTGTCATTCCCGCCTACGCGGGAATGACAACTTACAATCGTTATGTTTTTATCACCTAATCCTATGGGCATAACTATAGCTCCTTGCTAATAGACAACTGTGATGCTAATCGAGTTAGATATAAGCTAAAAAAATATGAGAAATAATACTCATTCAGCTAATTTTAAAATAAATGAAAATAGTACTTGTAAGTTTATAAGAATGTTGTATAAACCGTAACATACGGACAAAACGTTGTCATGTATTATTAACAAATTAATTTATTAGGAGAAAAATTATGGTTGGTTCTAACGAAAAAGAAAAAAATCTTCCTGAAGACATTACTACTATCAACAACATTGAGTTCAATGAATATGCAGCAGCACATAGACCTCTCTCAGATACTCTTGACAGCATATCTACAAATTTATCTTCTGTTCCTTCTGAGGTTTTGGCTCATATAATTATTGCAAATTTCAATTCTATGTGGTATAATTTTACTAGTAAGCTCAATAGCAAAACTGAGTCTATTGAAAATACAGTATTAGATACAAAATTAACATGTGACATTTCATGTGATGACTTTAATATTGATGACGTTCCTTGTGCTGGAGATTTGGTATTAGATCTGGCATATTAGGTTCTACTCTATAAACGTTTCAGTCATATTTATTACAAGCCGGAATCTGGTGCTGAGTTAATTTCAGATTCTCGGCTGTTTATTTATGTTGGGAGTCATACCAAATAACAGTTGGCAGGTTAGATGTGTATTAGGTGTATAGTTATAACTAACCCGAATAAGTTCTAGATATGTTATATATGGACAAGTGAATTTGTCATTCCCGCGAAGGCGGGAATCTAGATACCTGCCTTCGCAGGGATGACAAGTTAAGCCTCGCAGTGATGACAGCATAGTTCTGAGGTTAAGTCTATTCAAAAAATATTTGATAAAAATCGATAATTTTTTTTCCAAAATACTTAGTGCTAAAGATTTTTAGTATATATTACCTATAGTTATTGCAATTATGGGGTAATATGTGTACTGAAAACTTACAGCAAAATCAAGCGATTCAAAATTTAATCATAAAATCTATTACAGATAATAGCGTAGTTATTTCAGGTTATGCTAGTGTTTATAATATTTCTGATCAGCATAATGACCTGATTGCTAAAGGGGCTTTTGCCTCAGCCGATCATTCGCTCATCAAATTTCTTTGGCAGCATGATTGGCAACAGCCAATAGGGGTGATTAAATCTTTAACAGAGGATGATTACGGCTTAAAAGTCGAAGCTATAATTAATAATAAAATCGAGAAAGGTAAAGAGGCTATAGAACTTGTCCGCCAAGGGGCAGTTGATGGCCTTTCTATTGGTTTTAATATAAAACGAGCAAATTACAATAACGTAAATCAAAGAATTATCACTGAGGCTGAGTTAATTGAGGTTAGTATAGTAACTTTTCCAGCCAATGATCATGCCAAAATTTCGCATATCACCAAACAAATTTTAATGGAGAATAACATGGATACAGAATTAATGACAAAACAAAATAGTAATGAAATGAAAATCAATGAATTACAGGAGAAAATCTATAATCTAGAAAATTTTCTATCTCGTCCGGAAATAGGAAGAATACAAGATATCGAGTATAAAACTGCTTTTAATAGTTATATTCGCAAAGGCAGCCAGAGTGAATTAATCGAAAAATCCTTAAATAGTGGAGCTGAGGAAGGAGGGGTATTATTAGTACCGGCTTTATATAATAGTATAATCACTGAGATTAATGCTAGATCGCCTATGCGGCAATTAGCATCAATCGAAACAATTTCTAGTAATGCTCTTGATATAGTAATTGAAGAGGGTAATTTTGCTAGCGGTTGGGTTGGTGATTTGCAGACAAGAGAAGAAACAGCTGCTTCTAAGCTAAAGCAACAGAGAATTTTTGTACACGAGCTTTATGCCCAGCCAAAAGCTAGCCAAACTTTGATAGATGATTCGGCTATTCGGATAGAGAACTGGTTGCTCGAACGTTTAAGAGATAGTTTTGTTAAAGCAGAAAATGATGCGTTTATTAATGGTGACGGCAAGAAGAGGCCGAAGGGTATTTTATCAAAAGATCATGATAAAATAGAGCAATTTGAGATGGGGGGACGAGTTACTGCAGAAAAATTATTAGATTTCATTAATTTACTCGATGAAGAATATTTGGCAAATGCTACTTTTCTGATGAACCGTACTACTTTATCGGAAATTCAAAAACTCCAAGATAATAATGGTCGATTTATTTGGCAACAATCGCTTTCTGATTCTTTAAAGCAAACAATATTTGGCATATCTGTGCTTTGCTGCTCTGAGATGCCGGCTATAAAGGAAGGTAATATGGCAATTGCTATAGGAGATTTTAAATCAGCCTATAAAATCATAGATCGTGGTGGTATTAATATAATGAGAGATCCTTATACCGACAAGCCGTTTGTCAAATTTTACGCAGTTAAAAGGGTAGGGGGCGACGTAGTGAATCAGAGTGCTATTAAGCTTGCTGCGTTTAGTTGACTACAAGCTAACTCGACAGCGTCATTGCGAGAAGCCACCTTGGTGTGGCGACGAAGCAATCTATAAAAGTAACCAAAAATGGATTGCTTCGTCGGCTTATGCCTCCTCGCAATGACGTTTGTAAATTTGGTCTAACATTGTGAAGTAGGATATATGTATAAAAAGGATATATTTAGGATTATTGAATTAATCCCTCAGACTATTTGGACTCTAATAGAAGTAAAAAACTATATGAGGATAGAAGGAAATTATGATGATGAGTTAATTGGTGGGTTGATAGATGCAGCAATTACGGCTGCTGAGAATTTTACTAAACTTACAATAATAACAAGGAGAATAGAGTTTGTTTGTAATATTAAAAATCAACAAAATTTTCAGTTAAAATATCAACCGATAAAGGAGATAACGAAGATTGCTCTAACAAATAATAGTGAATCTATTGAGCTGCGATCTGATCAATATTATCTAGATCACGATCGATCATTATTATTTCTAAATAAAAAGTTAGAAAATTATCAATTAATAGTTGAATATATTATTGGATATGATAAAATTAATATTCCAGCTTCAATAAAGCATGGCATATTAATGCATATAGCAGAAATGTATGATAGGGAAAGGCAGAATGGTACTTCCTTGTCAACAGAAATTAAGAATCTGTATCTGGCATACAGACAATTAAAAATATAATGCTTAAAGGTAAGAATGAAAAAATCAGTAGCACGTACTTTACAACATCAGGTGAAAATTCTAGAGAATTTTTCTGCCAGTGAAATAGAACAAGAAAAATGGCAAGAGAAATTCTCTACTTATGCCGAAATAAAACCTATTTCTGATAATAGATTTACCTCGATAGAACATTTGAATTTTGGTCATATTATGACCGAAGGGTTTTATGTGTTTAAAATGAGATTTATCACAGGCATTACCACCAAAATGCGTATATCATTTAGAGATAGGCAATTTGAAATTAAGCGAATTATTAATGTTGAAGAAAAAAGTAAATTCTTGAATATCATAGGGTTAGAAATATATGTCTGTTAATTTTATTCATGATTTTCACATGACCATATATAACTTATTATCAGGTGACCCAGATATTAGGCTTAGTGTTGACCGGATTTACATATCGGTAGTCCAGGATGCAAAATATCCGTTCTTACTAGTAAATATTCTGAAAGTTGAAAATATTTCAAGATTAGGTCAGGATATTTACCAAGTAGAATTTGAGATAAATGCTTTTGCTAGGGATAAAAACCAGGGGCTTTTAACTTCATTGGCTGAGAAAATTACTAATAAATTAACAGCTAATTCGTGTATTCTTCAAGATTACATTGTTGCTGGTATGAAGGCGTGTAATATAAATTTTCAACGTAGTTCTGACCTTATTACTACTAAGCTTACCATAGATTACAAAGCCTTATTAAAGGGGAATAAAATTGGCAAGAAGTCTGTAGTAAAAGAGATTTAAAGATATTGATTAACAGTACCATATACAGTACTATTAATTCACCTTACGCATGGCATTTAAAAGTCATAGGGAAAACAGCCAGACGTCATTGCGAGGAGCCACTTTGGTGGCGACGAAGCAATCTAATGAATGTGGATTGCCACTACACTCACGTGGTCTCGCAATGACGTATTGTACTTTTCTGCAATTTTTAAATTGCCATGAGCGTTATGCGTAAGGTGAGCTATTAATTAACATTTTAATAGGAGTAATTATGACATATTTAATAGCTAGTGAAGCTAGAAAGAACTTATATAAATTGATAGATTTGGTGGCAGAGAATCATGAGCCAACAATAATAAAAGGCAAAAGAAATGCAGCAGTTTTAATTTCAGAACAAGACTGGAAAGATATAGTGAAACCTATTGAATTAGGTGATACAAACTTTGTGTTAACCTTGCGAAAGCAGGTATCTAGATTCCCGCCGCAGCTAGGAATGACAACTTACAATCGTTATGTTCTTTATCACCTAATCCTATGAGCATAACTATAGTAGATGAGAAGATAAAAATACTACGTATGTGGAGTCATTATGGTGATAATTAAGAACAGTATACTGATATAGTGAAACCTATTGAATTAGGTGATACAGACTTTGTGTTAACCTTGCGAAAGCAGGTATCTAGATTCCCGCCTTCGCGGGAATGACAACTTACAATCGTTATGTTCTTTATCACCTAATCCTATAGGCATAACTATAACAAATCTAAAGGTACAAAATGGTATATTTGATTGACAATATTGATATTAGTAACTTATTAAAGGCGCATAATAAGTTTGAGGAGTTTCGTCTTAATTTAGATACTGAACAGAATAAAGCTGGGGCTATTCAAGCATTTGAATATTGTTATGAGTTAGCTTGGAAAACAATGAAGCGATTGTTAGAGGTTCAGGGTAGAAATGCTTATACCCCACGTGAAGTATTTCGTGAGGCAGCTGCTGCCGGGTTAATTTCAGACCCTGCCGCTTGGTTTGATTTTATCAAGATTAGAAATATTACGGTACATACTTATGATATCAAAAATGTAGAACAAGTTATTGCAACTTTTGATGATTTTTCTGGCATGTTACACGAGTTTTTGAGAAATTTGGAGAGATTAAATGATCAATCTTGAGAAGAAAGATTTTTTATTATTAAAATCTATCTTAAGGAAATATCCTTATACATTTCAAGCATACGGCTCTCGTGTTAAAGGTAGTCACAGGAAGTTTTCTGATCTTGATATCTGTATTATGGAAGTAGTAAGTGATGAAGAGTTATTTAATTTGCAAGAGGAATTGGAGGAATCTGATTTACCTATTAAAGTGGATGTAAAAAGATGGTTTGTTGATATGGATGAGGATTTTAGGTCGCTAATAGAAAAGGATCTTATACCATTGGAATGACAACTTACAATCGTTATGCTCTTTATCACCTAATCCTATGGGCATAACTATACCGTACCGAAGCAGGGATGACAAGTTAAGCCTACGCAGGGATGACATTACAGTTTTAGTGCCATTCCCGCACTCTCTTGTCATTCCCGCGTAGGCGGGAATCTAGATATCTGCTTTCGCAGGTATGACACAAACTTTGTATCACCTAATTTAATAGGTTTCACTATAACAGTTATTAAATATTAGGAGAAATTATGAATTTTCATGATATACGTATGCCGGAATTTATTGAAACTTTTGCTGTTGGTAAACCGGAATTTGCTACTTCTTGTGCTATGACATTATCAGGCAGAGAAGTAAGAAATTTAGATAGAGAATATGCGAAACAAAAATATTTGATTAAAAATTGTCGTTTGAGTAGTCGCGAATTTGAGCAGTTTAGTTCTTTCTTTCGAGCAAGAAGGGGAGGGAGTTTTTCCTTTCGTTTTAGGGATAATGTCGATTATCAAGTGTCAGGGCAATTTATTGCTAAAGGTGATGGGAATTTAACGCAATGCCAACTGGTTAAATTATATGAAGATCCAATTTTGCCCTATGCTAGAACAATTAATAAACCGGTAGCTGGGAGCGAAAAATTCTATGTTAATGATATCAATATAGCAGTCCAGCTTGATTATAATACCGGATTAGTAACTTTGCCAAGCCCATTAGATAAAGGGCAAATTTTGACAGGGAATTTTATTTTTGATGTAGCTGTGCGATTTATTAATGATAGTTTTGAGTATTTTCATTCTGCAGACGGATCAATAGAATTATCACAAATAGAATTATTGGAGGTTATATGACAGAATATATTGATAATTCCATAACAGAATTACAAAATTTTACTTACTGTTTCCATATCACGTTACAGGATGGTTTTGAGTTGTACCTTACTGAGTCTGATAAATCTTTATCGATTGATGACATAATATTTATGCCAAATTCTGGAATGGCTTTAAAGGAAGGGGTTTTTAATGATTCTGCTCAGAATCACATTATCTTAGAAGGAGTTTTCGAGAATAATGGAGTAGAGCAACATTATGATTTGACACAAGCTACGGTTAAAATATATATTTGTTGTGCTAATTCTTATAAGCATTTTGTTACTTATCGCTGTAGCACTTATACCAAAAGGGATTTAGATTTTACTTTGTATTTAGAACCCAATATAGAACTATATAACCAGTCGTTACTGCAATCTTTTAGTAAGAAATGTCGTGCTAATTTTGGTGATTTGAAATGCAAAATAGATAAAATAGTTTATAGTCAGATATATAATATTAAGGAAATGTTTGGTAGAACTATAGTTATCTCAAATCTTGATAAAGAAAATGGTTATTTTAATTACGGAGATGCTATTTTAAATGGTCTTATAAAGGGACAATTTTACAGTAAGATCATTAGTCATTCTGGGAATGTAGTCATATTGGATAAACTAATTCCTGATAGTATGAAACATAATAAAACGGTTGATCTTACTGTAGGTTGTGATAAAAATTTTATAACTTGTTGCAATAAATTCAACAATGCAGTAAATTTCAGAGGAGAGCCATTGATTCCTGATGATAACTTTATAAAAGTGATTTAGATGGATTTAAGAATAACGTCATCTTGAAATAAGTTCAGGATGACATCCGTATAAATTATGGATGACATTTTGGGGAAGGGTATTAAAGAGTACAAGAAAAAATGAATAAAGATTTTATAAGACATTTCCTAACTGGCTTTTTTAGTATATTTAAAATATCTAAAACAACAATAAGAAAGAAGCCAGAGACGGATCTGCTTGAGTATTTTATTAAAATAGAAAAAGATATTAATTTAACATTTCAAGAAATAAAAAAAGAATATGAAAGAGAGTAAAAGTTTCTTTGCTAGTAATAATAGATTGAATAAAGGATATTTAAAAGTTAGCAATAATCCTAGAGACAAAGATAATAGCTTCTATCGTAAGAAGTTTGAGCATGTTATGCCCCCTATAGATTTAATGGAAGAATATGAAAATATTTATCCAGGAACCTTGGCAAAGTTAATAGTCATGGCAGAAAAAGAGCAAATACATAGACATCAAAGGGATATTAAAAGTATTGAAGTTTATGAAAGCATCACAAAAAAAGGTAAACTTAGTGCCATTATATTTATGATAATGGTCTGTATTACTACTGTAGTTTTAGCAATGCTCGGGCATTTTATGATTACTAGTATTTTTATTGTTTCAGTATTTTTAGTTATGGGAACCGGATTATTCTTATCTTCTACTAAATTTACTAGGCAGAAAGACTATAATAGAAGATGAAAAAATTGTTGTCATTAGGTTGGAATTAGTGTTATTCTTCAGGAAATCGCTATATTTAAAATCGCCTGATTCGGAATAGTCTGATAGGGTACATCAAGGTATATATTGCTATGAAATTATTAAATCAATTTTTCTTAATATCGTCATTGTCGCTATTACTAATTAGTTGTGGCAACAACAAAAATATTTCGCCAAGCCCATTATTTAAACAAACGAGTTCCTCATCTCCGTCTCACATAAATAGTCAATATAGAGCAGTGTATATTATGGGAGATAGTTTGTCTGACACCGGGGCTTTTGTTGGTTCTTTTAACAGTGTACTGAACTCCATGAAACAAGACTTCCCAAGGTTAAAGTGGGCTGAGAGAGTCTATTTCTCTCCGCCATTCTATAAAGAAAGATCCTTTAGTAATGGCTCATTAATCGTTGAATATGCAACCGCAAGTTTTGGGGTGTCAATAACACCAGGCTGGAGTTTTAGCATAACACCTGCATTTAAACAATGGATTCTAGAACAAAAATCCAAGGAATTATCCATACCGCTTGCAGACATTTTACAAAAAGAACACTTAAAAAGTGCATCTTACGTTTCGTATGATCAAATTGGCACTAATTATGCCGTTTCATCTGCTAGAGCCTCTGTTGGTAATGAGTTACCATATACTTTATGGTTCAATCAATTTCAGTTAAAAAATCAACTTAATTCCATTATTAAACATCACCCAGATATTGGAGTAAACGATTTATTCATAATTATAATTGGTGGGAATGATATTAAAGCAGCTTTGTTGGATAAAGATCCCATTGGAATAATTAATGAGAGTGTTACTGAAATATTTAAAGCCATTAATATTTTAGCAAAAAGAAATGTCAGACACATAGTTGTTGGTAACGTACCAGATATTGGCTCAATCCCAGCTGTGGTCAATACCAAGGCACAAGCATTTGCTACAAAATTAACACAGGAGTTTAATAAAAAATTAAATGATCAAATAGAGAATTTAAGAAAAATATATCCAACAATTGATATAAGACTATTTGATATGAATAATGTATTGCAGAATATAATCGCTGATTACAAGAAGAATGGGCAGACCTTCTCTAAGGCTTGTGTCTTAGATATGCCTCTTGGCAAGGGTGCTATAACTTTACTAGAATTAGTGCTAACAGGGGAGTTGAAAGCAAGCTATATTGCTCCGTGTAATGATTGTAAAATTTCCGATTATGTATTCTTTGATGATGTTCATCCAACTACGTTGGTAGATCAAGTTGCAGGTGAGATATTATATGATCTGATAGTGAAATAAAGTGGATAAAATTACTGCAAACTTTTGTGGAAGGAAGCAATTGTCAGCGTAGACGCACTAGTGTGCTTTCGCAGGGATGACACTAAATTATGTGCAGGGGATACTAAATTGTTAGAAATTCATAAGGTTTTAAATAAAATAAGGTAAAAATCTTGTGGATTTAAAGTAATTTCCTGACCACGAATATCTTTTATGCTTGTAGGCATTTTGATGAAGCGACCAAATAAACTTGCACACTGGGTAAATTAAATGTTGAGTGAAAATTATGAGTAAGTTACAAAAAGAAATGCAGGAAAGGCAGGAAACTCCTTTTGAATATTTGGTTTTTAGTGGCGGTGGAGCTAAGGGAGCAATATATTCCGGTGTTTATTCAGCTTTGGCAGAATCTGGAGCAGTTGGAGCGGTCAAAGCGGTTGCCGGCTCATCTGCCGGGGCGATAAGTGCTGCAATGGTTGCATGTGGTATAGCTCCTGAAACATTTGAAAAAATTTCAAAAGAGACCAACCTAAAAGGTTTACTTGGCACACAAGGATTCTCAGCTGGTCCGGTGCAGATTGGTAAGGATGGTATGCCATTATATGATCTTTTAAATAAGACTATAAGAAAAGGTGTATCTGACTTTTTAAAGGACAAGAACCCTGTAAAGCTTTGTCAGGCGGGTCATGATAGGATTTCACAAGAGCAAGAAAAATTAGAGAAAAAAAAGCAAGAGCTTTTAAACTCAATTGAACAATTAAAACAACAAGAAGGTGATAATAGTCAGCAGATTACCGATATAAATGAAAATATTCGAGGGTTGGATTTTCAAAAACAAGAGCTAAATAAGCAATTTGCCAAAATTCAAACTATAATAGATTCCAATGGTAAAGAGTTTAGTGAATTAATGGAGAAATGTCAAAGTGGTGGGAAAATTCTTTTTAAGGATTTAGCTCTTTTAAAACTTGTTGATTCAGAACAATTTAAAGATTTATTAATTACTGCAGTAAGGCGAGACAATGGTACGTTGCAAATTTTTAGTGCGGAAAATAGCCCTAATGTTGAAATTGCTTTAGCTTGCCGAGCCTCTGCTTCAATTCCTGTAGTTTTTCAACCTGTAACAATTAATGGTGTTGAATATGTTGATGGGGGATATAGAGACAATGTACCTATGGGGTATTTTCCTGAGAATGAGAGTAAAGTGGATTCTGCTGAAGAATTAGATGGTTTTGAAGATGTCACTTTAGCAAAAACACAAGGTAGGGTTCTAGCTCTTGCTTTTGGTAGTGGTATGGATGCTTCAACAAATATGGCTATATATAGTGCCAAGCCTTTTGAAAGTCCAAGTGCTTTAATGAAATTTTTAATGGATGTAGTATATAAAGCGTTGGCTCAGGTTGGTGGGCATTTTAAATATACGGAAACTAATAAAGACACTCTTACTAATTTACGCGAGCATGCGCTAAACACGGTGACACTAGATACTCAAGGTATATCCACTCTTGATTTTGACGATGCTCAAAAATATGCGGATTATTTGCATATTAAAGGTCGTTTTCAGACTTTGGAATACTTAGATAATTATGAACTAGGTAAAGGGGTAGATAAAACGTTTGAACATCAGAAATTTCTTCTAGAGGTCTATGAGGTTTATGATAATGAAAATTTGAATAAAACATTTCCTCAGAAAATGTTAGACCATGTAATCCCGCCAAAGCCTAAAACTGAGAAAAGTTGGCAAGATCGTGATGCTACTCAAAGTCACCAAGCAAAAGCTGATACACTTTTATCTTTTTGTACTTCAGAACGTTGGGAAGGTAAAGATAATAAGAGTAGCTTAAAGGATTATGTAATACTTGCAGCGACTAACCGCAGTAAAGAAGTTAGAAATGATACCAAGGCTTTAGAATCACTGATCAAGACCTTAAATTCTCCAACAACATCAAGTAAAATTAAAGAAGATTTTATAGAATTATTAGCTATTGATAAAAAACAAGATAAAAGATTGGATACCGAAAAAAGTCCAGCAAAAAATATTGCTGAGTTTAAATTCACAAAAGAAGATTTTAGTGCCTTTCTAAGTAAAAATAAAAGTGAAGCTTTTCGTATTAGTAATCAGGGGAAAGGAGCTGGAGCTGCTAAGGGTGGATGACCATAAATAGTTGAGCTGTCAAAAGTATAGAAATACAACATCTACTATATTTAAACGAAAAAGGTGTCATTCTTAGCAACGGCGGGAATCTAGATACCGCACTGAAGCGGGGATGACAAAAAACAGGATCGTTTCGTTGGCTTACGCCTTCTTGCAATGACAGCGATTATAAAGTCCCCCCGTCAAAAGTCTAAAGATACAACATCTGCTATGTTTAAACAAAAAGGATGTCATTCCTGCGTAGGCAGGAATCTATAATATCTCAGGGCTTTTTGTCCGCCATTCTAGCTCCCTGCTTTCGCAGGGATGACAAGCTTGGTACTGTGATTAGGTTATAAAAACTTTGAAATCCATAAGGTTTTTGACAAAATAGGGTGAAAATCTTATGGATTCTCAAAATTTTTGCAGTCTATAGTGAAACCTATTGAATTAGATGATATAAATAGAAGAAAAATATCACTAATCTTTAGGAACTTATTGCTATATCTTTGTTACCTAATACACTGAGTTTCACTATAACCACAGGACAGGCTCTGTTACCACAACTATCGAGAGTTAGAAGGGGAAGCGAGTTTAGATAGTATACTTTAAAAGTCGTATGTGGTCAACAGTCATTGCGAGAAGACCGTAGGTCGACGAAGTAATTGTAAGTTGTCATATATGGACGAGTGAATTTGTCAATAAAGAAAATAAAAAATAGAGCCAGGCTCTGTCCAGAAAAGTGTGTAAATTTCCAAAATAGGTCATTAAATTTTGTTAAGCCTATCTTCAAATTTGATCATCAAATGAGCCATAGCTTCATTCCAGTTGGGAATAGGCATAGTCCATTTTTTGGTCATATAGTCAATTGTCAAATATAAGCTTTTAAAAACAGCACTATCACTAGGGAAAACACGCTTATTATTTGTTACTTTACGCAATTGACTATTAACAGATTCAACTGAATTAGTGGTATAAATTACCTTTCTAATTGCCTCTGGATATCCTAGAAAAATCATTAAATTATCCCAATGATTATACCATGATTTGGCAATTTGTGGATATTGTTTATTCCATTTTTCTTCAAAATATACTAAAGCTAAATGTGCTTGTTCTTCCGTTGCTGCAGTATATATCGGCTTTAAATCGCTAGCCACCTGCTTCCTATCTTTATATGATACGTATTTTAAACTATTTCTAATCTGATGTACAATACATAATTGATGTTCTGTTTTTGGATAAACTGCTTCTATCGCCTCAGACATACCAGTAAGATTATCACTACAGGCAATCAGTATATCCTTTAATCCTCTATTTTTCATTTCAGTAAAATTACCAAGCCAAAATTTTGCCCCTTCATTTTCACTGATCCATAATCCCAATATATCTTTTCTACCAGATAAATCAATCCCTAATGCAACATATATTGCCTTGTTAATTATCCTTTTGTCTTGCCTAACTTTTACTACTAAACAATCAAAAAATACTATCGGATATATCTCTTCTAACGGTCTACTCTGCCAAGCTTTTACATCATCCATTACATCATCGGTGATCTGACTGATTAAACTCTCACTTATTTCAACACTATACAACTCTTGTAATTGAACCTTAATATCAGATACACTCATACCTTTAGCATATAATGATAAGACTTTATCATCAAAACCATCAAAACGTTTTTGTCTTTTCGGTAGTATTGCTGGTTCAAAGGTACTACGCCTATCTCTTGGTACTTCTATCTCAACCGCTCCATGTTCGGAGATCAGTTTTTTGCTAGTTATACCATTACGAGCATTATCATTATCTACACGACTGTATTTATCATAGCCTAGATGATTATTCAATTCTGACTGCAATGCCTTCTCTATCAAGCGTTTGGTCAATTCTTTTAATAATCCTCCTTCTTTCAGTATTGTGCTTACATCTGTATCATTATCTATTAATAAATCTACTGCTTGCTTTATTGATTCATTTGTTTTTTTATTCATGTAATTTCCTTTTTTGTTATATTTTTATATATAACCTATCTCGAAATTTACACACTTTTCTGGACAGAGCCTAGAGCCACAAAGGAAGCGGTCATATATTCGGCATCGAGTGCCATAATGGTTTCTGCATTCTTCTAAATATCCTTGAGTAACCTCTCATTCCCACGGCTTCTAGAGCCTCGACATAATTGCGGATTTTGTTCAGAATACTTATTTCATTAACTCTTTTACTTTCGTTCTCTTTATTGTTACTAACTTACTCGCAATATTTACCAATTGCCATTCTTTTGCTTAATTGACATAAATTATCCTTCTTGCCAACAGCGCTAATTTGCGACATACTCGCTGCCATTGGTAACTACTGCATAAGCTATTCTAGCTAATTTATTCGCTAAACCAACACATATAATATTATATGATTTGTTTTCAGCAAATTTCTTCACTGCCCACTGAACTAGCTTATCTTTTGATTCTTTATCGCTTTTGGCTCTTATTGCTATTGTTCTTGCAGCTTGAATCAACATAGTTCTAGCATATCTATCACCTTGTTTGCTAATTCCTCCTAAAACTATCTTATCTCCTGAGGTGTATTGTTTTGGCACCAAACCAAGCGACGCAGAAAAATCCCTCGGGGTTGCGTAATTTTCCATTGGTGCTACGCTCAAACAACTAGCATTGATTGCTCCAATCCCAAAAATTGTCTGCAACCTAATAGCTTTCTCATTCTGTTTATTATTACTGATTATCAGCTTTTCTAAAGTTTTTTCTTTGTTACACAAATTCTCAATTTCTTCACATTCTAAAAGTAAAATTGACTGTACCCCAGAAGTTATATAACCTTCTATATACGCTAATTCTACCTCCGACTTACATGCTTTGCAAAATTTATTTTTGCTTAATTTTGTATTATAACCATATTCATATAAACTTGATATTGTAGAATTAGTTTTTTGTACTCGATCTCTGATCGTATTACTTCGGATTTTATGCAAAAATTTTATATCTTGTTCCTCTTTGCTTTTGGGTAACACATCTTTTAGCTCTGGATCGCGAGCAGCTTTACATATTGCTAAGGCATCGTTATAATCATTTTTCTGCCTCGATGTTGCATAAATTTTTACATCTTTTGTTTTCATCAACTTAACTTGCAAATCAAGCTTGTTAATTTCTTGCGACCAATAATTACCTCCTCCACATGCTTCCATGACCACCAGTGAACTTTTATTGAGATTGTTTAAACATCCTATTAACTCATCTCTTTTAACTTTTTGATGACCGACTTTTTTGCCATTTTGATCAACTTGCACCAAGTGCATAATATTTTTTGCTAAATCTATTCCAATTATACTATTTTCTATGCTATTATTTATCATGGTATGGACCTATTAATTAAATTGTTATTTAATTTGGAGCAACTGAAAAACATTTTTCACCAGACTCCGTACAAGTAAAGCATATTTCGCTTCACTCGTCCATACCATCATTCCCGCTTATGCGGGAATCTAGATACCTGCTTTCGCAGGTATGACACAAAGTTTGTATCACCTAATTCAATAGGTTTCACTATAGTAGATGTTGTGTTTTAAAACTTTTGACGGGGAGACTATATAATCATAATGAATTTCAAGCCATTATTTTGAATTTTTATAATGGCTTGATGATTGTTTTAGCTAAAATATAAGCCATAGCACTTACTTTAAGTTGTCTATGCTAGTTTGCTATTTAATCAAAAGGAGAGCTTTTGGTCGTAATTTTATCTAAATTATAACATATTTATTATAATATTTAATAGATAGAAAACATATCTATTATTTTGTTTTAAATAATGATTTTTTATTTTTACTATCTACTGAGTTTTGTTGCGATTGCTTCCTAAAACTAGATTTATTCTTATGTAGTTTTATAATTTCCTTGGTTACTCTTACTACAAAAGACGGCTCAATCTCACCTTCCATACAAATTGCTTTAAAAGATTCGCCACCACCGAAAATCCATGATTTTGCTTCTTGTTCGAGCTTTTTTGCAATACGGAATTCTGATATATTGGTTGCATCAATAATTGCCTGAGTAATAATAGCTTTACGCAAGCTGACATCAGGAGAATTAGTGTATGACTTAAGGCGTTCAAATGGAGATGGGAATTTAATAACATTAGATATATTTACTTTATTTACCATAAATTTATTACCATATATTGATTTCACTTAGGTTCTGCATGCAGAACCTAAGAAGTATAATGATTTTTATGGTTGTACTAATAGTTTCGAGATAAAAATCTATAAATATTTTAAACTATCTTAATATTTATAGATGTATGGGGTCAAATGACTTGAATAACTTAGATAAAACTACCCTATAATAACCTGAATTCGATATAAGATGTAGTTATTATTATATCAAATTCAGGTTAGTTAGGTATATAGTGAAACCTATTGAATTAGGTGATATAAACTTTGTGTCATACCTGCGAAAGCAGGTATCTAGATTCCCGCCGCAGCTAGGAATGACAACTTACAATCGTTATGTTCTTTATCACCTAATCCTATGAGCATAACTATAGTGTACCCAATTGTTAAACTAAAAAAATAAGTTAATCTGTTTTTAACTATTTAGAAATTAACTATTTTTTTATAATCAAAAAATACAGCTAATACAAAATTTCAACATAGCTAATTCACTTCTATTGGTTGATAAATATCAGTTGGTCTTTTATAATTGAGAGATTGATGTCGTCTCTCATTGTTATACCACCTAATAAATTCATTCAGTATTTTCTGCTAATTCCATAATCTTAATTTTAAGGTGCAGAAGATGGAAATAATGAACGTTTTTATCTAATTATGCACCACATTACCACCCAAGAAAATTAACGATATTGTCAAATAATGTAAACTGAAGGAAAATATAAAATCAGTTAATGTGAGCCAGGTATTTTTTGCGGTCAATTAAGCGGTCAATTAAAGTGAGCCACATTGAATTTTGAAGAGTCATTTATAGTGAAACCTATTGAATTAGGTGATACAAACTTTGTGTCATACCTGCGAAAGCAGGTATCTAGATTCCCGCCGCAGCTAGGAATGACAACTTACAATCGTTATGTTCTTTATCACCTAATCCTATGAGCATAACTATATGTTTAAACAAAAAGGATGTCATTCCTGCGTAGGCAGGAATCTATAATATCTCAGGGCTTTTTGTCCACTATTTTAGATCCCTGCTTTTGCAGGGATGACAAGCTTGGTACTGTGATTAGGTTATAAAAACTTTGTAAATCCATAAGGTTTTTGACAAAATAGGGTGAAAATCTTATGGATTTTGATGTGATTTTTAACCGCAAACATGTATCACCTAATTCAATAGGTTTCACTATATCTAAAACCTCTTCCTTTTCTAATTTTCGACAGTTGTGGTATAAACCCTTCGCAATATAATTCTACAATTTTCACTTTTTAGTCTTATTCTATTAAAATAGTAAAATATAGGTTTAAAAATATAATAAGAATGAAATTATAATTTACAAGATGTATAAGTATCTATAAGATCCTTATAATGATATAAAAGTTAAAAAATATTAAGTACTAATTAGTATGAAAACAAACGATATATCAATATTTACTGATAGTAGATTAGTTTACATGGGAATAAACCTATTTTAATTGTTGCCTTTCTAGGTTAGATAATATATGACAGTAATCTTTGCATTTGTTAATATGTATATTTGCAAAAATTTAATAATTCATTCATAAAGGAGTTAACTATGGCACGAAAGAATGACTTTATAGAAAAAGCTGACAAATTTATAGGCGAGAAGATCTATTCTTTAAGGCTTGCTAAGGGGTTGTCACGTCAACAACTTGCAAAAGTAATAGTAGTAACACATCAGCAGTTACAAAAATATGAGAAGGGGGTTAATAGAATACCAATGGGTAGACTGATTCTTATTGCTAAAGCACTAGAAAAAAATATCGATTATTTTTATAATGGTTTAGAAGGAGCTGATAATGTCGAGCCTGTACATACTCAACATCAGCGTATGTGTATAGAAGTATCAAGGAATTTTATGAAAATTCGTAACTCCGCACATCAACAAGCTATTAATGCATTGATACGTTCTTTGATTAAAGAAGATTAGGCGAAATAAAACATAATTATATTATTAAAAGTAGTATAACTTTCTCAGAAAATATCACTATAATTTATAGTGATATTTCACTTGAGTCATTATCGTACTTTTAAAGATTTTATTTATGTTACACTAAAAGTTATAGGAAGGAATCCTAGAACTTGTGAGTTATAGTGGGTTTGTTGAGTTGAGCAACCAATCTACTATAACTCACAATTCGCAAGTATTAAATTTCCAAATTTAAACCTATGTGCTTATTATGTCACATGTTTCTTTATACCCAACATAAATAATGTGATAAATTTACAATCTCTAATTCATTCAGCAACCTGATCTAAATAAATTACTTGAAAATATTTTTTAGCCGCTAACGACTCTATATTAGGCATTTCAGGATATTGTAGTAATAACGGTAAGAATACGCTTCCTCCAACAACAATACGTGTATTGACTCCAGCAGGACGTAATCCCCATACATTTTGATAACTCATGGCCATTAAGGGGATTTCTTTATTATGAGAATTGGGATAATTACCAATATACATAACTACATGTCCTCCAATATATATGATGGTCAAGAACGGTTTACCGCTCCCCATTAGATACGATATCCTCTGTTCTGGAGAAGCAGAACTCATATCCACCACTCTACCATATTTTGATTGATCTGATGCTTGTCTTGGCAACCATATCCCAAAAGTAGCAAAAAAGTTTTTTAATTCTGCGGAACAATCATTATAAAAATACAAATTCTCCCAACCATATGGACGACCAACTAGACTACTAAGAATATTAGCTATATTACGCTGAGTGACCATCAAAGGTATTTCTATAGTATTTTGATTAGATACTTGAGCATATTTGACCACAGCATATCCATTGCTTATTGAAGGTATCATTAACTCTTTGCTGAGAGTGCTATTGTTGTTCATTGGGAATATGGAGCCTATATACGCATAAAATAGGAATTGACCTGTTGTGTCAGTTATAGCTGTTTGAGTACGAGTAATTGCCACAAGGTGAGATTTTGCTGCCATCTGCCATTTATTAACAAATTCTGTGGTTGTTTGGGCAATCCCACTACTTTTCACCCATACAATAAAATCAGGAGCTATGACCAACGACCAGGCTCTATCCTTTGTTGTTCCTATAATATAAAGAGGTGTTCCAGCCCAAATAGATGACATTTGTAAGTTATCAAAAGGATATCCTTGACCTGCCTGCTTGTAACTATAAAAATGGACGTCATCAGTTGGTAATAATCGTCCATGCAAATTATCAATGGCAATAGCTCTGTTACTAGCTTGATAAGTTAAATTATAAAATTGTGTTATATTAATATTAGCACTAATATTATCAATCCAACCTTCCGTATAAGGACGGAAATTCTCTCCATAAGCAATTGCATTACCGGTTTTATCTTTGTTGCCAAATTCAATTAAACTATTTTGTATAATAGTCACTATATCATTCGGTGCAGCTTTATGTAATAATTGGTTTACATATTGCTTATTCCATGGGGATAAATTACCATAATTATGTTCATAAAGTTTTTCTAGATGTTTCTTTTGTACATCTGGACTTAATAATGGAGTATCGTAATCAGGATTATTTTTATTTATCCAGTCATTAATATTTTGAGAATAATTTTCTAGAGGAAATATCTGGATAACATCTTGGTCTATTTTCCGATTCTTAGTAGCTGTTAAAGTGCAACTAGTCATAGAACATAATATAAGTAAATAAAAAATACGTTTTATCATAAAATAAACTCCTAAATTCTACCATTATTATTTTATAGCTAACCTGGATAACATTATCCCCCATTTACAGACGTCTATTAACGAGGAAATGATACTTTAGTCGCGACAAATTAATGCCAGGTTGTTTCCCTATGACTTTTAAATTGCCATACTTAAGTAACAATATATCATAAAAATCAACTACACTAATAGATATACGCAAATTATTTAAGAAATTTTTTAGCTAACCCGATTAGCATTTATCCATAGTTGATCTAGGGTAATGTTGTCGTCCCTGCGAAGACAGGGGTCTAGAATAACACTCAAAAAGCCCTTAGCTATTATAGATTCCCGCCTACGCGGGAATGACATCCTTTTCGTTGAAACAAATAGCTAAATGCTAATCGAGTTAGCTATAATATTAGTTTGTCTCATTAACTTGTAATTTAGATTTCTCTAAGTATTTTAATATTTCTTCATGTAATACAGTCCATTTAACTTGTTTTTTCATGAGAGGTAGAAATTCTTCCTTCCATACTTTTATATATTGCTGAGAATATTCTTTTTCGCACTTCTGAAATTCAGAAGAAATATTTGTTTTAAACATAGCTATTAAATTTGAAACCTTAGTAATTTTATGACTATCTAAAGATTTCAAAGATAAAATGTCTTGTTGTAAAATATCTATTTTATTTAATATATTGCTCTTAAAGGTATTATATAGCAAGCTTATATCATACCTTAAATCAGAATTATAATATATTTCCATTGTATCTATTAGACTATTGAACGCTTCACGTGATACCTCTTGTTCATAACTTGTAAGGCAAGTTAATAAATATTTATAATCTTCTTCATTTAAATCACGTGATTTAATAAGCATATGAATTTTGGAACGCAAATTATTAAATTCACTATAAATACTATCTCGATACTTACCTAGAAGCTTAGGAAATATATCTTGTTGCTCCAATTTCAAAGGTAAATCTTTCCTAATTTTTATTGGTAGATTATGTATCGAAAACTGATATACTACCCACATAAAACTCTCATCAAATTCATTTGAGTAATTGATACGATCATCAGGTACATTTATCTTACCTTCTTTATCACTCCAAGGTCGTATCTTATAAAAGAATCTATTCAGCCTTTCTTTTAATTTCAAAATAGCTACGTTTTTATCTCCCATTTTATATAAGACTTTATCCATTAAGTGCTTAGCCTTGTTGTGGTCTATTCTATCATTTATATGCAACCCTATATTATTTTTTTCCAATAACTCCCAATCAAATAATTTATGAGGATCAACTTTACGTAGCACATAACTGTCAAGTGCCTTACTGTACAATATTGTCCCTATTTCAGCATGACTAAATATCATATCTTTTCTTATTTTAAAACGTTTCATAAGATATAGGAGCAATTCTTTTACAGATTCCATTTGCTGTTGTGGAAACAACTCACGCCCAGTATTAACTATTTCTATACCGATAGAATAATCATTTAAAGCAGTTAACTCTTCAAATCGCTCACCCGTTTTAATTTTAGCATAACTAATACCAGCGTGGTACGCACGCTTTTCTAAAGGAACCGTTAACGTAATACTACCATCTCTATCTACAATAAAATGAGCAGATAAACCTACTTTATTTAGTAATTCTTTTGTATCTTTTAATGTTGATACAACAGTATGGTGAACTATAACCATTGATACTTTTTTATTTTCTCTGTCACCATAATTTGCAACTGGAACAGGGGCTAGGAACAGTAAATTCTTCTTTTGTAATAAAGGAAGCTCTTTTTGTAAATGATCAAAATCATTTTGAAAGATTACAATATCAGGATACGGCTTAGATAAAGTACGCCCTTCTTTATGGGAACACCCAGCATTTAACAATGCAACTATTATAACATAGTATCTTAAAAAAGTCTCAAGAGTTTTATTGGTCATACAATCACTAAATAAAATATGTTAAAAAATTAAGTACGTATAGCTAGCCAGATTAGCATTACCATTATTGCGAGGAGCCACTTTAGTGGCAACGAGGCAATCCAATAAAGTGGTATTTGGATTGCTTCGTCGTAGCAATGCTACTTCCTCGCAATGACGCCAATTTACTATGGATGAATGTCAATTAGGTTAGCTATATCTTTTATTTTAGATTATTCAATGGTAAATTCAAGGGATTAATCAGGAACACCTCATTCCTTCTTCGTTATATTTTGTATATATAATCTATTTCGAAATTTACACATTTTTCTGGACGCCTAGGCATTATCTCCTTAATATTATACTTGCTATTTTTTTTGGTAGCATTCAGTTTGCACTAGAATTAGCTGATATGGGGTAATGACAAAACTAAATGATGCTTTACAGATGGACAACATTTGTTGTATATAAGAACATAAGCTTAAATATACTTAAAAAATTATAAAAATGAATATTCATGAATACCAAGCAAAGATGATCTTGAGACAATATGGCATACCTACCTCAACAGGGGTTGTGATATTGCAAAAAGAAGATATCGATAAACTAATTGATGATTTAGAGGCAGAGCTATATGTGGTTAAAGCCCAAATTCACGCAGGTGGTAGGGGGAAAGCTGGTGGTGTAAAAGTTGTAAGAAGTAAAGAAGAGGCAAAGAAGGCAGCTCACGCGATGTTTGGAATTAACCTAATAACTCATCAGACATCATCTGATGGGCAAAAGGTTCGTCGTCTATATGTTGAATCTGGCTGTGATATTCTAAAAGAATATTATTTTAGTGCTGTTTTTGATCGTAGTAATAGTAAAGTAACCTTTATAGCCTCTATTGAAGGTGGTGTAGATATTGAAGAAGTTGCCCATAATACTCCACAAAAAATTATCAAAATATCAGTTGATCCTGCAACAGGCATACAACCATTTCATTGTCGTCAAATAGCATATAAGCTTGGCTTTAAAAATGAACAAGCAAAACAAATGATGAAAATTGTTGAATCAACCTATCAGGCTTTTATAGCAACTGATGCTAACCAAATTGAAATTAATCCATTAATCACAAAACCTGATGGTAGTTTATTGGCACTTGATGCTAAGATTAACTTTGATGATAATGCATTATTTAAACATCCTGATATTTTAAATATGCGAGACAATGATGAAGAAAATGCTCTTGAAATGCAAGCAAATAGCCTTGGTCTTAGTTATGTTAAGATGGATGGTACTATTGGTTGTATGGTGAATGGTGCTGGATTAGCTATGGCGACAATGGATATTATCAAGCTTTATGGTGCTGAACCAGCAAATTTTTTAGACGTTGGTGGTGGAGCTGATCGTAAGAAAGTAACGGAAGCGCTAAAAATAATTCTATCAGATTCGCACGTACAAGGAGTTTTAGTTAATATTTTTGGTGGGATAATGCGTTGCGATATAATTGCTGAGGGTATTATTGCTGCAGTAAAAGAAATTGGCATCAAGGTTCCCCTGGTTGTGCGTTTAGCTGGCACCAATTTTGAGTTAGGTAAAGATATTTTAGCAAATTCTGGTTTAAAAATAATCGCTGCAAATGATTTAGGTGATGCTGCTGTTAAAATTGTTGCTGCGGTAAAGTAATTGCATGAACTTAGACATTGTTACAAAACAACTTTTTCTTTTAATTTTAGTGCCATAAAACACCCTGGGAAATGATGAATTTTAAACTATAGGTAATTTTATTGTGACTCCAGACAGACCAAAACATGATAAAATATTTCGTAAATCTATGGAGAATCCAATAGTTGCCAAAGAGTTTCTGGCAACTCACTTACCTAAAGAGGTACTGGCTTTAATTGACAGCACAACTCTAAAATTAGAAAAAGATAGTTTTATTGAACCAGACCTTTCTGAAACTATCTCGGACATATTATTTTCTGTTAAGTTTAATGATACGGATGGCTATATTTTTTTGTTATTAGAGCATCAAAGTACGGTTGATCAGCTAATGGCGTTTAGGTTATTTAAATATATGGTGAATATTTGCGATCGATATTTAACTATTAATCCTAAATCTAAACGCCTTCCGTTAATCTATCCGTTAGTGTTGTACAATGGCAAGAAAAAATATGATGCCCCACTTAACATATGGGATTTATTTACCTACCCAGATTTAGCAAGGTGCTTCTGGATAAATGATTATCAGCTTATTAACGTGCAGGATATCCCAGATGAAGAACTTAAGAAAAAGGTGTGGTCTGGTATTCTGTTATTTTTTCTCAAACACATCCACGAGCGTCAATTACTGAAAAGATGGCAAGAAATCTCTGATCTCTTGCCTGAATTAACTAAAGTGAGCATAGGTTATGACCATATAAGAAATCTATTACACTATACTTTGACCTTTATTGAGCAAAGTGATAAAATAGAGTTAGAAAAAATGTTAATCACCAGTTTAACTAAAGAAAAAGGAGAGGAACTTATGCCTAGTATAACCCAAGTATGGACAGAAGAAGGTATTCAAATTGGCGAAGCTAGAGGCGAAGCTAGGGGCGAAGCTAAATTAATAAAAATGATGATAAGTAATGGTAGCTCTATTGAAGAAGTAGCTAGAATGACAGGGCTATCTATTACTAAAATCAATGAATTACTGAAAATACAGTAAACAAATTATTAGTCTTAAAATAGGTCTATTCAATCACTATTTCAAAAAATACGGAAAATACATATATGTCAATATTAGTTGATAAAAACACAAAAGTAATTTGCCAGGGTTTTACTGGTTCACAAGGGACTTTCCATTCTGAACAAGCCATTGATTATGGCACTAAGATGGTAGGAGGAGTAACTCCTGGAAAAGGAGGAAATACTCATTTAGGTTTACCTGTATATAATACAGTACATGAAGCAGTTGAAAAAACAGGGGCTACAGCCAGCGTTATTTATGTTCCACCGCCATTTGCTGCTGATTCAATTTTGGAAGCTATAGATGCAGGAATTGGATTAGTAGTATGTATTACAGAAGGTATACCAGTACTTGATATGATAAAGGTCAAAAGGGCATTAGTCGGATCAAAAACTAAATTAATTGGCCCCAATTGTCCAGGCATTATTACTCCTGATGAGTGTAAAATAGGCATAATGCCTGGTTATATTCATAAGAGAGGAAGGGTTGGAATTATATCTCGTTCCGGTACTTTAACGTATGAAGCAGTAGCACAGACTACAGCTACTGGTCTTGGTCAATCCACCTGTATTGGTATTGGTGGAGATCCAGTTAACGGTACTGATTTTGTTGATTGTATTGAAATGTTTTTAAAAGATGATGAAACAGAATCAATTATTATGATTGGCGAAATAGGTGGGGATGCTGAAGAAAAGGCTGCTGAATTAATAAAAAGTTCAAAGATTAAAAAACCGATAGTTAGTTTCATTGCTGGTATTACCGCTCCTGAAGGAAAAAGAATGGGGCATGCTGGTGCGATTATTTCTAATGGTCAAGGGTCAGCTGAACATAAGTTAGAGGCACTACAGAGTGCAGGGGTTACTATCACTAGATCGCCAGCTGATATCGGTAAAACTATGTTTGAATTATTAGGAAGAATCTAAATTTAAGAAAAGACATAATAGAAAAAGTGTTATTTCCACAGACTCCCAATAGTATCCGAGTAGAATCAGCACATCAAGCAGCATTGTTGCGAGGAAAGCATAGGTCTACGAGGCCCAAAGCCTTCAACGTCGAAAGTTAGAAGGTAGAGCGGGTTTATAGGTAATCGTAGCAGTTTAAAAGTTATGGTGTCATTCCTAGCTGCGGCGGGAATCTATAATATTCCAGAGTTTTTTGACGCTATTTTAGATCCCGCACCGAAGCAGGGATGACACAAAACCCGCTCTACCTTCTAACTTTCGACAGTTGGGGGCTTCGCTACTCCTCGCAATGACGTTTAGAAACTTATAGCAATATCAACAACCTAGTTGGGTTGCCATATAATTAAGCGGAGATTAAATGCTTAGCACACTATATAACGACCTTATTTTACAGGTTAAAACCAATAAATATGATTTTTTAAGGTTTGAGCTGATCAAGCAAGATGAAATAAAGGCTCTTGCAGCTCAGCTTACTGCAAAATATGATACTATGATTATTATAGGTTTTGGAGCATCTTGCCTAAATGTTAAAGCATTGCTAAGTATGAAGGCAGTAGCTACTAAAAAGCTAATATATCTTGATAATTTAGATCAGTTGGCAATTGATAAAAAATTGGCAGTAGTTGACTTAGATAAAGCAGTGTTTTTTTCATTAAGTAAGTCTGGGAATACCAATGAGACCTATTTATTAACTAAGTATGTTTTAAAAGTTTTGCAAGTCCCCTCTCAAAACATTTATGTAATAGCACCGTTTAGTAATAATTTGTTATATAATTTAGCGAAGTCTTTTGGTGCAAATTGTTTAGAACATGATAATGTAAGCAGTGGAAGGTTTGGTATAATTTCTAATGCCTCTTTACTACCAGCGGCAATTGCAGGAGTTGACGTAGATAAAGTCGTTGCAGCTGCTTTCCAAAAAATATCAGATATTATTCTTGATGGCTCTAATGTTTGTCAGATAGCTGAGCATTACCTTAATCAATATTCTTTAAATAGACATATGTTAGTTATGTTTAATTATAGTTACCAATTAGATGGTTTGTGTAGATGGCAACAACAGATTATAGCTGAATCGCTTGGTAAGAATGGTTTTGGTATAACTCCTATAATGGCAAAAGGAACATTTGATCAGCACAGTCAGTTGCAACTTTATTTAGAAGGTTCGGATGATAAATTTTATAAAATTATTACTAACAACAAAGAGAATTCAGATATCGACATGAGTCTAGCTGCTCATGCCAACAATATATATAATGCATTAGTGCAAGTTAAACGACCAGTGATGCTAGAGAATTTTGTACATATCGATGAGTATGTAATTGTAGATCAAATTATTCACACAATGTTGAGTACTATACTAATTGCTAATCACCTAAAAATCGATCCATTCAACCAACCATCTGTTGACCAATATAAGATATGATGCCGATTACAACTCTTCAATTTAAAGGTTAAAGCATAAAAAGTACTAATTCACGTGTTTCCAACCAGGTCTTTTAGTTTTCCCAGTCATACAAAAATCAGTAACGTCTCCTATAAAAGATTTAAAATCCTCATTCTCTTTAACTAATCTATTAGCCATATCCCAATCAATTTCTAATCTTTCTTTAGCAGGAATTAGTATTTGACCTGTTTCAACCGGCTCTTTTATATTTAATAAAATAAATCCTATGCCATGTCTAGCAGCAAGAATCTCTAGCTCGCGTAAAGTATCTCCTCCTTTGCCTTCTACTAAAGAAGACGCTACTAAATATCCATAATGAGCCCATGAGGAATTTGATAGTGCTTGGAAAAAAGATTGTCGCACATTGCTAGTATCAATTTCTACTTTTACCTCAAAAGACCAAAGCTTAGCTTTTTTATCGGCAAATTGTTTTACACAATTATTGATCGTTAATGCCCAATCTTTAGTAAGATCCTCCATTCCCACTAGATCAGGATGTAACCATTTATTACCGTTAGTACCTTTACGATTTGAAGAACATTTCTCATTAATAATCATGTTATAAATACCAAGTTTATTCCAAAGAAATTCTGAAAATTTTAGATATATATCTTTTTCTTTTATGTTTGGTTCTTTCCTAACATCCTTTTCTTTTATGTTTGGTTCCTTTTCAGTGTTTTTTATCTCCACCTGATCAGTTTCTTTAGTATAATAATACCTACGCGGGTGCTCTATTTTTTTAAAATTAGGTTCCTTTTTTTGTATAGCTTCATACCACTCTTTTTTTATTTCTGCACTAAAGAATCCTCTTATAATTTTAGCTATTTTTGCTGGATCAGTTACATTGATTAGGTTTTTGTTTTTACTGTTTTCTGCTTTTCTCTTGACTTCCTCAGGATAAGTTTTTACTAGCCATTCAGCTATTTCCTTAGAAGTAAATTTTTGACCTTCATTGCTTTTAAGAAAATCAATAATTGCTTTGTTACGGTTAAATTCCATAGTTAATCCTACTATTTTACAAACTATTGATTAAATAATAATCAAAATAGCAAAGAATTTAAAGATAATTAACAGATATAATTGCAAGTTATTACCTTTAAATTTAAATATAATGACAATGTTGCAATTTATTAATTTTTAACAAATATCCAATCTTTATTGGAAGACTCAGTTTCACTATATTGATAATTTTGCTTAGAGAAATATTTTAATTTTTCAGGTAGGTCTATAAGATTTTCTGCAATAAAATTAAGCATACTGCCCCTAGCCTTTTTGGAGTTTATTGCTATTATTTGTAATTTATTATTTCTTTTTTCTTTAAAATATATATTAATTATTGGATATTTAAGATTATTTTGATTGATAACGCAGGAATATTCATTAGATGCTAGGTTGATTAGATATTTATTTTGGTGAGTTGCTAATATTTGATTAACATAATTGGTGATATCGTCTTGCCAGAAAATTGATAATTTTTCAAAATTCGGCAATTTTATTGCCATTTCTAGTCGATAAGGTTTTATTTTATCAAAAACTCTTAGTGCACCGTAAAAACCTGATATAATTAACGTGTGTCCTTGCAAGAAATCCCATTGCTTCTCAGTAAGATTCTGCCTATCCATATTATGGTAAACATCCCCATCATAGGCAAATATCGCTTGTTTCTCCGGCTGGTTATCGAAATCCTGAAATCTATGATAATTAAGCTCAGCCAGTTTATCACTAACCCCCATTAACTGCTTGATCTGATTTTGCGACAAAGTTTTACATATTTGTAAAAGCTCTTGTGTTTTAGTAAGGAAATGGGGTTGTGCCGATGGTAGCCCCACTATTTGAGAAGTAAAATCTTGAGTTTTAGCTGGTGAGATTATACTGAGCATAGCAATATTATTTGTATATATTACTAACTTTAGCATATATTAATTAAAAACCCAAGATATAATCTAATATTTGTGTACGCTTCTGCTTTGAAGAATTGTTTTTTGGAAATATCACTTTTCCGTTGGACACATGGCTAAATCGGGCTAGCTATAGAGCTAAGAGGTAGTGATTGCAAACGCTACAGAAGTTGGGTAATCGTCTGAAATAGATAAGTGAATTTTAATTTGTCTAAACTTTTCTAGGCTTTCGGGATGATCAATTGATACAAACGGCTTTCCCAAATCATCATTTAATACAGAGATGTCTTTAAATCGTAAATTTCTGCCAATTCCAACGCCAAGGGCTTTACTAACTGCTTCTTTTGCAGCAAATCTTTTTGCCAAAAAACAACCATATTGGTCTTTACTTAGAGAGGTTAGCTTCTGCATTTCCTTTTTAGAAAGAATTCTATCTATAAAACGTTGGCCATATAGGTTTAATACCCTTTCTATTCTTGGAATTTGTACTATATCTGTACCAATGCCAATAATCATTTTTGTTCGTTATCACTGATATTATCATCAAATATTTGATCATCTAAATCAGAATAATCCTCAGTAACACTAATATCTGAGCCGCTTGGTAAATAATCAAAATTTTCTGTAGCAGTATCAAGAGCAGCATCAGTATTTTCTTCATCAATAGGATCGATTCTATTTTTTGTTCGAAGGCGTTTTAGTAAGTGGGATTTTAGGGTAGAAATTGTTACATGACCAGCCGCTATTTCACGTAATGCCAGCACAGTTGCCTTATCACCCTTAACGTTACTAATGGTCATCTTGCTACCAGAATTTATATCATTTGCTCTTTGAGCCGATAGAGCCACTAGCTCAAACCTATCGTGAATTTTTCCAATACAATCTTCAATCGTGATCCTAGCCATAACACTCTCTTTTTATTTTACAAAATTCAACAATCAATTAAGTATACTTAGTAACTTAGTAGATTTCAAGGATAGAATTTTTACTTCCTATTATTCTTGACAAGTAGCACAATAGAAACTAGTCCGACCGGATTGTTTTATTTTCTTTATTATTCCTTGGCAGTTCAAACATTTTTGATTTTCTCGGGCATAGACCTGTAATTCTTGTTGGAAATAACCAGGTTTACTATCACCGCTAACAAAATCTTTGAGAGTGGTTCCGCCTGCTGATATGGCCTTTGTTAGGACATATTTGATGGCTAACAACAAATTACTTATTTCGTTGTTTGATAAACTACTACCCAGTTTGCCTGGATGTATTTTAGCGATAAAAAGGCTCTCAGAGGCATATATATTACCAACACCAACAATAATACGATTATCCATCAGTAAATTTTTTATCGGAACAGAGCGATTCAGCAATTTTATTTTTAGATATTCATACGACATATCCTCTGACAGAGGTTCTACGCCTAGATTTACTAAAAATTTCTCTTCAAGGAACTTTGTTTGCCCGGTATAAATCATACCGAAACGTCGTGGATCATTAAAAACTAATTTTTCGCAAGTTCCCAAAGAGAGAATAACATGATCATGCTTTTGTAGCTGATAATCGCTAGGTTGTAGTGTTAACCTGCCGGTCATACCAAGATGGACAATAATCGAATAATAATTATCTAGATCAATTAGCAAATATTTTGCCCTACGCCTTAGGGCGATAATTCTTGCTGATTTTACATCTGACTCCAACTGTTCGCTCAGCTTATAACGTATATTATCTCGCCTTTTATCAAGCTTATTGATGGTAGCCCCTACTATTCGCTGTTCTAGACAGCGTTTTAATGTTTCAACCTCAGGAAGTTCTGGCATTTTTACATTTTACTACTATTGTTAATCTATTATATACTATATATACCACATAAACAACTTAGCACTAATAGGTTCTGTGAATATTTCTATTTAATGGATGATTTTATACTCCTTTAGGAGGAGGCGTGATGTCATTCCCGCGAAGGATGTCATTCTCCGCATTCTCTTGTCATTCCCGCGTAGGCGGGAATCTAAGATCCCTGCATTCGCACACTGGTGTCCGGGTAAAATTTTGCAGGGCAATTTAAAAGTCGCAACTAATAGTAAAAAACCAGTTTTATTTAGGTGAGTAGTCGTCATTGCGAGGAGCCGCAAAGCGGCTACGCGGCAATCCAAAAATTGCAGCGGTAAAAATAAAACAGCAAACTGTTTATTTGGATCGCCACGCCACTTCGTGGCTCGCGATGACAACCACTTGTTTCTGTAATTTAGTATTTCTATCATTAGTTGTAACTTTTAAACTGCCCTGAAAATTTTGACCCAAGGTTTAAGTGGTATAGTGAAACCTATTGAATTAGGTGATGCAAACTTTGTGTTAACCTTGCGAAAGCAGGCATCTAGATTCCCGCCGTTGCTAAGAATGACAACTTACAATCGTTATGTTCTTTATCACCTAATCCTATGAGCATAACTATATGTCAACTCATTTGATGACACGCCCTAGAGAAAAACAAATTAAATCTGGCTCCAGAGCTAGGAAATTAAAATTAATTACGATTATGAATCCAGAATGGCGTGATTTATATGAAGACAATAGACTTCCTGCATAAATCAATCTAGTTGGTGATTTTGTCGTCGAAACTTGCCTCCGCTCCTCACGTACGTCTATGTACGCTGCGGTGCTCGGCTTCGTTTCTCCTAAAAATCCCTCAACTATTTTTGACTTATGCAGGAAGTCTATTGTTTAACGTATGTCATGGATTGCTTCGTCGTGCTTTGCTACTTCTCGCAATGACGAGTGGGACACATATACGTCATTGCGAGACCACATAGTGGTCGTGGCAATCCATAAAAGTGATTAGAAATGGATTGCTTCGTTGCTACTAAAGTAGCTCCTCGCAATGACGGAGTAATGCTAATACTTACGTTATGAGACTGCAAAAATAATAGAGTTTGACTAATGGAAGAGATTTGTGTATGATCATAGTTAACACCTCAATAACGGTTGTAATTTAATAGCGATGCTATTGGATTAATTAATTTAGCTAGTAAGTACTTTGAGCGGTCAAACTTTAGAGTACTTACTAGTTTAGTATAATATTTAAGTCTTAGCTTTGTTGATAAACTAGGCTTGAGTTTAAATATTACATAGTTTGAGACTTATAGCTAATCCGATTCGTCATTGCGAGGAGTCACTTTAGTGGCGACGAAGCAATCCATAAAAGTGGATTGCCACTACACTCACGTGGTCTCGCAATGACGTATATCCATAACTCGTCATTACGAGAAGTACGTAAGACGTATATGTAAGCCCAAACGTCATTGCGAGGAGTGCGTAAGCACAACGAAGCAATCCATTTTAATTACTTTCTAGATTGCCACGACCACTATGTGGTCTCGCAATGACGCCAAGGCTAAATACTAATCGGATAGCTAAACCAAAATATGTATTTTGGTTCTAAAAAATAGTCAGTAGTTACTGACCTCTTTTTTTTTGGTCTCATCCTATTTTTGCAGTCTAATATAATTATTTTGGGTGTGTCAAGAAAATATTCATGTTCCATGAATATTTTTGTTACAAAGTGCAATTATATTTTACCCATGGCTCTTGTTTATAAAATACAAGAATTTTTAAAGAAAAAATTCGACGAATTAAAGTTAGAAAGAAAGGATTTGGTACAGAAAACCAATATTTCTTATCCTACCATTTGTAAAATTATGAATTTGTCTCTACCTAACCCAGAAATAGGTACGATACTCAAAATAGCGAATTATTTTAAGTGTTCTATGGATGAAGTTGTAGGGAGAAATGAATATGTTACACAAGACAAGTATGAATTTATTGATATCTCTTTAAGTAATATTACTTCTAATTTAAGAAACTTTATTAATAATAAGCTACAAGAACAAAATTTAAATCCATATAAGTTAGGAAGATATATTGGATTCAGTGAAAATCCAATTCAAGGTTTTGTAAAAAAGAACAGCGTTCAAAAGAAGCTTAGAAGTGAAGTTGCCGTAGCCCTAGCAGATTATTTTCAAATATCACTAGATGAAATGATTGGTAGAATTGATCCTGCTGATGATGATAAACTCTCGTCATTGCGAGGAGGTGTGAGCCGACGCAATGACGTTGACCACATACAACTTTTAAAGTGTACTATCTAAAACCGCTTCCTCTTCTAACTTTCGACAGTTGTGACTAAAAAGTAGCTCCTGGCGATGACGTCGTTTGATGCCCCGACTTAACCCGGGACGCTAGTGGGAAGTTTTGTGGAGCCAATTCTTCAAAGCAGGAAGTATAATGGATAGAGGATTTTTATGAAAAAGGCAGTAGCTTTAGTGAGTGGTGGGGCAGATTCAGCTACAGTACTAGCAATGATGGAAAAGATGAATTACGAAATTCATGCCATGAGCTTTAACTATTCACAACGCAATAATGTTGAGCTTGAAAAAGTTAAGGAGCTAGTTAACAACTATAACATCAAACAGCATAAAATTGTAAATATTGATTTACGTAACTTTGGCGGTTCAGCTCTCACTGACGATGCTATAGAAGTTCCCAAATATAAAGAGCATAGTGAGTTACAGGATAATATACCGATTACTTACGTACCAGCACGTAATACCATATTTTTAAGTTATGCTTTAGGATTTAGTGAAATAATAGGAGCTCTTGATATTTTTATGGGGGTACACGCAACTGATTCCGCTAATTATCCAGATTGCCGCCTAGAATATTTAGCAGCTTTTAACAATCTGGCGAATCTTGCAACTGCCGTAGGAGTATCAGGCAAACAAATTACCATTCATGCCCCCTTAATAACTATGTCAAAAGGACAAATTATCAAGGCTGGTCTAGAATTAGGTGTAGATTATTCTAAAACGATTTCTTGTTATGATCCATCAGATGAGGGGTTATCTTGTGGAACATGTCATTCATGCTTAATTAGGCTTAAAGCCTTTGAAGAGAATAATGTAACTGACCCCATTAATTATAAAAATAAATTATCCTAAATATGCTTAATCAATCTATATACCATCAATTTCCTATATTAGACCTAGGTGATATAGTGCTTAGGGAATTAACCAGTGATGATTCAGAAGACTATTTTGCTTATATGAGTAAGCCAGAAATGCTACCATTCCTGACAGAACAAAATTGTCCATCGGATATTGCACAAGCTACTGACGAGATAAGATATTGGTCCAGCTTATTTTGTAATCATCGGGGATTTTACTGGGCTATTTCCCTCAAAGATACTAATAAACTTATAGGGACAGCTGGGTTTAATACCGTCTCTGCAATGCACCTCAAGGCGGAAATAAGCTACGATCTTGATCCTGCATTTTGGGGTAAAGGCATTATGCTAAAATCTATCAAAGCTATCTTAAGATTTATAGAATATGCTGGAATTGTTAGAACCCAAGCAACTGTTATAACTGACAATATCCGCTCAATTAATGTTTTGGAACGGTGTAATTTTGTTAAAGAGGGGCTACTCAAAAAATATGAGATTGTGCAAGGAATACATAGAGATTATTATATTTATGCTAGAGTACTGTAGTTTCTCATAGCTAGTCTCCCCGTCAAAAGTGCAAAAAATTCAAAAATTAGCACCTTAGCAAAAAATTTTTGTATAAAATTTTAGAGTTTAATTGTTCTGATGTAATTTTTTGATATAAAAAGATGATTTTTAGAAAATTTTTGCATGACGTTTTGTTAACGATTTTGTAATCGTTTGATTAATTTTCTTTATTTGCTAATTTTTATGTAGAAAAATTTGTTTTGAGCAGGTGATTAGCAATACACCGTAAGTTCAATCCTACAGCGGAAATTAACGGATTTATTATATCTCCTATTACTCCTTTTAAGTAATTTCTGCCAACTCTACCATAATGCTTAAGGTGTCCTATTATCGGCTCTATAGCACTTCTTCTCTTGATCATTGCCTTATCATCTGAGGATAGCTTCTTCTTGCAATATGGGCTATACACCTTGTCTTTTTCTTTAAAATTATTCCCCTTATAGCCTAAATCAACAAATGTCCTGGCTATTCCCACTCCTGTTAATTTCTTTACAACCTCTACAGTCTGCGATAATGTATGACCATCATATGGATTGCCATGAAATGATTTGGCCGCTAATACAAAATTACCTCGACCACTTACTGCTATCGAAACCTTGTTACCAAACTCATAGGGTTTGTTTAATTTCCCTTTACCTATGCACTCTACCTCCGGTGCGTGAAAACTATATAATACTTTATTATCCTCCTTATATCGCTCTTTCTCTGCTTTACTCAGTATAGATTGTGCCTGAATCTTTTTAATCTTATTTAGTATTTCTTGCTGCTTTAATGACAAACTTAACTTTGTTTTTGCTATTTCTCGCTGACATATTCTTATTAAACGACCCAGCAATATCTTTAAATGTTGCATTACCTTCTTACGTTTTTTGGCTTTACTATTATCCTTATATTTCCATAATTTTACTATGTCTTTTTTATATTGCTTGGCATATGTCTCATGTAACTTAATGCCTAAAGTATGACATAACTTTACTAGCTCTATTCTTGCCTTATCCATCAAATACACATCATGAGGATACTTAATATTCTTAATTTGTACTGTAGTATCAACGATTATCGATGCTAAGTCTTTTTTTTTAAGCACTCCGACTTTGCAACCAATTCTTGTTAATTCTTTTAATATCTCATTATATCCTTCTTCCCCTAATATAGCACGAAACCTTCGTATACTAGCTTCTGATATCTCAGCATCTTTCTGCAAATATTCCCAACCACAAAAATATTGCCAATATACGTTCTCTCTCAGCTCTTCTTCAGCTGCAGCATCTGACAGGTTATACATCGCTTGCAGCATAGTTACTCCAAGTAATAACCTGTGACATCTGCGATTCCTACCAAATTTCTTGATATTAACATTTGTCAATAACCATTCCTCTAAAACAGTCCAATTTATTAACGATCTTAATTTATATAACTTGTTATTAGGGTTTAATTCTTCGGTCAATTTATAACCAAAAAGCTGTCCTTGTTTTTGGGATTTTATTATATCTTCTATCGGCATAATTCATACAATCCATAAGGTTTCTGCCAATATTATAGCATTTTCTTATGGATTATCTAGATATTTTTACCCGCTAACCATATTATATATTATCCTTCTAGACTTTTGACGGGGAGACTAGATACCATGTCCTATTTTCAAAATTAATATCCTGCCATCTCATAGATAAAACATTACCTTTCATCGCTCCTGTGAATAAAAGCATTAAGAAAAAATCCGCCATTTTCTTATTAGGCTCGGCATTAATTGCTTCAAGAAACCTTGACATTTCCTCTTGGGTATTGATACATCTTCCTCTAACTTCTTCGTCATGTAGTTTAATAGACTGTGTTGGATTTTGTACTAATAGTTTCCATTCAATAGCCTTATTGAATATCGCCCTTAATAATACAAGAAATCTGTTAGCACTATATATACCTTTATTGCTAACATCATTAAACGTTTTCTGAATATCTTCACTGGTGATAGTAGAGATTTGCATTTTATAAAAATGTTCACCATATAAATCCATTTTAGCAATAATCTCTTTCCATCCCTTATTATGATGCATACAATGTTCTTTAATATATTTATCAAAGAGTTCTTTAAAGTTTAGCTCGGTTGTTCCATCTGATTTTTCAAAAGAAATAAGGACTTTACAAATACAAGCTCTCAGTTCAGCAACTATGATTCTTACTTCTTCTATAGACAGATCAGGGAAAGCACCTAGAGGAATCATTGTGCGTAAATAAAAAGCCTTGCTATCTTCAAGCTCACCACTATCTTCATTATATTCATCAATATCTTCGGACGTTGCTATTAGAATCAAGTCGTTGTCTGGGCTATCAATATAGACATCTTGTTTAGTTTTGCTTTTAGGACAAATAATTTTTTCTATAGATTCGTTAGTAAAATAAAATGAAGGGGGTGTCATATGCTAGCCTCATTAAATTGTTAGTTTCACTGGTGTTTTCACTAGTAGTGTTAGTTTTTTATTTATATAAGTTGGTTGTTGGTGTCATACTAGTAATGAGTTTCTATTGTTTGTTAATTACTATATGGTTAAGTTATCTTTATTATTTTTGTTATCGAAAATATGATCGGATTTTTCCATAAATTCTCTAACAGGATCCAAATTTAATCGTGCATAAATTTTTGTTGAATTAGGGCTTTTATGGTTAAGAGCTTTACCGATTACGTACTGACTTGCTCCAGCAATAGCCATCCAACTTCCCCTTGTTCTACGAAGATCATGTAACCTAAAATCTTTAAGACCAGCTCTTTTTAAAATTCTTTTCCACGCTTTTCTGGGTTCTTCTAGGTGTCCGCTTTTACTGTTATGATCACTTGGAAACACCCAAGGACATTGAGGATCACGTTGCTCATATCTTACTTTTAAGATTTCCATTGCTTGTTTTGATAAAGGCAGTACATGAGAAACGCCATTTTTAGTCTCAGTACCAGGTGTGTACCATGTTTTATTAATAAAACTAATAGTATCCCAACGCATTGCCAAAACATTGCTTTTCCTACCTGCGGTATGCAAAGACACAAGGATGTAGTCTCTTATTGTGTGGTTAGGTTCTTCGTTTACAGCATCAAAGAAGCGTGGTGCCTCTTCGACAAGTAAATACCTGTCCCTTTCTCTTTTCTTATGCCTTATAACACCAAATGTTGGATTTTTGTCTAATAACCCCCACTTCCTGGCTTTGTTGAACACAGCGTTTAACCTATCTAAAAATCTATTAGCACAATCTGTGCCTTTAAGAGTAATGTTATTAAAAATCTTTTGTATATCATCTCTAGTTATGGAAGAGATATTTTTAAGATAGAGATGGTTGGCTTTGTTATTCATTTCCGCAATGTCACCTTTCCAACCTTTTGTGTTATGCATGGCATAATCATTAATATATTTATCAAAAGCCTCTTTAAATGTTGTCCCCTGTTTTTCTTGTTGTAACTCTTGAGCTTGGGGTAAAGTAGGATTTATTCCTTGGTCAAGCTGATTTTTTAACTTTGCCGCCTTTGTTCTTGCTTCTGCAACAGAAATATCATCAGGAGAGGAGCCTAGTAATTTATTATGAAAAGAACCTAGTCTAATTTTGTAAGGTGTATTATTAATTGTTTTGCTTAGAAAAAAACTTTTAGTTCCTAAATATGATACATTCAGAACTAGCCCTTTTTCTTTGGTATCTCTATAAACATGTTGGACAATTTTAGGGCGGATAACTTTACCCTTACTATCTTTTTCTGCTTTAGGAGAAATAATTTTTTCTAAAATCTCTTTAGTGAAGTTAAATGAATTGTTTGCCATAGATACCTACCTTGAATCATATTTATTAGGTAAAAAAACTAACCTAGCTCAATCTAATTGTCTTAAAGTTAATTCATATTTAAAAATTACCGCTGATAGAAATAGTTTGCAAGAATTAATTTATAAAAATGAGAATTAAAATAATGAAGTGTTTAAAAGTAGTATCTTTATAAATTGAATTATATTTTTAGTAATTATACTAGGCTAGGCAATTATTTTTAAAATAGTAAAACACTCAATTTTAAGTTGATTCAGTGCATTATCGATGATAGAAATATTAACTATTATTTAGTTGTATATCTCAATAAGGAAGTGCTTAAAAGTAGCGTTTTGATATGTAGCCAGTATGTAATTCTTCCGCCAGAAAAACCTACGAATTTATTGTGAATTGACAAGTAATAAAATTTCCTATACTATTAAAACTTAATCTAATTAACCGGAGGAAACAGTATGAGTATCAGCTTTTTAACGAAGATACCACTAAATACTTGGTGGGCGATGACAGACTCGAACTGCCGACCCTCTCGGTGTAAACGAGATGCTCTACCAACTGAGCTAATCGCCCTTCCCCTTAGCTTAAGGCAGATATTGCATCATTTTCTCAAAAAAATCAAGTTATTTCTAAAATTATTGTTGGTAACAAGGTAATTGTCCGAAAATAGAGTATAAGAATCTCTCAAATTAAAAGATAGAGGTTATGCCAAATAGGACAAAAATATTGTAGATACTTCTAATAGATATTAGTTTGTTATGGATAAATACTAATTGAGTTAACTATACAAACAAGTGACAGGTAATTGGGGTTACACAGAAAAGGAATTGCCACACCCACACTTAGTTTTTGCATTGGGATTTCTAATTTCAAAATAGGAGCTGCCTAACTCTTCGATAAAATCTATTATACAATCAGCCATAAAAGGTTGTGATATCGCATCGATAACCACTTTAGTATTATCTTTTTCTATAACGTAATCATCTTTTGTTATGTCATCACTTGGAACCAGGGCGTAATTATAAACAAACCCAGAACATCCCCCTCCATCAACAACTACTCTAAGAACTAAATTGGGATTATTTTCCAATTTGATTAACTCACTCACTCTTTTAAAAGCATTACCAGTAATTTCTATTGACATGATTTTATATTATTAAATATCCTTAAAATAATCCTAAAAACCTAATTTTGCAAGAGCTTCATTTAAAAACCTTGAAAAGCTCGGTAGGTGATTCTATACTATAGCTAACCAAGGCTAACATTACTTCGTCTATTAGCGAAGAAGTAGCGAAGCAATCCAGAAAAATGAGAATGATTAGATTTGGATTGCTTCGTTGCCGCAAAGCGGCTCCTCGCAATGACGTCTTAAAAGCACTTCTGTCATTGCGAGACCACGTGAGTGTAGAGGCAATCCATTTTTAATCACTTTTCTGGATTGCTTCGTCCGACCTATGGTATCCTCGTAATGACAACTTATAACAATATCAATAACCTATTTGGATTAGTTATAAATATGGTTAATATAGAGGAGTTAATTTATGCTTGCTTCATATGCAGTAGATCCCACCAATAGTAGGGGAAGATTGTTTAACGAATATTCTACAGCTTATAGAAATGAATTTGAACGAGATCATGATCGTATAATTCATTCAAAGGCTTTCAGACGTTTGCAATATAAAACCCAGGTTTTCATTAATCATGAAGGGGATCATTATCGGAATCGTCTTACTCATTCGATTGAAGTTTCTATGGTAGCACGTTCTATTGCTAGAAATCTTAATTTATCAAGTGATTTAGCAGAAGCCATAGGTCTTGCTCATGATCTTGGGCATACCCCTTTCGGGCATGCAGGAGAGAGAGCTTTAAATAAGTGTATGCAAGATTATGGTGGATTTTCCCATAATGCTCACTCATTAAAGATTCTTACTAAAGTAGAGAAAAGATATGCGGCTTATGATGGATTAAATTTAACATGGGAAGTGCTAGAAGGAATTGTCAAACATAATGGTCCTTTAATAAATAATATACCTGAATATATAGTAGAGTATGATTTACAGCATAATCTTGACTTAACTCGTTATTCCTCAGCTGAAGCCCAAATTGCTTCGTTAGCGGATGATATTAGTTATATTTCCCATGATTTAGAAGATAGTGTTGGTGCCAAGATTATTGACTTTAATCATCTAACGGAAATTAAATTTATTGACCAATATGCTTTTGACATTAAGTCTCAGTTTGAAAATATAACAACATCTCGACTTATTTATGAAGTAGTACGTAAATTGATCAGCGATTTAATTGCTGATTTACTACTGCAAACAAATAATAATTTACAGAAACAGAAAATAATTACAACAGATGATATACGTCATCTTGATTATCAGCTTGTTGATTTTACTGATGAAGCAAAAGATCGTATAATGGAAATTAAACAATTCCTGTATGATAAAGTATATAGGCATAATAAATTGACTTCGATGGTTTTAAAATGTCAAAGGATAGTAGAAGAGTTATTTAAAATATATATGGATAATATTGATTTATTACCATTTAGTTGGAAAGAATTAATTATACCAGGGAATATAAAATCTAAAGCTAGTATAGTAGCAGATTATATAGCTGGCATGACTGACCGATTTGCTATTCAAGAGCATCAAGAACTTTATTCCTTCAATTCTAATAATATTTGATTTATGAATATATTTAATAAATTACGTAACGATATCATTAGTGCAGGCAGACAAATATGCGATAATGATGATGTGTTACAATTGGCAGTTATCGAAATCCCTAAAGATAAATTTAATGGGGATCTTTCAAGCAATATAGCTATGATTATTGCGGCAAAACAAAATGTTAAACCTAAAGATTTAGCCATTAGATTTAAAGAAATATTAACACCTTTACCATATATTGCCTCTATAGAAGTTGCTGGTCCAGGATTTATTAATTTTACTATTAAAGCCGATATGTGGCATAACTCTATTAATGACATATTGCTAGATAGAGAAGATTTTTTTAAGATTAATTTTGGCAATAATCAAAAGGTCAATATTGAATATGTCTCTGCAAATCCAACAGGTCCTTTGCATATTGGTCATGCTAGAGGGGCTGTTTATGGTGATGCTTTAGCCAAAATTCTAGATAGTACCGGCTATATTGTTACCAAAGAATATTACCTTAATGATGCCGGTTCTCAAGTGGATGACTTAGCTAATTCAGTTATTTTACGCTATAAGCAAGCATTAACAAAAGAAGAAATCGTAATACCAGAAGGGCTTTATCCTGGAGAATATTTGGCAGATGTTGGGCAAAAGTTGGTAGAGAAATTTGGAGATAAATTATTAACAATGGCGGATAGTGAGCGTCATGAACTTGTTAAGGAGTTTGCAATAGCAGAAATGTTAGCGATGATTAGGCAGGATTTAAAGGATCTAGATATTGAACACGAGGTGTTTTTCTCGGAAAAATCACTGCATGATAGTGGCAAAATTGAGGAAGTTGTTCAATCTCTTACTAAAATGGGGCTAATATATGAGGGACAGTTACCTCCACCTAAAGGCAATGTAGATGAGCCTTGGGATTCAAGAACTCAGAGATTGTTTAAATCTACTGCTTTTGGCGATAATCAAGATAGACCAATAGAAAAATCTGATGGTAGTTGGTCATATTTTGCCTCTGATTTAGCTTATGCTAAGGATAAAATAAATCGTGGATTTGATCATCTAGTTTATGTTCTAGGGGCAGATCATTGTGGTTATGTCAAAAGAATAGAGGCAATAGTTAAGGCTCTTGGTGGAGAGAAAGTTAAAGTTGATGTTAAAATTTGCCAATTAGTAAATTTCGTTGAGAATGGTATTGCGGTAAAAATGTCGAAACGTAGCGGTAATTTTACTAGCGTGCGAGATGTAACAAATGAGGTAGGTAAGGACATAATAAGATTTATAATGTTAACCCGTAAGAATGATATTACTCTTGATTTTGACCTAGCAAAAGTAAAAGAACAATCAAAAGAGAATCCAGTATTTTATGTGCAATATGCTTATGTTAGAACTATGTCTATACTGGAAAAAGCTAAAGAATCTATGCCAAAAGCATATAATAAATTCTTAGAAAAAGAGTATGATTTGTCTTTACTTTCTACTGAAGAGGAAATTGAGATAATTAAACTGCTTGCTTCATGGTCAAAAATTTTGGAAGTATCAGCGAAATATTTTGAACCCCACAGAATAGCTTTTTATTTGATTAATTTAGCTTCAAAATTCCATACTCTATGGAATTTTGGCAAAGAAAATAATGATTATCGGTTTTTAATTGAAGATAATATAGAGCTAACTGTTGCCCGCCTTGCTTTAGCAAAGTCTATTCAAAAGATTATAAAAGTTGGTTTTGATGTTATAGGGGTAACTCCTATGAATAAGATGTAGTTTATTCGCAGTCATCCTGAACTTGCTTCAGGATATATAGCTAACCCGAATAAGTTCTTGATATTATGTCATATATGGACGAGTGAATTTGTCAATAAAGAAAATAAAAAATAGAGCCACAAAGGAAGCGGTCATATATTCGGCATCGAGTGCCATAATGGTTTCTGCATTCTTCTAAATATCCTTGAGTAACCTCTCATTCCCACGGCTTCTAGAGCCTCGACATAATTGCGGATTTTGTTCAGAATACTTATTTCATTAACTCTTTTACTTTCGTTCTCTTTATTGTTACTAACTTACTCGCAATATTTACCAATTGCCATTCTTTTGCTTAATTGACATAAATTATCCTTCTTGCCAACAGCGCTAATTTGCGACATACTCGCTGCCATTGGTAACTACTGCATAAGCTATTCTAGCTAATTTATTCGCTAAACCAACACATATAATATTATATGATTTGTTTTCAGCAAATTTCTTCACTGCCCACTGAACTAGCTTATCTTTTGATTCTTTATCGCTTTTGGCTCTTATTGCTATTGTTCTTGCAGCTTGAATCAACATAGTTCTAGCATATCTATCACCTTGTTTGCTAATTCCTCCTAAAACTATCTTATCTCCTGAGGTGTATTGTTTTGGCACCAAACCAAGCGACGCAGAAAAATCCCTCGGGGTTGCGTAATTTTCCATTGGTGCTACGCTCAAACAACTAGCATTGATTGCTCCAATCCCAAAAATTGTCTGCAACCTAATAGCTTTCTCATTCTGTTTATTATTACTGATTATCAGCTTTTCTAAAGTTTTTTCTTTGTTACACAAATTCTCAATTTCTTCACATTCTAAAAGTAAAATTGACTGTACCCCAGAAGTTATATAACCTTCTATATACGCTAATTCTACCTCCGACTTACATGCTTTGCAAAATTTATTTTTGCTTAATTTTGTATTATAACCATATTCATATAAACTTGATATTGTAGAATTAGTTTTTTGTACTCGATCTCTGATCGTATTACTTCGGATTTTATGCAAAAATTTTATATCTTGTTCCTCTTTGCTTTTGGGTAACACATCTTTTAGCTCTGGATCGCGAGCAGCTTTACATATTGCTAAGGCATCGTTATAATCATTTTTCTGCCTCGATGTTGCATAAATTTTTACATCTTTTGTTTTCATCAACTTAACTTGCAAATCAAGCTTGTTAATTTCTTGCGACCAATAATTACCTCCTCCACATGCTTCCATGACCACCAGTGAACTTTTATTGAGATTGTTTAAACATCCTATTAACTCATCTCTTTTAACTTTTTGATGACCGACTTTTTTGCCATTTTGATCAACTTGCACCAAGTGCATAATATTTTTTGCTAAATCTATTCCAATTATACTATTTTCTATGCTATTATTTATCATGGTATGGACCTATTAATTAAATTGTTATTTAATTTGGAGCAACTGAAAAACATTTTTCACCAGACTCCGTACAAGTAAAGCATATTTCGCTTCACTCGTCCATACCATCATTCCCGCGTAGGCACACTAGTGTGCGAATGCAGGAATCTAAGATCCCGCAACTGTCGAAAGTTAGAAGGTAGAGAGGGTTTAGAGGTCATCATGGCAGTTTAAAAGTTGCGGGAAAATAACTGGCGTCATTGCGAGGAGGCGTGAGCCGACGAAGCAATCCATTTTTGTGTTAACCTTATGAAAGCAGGTATCTATAGTTATGCCCATAGGATTAGGTGATAAAGAACATAACGATTGTAAGTTGTCATTCCCGCGTAGGCAGGAATCTAGATACCTGCTTTCGCAGGTATGACACAAAGTTTGTACCACCTAATTCAATAGGTTTCACTATAGATTCCCGCTTACGTGGGAATGACAACTTACAATTGCTTCGTTGACCTACGGTTCAGGGCAGTTTAAAAGTCGCAACTAATGATATAAGAATCTGTTTTAAGAAATGCATAAACGTCATTGCAAGGAGCCGCTTCGCTACGACACGGCAATCCAAAAAATTGCAACGGCAAAAATAAAACAGCAGGCTGTTTATTTGGATCGCCACGCCACTTCGTGGCTCGCGATGACGGTTATTCGTTTCTATAATCTAGTATTTTATATCATTAGTTGCGACTTTTAAACTTCCCTGCTACGGTCTTCCTCGCAAGAACAAAGGGTGTGGTTTAAAATTTTCCGCCCAACCAGCATGTATATTACCGTTCCAACTATTGTCTAATTCCATCCAAAAACTTCTATATTGTTTTTTTAGTGTTTTTTTGACAAAATCCCTCAAATTTGACCTACAAAACAGTCTATTTTTAACCGTTTCTCACGGGGAGGAAATATGACAGAATCATTAACTTTTTCCGACGGTTTAGTTGAAAATGCTGATACTATTTTCTATAACATAGTCGGTAATTTCGTCCCGCCTGAATGGCGAAACCTTACTAATAATTGTGGTAAGCAATTAACTAAAACTTCTCGTCAACTTCTATCTTTGATAGTTTCTTGTATAAAAACTGATAACCACAACAATACACTAGAACTACAAGAAAGCTATCATTTCTTCGAGAAAGAACTAGAAGTTTGTCAAAAACGGGTTAAACAATGTCTAACAGAATTACAAACAAGTGGGTTCATTGATTTTACTTTAATTACTACTACGATTAAATATAACATAAAATGTCGCAATACTTTATGTATCAAACTCCTTAAGAAATTTATAAATTTTCGTAAAGCTAATAATAGCTCTTATCACTTTAATTATACAAATAGTCAATTTAGCCATAAAAAAATTTCCACTCAACCGGAAAAAATTTTCCACTCAACTGGAAAAAAATTTCAAAAAAACGCATCTATATATATATCTATAATATCTAGATGCGGCAAAAAAAATTGTTCTTGTGGACAAAATTGTGGACAAAATGTGTCAGAGCCTGAATCAACTGAGGGGCAAAACCTTAATTTACCGCTTGAGGTAGCGACAAAAAGAGGTGAACAAAGTGTGACAGAAATTGAGTCAACTACGGAGCAAAGCTGTAATTTGTCTCCTGAGGTAACGATAAGTTCAGATGAACAAAATGTGTCAGAGCCTGAGTCAACTGAGGAGAAAAGTTTTAATTTACCTATGGAGGTAACGGTAAGCTCAGTAAGTGAAGCGTTACCCTGCAATTCCACAGACGGCAATTCCGGCGATGTAGCTCCAACCGATGACAAGTCAGACCACGATTCAGATTCCGATTCAACAGGTATTTCCTCAGGGAGTAGCGGGGTTGAGCAAGAGGCAAGTAAGGACTCATCAAGTTGGATTAGCAATATTGCCAAAAAGGCTAAAGGCTGGTATTCACCTAAGAAGCTAGAGGAGTTTTACCCATTGACCGAAGAAGATGCCGCTTGGCTAAGAAGGAGAACAGGTCGTGATTTCAATTTGAGTTTCATGAACAAGCTGTTAATTAAACATAGCGTGGATTCTCCTAATAATCTCTTTCCTTGTAAGGCAGCAGTATTGAATTACATGAGAAAAAGTTTGATTCATGAAATGCGTCCACCTTCTGTGGTAAATAACCCAAGCTTTAACTTCAAGCTGGACAATACTACCAAGGCAAGAGAGGCTTATTTACGGAAGGTAGAAGCTAGTAAGGGTGTTAACCCACTGAATCAGTTGCAACGCAAGATCGTTGGAGCTTTTAACCCTGATACTGCTTATAAATTGCTGACTAGCTGCAGTTTCTTTGGAGTATATGACGATGAATACAAGATTGATTTAGCAGATATCTCTTTGTCAGAACCTGATAAATGCACATTGCTCAATAAAGTGCAAGAGGTATATGGCAAAGAGGTTCTGCAATTGCGTATTACTAACAAAAGAATTCCATCGGATTATTATTTAGAGCTAAGTGGACTAAACCCAGAGTCAGTGTGGTATAAAATAAGGCAATATTTGTTAAAGTTATACGGTGAGAACTTGGACAAATCCTGGTTTAGCAAGTTAGAAGCAGTTGAAGAAGATACGACTTGCAATAAGATCACTCTCAAACCAACCACTGCCTTTATTGGACACTGGATTAAGACTAATTACAAGAAAGCTTTGGAAGATGCTTGCAGTAGCCAGAATTTTACTTTTGAGTTGATGGAAGTCGATAGAATGGCAGGACTGTAAGCTATGGCAAATAGAAGAAAAGACTAATTGTATTCAGCAAGAAAAAATGATTACAAAGAAGTTAATAATAATCAAGAGTTATTTAATGAGGATTGAAAACACTATAAAACCACTACAATGCCAATTAAGAGCAAAACCGAGTTTGCATCATGAATAGAGCTACCGAAATTTTACCAAAAACATGTACCATAAGCCCATTGTAAGATCTGACCTTACTAGCTATTTGTATATTGGTCTTTTCTTCAATCCAATTAAATAGCGACTCTATGGGTTGCCTCACGCTTGATATTGCACTGGATAGTAGTCTATCTGCCGCATCTAACAATTCCTGCCCTTTAGCTTTCTTAACCGGGGTGTATAGAGTAATACCACCTTGATCTGCAACTGGCTGATTCCCTGTTTGATAGGCTTTGTCTGCGAAAACCCTACTATTTTCTGGTAATTGCTTAGATAATTCCTCATAAAACCTTATATCTGCAGTACCAGCATCCGTTATTCCAAAATATTGCGGTATAGGCAAGTATCCCTTTTTGTAACTTCCCGCTGCATGTAATTTAATCCCGTAATAATGGAGTTTTTTAGTTGCACAGTAACCATTATTAGTCGCAATCTCTGGAGCTATTTTTGCGTTAAATCTTCTACCTCTATGAGCTAATATTATTGGCATAGAATCCAAAAGTAATGGATAAGACTGATTATAATCTTTTGGAAGTTGGTGATAGAGAGCTGTCATTAAACCGCTAAACAGATGAGAAACTTTATTTAATCTCTGTACAAAAGCTACATAGCTTGGTAACGCTTTAAACCAGTCACGCAAGTGCCTATCGGTATATTCATAAATTTCCTTAACTGTATGGCGTTTACTCATAATACCGAATATATAGATTGTCATAACCTCTTCATCCGAGAAAGTTAAATTTGAATAATTAGAAATACGTGCCATGTTTTTTCTTAACTTATGTTGATATTCTTTGCAAATAAATAGGTAGAGTGATATTAATTGTGATTGCCAATCCATATAAAATGCCATTTTACGTTGAAAACAAAGACATTTTATCTATTGGATTGGTACTTTTCAAGCATTCACTTAGTCTTCTTCAGCTCTTAATTCGCATTACAGAAGGTTTTTTGAACTTAGGGAAGATGAGAGTAATACACCTTGTAGCCACAGCACCACATTCCTCTGAAGAAGATGGGGTTATACTAAATTCGGCATTTGTAGCTATTTTGGTGAGATTTTTAGCAGTTTTTGTCACTTTTTTACATTTTTTTGCAAAAATTGCCCACAAAATCACCCGGGGGGTGTCCGTGGCACAAAATGGGGTATAGGGGGGCGTTTTGTAAAATTTTTTTTGAGGTATAGCACTTAACATATAGGTTCATACATTATTTTAAACGTTCTACAACTTGCCTCAAATACAGAAATACCTTTATCTAATAATTTTCTAATGTTATTTTTTATCGGAAACCAATGATGTTCAATAGGATTTAAATCAGGGGAATAAGGTGGTAAAAATTTTAGTTTGCAGCCAGCTTTTTCAATTAATTCTTTAGCCCTTTTGGATTTATGAAAGCTTGCATTATCAGCAATGACAACCTGTCCAGGCTTTAGCTCCGGCACAAGGCAATTTTCTATATAAGCTTCAAATACCTTACTATCACAGCTCCCAGTAAAGACTAGTGATGCGATTAAACTATTCTGATTTAACGCACCAATAAAACTTGTTCTTTCACTACGTTTTCCCGATTTACTCCCATTACAACGACTTCCTTTCATTGACCATCCATATTCATATGATTCATTATCATTTATGCCCGCTTCATCAAGATAAACACGTCTCTCTATCGGCACTTTTTCTAATTCACTGAGAAAATCTTGTCGCTTTCCTTCATCTCTTTCTTTATACGCATATGTCTTTTTTTTCGAGTAATGTTGAGTTTCTTTAAAGCTCGGCTGATAGTCATTATACTTGCAACATTATCTAATTCTTTTGCTATTTCTGTAAGCGTTAACGAGTTACCCTTTTCTACTAAATGACGCAACTCCGATAAATCAGGGATTTTATGACCATATCCTTTCTGGTATCCCTCCTTTGACTTTATATCTCCAGTTTGTTTCTTTAATCTAATCCAATCATAGATTATTGACCGACTAATTTTAAAGGTTTCGCATGTAAGTGCTACTTTCTTATATTTCTCATAATGTTCTATAACTCTAGAACGTAAATCGTAACTGTAGGGGGATGCCATATTTCTATTATATAATTTTTTTATTATTTATCATTATAACTTATTTGAATCCATATGTTAAGTGCTATAATTAATCACTTGTTATTAAAAATTTTCACTTTTTTAGTTTTTATTTTTCAAGTAGTAAAAAACCTGAAAATCAGTTATAATAGAGGTTATTACAAGGGATTTTTAAAGAGTTCTATATGATTAAAAATTATGGTTTGTTCGAAAAATATTTAGCAAAGATATCATCCAGTACCATCAGTAAGTTTGGTTCAATAGAGGATATCTCTAATTTCCTATTATATCTTTGTGAACATGGTAACATTGTTATTGCAGCTAAGAAGGCCGGTTGTATCTCACCACTTAGGTTGCATCGAGTTATTAATAGCGATAAATATCTAGCCAAATGCGTCAATTTAGCTTTAGCCATTGCGGTAGATAGAGCAGAAGGGGTGTTATATGATAGGGCAATTAATGGTTATGAAGAAGTGACTTATAACAAGGACAATCAGGCAATTGCTACTAAGAAAAAATATTGTTCTAAGTCATTGTTGGAATATCTTAAAGCCAATTCGCAAAAATATCAAACGAGGAAGCATGATGTTAGTTACCATAGGAAAAATAGTGATGAAGGTGAACAGGTAACCAAAGCCCAAGAAATGTCAAAAATGATAGATGTAGCTAATTTTGAAATAGAATCATATGAAGCAGAATACGCAATTGCCAAAGGGCAGTAAGCCCAGAGTGATGAAAACTACTAGTAAAGCTAAAGCCAGCAAAGAGGTTCCTAGCTCTACGGGTATTAGGCTTTCTGCAAAAATCGCTTATGCTGAGAAATTTGAAGGAAACGCTTCACCTCGAACCGCAGCGTACTCCAGTGTACGTGAGGATTCGAGTACCGCATTGACGTCCAAATTACCAGCAGAAGTGGAGTTTTGCAGAAAGCCTAATAAGTTTCCGGTGGACTGGTCGCCCTACCCATTTCAACTACCTTTGTGGAGATATTTATACTCTGGTGGGAAGAAAGCTATAGCAATTTGGCATAGAAGAGCTGGTAAGGATATTATGGGTATTAATTGGATCACTGCTAGTGCCATTCGGGAAGTTGGCATTTATTGGTATGTTTATCCTACCTATAATCAAGCTAAAATGAGTATATGGGATGGTATGACACTATCAGGGCGTCCTTATATGTCATTTATCCCTAAAGGGATTATTGCTCGTAGTCAGCAATATAAGCAACGGATATTATTTAAAAATGGCTCAGTGATTCAGTTTGTTGGCAGTGATCGTTATGCTACTATCAGGGGTAGTGGTATTAAGGGAGCGGTTATCTCAGAGTATTCTTACCATGATCCACGAGCTATGAGCTGTGTTATAGAGCCGATGGTAATTCGTAATAATGGCTGGTTGCTTTATTTATATACTCCTTCCGATAATCCAAAACTGACACATGGTGAAGAATTATACCGAAAATACCAAGATAACCCGGAAGTATTTTGCCAGATAAAAACTATTGAAGATACTACCGATAATGAGGGACAACCACTAGTCGATAAAAACAAGTTAGTTTCTGTTGATATGACTAATGAAGAGATTCAAAGAGAGTTTTATTGTGACTTTGCTGCCTATCGTTACAAAAGAGCTGATCAGGGTGGTACTTTTGTTGAACAATTACGGCTGGCTGAAAGTCAGGGGCGTATTGGCTATGTGCCATTTGATGCAAGCTATCAGGTTAATACTTATTGGGATATAGGTATTGTTGATTATACGGTGATTTGGTTTGTTCAAGAGAAACAAGACTATATCGATATAATCGATTTTTATATGAATAGGGGCAAAGATTTGGAATTTTATCTTAATCATTTAAGAACTAGACCGTATCAATATGGACGTAATGTATTGCCCCATGATATGAGTAGAAGGCAAATGCCGACTTTGGATACTCGGTTACAACAAGCTAATGAAATAGCAGAAAAAGTAGGCTTTTCACCATTTGCTATTGGTAGGAAATATTTACGGGAAGAGATGATAACTAAAGTAAGAAGTTTGCTAGGTAGGTGTCGAATAGATGCCGAGAAATGTCAGCGTGGTATTAACGGTCTCTATGAGTTTGATGCTACTAAAAGGGGCGTGCATTCTAGCTCCTCGAGAGCTACTGATATAACCGAGAGCTTTTGTTATTTAGCGATGGACGTTAAAACTGGTAATGAGCAACAGCAATCACAATATAATATATCACAATATCGTAAAGTGGTGAATGATTATAATGCTTTGGAGAGGTAAGTAGGATGGGCGGAAGTAGTATAAATATAAACAACTATAATATGGATGAGGTAGTATAATGCTTCCATTGTTAGCAGCCCTAGCTGTAAGTGCAGGGTGTGTTGGAGCCTATTGTAGCGATACTGTTTCTAAGGGTATTATTAGGGGTATTACTAAGATTCCTGGTGTCAGGTATCTTACTGGTGCTGATTTAGCAAGGCACAAGCGTAACTATGAAGAATCACGCATTCGCTATAATAATTATGCTCATGAAGCACAAACTACTATCAATAATCTATCTGGCGAAATACAGCAATCGATGCAGGGTTTACGTTCTCTAGAAGGGCAACAATACCACTATAGCAATAGAAGCTATGAGATGGAAAACCAATTAAATCAGTATGCTAGCCAATATGATAATAACTTAAAGAATATAGAAGCCCAAAGAGCTAGGTTATCTTCCTCAGCTCAGCAACTTAAACAATCTTTTGAAAGCTTAAAACAGAAGGCTCCAGCTCTTGAAGCAAGAATGAGAGAAGTGGAACAACTACCGGGTGTCTTCCAAAATCTCTACGATCGAGTAGCCCAGCAGAAAGACAGTTTGCGAGGTTTAACTGAAGAAGAAGCCGGCAGTGCAATTGCTAAACATCAGCAAGATGTTGAGTCATTAAAAAAGCAACGTCAGGCAATAGAAGAGAAAATCCGTTATTCTATGAATGATATTACCAGGGAACATAAAAATATAAGTATGGAGAAAGCGGAGCTTGAGCATCAGTTAGGTAACTATCAAGCAAGTCAAGATCGTCTATTGCAAGATACTAGTAAATTTGATCAGGCAAGATATCAATTAACCAGCATGATTGACCAATATAAACAACAGCAAAACAGAGCAGAACAAATAGAGACTGATTATGCTAGTCGGCAATCACGTATTGAAGGTCTACAAGATAAGTTAAGGAGTTATAGTGGATCTGCACAAAGCCAGTTGGATAGCTATGCTCACGATGTAAAGTGGCGGGCTGGAAAATATGAGAAATCAGCTGGAATCACTGGTTTGGTACAGGGGGGAGTTCTTGGTGCCTTAACTTTTGGAGCTACTATGGGACTCGCAGGACTCGCAGGATTCGGAGGACTCGGAGCAGGAATAGCTGCTGGGACAGGTTCAGGGTTAGTTGGTATTGGTCATTATATGAACACATCAAATATTGCTAATAAACTGGGAAACCTTGAAAAAATTGATCTTGCTAATAACCATCAATATGATGGTATGTCAGGCAATTTAGACCAAATGGCAAGATATGGTAGATCAGGACTAGAAAAAATGCCGATAGCTGAGCTTGGTGGTTTAAAACAAGCAGTAGAACATTTTAACATGAGGTCAGTACCTAGACTACAAGATTTACCGAAATTATCTGAATCTCTGGGCAAGATAGTCTCACTTAAAGATATTGAAGGATTAACCCTTGGTTTGCCTAGCATGACTGCAGCTAGTGGCAAGAAATATAACTACGAGGTGTTATATGATAACGAATTTATCAAGAAGCTCAAGAAAGTGTCAAAGAAGCTTGGCGAACCATATTTAAACCCAAACTCAACCATAAATCCAAACACAAACACACGTAATATGGTAACAGCATATGGCTGATAATGATTTAAACAAAAAAATTGAATATTTTGACAGTCTCAAGAGCAAGAGGGAGAAATGGCATCATATATGGGATGAGCTGAAGAAATATGTATGCCCACAAACTGAGAGTAATAAAGTAATATTTGATTCAACTTCTATTTGGTCAAGAGAGCAATTAGCATCAGGTTTACAAAGCTTGTTGGTAAACCCAGCAATGAACTGGTTTAACCTTACTATAGTTGCTGAAAATGACGAGCAGCAGGAATATTTAACCACCACTGAACGCAACATGCTAGCCCAAATGCTAGAAAAAACTCTAATGGATATATTCAATAATCCGGCTTCTAATTTTTATAATCAGATTCATCAGTTTTTCTTGAATTTATCAGCCTTTGGTACTGCGATATTTTATGTTGAAGAAGATTTAGAATTAGCACAAACTCTGTTCTTCCGTAATATTAATTTACAAGAATGTTATTTTGAAGAGGACAAGTTTGGTTTTGTTAAGACAATGTACCGACTCTTTAGCATGCCGATAAAATCGGCATCAGCTAAATGGGCAGACTTTGCCCCTTTCAAGGAAAGGCTAGCCAAAAATCCTGATGAAATAGTAGAAATATTGCACATAGTTAGCCCGCAAGCTCAAAATCAGAAAAATAAAGGCAGAAAATCAACGGCAGCTAGCCCCTCAACATCTAGTTCATCAACATTAGAGTATAGCTCAGAATATATCTACCTAGCTGAGCGAAAAATTATTAGTCAATCAGGCTATTCTTATTTCCCATTTTTTGTGACAAGGTGGGTAAAAGAAGAAGGTGAAGTATATGGCTATGCTCCAGCTCATCATGTGCTACCTGATATTAAACTGCTCAATAGTTTAAGACAAATCACCCTGAAAGTAGCCCAGAAACAGCTAGACCCACCATTATTAGTACCAAAAGACGGATATTACTTACCGCTCTATACTACGCCAGGCAGTGTTAACTTCTATCGCAATGGTATGGCAGATAAAATAATACCACTAACTGGTATGGAAAATATTTTGCCTACTGAGATCGAACAAAATCAATGTCGCGATGCCATATATAAGGCATTCTATATCGATATATTCAGGATGCAAAAGGAAAACAAAGAAATGACTGCTACCGAGGTGCAAATTAGGACAGAGGAGCAATACCGTTTAATGTCCCCAATGGTTGGTAGAATTGAGAGTGAGTTGTTAAATCCGTTAATCATGGCAATATATCAGACGCTAATCAAATATAACAGAGTACCGATCTTAGAGGGAGCAAATAGCCCGCCCGAGATAGAGATTGAATATGTTTCACCACTATCCAAGGCACAGAAAACATCAGCAATATCTAGCGTTGAGCAAGTATTAGGTTTCTTCCAACGAAGTGGTATCAGTAACTTTTTTCCTGAAATCTATGATAATATTAACTGGGATGAATGTTTTAAACTATTTTTTGAGCTGAGAGGGGCCCCAAGTTCAATCCTTAAGAACGAGCAAGAAGTATTACAAATCAGACAACAACGTAAGATGATGCAAATGCAACAGTTACAGCAGCAACAACAGATACAAGGGTAAGGAAACAAATGAAACTATCAATTAACTCCTCATCCCCAGCAAATTTACTAACAAAAGAGCAATTAAAATCAATTTATTGCAAGCTTTTTAGTGGAGAAGATGGTAAGATGGTATTAGAGGATTTAGCTCAAATGAGTGGTATATATCGCAGCAATTTTGTTCGGCAGGAAAGTGATTATACTGCCTTCCTTGAAGGACACCGGGCTTTGTTCTTATATATATGCTCACAAATTTCAGAAGATGATGGAGTTAATAATATCGATGGTGCTAAAAATACTAATGAATCAGATAAATAATGACGATATTTAGCAACAATTAAAAGGTTATATTATATGTTTTTATCAAAGTTTCTTGATCCTAAAAATGATTTTTGTTTTCGTAAAATCTTTGGTACTGAAAAGAACAAAGATATACTTGTTCATTTTTTAAATGATGTTCTCAAGTTTGAAAGAAATGAGCAAATAATTAGTGTAACGTTTTTACCAACTATCCAAGACCCTGATATTGTTGTTTACAGAAAGTCTATTGTTGATGTTTTATGTAAAGATCAACACGGTAATCAATTTATAGTAGAGATGCAGGTAAGTAAGCATCCAGGATTTGAGAAAAGAGCCCAATATTATGCTGCTAAAGCATATTCTAAGCAAATACTTAAAGAAGATGAAAAACATAAAAAGTTGGCAGTATACGCTAAATTAAAAGGAGTAATATTTTTAGCAATAGCGGATTTTGTGATGTTTGAAGATAAAGAACATTGGAAATCAAAACATCGTATTTTAGATACAGAGAGCTATGCCAATGATTTACAAGATTTTTACTTTGTCTTTTTAGAACTCGAGAAATTTACAAAAAATATTAAAGAGCTAAAAACTATTGAAGAAAAGTGGATGTATTTTTTTAAGCATGCAGGAGATAGTACATTAACATTAGAAGAAATAGAGAAGTTAATAGGTAAGGATGAAATTATAAGGAAAGCATTTGAGGCAGTAGACCAAGCTAGTTGGTCAGAGGCAGAACTTAATACTTATGATCAAATAACTAAAGCCCGTTTTGATAATTTGGCGGTAGAGCAGCAGAAAATTGAAGATGCTGAAGCTAGAGGCAAAGCTGAAGGCAAAGCTGAAGGCAAAGCTGAAGGCAAAGCTGAAGGCGAAGCTATAGGCGAAGCAAAAAAAGCTATAGCTACAGCAAAAGAAATGTTAATTGATAATGAGCCAATAGAAAAAATAGCTAAATATACAAAGCTAACCCTTGAAGAAATAAAAGTGTTAAAAGAAGAAATTGAAAAGTCAAAAGAAGAATAACCTATGAGCAAAGAAGTAACTGCTAATAACTATGAAACTAGCCCTACTTCCTCTGGTAATGATTGGTTAACTAATATGCCTGAGGAAATACGCAAAGCTGAATCACTGGGCAAATTTAAGGATGTATCATCTTTAGCTCAGAGCTATTTGGAAGCAGAGAAGAGCTTGAATCAGCGAGTTGCCGTGCCAAAAGATGACAGCTCTGATGAAGAGTGGCATAAATTCTATAGTCGCTTAGGACTGCCTGAAGATAAGAGATATACTGATAAACGCTCCAAAGAAGATGAAGAATATTTAACGCGTTATGAGGATATGTTTTACCAAAGCGGGCTATCTAAAAGACAAGGTGAGAAGCTGCTTAATTCTTTGTATGGTTTTTCGCAGGATTTGCAGAAACAGCAACAAAATGATATTGAGCAAACACGTCACTCTCACATTGGTTGGCTGAAAGACACTTATGGTGAAGGTTTTGACAGTAAAATGGCAGTGATGCAAGCAGCCTTGTCTAAGTTTGGTACTAAAGAACTAGCTGGATTAATTGAAGACTCACATTACTCACCAGCTTTAGTTGATTTATTAGTTAAAGTCGGTGAAACCTTAAAATCCGACTCGTTAGTAACTGGTAAAGAGATACCAGCAATTAACAGTAGGGACGGGGCATTAGCAGAGATAGAAAAACTTGAATCTGACCCCGAGTTTGTGGTAAAATTAAAGAGTAAAGACCATACGGGACATGAGCAAGCTGTTAAACGTAGGGAACAATTATACAAAACCGCTTATGATAAAGAACGATAAAAAAATAACGTAACCAACCAATCATTAAAGTCATGATGTAGGTGATAACTCATTTTAAGGCTGCAACTTCGCAATAACCTATCATAAAAGAGCCACTAATAGCATATATACTCGAAAAATCGTTAGCTGCGTAGCGGACAACGACCACATTCTAGTATAAATGATATCGCACTTTAAATATTGATAGATTATTTGAGGAGGAAAAATGGAACAAATAACAGATGGTCTTAAAGAACAATTTGCCAAAAATATCAGCCTAGTTATTCAACAAGAAGGTTCTAAACTACGAAAATGCGTTACTAATGGTACGCAAGATACTGAGGTAATTAGCTTTGAGTCAATGACTACCCATGAGGTGGAGAGTAGAACTAGGCACCCGATTGACCCTGATAATCATTTGCATGGGCATTACGCTGATGATGGAGACCGTGACAAGCTAGAACAAATAGAATTTAAAATACCAACTATTTCAAGACGCTTTTTGACTGCTTCTGCTTACCATTGGAACGCTACCATGGATAGGAACGATAAGCTAAACCTATTAACCGATCCTACCTCACATTTTCCTAAAATGGCAGGCTGGGCAATGGGTAGACAACAAGACCGGGTTATTATCAGTGCTTTTGCCAGTCCAGTCAGAGCGGGACGGACAGGCAGCAATGTCATTAACTTTGATGTAGCTAATAATGTGGTACCGGTAGGAATTAGGGTTACTGATGTTAATTTAAGCTTAAATGCTCAAGCTGCAGTTGCTGCCAACAGAGGTATCATTAACTCGAAAAGAGCCGGACTAACAGTTGATAAACTAATAAAAGCTCATCATATCTTAAAAAAACGCTCTTTTGGTATGTATGATAAATTATACTTACTATGTTCAAGTAATCAAATCTCAGATTTATTACGCGATCCACAAATTACCAATTATGACTATAATAACGTTAGAGCTTTAGTAAGTGGTGAAGTTAATAGTTTCTTAGGATTCACTTTTATTACTAGTGAGATGCTGGGTGGTATATTTGATAATACTGGGGATGCGGTTCAATCTAGATATGCTATTAGAGACTGCTATGCCTTTAATGAAGGAGCCATAAGATTTAACACGGTCAGTGGTTCTAACAAGAAGGGTGTTGAAGAACTGTTACAATATCACTATGCCAAGGTATTATATTACAGTGAAGCTTTTGGAGCTAGCCGTGATAATGAACAAGCAGTAGTAGTAATTAAATGTTTAGAGAATTACGATCGCAATAGCCATAATGGTGTATTGTGGCAAGCAATAGCCAACGAGAATCACCGAAGAGGTGTGCATAGCATAATAATGCCATGGCAGATGTTTGGCAATCAATGTCGGAATAGTGATAATACAGAGGATATTAATGAAAATGATTTAGCAGTAATTGCCAACGACAATTTAGCTACTAAAGTACGAGGGCTTAGCATGAGGAGAGCAGCTGCCGGTGCTATTGGTGGTGGAGCTGCTGGTGTTGATATTGGTATTGGTGGTGTTGGCATTGCTGGTGTTGATGTTGGTATTGGTGATGATATTGTTGAGGATGATGACTTTGGCGGTGGTATTGTTGAGAGTGAGCATGATGATGAGTAACTTAAAAATTTATTCATTAGTGTAATTACCGTGAAATATGAGATTATCAAGAAGGCAGTAGTACTACTTGGGTCAAATGTTGGTATTAGTAGCATTGGTGGTGGCAGGATATCAAAAGCCGAGGAATTATGTGAGGAGTTTGTTAATCCTGCTATTGAAGATACTATATTAATGGTTAAATGGTCATTTGCCTTACGGAGAGTCGATAATATCGAAGGTAATAGACAAAACTTTACTGAAGTACCGGACATTAATGATTGTATTAAATGTGCGGTAATAGTGCCATCTAATCTACAATTTTATACAGAAGCAGGTAAGATTTACTTCAAGGGCGGTAAACTTACCTCGCTGTTTTACTATAGCAGAAACATTGTTGATAATTTGTTAAATAACGATACGACTATTTGGCAACAAGTACCTGCCAGCTTTAAGTTATTAGCGGCTTTATCGTTAGCCTCACAAATATCATTTGCTATGTATTCCGATAGTATATTTGCTGATGGACTAAAAAAACAATATTTGATCAAATTAGAAGAAACAAGAAGGATTTATGCGGTTGATTATAACCTAATTAATTCCGGCGAAGTGTAAATATGCTATGCAACAAGAACAATTTGTTTACTCACAGAAAAACAACTTTTCAGGTGGTGAGTTAACACCAACCATTGAAGGAAGAACTGAGCTAGCATTATATCAGAATGGCGTTAAGAAGCTGATTAATTTCATGCTATTGCCGTCAGGTGGCATTATGCGTAGACATGGTACACAATTTGTTCATTTGTTCACTGATAATGTGCCAAAGAAAATGGCAGCCGTAATGTTTTCAAGGAAATTATCCTATTTGCTGGTTTTTGAATCGCACCAGCTAGAGACTCGCTGCTTATTTTTTGTTGGTGGTGAGTTATTGCTAACTAGTAAAGTTATTCAGGATGAGGGGCAAAATTTCCATTTTCGTCCTAAGGATTTTTCTTATGTAGTGTTTCAAGGAATTGCTTATATCTCCTTTGGTAATAAGAGACCAATTTTTAAATTCTCCGTTGATCCGCAAATTGTCGAGCAATTTTACCAACATATTGAAGAACAGGCAAGAAAGAGACAGGTAGAATATGGTGAAAGAGCTGAGATAGCTTCAAGTAGTAGCTATGAGCTAGCCAGTAATTTTCCTGGTAAAGATAAGATGTTTATTATTGAGCCTCTAAAATGCCAAGTTAATTATTTTACTGTAAGGCAAGAAGGATATAATACCATACAAAAACCTTTTAATGAGGTAATCTATGGAGCGGAAGTAGAGCAAATTAACAATACATTAAAAGACCTTTACCAACGAGCAGAAAGTACAAGATATGTTGGTAATCAATCTCCCATCTACAAAGCCGAGCAGGAGAAATTATATTGTACTTCAGTGGTTACTTTTGAAAATAGGCTATGGTGCTTTGGGGTTAATAAAAATATTCATTCAATCTGGGCAAGCTATAAGGGAGATTTTAGTGATTTTAGGATGGCATATAGGACTTTATAGCACTTAACATATGGATTCAAATAAGTTATAATGATAAATAATAAAAAAATTTTATAATAGCAATATGGCATCCCCCTACAGTTACGATTTACGTTCTAGAGTTATAGAACATTATGAGAAATATAAGAAAGTAGCACTTACATGCGAAACCTTTAAAATTAGTCGGTCAATAATCTATGATTGGATTAGATTAAAGAAACAAACTGGAGATATAAAGTCAAAGGAGGGATACCAGAAAGGATATGGTCATAAAATCCCTGATTTATCGGAGTTGCGTCATTTAGTAGAAAAAGGTAACTCGTTAACGCTTACAGAAATAGCAAAAGAATTAGATAATGTTGCAAGTATAATGACTATCAGCCGAGCTTTAAAGAAACTCAACATTACTCGAAAAAAAAGACATATGCGTATAAAGAAAGAGATGAAGGAAAGCGACAAGATTTTCTCAGTGAATTAGAAAAAGTGCCGAAAGAGAAACGTGTTTATCTTGATGAAGCGGGCATAAATGATAATGAATCATATGAATATGGATGGTCAATGAAAGGAAGTCGTTGTAATGGGAGTAAATCGGGAAAACGTAGTGAAAGAACAAGTTTTATTGGTGCGTTAAATCAGAATAGTTTAATCGCATCACTAGTCTTTACTGGGAGCTGTGATAGTAAGGTATTTGAAGCTTATATAGAAAATTGCCTTGTGCCGGAGCTAAAGCCTGGACAGGTTGTCATTGCTGATAATGCAAGCTTTCATAAATCCAAAAGGGCTAAAGAATTAATTGAAAAAGCTGGCTGCAAACTAAAATTTTTACCACCTTATTCCCCTGATTTAAATCCTATTGAACATCATTGGTTTCCGATAAAAAATAACATTAGAAAATTATTAGATAAAGGTATTTCTGTATTTGAGGCAAGTTGTAGAACGTTTAAAATAATGTATGAACCTATATGTTAAGTGCTATACTAGAAGCTCGTAACCCGTTAAGTGCTTTTTCAGCTACTTTCTCCTCATCTACTTTTGATAATGTCCTATGGTCGGTGCCTTTTGCCGATGAGTTATTATTAGGCACTAGTGATGGTATTTATTTAGTCAAAGAAGGAGATCGAGCTAAGGGAGAGTTTGTTAAAATCCATAAAGAGATTGAGTTACCGATATCACCACTGAAACCAGTAATAATCGGTAAGACAATCTTCTTTGTCGAAGGTAATGGCTGTAAAATCAATAGTTTGTATTATTCACAAGAAAAAGGCGGTTTTCAGATATCAGATATCACTGCCTATGCTGAACATATATTTGCTGGTGGTATTAGACAAATTGTCGGCTGTAATAGTCCATTTTCGATGATAGTGGCAGTGTTAAAAAATGGCTCTTTTGCTAGTTTTATCTATTCGCATGATTTAAAAATTATGGGCTGGTCACAACATTGGCTGGGTGGCAATGGTCAAGTATTAGGCATCACGCCAATCTATGCGGAAAGTAGCGACATGTTATATTTGCATGTTCGGAGAAGTGATGATACTGGTGTAAGCAGTAAGGAATATCTAGAAGTGCTGCAAACTCGTTATTTTTCTGCCAAGCATTTTGTTACCGATAAAGCAGTTTATGCTGATTGTCACGTAAATATCCAACAGCCTGGAGAGAATGCTGCTTATCGGTCAATGATACAATCATTAAAGGACGATAGTGCTTATGAGTTTAGAGGTGATATAACCAAGCTAGAGCATATTGTACAAGCTCAAGCAGAAACTATCTTGAGACTTAAGCTCGATAATATTGGTGATTGTTTTAAATACAAAAATAGGCTAGTTGCTAATTATGATGAATATAGAGCTGAGATAGAGAATTTTCTGCAAAAATATTATCAAAATTATTTACCTAAGATTATGAATATTTTGGCGGTATCTTTTGCCTATCATCGAATATTCTCGCGTATTTATGCAGAATTAGACAATTTATTTTTAAATAATCCTGAAAGCTTTGTTACAATCGAGCAATTATTATATGATGGTGAACGGCTTGGTGGTGATATTATCGAAGCCGTGGAAGTATTAAATGAAGGTGATGTACCAGCTATTTTAAGAGATGGTGGTTTGATGGAATATCTGCCTAATAGTGCTTTTTCCTTTCGTCCAACTATTTGTCTGCAAATAAAAAAGCTAAATACCGAACTAATCCGGTTCATTGCTGGCACGGTGCAAGATATTATGACAACTGCTAAGCAAAATATTGATCTACAATTTGAAGTAAGTAGAGAAATACAAGAGATGCGGTCAGCGGTTAGTCATATCAATAAGAAAATATTACTATACTATGCTCAGCAGGATAGTGATAAAAAATCCGGGTTGCTAGTTAATTTAAAGAAGTTTTTTGCCAAAACTGGAGTGGATTTTTATCCGGAATTGCTAAATATTGCTCATCCAGAACTGACTAAATATATATTTGCTGAGCAAAACAAACAATTAATTAGCCAGCAAATTATTGGATTTGACCAACATACCAGCAAGCAACAAATAAATGATAAATTATCAATCATTACTAATCAATTAATCGATAAATTACAACAAATACATAGTGACAATAAGATTAATGAGCTGAGCAATTTCAAAAGACGAGAAGAAATAGTTGATTGCCTAAGAAGTATAATACTCGATAAACCATTAAGCAGAGATATTAGGGAATATATTCTGTCTGATAGTTTTAGTCAGACTATCGATAATATTGTAGATGAAGTAACAAACAGAATTGCCCCGATAATGGGAAAAGAGCGTAACTTCTCATTATCATCCTCTAGAGCGTCGGTATATAGCGAGGAAGATTATACTGAACCACTAGCGAAAAAAATATTTGAGCAAATGCAAGAACTCAAAGAAGGGCTAGCTTATTTGCAACGTAACATTATTGAGTATTGCCAGTTAATTATGCCGAGCTTTCATCCGGCTTTATTGAAAGATATTCTTGAGGATGAGAAGAGCCTAAAATTAGAAAAATATTTACTGTTATCAAAAAGATATTTTCCGGTTTTTAAAAAACTATTTCCTGATATTGGTGGTTATGAATTAAGTAGCATAGCTCGTAACTGTCTACCATCATTCCAGCAAATAAATATTGCCACTATATTGCCAATCTTTCAGAAAGTTGCCGTATCTATTATTGGTGATGAGGAATTACATGATTTGAGGATTATCGATAATGAGCTGATAAGGCTAAAACATCCGGTAAGACATTTGTCGGTAGGCTTTCCTTATTCTTCGATATTACAGACCTTTCCCCTAATATTTCCGGATGAAGTAGAACATGCTCCGAAAAAAGATGCGGAACTTGGATTGAAGGTCTTTAATAGTAAAGGTGGTTATATTGAAGAACGGCTAGATAATGGACAAATAGATAGGCAACATATTAATAGTAGATATGTAGATAGTGATGCGTTGATTAGATTGGTTAATGATAAGAAATATTTAACAACATCAACAGCTACTAAAGAAGTATGTGATTTATTTGCCACTCCTTACCAATCAGGTTGGGTGAATTTTATTATGCACGGAGAAATTAAAACTGATATTGATGTTACTTTTAAGGTTGATAAACCTTACCCAGTTAGTATACTGAAAATATATGCTAAGGCAAAGATTTTACCAAATTACAAGGGTAGCGTAAGTTAATTTGGTAAGGGGTCTAGATTCTGTGAACAAAATTTAAGAATAGTTATGAATAAAAAACAAAGAGACAAGATACTTAGTTGTTTGGATATAGCTAATTATTTTTTAGTTTTAGTAGATAGAAAAGCTGGCGATACCATAACCCAGCTAAAGCTACAAAAACTAATATATTTTGCCCAAGGAATAAGTCTTGCTTTATTTGATAGACCGCTTTTTACAGAAGAGATTGAAGCATGGAAACATGGACCAGTGACACGAGCTTTACGTTTAACATTTGGTAATTTTGAAGCTGATGGCATTCCTTCGCCTGGAGAAATAGATTTTGATATTTATAGTAAAAATCAGAAAGAATTAATTTATAAAGTCTATTCTTTTTATGGTGAGCATACAGCTGCGTATTTACGTAATTTAACACATACACATTCTATTTGGTGTGAAGCTATTATACGCCAAAATAAAATTATTACGAAAGAAGAAATGTGTAAGTTCTTTAAAACTGATGTAATAAAGGATATTAAAGATTATCTTTTATCAATTTCAAAAGAAGATATTGTTCAAATAGAAAATGCTGAAGATCAATGGTGGATGAATTATGACAGTGGAGTTCCTGCAGAAGATATTACAGAACAGCTTTTAAAAGCAAAAAAAGAATTACAAGAAAAAAGGGGGGAAATTGAGAGTTATCTGCTTGTCTAATGAAGCACTTGAGCAAAGACGATTCTGGCAGTGTACAAATCCTAAAATAGACAAACGAATTCAGAAATTGCTAGATAATATTCTCCTAACACCATATGACGGGATAGGAAAGCCTGAGCCTTTAAAACATAAATTAAGCGGTTTTTGGTCTAGAAGAATAGATCATGAGCATAGATTGATATATTCTTTTAATGATGAAACGCAAATTATCCAGATAGAGAGCTGTAAAGGGCATTATTAGGTTCTTATATCATAATTTAAAGATATAAGAACCTAGAAATAATAGGTTAGAAGATTAACAGAATGCCATTACATACCTAAGTTCTCCAGTCCACTTTATCCTCACTAGATAAGTACCAATCGGATAATGCCCTAATTCCCCGAAAGAATCGACTGCCAAAAGCAGATTTTTCAGCACATTACACAACTAATACTAGTTATAGTGTAACATATTTTTGCAACAAATTAAATAGCTAAAAATTTTTTAAAGGTAAAAAATAGCAATGTTTGATCTTCTAAATTTTTTCTCGAGTGGAGCTAGTATATTTGCTACAGGTAGCTCTTTATTTAATACTTACGCCCAGCTAAGAAGTAATAAAGAGAAAACCAAGCAGTCTTTATATGAGCAGCAGCATTTATTGAGACAACAACAGGAAAATGTTAGGTTTGACCGTCAGCAACTAATTGAAAGAACTGCGGAATATGGGGCAATATCGAGTTATCACGTTGATATGCTAAGGCAAGAGCAGTTATATAATCGCCAGCAATTGGGCTATAATATCCTGAAAACTGGCATTGGTATAACTGGCACTGATTCAGCTGGCTTATTACTACGACATATGGCTTATATGGACGAGATGAAGGCAAGAAGCGTAGAAGCTGAACATTTTCACCAAAGACCAAGATCAAACTTAAACACAGCAATGATTGATTTAAATAAGGAAGCAATTAACCGCAATATTGGTTCGATCAAGTCAGCTTCGCCTTGGCAGAATCTTGGTACAATTTCAAAAGGTGTATTTGATCTTGCTGAAATATCAAGAATTAATGAAGGGATAATAGACAAACAAAAAGGAAGTGATAAACAAAGATGAAATGGCAAGTTATAGCAGGAATAAGTCAGCAAATTAATGAAGAAGCTAAAGGCTATTTGATACGTAAACTTGAGAAAGATGCCAGTGTAGAAATGCCAAATTTATGGGCAGACTTTATTAAAGATACCACTACGCACTTACACCAATCACAGAGTAATATTGAGGTAGCTAGCGATAACAAAAGCGGTGGTTTTGGTTGCTTAACGCAATTTGATGAATTGCATCCGGATTATCTAGAAAATAACAAACCGTTCATCGAGTATTTTTTAGGCAAGTATGATAAGCGAGCTATTGACTATCTGCAACAAGCCAAGAACCCACTAACCAGGCGTATGTTGCAAGCCAAGATTAATGACTACCGAATATCTTTAGTTGGGCAAATAAGTCATACAGAAGCTAAACTGATTGATGGTAAACGTCACCATTTAGCAATTGAAGCTATCGAAAAGTTTAAGATTGCTACTTATGATAACCCTGAGCTTTATAGTAGTAATTTACAAGATATCGTGACAGCTATTAACTATCTATCATTAGTGCCGGAGGAGCGAGATCAAATGCTGATTAATGCCAGACAAGCTTTGGCATTTGCTGCAGCACTAGGCACTTTAAAACATTCGCCGGATGCTATATTAAATCCCAATATAAAGGCTGAATGGAAAGAAGATTTATCGCTTGAACAGAGGATAAAGCTAGAGGGGCAAGCAAATAATCTAATACATCATCAGCAATTATTGAGACAACATCAACTTAGTTCGCTTATCGATGCCCATTTGGCTAGTCTCCTAGCTACTGGCAAAGGTATTGATGGCATTGAAAATTTACTACAAGCCAGCTTTAATGCTGGTGATCCGCGATTACTGCAATTCAGAACCCAAGAAGCTTTATATAAGCAGGCTTTTATTATCTCAGAACAAATAAAACGCCTACCATTTAATCAAGGTCAGGAAATATTACAACAAATTGCCCCAAAGGGCGGAGATAGTGATTATAACAATAAAGAGAGAATATATCATATTTTAACCGAGCAGTTTAATAAACAGCTTAAATTGGCTAAAACAGACCCAGCTAGGTTGTTTGAGGAATTGCATGCCGACATAATACCCAAAGACATGCCATTGTCTCAACGTTATCTACTGCGGAAAAAATGGCAAGAGCAAAAAGGCATTCCTAGCTACGATCAGAGATATTTAATGGAATCTGAACGTGCTGAGTTTTTAAAAAAGCTTCAAAGTAAAGATGTTAACCAAATTCAACAAACCACTGACAGTATAATTAGTCTGCGAGATGATGAAGGTATTAACCAATATGGCTTGGAGATAATGGATGAAATCTTAAGGGGTAAAGGAGATTTAGAGTGTCTGACTCAATTCTATGCTGAGAGTAGGCTATATAACCGTAAGACTGCATCAGCCTTTATACAGATGATCGCATTAGTTAACGAGCTATCAGTAAAAAGTCAGCCATTATTTATCAGTCATGAGACTACAGAATTTAACAAAGAAATTGAAAATAATGGTATATTCAAGCAATGGGGTAAGGATTTAGCTAAAACTGATATTCAAAACGAGACAGAGATTAACCAAACACGGCAAGCCATAAAATATTTAGCTAAATACTACCAACGTACTGAAGATTTATCAATTGCCAAAGCAGTAAAAAAAGCAACCACCAAATTAATTAGTGAGGTCTATATGCGAATAGATAGTAAGAATCTGCAAATACCCCGTCAGGTGATAGCACAACGTATGATTCATGATTTGAATGCTGATAACATAGAGGCTAGTTTAGTAGAGATACAACTTGCTATTATTAACGGTAGTATAGCTTGTGATTATGGGACTATCGTAGCTGAGGGTAATGGTAGAAATACTATAGATAATATTAATGACCCAACAGGACAATATGCCGCTGCAAGAGTACGAGAATGTTTGCAACAAGGTAGATGGAAGCTAACAGCTGACAAGAAGAATGTCTATTATACTTTCCCTACCAAAGATGGTCAGTATCTGCCTGTTATGACAAAAGATGGTAATATATTAAAATTTGATTTGCTAGAGCTAAATAACCCTAAAGCTTTAGAGCAACAAAAGCAAAGATTATTACAAACTATCTCTGAATATCCACAATATGATTAGTACGATGGAAAATGATGACAGCTTAAATAGTTACTCAGGTTATCGGGCAAATAGCAAACCAATTCACCCGCGTTACTATTCTACCTTATTACCGGATCGTATATCTTATAATAGTGTCTTTGATTTGTTAGGTAGTAGTAAATGGGATGTTTGGCGAGCAGTTAGCCGGCAAGCTTATGCAGATAGTCCAAGCCTATCAACCTTATGGCGATCTTTTAACCCAGAACATATGATTGATCCTGAGTTCCAGGATATTGCTGAATATTCTGAGAATTATAATAACAAATTAACCAAAGAAGATTTTGAGCAAAAATATAGTGACTCAGGTTTAAAATATGACCCTAATTTTACTAATCAATTAGTAGAAGATATTTTAGAGAGGAAAAAGCAGCGAGAGATTAATGAATATATCATTGCTGCTGGTAGAAACGGATTAGTTGAAGCTATTGGCAAATTTGGAGCTGAGATAGTATTTGGCAATTTGTCGGTAATTAACATTGCTGCTAGCTTCGTTCCTATTGGTGGGCAAGCAAGATGGGCGGCAGCTGCTTTAAAATATGGCAGACTTCCAACAACATTAGCTAAGGGTTTTGTCTGTGGTGCTGTAGGTCAGATAGCTATCGAACCATTTCTTTATAATGAGCGACTTACTGAACAAAGACCTTATGACTTATCAGATAGTTTGATTAATATTATAGAAAGTGGTTTATTTGGTGCAACTTTACACGGTCTTGGTTATTCGGCTAAATATTTGCGGGACAAATTGTACTTACATTCCAATAAGCTGCGTACTGAGATTGAGACCTTACATCCGATAGTTGATAGTCAGTTAAAAGAGAATATTGATATTGTACTAAAAGAGACATCTCCTCAAGAGAGGATAATAGGAAATGAACAAGTCGATAGTCAAATACCAACAAGTGCCAATGCCAACGCTGAAAACAGTTCTTTATCAAGGTTAACTGAATTACAAGCAAAGAAATTACAATTAATTACGGCAGCTGAGCAACAATATCCTTTATATTCTGTCCAGCAGAGGAAAATAGCAGAATTACAACAACATATGCATGATCAGTTTGGTACTAATGGCAAGATTGAGCAAGTACCAAAATGGTTCTTGGATATTTTGTTAGAGGAAGAAGGCAAATTACAACAATTATATCAGGAGCATATTAATAATCCGGAGTTTCAGGAATATTTGATAGCAGTAAAACAATTAGATCAGCAAATTATCAATAATTTACGAATTCAGCAATGGGAGACTAAAGGCTATGATTTATCGCCTGAGGATTTATATATAGCAAGAAAGCAGCTAGAGGAAGGCAAGCATATAAATCTTGAGAATCCACAAGAAGCTGAATCTTTTTACCATGGTGATGATGAGAAGTTTGATGCTAGCAATGCTGCTCCCAATCTACAAGAGCATCTAGCTTCCTTAGAAGTTGACATAGCCCATCTACCTGAACAACAAAAGGTTACTTATCAAGCAGAAGCCATCAAGCAAGATGTTATTTACCAACGAACCGAAGAAATCTTACGCAAGGTTAAGCAAGGGGCAGACCCTTCAGAACTAGAGGAGTTATTTAAGACTCTAAGTCTCATCGAGCCACAATTAGTGGATGAGCTAAAAACTATCCATAAAGAGTTTGTTGGACAGGAAAGATTAGATTTGCTAGAGAGAGACAAAAAAATAGATATGTTCATTGATGATTTTAAGAAGGAGTACTTTGTAAAAAAAAGAAATAATGCCCTAAACTTAATCAAGATGGCTGCCATAGAGAGATTTGTTAGAAATCATACTAATAAGGTTGCTGCGATAAAAGAATATTTACGGCAAGTTGATTTACGACAAGAAACTACTGCCAAAGAGCTGTTATTTGGTCTTACAAGAGATTTAGAGAAAGCTGGTGTGATACACGAGTTTGGCGATATCAATTACCAGGATGCAATAATACAGGAATTATGGAATATCAGCCATTCTAATAAAAAGCCGACTGGTAGTGAGAGGGCAATGTTACTCGCTCAAATAATTAATAAATGGCAAATAATTGCCATCAATAGAGCTAATCTAGCAGGTGGTTATACAATACCGCTAGAAGGTTATATTACTAAACAAGAGCATAATAGTCTTAAACTCCGAGAAGCTGGTTATGAGGTATGGTTGAAATTTATCTATCCACTACTTGATCACCAGAAAATTGCTAAACTAAATGATAAAATGGATTATAAGGCAATATTTAATAATCTTGCCAGTAGCATTCATTTAAAAGACACTGACCATTATTTAAATATAGCATTTACTCACATTAAAGGTAGCAACTTAGCTGATGTGGCGTCAGCTAGTAGGAAACTGCATTTCAAATCGCCAGAAGCTTGGTTAGCATATCAAAAAAAGTTTGGTAATTACGTAGAGAATGACCTTGTTGACAAAATCATTACCCCTCTAATAAAAAGCCGATCTTTTATTGCTGATTCGATAGTTAGTAACCTTAATATACTAGGTCAGAGCATCGGTATGATGGAGAGTATGGGTTGTAATCCTGAGTTAATGCTACAATCAATCAAAGGTACTTTTACCAGGGAACTACAAGAATTAGCAACTAAAGACCCAGCTATTTTAAAGCAATTAGCAGTACTTAACAATCCGAATAGTTTTACCAATCAGTTAGACCTAATGCTAGGAGTTAAGCCACAAATACCGTCAGTTGATCGTATCCTTGGAGCTTATCGCTCTTGGAAATGTATGGCAAATCTTGGCAAAGTGGTACTTTCTTCAATACCTGATATGATAAGTTTTGTCAGTGAGTTACAAAATAATGGCATACCACTAATGAAATCTTATGCGAATATATTGCAAGTGGCAATAACTGGCTTTAATGGTGAAAAGAAAAAAGAACTTGCTAGTTTGCTTGGTGTGGCTGTAGATTCACTGCTTGGTCATAGTCATTCTCGTTTTGCAGGAGAATACCCAGTATCTGGGGGCGTATTTAAACTTACCAATGCATTTTTTAAACTAAATTTTATGGAATGGTGGGATAATGCTTGGAAATCTACAATGGGTAATTTGTTATCGCATAATTTAGCATCACAAGTCAATAAGCCATTTAATTCGCTATATCATAATTTACAGACTTTGCTTAATAGATACGGCATTAATGAAAGTAACTGGCATCTTTTTCAGCATTTAGTGCAGCAAATAGAGAATAAACCATATTTAATACCCGATATGGCACTACTACCTGATCATGTACTAAAGGAACATTTACAACTACAAAGTGCTAAAAATGCAATTTCTAGTCTCGATATAACTAGATTCAAGCAGGACTTAACCAATAATTTACGAAGATATTTACTTGACCGAGTTGATACAGCTATTGCCACTCCGCATACTGCTGAAAGGAATGCTGTATTATTTGGTAATTTAGGCATTAAGGCAGGTTCGCCAGCTGCCGCGGTGATTAAGTGTATAATGCAGTTTAAAACTTTTGCTTATACTTACATTACTAGACCCTTAAAATCAATAACCATCGATCAAATACCAACTCATCAACAAATAGGTAGTGGCAATTTATTGGATTTAGGAACATGGAAGGATATTGCTAAATCAATGAGAAACCCAACTAGTATTAAAATGTTGTTTCAGTTATTACCTGGTTCTATAGGGCTTGGTTACTTATCAATCAATGCTAAAAGGTTGTTTGACGGAAAAGAATGGCTTGATCCAAATGAAGAAGGAGTATTTATGGCATCCTTATTACAGGGTGGTGGTCTTGGATTATTTGGGGATTTTTTCTTTAATGAGTATGATAGTTACAATAATCTGCTTAAAGCTTTAGCAGGAACTATGGGTAGTGACGTCATCGATTTTGGCACAATAGTTACTTTAATTAAAAATGGTGAGGTGGATAAGGCAGAAGAGTTGTTTAAGAAATCCCTTCAAAGAAACATCCCAGGCAGGAATTTATTCTATCTACAGCCGGCTCTGTGTGGATTCCATGAATGTAAAGGCTTGAATTGGTGATGTGTGATGCAAAAATATCACAACAACGAAAAAGTGTTATTCTTAGTAATGGCACTATAGTGAAACACATTGAATTAGGTGACAAAAACATAGCAATAATTCAAATAATTGGTTAGGTTCTAGATAGCCTCTCCGTCATTGCGAGGAAGCCACTTCAGTGGTGACGAAGCAATCCAAAAAGTGGTTAGAAATGGATTGCCACGACCACTATGTGGTCTCGCAATGACGCTTGAGATATCAATAATTTATTCGGATTAGCTATATATTGCATAATATCATCTAATTCAATGCGTTTTACTATAGTGTTTGGGGGAAATTTTGATATAAGGTTCAAAGGTGGCATAAATCCTAAAGTTCAGGACGCACCGTCATTGCAAGGAGTTACTATTAGTAGCGACGAAGCAACCCAAAAGATTAGGCATGGGAAAGCCAATATATTGGATTGCTTCGTCGACTTTTATGGTCTCCTCGCAATGACGTAGTTTGATACACCGACTTAACCGTACAGCTATAACTAGGATGACAAGCAGCAAAACTGCTTCGCAATCTTTTAGCAGTACAAATCACATTTTAAAACTACGTCGCCAAGTAAATTTTTGGTAAATTCTTCAGTTACCAGCTCATAATTATAAAAATCATGTTCCTCTCCTCTGGTGATAAAATCTTGTCCCTGAGCAGTAGCATTAACCATAATATTACCAATTTTCTTTAAAGCCGCAGCCTTAAAATTTTCATCCTGACTTAGGCTGAATGCATGGTGATAATATGTTTTGGCGGCTCTGTCCAGAAAAGTGTGTAAATTTCGAGATAGGTTATATATAAAAATATAACAAAAAAGGAAATTACATGAATAAAAAAACAAATGAATCAATAAAGCAAGCAGTAGATTTATTAATAGATAATGATACAGATGTAAGCACAATACTGAAAGAAGGAGGATTATTAAAAGAATTGACCAAACGCTTGATAGAGAAGGCATTGCAGTCAGAATTGAATAATCATCTAGGCTATGATAAATACAGTCGTGTAGATAATGATAATGCTCGTAATGGTATAACTAGCAAAAAACTGATCTCCGAACATGGAGCGGTTGAGATAGAAGTACCAAGAGATAGGCGTAGTACCTTTGAACCAGCAATACTACCGAAAAGACAAAAACGTTTTGATGGTTTTGATGATAAAGTCTTATCATTATATGCTAAAGGTATGAGTGTATCTGATATTAAGGTTCAATTACAAGAGTTGTATAGTGTTGAAATAAGTGAGAGTTTAATCAGTCAGATCACCGATGATGTAATGGATGATGTAAAAGCTTGGCAGAGTAGACCGTTAGAAGAGATATATCCGATAGTATTTTTTGATTGTTTAGTAGTAAAAGTTAGGCAAGACAAAAGGATAATTAACAAGGCAATATATGTTGCATTAGGGATTGATTTATCTGGTAGAAAAGATATATTGGGATTATGGATCAGTGAAAATGAAGGGGCAAAATTTTGGCTTGGTAATTTTACTGAAATGAAAAATAGAGGATTAAAGGATATACTGATTGCCTGTAGTGATAATCTTACTGGTATGTCTGAGGCGATAGAAGCAGTTTATCCAAAAACAGAACATCAATTATGTATTGTACATCAGATTAGAAATAGTTTAAAATACGTATCATATAAAGATAGGAAGCAGGTGGCTAGCGATTTAAAGCCGATATATACTGCAGCAACGGAAGAACAAGCACATTTAGCTTTAGTATATTTTGAAGAAAAATGGAATAAACAATATCCACAAATTGCCAAATCAGGGTATAATCATTGGGATAATTTAATGATTTTTCTAGGATATCCAGAGGCAATTAGAAAGGTAATTTATACCACTAATTCAGTTGAATCTGTTAATAGTCAATTGCGTAAAGTAACAAATAATAAGCGTGTTTTCCCTAGTGATAGTGCTGTTTTTAAAAGCTTATATTTGACAATTGACTATATGACCAAAAAATGGACTATGCCTATTCCCAACTGGAATGAAGCTATGGCTCATTTGATGATCAAATTTGAAGATAGGCTTAACAAAATTTAATGACCTATTTTGGAAATTTACACACTTTTCTGGACAGAGCCGCTGTTTTTAAAAGCTTATATTTGACAATTGACTATATGACCAAAAAATGGACTATGCCTATTCCCAACTGGAATGAAGCTATGGCTCATTTGATGATCAAATTTGAAGATAGGCTTAACAAAATTTAATGACCTATTTTGGAAATTTACACACTTTTCTGGACAGAGCCGTTTTGGCTTTCTCAAATAAACCTATAGACTCAAAATACTCAGCCTGCTTTAGCTTTATATCGGGATTTCTTTTATCTTGTTTTAACCATGCTTTAAAACATTCTTCTATACTCAATTCATTATTAACTACTTTATAGCAGTTAATCGCCTTAGCATATTCACCATTGTTAAAAAGTAGCTGACCCAGTTTCTCATATATCTTTGGTAGATGGCTATTGGCATCTATAGCTTTTGCATAGAAAACCAATGGTGATTCCTTGGCACCATTCTTCTCAGCAATACTAGCCATGCAGATATAGGCTATAGCCTTAAGATTCTTGCAGGCAGGAGAATCTTGGTAATTTTCCAGATATTCTATAGCTTTACTATAATAATCTGGGTCAGATTGGTTCTCATCAATAGGAAAACTACTAACTTGATACTCAAGATTCTCTGTTACTTTAGTGTGGCAAGCTGTTATTAACTCGGCAATCTTTGCATGTTCAGGTAATTCAGCTTTACAGACAGTAGAGAAAAATTTCACATAGTCATATTGCTGCTGTAAGCAATAACCATAGTCTTGTATCTGATGCTTAAGCTGAGAATTATCAGACTCAGCATATTCAGCAAAAATATCCACTGCTATCTGCAAGATTGTTATGGCATCTGATATGCTATCTATTTGCTTATTAAGTACTTTCTGCAATCTTGATAATAATTCCAGTCCTAGAAAATATTCACCTTCACTATGTTGTTTCAGTTCGTTGTAATTAATTGATGAGGGTACCCAATCTTTGACAAGATGATAATTCTCGGAAAATGCATTGAGTGGGTTGATATTTAAGCACTGAGTTGCATCAGCAATAGCTTTAGCTATCACCTCTAATAATTGATTAAAATTACTACTAGCTGTATTTAACAGATGAGACGAGCACTCCTTAGCTTTCTTCGAAATAGCGATATTGACCATCTCACCTTTAGCGTCAGAATATTTGGATGATGCATCTATTACCGCAAGTAAGTCAGGTACAGTTAATTCACCCTCGTCATTTGGTCTATGGAATAGATGTATTGAACCATCAACTTTGAGCTTATTAATCAGTGCCTTGTGTTCATCTGTTGCCCTTTGATTATCTTGTAATATTTTGTCTATAGATTTTTTGATATGTTGAATATTTTTGTTTGGTGGTACATGGGTAACTACTAAAGATATACTACCCTCTATAGAGCCAATATCCTTAAAACTTTTTATAAAATTAGATAGTGTTTCAAGGAAATCATTGCCTCTTTTACTCCTTAAATCTGATTCAGCTATTACCAACACAAATTTTAGCTGTTCTGTAGTTTCAAAGAGCCTTTTAATATAGAAGCTGTTAGCAATCTCCTGGACAGGATCAGTATCATTAAATCCAGGACAATCCCAAATGATTATGTCTTTAGCAAAACATTTATTAGGAATCTTAGTCTCTGAAGCCATTTTATGACCAATGACAATGTCATCAAGCGGCTGCATTGCGTCAATAACAAGTTCGTCAGTTTCATCATCCATAATCGCCTGTAGCTTTCTGCCACTAAACAAGTGAGTGAGTGTACTCTTGCCAGCCCCAGTATTACCAAGCAGCAATATTCCCTTCTTGCCATGATCCTGCAGGCGGTCGTTGCCATCTCGAATTAGATCTGATACTTGCTTGATAGTAGCTTGGTCATCATTATTAAACTGATTATCCCCATCTGCTACCTCAAATAATTTTACAACCGGTATATTTGGTATATATTCTTTCACTTTTGCCTCCTCTATAGCTTTTAATTTAGCTGCTTCTTCGATTGCCTTAGCTTCCTCTTGTTCTCTAAGATCAGCCTCTTGTCTGGCTTTTTCAGCTGCCTCTGCTTGTTGTTGCTGTTTTAGTTTTTCAGCCTCCTGTTTGGGTTTATAAGCAAGTCCTCGATTAATCTTTAAGGCTTCTTCTATATCCTTTGCTTCAGCCTCTCCTATTCGCTTATCATAATAAATAAGGTTAAGAGTAGTAATAGAGTAATTAATCTTTAAGATTTCTGCTAGATATCTCCCTCCAGCATTTCCTATCTGATTATAGTAAAGGCTAAGAGAAGTAATAGAGTGATTAATCTTTAAGGCTTCTGCTATATCCTTCACTCCAGCATCTCCTATCTGGTTATGACCAAGATCAAGAGTAGTAATAGATTGATTAATCTTTAAGGCTTCTGCTAAATCTTTCGCTCCAGCAGCTCCTATATTGTCAGAATTAAGGTCAAGATTAGTAATAGAGTGATTAACCTTTAAGGCTTCTGCTAAATCTTTTGCTCCAGCATCTCCTATCTGGTTACGCCCAAGGTAAAGAGTAGTAATAGATTTATTATCCTTTAAGGCTTCTGCTAAATCTTTCACTCCAGCATCTCCTATCTGGTTATGACCAAGATCAAGAGTAGTAATAGATTGATTAATCTTTAAGGCTTCTGCTAAATCTTTCGCTCCAGCAGCTCCTATCTGGTTCCTGTCACTAAGGCTAAGAAAAGTAATAGAGTGATTAATCTTTAAGGCTTCTGCTAGATCCTTCGCCCCAGCATCTTCTATCTGGTTACAACAAAGGTAAAGAAAAGTAATAGATTGATTAATCTTTAAGGCTTCTGCTATATCCTTCGCTCCAGCAGCTCCTATCTGGTTATCATGAAGGTAAAGAGTAGTAATAGATTTATTATCCTTTAAGGTTTCTGCTAAATATTTCGCTCCAGCAGCTCTTATCTGGTTATTACTAAGGTGAAGAGTAGTAATAGATTTATTATCCTTTAAGGCTTCTGCTAAATCTTTCGCTCCAGCATCTCCTATCTGGTTATCATAAAGATGAAGAGTAGTAATAGATTTATTATCCTTTAAGGCTTCTGCTAAATATTTCGCTCCAGCAGCTCCTATATGGCTAGAATCAAGGTTAAGAGTAGTAATAGATTGATTAATCTTTAAGGCTTCTGCTAGCTCCTTTGCTTCAGCATATCCTATTTGTTTACCATAAAGGTTAAGGTCGGTAATAGAGTTACTTTTTATTTGTTGTATAATAGTTTGTTCTAATGGCATTTTTTCCTCTCTTTTATTTCGGTCAAAAGTGATCAGTACTTATTAGTTATCAATGAAGTACTGTTATTTCATATGTATCGTTGGCATTAACCTAGTCTTTTAGGTCATATGGCTAACCCGATTATCATTTATTCATAGTAATCTAATGAATGTGGATTGCTTCGACCACTACGTGGTCTCGCAATGACGTTGGGGACTAAAAACCGTCATTGCGAGGAGCTGCTTTAGTAGCGACGAAGTAATCCATTTTTATGTCATACCTGCGAAGGCAGGTATCTTAGATTCCCGCCTACGCGGGAATGACATAGGAGTCCACGGAAATGACAACTTACATTGCTTCATCGCCACCAAAGTGGCTTCTCGCAATAACGCCAGGCTGTTTTCTCTATGACTTTTAAATGCCATGCGTAAGGTAAATAATTAATTGTTTTTAACAATAGCTATATCAACCTATCTAAGATTAAATAATAATAATTTGTTAAACAACTAAATAACTACTTGTCACTATTTTTCTAGTAATAGTTGTGATTTTTTTAGCATCACTATTGTAAAACAGCTTAAATTATATTAGTGAAAATATGAGGTAAAAATACCACAAAATATGATGCAAATTGTGATTTTTTATGATATAATAACTCCCTTGCAATACGGATACTACGGGGGATTATATGAGAAAAATTGCAGTCAGATTTAACAAGTTACAAGATATCGAAAATCTTAAGAAAATCATGAGAAATGTTTACGCGAGTAATAGTGATCATTTACCGGATATTGCTAAATTTCATTTGGGCGAGAAGATTTTTATACCGAATCAGGTAGATAAAGCAGAGTTGCACATAATAACTGCCAACGGCACTGAAATTATAACATTTTCTAAAGCTACACTAAGCTTTTATTTAGGTACGCAACATCCTTTTACTAAAGTAACCATGACCTCTGAGGATGAAGGTAATTATATTGTCCTGCCTTGGAATTTAGATAGCCGAGTTGGTAGAGATAATCTGAAGAACCTAATAAACCGGATTCCTAGCAATGTAAAAGAGCTAAAATACATCATCTATGTTAATAGTTATGACAGCCTAAGTAGTCTTAGTCTTGAGAATAGCAAAGATTTAAGCCAAAGCCTAACCTCACTAGCTAGTTTGCACCTATCAGATATTATGGCAGAAGATGAAACCGAAAGCTTGCTTAATAAAATAGGTAATTTAGAACAAAGCCTAAGAGAAAGAGATAATGTTGTTAATCAGAAGCAAGCTCAGATTAGTAGTTTAACTACGCAAGTTAATAATATGAGTTCACAAGTTAATAGCTTAAATACACAAGTTTATAGTAATAGCTCGCAAGTTAGGAGTTTAACTACGCAAATTAATAGCAAGGACTCGCAAATTAATAGTATGACTACGAAAATCGCTAATTTAACTACGCAAGTTAATAATCTACAAGCTAGCAATAACTCTTATTCTAACCAAATTAACCAATTTAATAGTAACAAGAATAGCTATCATCTTGAATCAAGTAATTATCTATATAATAAGGTATATAAATTGACTAATTATACCGGTAAGTTAATAGCAAATGCCAGTATACAGTACCGTGATAGTGAGACTCATAGTGTTGTAGCATTAGAATTTACTCCTATTTGGTAATAAAATTAGATTATTTATATGATAGCAATATTAAGTGCCTTTATAGGATTTTGCAGTAGTTTTATACCGGAGGTTTTGCATTTCCTCAGGGACAAAAAAGACAAGGAACATGAGCTTAAATTAATTGATTTGCAGTTAAAAGCTTTAAAGACTGGTCATAGTGCTAGGCTTGAGGAAATCCAAATTAAGGCTGATAACGATGAGAATAAATATCTATATCAATATGCTGGTATACAAACAACCAGTAACAGCAGTAATAATTGGGTAGATTTTTTGGCTACCAGTGTTAGACCAATGATTACTTATATATTTTTTCTGCTCTATGTAGCATTAAAAATAGCTATCTTTATAAGATTTGGTGCATCAATTGACACCATATGGAGCAGTGAAGATCAGGGGATATTCTGTGCCGTTATTGGTTTTTGGTTCGGTCATCGGGCTTTTGGCAGATACCGAGTTAATGGTAACAATAAAGGTTATCTCTATGGTAATGGCAGTGGTAACGGTCACACCTATGTCAATGGTAGTGGCAATGGTAAGATTAATGGCTACTAATATTACTAGTAATAGTAAAGCAGAATATATCATTAAGAGCTTTGAAGGACTAAGATTGCAACCATATTATTGCCCGGCTGGTTTAAAAACTATTGGCTGGGGGCATGTGATAAAAGAGTACGAGCAACAACAAATGTCTGATGGTATATCACGAGAACATGCTGACTACTTACTAGAGCAGGATGTAGAACAAGCTAAATATGCCATTTATCGACATTGCGGCGTACCATTAAACTACTGCCAAGAAGGGGCTTTGATATCATTTGTCTTTAACTGTGGAGCTGGTGCCTTTCAAGCTTCCAGTTTAAGACAAAAGCTGCTGCGAGGTGAATATTTACTAGCTGCCGATGAATTCCCTAAATGGGTTTATGCCCGTGGTGTCAAGCTTAAGGGTTTGATTAGAAGACGATTAATAGAGAGAGCAGTATTTTTACAAAACTAGATATGACAGGTAATTTTGTCGTCATGTTATAGCTAATCCGATTAGCATTACTCCGTCATTGCGAGGAGGCGTAAGCCTACGAAGCAATCCATTTTTAATCACTTTTATGGATTGCTTCGTCGCTACTAAAGTAGCTCCTCGCAATGACGTCAATTTACTATAGCTAAATGCTAATTAGATTAGTTATATAAACAAACAACATCACGTATAACAAGGATAAAAAAATGAAAGCCGCAAGGATAAAAATAGAAAAGAATCAAGAGCAGTATCAAAACATTGTTAGCCAAAATATTGTTAATTTATGCAAAAAGAAAAATAGACCTCAAGAAGTTGTGGTAAATGATACTGTAAAACAAATTTCTGCTACCCCTGAGGTGATGCCACAAACTGTTGAACAGGCAAGGAAACACTACGCTATTTCTAGCAATGATGATAGCGTTGCCAGACAGAATATCATTGAGGCAAATGAGTCAATAGCTGAAAAAGTAAAAGAACTGCATGAGTTGGAGGAGATACATCAAAAGCTAATCTGCAAGGAAGATAGCCTAAAGCTAGAAGTGATGAACTATATGCAATTCCATATTTACCTAAAAATGGGCGATAATGTTCTTGTCTCGTGGAAAAACTGTACCCGCAGAACATTTGACCTACCAAAGTTCAAAGTTGATTACCCTGAAATATATAGCGAATATGTCAAAGAAATTTCTCCCAGACTGTTTAAGCTTTATTGAACGTTAGTTGTAGTGATAATATTACAAATAAAGATTTTTAGTTTCACTTTTAATATTATTTTTTCTTGCTATCATTAATAGCTAGTCTATTAATGATAAAAAAATGATAGGATATCCACAACAACAAGCAAGTTTTAAAAAACAACAAAAAGAAGCTGTGGGGTTACTATCAATAGGAACCTTCCTTGAATATTTTGATTTGATGCTTTATGTTCAGATGGCAGTATTTCTTAATGAGTTATTTTTTAAACTTAATGATTCTCACTCAAGTTCTTTTATGAGGACGATTGCCCTTTGTTCTACGTTTATTTTTCGACCTGTTGGAGCATTAATATTTGGTTGGTTGGGTGATAATATCGGGCGTAAGTCAACAGTTATTTTTACAACTGTTACTATGGCTGCATCATGTGTTGTTATGGCTAATCTGCCTACTTATGACCAAATAGGAGGTGCAGTAGCCTGGATAGTGACCATCTGCCGGGCTGTACAAGGTATATCTTCTATGGGCGAGATAGTAGGGGCAGAACTTTATTTAACTGAAATGCTTCACCCACCAATACAATATGCAAGTGTTGGATTTATAGGGGCTTGTGCTACCCTTGGAACGTTAGCTGCTTTAGGGGTTGCATTACTTGTTACTTCTTATGGCGTTAGTTGGCGGGGGGCATTCTGGCTAGGTGCAATAGTTGCCTTTGTTGGTTCTGTTGCAAGACAAAAACTTAGAGAAACACCAGACTTTGCTGATGCCAAACGTCGAATAAAAACAGTTTTTACAAAAACTAATACAGATATAAATATTTTAGAAAATAATCGCTTTTGGCAAGAGAAAGTTAATAAAAAAACCGTAATAGCTTTCTTTTTATTACAATGTGTTGCACCGGTATGTTTTTATTTTATTTATATATATTGTGCTAATATTTTAAAAACTAGCTTTGATTATACACTGACTGAAGTTATTCAGCATAATTTTCTTGTCTGTATAATGGAACTGTTAACCACATTAATATTATGTTATTTAAGTTTAAAAGTGCCACCATTATTAACTATAAAAATTATACTTATAATATTTTCTATTTTTATGATATTTTGTCCGTATTTATTGAATAATATTAATTCTCCTTATCAGTTATTTTTGATTCAATTCATTATAATCTTATGGAAGAAATGTTTAAGTCCTGCTACTCCTATTTTTTTAAAAAGCTTTCCTATATTTAAACGTTTCACCTATGCTAGCGTAATATTTGCTGTATCTCATGCTGTGATGTATATTATTAGTTTTTCTGGTTTTGTCTACCTTGTTGAGCATTTTGGCAATTGGGGAATATGGATTATTATGATTCCGACAATTATCGGTTTTGCCTACGGGTTATCTCATTTTGAAAATTTGGCAAAACCGGATGAAATCACCTACTCAAAAATTAGAAAATGTATAGTATAGGCTTATAGTCAATAGATAAATTTTTGTAACATAGACTTATTAATTGTTGTTCGGCTATTGGTATTTCCAAGCGAACACAAAGGGTTATAAAATAGCCTATAGTTTCCTTAACTATCTTCAGTGCTTTTTCCGGTGATTTAGCTCCTAGTGTTTGTAGATTATGAATGCGGTCAAATAATTTAATCAATACCACGTCAAATCTCTTTTGTTGAGATAATAAATCCAAAGTCTCTTTGGAGCTAATCTTGCCATAAGGTTTGACCCTTGTTAGACTTTCCACTTGGCTAGCAACGTTACTCCCAAAAATTCGAGCAATCATCTCTTCAGTAAGGGTTGTATCTTCGATCGTGTCATGCAGTAAACTGGTAACAATCATGTCAGTTTTAAACAATTGCTGAACTTCTTGGGCTGTGTATTGAGAAACCATGTAAGCTACTTCTATCGGATGGGAGTAATAAGGTTCACCCGACTGCCGCATTTGACTACCATGATATTTCTTAGCGTAATAGATAGCCTTGGTAATTTCGTTGATATCTACTGGATGAACAGCTTTCTTATTTAGTAGAATCAATTTATTAAGTAACTTAGCAGAATATTCACAACACTCAAACTTTGCCTGCCAATTTTCAATATCTTCCATAAAATATCTCTCCATTATTTTAATTTGTACATTGGGTTAAACAAAAATACTGCCAATAATTTTGGATATCTTGGCAATAATTATAATATTTTAATTTAGCTGGTCGATCAACCAGCTAAAAATTAGTTGTCATGCACCTAGGCTACAGAGTTGCATTTACATCTCCAGTTTTTTGTTGTGACTTTCTAGAGTTTCAGTTAACAGCTCTTCTACTTGATAACTAATATTTTCATTGTCAAAATCTGTGAACTCTATTATAGCACTTAACATATGGATTCAAATAAGTTATAATGATAAATAATAAAAAAATTTTATAATAGCAATATGGCATCCCCCTACAGTTACGATTTACGTTCTAGAGTTATAGAACATTATGAGAAATATAAGAAAGTAGCACTTACATGCGAAACCTTTAAAATTAGTCGGTCAATAATCTATGATTGGATTAGATTAAAGAAACAAACTGGAGATATAAAGTCAAAGGAGGGATACCAGAAAGGATATGGTCATAAAATCCCTGATTTATCGGAGTTGCGTCATTTAGTAGAAAAAGGTAACTCGTTAACGCTTACAGAAATAGCAAAAGAATTAGATAATGTTGCAAGTATAATGACTATCAGCCGAGCTTTAAAGAAACTCAACATTACTCGAAAAAAAAGACATATGCGTATAAAGAAAGAGATGAAGGAAAGCGACAAGATTTTCTCAGTGAATTAGAAAAAGTGCCGAAAGAGAAACGTGTTTATCTTGATGAAGCGGGCATAAATGATAATGAATCATATGAATATGGATGGTCAATGAAAGGAAGTCGTTGTAATGGGAGTAAATCGGGAAAACGTAGTGAAAGAACAAGTTTTATTGGTGCGTTAAATCAGAATAGTTTAATCGCATCACTAGTCTTTACTGGGAGCTGTGATAGTAAGGTATTTGAAGCTTATATAGAAAATTGCCTTGTGCCGGAGCTAAAGCCTGGACAGGTTGTCATTGCTGATAATGCAAGCTTTCATAAATCCAAAAGGGCTAAAGAATTAATTGAAAAAGCTGGCTGCAAACTAAAATTTTTACCACCTTATTCCCCTGATTTAAATCCTATTGAACATCATTGGTTTCCGATAAAAAATAACATTAGAAAATTATTAGATAAAGGTATTTCTGTATTTGAGGCAAGTTGTAGAACGTTTAAAATAATGTATGAACCTATATGTTAAGTGCTATACTATTTTGCTTGTAACTTTATTATTAGACTCTAGAATTTCCACCAGTTTTATTGCCCCATTGTCAGTAATATTGTTATAGCTAAGGTCTATTTGGCTGATGGTTCTATTAGTTCCCAAAGCTTTAACAAGCTGGACAATCCCAACATCACCAATATCATTATTATTGAGACATATTTTCTTTACAGTGCTATTATTTTTTAGAAATCTTGCTAGTATAATTGCTCCTTTATCAGTAATATTATTGCTACCAATATCCACTTGCTTTATAATTTTATTATTTGTTAGAAGTTCTGTCAGTATATCCGCTCCCTCATCGCCAATATCATTGCCTCTAAGACTTATTTGCTTTATGGTTTTATTATTCTCTAAAAATTCATCTAGTATGATTAGTCCTTGAACCCCAATATCGTTATATCCAATATCTATATTAATCAAACTATGATTATTCTCTAACAGCTTGATAAGAAGACCTAGTTCCTCAAGGTCAATATCGTTGCTGCAAAGACGTATTGCGGTTATAAGCTTATTATGTTCTAAAACTTTGCCAACTATTTCAATTCCTTCTAAACCTACACGAACGTCGATAAGTTCTATATAAGTTATATTATTGCTCTGCAAAACTTCTCTAAGTATTTGTGCAGCACTATTAGTGATATTATTTATTTTTTCATTTGTTAAATTATTCTGTTGATCTTTAACATTGGTAGTCATAAAATTAACTCCTATTTTTTGTTTTTCGGATAGACACTGAGGTTAGAGTGAAATTTGTTCGATTGTCTTCTAACCTCGGTGCTTGACACCACACCACGTGGCATCCTAGTTATTAGTAATATTGTTGTCATCGTTAAGCTCTTCAGTTGAATATAATGTTACCGGTACTTGCAAAGTAAAGCTTGTTCCCTTACCTTGCTGGCTAGTAATATTAACTTTACCGTTCAGATTGCCAATAAATTGTTTGACTAAACTTAGACCTAAACCTAAATCCGTTACCAATTCTTCACCAGTAGCTTTGCTAGTCGAGCTAGTAAAAGTAGAGCTATCAAGACCATTTAATTGCTTATAGATATATTGTTGCTGCTCTTCAGACATACCAATGCCTGTATCATGAACAATGAATTGTAAAGTATCTTTGCCTCTTGTAGCTTCTCCACCACCACAATCTTTATCAATTTCTGAGAGTATGTGGCTTGCTGGAAAAAAAGAGGTGGCTACCTTAACGATGCCTTCTTTTGCAGTGAAATTAATGGCATTAGTAATTAACTGAGTTAATATTGCTTCAAGTCGGTAACTATCAGCAATGATGATATCTGGGATGTCCTTGTAGAAATTAGTTACAAGCTTTATGCCTTTATAGTTAGAGGGTATTGTTAGTTTATCAATAACGTTGTTTACTAACTTCCTAGGGTTGGATTTATTAGGAATCATCGGTACTAATGCTACTTTTGTGGTAGCAATTAAGTTTGAATGACACTTAACAAAGTTTAGCATAGTTTGGCTGTACTCCATTTGCACTCTAGTACAATTGATAATATCAATTATAGAATGCTCTTTAACGTCATCTTTCTCCAATTCAAGGAGTCCTGTAGCAATGTCCCAAATGGTAATACCGGAAGTTTTTATAGTAAGAAATGTATTTGTTATAAAGTTGTGGTAGATGAAATTAGTTACTTGTAGATTTTTCTCGACTTGTTGTAGCCTAACAATAATGTCACTATTGATATTATTTGTTTTCTTGTTAGTTCCGGGGATTTTGTCACCGGCAACATTTTTATTAATATTTTTTTTCCCTGTAGATTTGTTTTCTTGTTGATTTTTAATATCGGTAGGCATAGAATTAACCCCTATTTTGTTGACTCAAAGTAGACACTGAGGTTAGAGAAAATTTTGCGATTACTATCTAACCTTAGTGCTTGACATTTACATTATTGTAACGTCATTTTAAATAAATACTAGCATTTTTCCGCAGAGTAAAGGGGTTTTTCACTTGATTAACAACTTTTTTTTAATTTTGTTTGAATAGTGTCAATCTAATAACATTAGCTAAAATTGTTGTTATAGTTGCTGGCTAGAGAGCTTATAAGTAAGCCATAATTTAGTTAGTCGCTGATATATACTCTTCCTTTTTCTAAGAATTGACTTGGCAAAATTCCAGACCACTCACCTACTTACTACATTCAATTATACTCACAATTCTTATGGTACTTTTGTGATAATTATGGTACAATGAGTGACTTATTTATTAGACTATCTATTAGTTGAATTATTAAGATTACGTCTTATTCAATCAATACCAATTATAATTATGCTTAATACCACAACTAAGCCCAAACCATTTATCTATTGGGTTGGCGGCAAAAGGAAAATCGTCAATCAATTAATAGACCGCTTTCCTACTTCTCTCTCGTTAAATAATTATTATGAGCCTTTTCTTGGCGGTGGGGCGTTATTCTTTAAAATCAAGGATAGGTTCAAACAATGTTTTCTATCTGATATTAATTTAGAATTAATTACCAGCTATAATATGGTAAAAAAGAATCCAATAGCAGTAAATGATTTACTGTCCAAACACAAAGAACAGCACTCGAAAGAATATTATTACAGTGTAGTAAACAATGATAACAGCAATGACCCTACTAACATTACTGCTCGGTTTCTTTATTTAAATAAATATTCTTTTAATGGTATTTATTGTGTCAACAAAAAGGGCAAGCTTTGCTTGCACTTTTCTACTCATAACCATGGTATTACTCATTTTAAGAAAAGACTAAAACAATGTAGCAGCTTTCTAAGTGACACCTTAATTTACGTCACTGATTTCTCGTTTATCGAACCTAAGGAAAATGATTTTGTTTATTTTGACCCACCTTATCATAAGGCTGGAGAGAAGTTTTATACTCGATTGCCCTTTAATGAGCATGAACAAATCAGGCTAAGAGATTTTGCCAAGGAGCTTACTAGCAAAGGAGTAAAACTAATGATTTCCAATAGTGATACCGATTTTATTAGAGAAATATACCAAGATTTTACCATAAATACTATTGACATTAAATACACCATAACTGGACAAAAAGTAAACGTACAGAAAGAAATCGCCAAAGAGCTTATCATTACTAATTATGCCGACAAATAAGCTGAAGTATATGCTGATTACTCAACATATACTCAGTATTACTCTTGTGTTTATATATTATTTAGTTATCTGTTGCGTCAATTCTTCAATCATTTTTTGCTGTGCTTTAATCTGACTTTGCAGTGCTTCAATAGTATTATTAGCTTCAATATTATCAGCAATTTTTGTTTCCTTTGGCATAGTTACTTCATTTTCTGGAAAAAATCCTAGGTCTTCTAGAATCTTGTCTAATGGAACCGCAGATTTGTCCTGGAACTCTCTAACTTGCTCCTTCCCTATAATATCATATACTCCAGTTGACCTTTGATCCTTATGACCTAAAGCCTCAGCTATTATCTCTCTATCTGCTCCAACTTTACGCATCCAACTGCCGTGTGTTCTTCTTAAATCATGTATCCTTAAATCTTCAATACCAGCCAATTTACAAATTTTCTGCCAAATATAATCAGGGGAGGCTATGTGACCACTTTTACTCTGATCGCTAGGAAATACCCATATTGATTTATTATTATTCTCTTTTTCTCTTCCTGTCAATATCCTTAGGGCGGAGTTCACTAAATGAACTCTTTGTGTTTTATTATTTTTAGCAGACTTAGCTGGTATAGACCATGTCATATTTTCAAAATTAATATCCTGCCATTTCATAGAAAAAACATTACTTTTCCTTGCTCCAGTGAATAATAGCATTAATATCACATCCGCAATTATCCTAGTACATTTCTCAATAACTACATTAATGAACCTTGACAGTTCCTCTTGGGTTGCAATATATCTTTCTCTGACGTTTTCTAGATTTTTCTCAATATCCTTTGCTGGATTCTTATCTAACATTTGCCATCTAATACCTCTATTGAACATCGCACTAAATAACTTAAGAAAGTTGTTAGCACTATATATACCTCTATTATTACTAATATTATTAAACGTTTTCTGAATATCATCCATTGTCACAGTAGATATTTTTATTTCATAATAATCTTTACCATATAGAGTCATTTTAGCAATATCAGACTTCCAGCCCTTATTCTTACGTTTACAGTGTTCTTCAATATATTTATCAAAGAACTCTTTAACGGTTAACTTGGTTAGTTTATCATCTATTGGATTATTTGTAATAGCTAATTTTTCAAGAGGGTTAATGCCTTTTGCTATCTGGTTTTTTAGTTCAGCAGCTTTATTCCTTGCTTCTAGTACCGAAATATAAGGGAATCTACCTAAGTTAATTGTACGACTACGACCTTTCTTCTCCACTGTTTTACGTAAGTAAAAAGTCTTACTTCTTTTGCTTGCAATAAGAAACAAGCCCTTTTCTTTGGTATCATTATAAAAATCTTGTTTAGTTTTAGGAAGAATAATTTTACTTACAGTGTCTTGAGTAAAATGCGAATTAAAAGTTGTCATATACCTACCTCAATTATGTTATTAGTTTCAACAGTGTTGTCACTGATGATGTTATTGATATTTTTTATTTAGATTAAGTGGTTTTTTATTGATTTTTAATATAGGAGGGCATAGAGTTAAATCCTGTTTTTTGTTTTTCGGAAAATAGACACTGAGGTTAGAGTGAAATTTGTTCGATTGTCTTCTAACCTCGGTGCTTGACACTACACCACGTAGTATCGTCTTTCACAAATACTATTATTTTTCCGCAGAGTAAAGGGGATTTTTTAATAAAACTAAGATTTTTTTTAAAGTTCTTTAGAATAGTGTTGATCTAATAACAGCCACTAAAATTGTTATTGCAGCTTTTCAAGAGGGTTAGCATTTGGTAGCTCTGGTTGTTGTATTTTTGGAAGATGAAATGAACTGGTGTCATATATCTAGCTAAACTAAATTTGTTACATAATTAATTAATATAATTAATAGAATTATGTAACAATATATAAAGTTAATTAGGTATTTAAATTAATATATTTTTATTGACTATTATAACAATAATTCAACTAAAAGTATGGTTTTAAAAATAATATTTTTATAGTAGTTTTATAGTAGATTTTTGGGTATATTCCTCAATTTTTACAAGAAATTGACCAATATATTAAGTTAAAATAATGTGCAAAATATTAATTAAAATTAGAGGAGAAAGGCTTATGAGTACTAGGGTTTCAAGGGTGCAAAACAATAGCGGAAATAGTGCCATTGCGAGGGTGCAAATTTCACCCTGTGTTCCTCGCAATGACGTTGACCACATACGACTTTTAAAGTATACTATCTAAAACCGCTTCCTCTTCTAACTTTCGACAGTTGTGCTGGATTCCCGCCCTTACACGGGAATGACAAAATGGTGCGGGAATGGCCTTATAATTTTTGTTGCTACTAATGTAGCTCCTTACAACGACGTTTTGGGTTTTTTAGATTGTTTTTTCTACAGATTTTAAATTACCTTAGAATAATATTTATAAAATGGTATTGACATTGCTCTAAATAATCGGTATAAACTTCACACAGGGTAACAAATCCTGTAGCTGTTTAACAAGTTGATAAAACTGAAAACTAAATACACACTGCGATAATAAAAATTCTATGATCGCGAGTGGATACTGTATAGTGCAGAATTAGTTCTGTACACATCGTACAATCTCAAGTTTGAAAAAATTAAAGTAAATAAAATAAGAGCATTTGGTGGATGCCTTGGCACTAGAAGGCGATGAAGGACGTAATACGCTGCGATAAGCTTCGGGGAGCTGCGAATAAGCTTTGATCCGAAGATTTCCGAATGGGGAAACCCACCTGCTTAGCAGGTATCGTATAGTGAATACATAGCTATGCGAAGCAAACCCAGCGAATTGAAATATCTTAGTAGCTGGAGGAAAGGACATCAACCGAGACTCCGTTAGTAGTGACGAGCGAACGCGGACCAGGCCAGTGGCTTCAGAATAAAAACTAGAACAACATGGAAAGGTTGGCCATAGAGGGTGATAGCCCCTTATAGGTAAAAAGTTTTGGAGTCCTTGAGTAAGGCGGGACACGTGAAATCCTGTTTGAACATAGGGGGACCACCCTCTAAGCCTAAGTACTCTCTAGTGACCGATAGTGAACAAGTACCGTGAGGGAAAGGTGAAAAGAACCCCGACAAGGGGAGTGAAATAGACCTGAAACCGAATGCTTACAAGCAGTCGGAGCAGACAATGAGTTTTAAAGCTCGTTTATATGTTCTGTGACGGCGTACCTTTTGTATAATGGGTCAGCGACTTAGTTTATCTAGCAAGCTTAAGCCGTTAGGTGTAGGCGTAGCGAAAGCGAGTCTGAATAGGGCGACTTTAGTTAGATGAATTAGACCCGAAACCGAGTGATCTAGCCATGGCCAGGTTGAAGGTGGAGTAATATCCGCTGAAGGACCGAACCCACTACTGTTGAAAAAGTAGGGGATGAGCTGTGGTTAGGGGTGAAAGGCTAATCAAACTCGGATATAGCTGGTTCTCCGCGAAATCTATTTAGGTAGAGCGTTATAGCGATTACCGTCGAAGGTAGAGCACTGGATGAGCTAGGGGGTCCTACAGACTTACCAAACTCAACCAAACTCCGAATGTCGACGAGTACAGCATAGCAGACAGACTGTGGGTGCTAAGGTCCATAGTCGAGAGGGAAAAAGCCCAGACCGCCATCTAAGGTCCCTAAATCATGACTAAGTGTTAAAGGATGTGGGAAAACCAAAACAACTAGGATGTTGGATTAGAAGCAGCCATCATTTAAAGAAAGCGTAATAGCTCACTAGTCTAAATAAGTTTTCCTGCGCCAACAATGTAACGGGGCTTAAGTCATGTACCGAAGATGCGGATTTGCACTTTATATAGTGCAGATGGTAGCGGAGCGTTCCGTAAGCCTGTGAAGGTGAACTGTGAAGTTTGCTGGAGGTATCGGAAGTGAGAATGCTGACATAAGTAGCGATAAAGAATGTGAGAAACATTCTCGCCGAAAGTCCAAGGGTTCCTGCGTAAAGTTAATCTGCGCAGGCTTAGTCGGCTCCTAAGGTGAGGCTGAAAGGCGTAATCGATGGGAATCAGGTTAATATTCCTGAACCTGAGGGATGTGACGGAGATAGTAAATTGTATACGCTTATTGGATTGCGTGTGCAGTGGATATCTTCCAGGAAATAACACCCTCGTTAAAGACCGTACCCCAAACCGACACAGGTGGACAGGTAGAGTATACCTAGGCGCTTGAGAGAACGATGCTGAAGGAACTAGGCAAATTGCATCTGTAACTTCGGGAGAAGGATGACCTATAGATGGGCAACCATTTATAGGTGACACAAGCCAGGGGGTAGCGACTGTTTATTAAAAACACAGGGCTCTGCAAAGTCAATAGACGAAGTATAGGGTCTGACGCCTGCCCAGTGCTGGAAGATTAAGAGGAGGGGTGCAAGCTCTGAATTGAAGTCCCAGTGAACGGCGGCCGTAACTATGACGGTCCTAAGGTAGCGAAATTCCTTGTCGGGTAAGTTCCGACCCGCACGAATGGCGTAACGATTTCCCCGCTGTCTCCAGTATCGACTCAGCGAAATTGAATTCTCCGTGAAGATGCGGAGTTCCCGCGGTTAGACGGAAAGACCCCGTGAACCTTTACTATAGCTTTGCACTGGTATTAGGAATTAGATGTGCAGGATAGGTGGGAGACTATGAAGCGGTGGCACAAGCCACTGTGGAGTCACCCTTGAGATACCACCCTTTTGATTCTTGATATCTAACCGCGATCCTTGAATCAGGATCCGAGACAATGCATGGTGGGTAGTTTGACTGGGGCGGTCGCCTCCCAAAGAGTAACGGAGGCGCGCGATGGTTAGCTCAGGTTGGTCGGAAATCAACTGTTAGAGTGCAATGGCATAAGCTAGCCTGACTGCGAGTCTGACAAGACGAGCAGAGACGAAAGTCGGTCATAGTGATCCGGTGGTCCCGAGTGGAAGGGCCATCGCTCAACGAATAAAAGGTACTCCGGGGATAACAGGCTGATGATTTCCAAGCGTCCATAGCGACGAAATCGTTTGGCACCTCGATGTCGGCTCATCACATCCTGGGGCTGGAGAAGGTCCCAAGGGTTCGGCTGTTCGCCGATTAAAGTGGTACGTGAGCTGGGTTTAGAACGTCGTGAGACAGTTTGGTCCCTATCTGCCGTGGGTGTAGGAAGTTTGAGAGGATCTGCCTTTAGTACGAGAGGACCGAGGTGGACGTACCTCTGGTGGATCAGTTGTCGCGCCAGCGGCATAGCTGGGTAGCTAAGTACGGAAAGGATAACCGCTGAATGCATCTAAGCAGGAAACCTACCTCAAAACTAGACTTCCCTATCAGAGCCGTGGAAGACCACCACGTTGATAGGCCAGGTGTGGAAGCACGGTAACGTGTGTAGCTAACTGGTACTAATAGCTCGATTGATTTACTTTGCTGAGGTTGTACTTTGTGTACAGCATTAATTCTGTAATAATCATACCAAGTTTTCAGTTTTATCAACAACTCAAATTTTTTCTGCTAGCATAAGTCAAAGATAGCCCTCGGAATTTTTAGAAGAAACGAAGTCGAGCATCACAGCGTACATAAACGTACGTGAGAAGTGGAGGCGAGTTTCGACGCCAAAATTACCAACTAGATTGACTTATGATATAAAAAATTTGTATTGCTAGCTTGGTGGTTATAGCACGAGTGAAACACCCGATCCCATACCGAACTCGAACGTGAAACCTCGTAGCGCTGATGGTACTATGCCCTGAGGCATGGGAGAGTAAGTCACTGCCAAGCTTGCAATACAAGTTTTTTTATGAAGGCTATGCATCTTGATTAAACCTTTGTATACGCAAATGATTTGGAGAATTGGATTTGAAAATGAGGAGCGAGTATATGAGGTACGTGAGTATGCGAGTCCCTGATATATTCAAAAAATAATTTTTCAAAGCAGAAGAGTATATTCCAATTCTTAAAATCATTTGAGTATAGTTATATTTCTTGTAAGAGGAACTTTTAAAAGCTAAATCATCTACTAATAATAATCCGTATATTCTATTTATTTTTAACAATTGTCTTTTTGAAAATATCATGGATTAGCATAGCCACATACGTTTATTTAGAACCATAGTACCCTACATTTTTTATTCTATCGTAAAAATAGCAAAAAATTATAAGGATATTATGCTACACAAGCGTCATTGCGAGGAGTGTGTAAGCACGACGAAGCAATCCACTTCTGGTCTTTTGGATTGCTTCGTCGCCTAAAGTAGCTCCTCGCAATGACAGTTAGAGATCGGTTTTTCTCCTTAAATTGGTACATTATGTCGAATTACACTTTCACTACAAAATAAAAAATGTAGGGTATGATTTATAGTTATGCTCATAGGATTAGGTGATAAAGAACATAACGATTGTAAGTTGTCATTCCCGCGAAGGCGGGAATCTAGATACCTGCTTTCGCAGGTATGACACAAAGTTTGTATCACCTAATTCAATAGGTTTCACTATATAACTCCTAGCACGCTTGCAGGGCAGTTTAAAAGTCGCAACTAATAGTAAAAACCAGTTTTATTTAGGTAAGTATTCGTCATTGCGAGGAGCCGCAAAGCGGCTACGCGGCAATCCAAAAATTGCAGCGGTAAAAATAAAACAGCAAACTGTTTATTTGGATCGCCACGCCACTTCGTGGCTCGCGATGACAACCACTTGTTTCTGTAATTTAGTATTTCTATTATTAGTTGCGACTTTTAGTGTGCCACGAAGTGTAAATAGTCTAGCTGTTGAGAGAGCAGCCTTAGAAGTGTCGACCTAACACACTAAGTATCGAGTCTTGAGCTGATTATAGTAATATAATTGGTTAAGCGTAGACAGAGATGTTATAGACCGTAAGCCGAAAGGTTAAAGTGATTGAGCCTCGTTAAGCAATTCTTTTGGGATCGCAGACTGTGTTAAAAGGCAGGAATGCAACATAACACATACCATAAATAGGCAGGTATGTGTTAGATCTCCGGGGTCTAAGAGCATGGTATGTAATAAAAGTCTATTTATAAACGTGGGATATCCTATATTTTCTCTTAAGTTAGGAGTATTAGCCGACAAGTATAAAAGCAAGGGAGCTGAAAAGAAATATAGGAAGTCAGAATCAGCATAGTACTGAGGAAGTTAGGTAATGCTAATGGAGGGAAGGCTGGTGGGTAAGTTCGACTAACACAGGGAAACGTTATGAAAGCACAGACTTTCAATAATTAACGGTAACTAAACTGTGTTGGATAGCCAAAGCAATTAGGTGAATGAATTTATCTTGAGCCCATTGCGGGAAAACCGCACGATGAGGTTCTAACGAGGGGCATAAGTGGTGACGCTTACGTCTACTCTATAACTGCCCTGGCACGCTTGTCATTCAATTTCAATTCTTTAAATTATTCAACTATGTTATTATATAAGATTATATCAAAAAATTAGACTAAAAAAAGAGGAGGAGGTTATGCATCATATTAACAATAAATTTTACATGCCACTAGTGACGTTGCTTTGTATATTTACTTATTTATTAAATTTCTTTAATAAAATATCTCAGTGTTCCTTAGTATTTGTGTTTTTAGCTTTAACTACCAATATTATATCTGAGCTATATGGCAAGAAAAAAGCTATGATTGCTGTAGTGTTGAGTACAATAGTAGGATTTGCTTTGTTATGGAATTTAGATTGTTATATCAATGGTCGTGTTATTAAGGGAGTTGTGTTTGCATCTTTTGTATCTGTATTGCTGTCAATATATTGTAGTACAAGTGTATTTTTACAGCTTAAGCCAGCATATTCTTTTAATAGCAGGAATTTTATCAGTTTAATAGTATGTGCCATTGTAGATGGTGTTGTAATGTCAGGATTTTTCATAAATATATTTTCTACAACTAGAGTTTTATCGATCTTTTATCAAGAAGTATTATTTAAATGTATATATTCATTAGCAGCTTATATATGTATATTTGCCGGATTATCTTTAGTTCACAAAGTACATGAAATGAGGGGATAAAATAATAGGTAATGCTTGCTCAAAGATCTATATTCGTCTATTTAGCTGATTAATAAATAGTCGCTCCGTCAAAAAGGTTGTAGGTATGAGAGGTAATACACATACCCTACATTTTTTATTTTGTAGTGAAAGTGTAATTCGACATAATGTATCAATTTAAGAAAAAAAACCGATCTCTAACTGTCATTACGAGGAGCCACTTTAGGCGACGAATCAATCCAAAAGACCAGAAGTGGATTGCTTCGTCGTGCTTACACACTCCTCGCAATGACGCTTGTGTAGCATAATATCCTTATAATTTTTTGCTATTTTTACGATATAGTTATGCTCATAGGATTAGGTGATAAAGAACATAACGATTGTAAGTTGTCATTCCCGCGAAGGCGGGAATCTAGATACCTGCTTTCGCAAGGTTAACACAAAGTTTGTATCACCTAATTCAATAGGTTTCACTATAGAATGAAAAATGTAGGGTATGTTATGCACTCCTCGCAATGACGGAAAAGCTATTTAAGCTCTGTAAAGATTTCTAAAGTGACCTAATTTTGGCTATTTTTTGCTACGAATAAACATGATTTTCTTGAAATAGGTACACTATTCCTTCAAAAATCCTATTTATTCTCACTAAAAAATAGCTCAAAATATAGATCAATTAGAAACATTCACAGAGCCTAGCACCTTAACGGGTTAGCCTATAATAATGTATTGCTTTAAAAAACATGATTCCCAATGCCCAGCTTGAGATTATTAATTCTATTATTTTATATTTTGTAGCTAGCTCTGGATTTACAGCGTGCATATACCCAAAAAAATATTTGATTGAAAAGATGATGATTATCAATACAAATGGTTGCCATGAGCCTGGAATAATTATTTTATTATTATTAATTGTATAGGAGGTTTGCCAAAAAATTGCCAATTAACAATAATTGAGACAATCAGTACTATAAAAAATAACATTAAGTCTTTCACATTAGAATATCCCTTTATAGAAAATAACAAGAAAACAACAGGAACAATAAATAATCTTGGTGGTGAGATAATTCTTTGCTTAGTTGCTTTAACTCCTATAAAAATTAAGTAACCAAATAATAAATATACATATAATGGTGTAGCCTTTAAAAATATAAGATTTGCATGTTTGTCCCTTATATAGTTAATCCGTTAAGGTTCTAGATAGATTCTCCGTCATTGCGAGGAGCCACTTTAGTGGTGACGAAGCAATCCTGTTTTTTGTCATCCCTGCGAAAGCAGGGATCTAAAATAGTGGACAAAAAGCCCTGAGATATTATAGATTCCTGCCTACGCAGGAATGACATCCTTTTAAACATAGCAGATGTTGTATCTTTAGACTTTTGACGGGGGGACTAATTCATCAACGCTAAAGTGGCTTTTCGCTAATAGACGGCAGCTTTCTGTATAGTCAATTAATCTTCAGCAATAATAGATCATTACTTCTTTATTCGTATAATAAATATTCAGCAATAAACTTGGATGGGTTTTTTATTGGGTCTAATATTTTCTTAAATCCTTTTCTGTTACAGGTTGATGTAAATAATTTACATTTTATTTTCTTAAAATAACTACTCTTTTCTTCGCTTTCATAGAAAGCCGAATAATTATTTTGCCTAATATAATCTATATGTCTTATTATATCATATGGATTATATGCTAAATAAACATATTTTTTTAATTCACGTGATAATTGATTACTATTAAACTCATTATTCCAACCATTACTTAAGTAAATTATAGGCTTATCTGCTACAACTACTTCTGCAAGAGCAGAAGTTCCATCACTTATTACAATATCTGCAGAAAGTATATCATTCACTAAAGAAGTGTTGGTACTATCAGAAATAGTAATATTTTGTACGCTTCTGAACTTTGTAAAAATTTGATTAATTTCTTCTTGGGTTAAAAATCCTATGCTATTAGCAGAAAAGAATAAATGTTGATGGGGTCTTATAATAAAATTTATATTTGGATTTTGTAGTGCATAATTATAAAAAAAATAATGATAATTCAAGAAAGTTGAACCACCTTCAAATAGATCTCTAAATTGAAAGGATAACATCCACCTTGGTAACCATAAAATGGTTTCTGGAACCTTTTTTTTGAGATTAGAGCTAATACCCTCTCTAACTTCTTTATAAGTTTGATACCCTGAAACAATAACACGATCTTTTGGAAAACCATATCTTTTAATATAAATATCTTTTGTACTTTCTGAATCAACAAATACTAAATCCATACTATTTGGTAAACCTTTATCATTTATTTGATCTTGATGGAAAATGTGAGGACCATAAGGAATATATACTATTTTTTTTGCAATTTTTTTAAGAGTTGAAGGGATAAAGTGAGGATCTAAAATTGAACCATTATAAGAATGATAGGGATTCTGAGTAAAAATATAATCTGGTTTATATGATTCAATAGTCTCGCATTTTGTATAAGGTTCTACCTGTCCGCAAGGATAGAGTACATCATTACTATCAAATTTTGCTGTGAACGTCATATCTATGTTTACATTATAGTGTCCATTATATAATGGAATAGCAACAATTTTTACATCATGTCCTGTTTCTTTCATTGCTTTATACAGGGCATACACTCCTTTCCCACCATTAGTTTCTGTATGTACTATAAACATTATTTTTTTAGGAATTGGAATCTTATTTTTTCCAAATAATGCAAAAAATATTATTGAAATTAGAGCAAAAAAGACAATAGATATTAAGAATTTTGTTTTCATATAGGGCTCATATAGGGCTAAGTAATTATTTATAATATCCTGCAGTAATAAACAAGGCTGTTCAAAAGTCTGACTACAATATTTATATTAGAAATCTTACAATTTGTAAATACTATTTATTATAGCACATAACATATATGTTCGTATTAAATAAAAGAGATTCTGTATTTGAGGCAAGTTATAGAATGTTAAAAATAATGTATGAGCATATATGTTATGTGCTATATAGTGAAACCTATTGAATTAGGTGATACAAACTTTGTGTTAACCTTGCGAAAGCAGGTATCTAGATTCCCGCCTTCGCGGGAATGACAACTTACAATTGTTATGTTCTTTATCACCTAATCCTATGAGCATAACTATATGTTATGTGCTATAGAACTCCAGCTCTAAAATAAATTATGATTATCCTCAATTATAGTTAATGAGATTAGTATTTATCCATGCAAAATGTATTTTCCAAAGGCTAATAAGTATGCGACTTTAAAAAGATGTGGGTTAATAGTAAGGCAATGACGGAGTAACGCTATTCAGGTTCACTATAACTAGTAGTCATGAAACTGGCATCTTCTAACCATAAAATTTTGCAAATGATTTCATTGTCAGGATACAGCTTAGCTACTATATGTCGGTAAAAATTCAACTGATCAATATAAGACTCCTTAACTAATTGACAGCTTTTAGGTGGTTTGGCATCGGATTTGTAATCAATAATGGTTATTTTCTTTGTATCAATGGCAAGTAGATCAATCCTTCCTATTTTAACATCATCATTTAGATTTATTCCTATCGTTATCTCAGTTTTTAGTTCTTGAGAAATAAGTGTCATAAATTCTGCATTATTTAGTAACTTATCAATATTCTTATGAATTTTCTCTTGTAAAATTGCTGGTAACTTTTCAATAAATGGGTGGGTGTGCATACTAGAAAAATCATTAATCTTTACGGCATCTTCTAGAATTTTATGAAATATCCTACCATATTCCAAATGATCATTAACTATAAGAGGAGAGTTAACTGAATAATTTTTCTTGGTATCTTTGGTAATTTTATTAATAAGAAAAAGGTTTGGTATCCATTTAATGTCATTCCCGCGTAGGCGGGAATCTATATCCCTGCTTTCGCAAGGGTAACATCCGTCGTTGGTATTATTCCCACTTTCTTCAATGTTATCCCTGCTTTCGTAATGATGACACCCCTCATCAATAACCGTTTCATAAACTATAATACCATTCTCATATAGCTTACCATGCATATTCATTGTTCTAGAAACTAACTCATACCAACAATTTTGTGGTAGCTTATTACCACTTGCCTGATAACCACATATCACTAAATGATCTTCTGCTCTGGTCATTGCCACATAAAGTAGCCTGATATATTCTTGTAAGTCTCTTTGTTGTTCCTGTTCCTTAAGAGCTTTAAGAAATTCTGGGCTATTAGATGATTGAGTGGCAGAGAACATATTACCATCTTGATCCCAAATAAATTTATTGCTATTAGTTGGCACTGAGCTAGTGTCACAAAGAATAACAATCGGTGCTTGTAGCCCTTTAGAAGCATGGACGGTCATGACCTTTATCTTACTTGACGATTCTAAGTTCCGTTTAATATCAATTTTGTTATTTTCAAACCAATAAACAAAGCTTTGTAGTGAGCTATCTATATTACTGGCATAATTAGCACTTAAATATATTAATTCATTTATTACATCATTACTATCAAACCCATTAGACTCAACTAGAATTTTCCTAATATCCAAACAATCGACGATCAATGAGAAAAAATTCCCACAATTGCTAACTTTGTATAGCTGTAAAAAATAACATAATTTATTATATATATTTGTATATTCTGGTATAGTTTGTAGATATGTCCAAATAGAATTTTTTCCACGAGAAATTGCAATCAACTGTATTTCTTGTTCACTCATGCCGATTATTGGTGATTTTAACAAAGCAATCAAATTCAAATCATCTTGAGGTAGTAGTACAAATTTTGCTATGGCTATTAAGTCTAATACTGACAAACTTTTATCTAAAGTGATTCGGTCGACATCTTCTACTTGTAAACCATGTTGCTTAAGACAGTTAATAATTGCAAAAATCAGCTCATCCCTCTTGCGTACTAAAATCATAAAATCTGATTCTTTAACTGGCGAATTAGTAGCATGTAGAATTCTTTGGCTTGCTATCTGACTTTTTATAAAATTAGCAATTTGTTCTGCAAGTACTTGCTGAGCAAATTTTGATTCATTATGCTCTTCTGGTAAAGACCAAAATAATTTAGTCTCTTTCTTCCCTCTAACTATTGGCCAAAGTTCGACTCTACCTTTATCAGTTTGACGAAATGGCAAAATTTTAGGATTCTCAGAGGGAAATAATTGAGGGGTAGTATTTTTAATTTGTTGTAAAATTAGGTAGACAATATCGATAATTCTTTCGGTAGATCTATAAGACCATTCAAGAGTAATATTTTTAAAATTCTTATTTGCCTCAGAGAATTTTTTATACAAATTTTCATTAACATAATTAAAAGAGCTAAGATTTGCTCCTTGGAAGCTAAAAATTGACTGTTTTTCATCGCCTACGACAAAAATAGTGCTTTTTTTATGCTTAGTGGCAGAACAAAATTCTGCTATAATTGCAGTGATAATGGTCCATTGTTCCGGGCTAGTATCTTGTGCTTCATCAACAAGTAAATGCTCAACCCCGCCATCAAGTTTATATGACACCCAACTTTTTGTAGTATCATCTGTCAATAATAATTGTGTCAAATAAATTAAATCATCATAATCGAGCAGACTGTGGGCAGTTTTGTAGGAATCATATTTATCAAGAAAAAGCTTTGCTAAATTACGCAATAAATTTGAATAATTCTCCATATCTTGCATTTTAGCTTGCTGCTCTAACTGAAAAATTTTCTCTTGAATATATTCAAGCTCATTCAATAACTTTGGATATTTTGTTGCTATAGATTTAGGCAACATATTCTTACGTTTAGTATATTCTTTCGTAAGAAAAAATTGTTGAATTTCCTGATCTAGGTTAATAGCTATTGAATATTTTGCAAGTAATTGTCGAGCCTTATCATAAAGATTTGATAATTGTTCAGGAATGTAAGAACTAATAGTTTGATGTTCCTTATACTCCATTTGCTTAGCAAATAATTTCTTAAACTTAATCTTTTGCTGAATTATTTCAGAGAAAATATCATTTATGGTTACTTCATGGAAGTTTGTTAAAAAAAAACTAATCAACTCGTTATAAGTTGGATCTAAATAGATTTGGTTTCTTATTTTGTTAACAACCCCTTGTGCTGTGATCTCGTCGAGAATCTGAAATTCTGGATTAATACTCGCTTCAAAAGGAAATAATTTAAGCATCCTTTGACAGAAAGCATGAATAGTATAAATGTTAATCCCATCTTCAGAGTTTAGTAGTCTGTAATATAAAGTTTTGGTATGTTGCAGCTCACTTTCTAAAGGCTCCCTGGCAAGTAATAAACCTAACTCTTTAGTCAACTTAGTATTTCCCTCTACAGCAAACTTAGCAAGTTTATTTCTAATTCTACTCTGCATTTCAAGGGCAGCTGCATTAGTGAAAGTTAAGCATAAGATTTTGTTAAATGGAGTCCCATTAATTAGTAACCTGAGTACTCTATCTGTTAGGATTTTGGTTTTACCTGTACCCGCTGAGGCAGAGACCCAAACAGAATATTCGGGGTCTGATGCTTGTTGTTGTAATTCATTCATTTTTTAAAAGGAGTCCTATTATTTAAAGCAGAAGAGTATATCTAATCTAGTTTTCTTTTGCCCATAAATCCATATTATATTGTTTACAATACTCAAACATAGATACAGTATTAGGGTGTTTTATCCCAAACTCCTTGACTTGCGGTTTGCCAAAAAATTTATAACTAAATAAGTTTTTTGCTTTACATGCAGCTTTGGCTCCTTGATTATATAAGTAACTAACTTGAGCTACATTCTTACGATTATCTCTATACAAATAATAATATATGGTATAAGCTTTATTATAGAATTTGATTGCTTCTTTTATATTATCTTGGGCAAATAGAACATCACCCTGTACTACATAACTAGCAGCTAAAATTGGATCTTCCGAATAATCTGCCCCTTTGGGGTTCCTACGCTCATCTGCTAAAAATATGGATATAGCCTTGTTAACATGCTCTAAAGCTTGGTCTATCTTACCCAATCCTAATTCACTTCTTGCCATTTGACTATAAATACGACCTAATATTTCATGAACATCTTTTTGGGAGGATTCACACAAATCATATAATTCTTTGACTTGAGTATATGCTTGTTGATATTCTTTAAGATGATTTAATATCTCTACTTTGATTACATAAATATCTATAAGAAATAGATCATCTATACTTAATCCATTTTTAGTATCTATTTCTATAGTTTTATTATTTTCTTCTAATGATTCACTATACTTTCCTTGTAGCAATAATAACTCTGTTTTAGCACTATGTATATAAGATAGGTCAGCTTTATCCATTAAACCTTCATTAAACATTTGTTCTACAATTTGAATGTTTTTTTCTGCTTCTTGAACCTGTCCTAATGGGATATTATACATTGCTAAAGAATAATATAAACTCCATAAAGATTCATAACCTTTTATCTTGTCTAATATTTCTTTTGCTCTTGTACAATAATTTATTGCTACCCTATAATTAGAACAGTTAATTGCATAATTCCATGCTATTACATGTAAGCACATTGCATATGCATATTTTTCATCATTATTCATCGACCATAAATTAAATTTACCAGTCCCATTTTGATCATTCTCATTGAACCAATTAATTAATTTCTCTACATTAAGGTAATCGACAGAATTCACATAGTGTATCATTAGCTGTGCATTCAATTGCAGAAGTTTATATATATTTGAATTATATTTTGCAGCATTCCTAGCAAGAATTTCAAAATTTTCAAGTATAGTTTTCGCTTTCCTAAAAAGTTGAGCTTTTACCGAGTTCTTTTTTGGCACAGACCCGACTAATTTAGTAACGATATCCTCTAAATAAGCTTTATTATTCTTATTACCATTAATTTCAGCTGTTTTCTGAGCAATAACATCATGCATCTCAAATATAGGGTTAGTTTCATTTGGATCAATGTTAGATATTAAGGAAAATTTAGATAATTGATAAATATCATCGTTTATGGTACTTTGATCATCAGTAATACAACTTAGTAATTCTTTTGAAAAGCCTTGATTATTTATTAAGGCTATCTTATTTAGTAATCTTTTAGCACTTGGCTTTAATTCATTAATAGCTAATAAAATGTTCAATTTAATTTTATCTGATGATTGGTGAATTTTGTTCTTATATTCGGCTCTATCTAAACCTTGTACATTATTTAATAATTGTGCCCCTTGTACTATCAGGATAGGATAACCAGCAAATTCTTCACTCAAGAATTCTGCTGATTTTGGATCGTTATGTTCTAAAATATTGCTCGCAAGAGTAAAGATGTCACCTTTTTCAAATACAGTCATTTTAACTATGTTTGGTAATATTTCACTATCTTGGGAGCAAAATATAACATGTCCGTTATGTTCCCAATCAACAAACTCCTGAACTTTCTTATTTTTACTTACCTTTAGATTATCAAACACCAGCAACCATTTATCTTGACTAGAGAAATGGTTCATTATTTCTTTTCGTACTAACATTATATCTTCTGATATTAAATTAGATTTAGAAGTAGCATTAATAGCCTTTGCTAGTTTTAACAATTCTGCATTAATATCTAAATTACAATCAATAAACCAAATAAGTTTATAATTATTTTGATTCTCATAAGAATACGTTCTAGTAAGTTGGGTTTTCCCCATGCCACTGGTTCCTATAATACTTGCTTGTCGATATTTAATTAAATTATTTTTGAGCAGATTTAGTTGTTTGACATGATCGACAAAATAAGTAACTGGTGTAACAAAATTAGATATCTGGTTAGATGTTTGATCTTGGGCGAATGAATTAAGAGGCATTATTAATAATGTTATTAATAATATAAAATATTTATTCATTTTTTTTGCTAGTTAATGGTTTCAGAAAAGTTGCATTATTATCTTATCTTTGGTTTGTTCATTCATATTCCTTCTTATCTTAATTTATTTAACTATATTCCTTAACTATTGTCAATTATTGATTTTATAGTAGTATATTCTTCTGCTTTAAAGAATTGGCTCCTGCAAATACTTGCGGGTCATTCGCGTGCGAAACAAAGCTTTATACGCCTAGCACCTTTACTCCTTGTTTTACGTTCCAATTCTTCAAATCATTTGAGTATACTCTCAAATTTTAATCAATATACCTGAGTTATTTTTCTTTAGCCCATAAATCCATATTATATTGTTTACAATACTCAAACATAGATACAGTATTAGGGTGTTTTATCCCAAACTCCTTGACTTGCGGTTTGCCAAAAAATTTATAACTAAATAAGTTTTTTGCTTTACATGCAGCTTTGGCTCCTTGATTATATAAGTAACTAACTTGAGCTACATTCTTACGATTATCTCTATATAAATAATAATATATGCTATAAGCTTTATTATAGGATTCTATTGCTGTTTTTATATTATCTTGGGCAAATAGAATATCACCTTGCACTACGTAGCTTATTGCTAGCTCTGGAACTTCCAAAAAATCCGCATCTTTGGAAGCCATACGCTCACAGGCCAAGAATATGGAGATAGTCTGGTTAATATGCTCTGAAGCTTGGTCTAGCATGCCTAATCCTAACTCACTTCTTGCCATTATACGATAGATTTCACCAAGTATTTCAGGAGTTTTGCAATGTTCACATAAATTATATAATTTCTTAGCTTGCTCATATGCTTTTTGGTATTCTTCAAGATAATTTAATATTTCTACTTTAAGTATATAAGGACTAACAAGAAACAGGTCATCAGGACTTAGCCCATTTTTAATGGATACTTCTATAGTTTTATTAATTTTCTCTAATGATTCAGTATATTTCCCTTGTACCAATAATAACTGTGCTTTAACAAAATATATATAGACTAGGTCGCTTTGATCTATTAAACCTTCATTGAGCATTTGTTCCATCATTAGAATGTTTTTTTCTGCTTCTTGAACCTGTCCTAACACAATATTACATATTGCTAAATTATAAAACAAAGTCCACTTGTCAGATTCATAACCTTTGACATTCTCAAATATTTCTTGTGATCTTATAAAATATTTCATTGCCATTCTATAATCAGAGTAACTCCTATAATAACTACCTATTATTTGCATATACTTTACATATATATATTTTTCATTATTATTCATTAACCATAACTTAAATTTTCCTTCCTGATCAACTTTATTAAACCAGTCGATCTTCTTTTCTGCAATAGAAACATTAAGAGAATTAAAATATTGGGCCATTATTTGCAAATTAAGAGCCATAATTTTATATATATTTGCATTATATTTTTCTGAATTTCTTAAAATTATTTCAAGATTCTCTTGCATAGTTTTAGTATTTCTAAAAATATGAGCTTTTACTGGATTATGTGGTATATAATTCATTAATTTAGTAATAATATCCTCTAAATAAGCTTTATTATTCCTGCTACCATTAATCTCAGCTATTTTCTGAGCAATAACATCGTGCATTTCCAAGATAGGGTTAGTGTCGTTAGAGTCAATATTAGATATTAAGGCAAATTTAGATAATTGATAAATATCATCGTTTATGGTACTTTGATCATCAGTAATAAAACTTAATAATTCTTTTGAAAAACCTTGATTATTTATTAGGGCTATTTTATTTAATAAATTTCTTGCACTTGGCTTTAATTGATTGATAGCTAATATAATGTTCAATTTAATTCTGTCTGCTGATTGTTGGATTCTTTTCCTATATTCTTCTCTATCTAAACCTGGTACATTATTTAATAATTGTACTCCTTGTACTATCAGAATGGGGTAACCGGTAAACTCTTCACTCAAGAATTCTGCTGATTTTGGATCGTTATATTCTAAAATATTGTTAGCAAGAGTAATGGCGTCATTTTTTTCAAATGCAGTCATTTTAACTATGTTTGGTAATATTTCACTATCTTGGGAACAAAATATAATGTGTCCGTTATGTTCCCAATCAACAAATTCTTGAACTTTTTTATTTCCACTTATCTTTAGATTATCAAATATTATTAACCATTTATCTTGACTTGATAAATAGCTCATTACTTCTTTTCGTATTAATTTTATATCTTCTGATATTAAATTAGATTTAGAAGTAGCATTAATAGCTTTTGCTAGCTTTAGCAGTTCTTGGTTAATATCTAAATTACAGTCAATAAACCAAATAAGTTTATAATTATTTTGATTCTCATAAGAATATGTTCTAGTAAGTTGGGTTTTCCCTATGCCACTGGTGCCTATAATACTTGCTTGTCGATACTTAATTAAGTTGTTCTTAAGTATATTTAGTTGTTTGATATGATTAACAAAATAAGTAACTGGTGCAACAACATTAGATGTTTGATCTTGGGCGAATGAATTAAGAGGCATTATTAATAATGTTATTAATAATATAAAATATTTATTCATTTTTTTTGTTAGTTAATGGTTTCAGAAAAGTTGCATTATTATCTTATCTTTGGTTTGTTCATTCATATTCCTTCTTATCTTAATTTATTTAACTATATTCCTTAACTATTGTCAATTATTGATTTTATAGTAGTATATATCTTCTGCTTTAAAGAATTGGCTCCTGCAAATACTTGCGGGTCATTCGCGTGCGAAACAAAGCTTTATACGCCTAGCACCTTTACTCCTTGTTTTACGTTCCAATTCTTCAAATCATTTGAGTATACTCTCAAATTTTAATCAATATACCTGAGTTATTTTTCTTTAGCCCATAAATCCATATTATATTGTTTACAATACTCAAACATAGATACAGTATTAGGGTGTTTTATTCCAAACTCCTTGACTTGCGGTTTACCAAAAAATTTATAACTAAATAAGTTTTTTGCTTTACATGCCGCTTTGGCTCCTTGACTATATAAGTAACTAACTTGAGCTACATTCTTACGATTATCTCTATATAAATAATAATATATGCTATAAGCTTTATTATAGGATCCTATAGCTTCTTTTATATTATTTTGGGCAAATAGAATATCACCTTGTACTACGTAGCTTATTGCTAGCTCTGGAACTTCCAAAAAATCCGCATCTTTGGAAGCCATACGCTCACAGGCCAAGAATATGGAGATAGTCTGGTTAATATGCTCTGAAGCTTGGTCTAGCATGCCTAATCCTAACTCACTTCTTGCCATTATACGATAGATTTCACCAAGTATTTCAGGAGTTTTGCAATGTTCACATAAATTATATAATTTCTTAGCTTGCTCATATGCTTTTTGGTATTCTTCAAGATAATTTAATATTTCTACTTTAAGTATATAAGGAGGTATAAGTAATAGATCATCAAAACTTATCCCATTTTTAATGTACATCTCTATAGTGTTATTATTTTGCTCTAATGATTCAGTATATTTCCCTTGTACAAATAATGACAGCGCTTTAACAAAATATATATAGACTATGTCACTTTTATCCATTAAACCTTCATTGAGCATTCTCTCCATCATTAGAATATTTTTTTCAGCTTCTTGGATATTTCCAAATACAATATTACATGTTGCTAAATTATAAAATAAACTCCATTTGTTAGATTCATAACCTTTGGAATTTTCAACTATTTCTTGTGATCTTGTAAAATATTTCATTGCCATTCTATAATCAGCATAACTCCTATAATAACTACCTATTGCTTGTATATATCTTACATATATATTTTTTTCATCATTAGTCATTAACCATAATTTAAATTTTCCTTCTTGCTCAGCTTTATTAAACCAGTTAACCTTCTTTTCTACAATAGAATAATTAAAAGAATTACAATATTGAATCATTATTTGAAAATTAAGAGCCATAATTTTATATATATTTGCATTATATTCTTCGGAATTTCTTAAAATTATTTCAAGATTTTCTTGTATAGTTTTAGCATTTCTAAAAATATGAGCTTTTACTGGATTATGTGGTATATAATTCATTAATTTAGTAATAATATCCTCTAAATAAGCTTTATTATTCCTGCTACCATTAATCTCAGCTATTTTCTGAGCAATAACATCGTGCATTTCCAAGATAGGGTTAGTGTCGTTAGAGTCAATATTAGATATTAAGGCAAATTTAGATAATTGATAAATATCATCGTTTATGGTACTTTGATCATCAGTAATAAAACTTAATAATTCTTTTGAAAAACCTTGATTATTTATTAGGGCTATTTTATTTAATAAATTTCTTGCACTTGGCTTTAATTGATTGATAGCTAATATAATGTTCAATTTAATTCTGTCTGCTGATTGTTGGATTCTTTTCCTATATTCTTCTCTATCTAAACCTGGTACATTATTTAATAATTGTACTCCTTGTACTATCAGAATGGGGTAACCGGTAAACTCTTCACTCAAGAATTCTGCTGATTTTGGATCGTTATATTCTAAAATATTGTTAGCAAGAGTAATGGCGTCATTTTTTTCAAATGCAGTCATTTTAACTATGTTTGGTAATATTTCACTATCTTGGGAACAAAATATAATGTGTCCGTTATGTTCCCAATCAACAAATTCTTGAACTTTTTTATTTCCACTTATCTTTAGATTATCAAATATTATTAACCATTTATCTTGACTTGATAAATAGCTCATTACTTCTTTTCGTATTAATTTTATATCTTCTGATATTAAATTAGATTTAGAAGTAGCATTAATAGCTTTTGCTAGCTTTAGCAGTTCTTGGTTAATATCTAAATTACAGTCAATAAACCAAATAAGTTTATAATTATTTTGATTCTCATAAGAATATGTTCTAGTAAGTTGGGTTTTCCCTATGCCACTGGTGCCTATAATACTTGCTTGTCGATACTTAATTAAGTTGTTCTTAAGTATATTTAGTTGTTTGACATGATTGACAAAATAAGTAACTGGTGCAATGAAATTAGATACTTGTTGTTGAGCAAATGAACTAGGTGATATTATTAATAATGTTATTAATAATATAAAATATTTGTTCATTTTTTTTTGCTAGTTAATGGTTTCAGAAAAATTACATTATTATCTTATCTTTGGTTTGTTCATTCATATTCCTTCTTATCTCAATTTATTTAACTATATTCCTTAACTATTGTCAATTATTGATTTTATAGTAGTATATTCTTCTGCTTTAAAGAATTGGCTCCTGCAAATACTTGCGGGGCATTCGCGTGCGAAACAAAGCTTTATACGCCTAGCACCTTTACTCCTTGTTCTACGTTCCAATTCTTCAAATCATTTGAGTATACTCTCAAATTGTAATCCAATATACCTAATCTAGTTTCCTTTTGCCCATAAATCCATATTATATTGTTTACAATACTCAAACATAGATATAGTATTAGGGTGCTTTATTCCAAACTCCTTTACTTGCGACTTACCAAAAAATTTATAATTAGATAACTTTTTTTCTTTACATGCTGCTTTGGCTCCTTGACTATATAAATAACTAACTTGAGCTACATTCTTACGATTATCTCTATATAAATAATAATATATGCTATAAGCTTTATTATAGAATTTGATTGCTTCTTTTATATTATCTTGGGCAAATAGAATATCACCTTGTACTACATAGCTCGTTGCTAGGTCTGGGTTTTCCGAATAATCTGTATTTTCAGGATTTCTACGTTCATCAGCTAAAAATATGGAGATAGCCTGGTTAACATGCTCTGAGGCTTGGTCTAGCATGCCTAGACCTAACTCACTTTTTGCCATTACACTATAAATACAAGCGACTATTTTAGGAGTTTTGCAATGTTCGCACAAATTATATAATTTCTTAGCCCTCTCATATGCTTTTTGGTATTCTTCAAGATAATTTAATATTTCTATTTCAAATATATAAGGAGGTATAAGAAATAGATCGCCAGGACTTAGCCCATTTTTAATGAATATTTCTATAATTTTATTATTTTGTTCTAATGATTCAGTATATTTCCCTTGTATAAATAATAACTGTGCTTTAGCATCATGTATATAACCTTGATCTATTAAGCCTTCATTAAGCATTTGCTCTATCATTTGAATGTTTTTTTCGGCTTCTTCAACCTGCCCTAACATAATATTACATTTTGCTAAATTATAAAATAAAGTCCATTTGTCAGATTCACAACTTTTCTCATTCTCCAATATTTCTTGCACTCTTATAAAATATTTCATTGCCATTCTATAATCAGAACAACTCTTATAATGACTACCTATTACTTGCATATACTTTACATATATATTTTTTTCATTATTATCCATTAACCATAATTTAAATTTTCCTTCCTGATCAGCTTTATTAAACCAGTTAGCCTTCTTCTCTGCACTGTAATAATCAAGAGAATTAAAATATTGAGACATTATTTGCAAATTAAGAGCCATAATTTTATATATATTTGCATTATATTTTTCTGAATTTCTTAAGATTATTTCAAGATTCTCTTGCATAGTTTTGGCATTTCTAACAACACGAGCTTTTACTGCATTTCTTGGTATATAATTCATTAATTTAGTAATAACATCCTCTAAATAAGCTTTATTATTCTCACCACAATTAATCTCGACTATTTTCTTAGCAATAACATCATGCATTTCAAAGACAGGATTAGCGTCATTAGAATCAATGTTAGATATTAAGGCAAATTTAGATAATTGATAAAGATCATCGTTTATGGTACTTTGATCGTCAGTAATAAAACTTAATAATTCTTTTGAAAAACCTTGATTATTTATTAAGGCTATTTTATTTAATAGATTTCTTGCACTTGGCTTTAACTGATCGATAGCTAATATAATGTTCGATTTAATTCGATCCGTTGATTGTTGGATTTCCTCTTTATATTTTTTTCTATCCAAGCCTGGTACATTATTTAATAATTGCGCACCTTGTACTATCAGGATAGGATAACCAGCAAATTCTTCGCTCAAAAATTTTGCTAATTTTGGATCGTTATTTTCTAGAATATTACTAGCAAGGATACTGACGTCACTTTTTTCAAAGACAGTCATTTTAACTATGTTCGGTAATATTTCACTATCTTGGGAGCAAAATATAACGTATCCGTTATGCTCCCAATTAACAAACTCTTGAACTTTCTTATTTTCACTTACCTTTAGATTATCAAATATTATTAACCATTTATCTTGACTTGACAAATAGCTTATTACTTCTTCTCGTATTAGTGTTATATCTTCTGATATTAGACTAGATTTAGCAGTATTATTAATAGCTTTTGCTAGCTTTAACAATTCTTGGTTAATATCTAAATTACAGTCAATAAACCAAATAAGTTTATAATCATTTTTATTCTCATAACAATACATTCTAGCAAGTTGGGTTTTCCCCATGCCACTGGTGCCTATAATACTTGCTTGCCGATACTTAATTAAGTTGTTCTTGAGTAGATTTAGTTGTTTGACATGATTGACAAAATAAGTAACTGGTGCAATGAAATTAGATACTTGTTGTTGAGCAAATGAACTAGGTGATATTATTAATAATATCAAATATTTACTCATTTCTTTTTCTATTGCTGGTGAATGGTTTCAGAAGAATTATATTCTTATTTAACTATATCATTCAACTATTGTCAACTATTGATTTTGTGTCAATATACCAGGGCAATTTAAAAGTCGCAACTAATGATATAAAATACTAGATTATAGAAATGAATAACCGTCATCGCGAGCCACGAAGTGGCGTGGCGATCCAAATAAACAGCTTGCTGTTTTATTTTTGCCGTTGCAATTTTCTGGATTGCCGTGTCGTAGCGAAGCGGCTCCTCGCAATGACGTTTATGCATTTCTCAAAACAGATTCTTATATCATTGATTGCGACTTTTAAACTGCCCTGGTCAATATACCCTGACACTTGAAAATTGCTTGACCAATCATTCAACTATTTGCCCAATGCTTCTTCAAGTAATTTTTCTTGTTGCTCATTATGTATGCTAAGCGACCCAACTGCTGGTGAAGCAGATTCATTCCTACCAACATATTTAAACTGATTATTAATTGATATATCTGTTAGGCTTTTATTTAAGTGGTCTTTAATAAAATTCCACGCTCCCATATTTTTAGGTTCTTCTTGACACCAAATAAACTCCTTAGCCTTATTATATTTACCTAATATTTTAATGATAATATCTTTTTCAAATGGGTATAATTGTTCAAGTCTAATAATCACCATATCTAAAATATTTTTTTCTTCTCTTTTTTCTAATAAATCATAGTAGACTTTACCACAACATAATATAACTCGCGTCACTTCCTTGGCATTTATCGCACTATTGGTCTCATCTAGCACAGGTATAAAGCTTGTATTCTCATCAATCTGCGATAGAGTTGATACAACCATTTTATGCCTTAATAAAGATTTTGGTGACATTACTATTAGTGGTTTACGAATATTACTGTATATTTGACGGCGTAATAAATGAAAGAATGAGGCTGGTGTCGTGGGATAGGTAACTTGAATATTATCTTCAGCAGCAAGCTGTAAAAATCTCTCAAATCTTGCAGAACTATGCTCTGGACCTTGTCCTTCCAATCCATGCGGTAGTAGCACTACTATACCACTCATCCTGAGCCATTTGCTTTCACTACTAGAAATGAATTGGTCAAAAATTATTTGAGCTCCATTAGCGAAATCACCAAATTGTGCTTCCCAAATTACTAAATTTTTTGGATTAGCTAATGAATAGCCATACTCAAAACCTAAAACTGCATACTCAGATAAATTGCTGTTAGCAATTTCAAAACTTGCTTGATTTTGCGACAAATTATTTAATGGAGTATAAGTTCTATCATCCATTTGACTATATAACACTGAATGACGGTGAGAGAAAGTGCCGCGTTCACAATCTTGACCAGTAAAACGTATTTTGGTGCCTGAACTTAATAAACTGGCAAAGGCTAGTTGTTCTGCGGTTGCCCAGTCGATAGGTTGATCTTGCTTCAAGGTATTTTCTCTTAATCCAAGTAATTTTACAAGTTTAGGATTTATAGGGAAGTCTTTGGGTATTTGACAAAGCTTTATACCCAGCTCTTTTAAGGTGTTTTTACTAACACCAGTGGAGTATATTTTAGTATTTGACCTAGTATAACCAGACCATAACCCCTTTAGGTACTGAGCTTGTGGTTGATAACTTTTGGCATGTTCGTATTCTTGATCTAATTTTAGTTTAAATTGTTCTTTTAATGTAGCAAAATAATTTTGGTCAATTATTCCATCTGCTACTAGTTCGTTTGCAAAAACCGTTGCTGGGGATTGTTTGTTTTTTATTACATTATACATAGCACCTTGAGTATACATAGGTTCATCACCTTCATTATGACCGTATTTACGATAACATACGATCTCAACGATTGCATCTCTAGCAAATTTATGTCGGTAATTCATCGCCATATTAGTAGCTTTGAGTACTGCTTGAATATCATCACCATTTACATGTAAAATTGGGCTACTAATTATCTTAACAAATTCGGTGGAGTATCTACTTGGTCTGGTATCATAACTATTCGTTGTAAAGCCAAGCTGATTATTAATGACAAAATGAATAATGCCACCAACATGATAAGCCTTTAAATTCGACATAAATAAACTTTCAGCTACTACACCTTGACCACAAAAAGCAGTATCACCATGAACTAAAATACTCATTACTTTCTTACGGTTAACATCTTGGATGTTGTCCTGTTTTGCTCGTACTTTACCAGCTACCACTGAATTTACTGCTTCCAAATGCGATGGATTATCTGCCATAGAGAGGTGAACCTTAGATTGCACTCTTATTCGATCTGATGAATAGCCAATATGATATTTCACATCACTTGAGATACCTAAATTATCAGGCAAGATACTTCCTGTCATAAATCCAGAAAGAATGGCTTTATAAGGCTTGGTCATTACCTTGGTCAAGGTGCTAAGTCTTCCTCGATGTGCCATACCTATTACGACATCTTCTATTCCATGGACAATAGACATATCTATGGCTTTATCTATAGCTACCACAGCTGCCTCTCCCCCCTCTACTGAAAAACGCTTTGCCCCAGGGAATTTTGTATGTAGATATTGTTCGAATCCTTCAATTTCTACTAAATCTTTTAGTACATCCTTCTTATCTTGTTCCAATATATTAAAAGCTTGAGTGTTACTTTCCATTTGTTCAGAAAGCCAAATTTTCTCATCTTCATTTGTCAGATGATCAAACTCTATAGCAATATCTTTAGCATAAGTTTGATCGAGCAAATTAACTAATTCGCCAAGTGTACAGGTTTTTATTCCAAAGAATTCATCATCAATTTCTATAATATTATTCAACTGATCTTTGGTAAAACCAAAATCTTCTATATTAAGCCTCAACTCACTTTTCGTTTTAAGAGTTTCGAGATTTAAGGGGTCTAGTTTTACTAAATAATGTCCACACTTACGGTAGCTGGCAATCATTACTTTTGCTCGGAGTTTGTTAGTGGCGGCAGAAACGTCCGTATCAAACGGCGAATGTCTTTCCTGAGGTGCAGTAATAACATGAGCAGTACTTTTTGTAATCTGGTAGCTATTATTATTCTCAATATTTTGGAAATAATTTTGCCAACTTTTATCAACTGCCGTATGATCTGATAAATATAGCTGATATAATTCTTCTATAAAGACAGCATTACTACCAAATAAAAAGCTGGTTTGTTTAAAATTTTTATCCATAATTCCTTTTCTTGATTAGGCTATAGTAAACTTTCGTCTATTAGCGAGAAGCTACTTTAGTAACGATGAAGCAATCCTGTTTTGTGTCATCCCTGCGTAAGCAGGGATCTAGATTCCCACCTATGCGGGAATGACAATTTACATTAGTGTTTACTATGGCTAAATGCTAATCAGGTCAGTTAAATGTAAACATTTCTCTTTGAAATGCACTGTACCCTTTTACTCATAGTAAAATTACCAAATTTTAAATTGTCAATTGATGATTGCTCCAAAGCATGTACCAATAACATATTATTTGATATGTCAAGCGTTACAGTTCCTGGTGTAAGGGTAATAGAATTACCATATACTACAAGGCTGGCATCATCTTTCTGCTCTGAATTAACCCACTCAAAGACTGGTTGTAAATTAAGATTCTTACACCATATAATTTTTATTACTGCTAAGCTAGATAACAGTATTTCTTTAATTAGCCAAATAAAATATAGTATAGAATAATAATGGCAATAGACCTTATTCGGAATTAAATTGAGCTTTATCGCAAAAAGATAAGCTATACCGACAATAATCGAGGAAGTCAACAACGCAAAAATATCAGTAGGTAATCCTGTTAGACCAAACGATATCAATAACAACATAATTAAAGTAAAGATTTTAGTGTGCATCATATCCTTTTCCCCCTCTAACAGTTGATGTAAATGGTAGAAAGATTATTACTATAAAAAATAACGCACTTATAATACCAAATATGTTATTTATCGCAATGACAAATGCTTCTTTATTTATATTATTGGCTAACAAAAAGTACGAGACCTTTTCCGGAACAACCACTCTACCATCCAATAATTGTCCCATAAACTGTAATTTCATTAGAGCGAAAGGTGAAGTGGATGAAATATTCTCATTTAGATATTGACAAAAAATCTTAGTTTTATCTGTAAGAAGAGTGCTAATAACTGCAATACCAACGGCTCCCCCAAAGTTACGAGTAAGATTATATAACCCACTAGCATTCCCTACCTTGTCTTTACTCATACTGCCTAAAGCAAGATTATTGGTAGGTAAAAAGCAAAACATCATCGCTAATCCTCTAATAAATTGCGGTAAGAAAAACTCCGCAAATTTAGCATCAGCTGTTAGAAAACTATTTAGATATAGTGAAACCTATTGAATTAGGTGATACAAACTTTGTGTCATACCTGCGAAAGCAGGTATCTAGATTCCCGCCTTCGCGGGAATGACAACTTACAATCGTTATGTTCTTTATCACCTAATCCTATGAGCATAACTATAGCAACCTAAACTAAACATAGCAAGACCAATAGCCAGCATAATTCTTAAATCCACGCTAGAACCAAGCATCTTTCCGGCAAGTGGAGCCGACAAAAATTGCCCTACGCCCGTAACCATCATAGTAAAGCCAATTTGCACAGTATTAAAACCAGCTATTATAGTTATGCTCATAGGATTAGGTGATAAAGAGCATAACGATTGTAAGTTGTCATTCCCGCGAAGGCGGGAATCTAGATACCTGCTTTCGCAGGTATGACACAAAGTTTGTATCACCTAATTCAATAGGTTTCACTATATAAATAAAAATAAAGGTAATAAATAGACTGCACCGTATAGCCCTATACCTATAACAAAAGAATAAACGCAACCAAAAGTAAAATTCTTATTAATAAAAAGTGTTAAATCTAATATTGGATTAATAAATGTTAGCTCTCTAATAATCAACGCAATAAACCCAACAACAGTCAAGATGATAAGGAATAATATCAAGCTATTCGTCCAACCTTTTTTATTCCCTTCTTCTAAAACATATTGTAAAGAAGCAAGAGTAATAGTAAGTAAAATAATGCCAAAAAAATCAAAATTCTTAAGCAAACCGTAATTAGGTTGATCAAAATCAGCATATAAATATACTATCACACAAACAAAAATACCAGGTATTACGTTGAGTAAAAACATAAAATGCCAAGATAAATATTCAGTAATGTAGCCCCCAAGTGTTGGAGCCATCGTCACTACTAACCCTACTATCACAGTAACTGTTGGACGTTTCTCAACAGGAAAAATTATAAATATTGTACTAAAGACGGTTGGTATCATTGCCCCACCAAAAAACCCTTGTAAAGCTCTAAAAATAATCATTGTTTCTATGTTGCTTGCCAATGAACATAGGACACTCATGATAGTGAAGCCCAAAGCAGCAATAAAATAAGAAATTCTAGTAGAAAGAAGTCTAGCGGTAAAACCAGTTATTGGTATTATAATCACTTGCTATAAGGTATGACGTTTGAACCCAGGATAATTCATCGCTAGAAGCAGAAAGCCCTGCTGCAATGGCTGATAAAGAACTGGCAACAATTTGAATATCCAATATTGCCATAAACATTCCGACTATCATTGCAAAAAATGCAAGTAATTGCTTGTTTGATAGTGGAGGAGAAGGAAGAGCTTGTTGTGTGAGCATGTTAGCTAGAACACCATCAATTATAGCATAGTATGTATATCACAAAAGTAACAATCTTACAACCATAAAGACTTAAAAAATACATATTTGGTAAAATATACTAGTATGAACTAATATTATAGATTATAATATACGTATGTACGTGTATTAAGTAGCTAATTTGGTTATAATATGTCTAAGAAAAAATCTAATTCTTTGGGTAATAAAATACAAAATATTAATGAAGAATTTGAAAAAGTATCTGACGATTTAGATAAGGAATTATCTAAATTTGAAAAAGTTGGGGATATATTCAATGATTCATTAGATAGGGTGGCTGGTTCTGTTTCTGATCAGGAAGTAGATAAATTGATAGAGCAAATGCAGTCTGAGGTTAATTTAGATAAGAAAAGTGCGGCATTAGGAAAACAAAAAGATCAAGAAATAGCAGATAGACTTAAGGCTATAAGAGACCCAAGACCTACGGAAGAAGCATTAAAAAATCCTGCCCCAACACCAACTGTCGAAGAGTTAGAGGCTAGACTGAAAAAGTTAAAAGATTCAACACCAACTGTTGAAAAGCCACCAAAGAAAGTTGAGAAGTCAAAAGCCCCTGATGTTAAACAATCTCAGTCAGTAAAATCAACAAAAAAAGTAGTTAATAAAGTAGCTACTCGCCCAAAGGATAATAAATTAGAGGCTAGCTCTCCTGCAACACCATCAGAACCGGTAGTTAGAAAATTGCCCGAATCCGATAAGAGTGATAGAGGTGATTTACCACCATCAGTGACAAAGCCCGAGCAAACATCACCTGAAAAAACAACAAATTGGTTTGCAAAAATTGTAAACGCTATTATAGATGTTATTGTTGATAATATTAAAGGACTTCTTGGTAATTCGCAAATTCAAGATGCCCCTAAGCAGCAGGGTCAACAAATATCATTAGAGAAAATACAAGCAGATGTTAAAAAGCTGAATGAACCGTTAGTAGCACTTAAAAAAAGACAAGAAGTAAGAGACAAAGAATTAATGGTAAAAAAAATAAGGAATAGCCTGCAAAAGGTTAGAACAGGAAAAACACTATCTAGTACTCCAGCAGCAAAATTACCAACAAGGTCACCAACGAAATCACCAATAACTAGGCAAAAATCTAATACAAATAGTAGATAGAACTACTTCCCTGGAATATTACTAGATGTTTACCAATCAAACCAAATACCAGAATATACAAATTCCCAATAAGTCTTAAGAAAGTTCATCGTAATAATTCCAGGTTTACCATCTGCAATTAAGTTATCGTTAAGGTGAGTTACTGGTAATATTTTAGTTGGCTCTGTCCAGAAAAGTGTGTAAATTTCGAGATAGGTTATATATAAAAATATAACAAAAAAGGAAATTACATGAATAAAAAAACAAATGAATCAATAAAGCAAGCAGTAGATTTATTAATAGATAATGATACAGATGTAAGCACAATACTGAAAGAAGGAGGATTATTAAAAGAATTGACCAAACGCTTGATAGAGAAGGCATTGCAGTCAGAATTGAATAATCATCTAGGCTATGATAAATACAGTCGTGTAGATAATGATAATGCTCGTAATGGTATAACTAGCAAAAAACTGATCTCCGAACATGGAGCGGTTGAGATAGAAGTACCAAGAGATAGGCGTAGTACCTTTGAACCAGCAATACTACCGAAAAGACAAAAACGTTTTGATGGTTTTGATGATAAAGTCTTATCATTATATGCTAAAGGTATGAGTGTATCTGATATTAAGGTTCAATTACAAGAGTTGTATAGTGTTGAAATAAGTGAGAGTTTAATCAGTCAGATCACCGATGATGTAATGGATGATGTAAAAGCTTGGCAGAGTAGACCGTTAGAAGAGATATATCCGATAGTATTTTTTGATTGTTTAGTAGTAAAAGTTAGGCAAGACAAAAGGATAATTAACAAGGCAATATATGTTGCATTAGGGATTGATTTATCTGGTAGAAAAGATATATTGGGATTATGGATCAGTGAAAATGAAGGGGCAAAATTTTGGCTTGGTAATTTTACTGAAATGAAAAATAGAGGATTAAAGGATATACTGATTGCCTGTAGTGATAATCTTACTGGTATGTCTGAGGCGATAGAAGCAGTTTATCCAAAAACAGAACATCAATTATGTATTGTACATCAGATTAGAAATAGTTTAAAATACGTATCATATAAAGATAGGAAGCAGGTGGCTAGCGATTTAAAGCCGATATATACTGCAGCAACGGAAGAACAAGCACATTTAGCTTTAGTATATTTTGAAGAAAAATGGAATAAACAATATCCACAAATTGCCAAATCATGGTATAATCATTGGGATAATTTAATGATTTTTCTAGGATATCCAGAGGCAATTAGAAAGGTAATTTATACCACTAATTCAGTTGAATCTGTTAATAGTCAATTGCGTAAAGTAACAAATAATAAGCGTGTTTTCCCTAGTGATAGTGCTGTTTTTAAAAGCTTATATTTGACAATTGACTATATGACCAAAAAATGGACTATGCCTATTCCCAACTGGAATGAAGCTATGGCTCATTTGATGATCAAATTTGAAGATAGGCTTAACAAAATTTAATGACCTATTTTGGAAATTTACACACTTTTCTGGACAGAGCCCTTCTGTTTTGAAGAATCGGTGCCGTAAAGCTTCAGAGCATTCACGTCACAACTGTCGAAAGTTAGAAGGTAGAGTGGGTTTAGAGGTCATCATGGCAATTTAAAAGTTGCGGAAAAATAACTGGTGTCATTGCGATGAGGCGTGAGCCGACGAAGCAATTGTAAGTTGTCATTCTTAGCAACGACGGGAATCTAGATGCCTGCTTTCGCAAGGTTAACACAAAACAGGATTGCTTCGTCGACCTACGGTTCAGGGCAGTTATAGAGTAGACGTAAGCGTCACCACTTACGCCCCTCGTTAGAACCTCATCGTGCGGTTTTCCCGCAATGGGCTCAAGATAAATCCATTCACCTAATTGCTTTGGCTATCCAACACAGTTTAGTTACCGTTAATTATTGAAAGTCTGTGCTTTCATAACGTTTCCCTGTGTTAGTCGAACTTACCCACCAGCCTTCCCTCCATTAGCATTACCTAACTTCCTCAGTACTATGCTGATTCTGACTTCCTATATTTCTTTTCAGCTCCCTTGCTTTTATACTTGTCGGCTAATACTCCTAACTTAAGAGAAAATATAGGATATCCCACGTTTATAAATAGACTTTTATTACATACCATGCTCTTAGACCCCGGAGATCTAACACATACCTGCCTATTTATGGTATGTGTTATGTTGCATTCCTGCCTTTTAACACAGTCTGCGATCCCAAAAGAATTGCTTAACGAGGCTCAATCACTTTAACCTTTCGGCTTACGGTCTATAACATCTCTGTCTACGCTTAACCAATTATATTACTATAATCAGCTCAAGACTCGATACTTAGTGTGTTAGGTCGACACTTCTAAGGCTGCTCTCTCAACAGCTAGACTATTTACACTTCGTGGCACACTAAAAGTCGCAACTAATGATAGAAATACTAAGTTACAGAAACAAGTGGTTGTCATCGCGAGCCACGAAGTGGCGTGGCGATCCAAATAAACAGTTTGCTGTTTTATTTTTACCACTGCAATTTTTGGATTGCCGCGTAGCCGCTTTGCGGCTCCTCGTAATGACGACTACTCACCTAAATAAAACTGGTTTTTTTACTATTAGTTGCAACGTTTAAAGTACACTATCTAAAACCGTTTCCTCTTCTAACTTTCGACAGTTGTGACATTCACGTACTCACGTAGGTTTACTATGCTCCGCTCGCTCACCCATTGTTTTACGTTCCAATTTTCCAAATCATTTGAGTATACTCATGTACCTTTTTTAAGATTTTATTTTGATGGAAATACCCTACATTTCTTATTTTGTAGTGAAAGTGTGATTCGACATAATGTACCAATTTAAGGAAAAAAAACCGATCTCTATAGTGAAACCTATTGAATTAGGTGATACAAACTTTGTGTCATACCTGCGAAAGCAGGTATCTAGATTCCCGCCTACGCGGGAATGACAACTTACAATAGTTATGTTCTTTATCACCTAATCCTATGAGCATAACTATATTTTTACGCTTGCGTTCAGGATTTGCACTTTTGTTCTGTGTAAAAACATTAATAAATATTATTCTGTCAATAACATTCTAAAATGTCCGGGTTTTGTAACAAGGTAATTGTCCGTTTTGTTGTGAATCTTTTTTTTTAAATTCTTAAAAAATATTTTTAAAAATTTAGATGGTTGTGGTTGTGGAATTGTGGAGAACTTTTTGAAAAGTTATCCATAATTCCATAACCAGAAAAGAAAGCTAGCGATTCACAATAACTAACTCACTTTACGCAGCAATACTATTACTATCAGCCTTTTTGCTTAACTCCACAATTACCTTGCCACTTGCATCATATTTTGCTAATCTCCTAGCACCATGGAAAATAGCCAGTTCTCCATTGGTGTATTCATGTATCATTACTCTACATTTTACATAATGATACCTCTGGTCATTACTTGGGATTTGCAAGAGTTTTTTGTTATAGGAAACAGTATTATCTTTTGCTACTACTCTTTCCTCTTGAATCGATAATATGTCTTGTAAATCCCTTCCAGCATAGGGGATAAACGCACTCTCCTTAAGCTCTGGAGTCACACAAAACTGTTCATTATATTCTGGAACAAAAATTTCCTTGAGATAACAATTTGCCTCTCTAATCGTTCTAATACCAGCTACTCTGAATTCTTGTGGCAAACGTTTCTGCAGAGAGCCAAACATCCTCTCTGACCTACCTCTTGCCTCCGGAGAATAGGCATGGATAAGCTGAATACCAAGTTGCTTGCAAGCTCTTCCTACTTGGGTCGGGTTATTCTTATCTACCTTACCACCAGCTATTGGCGTGTAAGCATAATGGCTACCTCTATCCACATACAGAGAACTAAATAACCCTCTAGCTCCTATTACTTCTGTCAGGGCTATAAAACAGCTACCTGCTCCTTCTTCCTCTATTAAAAATGCTGAATATATTTCATTGCTGGCATCGTCCATTGTCACTATAGTGAAACCTATTGAATTAGGTGATGCAAACTTTGTGTCATACCTTGCGTAAGCAGGTATCTAGATTCCCGCCGCAGCTAGGAATGACAACTTACAATTGTTATGTTTTTTATCACCTAATCCTATGGGCATAACTATATCAAATCCGGATGATACCCTAGTCCATAAATCCACTCATGGGTAGAACCATCCTGATGCAGCATCATACCTACCATCGCCTTTCTAGCTCTTTTAAGACGATGGTGAGGCTTCTTGATAGTAAGCTTACTTACTAAGCCACATCCTTGCAGTGATACCCTAACAAAATTGTAACTATGAGTAAATTTATGTTTCTTTACTAACTGTTCATGAAAATGTTTAGATGTAAAATCATAGTATGTTTCTTCGTATAATTTTAGCATTTGCTCTACTTCATCAACTGCTACTTTGTTAGGTGGCATATGGCCTATCCTTCTATCTAACAGCCCAGAAAACCCACCTTCCTCATACCTCACTTTCTTTCGTCTAAAGGTTCTTTCACTGCATCCTAATAAATCTGCTGCAACTTCGTTACTAATTTCTCCTCTATCGTATCTGTCGTATATTTCTTCGAATCGCATTTTTATAACCTCTTGTAATATTTTTGTCCTACTTGGCATAACCTCTCTCTTTTAATTTGAGAGATTCTTATACTCTATTTCCGGACAATTACCTTGTTACCAATTACGGTCATATACCTTGTTATCGACAATTAATAAATATTATTCTTGACTTACAAGACAAAAAGCTTTAATATAAGGGTCTAGCCAAGTAATTAAGTAGGTTAGAGCCTTATATGGCAGTCATTTCTAAAATTTTTTCGTATTTCTCTATAACTCACAATACATCACCCACCTCAAAATTAACAAATAGATTATCAGAGTATGTCTTTCCTATCGAAAGGCATGAATTATCTAAATTTCTAAGTGTAACATTGTTGATGTTTTGTATTTTATTTATACAGAATATTATCAGAGCCTTAAAAGACAGTCTGGTTAATACCATGATTGGTACCGAAACTGTATCATTTCTTAAATTTTGGGGGGTTCTACCTTCGGCATTTCTGCTGTCGATAATCTATATAAAATTAGTAAATAAGATGAAGGGTGAACATATATTCTACCTTATATTGTCAGTTTTTTTGCTATTTTTTGCCTTATTTGCCTTTTATATTTTTCCTAATCATCTAGCATTCCATTTGAATAGTGAGCATGCCGGCATTTTAATAAAATCTTATCCCAATTTAAAATGGTTTATATTACTTTTATCTAATTGGAGTTTTTCCCTATTTTATATTATAGCAGAATTATGGCCAAGCGTGGTATTTGCGTTACTTTTTTGGCAATTTGTTAATAATATAACCTCAGTAGAACAATCGAAAAGATTCTATCCTTTATTTGGACTTTTTGCTCAAACGGGACTTTACATATCAGGTAAGTTTCTAGAAAATTTAGCTTATTTAAATCAATTTTTAATTAAAAAGTTTGACCTACAACATACAGAAACTGAACTTTCAGTGCAAATTATATTAAGCTGTGTACTGGTATTTGGCTTAATAGCATTGGCAACTTTTTGGATGTTGAACCATAAAATATTAGATAAAGCTCAGGTAGAAAAACTACAATTTTCTGTCAAGAAACAATCGCTAACTCTTATAGAAAGTTTTAAAATGGTTATTTCTTCAAGATATATTAGGCTAATTGCTACACTACTTGTTTGTTATGGTATAGCTATAAATTTAGTTGAAGGGCCTTGGAAAGCGTCAGCTTCAAAGATTTATAAAACACCGACGGAATTTGCTGCTTTTGTTGGCAATTATCTAAGTATTACGGGCATATTTACCATTTTATTTGTTATTCTCGGTTCTAATATTGTAAGAAGATTGGGCTGGCTTACAGCAGCAAGTATAACACCAATAATGGTATTTATAACTGGCATGTTATTTTTCTCAGCATCCAACTTTGATGGGTTTGCTGCCATAATAGTGGTTAGCTTTATGCTAACTGATCCTTCTTTGATTGCTATTACAATGGGGCTAGTCAACAATGTGCTAAGTAAATCAAGTAAATATACTTTATTTGATTCTACAAAAGAAATGTCATATGTTCCTCTAGATACCGAACTTAAGACAAAAGGTAAAGCAGCTGCCGACGTAATTGGTACTAAGCTTGGAAAGTCAGCAAGCGCCCTTCTCCAATCTTTAATATTTATTATTTTGCCTTGTGCAACTTATCAATCTATTTCTATATACTTAATGATAGTATTTGGTATAATCTGTATCATATGGATGTGGGTGATTAGAGAATTGAATAAAGAATATACTAGTATAACATCCTGAACTGTTAAACTTTACATAAGAGATGAGGTAATTAATGAAAAAAACAAATACCCCTGAACAACTATCACTTAAAAGTACTAAGGATCAAATTTTATCAGCCTATAATGGGGTGCTAGCCCAATTGGCTGAAAAGCAAATAACTAGCCCCCAAGAACAAAAGCAACGACAAGATGAGCAAGTTGTTATAACAAAAGCTGTTAGCCATTCATCGGATACTATATTAACTGATCTTAGTGCCTTAAAATCTAAGATAATTAAACAAATCGATAATTTATCAGAGCAATTGCTTGGAGAATCACAAAAATTGGTAAATTTACGAGAAGCGATTAGTTTAGAGCAAAAACATTTACAAGAATTATATCAAATTAATGAGACAGCTAATACCTTGTCAGCTTTATTACAAACCCAAACTGAGCAAAAAGAACAGTTTAAATTAGAAATGGAACAAACAAAACAAACTTTTACCCAAGAAATGACAGCTAAGAAATCTCAGTGGCAACAGCAAAGTGAGCAACTGGAGCGAGATTATAAAGAGCAAAAAGAAAAATTTGAAAAGACCAAGAAACGTGAGGAAGAAGAATATATTTATACACTAGAATTAAAACGTCGTAAGGAAATTGATGAATATAATAATAAAAAAGCTATTATGGAAAAAGAATTATCGGATTTTAAAGATAATCTATTAAAACGAGAGGCTGATTTAGTAGAAAAAGAGGATAGTTATCAATCCTTAAAAATACAAGTAGAACAAATTCCAAATGTAATAAAAGAAGCAGTAAATAACGCAGAAGTATCGCTTCACAGTAAGATGTCACAGCAATATGATTTTGACATGCAACTTAAACAGCAAGAATATGAAGGCAAGTTAAAGTTGCAAGCACAAAGTATTAGTTACCTTGAAGATAAAATTACCAAACAAGAGATTTTAATGAAAGAACTAACTGCAAAAGCCGATATGGCAACGCAGCAAGTTCAATCGATCGCTTGCCGTGCTTTAGATACTTCAGCTCAACGCTTCGTAACGTTAAGTACTAGTAACGATAAAGAAAAAGCTAGTTAGCCGTTCAGTCAGAAAGGCTGTAGGTATTAGAGGTAATACATGTTTGCGGTTAAAAATCACATCAAAATCCATAAGATTTCCACCCTATTTTGTCAAAAACCTTATGGATTTACAAAGTTTTTATAACCTAATCACAGTACCAAGCTTGTCACCCCTGCGAAAGCAGGTATAGTGAAACCTATTGAATTAGGTGATACAAACTTTGTGTTAACCTTGCGAAAGCAGGTATCTAGATTCCCGCCTATGCGGGAATGACAACTTACAATCGTTATGTTCTTTATCACCTAATCCTATGGGCATAACTATATTAGATGCGGCGATCTTAAACAACGTTTTGAAGCATTAAAATGTGCTGAATCTGCAGATGTTAATTTGTGGGAAATGCATATAGTGAAACCTATTGAATTAGGTGATACAAACTTTGTGTCATACCTGCGAAAGCAGGTATCTAGATTCCCGCCGCAGCTAGGAATGACAACTTACAATCGTTATGCTCTTTATCACCTAATCCTATGAGCATAACTATATCTGCAGGTCAAGAGCAATTGGATTCAATGCACGAATATAAAAAAAACAGAAGATTTTATCAGCCTTATGGTTCAAGAAATTAGACGTTTTGTAAAGTTGATTTTTTCAAGCTTATTTACGACAACAAAGGAAGCATTCTTAAGCCTATCCTTATGGCGAAGACGACACCACCAAGCCAGAGCAAAAGATTGTCACTTTAAAGATAAAGAAAGAACCCGTGTACTGTATGCATAAAGTTTACGACTGTAGCACTAGTCCCTTATCAAGTGGAATTCGTAGCAAGTTATAGGAGAATATCGTAGTGAGATAGTGCATTAACATCGTAAGATACCCTTGGGAAGATAAGCCTTTAGTTAAAATTAGCAAATATCTAAAATGTAGTATAAAAAAATAATAGAACCCAAAAATTAGAAAATTTGTTAAATAGCTTCTAACTATAAAAAATTTTCCTGCAAATTGTAAAATTATGTGAGCAGTTATGAGAACCAGGGAATTTGTACCAATTGGCATAGAATATAATTGATCAAAAATTATTCCTACTAAAAATATTAGCCAGAAACCAATATGATAAAATGTAGCAAAATAGTAAAGTAAACTAACTTCAAAAGCTGGGAAAATAACAGTTTCTGAGTTAATTCTAAAATTTTCTAGCGGAAAAATTACCAATAACAAACAAAATTCTAATAATATTATTTTACCGAGTATTTGTGATAATTGCCTAAGAAATTTCATACTATTTTCAGTTCTTTGATTACTGACTCAATAACTGGCAATACTAGGTTATATTTTCTTATGAGATCCAGTACCAGTTTAGCAGATTCTCGTCCTTCCACTAAGTATAAATTTTGATTTAAAAAATTTTGAACATCTAAATGCTTACCAAGTTCATAACCAAATCTAGTATTTCGTGATTCTTTAGAATAACAAGTTAGCACCAAATCCCCCAATATACCTGGAGCATATAAAATAGAAGCATCCCCGATCTCTCCATCAATTGCCTCAGATAAAATTCTTATTTCTTGAAGCCCTTGGGTTATAAGCCCGGCTTTTGCGTTTTGTCCATAACCTTTTGCATCATACCAACCACTCTTTATCGCTATAATATTCTTAACAACCGATGCCACTTGCATCACTACCACATAGTCAGTTATGGTAACCTTAAATTGTTGCGATGCTAAACTAATTGCTAGTCGTCTGGCAAGATTAACATCTAAAGAAGCAATGGTTACGGAAGTTAATAAATCTTGAGCAACTTCTTTAGCTAGATTAGGTCCAGCTATAAAAGCTAAAGGATTAGCTGGTAATATGGCTTTTACTTTATCAGATAATAACTCCGTAGGGTCTCTACCAAATCCCTTAGTTGCAACTAATAACACTACACTGTCAGATATCCCAGCATCTTTTAATATCTTCAAAGTTTCCTGGAAAACAAAAGATGGTACCGCAATAATTATTACTTCTTGATCTAAGATATATGGCAAATTATTGCAGGGAACTATATTAGTTGGTAATGTAATATCAGAACCAAGATATTTGCTATTAGTTCTATGATTTAACATTTCATCAATAACATTATTCTCTCGCACCAATATCGGAACTTCCTCATAGCATCTTGCCACCTGACATGCTAGTGCAGTTCCCCAACTACCGCCACCGTATACAGCAATATTTTTAAATTTTTTCATAGCAAAATTTCTGAAATCATATGATTATCCTCTATAGCAACTAACCGAGCTTTAATAATTTGCCCAACTTCAAAATCACCTTGCAACTTTACCGGAATAAAATTTTCTGTATGAGCTATGTTATTTTGTTCTACAAGTAATTCCACTTCATGCCCTATATTCCTTTGGAAGAATTGTTGTAATTGCTGTTCCCCTGTTACCCTTAAAATTTCTGCTCTGGCTTTTCTAACAGATTTTGCTACTTGTGGCATTCTGGCAGCTGGAGTTTCATCACGTTCAGAATAAGGGAAAACATGTAAATATTGTAAATCCGCCTCAGAGATAAGTTTTCTCGTATTCTCAAACATTGTCTCATTCTCCGTCGGAAAACCAGCTATAATATCTGCCCCAAATGATACATTTGCTCTTAAATTACGCAATTTATGACAAAAATCAATAACATTTTGACGATTATGGCGACGTTTCATACGCTTAAGTATCATGTCATCACCAGCTTGCAGGCTAATATGGAAATGCGGCATAATTTGCGGAGCATAAGCCATTAGTTCAAACAAATCATCATCGATCTCAGCTACATCAATGGAAGATAGTCTAAGCCTTTTTAGCTCCGGAACCAACCCTATAATCCTTCTAATCATCTGAGCAAAAGTTGGAGTTCCTGGCAAATCTGGTCCATATGCCGTAACATCAACTCCGGTAAATACTACTTCATTGTAACCATTGGCTACTAATGTTCTTAACTGCTGTACTATCACCCCCATCGGTACTGAACGGCTATTTCCTCTGGCATAAGGTATAATACAGAAGGTACAACGATGATTACAACCATTTTGCACCTGAATAAAGGCACGAGACTTGCCATCAAAACTAGCCACCAGATGATTAGCAGTTTCAGTAACAGACATTATATCATTTACTGCCACTTTTTCATCGGTAAATTGATAATTGCTAGCAATCAATTTTTCCTCATTACCAATTACTTTATCAACCTCAACCATATTAGCAAAAATAGCTGGGTTATTCTGAGCAGCACAACCAGTCACAATAATTCTTACATCAGGATTATTTTTCTTAGCTTTACGAATTGCTTGACGTGATTGTTTTTCAGCTTCCTTAGTGACAGCACAAGTATTAAATACCATAACATTTTCTAGACCAGAAAGAGCTAGGTTAGTTCTAATCACTTCACTTTCATAAATATTTAATCGGCAGCCAAAAGTTACGACTTCTTGTGATTTAGCCATAAAGAAACTCCCCACGTGCCACTAAAGTAGCGGAACCAACCATCATTATATTCTCACCTTGTTTTGACATTTGTAGACTACCTAACTGAAACACCACTTCACAAGGGGAGCTAATAAATCCAAGCTTTACTGCCGAAGCAAAACTTGCACATGCCCCACTACCACAAGCAAGAGTTAAGCCGGCTCCTCTCTCCCAAACCGATAAATAAATTTTATTATCCTTGATTGAAGCAAAATTAACGTTAACCCCATCAGTAAACAACTCTTTTCCTTGTAATTTTTCTCCAATTATTTCTTTATCCTTAGTAGCTAAATCGCTAAAAATAATAAAATGTGGATTGCCAATATCAGCACAAATAACTTCCTTAATGTCAATCACATAACGTTCCATAATTGGCCAAATCTTTTCGGGTGAAGGCATCCAATCTTCCTCGAAACTAACTATTCCAGTATCCACCTCGATCTCGTCGTCACTTAGTATCTTACAAGACAATTCTTTGCCGTATATCCTTAGAGTAATTTCTCTGATACCAGAATCAAGATATATCAGCTTGGTAAGACATCTTGATGCATTACCACATAGTTTGGCACTTGAGCCATTTTGGTTATATACAGTCATTTCATAGTAATTGGTTTTTTGATCATAAATAATAAACTGATCACAACCAATACCAGTACGACGATTGGAGATATTTAGCGATAATTGCTGTAAATCATAATTTTTAGGTAAATCACGCTGATTGATAATCACGAAATCATTACCTAAGCCATGCATTTTAGCAAAATTGATTTTTTTTAACACAAGAACATCTTTAGATTATACAAAAGTCTATTATACTAAATATATAGAAAATACATATATATAAACACATATATATGTATTAAATAAATAGACTTCTTGCATAAGTGCTTATAAATGGTTATATTTTTTGTCTGTATAGCTAAGTCGATTAGTATTATTCCAGATAATGTTTGTCATCTCTGCGAAGGTAGGTATAGTTATGCCTATAGGATTAGGTGATAAAGAACATAACTATTGTAAGTTGTCATTCTTAGCAACGGCGGGAATCTAGATACCTGCTTTCGCAGGTATGACACAAAGTTTGTATCACCTAATTCAATAGGTTTCACTATATCTAAAATAATGCTTAAAAAGTCCTGAAATATTATAGATTCCCGCCTACGCGGGAATGACATATTTTCCGTTGGAACTATAGTATCAGGAACTCTTTAAAACTAATAAATCAAGTAATAAAATGACTTTTAACTCAAGCAAACTTAACAATGGACTAACTGTTGTTACTTACCATATGCCTAATATAAATTCTGTAGCTATTAATCTCATTGTCAATGTAGGTAGCCGCTATGAACAACCTTCAGAAATAGGTATATCCCATTTTCTTGAACATATGGCATTTAAGGGAACAACAACTAGAACTGCTAAGCAAATTGCCGAAGAATTTGACTCGATAGGAGGACAATTTAATGCCTATACCGGTCATGAACAGACTGTTTATTATTCAAAAATATTGAGCGAGAACTGCTATACTGCTCTAGAAATACTGGCAGATATCATACAAAATTCAGTTTTTTCAGAAGAAGAAATAGCCAAAGAATATCAGGTAATTTTACAAGAAATGGCTTGTGTGCAGGATAATCCTGATGAACTTATTCACGAAAAATTTTACAGTAGTGCCTATGAAAATCAAGCACTTGGTCGGTCAATTCTGGGAACTTATGACAGTTTGGCCAAATTTGATAAAGAACATTTTAGCAATTATATTGATAAACATTATAATGCCGGAAATATTTACTTATCAGTGGCAGGAAATATTGAACATCAACAAGTTGTAGAATTTGCCGAGAAATTATTTTGTTCATTAAAAGATAAACCAAATAGTCATTTTGAGAAAGCTAGATATACTGGGGGGCATAGTGTTATTACCAAAGATCTTGAGCAAACTACCTTAGTTCTAGGCTTCGAAAGTGTGTCCTATTTTAACATACAACAATTATATCATACTCAAGCTCTGTCACTAATACTTGGTAACGGTATGTCATCAAGATTATTTCAACAAATCAGAGAAAAGCTTGGACTTGCCTACTCAATTGGTAGCTATAATAGTTCACACTATGATAGTGGGATTTTTGGCATATACGTTTCCACTAGCCATGATAAACTACCATTCCTTGCAGAACAATTAGTCAGTGAAATTAATAATATTTCTGTAGATATCAAAGATTCAGAAATTGATCGGGCTAAAATACAATTAAAAACTAGTATCTATATAGCCCAAGAGGATTCCTCTTATAAATCAGAAGAGATTGGTAAGAATTTTGCTGTTTTCGGTAAATATTTGCCTGTTGAGGAAACTATTGAATATATTATGAATATAACAAGCCGAGATATCATAAATATTGCTAACAAAATATTTATTACCCAACCTACTTTATCTATTATTGGTCCTAACCCACTTGCCATAGATTACCAGAAATTATCTGATGATCTGGCTCTATGAAATCGGTGCTATTAACTAGAAGCTTAGAAGATAATTACGATATTATTAGAGAATTGGAGCGTAATCATGGATGCAACTTTAACTATGTCTGCTGTCCTTTAGTGGAATATCAAGCTTTACCATTAGAGACCACCCTTTTGCATGATTATCCCAATATAATTATCACTAGTAAATTTGCTGCTAAAATCCTGGCTGGACATCAAAATCTTGCAAAGAAGAATATGTGGATAGTCGGCAATTCATCAAAGCTAATTCTAGAGCAAAATAACTTCATAGTACAATATGTTGCTAGCAATATACAAGAGCTGCTGGCAAACATTCCACCAGAAATATCTGACCAAACCATATATTTATCATCAAATGAAATCACCCAAGATTTACCCCAAGCAATTAAAAGACACATTATTTATCAGGTAAAATACGCAACTAAGCTGCAGCAAATAGCGGAAATTGAAAAGGGCATCAATTTTATTCTACTATATTCACAGAACAGCACTAAGACTTTTATTGAATTATTCAGAAAAAATAATTTGCTAAAATTATTAGCCAACAGTTTAGTTATTACTATAAGTGAAAAAGTGGCAAATATTATTAGCTCTTTTACCAAAAATGTGGTTTATTGTGATAATGGACAACCACAGCAAATGCTAGAATTATTAATTTATAATGCCCAAAATAATGCAAAAATCAGAAACTAATATAATAAAAGTTCGTAGAAACAACCCTATTATTTTTACAATTACTTTGGTTGTGTTATTTGCCATATCGGTAACTTATATGACTTTTTTAAATAACAAAAAGACAGATTCTGAATCATCTAATAACACAACTATACAAGAAACAACTACTCCTCCAATAGCCTCGTCTTCAGATACCACCAATTTAGAAGAAAATGCACCCCAGGAAGATAATAGTTTGAATCAAGAAAATTCCCCTGCGAGTACCTCATTGAACCACCAACCAGAACAATCTAAAGACATTCCCAATATTTACAGTAATTATTTACTTAGCGTCAATCTTCTAGTAATGAATTTTCTGCAAGACAAAGATTATACACGGCAAATTCATCAAATTAAAACTATAGAGTTACCTGCAAAAATAAAAAATATTTTGATAGACCTGGACAATTATAATAAAAATTATTTACTCAGTAATAATTTAGGTTTGGTAAATATCTTTCCAAAAACCGATTGCTGGATTAAGCAATTTATTAAGATTGAAAAAAAATCCAGTAGTTTCAAAGATAAAGAACAGATGAAATTAAAAATAATAGGGAATCTAGATTATTTTATTAATTTCTTTTATTCAGAAGAATTACAACAAGAAAATTATAAAGCTACTAACATTACGCCAAATTCACAGATGTCTATTAGCGGGAAGGTCGTGAAGTCCGAACGAAGCAATTCTGTTTTATGTCATCCCTGCGAAAGCAGGGATCTAGATTCCCGCCTACGCGGGAATGACAACTTACAATTGCTTCGTCAGCTTACGCTTCCTCACAATGACGGAAGTATTACTATGGCTAAATGCTAATTGGGTTAGCTATAACAAGAATTCGTAGAGTAAACTGATGATAAGATTATTAATATTTTGTAGCACATTTTTGCTGTTGTATTTTAGTTTTTCCATGTTAAGTCAACTTGACTCAAGGTTAACTTTAAACTTATATGACTATTATATAGAAACAACATTTTTTACTTTCGTTATTTTATATATATTACTTACACTTTCTACTGCTATTTTTTTTAAAATATTATTTTTAATTATTAATTTACCTTCTAATTTAAAAGATATTTTCTTTTCCAAAAGAGCCAGTAACGATAATTACTTACTAATGAAAGCTATGGCAGAATATGTTTCTGGTGAGAAATCAAAATCATTAGTAACCAGCCAAAAAATATCTTATCGTTTAAGCCAAGAAAATAAGGTGTTTCATACTTTACTTTTAGCAGAAGCAGAAACTGAGATGTCAGTAAAAATAAAATATTTTCAGGAATTAGAACAATCTAAACATTATATTCCCTTTGTTACTAAAAGACTCGCACAAATACATTATCAAAATAATATGTATGCAATAGCTGAGAATTATGCTGTTAGATCATTTAACTTAAATGAATCTGATAGTGAAACTTTAGAAATTCTACTTAATTGTTATGCCAAGCTTGCTCTGTGGACAAAATTTGTTTTTGTGATATCTAAACTTAGCAGAACTGATACACAAAAACTAGAGTCTCTTAAAAACAAAATAGCTGATTATTATGTTATAGCTGCCAAAAATATGCTAGAAATTAACGATACAAAAGAGGCAATCTATTATTTAGAATCAGCTATTAAGCTTATAGCTTCCCATATTGAAGCACTAAATCTGTATCTACCTTTAAACTCTTCTAAATGGAATAATAAAAATATTGAGCTATTACAAATCGCCTTTGCAGAAAATCCCTCTTTTAAAATTGTAGAATTATATAAGAAATTTTCTGCTAATGACTCCTTAAAAATTTATGATGATTTAACAAATTCAGTGGATCCTAAACAACATTTGGAATTATTTTTAGCTATAGCTGTTTATTTAGATTTACCTGAAAAGATTAAAAATCTTAAAGATGAGTCCGAGAGTGCATAGTACCTACATATTTTATTCTATCGTAAAAATAGCAAAAAATTATAAGGATATTATGCTACACAAGCGTCATTGCGAGGAGTGTGTAAGCACGACGAAGCAATCCACTTCTGGTCTTTTGGATTGCTTCGCCGCCTAAAGTGGTTCCTCGCAATGACAGTTAGAGATCGGTTTTTTTCTTAAATTGATATATTATGTCGAATTACACTTTCACTACAAAATAAAAAATGTAGGGTACTATGCTGAGAGTGGCAAAGAGAGCACTACGATTTAGCTAAACATTTTCTCTAAAGTTTCTAAAATTAAACATATAGTTTTACTATCTAGTCTCCCCGTCAAAAGTGCAAAAAATTAAAAAATTAGCAGCTTAGCAAAAAATTTTTTGTATAAAATTTTAGAGTTTAATTCTTTTGATGTAAATTTTTAATATAAAAAGATGATTTCTAGAAATTTTTTGCACGATGATTTGTTAACGATTTTGTAATCGTTTGATTAATTTTCTTTTATTGAGTCATTTTTATGTAGAAAAATTTGTTTTGAGAAGGTGATTACCAATACACCGTAAGTTCAATCCTACAGCGGAAATTAACGGATTTATTATATCTCCTATTACTCCTTTTAAGTAATTTCTGCCAACTCTACCATAATGCTTAAGGTGTCCTATTATCGGCTCTATAGCACTTCTTCTCTTGATCATTGCCTTATCATCTGAGGATAGCTTCTTCTTGCAATATGGGCTATACACCTTGTCTTTTTCTTTAAAATTATTCCCCTTATAGCCTAAATCAACAAATGTCCTGGCTATTCCCACTCCTGTTAATTTCTTTACAACCTCTACAGTCTGCGATAATGTATGACCATCATATGGATTGCCATGAAATGATTTGGCCGCTAATACAAAATTACCTCGACCACTTACTGCTATCGAAACCTTGTTACCAAACTCATAGGGTTTGTTTAATTTCCCTTTACCTATGCACTCTACCTCCGGTGCGTGAAAACTATATAATACTTTATTATCCTCCTTATATCGCTCTTTCTCTGCTTTACTCAGTATAGATTGTGCCTGAATCTTTTTAATCTTATTTAGTATTTCTTGCTGCTTTAATGACAAACTTAACTTTGTTTTTGCTATTTCTCGCTGACATATTCTTATTAAACGACCCAGCAATATCTTTAAATGTTGCATTACCTTCTTACGTTTTTTGGCTTTACTATTATCCTTATATTTCCATAATTTTACTATGTCTTTTTTATATTGCTTGGCATATGTCTCATGTAACTTAATGCCTAAAGTATGACATAACTTTACTAGCTCTATTCTTGCCTTATCCATCAAATACACATCATGAGGATACTTAATATTCTTAATTTGTACTGTAGTATCAACGATTATCGATGCTAAGTCTTTTTTTTTAAGCACTCCGACTTTGCAACCAATTCTTGTTAATTCTTTTAATATCTCATTATATCCTTCTTCCCCTAATATAGCACGAAACCTTCGTATACTAGCTTCTGATATCTCAGCATCTTTCTGCAAATATTCCCAACCACAAAAATATTGCCAATATACGTTCTCTCTCAGCTCTTCTTCAGCTGCAGCATCTGACAGGTTATACATCGCTTGCAGCATAGTTACTCCAAGTAATAACCTGTGACATCTGCGATTCCTACCAAATTTCTTGATATTAACATTTGTCAATAACCATTCCTCTAAAACAGTCCAATTTATTAACGATCTTAATTTATATAACTTGTTATTAGGGTTTAATTCTTCGGTCAATTTATAACCAAAAAGCTGTCCTTGTTTTTGGGATTTTATTATATCTTCTATCGGCATAATTCATACAATCCATAAGGTTTCTGCCAATATTATAGCATTTTCTTATGGATTATCTAGATATTTTTACCCGCTAACCATATTATATATTATCCTTCTAGACTTTTGACGGGGAGACTATCTAAAATTCCAAGTTTCCGTATAATTCTTGACTTGTCTATGGTACGAATCTGATCCAAAACAATACTTCCTTCCTTACCCTCAAAAATTATAGGAATACGGGTTGGATAGCTCTTAATCTTACTTGTCATGGGTACAACAATAACAGTTCTTATATATTTATTCATTTCGTTAGGAGAAATGACTACACAGGGTCTTGTTTTTTTTATCTCTGACCCTTGGGAAGGATCGAGGGACACAAGTAATATATCAAATCTATTAATATCTACCAGTTCCATTCTTCTTCATCCCAGGAATGTTTTATTAGATTTATATCTAACAAATAATCATCTTCATTTTTAGCCATAAGTTGAAAACTTTCTTCCCATCCTACTCTTACTTTCTCATAAGGTGTTATAATAAGAGCATGATCTTTTACTATTAAGTTTACAACATTTTTTATTTTACATTGTTTAAGAAAGACTTTAGGAATTCTTAAGCCTTTTGAGTTACCAATTTTGATAATTTCTGCATGCATTTTTTGTTACCAATAGGACTTAAAATATTTTAATATATTGTAATTACTTTGTACGCCTATGTCAAGTAACTAGATCATATAACACATTTGTTTTGTGTAAATTGTAATCATCTATTGACCCCTTTAAAGGAAAAATTGTAATGAAAATTGCCCCCCTAAATAAGTAACAATATCTCCGAAAAATTAATATTGTTAATATTTTTTTAAGGAGTTTTAAAGGGGTGTTTATAGTGGAAACAATAGGAAGAATACGTAGGATGTACCACGTTGATGGTAAGGCAATTAAAAAAATTGCTAGAGAATTGAATATATAGTGAAACCTATTGAATTAGGTGACACAAAGTTTGTATCACCTAATTCAATAGGTTTCACTATACAATTTACACTTTAGGTCTAAAGCCGTAAGAGTTTGTAAGAATTAAAAAAAAGATTCACAATAAAACGGACAATTATCTTGCTACAAAACCAGGGCATTTTAGAAGGTTATTGACAGTTATAAATATTTTACTAGACTTAGGAAGCTAATAATTATATAAAACTTAATAATCGTTATAAAGGGGCCTGTAGTTCAGTTGGTTAGAACCCACCGCTCATAACGGTGTTGTCGCAGGTTCAAGTCCTGCCGGGCCCACCAAAAATCAATAGGTGAACAGTTTATTTTAAAATGACTAATTTTAAAACACTTTCAATTTACCTGTTCAGGCTATATTGTAGATATTTCATCAGTATATTAGTTCTGCTTATTGGGGTTTTTATTCTTTCAAATATTTTTGATCTTTTGCAGCAATCTAAAGCTGTATATATCCCAACCCATTCTTTCTGGAAACTTGTATTATATAAAATACCTTACTTGGTTAATGAAGCGACTTCTCTGCTTAGCTTTATTGCGATGTTACTTTTTCTAAAGAGACTAACTAAACATAACGAATTAATAACCATTTTATGCAATGGTATCCATATTTGGCGGGTTATTGCCGTTCCATTTTTTGCAGCGATGATTTTTGGTATAATACTAATAACTATATGTAATCCTATTGGTACCTTTGGTCTACAAAAATATGAATCTTTAAAAGCAAAATTGTTTAAAAAGGCATCTACTAACCTTATAATATCAAAATCTGGTCTATTATTTTTTGAGAATTATCAAGGTAAAAAAAGAATCATTCAGGCTGGGTCTATTGATATAGTGAATAATAAGTTAAATAAGGTTATTATACTATTTTTGGATAATGAAAATAGCTTCTTAAAAAGAATTGACGCTCAATACGCTATTTTAATCGATAATAATTTTGAACTAACTTCTGTAAAACTTTCTGATGCTAATAGCTTCACACAATATGAGCATTTTATCGTTCCAACAAATTTGTCAATAAGTAACTTACTAAATAGCTTTATAAGTCCTGAGATGATTTCTATTTGGGATCTACCAGAGACAATTAAGCAATTGGTAAAATGTGGTTTACCAATAACTAACTATCAGATTTATTTCTATAAACAATTATTTAAACCTGTAATTATGGCTACTACCGTAATTTTAGCAGCCTGTTTTTTTAGTCTCAGGCAACGGGATAATTCTCAGGAGAAAATATTAGTAATTGGTTTATTTTTAGGGTTTATTATTTATTCTTTATTAGAGGTTTTGTTTAAAATACTTGCATATAATGCAACTCCACCTTTCTTAGCTATTTTATTACCAAATATATGTATATTATTTTTCAGTAATTTTGTTATTATGCATTCTAAGAAAACTTGATATATTCAAATGATTTAAATAATAACGCTAATTTGGTTATAGTTGTTTGAGTAAGGTCATCGTGAGGAGTAGTGAAGCACGATGAAGCAATCCTGTTTTGTGTCATCCCTGCTTCAGTACGGGATCTAGATTCCCGCCTATGCGGAAATGACAACTTACAATTGCTTCGCTGACCTAAGCTCTTCCTCGCAATGACGTCTTGTGTCATCCCTGCGAAAGCAGGGATCTAGCTTCCCGCCTACGCGGGAATGACAATTTACAATTGCTTCGTCGACCTAAGACGGTTAGAACTTAGAGTTTGGAGAAATAAAAATGCTAACAAAATTTTTTAGTAAATTCGCAAGTGATATGGCGATAGATCTTGGTACGGCTAATACTTTAGTGTATGTCAAAGGCAAAGGAGTCGTACTTAACGAACCTTCTGTAGTTGCATTGATTAAAGTGGACGGGGCATTTAAACCATACGCATTTGGTCATGAAGCAAAAAATATGTTGGGGCGTACCCCAACTGACATTGAAGCTAAGAGACCACTAAAAGATGGTGTTATAGCCGACTTTAAGGGGGCTGAGGAAATGATAAAACATTTTATCAGGACAGTACATAGTCGTCGTTCATTTGTTGGCCCAATGATTATAATTTGTGTACCCTCAGGGTCTACACCAGTTGAGCGTAGGGCTATCCAAGAAGCAGCGGAGAGTGCAGGAGGTAGAGATGTTTACCTTATAGAGGAGCCTATGGCAGCAGCAATCGGTGCTGGCTTACCAGTAACAGAGGCAACTGGTTCAATGATTGTTGATGTAGGGGGCGGAACAACAGAAGTAGCTGTTCTATCATTAGGCGGTATTGTGTATGCTAGATCAGTAAGGGTTGGTGGTGATAAAATGGATGAGTCCATTATTTCTTATATTAGAAGGCATTATAATTTGCTAATCGGTGAAGCTACAGCAGAGAAAATCAAAAAACAGATTGGTGCTGCTTATGTAGATGATAGTTTAGAGCCAAGAGTCATGGAAATTAAAGGACGGGATTTAATTCATGGTATCCCTAAAGAAATGTTACTAAATGAAAAACAAATTGCTGATAGTCTAATTGAACCAGTCAACCAAATTGTCGAAGCAGTAAAGGTAGCGTTGGAATGTACCCCACCTGAACTTTCATCGGATATTGTCGATAAGGGAATTGTTATGACTGGTGGAGGGGCGTTACTTCGAAACCTAGACCATGTTCTAAAAGAAGCAACTAAATTACCGGTAATTGTTGCTGAACAGGCTCTATCATGCGTAGCTCTTGGTACGGGAAAAGTACTAGAAGATTTTCAAAAATTAAAACATGTGTTATTTAAACAAGATTAACAAATGGCATTACTGGCAAATAGAATAAAGAGTCCTAGTAGAATAACAGGATTAGCTAAATTTATACTTGTTACCGCGAAACGCGGTTTAGTTTTGTTTTTTATCATAGCTTCGCTTTGCTTATTTATTGCTGCTCCAAAAAGATTTTCTTCTATGTCTCTTGAAGTCGTTGGACATGTTATGTTTAGTGGCTTGCTAATTCATGAAAATATATTTAAACAAATTAACTTAATAACCCAAAATTTCATTTATTTACGGGACTTAGCAAGAGAAAATATCGAACTACAATTAGAGGTAGCAAGATTAAGAAGCTTGCAGAGTGATATATATTTAATCCAATCTGAAAATAAAGAACTGAAACAACTACTATCAGTTATAGAAGAAGAACAATATAGCTATGTTAGTGCTAAATTACTAAGTGTTTCATTAAATTCCTTTAGTAAAACTGCTTTACTATCAGCTGGTGCAAAACATGGTGTGGCAGTTGATCAAATAGTTACCAATGGTGAAGGATTAGTTGGACGAGTAATACAAGTAAGTAACAATTACTCTAAAATAATTTTAGTTAATGACGTAAATTCTAGAATCCCGATCACTACAGCCTCTTCAAAAGAGAAAGGTATTATGAGCGGCTATGGCAACGGTAGTAAAATACTATATTTACCCAAAACCCACTTAGTGCAAAAAGGTGAAAAAGTTATAACCTCTGGTCATGGGAATATTTATCCTTATGGCATAACAGTTGGTTACGTAAACAAAGCAAATTCAGAAAACGTTCTTGTAAAACCTGTAGTTGACTTATCTAAAACCAAGTTTGTCAGCATATTGCTCCCACAATGAATCTGATATAGACTAATATTATGCCAAGTTCACAAACGTCATTGCGAGGAGCTACTGATAGTAGCAACGAAGCAATCCTATTTTGTATTAACCTTGCGAAAGCAGGTATCTTAGATTCCCGCCTACGCGGGAATGATGGTATGGACGAGTGAAGCGAAATATGCTTTACTTGTACGGAGTCTGGTGAAAAATGTTTTTCAGTTGCTCCAAATTAAATAACAATTTAATTAATAGGTCCATACCATGATAAATAATAGCATAGAAAATAGTATAATTGGAATAGATTTAGCAAAAAATATTATGCACTTGGTGCAAGTTGATCAAAATGGCAAAAAAGTCGGTCATCAAAAAGTTAAAAGAGATGAGTTAATAGGATGTTTAAACAATCTCAATAAAAGTTCACTGGTGGTCATGGAAGCATGTGGAGGAGGTAATTATTGGTCGCAAGAAATTAACAAGCTTGATTTGCAAGTTAAGTTGATGAAAACAAAAGATGTAAAAATTTATGCAACATCGAGGCAGAAAAATGATTATAACGATGCCTTAGCAATATGTAAAGCTGCTCGCGATCCAGAGCTAAAAGATGTGTTACCCAAAAGCAAAGAGGAACAAGATATAAAATTTTTGCATAAAATCCGAAGTAATACGATCAGAGATCGAGTACAAAAAACTAATTCTACAATATCAAGTTTATATGAATATGGTTATAATACAAAATTAAGCAAAAATAAATTTTGCAAAGCATGTAAGTCGGAGGTAGAATTAGCGTATATAGAAGGTTATATAACTTCTGGGGTACAGTCAATTTTACTTTTAGAATGTGAAGAAATTGAGAATTTGTGTAACAAAGAAAAAACTTTAGAAAAGCTGATAATCAGTAATAATAAACAGAATGAGAAAGCTATTAGGTTGCAGACAATTTTTGGGATTGGAGCAATCAATGCTAGTTGTTTGAGCGTAGCACCAATGGAAAATTACGCAACCCCGAGGGATTTTTCTGCGTCGCTTGGTTTGGTGCCAAAACAATACACCTCAGGAGATAAGATAGTTTTAGGAGGAATTAGCAAACAAGGTGATAGATATGCTAGAACTATGTTGATTCAAGCTGCAAGAACAATAGCAATAAGAGCCAAAAGCGATAAAGAATCAAAAGATAAGCTAGTTCAGTGGGCAGTGAAGAAATTTGCTGAAAACAAATCATATAATATTATATGTGTTGGTTTAGCGAATAAATTAGCTAGAATAGCTTATGCAGTAGTTACCAATGGCAGCGAGTATGTCGCAAATTAGCGCTGTTGGCAAGAAGGATAATTTATGTCAATTAAGCAAAAGAATGGCAATTGGTAAATATTGCGAGTAAGTTAGTAACAATAAAGAGAACGAAAGTAAAAGAGTTAATGAAATAAGTATTCTGAACAAAATCCGCAATTATGTCGAGGCTCTAGAAGCCGTGGGAATGAGAGGTTACTCAAGGATATTTAGAAGAATGCAGAAACCATTATGGCACTCGATGCCGAATATATGACCGCTTCCTTTGTGGCTCTATTTTTTATTTTCTTTATTGACAAATTCACTCGTCCATATATGACAACTTACATTGCTTTGTCGACCTATGAGTTCCTCGCAATGATGGAATAATGCTAATCCGATTGACTATAACAGATTAATAATATTTTTATACTATACTTTATGTACGGACAAAATCCCAAAAGGGCAGCAATATTTAATGATGGAACTACCCTAGAAATTAAGAATATTTTTAAGACTATCCAGGGTGAAGGGCCTTTTGTCGGTATGCCTGCTGTCTTTATTAGGCTTGGTGGATGCAATCTGGCTTGTAATTTTTGCGATACCGACTTTGAAGATTTTAATATATTGACTATTAATAGCATTATCGAAGAAGTCAAAAAACTTACGCTTAATATCAAATTAGTAGTTATAACTGGTGGCGAGCCTTTTCGTCAACCTATAGAATTATTATGTCATAAATTAATAAATTTAGACTATATAGTGCAAATTGAAACTAATGGCACATTATACCGTAATCTTCCAGATAAAGTACATATAGTTTGCTCACCCAAAGTTACAAAAAATGGGACTAGAAAAAATGGTTATTCCCTATTGCGAGATGATTTACTATCTCGCATTAATGCCATAAAATTCTTAGTAGCTAAAAATATACCAGAATATTCTAACATACCTGAAGTTGGGCAAAGTAAATATAATATACCAGTATTTATTCAACCTATGGATCAGAATAACCCGTTGCTAAATAAACAAAATGAAAAACTGGCTATTGATTTGGCACTTAAGTACGGTCATCGTATTTCCATACAAATCCATAAGATTTTAGGTATTGAGTGATTATATATTTATTCACCTAAAATTATCCCCCTAGGCTCTGTGAAGGTTTCTAATTGATCTATATTTTGAGCTATTTTTTAGTGAGAATAAATAGGATTTTTAAAGGAATAGTGTACCTATTTCAAGAAAATCATGTTTATTCGTAGCAAAAAAGAGCTCAAAATATAGATCAATTAGAAACCTTCACAGAGCCTACCATAACTTCATTAAAAATTTCATTCCAACGTATTTTATGCTCGTATTTAATAGCTCTATCAACCTCTACTAACGAAACATATTTGTCTACAAAATTTGATGTATCTTGTAATAAACGCGAATAGTATTTTATTGTGTCAATAATACCATTAACGATAACCTGACAGCCATGTAAGATTTTAATTTTTTGAATTATGTCATTAATAGCATCAAATTCTGATGCGGTTAACTTTAAATTTGATAAAATGTAATATCTTTGAATTTTAGTAATCCGAAATTTGTCAAATGCAATTTGCACGGTATCTTTAGTGATTAGCCTATTCCACTTAACCTCTATACCTTCAAGAACTTGATTGTTTTTATCAAATACTTCAATATCCCCTACAGCACCACTTCGTAGATCAGATGATGTATGACTTTTAAGTTGAGCCAATTTACATGAATTAAATCTTTTAACCTCATCAATAAAACATTTATATATTGCATAAATTGCTAATACTGGCAACCTACTTGCTCCAAAAGCATCTTTGTATTTATACGAAAAATGCTTTTCAAGAATATAAATTGCATTATCAATCGTTATCTCCGTTGGACGAACTAGATTAACCAGTTTCTTTTCCCTTTGAATTAAAAGTTGCTTAAAAATATACTTAAGAGTTACTTCTGATGAATATTTATTAACTTCTAATTCATTAAGAATTAATAAAAAGGCTTCGGCGACTTCTTTTGGTGATATTCTTCCCTTGTAGTCTAATATATATGGATAAGGTTGCTCAAGAGAACGAGTTAGCCAACCACTTTCAGACATTGATGGAAATTCATATTTTCTTAAAAATGGAGTAACATATTTTGTATCAAAGCTTCTACCAGAATATCCATTCTGCATACTTGATTGATGGTATCTAACATCCTGAGAAGGATGAAAATACTTGTATACCACACTTGTAATTAGAACTGTTAGTACCCCCTTACTACGCTCTGAATTATCTAATATAATATCCAATCTACTTTTAATACTATCCTCTATAAAGAAATCAGACTCAACTGAAACTTTTTCCAAGATAGCAGATAATTCTTTTCCATATTCCATAATAAACTCAATAAATCACAGTAATTGTTCAACTATAGCTTCTCCTATAATTCTTACCTTTGGAATGCATACAGAATTTCCAACTTGTTTATATAACTCAGATATTGGAGATTTTAGTTTATAGTCCTCAGGAAATCCCATAATTTTAAAACACTCATTTATTGTTAGTTTTCTTACACGTCCATTATCGAGTAATATCCAATAACGCCCCGAAGTTTCTTGCGATGATAACGTTGGGTGCGTACCTTCAATTGAATATATTCTGTTTGGTTGTTTGTGAACTCTAGATAAATGCTCAGTTCCCTCCCTAACTCCTGTAGTTCTTATCTTTTTATTCCTATATCCACAAAATATTAAACCACTTTGTTGTCTAGTTGGATTGTCTATAGTTTTATATTCATCTGATTCTAGAAATTCAAAATCCCCTTCTTGATCCAAAATATCATGAATTTTTATACTTTTTTGTTTTTGAAGCTTAGAAAAATCAAACTTACCGTTTAAACTTGCAATAATAATTAATCTTTCTCTATTTTGCGGAACTCCAAAATTTTTTGCATTTAGTATATTGTAAGAAATGTTATAGCCTATCTTATTAAGGTTTGATACGATGTGTTGCAATGTTTCACCATTGTTATGATGTAATAAATGTTTTACATTCTCTAGCATTACAACTTTAGGCTTTAAATGACTTATGATATTAAATATTGATTCAATTACACTTGCACGTTCATCTTTTAATCCCATTTTTTTACCTGAAATACTAAAGGGTTGACAAGGAAATCCTGCACATAAAACATCACACTCCGGTATATCATTTGGATCTATTGTTTTGATATCTCCAGCTGGAATCTCTCCAAAATTTTCTTGATACATTTTTTGACAATGTTCATTTATTTCGCATGAAAAAAGACACTTTCCACCTATTGACTGCAACGCAATCCTAAAACCTCCTATCCCAGCAAATAAATCAATGAAAGAAAATTTGTACATTTGTAAATCAGTTTTTATAAACTTTATATTAAACAACTTAACCACAACCTCAATATATAATTTTTATATTCTATCGTCTATCAACTCTTGAAATCATAGCAGTATATTTATTTTTCCATATTAACCATATGCAGTTGTCAAAGTTTTTTATTTTTACACCAGTGATAATCAATTGTATAAACAATAGATCCAAAAAATAGTAATGCAATGGTATGGTATAATGCATACTTAGTAAAGAAAAGTTCATAAAAACCTACATTGTGTTCAACCAAACACTGTATCATTCGAAATATGCACATTGTATACAACGTCTCCCTGGTTATATATAACAGACCTTTAGGATACCACTTAAACATAATTAACCTCATCATTCGACATAATCAGTAAACAAAATATATATTTGAAACGGCTCTTCGTACGTATTTGTTAAAGTTTTTTATTTTTACACCAGTAATACTGAATTGTAGTAAAAATAAACCCAAAAAATAGTAAGAGAATGGTAGGATATAATGCATCCTTACTAAAGAAAATCTCATAAAAACCTATATTATGCTCAATTAGATAAATTATCACTCGAAGCATGATAGTCATGTGCAATGTTTCCCTGATTAAATATAACAAATCTTTAGGATCCCACCACTTAAACATAATTAACCTCATTATTCGATATAAGCAGTAAACAAAATGTATACTTGAAACGATTCTTCATACATAGCTAACCTGATTAGTATAGTAAATTTGCGTCTATTAGCGATGAGCTACTTATAGTAGCGACGAAGCAATCCAGGAAAGTGATTAGGAATGGATTGCCACGACCACTACGTGGTCTCGCAATGACACAAGTACTTTTTATATCCAAACGTCATTACGAGGAGGCGTAAGCCAACGAAGCAATCCATTTCTGGTCGCTTTTTTTGAATTGCTTCGTTGCCGTAAAGCGGTTCCTCACAATAATGCCTGTGAATTAGGAAGTAATGCTAATCGGATTAGCTATAAACCTAATTATTTCTATATTATCACCTAAATTCGATATAACAAGTTATATCGAATTCAGGTTAATATTAGTGAGGAAAATTAAAATGACCATATGTATCTCCATCATGACCTGTTATTGACACACTAAGAGAATGGTCTCCCCTAGCTAGGTCAGATGCCATAACTGACGGTATAGCTAAGCCTAAACCTTTAAGAGCAGCTGTAGGACCTTGCGTTGCAGCACTAATAGCACCACCAGTTAAAACTCCTATTAAAGCAGGGGAGACTTTAACGTTAAGTGTATCAGTAGGAGCTAATGGTGAATAGTCCATATTACCCCAGCAATTGTTTGTACGCACAGTAGGTTGGGCATTAGCTTGAGCTTGAGCATCAGCTTCTGCTTTTTTTATCTTTTCCCTATGCCTAATAAAAAGAAACATAATGAAACCTCCAAGTTGTATAATATTGATAAGTTTTGTAAAACATTATTTATAACAAATAAAGTATTTACACTAATAAATGTATCAAAAATTTTTTAATACAGCAAGAAAATTTGTCTATAAAATAAAAATTTATTTATAATATATTATAATCTAAAAAATTATTTATCCCCCTCCTCTAATTCTTTATGATATAATTTATAATATTCTGCTTTATTTTCTATAAGCTGTGAATGAGTTCCTTGTTCAAATATCATGCCAGATTTCATAACAACTATGTGATCAACATCTTTAATACTCGATAAACGATGGGTTATAATTAAGGTAGTCTTACCTTTACGAATATTTACTAAAGAATTTAAAATTAATCGCTCGGAATTTTGGTCTAACGAACTTGTTGCCTCATCCCAAACTAAAATTGCTGCCGGCTTCAAAAAAGCTCTAGCTATTGCTAAACGCTGACGCTGCCCACCTGAAAGTGTTGAACCTTGATTACCAATCATCGTATCATAACCGGATGGTAGCTGTGCAATAAACTCATCAGCATCAGCATATTTTGCCGCGGTAATAATTTCACTGTGAGTGGCATTTGGATTGCCATAAGCAATATTTTCTGCAACACTAGTGTCAAATAATGTAGTATCTTGCGTTACTAAAGAGATTTGCCGCCTTAAAGACTCAATCTTTATATCTTTAATATCGTAATCATCAATTAAAATTTGTCCGCTAGTTGGGTTATAAAATCTTACTAGTAAATTAGATAATGAAGTTTTACCACTGCCAGAACGCCCTACAACAGCTGTAGTTTTCCCTTGCATTAATTTTAAATTAATTCTCTTTAAAGATACTTTATTATTAAATTTTAGCTCAACATTATTAAAGATTATTGATGGATTAACTAACTGAATATTTTGAGCATTTACACTATCTTTGATAACAGGTTCGGTATCTAGAATATTAAATACTCTTTTTGTTGCAGAGATACCTTCTTGTAGGTTAACATTTAAAGATACCAAGCTCTTAAAAGGTCTATAAGCCGCAATAAAAGCTGAGATAAAAGCAAAAAATGCTCCTGGAGTAGTTTCCCCTTCTATGACTAACAGTCCACCATACCAGATAAGCCCCCCAACTGTCATACCACTTAATATTTCCATAATTGGTGAGATCAATGCATCCAATTTGGCAGTTCTTTTTAGAAAACGTAAAATATTGCTAGAGATCAATAAAGCTCGGTTGCTTTCAATTTTCTCTCCTAAAAAAGACTTAACAATTTTAATTGACCCAAAAGTTTCATCTAACCTTGAAGTATAATTAGCTAATTCCTCTTGAGCTTGACCTGATATTTTGCGAATTCTCTGTCCTAATTGTTGTATTGGATAAATTGCCATCGGAAATGCCATAAATACAATACAAGATAGCTTAGGTTCTAGCTTAAACATAACTAGGATCAGACCTATTACTGTTAAAAAATGTTTGGCACAACCTACTAGTAAATTCGATACAGCACCACGCATCATGGAAATATCATTAGTAAAACGCGATATTAAACGCCCCGATGATTGAGACTGAATAAATAGAATATCGGCAAATAATAGATGTTCATACATTTTGATTTGCAAATCAGTTAAAATTCTCTGACCGATAAATTTAATTAAATAACTTGAATAATACTCAGCAACACCTTTAATAGTATGGGTCATTACTACCACTAACGGTAAAAATAATAACATTTGACGATTATGTGTTAAAAATATTTGGTCAATGGTTGGTTGGACTAATTCAATAATATAAGCAGTACACATAGCCGAAACTACCATAAAAAATACGGCCACCCCGATCTGTTTTAGATAGGGTTTCATATGGTCAACTATTAGCCTTCTTAAAGTATTATAGGCACTATAGTCATAATTTATTAGATTATGTTTTTTTTGCAAAATTTTCTCCTTCAGTTTGGTATAGCCAACCAGGTTAGCATTACGCCGTCATTGCAAGGAGCTACTTTAGTAGCGACGAAGCAATCCATAAAAGTAACCAAAAATGGATTGCTTCGTTGACCTACGGTCTTCCTCGCAATGACAAGTCATAGGTACATACGTCATTGCGAGACCACATAGTGGTCGTGGCAATCCACTATTCTTGGATTGCTTCGTCGCTACTAAAGTAGCTCCTCGCAATGACGGCGTAATGCTAACCGGGTTGGCTATAATTTGTTATAACGTTTGTACTATACAGATAAATTACTGTACTGAACAATATTAGTAATAATAGCAGAAAAAATCCTAGCACTAAGTATATTGAATTAAAATATTGCCATAATAACATACAAAAAAATGGTGTTGTGGATGAAAGTATCATACCGCCAAGTGAATGAGATAGGCTACACATTCTTGCCCTAATATTAGTTATAAACATAGATTGGACAATAATTTGTAATGGCACTACGTAAAATGGGGCAAGCCCTATAAGCATTACTGGAAAGTAAATTACCGAGATTTCTTTATATAATAAATATTGTACAATAATTATTACTAACAAGCTTAATGATAATGCGATGATAATTTGTTTTTTAGGATAAAACCTATCGGCTAAAAAACCAGCTAATGCCGACATAATAGCATAAATGCTTATTAAAGCTATATTGATAATTTGAGATTGACTACTATTCATAATTAATGCACTCTTTACGGCAAATACTCCCCAAAAGTAAATTAGAAAATGGTAAATACCTCCTATGCAACCACTTATTAATATTGCTAGAATAAATTTTTTAGATGAATCTTTTATAATCTTTGCTAAATAAAAAAAGTTATAATCTGGAGATTTAGTATCCTTTTTAGATTTTAAGAACTCCTCGCTTTCATGAAAATAGTGCCTCAGGAATATGATAAATAAACCAAAAATTCCACCAATAATAAAATTTATCCGCCATAAATAAGCAATTGATTCAAACTTTGTCGAAAAATGATAAATTGTTGCCGCAAGCAATGCCCCAATCTGACTACAAAATGACACGATACCACTAGCACAATTCTTGCTAGCCTTACCTACTTTTTCTACAACGTAAATTTTTATTGCATCACTTTCTCCTGCTAAACTCATTAAAAATGTCATACGGCAAAATATTAAAATTATTGTAGCCACCATGCCAATTTTATCAAAATTAGGAGTTACTCCTATAAGAATCGTCGAGATAGTAGCTAAAAATACCGAGATTCTAACTGATGCAACTCTACCATATTTATCGCTAATAAAACCAAAAATGATAGAACCGATAGGACGAGCTATTACAGCTATACTAAATATAGCAAAAAATAATAATATTTGTTTATCATTCGATTCTAATGGTAAAAAGTTCTTGGATAGAACTGTTGCTGATAAACCAAAAAGAGCATAATCATAATAACGAACAATTGTTGTAAAAAAAGCAATTAGGAATGCCGGTCTTGTCATACACCTAACCCGACTAACATTATACTTGTATATCATACCTTTAATGCGAATTAAGAGCTGAAGAAGACTAAGTGAATGCTTGAAAAGTACCAATCCAATAGATAAAATGTCTTTGTTTTCAACGTAAAATGGCATTTTATATGGATTGGCAATCACAATTAATATCACTCTACCTATTTATTTGCAAAGAATATCAACATAAGTTAAGAAAAAACATGGCACGTATTTCTAATTATTCAAATTTAACTTTCTCGGATGAAGAGGTTATGACAATCTATATATTCGGTATTATGAGTAAACGCCATACAGTTAAGGAAATTTATGAATATACCGATAGGCACTTGCGTGACTGGTTTAAAGCGTTACCAAGCTATGTAGCTTTTGTACAGAGATTAAATAAAGTTTCTCATCTGTTTAGCGGTTTAATGACAGCTCTCTATCACCAACTTCCAAAAGATTATAATCAGTCTTATCCATTACTTTTGGATTCTATGCCAATAATATTAGCTCATAGAGGTAGAAGATTTAACGCAAAAATAGCTCCAGAGATTGCGACTAATAATGGTTACTGTGCAACTAAAAAACTCCATTATTACGGGATTAAATTACATGCAGCGGGAAGTTACAAAAAGGGATACTTGCCTATACCGCAATATTTTGGAATAACGGATGCTGGTACTGCAGATATAAGGTTTTATGAGGAATTATCTAAGCAATTACCAGAAAATAGTAGGGTTTTCGCAGACAAAGCCTATCAAACAGGGAATCAGCCAGTTGCAGATCAAGGTGGTATTACTCTATACACCCCGGTTAAGAAAGCTAAAGGGCAGGAATTGTTAGATGCGGCAGATAGACTACTATCCAGTGCAATATCAAGCGTGAGGCAACCCATAGAGTCGCTATTTAATTGGATTGAAGAAAAGACCAATATACAAATAGCTAGTAAGGTCAGATCTTACAATGGGCTTATGGTACATGTTTTTGGTAAAATTTCGGTAGCTCTATTCATGATGCAAACTCGGTTTTGCTCTTAATTGGCATTTTAGTATCTCTCTACAAAACCTTTAATATCAAGCAATTTAAAAAACGAAAATATAATAAAAAAACTGGACATAAAAGTATTCATCCAACTATATATCAAAAAATGGTTATTTTCGAAAGATATAAAAGTTGCTATCATTACAATAAATCCAATGATAAGTAATAAAGGATAATAATCTTTGAACCAATTGTTAGCATGATTATTAGATATATTAAGACCAATTGATGTGTTATCTTCCCTTATAGGTGCTAAACTATATTTCCCCACCTTACTAAGGGCATTACTAATTTTATTGACACATTCCTTACAATGTATACCTATTACTTCATAGCGATTATGCATATATTTATTACCACAAATATTAAAGACAACTCTATATATTATAGCTAACCAGATTAGCATTACCCCGTCATTGCGAGAAGACGTAAGCCGACGAAGCAATTTCTGATCACTTTTTTGGATTACTTCGTCGCAGCTTCGCAGCTCCTCGCAATGACGAATATTTACCTAAATAAAATCGTATGTGGTCAACGTCATTGCGAGAAGACCGTAGGTCGACGAAGCAATCCATAAAAGTAACCAAAAATGGATTGTTTTGTCGGCTCACGCCTCCTCGCAATGACGCCAGTTATTTTCCCACAACTTTTAAACTGTCCTGATCAACCATATAGAAAAAAGCTTGTGTATCAATGGCAAAGTATTGTACAATTATGTTGTACAATACTCATTATATAATAATCAAATGGAAAAGTAACTTATTCATATACTAGACAACATTTAAATACAATTTTAGATCAAATTGCTAATAATGCTGAAGTTTTTTATATTCACAGGAAAAATGGAAAAGAAGTAGTAATGCTTGAAAAGGATCATTATGATAGTTTAGTAGAAACTGCCTATTTACTACGTTCACCTAAAAACGCTCAAGAATTATTTAAGGCTTTAGCAGAATCAAAACAAAGTATAGGAAAAAAAGTTGAGTTTTGAGATATTCTGGACTCCTACTGCTTTAGAACATTTAGAGTTTTGGCGTACAAATAGCCCTAAAAAAATACAAAGAATAAAAATACTTTGTCGTGATATTGCTATATAGTGAAACCTATTGAATTAGGTGATACAAACTTTGTGTCATACCTGCGAAAGCAGGTATCTAGATTCCCGCCTTCGCGGGAATGACATCTTACAATCGTTATGTTCTTTATCACCTAATCCTATAGGCATAACTATATCTCCTGAAATTGGCCTTGGAAAACCTGAGAGGTTAAAGTTTCAACAAGAAAATGTTTGGTCACGTAGAATAGACCAAGAACATAGGCTTGTGTACGAAATAAAAAGCAATAACACTATCTTCGTTCTACAGTGTCGTTACCATTATTAGACTTCCTGCATAAGTCAAAGATAGTTGAAGAATTTTTAGGAGAAACGAAGCAATTGTAAGTTGTCATTCCCGCGAAGGCGGGAATCTAGATCCCGCACTGAAGCAGGGATGACAAAAAAATTGCTTCGTCGACCTACGGTCTTCTCGCAATGACGTCTTTAAGTTTCCAGTTTAGTTTCCCTACGATTTTTAAATAGCCCTGTGAATTGTGGGTAATGTTAATCGGATTAGCTATATTTGTGCATTATTGATTTTTTATTGTTGAGTATATACATTTAATGCAAAAAAAGAAAATGTTAATCATATGTGGACCTACCGCTAGTGGCAAGTCTTATTTGGCTCATTATTTAGCTAAAATATATGATGGCGAGATAGTTAACAGTGATTCTATGCAGATATATAGCCAGATACCTATTATTACTGCTTCACCATCACAAATATACCGAAATGAGATACCGTATCATCTTTATAACTTTTTATCTGTAGATCAAGAATTTTCAGTAATACAATATGTACATCGTGTTTTTGAGAAAATTACAGACATTCGTAATAGAGCTAAGCTGCCAATAATTGTTGGTGGTACGGGGTTATATATTAATTCACTACTGTTTGGTTATAATGAAATACCAACAATATCTCCCGAAATTAGGCAATATGTTAGAGAGTTGCACTCTAAGATTGGCTCATGTCAGTTCTTTAATAAACTAAAAGAGCTTGATGTATTAGCTAGCCAAAAATTAAATAAGCACGATAGTCAGAGAGTTATAAGAGCCTATGAAGTATTTATGCAGACTGGACAATCTATATTTACTTTCCAAGCTGCACAAAATACGTCCATTCTTCCAAAATCTGACTTTAAAGTAATTTTCCTACATCCGGAGCGGGAATTTCTTTATCGAACGTGTAATGCCAGGCTAGAAAAAATATTTAATGAAGGAGCGATTGAAGAAGTAGCTCTAATTAAAGAAAACTTTCCTGACATACGTTCTTCTGCCATAAAAGCCATTGGTCTGCGAGAAATGTTATCTTATCTGAATAATGAAATTACTTTACAAACTGCCTTAAATCTAGCCCAAACTAAAACCAGGCAATATGCAAAAAGGCAAATCACCTGGTTCAAAAACCAAATAAAAGACAAAGTCATTCTAGAATATTCGAATAATCAACAGTTTGAAGAGTTAATTATTGATTTGAAGAAGATTTTTTAACTCACCTTACGCATGGTATAGTTATGCTCATAGGATTAGGTGATAAAGAACATAACGATTGTAAGTTGTCATTCCCGCGAAGGCGGGAATCTAGATACCTGCTTTCGCAGGTATGACACAAAGTTTGTATCACCTAATTCAATAGGTTTCACTATATTAAAAGTCATAGGAAAAACAGCCAGGCGTCATTGCGAGCTGATACATCCCCACGAAATCAATTACGGTTGAGTTCCTGGGATACAATTAAATGCAATGGTTGTAGCAATGGAGAAATAACACCTAATTTATTGTATTCAAGTAAAAAAATAGGCGTTTATTCGGGTGTTTGCTTGGAAAAATTTTTGCATACCTTGACTATATCCTATTATTAGTTTAATAATGTAAGTACTTTTTTATTATTTGTTAGCAACTAATTTCGTGGGGATATATCAGATTACGAGAAGGCGTGAGCCGACGAAGCAATCCATTCTAATCACTTTTCTGGATTGCTTCGTCGTTATCGCAATGACGCAGGAGCTATCTAGAACATTGACGGGTTAGCTATCATTCTGTTTATAGAGAGCCGCTATAGGTTAGTGATTTTACATAGTTTTCCATAAATTCCCAGTCTAGTGATCCCTGTTGTGTTGTTGGTAATTTAATTCTTGCATTAGTAACAATATTTTTTCCATATTTTCTACCAAAAGAATATCTGTATCTTTCCAGATCAAGCACAGTTACTAAAAACATGGCATTATACTTATTTAATTTCTTATTATAACCTAAGGTTAATGTTGTAGAGCCAATAAAATCAAATGGTTGATAATTTGTGTATCCAATCGAACCTTGCCCATCGCCTATAAACACTATACTATTTCCTTTGGAGATTAGATTATCAACAGTTACAACTTTTTCCATAACACCGTTATTTGTCTTTTTAGCTCCTATGTAAAAAACATCCTCTCCGCTAGTTAAAAGCACTGAAGCATTGCTGCATTTAGCTTTCTCTAAAATTTCAAATATATCTGAAACGTAAAAATATTGCCAATTTGCAGTTTCTAAACTAATATTTTGATTAGAGAATATACTATTCGTTGCAAGTTGTATATAGTTATTCAGAAATAAAAATCCAACATAATCTTTAATAGTTTTAATAAAGTCATTTTCTGTTAAGCTGGTATAATCTGTTTCCATATATGCTTCAGCACACCATTCTTGTTCTGCAGTAACATTATTTATTATACTGATACCAGCAACGCTCTCTTTATTAATGTATTTTTCTAACCAAGAATCCTTAATATTTTTCCAGTTGTCATTCTTGTCTATTCTACCACTATTTTTTTGTTTTATAAATCCATCATTTTTAAAATAGCCAAAAAATGTTTTTTTATTTTTAAGATGTGTAGAGTGTGCCTTAAAAACTAATATACAGCTATTGACATTGATTGGATGAAATAAATCGTTTGGCATAGAAAAAACCGCCTCTAAGCTATGCTTTTCTAGTAATCTTTTTTTAACTTCAATTACTTTACTAGCCTCAGAAACCACCGTGGACATTTGACAAATAGCAACACAAATACCACCTTTAGTCAAACATTCTAAAGTATTCTCTATGAACTCTAGTTGTTCATCAGCGTTTCCATCTTGGTAAGGTGGATTTAAAAAACCTTTTGTTGGCTTTTGCTCTTTTATTATTTCTTTGTTCTTCTCATCAAAACAACTGCCATATAAAATATGACTTTTACCATCTCCTCTCATCATCATATTAGAGCAGGCATGAGAAAACATATCAGCTCTTTTCTCAACGCCAATTAATTGGCTTGATTTTATCTTTTTATGTTTATCTGTATTATTTCCTGCTTTTTTAAGCATATAATTCATTGCAGCTACTAAAAAACCAGCTGTCCCACAACAAGGATCAAAAACAATATCATCAGTGCTTAATTCTGCGATATCACAAAAAAAATCTGTAATATGGCAGGGTGTTAATACAAGACCAGTTTTTTTGTCACTTCCAGCATATCTTATAAATTGGGTATAAAATTTTCCTAAAATATCAAATTGACTTTCATCAATATGGGGTAAAATGTCTTGATTGATAGATAAAATAAAATCTCTCAAAAGTGTGTTTTTCTCATCTTTCTTTGTTTTTTTATTGTAAATTATATCAGAGCTAAAATCATTATTGTTTCTAAATTTTGAGTATTCTAAAATTATAATTTGTCTTTTCTCATAATCTAAATCATTTTGCTTTAAAACACTTTCACAAGCAGATAATAAGGCTTCAATCAGCTCTTTGTTAGATGTGTAATATTTGTAGCTATTCAAAAATGGGGTATATTGCAATGCAATTAAAATTGCACTTATTAATGTACATCTTTCGACTTCTGGTATAGAATAATTATGCAAAAATGAATTATATTCTATTGCTTTCTTAATAAGCTCTTCTTCCGCAAATGGCTTAGATTGCTGTTTGATAATATTTTCAATCTCTATGGATTTTAGAAGAATCTTGTCGAGCATACCCTTATAGGTATAATGTTGTTTTAACCACAAAAAAGTTGAGATTTTTTTCTCTCTTTCATTTTGTCCACTAACTGCAATAGCGATTATATTAAAAGCATCTTTTAAATAAGAAGCATATAATAAAACACCATCTACAGCATAATCTTTATATAGATTTCTATTTTTACTTTCATGTTGTGATATGCTTGCTTTGCATTCTATGACAATTAAATTATCCGGATTATTTTTAAAAGATATAATAAATTCAGGGCGTCCTACACCATTACCACTTTTTGAAGAATTTTTTAGTAATTTATCTATTTTGGGATTTATTGATGATTGTTCTTCTATTATAAGGCTATCATCATTATAATAGCCTTTCTCTCGTAATAAATTCCTCACAATATTTTCAGTTATACGTTCGTTTAACATAAAAGCCAATAAATTAGATCATATAGCTAACTCAGGCGTCATTACGAGAAGGCGTAAGCCGACGAAGCAATCCAGGGAAAATGATTAAATTTGGATTGCCACGACCACTACGTGGTCTCGCAATGACGGAGAGGCTATAAAATTCATCCTTCCTGTATGACAATATATCATAAAAATCAACTACACTAATAGATATATGTAAATTATTTGAAAAATTGTTAGCTATATTTTCTCAAGTAAAAATCTAACTATCAGATAGCCCTGGATAGTCCGGTTGAAATTAGCCTTTACACCTCATTATAATTGATGTATCATAGAGTCGCTACTTTTGTAGATATGGTAATAAACGTGATTTAGAATAGAGGTTGCGGACCCGGGGGCGGTACCCGGCGCTTCCACCAGAAAGTTATGATATGTTTTGTAAGCAAAGTTTTATGGGGGCGAAATAGGATCGACGTGCTTAATAAAAAAATTATCTTTACTCGGTATAATTCCGCCGGACCTTGTGTCATTGGGTTAAAAAAAGGAAACGCAAATGATAATAAACGTTTCGTAGGAACTGCAGCACTAGCTGCTTAATCCTACGCGGTTGGGGGCTTAACCGGGCAACAGAAAAAGCCCCGCTAATTAGATGAATTGAGCATTGGTAAGTCACCTTGAACGGAGTGAGGTTAGGGGTCATCCTGAATTTATTTCAGGATCTTGTTAAGTGTATATAGATCCTGAAATAAATTCAGGATGGCTCAAAAATGCCCTTGACTATTATAGATTCACGCCGTAGCTTAGGAATAACAAGAGGACATCATATATTCTAGATATAATTCAATAGCTTTTACTATAGCTAACCCGTTAATGTTCTAGATATCCCAGGCGTCATTGCGAGGAGGCGTGAGCCGCACAACTGTCGAAAGTTAGAAGAGGGAAGCGATTTTAGATAGTGTACTTTAAAAGTCGTATGTGGTCAACGTCATTGCGAGAAGACCGTAGGTCGACGAAGCAATCCATAAAAGTAACCAAGAATGGATTGCTTCGTCGGCTCACGCCTCCTCGCAATGACGCCAGTTATTTTCCCGCAACTTCTAAACTGCCATGATGACCTCTAAACCCGCTCTACCTTCTAACTTTCGACAGTTGTGGCGTGAGCCGACGAAGCAATCCACTCTAATCACTTTTCTGGATTGCTTTGTCGCTACTAAAGTAGCTCCTCGCAATGACGTAGAGGCTATCTAGAACATTGACGGGTTAGCTATATTACTTTAGTATACTTGCAGCAAAACTGCATAACTCTATTAAATTTTTTTGGTAGTATGAATTTATTTTATAAATTTGGGTTCCTACTATGCAAATATCACCGATTAGTAAAAAAACTGGTTGAAAAACTATCAGTTATACTATAACATTTCAATTATTAAACGTAATGAATGAATCAAAATGAAAAAGCCAAAAGTAGCGACCTTAAGTGCTGAGGAACGAGAAGAACTAATACAACATATTAAGGCAAGTTCATTAACAGGAGATGATCAGCAAGCGGTGATAGAACTTGTGAAATTTTGTAACGAACTAATAGACAAGCTAGCATCATCAAACATCAGTATAAATAAGCTTAAGGAGATGATGATTGGTTTTAAGGCAGATAACAAAAAAAAGATAGTTCAGATTCATTAAAAGAACCACCGAGTGAATCTGATAATAAGAATGGTGGTAATGAAGAAGAGTACGATGAGTCCAAGAAGAGAGATCGCAGTAATTGGCAAGGTAAATATGGATTTGATGATTATCAGGATGCAAATACCAGCTATTTAGCTCCTGAGAATTTTTGTAGTGGTGATAGCTGTCCTCACTGTGATAATGGTAAACTCTATAATAGTGAAGCTAGAAAATTGCTACAATTTACAGGTAATGCTCCAATTACAGTCAACAGATATGTAAAGAAAACGTTACGCTGTAATGCTTGCGATTATACAGTTATGAACAATAAGAATATCAACAAATGGACAAATAGTAGCAAAAGTGCAATAGTGTTACAAAAGACCTACGGTACTCCCTTCTATCGTTTATCTAGGTTGCAAAGTTTAAGCGGGGTTCCTGTATCATATAGCTCGTTGTGGCAACAATATTTAGATGTTTGGCAAGAAGGTGGTGGAGCTGAAATTTACAGGGTATTATTGGAAATGGCTGCCGAATGTAGCTCACTGAATCTTGATGATACTAGAGCTAGAATTTTAGAAATTACTGTAGCCAATAAAAAATTACGTACTCAAAATAAGAAAGGACGCAGCTGTTATACCACTACTATATGTGCTAAGACTGCCAATAATGAGGTGATAGTTTTATATTTTACCGGTAATAAGCATGGCGGGGAAAATATTGGTAACGTACTAAAGAATCGTAAGAATAGGACTGATTCTATTCATTTAATGACTGATGCAAGTAACAATAATAACCCAGTATTATCAGAAGCAGATAAAGAATTACTAGCAATAATAATTATGATCAACTGTTTATCACATGGACAGAGGAAATTTACAGATAATGAACCATACTATCCTGAAGAATGCGGATATTTTCTCAAACAAACTGGTGGGATTTACCATAATGAACATCAATGTAAAGAGATGAGCCTTGAGGAAAAGCTGAAGTACCATCAGGAACATAGCAGTAAATATATAGAAAACATATATAACAAAATAGACGAATTATTTAACGACAAGAAAGTTGAGCCTAATAGTAGGTTTGGGCAAGCTATGAAATATTGGTTAAATAATAAAGAAGGTTTGACGCAATTTTTGAAAATTCCAGTTAGCAGTCTTGATAATAATTGGGCTGAGAGGTCACTACGTACCATTATTTTACAAAGGAAGAATTCATTATTCTTTAAAACAATCAATAGTGCTGAGATACATAGTGGTCTGTATAGTATAGTAAAGACTTGTAGTGAGAACGGGATCAATGCATTTAAATATTTAAATTGGCTGCAAGAGCAGAGTAGCAAAGCAAAGAAGCATCCTACGAATTATACACCTTTTGCCTATGCAAGATATATAAATAATACGGAATTAATCGAGACGGCAGCTTAAATGACAGGAAGCCAATCATTGGAGAGTTTGGCAGAACTAGGATCGCCATTATGAATAAGAATGTGTAAGGTTCTATAACAAATCTGATAAGATGAATTATCAGATGGGGAAAGTTTTGCCGTAAATTTACCTTTGGATAGGCGTTTAGAGCATAACCAAAAGCCTTGACCGTCAAAGGACAAAATTTTAATGGCAGTTCTGTTTTTATTATAGAATAAAAACAAGTAACCATTAAGAGGGTTGGAAGAAAGTTTTTGTCTGCAAACAGCTATTAAACCATCGATACCCTTACGAAAGTCGATGGCAATAGTGGCAACAAAAATAACTGACTGAGGGGTTAGTTGCAGCATAGAAATGTTTGAATTATGGTTTTTAGCTCTAGTGTTTGAATAATAAGCTTGGTACCATTTGGCTTAATAATGTGGCAAGTGTAGTAATTTTGTTTGGGAGTAGCCACAGGATCAGTATCTATAGAATTTACTAGTTGAAATGGGAGAAAATTAATATCGTGTTGTAGAACTTTATTTGAAGTTGAGGTAGGAGAAGTTTTGAGGGAAGGTTGATGGGCTTGTTGAATTGAACTAATTATTGTTTTATTAATATTGAGATGTTTGGCTATATCTTTGCAAGAATAGTGATGGAGTAGCTGGCGAACTAATTCCTTTAGATGGTTTGGTATGGGATCAAACTTGTTAGTTTTAGTTTGACGCCAGGCTTTAAATTGCTGAGCTACTTGCTCAACAGTAATTGATGGTATTTGCATAGTAGGAACCCAAATGTATAAAATAAATTTTATACTAACAAAAAAATTAGATAGAGTTATGCAGTTTTGCTGCAAGTATACTTACTTTATTTTATTTTTTATGACTATGAACAACTCATATCAACAATTTCTTAATGAATGTATGTTAGAATTTGTAAAAAAGATTCTTGCAAGAATTCGTGTGGATAAGTTGCAGATGAATCAACTCTTGTATATTTCTTATAGAACTGACAATCCTGCAGTAGTCTTATCTTCTAGGATAAAAGAACGCTATCCAAAAGAAATAACTATAGTAATGCAGTATCAATTTGAAGATTTAACTATAGGGGATAATGGCTTTTCCGTAACGGTTAGTTTTGATGGTATCAAAGAAACAATTAATGTACCATTTGATTCTCTGATCAGTTTTATTGATCCTAATAGTGGTTATAGTCTAAGGTTTAAGCCTGAAATAATCAAATCTAATCAATTATCGGATGCAAAAAAAAGAGGGGAAATTAAGGGGTTTGTTGATTCTAGAAGTAAATCTAATTCAGCAGATAATATAATAGTTTTGGATAAATTCCGGAAACCCCGTAAACCCGTGTAGAATTTATGAATTCCGGGTAAAGAACTCACCTTACGCATGGCATTTAAAAGTCATAGGGAAAACAGTCTGGCATCATTGTGAGGAAGAGCGTAGGTCAAAACGAAGCAATTGTAAATTGTCATTCCCGCGTATGCGGGAATCTAAGATATAGTTATGCCCATAGGATTAGGTGATAAAGAACATAACGATTGTAAGTTGTCATTCCCGCGAAGGCGGGAATCTAGATACCTGCTTTCGCAGGTATGACACAAAGTTTGTATCACCTAATTCAATAGGTTTCACTATACCTGCTTTCGCAGGTATGACATAAAACAGGATTGCTTCGTTGTTCTACAGTCTTCCTCGCAATACGCTGTTTGATACACTGACTTAACCCGGACACTAGTGTGCCTACGCGGGAATGATGATCTATCAGAAAGTATATTGTTAATGTGTTTTGAGGTATATTAATATCGATGAATCTACAAGACCCCAATATTTTAAAGAGTCAACTTTCTTTACCTAAAGTTATTATATATACTGATGGAGCTTGCTCAGGTAACCCTGGATCAGGCGGCTGGGGAGCATTGTTACAGTTTAATGGGGTTTGTAAGGAGATATTTGGTCATGAACTACACACTACTAATAATCGCATGGAAATGACAGCAGCAATTGAAGCGTTAAAAATTCTTAAAAAATCATGCTGTGTAGAACTTTATACAGATAGTAAGTATTTACAGCTTGGAATAACTCAGTGGATTAATACATGGATAAAAAATAACTGGCATAAAAACAACAATGATCCTATCAAGAATGTTGATTTATGGAAAAAATTGTACGACGAGCTAGGTAAACACTCTATTATCTGGAATTGGGTTAAAGGTCATGGTAATAATAAGGGGAATCAGATAGCTGATAGGTTGGCTGTGAAGGGAAAAGAAACCGCTATAAAAATGCTTAAATGTCATTCATAGATAATTTTTTTATATCTATTTTCTCTAGAGAAATTGGAAAAGATCAATTTGGTAACAAATATTACGAAAGTAAGAAGCTGGATTATTTAGGGCAAGTCAGAAGGCAGGTGGTTTATAATGGCAAAGTAGAAGCATCAAAAGTTCCACCTATGTGGCATGCTTGGCTGCATTATATGATCAATGAAGTGCCAATCAATAATGATAAATTTGACTGGCAACAAGATTATCTTCCTAATATTACTGGTACTAGTTTGTCGCATAAGCGCGTAAAAAATACTACAACCAAAACTGAATATAATAGGTGGCAACCTTTAGGTAAATCAAAATAATGAAACAGAATATTATAGAAACTTTAGTTGGCTTTATAGTAATACTAGTTGCTATAGGCTTTTTTATTTTTGCTTATAAAATTGGTAACTCATCAAAATATGAAGCTGGATATATACTTAAAGCAAATTTCCAAAATGCTGAGGGAATAGTTAGAGGAAGTGACGTAATGTTAGCTGGTGTAAAAATCGGTTCAGTAACCAACATAATTTTAGATAAAGCTAGTTTCTTTGCCTTATTAACGATTTGCATCAATAACGATATAAAGTTACCTAAAGACACTAGTATAGCAATAGTTACAAGCGGAATACTTGGTAGTAGATATATATCAGTAATTCCAGGTTCTTCTGAAGAGAATTTGGCGATAGGTGAACAGATAAAACACACACAGTCGGCGGTTAATATTGAATCCCTGATAGGTAAGTTAATTTATTCCTTTGGTAGTAAAAATAAATAATATTAAAAATCCTATTAGTGTACATTGCAAATTAGTGTATAATTGTAGTGACAAGGATTATTATATTACAAATGAAATAAGTTATAATCACAATGTTTAAGTTAGCTAACATATTAAATGCACTAAAATCACCCGCTGGTTCCGCGATAGAACCCCAAAATGCTCAGTCTGGTAACTTTGTTAAAATTACTAGGAATTGGTACGAAGAAAAATCTGATAGAATTATTGTACAACGTAATATCTTGTTGGTAATATCTATATTATTGATACTTTTGATAATGGCATCTATAGCAGCAGTAACTATAGTAATAAATTCAAGAGAGTTTAGCCCTTTTGTTATCCAAATTGATAATAGTACCGGGATGGCAACGATTGTAAACCCAATATCTTCGGAGATACTAAGTGGCAATGAGGCACTTTCAAGATATTTTGTTAAGAAATATTTAATAGCTAGAGAAACATATAATCCTGTTGATTTTGATACTGAAGCACGGAGAAGCGTTAGGTTATTATCTTCAAATTCAGTATATTATAATTATCTCGGCTACATAAAAAATAAAGATATAGATCCAGTTTTAAGGTATGGTCAGAACAACACAACTTTCTTACTAATTAAATCTTGGTCAAAATTACAAGAAAATTTAGAAGAAAATAAGAATAAATATATGGTTAGGTTCTCTATTAATGAAACAGCAGGTGATAAAAAGGTTTATAATAGAATAGCTGTGGTAAGTTTTGCATATATTCCAATGGAATTAACAGATGTAGACCGAGATATTAATCCAGTAGGCTTCCAAATTAATGATTACAGGGTAGATGATGATAATAGCTAGACTTCTTTTTACAGCGGTAATATTATTGTATTCGGTTATTGCCAATGCTTATACAAATAATATGCATATAGATAGTGATTTAGATGACCTAGTCATAACTACTGATAACAGAATTAAAACTTATATACATAATCCTAATGAGGTTTATTTACTAGTTCTACATTTTGGCTTTCAGTCAAGTATAGAATTTGCCAAAAATGAGGAGATACAAAATATTGTTCTAGGAGAATCATACGCTTGGAAAATGACTCCGCTGGCAAACAGATTATTCATTAAGCCATTGGAGAAAAATATTAGAACAAATATGACTATAATAACTAATAAAAGAACTTACCAATTCGATGTTGTATCAAAAGAATTGGAAGAAGGACGTGAGAAGGATTTGGTGTATGTGGTTAGGTTTTATTATCCTAAGAAATCCTTCAGTACCTCACAATAAATTTATAGTGGGTAGTATTATTGGTTTTACAGAACATATAGCTAACCCAACTAGTATTTAGCCGGATAATGTTTGTCATCCCTGCGTAGGCAGGGATCTAAAATAAGAGCCAAAAAAGCCCTAAGATATTGTAGATTCCCGCCTACGCGGGAATGACATCTTTTCCGTTGAAACAAATGGGCAAATGCTAATCGGGTTAGCTATAGATGATTTTTTTATAAATTGATATTAATTTAACATGGCAGAACAAGATAATACCACTTCTCAAATCAGTATATCTGGTACAGAGGAACAAGACATACCAGAAGTTCAAAATGAGCTATCAAAAGTTGCCACTAATCCTAAGCAAAGCATTGCGATTCTGCTTGTCATTTCTGTTGTTTTTATATTTATTTTTTTTAAACTTTTTCTTAGTGACAATGAACCATCTGAGGTGGTAGTAGCTCCCTCAGTGCCTACTGATATTACTAAAGCGACACAAGATAACTCTAGGAATATACCAGAAATTCCAAAATTACCAGAAGCCCCTAAGCTTGAAGTCCCTGTGGAGCGTCCACCACCGCCACCTCCACAACCTCTTCCCCCTAAAGTTACTGATGTACCAACAGCTCCTTTACCCCCCCCTTCAGGATATGGTAATGCTACTCTCCCTGCCATTACACCATCACCTCTTCCTGGGAAATTAACTGAAAGTGAAGAGGAAAAGAACCGTCGTGAAGCAAAGAGAAAATCTGCTATAGTATTAATTGCAGGAGTTCCAGAGAAAAAAACACCGAGTCAAATTGCCGAAGAAGCAAATTTTCAAGATCGGGGAGATATGGCATTTGTTCTTGCTCGTGGCAAGATAATGGAAGCAGTATTAGAAACTGCTATTAATAGTGATTTTGGTGGAGAAATAAGGGCAATAATTAGCAGAGATGTATTTTCTGAAAAGGAGAAAGTTATTTTAATTCCTAAAGGTTCAAAGATTTTTGGTTTTTATGCAACTGGTACTGATGGAGCGTATGGTCGGATTTCCATAATATGGAATCGTATTGATCTATCAAGCGGGTATACCATTAACTTAGATGGTCTGGCTGTTGATAATCTCGGAAGGAAAGGCGAACAAGGAAGGGTAGATAATAAATTTAAAGAACGATTAACCAACGCTGTATTATCATCAGCATTTAATATTGCACTTGCTACTGCCCTTGACAAAGTAGTAGAGCCACCAGTTAATTCGCAAGCTACCGCTGCTAATACTGCTATCGCTGTTAATATACAAAATTTGGCACAAAGTATTAATAATGGTTCTGGTACTGAAGATGTTAAAATTTCACAGATTTGTACTAGTGTAATGAATGCTATTACTGATAAAACCTCAACAGCCTATACTTCCATGGTGCAGGCTTGTAATACTGCTCACAATCCAACTGGTTCGCAACCTGGTCAAAGACTTATAGCATTAATGAATGCAGTAACTAGTGCAGCAGCTAGTTTGTTAGCTAGTACGGCTAGCACTCCAACCCAGGCACAAGCAGCCTCAAAACAAGCTTTTACTGACGTCAGTAATACTATGAAAGATATGATGCAGCAACAGCAATTTAAACCAACTATTACCATAGATCAAGGTACGTTAATCAGAATTTATGTCAATAAAGATTATAAATTCCCTCAAGCTGTACTAAGAAAATCAAGATTGATAAAATGAGTGATATAGCTAACCCGATTAGTACTTATCTACAGCAATCTAATGAATGTGGATTGCCACAACCACTACGTGATCTCGCAATGACGGAAACACTTTTAATGTCATTGCGAGGAGCTACTTTAGTAGCGACAAAGCAATCCAAAAAAGTGGTCAGAAACGGATTGTCACAACCACTACGTGTTCCTGCTAATAGATGGAAGTACTTTTACCCAACGTCATTGCAAAAAGCCGAAAGCGACGAAGCAATCTTGTTTTGTATATCCATGCTTCAGTGCTGGTTCTTAGATTCCCGCCTACGCGGGAATGGCAACTTACAATTGCTTCGTTGGTTCATGCCTCCTCGCAATGGCTCCTGGGATATCAAGAACTTATTAGGGTTCGCTATAAAAATGAGTGATAAAAATGAGCAATAATTTTGCCGCATTAGAGACTTTCCTATTACCATTTAAAGAGCTGTTTGCAGAAGATGGTGTTAATGAGATCATGGTAAACAAACCAGGAGAAGTATGGGTTGAAAAGAAAGGAGATCAATTTTGTAAATCAGTGCCTGAGCTTGATTTTGAGCATCTTATATCGCTTGGTAGGTTGGTAGCTCAGTCAACTGATCAGATGATTTCCGAAGAAGGACCTTTACTTTCTGCTTCGCTACCTAATGGTTATCGTATCCAAATAGTATTTCCTCCTGCTTGTGAACCGGGCTATGTTGGTTATGCTATCAGGAAAGGTAGTGCAATGAATCTTACATTAGATCAATATGACAAGATGGGAGCTTTTGATTCAACATCTACCGGGGAACTGATTGACGAGAGTGAAGAAGTATTAAACAACTATCTAAAAGAAAATAAAATAAAAGAATTTATTCGGCATGCGGTAATTTCTAAGAAAAATATTATTATTAGTGGTGGTACATCAACGGGTAAAACAACCTTTACTAACGCCGCCTTAGCAGAAATTCCAAGTAGTGAGCGATTAATCACTGTGGAAGATGCAAGAGAGGTAATTCTAACAAACCATCCTAATAAATTACACCTCCTAGCTTCAAAAGGGGGGCAAGGTCGTGCAAAAGTTACTACTCAGGATTTGATTGAAGCATGTTTACGCCTAAGACCCGATAGAATTATTGTCGGTGAACTTAGGGGAGCTGAGGCATTTAGTTTCTTACGAGCCATTAATACAGGGCATCCTGGTTCTATATCTACTTTACACGCTGATGCACCAGCCATGGCTATAGAACAACTTAAGTTAATGGTAATGCAAGCTAGTTTAGGTATGCCACCAGATGAAGTAAAAAAATATATATTAGCGGTCGTCGATATTGTGGTACAATTGAAACGAGGTAGTGGTGGAAAAAGGTATGTTTCAGAAGTATATTATAGTAAGAATAGGCAAGGCTAACGATGGAATGGCATAAAATACAAAAACTTGTTCGTAACATCTTTGGGCACGCTATAATACACCCATTAGTAATATTTTGCACAATATGGATCAGTGGAGCGATAGTTGCATTTATTACCAACGAAACTAGAGCATTAAATGTTGACTTAGTAGCCATAGATATAGCTTATAAATGGTCTTATTGGCTAGTTAGTGTGTGGTCACAATTAACTCTTCAAGCATATAATTACTTGAAAATTAAGTTAATATTAGCCCTAACTATGCCAACAATTATAGTTATCATATTCTACTGGAAGAATTTTAAAAGAATAAAAAGTTTACAATTTTTTACTCAGCCAGAAAAAGTTTATGGTGATGCTAGTTGGGCTACTGAAGATGATGTAAGTAGAGCTAGTCTACGTGCAAAACATGGTATGTTACTTGGTACTAATAGTGGCGGATATTTTGTTGCTGATGGATTTCAACATGCTTTACTTTTTGCCCCAACCGGTTCAGGTAAAGGTGTAGGATTTGTAATTCCCAATTTATTATTTTGGGAACACTCTATAATAGTACACGATATTAAGCTAGAGAATCATGGTCTTACAAGTGGCTGGCGACAAAAACAAGGGCAACGTGTATTTGTTTGGGAACCATCAAATCCTGATGGGATAACTCATTGTTATAATCCAATAGATTGGGTAAGTACCAAACCAGGTCAAATGGTAGATGACGTACAAAAAATCTCAAACCTGATTATGCCTGAAAAAGACTTTTGGAATAATGAGGCACGCAGTTTATTCCTCGGGGTGGTACTATACTTGATTGCTGATCCGACAAAAACTAAATCTTTTGGCGAAGTGGTTAGAACCATGCGTAGTGACGACGTAGTGTATAATTTAGCAGTAGTTCTAGATACTTTAGGCAAAGTAATACATCCTGTTGCCTATATGAATATAGCGGCATTTTTACAAAAAGCAGATAAAGAACGTTCAGGTGTTATCTCGACAATGAACTCCTCTTTAGAATTATGGGCAAATCCGCTTATTGATGCTGCTACTGCCTCATCTGACTTTAATGTACTTGAGTTTAAGAAGATTAAAACAACAGTGTATGTTGGTCTAACTCCTGATAATATACAACGTTTACAAAAATTGATGCAGGTTTTTTATCAGCAAGCTACAGAATTTTTAAGTCGTAAAATGCCTGATCTAAAAGAAGAACCTTATGGAGTTATGTTCTTACTTGATGAATTCCCTACTTTAGGAAAAATGGAAACATTTAAGGCTGGTATCGCATTTTTTAGGGGGTATAGAGTTCGCCTATTCTTGATTATCCAAGATACTCAACAGCTTAAAGGAACTTATGAGGATGCTGGCATGAATTCGTTTCTGTCAAATTCTACATATCGTATTACTTTTGCAGCTAATAACTATGAAACAGCTAACTTAATATCTCAGCTAGTTGGTAATAAAACAGTTGAACAACGATCTTATAGTAAACCACTATTCTTTGATCTTAATATTTCAACAAGAACGCAAAATGTATCGCAAGTTTCAAGGGCTCTGCTTTTACCTCAGGAAGTAATTCAACTGCCAAAAGATGAACAAATTGTTTTAATTGAATCTTTCCCGCCTATTAAATCTTTAAAAATTAAGTATTATGAAGATAAGTTCTTTACAAATAGACTATTACCCCCTACATTTGTTCCAACTCAAAAACCTTATGATCCAAATAAAAATAATGTAGACGAGGAGCAAGAAAATATAAGTTCCAGTACTGCAGATGCTACCACTAAAGAAGATTAATTTTTTTAAGTAAGAAGTAAGATAAGTATCTATGCGTTCAGCTATTATTGATATTGGTTATAATGCCGTAAGAGCTGTAGTTTATGAATGTGATAGACTTGGAGCTCCAGAAATTTTTAATGATAAATTTAAAAGTGATATTATTAATTTACTTAATCTAGATAATTTAGAAGTAAAACATCAAGCATATTTGTCACTACAATATTTAGTACATATTTTTGATAGGTTATCAGTAACAAATGTTAAATGTGTTGCCACTGCTGTACTTAGAGGGCATCCAAGAGCTGAAGAATTTAGAGAGATAGTTAAGAAAAAATTTAACATTAATATTGAAATTATTTCGGGTGATCTCGAGGCTTATCTTACAGCTTCCGGATTAATTTCTGGTATTAATGATGCTTGTGGTATCGCAGCAGACCTAGGGGGTGGCAGTCTTGAGCTTGTCCAAATTAAAGATCAAAAGGTAGGAATATTAAAGTCTCTACCTTTAGGCACTGGTCTAATCACTAATACTCGCTTTGACGATATTAATATAATTAGTCAAATGATCAAAAAAGAGTTTGAAGGATTACATTGCTCAAATTTATATTTAATAGGAGGAGCTTTAAGATTAATTGGACGTTCTTACATGGAATTTGTTCATTACCCTCTTAAAAATTTACATAACCTTGAAATAAACAGTAAGGAATTTGAACTCTATCTTGAAAAATTGGCTCATGCTAATACGCTAAAAACACAATACAAGTCAATAATTCATGGTAATGCAATTTTAGTGGCAAAATCTATGCTAAATGTCTTTTTACCGGAAAAGGTAATAATTTCAAATTATGGTTTAAAAGAAGGAGTTAGATTTGATTGTCTTCCTAAAGAAGAACAGCAAAAAGATATTCTTTATGAACGAATCAAGACATTGGTAGATTTTGACGAGTCTACTTGTAATATCAAAAATTATACAGAAGTTATTAGACCTATCTTAATTCAACCAGATGCTACGACAATTAGTATAATTGCTTTGGTCATAATGCTTGCACAATATAATAAGAATATTGATAGAACGCTGCGTTCTAATTTTATTGTTGAATTTATTTTAGCTTCAGATATTCCTTTTAGTCACCGTCAAAGATTGATGCTTAGTATGGCTCTGGCACTTAGCTATACATCAAAAAGTGATACATATATTAATAGGTTGGCAAAAAGAATGATTAGTTCGTATGATTATTGTAATAGTTATATAATAGGTAATTTTATAAAAATTGCTAGGGAAGTTGATGGACCAAGATTTCAATCTCCATCTTTTGCTTTTGAATTAAAAGATGATAAATATATTGAAATTTCTACACTAAATATTTTACCAAAACCAGTTTTTACAAAACTGTGTGAACGTCTAAAAGCTATAGGTTTTGCTCGAAGAAATATTTATTAGACTTCCTGCATAAGTCAAAAAAGCCCTCGGGATTTTTAGGAGAAACGAAGCCGAGCACCGCAGCGTACTTAAATGTACGTGAGGAGCGGAGGCAAGTTTCGACGACAAAATCACCAACTAGATTGACTTATGCAGGAAGTCTATTGAAATAACAACTTATAGCTAACCCGGTCAGTATTTATCCATAGCAATACTTCCATCATTGCTGACAAAATATTTGTGGGTAATAGTAATAAGGCACTGAAGAGAAGAAATTATGATAAAATGTACTCGCAAAATTGAATTTGATGCAGGTCATAGAGTTGTTGGGCATAAGAATAAGTGTCAATTTCTACACGGTCATCGTTATGTCCTTGAAGTTACCGCTGGATCTGATGTGGTCGATAATCTTGGTATGGTAGTAGATTTTGGTCACATAAAGTTGGTAATAAAAAATTGGATAGATAATAATTTTGATCATAATCTTATATTACATCAAAATGATAGAGAAATAGGAGAGCAAATATGTAACTGGACTGGTCAAAAAGTATATTATATGCCACAGAATCCAACAGCAGAGAATATAGCATTACACTTAAAGTTGGATATTTTGCCAAAATTATTTACTAATAGCTCCTTTTTTATTACAAAAGTCAAGTTATTTGAAACACCTAATTGCTTTGTTGAGGTATAAGTGATACAAAGATGTTGTGTAATTTTAACTACGACCGATAACCAGCAAGTAGTAGACAAGTTAACCATTAGCTTGTTGGAAGCAAATCTAGCTGCTTGCATACAAGTAGACAATATAGTCAGCTATTTTAAATGGGAAGGCAAGATATCTTCTGTACCAGAATATCGTATTATGGTAAAAGCTAAGTCTGATAACTATAATATCATAGAAAAGATGATTATTGATATACACAATTATGATCTTCCGCAAATAATAAAGCTTGACATTCAAGATGGGCTACCGGCGTATTTAAACTGGGTAACTCAAAGTATCTAATTTTAATAGAGTGTTTATTAGAACTAAGATTTACTTAATTATAGTAAGAAGAGTTGTATTATTAGACTTCCTGCATAAGTCAAAAATAGTTGAGGGATTTTTAGGAGAAACGAAGCCGAGCACCGCAGCGTACATAGACGTACGTGAGGAGCGGAGGCAAGTTTCGACGACAAAATCACCAACTAGATTGATTTATGCAGGAAGTCTATTGTACAGCTAACCCAACTAACATTACACCAAATGTAAAACGTCATTGCGAGGAGCTACTTTAGTGGCGACGAAGCAATCCAAAAAAGTGATTAGAAATGGATTGCTTCGTCGGCTTATGCCTCCTTGCAATGACGGAGTAATGTTAGCCGGGTTAGCTATAATACAGCTACTTTTTACTATGTATATTCACATGAAATCAGCAAAATAAGTTTAAAACACTCTTTAATTTAATTAAGTATAATAATGAAATTATGGAAAAAAGTTACATTGGGGTTAATCTTAGGTATATTGTTTGGTATATATTTTCCTGAATATGTATCTTACATAAAACCGGTAGGAGATATTTTCCTGCGTTTGATCAAAATGATTATTGCTCCTTTAATATTTTTTAGTTTAGTATCTGGCATAACTAGTATGAATGACCCTGCTTCTCTTGGTAGAGTGGGGCTAAAGGCTGTTGCCGCTTTCTTAGGCACGACCTTCTTTGCCGTAGTTTTTGGTATTACAGTTGCACTTATATTAAAGCCAGGGCATGGTGTGCATATTAACTTTGATGTTGCACAAACTATAACGCAAGAGAAATCCTTTAATATATTTAATTTCTTTGTAAATATTGTGCCTGATAATGTAATAGGCTCCTTTGCTAATTCTAATGTTTTGCAAATTGTATTCTTTGCAATATTTTTTGGACTTGTACTAAATAAAATGGATGTTAGTGCTGCACCGATTAAGAATTTATTTCATATATTATCAAAAATAGTGTTAAAAATGATCTCGATGATCATTCAACTTTCGCCATATGGTGCATTTGCTTTAACGGCTTGGATAGTTGGTACGCAGGGCTTTGATGTAATGATTAGCTTGTCCAAATTAGTTGTTGCGGTAGTTATTGCTATGATATGTCAATATGGTATTTTTGGTATGTTAATTTATCTATTTTGTCGAATATCACCATTACCTTTTTATAGAAAAAGTCTAGAATATCAGGTGCTTGCCTTTTCTACTTCTAGTAGTAAGGCAACGCTTGCCACCACTATGCAAGTTTGTCGCGAACGACTAGGTATATCTGAATCTAGCACTTCTTTTGTATTGCCACTTGGTGCATCGATAAATATGGATGGGTTTGCGATAAATTTAGCTCTTACTACCATATTTTTTGCTCAAATGATGGGTGTGGATTTAGCGTTACATGATTATTTAGTCATTATTATTACCTCAACTCTTGGATCTATAGGTGGAGCTGGTATTCCTGGAGCTTCTTTAATAATGCTACCTATGGTGCTGTCTTCAATCAATTTACCGATTGAAGGGGTTGCTATAATTGCTGGAATTGATAGGATATTAGATATGCTACGTACTACCATTAATATCACAGGTGATGCAACAATTACCTTGATTATCGATAATAGTGAAGGTACTCTGGATAAAGATACATATAACTCAGTGTAAAATATTATAATTTTAGTATTAGTGGGCAATAAAAAATATGATAGAGTAGTATAACTAATCCGAGAAGGTTTTGGTCATAGTAAATTGACGTCTATTAGCAAGGAGCCGCTTTAGTGGCGACGAAGCAATCCACAAAGTAATTAAAAATGGATTGCTTCGTCGCACTTCACTACTTTCTCGCGAATAGACGAAGAAGCTATCTAGAACTTTAACAGGTTAGCTATATGATAAAATGAGGATATATGAAAATAGAAAATGTTGAGTTAAAAATAGGTGATAAGATTTTTAATTTACCAATAAAAAAAGCCTCGTTCGGTCAAGATGTTATTGATGTTAGCAGTATATATTCATTAACAGGCTATTTCACTTACGACCCTGGCTTTATGTCTACAGCAGCTTGTAAATCGGCTATAACGTATATAGATGGTGATCAGGGGATATTGAGATATCGGGGATATGATATTAAAACATTAGCAGAAAAAAGTAATTTCTTAGAAGTAGCATACTTACTACTAAATGGCGAATTACCGACTATCAATCAATATAAATCTTTTTCCCAGAGAATTACTCATCATTCTTTGATTAATGAGCAGCTTAGAAATTTATTTATGGCTTTTTGCCCCTCGGCTCATCCTATGGCAATTATGCTAGCTGTGGTAGGATCTTTATCTGCATTTTATCCGGATTTTTTAAATATAGAAGAAAATGAACGTGAGTTGATTGCTATTAGAATGATTGCCAAAATGCCAACTATTGCGGCAATGGCATATAAATATTCAATAGGACAGCCGTTTATCTATCCTGATAACAGTCTAGATTTTACTGAGAATTTTCTTTATATGATGTTTTCAACACCTTGTGAGAAATATAAGGTGAACCAGGTAGTAAAAAATGCCTTAGATAAAATATTTATCCTCCATGCTGACCACGAGCAGAATGCCTCCACTTCAACAGTACGTTTAGCCGGATCATCCGGAGCCAACCCGTTTGCTTGTATCAGTACTGGCATAGCCTCTTTATGGGGTCCAGCACATGGCGGAGCTAATGAGGCAGTAATTAACATGCTGAAAGAAATTGGTACCATAAACCGTATTCCAGAATATATCGCAAGGGCAAAAGATAAAAATGATCCATTCCGATTAATGGGTTTTGGTCACCGAGTTTATAAAAGTTATGATCCAAGAGCAATTGTACTTAGAGAAACTTGCAAAGAAGTGTTAGATGAGTTAGGAAATCGTAATAACCCCTTATTACAAATCGCTACTGAGCTTGAAAAGATTGCTCTCAATGACCAATATTTTATTGATCGCAAACTTTATCCGAATGTCGATTTTTATTCTGGTATTATTTATCAAGCTATGGGTATACCATCGCAGATGTTTACAGTACTGTTTGCTATAGCAAGAACTGTCGGTTGGATGGGGCAATGGAAAGAGATGCACGAAGATCCAGAGCAAAAAATTAGCAGACCGCGACAATTATATACTGGGTATGTACAAAGAGAATTTATGCCATATGATAAAAGATAAGATAATTTTATTTATTTTAAGTTATTTTTACCTTATTCTTTATTCACCCAAATAACAACCAATTTTAAGAATAAGCAGTGTACTCTATACTTTATTATTATAATTTAGATTATAACGGTCTTGAGGCAAAATTTGATAAGGTTATTAAATTTCTACAGGAAGGCGATTTTAAATCAGCAGAAGTTAAAAAGCTAAAACCTACTGATTATTTCAGAGCTAGACTGGATATAACTAACCGAGTATTGTTTAAACCTATAAGGCATAATAATCAATATTACTTACTTATTTTAGAAATAATTCGAAATCATGATTATAGCAAATCGAGATTTTTAAAAGGGGGAGCAATAATTGAAGAAGATGTAGAATTTAAGTCACTAGAAATAGCTGACCTTGAATTATTGAATGGTAGCCCTACAAACACTTCGCCTGTTCGTTTGTTGAATAAATTTATTATCTTTGATAAACAGCAAGAAGATATATTACATTGTAATCTACCGTTGCTTATTATTGGCTCTGCTGGTAGTGGGAAAACCTCAGTAACTTTAGAAAAACTTAAGGAGCTTGAAGGAAAAATTCTCTATATAAGTTTATCAAGCTATCTCGTTCATAATTCACAAAAATTATATTTTGCGTGTAATTATAGTAATAGTAAACAGTATCTTGATTTTTTATCTTTTCGTGAGTTTTTGGAAACTATAGAAATTCCTAAAGGGAAACCAGTTAATGAAAATATATTTTTATCATGGTTTACCAAGCAAAAGATTTCTGGAACTATAGGAGATGGGCGTAAGCTATTTGAAGAATTTATAGGTGTAATAGCTGGTTCTTCTAATGATAGGGCTTACTTAACCAAAGAAGAATACCTAAATTTAGGAATAAAACAATCTATCTTTTCTCAAGAACAACGACATGACATTTATGATCTTTTCCAAAAATATACTAAATTTTTAGAGCAAGAAAACTATTATGATAGTAATATTATTGCTTATAACTATCTTAATTTAGTTGAGGCTACTTATGATGCAATTGTTGTCGATGAGGTACAAGATTTTACTAATAGCCAATTATCTTTAATATTAAAAAGTTTAAAAGATAAGAGACAATTTTTGTTATGTGGGGATGCTAATCAAATAGTCCATCCCAATTTTTTCTCTTGGTCTAAGCTAAAATCTTTTTTTTATAGTGATACAGAGTTAAATACCACTAGTATCACCAGAATTCTTGTAGCAAATTATCGTAATAGCTTAGAAGTTACTGAGTTGGCTAATCGGGTGCTACGCTTTAAGAATTATCGTTTTGGTTCAATCGATAAAGAGAGCCATTATCTTATAGACAGTACCTCTGAAAAGCATGGTAGTGTTAGCTGTTTAGAAGCCACACCAAATATTATCAAAGAGGTAAACACCCGAACATCTAGATCAACAAGTTATGCTATTTTAGTATTATATGAGCATTGCAAGCAGAAGGTCAGAGAAGTCTTTAACACACCTCTGATATTTACTATCCAAGAAGCAAAGGGTTTAGAATATGAAAATATAATTCTTTATGACTTTATATCTTCTGAACAAACTTATACTATTATTAGTAAGGATATGGATCGATCATTTCTTGATACAGATTTTAAATATTCTCGGACAAAAGAAAAAACAGATAAATCCCTAGAAATATACAAATTTTATGTAAATTCTTTATATGTTGCAATCACTCGGTCTATTTGCAATGTTTATATGATAGAATCTAACCCAGCTCATAAGCTCTTGAGACTGTTAGATATTAATCAAATTAAGGAAGTAACTATTGAAGCTAAAGAATCTTCTAGAGAAGAGTGGCAAAAGGAAGCAAGTAAGTTAATAATACAAGGTAAAGAAGAGCAGGCTAAAGCCATTGAAGATAGTATATTGCAACATAAAGTAATTCCGTGGGAAATTATTGATAATCAACAATTAATGCAATTGCAGGATGCTGTATTAGTGCAAAAGACTGCTAATAAAAAGGATATAATTAAATTGCTAAATTATGCAATAATCTATTCTGATGCTAGTATAATAAAAGAACTGCAAGATATCGGAGTAAAGGCTGCCAATAATATTGCCAGATGTATTACTCTAATGCAGGATGAATATTTCATTGATTATATTTATAAAAATGTTAATGCTGTGTTACAAAAGGTTGATCAATTTGGTATTGATTATAGAAATGAGTTCAATCTTACCCCTTTAATGTGTGCTGCATATATTGGTAAAAAGTCACATATAGAAACACTAATTTCTTTAGGGGCGTCAGTAGATGTAATTGACAATAACCGTCGCAATGCCTTTATGATTGCCATAGCTAGGGCAGGAAGTGATATAAAATATTGTACCGGACTATTCCCAGACATCTATGAATATTTAAAACCAGATGCACTTATAGTAAAAATAAATAATAAGCTAGTTAAGATTGAATCCTATAAATCTGAATATTTTTTGCTCTATCTTTTGTTAACAAAAATAAGGAATATCACCCGCGTCAAGGATGAGCATCATATAGTGTTTAGATCTGGCACTATTGGTGATATGCTGAAGAATATGCCAGAAAATATTGTACCTAAACAACGCAAAAGTGCTGAATATATAAGGAGCATACTTGCCCGCAATGAGGTAAATAGTAAGTATCCTTATAATAAGCATTTATTTACCAGAATAAAAATAGGAGTATATAGTCTCAATAAGGAATTACAGATAAAACTTAATGATGATTGGCAAGTATTATATTAGTATGGGGTTGCCAGGGCAGTTTAAAAATTGCAACTAATGATATAAAATACTAGATTATAGAAACGAATAACCGTCATCGCGAGCCACGAAGTGGCGTGGCGATCCAAATAAACAGCTTGTTGTTGTATTTTTGCCGTTGCAATTTTTTGGATTGCCGTGTCGCAGCGAAGCGGCTCCTCGCAATCACGGCGGCCTCATGAACAATTAGTTAATTTCTATTAAAGCATTAGTAAAACGTTTTAAGTTCTTTGGTGACCAACCCATAGTAAGCATCATTTTGGGTCTAGTCTCCCTTTGAGTCTTTATTTTATTTAAAATATTTAATACAAATCTTCTGATAATTGCCATATTCGCAGGAGCATTGCCTTGTCTTATGCTACTTGCATCCTCGTTAAATACCACGTCTAGTATCCAATGCATAGATTCAACTCCCCAATGGAACCTTATATTCTTTAACATTACTTCAGCAGAATTGTTGGAACTACTGATATAGTGAAACCTATTGAATTAGGTGATACAAACTTTGTGTTAACCTTGCGAAAGCAGGTATCTAGATTCCCGCCTACGCGGGAATGACAACTTACAATCGTTATGTTCTTTATCACCTAATCCTATGAGCATAACTATAACATTCCTTCCAGTTCTTGCCATATCTTGATGTTATCCATTCCTTATCTCATCTCCTCCTTCAACTATGCCATACATTCTAATACATTTTATATTATTTATAAACTACGACTGTAGTACTAGAGCCTTAATGGGTTAGCTATAACTTTCAACCTCATCAATAATTCCGTGTATTTCAACTATCAAACGAGATAATCTCATGGAGATAATCCTAATTTGATATTGAAAATTCCGATAATACAATAAGATAAAATCCCCGGGTCGATATTTGATAAAATTTGCTGGCATGATAAATCTTAAAACTTTAGTTTCAGTAGCAGCATTTTTTAGGATTAACTGCCCTAATCTTTCAGCTTCCAGATAAGATAATATAATAGGTAACTTTAAGACCGGAATAGCTCTATGTGAGAAATTCTCACTATTTATCTGGCAAAAGCCATTATTATAATCATCATATCGATCAATAAAGTTTAGTTCTATTTTACCAATAATGCTAGTTTTAGAAATTTCCATTTGTTCTAAATAACTATTGCTTGATAGTTTAACCAATATTTTTGAACTAATATTACAGACAGGAGAGTATCCACGCTTAATGAACTTAATTTGCTGCTGATAAGCTATGATATCAAAAAAATATATAATTCTTAGGGAATTAATAATATCAATACAAGACAAAGATTTATTTAATACCAGCCCTTCTACAGTTTCATCAACAGTCGATATATCAATATTGTTTAATGGGATACCGCATCTATTAGACAATTCAAGAATTATTGCTGCTAAATTACAAGCTCCAAACTTATTATTCACCCAATGTCCTTTCGCCCATAAGTTACCATCTCGCCAAATATTACTATGTGGCCAAGCTGGATAGGGTCTGGCATCCCAAGTCCATAAAAACATTTGTTCGATATATTCTTGTGTTTGCCAATATTCAATAAAACTCCTAATAGCTTTACGCTGAATAGAGAAATCAACTTCACCAGTGGAATATCTAGGTATCCCACCATCAATACATAAAGGATCAAAGAATATATTAGGCTGATTAGTTGCTTTATCAATGGAAGGAAAACCAAACTCCGTAAACCAAATTTTCTTTATTTTGGGTTGCCATTCTGTTATTACGCCATCAGGATTACGATGATAATTCTCCCACCAATGTCTTAAATTTTTCCAAGCATAATCCGCGGATAACTGATGTTGATTATCCTTCTCATCTATAAAGTAATCATACCCTTCACCTGATTGCCAACCTTTAATGATTTCTTCTGACGAAATTCCAGAATTTACGGTTCTTGTTGCAGGAAAATAAGCATCAATACCGACAAAATCTATATATTCTGAGGCAAATAACTTATCTAAATTATACCATCCGTCTTTTGTATGGTGATATTCTGACCAATCAGCTGCATACGTGACAAGTACATTATTACCAACGATCTTTTTGACTAATTTTGCCAGTTTTATCAATTCAATAACCGCCGGGAAATTATTATGCTGATCTCTGATACTAGTTAAACCTATTAACTCAGAACCGATTACAAAACTATCAATATGATCCTTAACTAACTCAGCATAATGCAGGATAAAATCATTATAACCTTCATCTTTATTAAAGAAATCTACTACCGAACTTACCGAGCCTGTTAAATGACCACGCCATGGCTTTTGCCAAACATCTAAAAAAAACATTGGATAAAACATAATTTTAAAGTTTCTACGTTTTAACTCCTGTAAGTAACGTGTGATACTCGCATCATTAACAGTACCGCCATATTTAGGGAAATTATCTGCATCTCGTGATACTAACCTTGCCGTATCACGTAAATATTTACCAACTTGCCATTGTTCTGAGTATTGGGTATGTGGGTCATTAAATTCTACGGCAGGTTTAATAGTACAATTTTTAATATCCAAACTATCACCAAACCAACATACAACTGGTGCAACCCATTTGATGTTAGGGCATATAATTTTCATTTGCTCCAGACTATAAACACTATCAGCAATATTACGGTAATTATGGGAATTTATTGGTTTTTTACTAATTATACTACCCAAAGAGTTTGTGATAGTTTTATACTGTACCAAGCAATCATAAACAAACTCGCCTGATCCTGGGATGATATTAATCGACTCAACCAAATCTTCTACACTCTTGCTTTCGACGTAATTAGGGATGTTAGCCTTTCTGGTTACTTCAAAGGAAAAATTTGGTATAGAATTATTAAAATCAGCTAATGGTAGCTCTTCAAATACCGCGTAGCTTAATCCGCGAAAGGCTGGTGCTTGACCTTGAGGTTCAGTCGCAGCAATTAAAGGATCGGCTATTTGCTCTTCTGACCCTAAATAAAGCCTGAATTTATATTGTTCAAGATTGAGTAACTGATCATTAGCCCATACTCTAGCAATTTCAGCAATTTCGCCTTCACATATGCTAACGGCAAAGGATAAATAATATTCACACTCTGTTAAATTATGTATGGCTGCAGCTTCTTGAGTATTTGATACATCCCGTTGTGAAACACTGGTAATTTGTACTTCCTTAATTTGATTTGCCCAAATTATTTTACCATTGACCCTTGCTGTACCAAAAACTAAGGCTATTGGATGCCCATAAACGGCTTTCGATAAGACAAAACTTTCCCTAATATTCTTAAAATGATAATATTCCTCAGGTTCATAATTTAAATATTCTAAATAATCGCCTAATGCCTTACCTGCAAATCGCCCAATAGTCGATAATATACCGCCACCAAAAACGCCACCAATACTACTTCCTATGTTACCTAAAATCTGACCAAACATATTAATATCTTATATTTTTTAGTTAATATAAGATACTATATCACATAATATCTCTGCACTAAGTGTATCGACTCAGTTAATTTATATATTAGACTAATATGTAAATTAACTTGCAATAACCCATAAAAAATATTATACTCCACCATATAGCAATATGGCTTTGGTATGCCTAATTTTTGCTATACAGTCTTAAAATACCAAATAAAGGAACTAATAATGCCTAAATTAAAAACAAAATCAGCTGTAAAAAAACGCTTTAAGCTTACCGCTACCGGTAAAGTTTGTGCTACTCAAGCTGGTAAAAAACATTTCATGAGACGTCGTACAAAAGCTCAACTTCGTAACCTTAGAGGGACAACGATTCTTTGTGATCAAGACGCAAAGAATATAAAAAAGTTCTTCCTTCCATATGGAATTTAACAATTTAACTAAGGAAATAGGTGAGATATGTCACGAGTAAAATCAGGAAAAATTTCAAAAAATCGTCATAAAAAAATTCTCAAACTTGCTAAAGGTTACAGAGGAAGGTCTAATAATTGCTTTAAGGTAGCAATTGAAAAGGTTGAGAAAGCTTTACAATATGCTTATAGGGATCGTAGAAATCGTAAACGTGATTTTAGAGGACTTTGGATACAAAGAATTAACGCAGCAGTACGCGAGCATGGTTTAGTATATTCACAATTTATGGGTGGACTTAAAAAAGCTGCAATAGATATCGATCGGAAGGTGCTAGCTGAATTGGCAGTCAACAACCCACAAGGTTTTGCAGATATAGTAGCTCAAGCCAAGACTCAGTTGCAATAGATTTCTTGCATAAGTCAATCTAATTGGTACATTATGTCGAATTACACTTTCACTACAAAATAAAAAATGTAGGGTACTATGCTTCGCTCCTCACGTACATTTAAGTACGTGAGGGTAGCAAGCTTCATTTCTCCTAAAAACCCCGAGGGCTTCTTTGATTTATGTAGGAAGTATGATATCATGAGCTATGTAATGAAATATATTGCTTAGAGGAAACCTACGGTAATGGTTCAAGCACTTAAATAGCAGGGCAGTTTAAAAGTCGCAACTAATGATATAAAATACTAGATTATAGAAACGAATAACCGTCATCGCGAGCCACGAAGTGGCGTGGCGATCCAAATAAACAGCTTGCTGTTTTATTTTTGCCGTTGCAATTTTTTGGATTGCCGTGTCGTAGCGAAGCGGCTCCTCGCAATGACGTTTATGCATTTCTCAAAACAGATTCTTATACCATTAGTTGCGACTTTTAAACTGCCCTGCTTAAATAGTCCCCCGTCAAAGTCTAAAGATACAACATCTGCTATGTTTAACAAAAAGGATGTCATTCCTGCGTAGGCAGGAATCTATAATATCTCAGGGCTTTTTGTCGACTATTTTAGATCCCTGCTTTCGCAGGGATGACAAGCTTGGTACTGTGATTAGGTTATAAAAACTTTGTAAATCCATAAGGTTTTTGACAAAATAGGGTGAAAATCTTATGGATTTTGATGTGGTTTTTAACCGCAAACATGTATTACCTCTAATACCTACAGCCTTTTTGACGGAGCGACTAAATAAAATTGAAGATTGTTTAATAAATGCATCTTTCAATGTTTGAACAAGCTATAATCAATACAGCTTCTAATGATAGAATTAACCATATTTCACATATAGTTATGCTCATAGGATTAGGTGATAAAGAACATAACGATTGTAAGTTGTCATTCCCGCGAAGGCGGGAATCTAGATACCTGCTTTCGCAGGTATGACACAAAGTTTGTATCACCTAATTCAATAGGTTTCACTATACCTTTACAGAACTAATGTTTATGGTCATGATGATGGACGTAAAAACCAATTGCTGACAAGGTGTTTAGGAAGTCCTGGTTTTCTGCTAAATCATTTGGTTTTCCGCTACAGCAGATATGTCCATTTAAACATATCACTTGGTCGGAATTTTTCATTACCGTAAATAAGTCATGTGAGATCATAAAAATAGTAATATTTAGACGTTTTTTTATTTGATTAATAATCCGATAAAATTCTTGTTGGCTAGTAACATCTAATGATTGAGTTGGTTCATCTAAAATAATTAGATCAGGATTATTCAGTAAGGTAGCAGTTAGCATTAACTTTTGAAATTGACCACCAGACAGTTCAGAAATATCGTGATGCTTATAATTATCAAAATCAATGAAATTGCCCAACTCTTGCCAATCCTTGTTAGTGCTATTTGAAGCTAATAAATATAAAAATTTTTCAGCTGTAATTGGTAAATCTGAGGCAAAATCTAGTCTTTGAGGTACATAGCCAATTTTTAAATTAGGATGAATTATTATGTTACCAGATGAAGGGCTGTCTAAACCCAAGATTAATCTAGCTATTGTTGTTTTGCCAGCACCATTTGGACCGATTAACGTGGTTACTTCGCCTTTCTTAACAGTAAAATTAATATTGGTAAGGGGTAACTTTTTGCCAAATTGTTTAGATACATTACTGAACTTTATTAATATAGTATTTTCTGATTTTAGGATAGGCATAACAACTATAATTATGATTTTGTATGGTCGCAATGGTGCATACGTCGTTACTGTAAGGAATCATACCCTACATTTTTTATTTTGTAGTGAAAATGTAATTCGACATAATGTCCCAATTTAAGGAAAAAAAACCGATCTCTAACTGTCATTGCGAGGAGCCACTTTAGGCGACGAAGCAATCCAAAAGACCAGAAGTGGATTGCTTCGTCGTGCTTACACACTCCTCGCAATGACGCTTGTGTAGCATAATATCCTTATAATTTTTTGCTATTTTTACGATAGAATAAAAAATGTAGGGTACTATGGTAAGGAATGCACAAGCCCAACAAAACAATCCACGTTGTAATTCCTAGCTGCGGCGGTAATCCATAATATCTCAGGGCTTTTTGAGTGTTGTTTTAGATTCCCGCCGTTGCTAAGAATGACAAACTTGGCTATACATGTATTCGTAGGGATGATATATTTGCTAAATCTATAAAAGTCTATTTAACAATTTCCCATTGACCATCTGGTTTACGACAAGCTTTGCCATAAGCTTTCTCTTGCTTACCACCCACAACAACTGTCTGAGTATACTCACGGCAATATTGCCCTTGATCATTTTTAAAAGCTCTTTCTGGTGTTACATATCCGTAATTACCACTATCCGGGTTACGCCATTCTACACTTTGACCACTAGCACTAGTCTCCAGTGCCTTCTGAGAGCTTAATTGTGCCAATTGCCTGTCATGCTCATCCATAGTTTGACCAATTTGACCACCGATAAGTGCTCCAGCTAAAACACCTATACCAGTTGCTGCAAGTTGCCCTGTACCTTTGCCAAATTGCGACCCTAAAAGCCCACCAGCTACACCGCCAATTAATGTGCCGCCCCCTTGTTTATTCATACCGGAACAACCGTGCAACATTGTTGTTGCCAAAATAATTGCTGTAATTTTGAATGTTAAATTCATAAAACCATATAATTTTAAGTTAAAGATATATAAGAAATCTTATTAAGTGAATAATAATCGTTAAATTTGACACATTCCTTGATTAGAGTATATTATAGCTAACTTGATTAGCGATTTAGCCATAGTAAACCAGCGTCATTGCGAGGAGGCATAAGCCGACGAAGCAATCCATTTCTAATCACTTTTCTGGATTGCTTCGTCGCTACTAAGGTAGCTCCTCGCAATGACGTCTGTGAATTTGGCGTAATGTTAGTCGGGTTAACTATAGCCGGATAATAATGTATTTTATATTATAAAACAATTGAAATTTTATATGACTACTTTAGAGCATCATAACTTAATTAAATCTGCATCTTACGTATCTTTTATTGTAGCTACATTCATTTTACTTATTAAATCTTATGGGTGGTTCGTGACTGATTCTCAGTCTATTTTAGCATCTTTAATTGATGCTATGCTTGATATTTCATCGTCTTTTATTAATTTAATTGCTATTCGTTTTGCATTGCAACCTCCTGATTATCACCATAGATTTGGGCATGAAAAAATCCAAGATTTAGCAATTTTTTCACAATCAGTATTCTTTTGTGTTTCTGGTTTATTTATTTGTTCTTCTGCAGTAAAGTCTCTTATTGATAGATCAGTTCCAAGCAATATAGAGTCTGGCATCAATGTAATGTATTTATGTATTATCCTAACTTTTATTTTAGTAACATATCAAACTTATGTGATAAAAAAGACTGGTTCGGAAATAATAAAAGTAGATAAATTACATTATTTTACAGATTTACTAACAAATATTGCAGTAATTGTTTCTATAAACTTAACTACTAGTTTTTGGTTTATAGATTCATTATTTGGTATAGGTATTTCAGTATATATAATATATACTTCTTATGTTTTATTCAGAAAGGCTTTTAAAAATCTTATTGATGAAGAGCTACCGGAAAAAGATAGAAAAAAAATTATATCAATAATTAGTAGCTTTAAAGAAGTAAAAGGCATCCATGAAATGAAAACTAGATATGCTGCAAGTAAACCATTTATACAATGTCACATAGAAATGGATGGAGATATGTCATTATATAGTTCTCATCATTATAGTGATCAGATTTGTAGTGCATTGCTATTAGAGTTTCCAGGGGCAGAAATAATTATTCATCTAGATCCATATGGTTATGAAGAAAAAGTTAATTACCGTGAAAACATCAACCCAGTTTAACAATTTTTTCATGGAGGAAGCTTTAAAGCAAGCACAACTTGCTTTAGATAATAATGAAATTCCAGTAGGTGCTATTATCGTAAATAGAATAACTAGCAAAGTTATTGCAAAGGCTTATAATATTGTTGAACAAATAAAGAATCCGATATTGCATGCTGAAATTGTAACGATTAATCAATCTTGTCAGATTTTAGCTAGTAAGAATTTATCAGATTGTGATATGTATGTTACTTTAGAGCCATGTGCAATGTGTTCTGCTGCAATATCTTTTGCCAGAATAGGTAGATTATTTTACGCAGCAGATGACCCAAAACAGGGATCGATTGAAAATGGTGGGCGTTTCTTCAACAGCAAATCTTGTTTCTACCGTCCTGAAATATATAGTGGCTTTTCGGCAAAAATTTCCGAGAATCTAATCAAAGAGTTTTTTCACAAGGTAAGGTATAGTTATGCTCATAGGATTAGGTGATAAAGAACATAACGATTGTAAGTTGTCATTCCCGCGAAGGCGGGAATCTAGATACCTGCTTTCGCAGGTATGACACAAAGTTTGTATCACCTAATTCAATAGGTTTCACTATATCAAAAATGTAATCTCTAGAACCCCACTACTGGTCTAATTAGTCTCCCCGTCAAAAGTGCAAAAAATTCAAAAATTAGCACCTTAGCAAAAAATTTTTGTATAAAATTTTAGAGTTTAATTGTTCTGATGTAATTTTTTGATATAAAAAGATGATTTTTAGAAAATTTTTGCATGACGTTTTGTTAACGATTTTGTAATCGTTTGATTAATTTTCTTTATTTGCTAATTTTTATGTAGAAAAATTTGTTTTGAGCAGGTGATTAGCAATACACCGTAAGTTCAATCCTACAGCGGAAATTAACGGATTTATTATATCTCCTATTACTCCTTTTAAGTAATTTCTGCCAACTCTACCATAATGCTTAAGGTGTCCTATTATCGGCTCTATAGCACTTCTTCTCTTGATCATTGCCTTATCATCTGAGGATAGCTTCTTCTTGCAATATGGGCTATACACCTTGTCTTTTTCTTTAAAATTATTCCCCTTATAGCCTAAATCAACAAATGTCCTGGCTATTCCCACTCCTGTTAATTTCTTTACAACCTCTACAGTCTGCGATAATGTATGACCATCATATGGATTGCCATGAAATGATTTGGCCGCTAATACAAAATTACCTCGACCACTTACTGCTATCGAAACCTTGTTACCAAACTCATAGGGTTTGTTTAATTTCCCTTTACCTATGCACTCTACCTCCGGTGCGTGAAAACTATATAATACTTTATTATCCTCCTTATATCGCTCTTTCTCTGCTTTACTCAGTATAGATTGTGCCTGAATCTTTTTAATCTTATTTAGTATTTCTTGCTGCTTTAATGACAAACTTAACTTTGTTTTTGCTATTTCTCGCTGACATATTCTTATTAAACGACCCAGCAATATCTTTAAATGTTGCATTACCTTCTTACGTTTTTTGGCTTTACTATTATCCTTATATTTCCATAATTTTACTATGTCTTTTTTATATTGCTTGGCATATGTCTCATGTAACTTAATGCCTAAAGTATGACATAACTTTACTAGCTCTATTCTTGCCTTATCCATCAAATACACATCATGAGGATACTTAATATTCTTAATTTGTACTGTAGTATCAACGATTATCGATGCTAAGTCTTTTTTTTTAAGCACTCCGACTTTGCAACCAATTCTTGTTAATTCTTTTAATATCTCATTATATCCTTCTTCCCCTAATATAGCACGAAACCTTCGTATACTAGCTTCTGATATCTCAGCATCTTTCTGCAAATATTCCCAACCACAAAAATATTGCCAATATACGTTCTCTCTCAGCTCTTCTTCAGCTGCAGCATCTGACAGGTTATACATCGCTTGCAGCATAGTTACTCCAAGTAATAACCTGTGACATCTGCGATTCCTACCAAATTTCTTGATATTAACATTTGTCAATAACCATTCCTCTAAAACAGTCCAATTTATTAACGATCTTAATTTATATAACTTGTTATTAGGGTTTAATTCTTCGGTCAATTTATAACCAAAAAGCTGTCCTTGTTTTTGGGATTTTATTATATCTTCTATCGGCATAATTCATACAATCCATAAGGTTTCTGCCAATATTATAGCATTTTCTTATGGATTATCTAGATATTTTTACCCGCTAACCATATTATATATTATCCTTCTAGACTTTTGACGGGGAGACTCATTAATCTTATTGTCATTATGTATTTGTTGTAATTTATCGATTAATTGATTAGTAATGATTGATAATTTATCATTTATTTGTTGCTTGCTAGTATGTTGGTCAAATCCAATAATTTGCTGGCTAATTAATTGTTTAGTTTGCTCACCAAATATATATTTAGTTAGTTCTGGATGAGCGATATTTAGCAATTCTGGGTAAAAATCCACTCCTGTTTTGGCAAAAAACTTTTTTAAATTAACTAGCAGCCCGGATTTTTTATCACTATCCTGCTGGGCATAATATAGCAATATTTTCTTATTGATGTGGCTAACCGCTGATCGCATCTCTTGTATTTCTCTACTTACTTCAAATTGTAGATCAATATTTTGCTTAGCAGTTGCCATAATATCTTGTACCGTACCAGCAATGAATCGGATTAGCTCGGTATTTAGCTTTTTTATTTGCAGACAAATAGTTGGACGAAAGGAAAAAGCACTATTAGGCAAGTATTCCATCAAGCCACCATCTCTTAAAATAGCTGGTACATCACCTTCATTCAGTAGCTCCACCGATTCAATAATATCACCACCAAGCCGCTCACCATCATATAATAATTGCTCGATTGTAACAAAGCTTTCAGGATTATTTAAAAATAAATTGTCTAATTCCGCATAAATACGGGAGAATATTCGATGATAGGCAAAAGATACCGCCAAAATATTCATAATCTTAGGTAAATAATTTTGATAATATTTTTGTAAAAAATTCTCTATCTCAGCTCTATATTCATCATAATTAGCAACTAGCCTATTTTTGTATTTAAAACAATCACCAACATTATCGATCTTAAGTCTCAAGATAGTTTCTGCTTGAGCTTGTACAATATGCTCTAGCTTGGTTATATCACCTCTAAACTCATAAGCACTATCGTCCTTTAATGATTGCATCATTGACCGACAAGCAGCATTTTCTCCAGGCTGTTGGATATTTACGCGACAATCAGCATAAACTGCTTTATCAGTAACAAAATGCTTGGCAGAAAAATAACGAGTTTGCAGTACTTCTAGATATTCCTTGCTGCTTACACCAGTATCATCACTTCTCCGAACATGCAAGTATAACATATCGCCACTTTCAGCATAGATCGGCGTGATACCTAATACTTGACCATCGCCACCCAGCCAATGTTGTGACCAACCCATAATTTTTAAATCATGCGAATAGATAAAACTAGCAAAAGAGCCATTTTTTAGCACTGCCACTATCATCGAAAATGGACTATTACAGCCAACAATTTGTCTAATACCACCAGCAAATATATGCTCAGCATAGGCAGTGATGTCTGATATCTGAAAGCCACCTTTTTCTTGTGAATAATACAAACTATTGATTTTACAGCCATTACCTTCAACAAAGAAGATGGTCTTACCTATTATTACTGGTTTCAGTGGTGATATCGGTAGCTCAATCTCTTTATGGATTTTGACAAACTCCCCCTTAGCTCGATCTCCTTCTTTGACTAAATAAATGCCATCACTAGTGCCTAATAATAACTCATCAGCAAAAGGCACTGACCATAGGACATTATCAAAAGTAGATGAGGAGAAGGTTGCTGAAAAAGCACTTAACGGGTTACGAGCCTCTAGCAAAGTCCTATATGCCATCCTAAAATCACTAAAATCTCCCTTATAGCTTGCCCAAATTGAATGAATATTTTTATTAACCCCAAAGCACCATAATCGGTTTTCAAAAGTAACCACTGAAGTACAATATAATTTCTCCTGCTCGGCTTTATAGATGGGAGATTGATTACCAACATATCTTGTATTTTCTGCTCGTTGGTAAAGGTCTTTTAATGTATTGTTAATTTGATCTACTTCCGCTCCATAGATTACCTCATTAAAAGGTTTTTGTATGGTATTATATCCTTCTTGCCTTACAGTAAAATAATTAACTTGACATTTTAGAGGCTCAATAATAAACATCTTATCTTTACCAGGAAAATTACTGGCTAGCTCATAGCTACTACTTGAGGCTATCTCAGCTCTTTCACCATATTCTACCTGTCTCTTTCTTGCCTGTTCTTCAATATGTTGGTAAAATTGCTCGACAATTTGCGGATCAACGGAGAATTTAAAAATTGGTCTCTTATTACCAAAGGAAATATAAGCAATTCCTTGAAACACTACATAAGAAAAATCCTTAGGACGAAAATGGAAATTTTGCCCCTCATCCTGTATAACTTTACTAGTTAACAACAATTCTCCACCAACAAAGAATAAGCAGCGAGTCTCTAGCTGGTGCGATTCGAAAACCAGCAAGTAGGATAATTTTCTTGAAAACATCACAGCTGCCATTTTCTTTGGCACATTATCAGTGAACAAATGAACAAATTGTGTGCCATGTCTACGCATAATGCCACCTGATGGCAGTAACATAAAATTAATCAGCTTCTTAACGCCATTCTGATATAATGCTAGCTCAGTTCTACCTTCGATGGTTGGTGTTAGCTCACCACCTGAAAAGTTGTTTTTCTGTGAGTAAACAAATTGTTCTTGTTGCATAGCATATTTACACTTCGCCGGAATTAATTAGGTTATAATCAACCGCGTAAATTCTTCTTGTTTCTTCTAATTTGATCAAATATTGTTTTTTTAGTCCATCAGCAAATATACTATCGGAATACATAGCAAATGACACTTGCGAGGCTAACGATAAAGCCGCTAATAACTTAAAGCTAGCAGGTACTTGTTGCCAAATAGTCATATCGTTATTTAGTAAATTATCAACAATGTTTCTGCTATAGTAAAACAGTGAGGTAAGTTTACCGCCCTTGAAGTAAATCTTACCTGCTTCTGTATAAAATTGTAGATTAGATGGCACTATTACCGCACATTTAATACAATCATTAATGTCCGGTACTTCGGTAAAGTTTTGTCTATTACCTTCGATATTATCGACTCTCCGTAAGGCAAATGACCACTTAACCATTAATATAGTATCTTCAATAGCAGGGTTAACAAATTCCTCACATAATTCTTCGGCTTTTGATACTCTACCACCACCAATGCTACTAATACCAACATTTGAGCCAAGTAGCACTACTGCCTTCTTGATAATCTCATATTTCACGGTAGCTACACTAATGAATAAATTTTTAAGTTACTCATCATCATTTTCACTTTCAACAATACCACCAGCAAAGTCATCATCCTCCACAATATCAGCATCACCACCAGCAACATCAACGCCCCCAACGGCAGCCACACCACCAACAATACCACCGGCAGCCGCTCTCCTTATGACCATCCCTCGTACTCTAGTAGCTAAATTGTCGTTGGCAATTACTGCTAAATCATTTTCATTAATATCATCTGTATTATCACTATTCCGACATTGATTGCCAAACATCTGCCATGGCATTGTTATGCTATGCACACCTCTCTTGTGATGAACCGCCTCTATTGCTTTCCACAATGCACCTTGATGGCTGTTGCGATCGTAATTCTCTAAACATTTAATGACAACTACTGCTTGTTCATTATCACGACTAGCTCCAAAAGCTTCACTGTAATATAATACCTTGGCATAATGATATTGTACTAGCTCTTCAATACCCTTCTTGTTAGAACCACTGACCGTGTTGAATCTTATAGCTCCTTCATTAAAAGCATAGCAATCCCTAGCAGCATATCTAGATTGAACCGCATCCCCAGTATTATCAAATATACCACCCAGCATCTCACTAGTAATAAAAGTGAATCCTAAGAAACTATTAACTTCACCACTTACTAAAGCTCTAACGTTATTATAGTCATAATTGGTAATTTGTGGATCGCGTAACAAGTCTGAGATTTGATTACTTGAACATAGTAAGTACAATTTATCATACATACCAAAAGAACGTTTTTTTAAGATATGATGAGCTTTTATTAGTTTATCAACTGTTAGTCCGGCTCTTTTCGAGCTAATGATACCTCTGTTGGCAGCAACTGCAACTTGAGCATTTAAGGTTAAATTAACATCAGTAACCCTAATTCCTATCGGTACCACATTATTAGCTACATCAAAGTTAATCACATTGCTGCCTGTCCGTCCTGCTCTGACAGGACTAGCAAAAGCACTGATAATAACCCGGTCTTGTTGTCTACCCATTGCCCAGCCTGCCATTTTAGGAAAATGTGAGGTAGGATCGGTTAATAGGTTTAGCTTATCGTTCCTATCCATGGTAGCGTTCCAATGATAGCTCGATGCCGTCAAAAAGCGTCTTGAAATAGTTGGTATTTTAAATTCTATTTGTTCTAGCTTGTCACGGTCTCCATCATCAGCGTAATGCCCATGCAAATGATTATCAGGGTCAATCGGGTGTCTAGTTCTACTCTCCACCTCATGGGTAGTCATTGACTCAAAGCTAATTACCTCAGTATCCTGTGTGCCATTAGTAACGCATTTTCGTAGTTTAGAGCCTTCTTGCTGAATAACTAAGTTGATATTTTTGGCAAATTGTTCTTTAAGACCATCTGTTATTTGTTCCATTTATTCCTCCTCAAATAATCTATCAATAGACTTACTTAGTATAAGTCAATCTAGTTGGTAATTTTGTCGTCGAAACTCGCCTCCGTTCCTCACGTACGTCTATGTACGCTGCGGTACTCGGCTTCGTTTCTCCTAAAAATTCCTCAACTATTTTTGACTTATGCTAGGTAAGTCTTATTAAAGTGCGATATCATTTATACTAGAATGTGGTCGTTGTCCGCTACGCAGCTAACGATTTTTCGGGTATATATGATATTAGTGGCTCTTTTATGATAGGTTATTGCGAAGTTGCAGCCTTAAAATGAGTTGTCACCTACATCAAACTTTAATGATTGGTTGGTTACGTTATTTTTTATTAGACTTACTTAGCATAAGTCAAAGATAGTTGAGGGATTTTTAGGAGAAACGAAGCCGAGTACCGCAGCGTACATAGACGTACGCGAGGAGCGGAGGCGAGTTTCGACACCAAAATCACCAACTAGATTGACTTATGTAGGAAGTCTATTGTTTTTTATCATAAGCAATTTTGTACAATTGTTCCCTACGTTTAACAGCTTGCTCATGTCCCGTATGGTCTTTACTCTTTAATTTTACCACAAACTCGGGGTCAGATTCAAGCTTTTCTATCTCTGCTAATGCCCCATCCCTACTGTTAATTGCTGGTAGCTCTTTACCAGTTACTAACGAGTCGGATTTTAAGGTTTCACCGACTTTAACTAATAAATCAACTAAAGCTGGTGAGTAATGTGAGTCTTCAATTAATTTAGCCAATTCTTTAGTGCCAAACTTAGATAAGGCTGCCTGCATCACTGTCATTTTACTGTCAAAACCTTCACCATAATTGTCTTTCAGCCAACCAATGTGAGAGTGACGTGTTTGCTCAATAGCATTTTGTTGCTGTTTCTGCAAATCCTGCGAAAAACCATACAAAGAATTAAGCAGCTTCTCACCTTGCCTTTTAGATAATCCACTTTGGTAAAACATGTCCTCATAACGAGCTAAATACTCTTCATCTTCTTTGGCTCGTTTATCAGTATATCTCTTATCTTCAGGCAATCCCAAGCGACTATAAAATTTATGCCATTCTTCATCAGAGCTATCATCTTTTGGCACAGCAACTCGCTGATTCAAGCTCTTCTCTGCTTCCAAATAGCTCTGAGCTAAAGATGAGACATCCTTGAATTTACCCAGTGACTCAGCTTTGCGTATTTCCTCAGGCATGTTAGCTAGCCAGTCATTACCAGAGGAAGTAGGGCTAGTTTCATAGTTATTAGCAGTTACTTCTTTGCTCATAGATTATTCTTCTTTTAACTTTTTAATTTCTTCAAGGGTTAGTTTTGTATATTTAACTATTTTTTCTATTGGTTCATTATCAATTAACATTTCTTTTGCTGTGGTTATAGCTCTTTTTTCTTCGCCTCTAGCTTCGCCTCTAGCTTCGCCTCTAGCTTCAGCATCTTCAATTTGTTGCTGTTCTACCGCTAAATTATCAAAACGAGCTTTGGTCATTTGCTCATAGGTGTTAAGCTCTGCCTCCGACCAGCTAGCTTGGTCTACTGCCTCAAATGCTCTCCTTATAATTTCATCCTTACCTATTAAATTCTCTATCTCTGTTAATGTTAATGCACTATCTCCTGCATGCTTGAAAAAATACATCCATTTTTCTTCAATAGTTTTTAGCTCATTAATAGTCTTATTAAATTTCTCGAGTTCTAAAAAGACAAAGTAAAAATCTTTTAAATCATTGGCATAGCTCTCTGTATCTAAAATACGATGTTGCGATTTCCAATGTTTTTTATCGTCAAACATCACAAAATCAGCTATTGCTAAAAATATCACTCCTTTTAATTTTGCATATACTGCCTGTTTCTTGTGGTTCTCATCTTCTTTAATTATTTGCTGAGAATATGCTTTAGCTGCATAATATTGGGCTCTTTTCTCAAATCCTGGATGCTTACTTACCTGCATCTCTACTATGAATTGATTACCGTGTTGATCTTTACATAAAACATCAACTATAGACTTTCTGTAAATAGCAATATCAGGAACTTGGATAGTTGGTAAAAACGTCACCTCAATTATTTTCTCATTTCCTTCACACTTGAGAACATCATTTAAAAAATGCACTAGTATATCTTTGTTCTTTTCAGTACCAAAGATTTTACGAAAACAAAAATCATTTTTAGGATCAAGAAACTTTGATAAAAACATATAACATAACCTCTTAATTGTACTAAATGTTGCCTTTATTTATCTGATTCATTAATATTTTTAGCACCATCGATATTATTAATTCCATCATCTTCTGAAATCTGCGAGCAGATATATAGGAACAAAGCTCGATGCCCTTCCAGAAAGGCAGTGTAATCACTTTCTTGCCTAACAAAATTGCTGCGATATATACCACTCATTTGAGCTAAATCCTCTAATGCGAATTAAGAGCTGAAGAAGACTAAGTGAATGCTTGAAAAGTACCAATCCAATAGATAAAATGTCTTTGTTTTCAACGTAAAATGGCATTTTATATGGATTGGCAATCACAATTAATATCACTCTACCTATTTATTTGCAAAGAATATCAACATAAGTTAAGAAAAAACATGGCACGTATTTCTAATTATTCAAATTTAACTTTCTCGGATGAAGAGGTTATGACAATCTATATATTCGGTATTATGAGTAAACGCCATACAGTTAAGGAAATTTATGAATATACCGATAGGCACTTGCGTGACTGGTTTAAAGCGTTACCAAGCTATGTAGCTTTTGTACAGAGATTAAATAAAGTTTCTCATCTGTTTAGCGGTTTAATGACAGCTCTCTATCACCAACTTCCAAAAGATTATAATCAGTCTTATCCATTACTTTTGGATTCTATGCCAATAATATTAGCTCATAGAGGTAGAAGATTTAACGCAAAAATAGCTCCAGAGATTGCGACTAATAATGGTTACTGTGCAACTAAAAAACTCCATTATTACGGGATTAAATTACATGCAGCGGGAAGTTACAAAAAGGGATACTTGCCTATACCGCAATATTTTGGAATAACGGATGCTGGTACTGCAGATATAAGGTTTTATGAGGAATTATCTAAGCAATTACCAGAAAATAGTAGGGTTTTCGCAGACAAAGCCTATCAAACAGGGAATCAGCCAGTTGCAGATCAAGGTGGTATTACTCTATACACCCCGGTTAAGAAAGCTAAAGGGCAGGAATTGTTAGATGCGGCAGATAGACTACTATCCAGTGCAATATCAAGCGTGAGGCAACCCATAGAGTCGCTATTTAATTGGATTGAAGAAAAGACCAATATACAAATAGCTAGTAAGGTCAGATCTTACAATGGGCTTATGGTACATGTTTTTGGTAAAATTTCGGTAGCTCTATTCATGATGCAAACTCGGTTTTGCTCTTAATTGGCATTCTAATACTATCTTACCATCTTCTCCACTAAAAAGCTTGCAATAAATTGATTTTAATTGCTCTTTTGTTAGTAAATTTGGTGGGGATGAGGAGTTAATTGATAGTTTCATTTGTTCTTCCTTACCCTTGTATCTGTTGTTGCTGCTGTTGTAATTGTTGCATTTGCATCATCTTACGTTGTTGTCTGATTTGTAATACTTCTTGCTCATTCTTAAGGATTGAACTTGGAGCCCCTCTCAGCTCAAAAAATAGTTTAAAACATTCATCCCAGTTAATATTATCATAGATTTCAGGAAAAAAGTTACTGATACCACTTCGTTGGAAGAAACCTAATACTTGCTCAACGCTAGATATTGCTGATGTTTTCTGTGCCTTGGATAGTGGTGAAACATATTCAATCTCTATCTCGGGTGGGCTATTTGCTCCCTCTAAGATTGGTACTCTGTTATATTTGATTAGTGTTTGATATATTGCCATGATTAACGGATTTAACAACTCACTCTCAATTCTACCAACCATCGGAGACATTAAACGATATTGTTCCTCCGTCCTAATTTGCACCTCAGTAGCAGTCATTTCTTTGTTTTCCTTTTGCATCCTGAATATATCGATATAGAATGCCTTATATATGGCATCGCGACATTGATTTTGTTCGATCTCAGTAGGCAAAATATTTTCCATACCAGTTAGTGGTATTATTTTATCTGCCATACCATTGCGATAGAAGTTAACACTGCCTGGCGTAGTATAGAGCGGTAAGTAATATCCGTCTTTTGGTACTAATAATGGTGGGTCTAGCTGCTTCTGGGCTACTTTTAGGGTAATTTGTCTTAAACTATTTAACAACTTAATATCAGGTAGTACATGATGAGCCGGAGCATAGCCATATACTTCGCCTTCTTCTTTTACCCACCGCGTGACAAAAAATGGGAAATAAGAATAGCCCGATTGACTGATAATTTTTCGCTCAGCTAAATAGATATATTCTGAACTATACTCTAATGTTGATGAGCTAGATGTTGAGGGGCTAGCTGCCGTTGATTTTCTGCCTTTATTTTTCTGATTTTGAGCTTGCGGGCTAACTATGTGCAATATTTCTACTATTTCATCAGGATTTTTGGCTAGCCTTTCCTTGAAAGGGGCAAAGTCTGCCCATTTAGCTGATGCCGATTTTATCGGCATGCTAAAGAGTCGGTACATTGTCTTAACAAAACCAAACTTGTCCTCTTCAAAATAACATTCTTGTAAATTAATATTACGAAAGAACAGAGTTTGTGCTAATTCTAAATCTTCTTCAACATAGAATATCGCAGTACCAAAGGCTGATAAATTCAAAAAAAACTGATGAATCTGATTATAAAAATTAGAAGCCGGATTATTAAATATATCCATTAGAGTTTTTTCTAGCATTTGAGCTAGCATGTTACGTTCAGTGGTGGTTAAATATTCCTGCTGCTCGTCATTTTCAGCGACTATAGTAAGGTTAAACCAGTTCATTGCTGGGTTTACCAACAAGCTTTGTAAACCTGATGCTAATTGCTCTCTTGACCAAATAGAAGTTGAATCAAATATTACTTTATTACTCTCAGTTTGTGGGCATACATATTTCTTCAGCTCATCCCATATATGATGCCATTTCTCCCTCTTGCTCTTGAGACTGTCAAAATATTCAATTTTTTTGTTTAAATCATTATCAGCCATATGCTGTTACCATATTACGTGTGTTTGTGTTTGGATTTATGGTTGAGTTTGGGTTTAAATATGGTTCGCCAAGCTTCTTTGACACTTTCTTGAGCTTCTTGATAAATTCGTTATCATATAACACCTCGTAGTTATATTTCTTGCCACTAGCTGCAGTCATGCTAGGCAAACCAAGGGTTAATCCTTCAATATCTTTAAGTGAGACTATCTTGCCCAGAGATTCAGATAATTTCGGTAAATCTTGTAGTCTAGGTACTGACCTCATGTTAAAATGTTCTACTGCTTGTTTTAAACCACCAAGCTCAGCTATCGGCATTTTTTCTAGTCCTGATCTACCATATCTTGCCATTTGGTCTAAATTGCCTGACATACCATCATATTGATGGTTATTAGCAAGATCAATTTTTTCAAGGTTTCCCAGTTTATTAGCAATATTTGATGTGTTCATATAATGACCAATACCAACTAACCCTGAACCTGTCCCAGCAGCTATTCCTGCTCCGAGTCCTCCGAATCCTGCGAGTCCTGCGAGTCCCATAGTAGCTCCAAAAGTTAAGGCACCAAGAACTCCCCCCTGTACCAAACCAGTGATTCCAGCTGATTTCTCATATTTTCCAGCCCGCCACTTTACATCGTGAGCATAGCTATCCAACTGGCTTTGTGCAGATCCACTATAACTCCTTAACTTATCTTGTAGACCTTCAATACGTGATTGCCGACTAGCATAATCAGTCTCTATTTGTTCTGCTCTGTTTTGCTGTTGTTTATATTGGTCAATCATGCTGGTTAATTGATATCTTGCCTGATCAAATTTACTAGTATCTTGCAATAGACGATCTTGACTTGCTTGATAGTTACCTAACTGATGCTCAAGCTCAGCTTTCTCCATACTTATATTTTTATGTTCCCTGGTAATATCATTCATAGAATAACGGATTTTCTCTTCTATTGCCTGACGTTGCTTTTTTAATGACTCAACATCTTGCTGATGTTTAGCAATTGCACTGCCGGCTTCTTCTTCAGTTAAACCTCGCAAACTGTCTTTCTGCTGGGCTACTCGATCGTAGAGATTTTGGAAGACACCCGGTAGTTGTTCCACTTCTCTCATTCTTGCTTCAAGAGCTGGAGCCTTCTGTTTTAAGCTTTCAAAAGATTGTTTAAGTTGTTGAGCTGAGGAAGATAACCTAGCTCTTTGGGCTTCTATATTCTTTAAGTTATTATCATATTGGCTAGCATACTGATTTAATTGGTTTTCCATCTCATAGCTTCTATTGCTATAGTGGTATTGTTGCCCTTCTAGAGAACGTAAACCCTGCATCGATTGCTGTATTTCGCCAGATAGATTATTGATAGTAGTTTGTGCTTCATGAGCATAATTATTATAGCGAATGCGTGATTCTTCATAGTTACGCTTGTGCCTTGCTAAATCAGCACCAGTAAGATACCTGACACCAGGAATCTTAGTAATACCCCTAATAATACCCTTAGAAATAGTATCGCTACAATAGGCTCCAACACACCCTGCACTTACAGCTAGGGCTGCTAACAATGGAAGCATTATACTACCTCATCCATATTATAGTTGTTTATATTTATACTACTTTCACCCATCCTACTTACCTCTCCAAAGCATTATAATCATTCACCACTTTACGATATTGTGATATATTATATTGTGATTGCTGTTGCTCATTACCAGTTTTAGCATCCATCGCTAAATAACAAAAGCTCTCGGTTATATCAGTAGCTCTCGAGGAGCTAGAATGCACGCCCCTTTTAGTAGCATCAAACTCATAGAGACCATTAATACCACGCTGACATTTCTCGGCATCTATTCGGCACGTACCTAGCAAACTTCTTACTTTAGTTATCATCTCTTCCCGTAAATATTTCCTGCCAATAGCAAAAGGTGAGAAGCCTACTTTTTCTGCTATCTCGTTGGCTTGTTGTAATCTTGTATCCAAAGTCGGCATTTGCCTTCTACTCATATCATGGGGCAATACATTACGTCCATATTGATACGGTCTAGTTCTTAAATGATTAAGATAAAACTCTAAATCTTTACCCCTATTCATATAAAAATCGATAATATCGATATAGTCTTTTTTTTCTTGAACAAACCAAATCACTGTATAATCAACAATACCTATATCCCAGTAAGTATTAACCTGATAGCTTGCATCAAATGGCACATAGCCAATACGTCCCTGACTTTCAGCCAGCCGTAATTGTTCAACAAAAGTACCGCCCTGATCAGCTCTTTTGTAACGATAGGCAGCAAAGTCACAATAAAACTCTCTTTGAATCTCTTCATTAGTCATATCAACAGAAACTAACTTGTTTTTATCGACTAGTGGTTGTCCCTCATTATCGGTAGTATCTTCAATAGTTTTTATTTGGCAAAATACTTCCGGACTATCTTGGTATTTCCGGTATAGTTCTTCACCATGTGTTAATTTTGGATTATCGGAAGGAGTATACAAATAAAGCAACCAGCCATTATTACGAATTACCATCGGCTCTATAACGCAGCTCATAGCTCGTGGATCATGGTAAGAATACTCTGAGATAACTGCTCCCTTAATACCACTACCCCTGATAGTAGCATAACGATCACTGCCAACAAACTGAATCACTGAGCCATTTTTAAATAATATCCGTTGCTTATATTGCTGACTACGAGCAATAATCCCTTTAGGGATAAATGACATATAAGGACGCCCCGATAATGTCATACCATCCCATATACTCATTTTTGCTTGATTATAGGTAGGATAGACATACCAGTAAATACCAACTTCTCGAATGGCACTAGCAGTGATCCAGTTAATACCCATAATATCCTTACCAGCTCTTCTATGCCAAATGGCTATAGCTTTCTTACCACCAGAGTATAAATATCTCCACAAAGGTAGTTGAAATGGGTAGGGCGACCAGTCCACCGGAAACTTATTAGGCTTTCTGCAAAACTCCACTTCTGCTGGTAATTTGGACGTCAATGCGGTACTCGAATCCTCACGTACACTGGAGTACGCTGCGGTTCGAGGTGAAGCGTTTCCTTCAAATTTCTCAGCATAAGCGATTTTTGCAGAAAGCCTAATACCCGTAGAGCTAGGAACCTCTTTGCTGGCTTTAGCTTTACTAGTAGTTTTCATCACTCTGGGCTTACTGCCCTTTGGCAATTGCGTATTCTGCTTCATATGATTCTATTTCAAAATTAGCTACATCTATCATTTTTGACATTTCTTGGGCTTTGGTTACCTGTTCACCTTCATCACTATTTTTCCTATGGTAACTAACATCATGCTTCCTCGTTTGATATTTTTGCGAATTGGCTTTAAGATATTCCAACAATGACTTAGAACAATATTTTTTCTTAGTAGCAATTGCCTGATTGTCCTTGTTATAAGTCACTTCTTCATAACCATTAATTGCCCTATCATATAACACCCCTTCTGCTCTATCTACCGCAATGGCTAAAGCTAAATTGACGCATTTGGCTAGATATTTATCGCTATTAATAACTCGATGCAACCTAAGTGGTGAGATACAACCGGCCTTCTTAGCTGCAATAACAATGTTACCATGTTCACAAAGATATAATAGGAAATTAGAGATATCCTCTATTGAACCAAACTTACTGATGGTACTGGATGATATCTTTGCTAAATATTTTTCGAACAAACCATAATTTTTAATCATATAGAACTCTTTAAAAATCCCTTGTAATAACCTCTATTATACCTGATTTTCAGGTTTTTTACTACTTGAAAAATAAAAACTAAAAAAGTGAAAATTTTTAATAACAAGTGATTAATTACCTCAAAAAAAATTTCGTGAAACGCCCCCCTATACCCCATTTTGTGCCACGGACACCCCCCGGGTGATTTTGTGGGCAATTTTTGCCAAAAAATGTAAAAAAGTGACAAAAACTGCTAAAAATCTCACCAAAATAGCTACAAATGCCGAATTTAGTATAACCCCATCTTCTTCAGAGGAATGTGGTGCTGTGGCTACAAGGTGTATTACTCTCATCTTCCCTAAGTTCAAAAAACCTTCTGTAGTGGTTTTATAGTGTTTTCAATCCTCATTAAATAACTCTTGATTATTATTAACTTCTTTGTAATCATTTTTTTCTTGCTGAATACAATTAGTCTTTTCTTCTATTTTCCATAGCTTACAGCCCAGCCATTCTATCGACTTCCATCAACTCAAAAGTAAAATTCTGGCTACTGCAAGCATCTTCCAAAGCTTTCTTGTAATTAGTCCTAATCCAGTGTCCAATAAAGGCAGTGGTTGGTTTGAGAGTGATCTTATTGCAAGTCGTATCTTCTTCAACTGCTTCTAACTTGCTAAACCAGGATTTGTCCAAGTTCTCACCGTATAACTTTAACAGATATTGCCTTATTTTATACCACACTGACTCTGGGTTTAGTCCACTTAGCTCTAAATAATAATCCGATGGAACTCTTTTGTTAGTAATACGCAATTGCAGAACCTCTTTGCCATATACCTCTTGCACTTTCCGGAGCAATGTGCATTTATCAGGTTCTGACAAAGAGATATCTGCTAGATCAATCTTGTATTCATCGTCATATACTCCAAAGAAACTGCAGCTAGTCAGCAATTTATAAGCAGTATTAGGCTCAAAAGCTCCAACAATCTTGCGTTGCAACTGATTCAGTGGTTTAACGCCCTTACTAGCTTCTACCTTCCGCAAATAAGCCTCTCTTGCCTTGGTAGTATTGTCCATCTTGAAGTTAAAGCTTGGGTTATTTACTACAGAAGGTGGACGCATTTCATGAATCAAACTTTTTCTCATGTAGTTCAGTACTGCTTTCTTGCAGGGAAAGAGATTTTTAGGAGAGTTCACGCTATGTTTAATTAACAGCTTGTTCATGAAGCTCAAATTGAAATCACGACCTGTTCTCCTTCTTAGCCAGACAGCATCTTCTTCGGTCAATGGGTAAAACTCCTTTAGCTCCATAGGTGAATACCAGCCTTTAGCCTTTTTGGCAATATTGCTAATCCAACTTGATGAGTCCTTACTTGCCTCTTGCTCAACCCAGCTACTCCCTGAGGAAATACCTGTTGAATCGAAATCTGAATCGTGGTCTGACTTGTCATCGGTTGGAGCTACATCGCCGGAATTGCCGTCTGTGGAATTGCAGGGTAACTCTTCACTTACTGAGCTTACCGTTATCTCCATAGGTAAATTAAAACTTTTCTCCTCAGTTGACTCAGGCTCTGACACATTTTGTTCATCTGAACTTATCGTTACCTCAGGAGACAAATTACAACTTTGCTCCGTAGTTGACTCAATTTCTGTCACACTTTGTTCACCTCTTTTTTCCGGTACCTCAAGCGGTAAATTAAGGTTTTGCCCCTCAGTTGATTCAGACTCTGACACATTTTGTCCACAATTTTGTCCACAAGAACAATTTTTTTTGCCGCATCTAGATATTATAGATATATATATAGATGCGTTTTTTTGAAATTTTTTTCCAGTTGAGTGGAAAATTTTTTCCGGTTGAGTGGAAATTTTTTTATGGCTAAATTGACTATTTGTATAATTAAAGTGATAAGAGCTATTATTAGCTTTACGAAAATTTATAAATTTCTTAAGGAGTTTGATACATAAAGTATTGCGACATTTTATGTTATATTTAATCGTAGTAGTATAGCACTTAACATATAGGTTCATACATTATTTTAAACGTTCTACAACTTGCCTCAAATACAGAAATACCTTTATCTAATAATTTTCTAATGTTATTTTTTATCGGAAACCAATGATGTTCAATAGGATTTAAATCAGGGGAATAAGGTGGTAAAAATTTTAGTTTGCAGCCAGCTTTTTCAATTAATTCTTTAGCCCTTTTGGATTTATGAAAGCTTGCATTATCAGCAATGACAACCTGTCCAGGCTTTAGCTCCGGCACAAGGCAATTTTCTATATAAGCTTCAAATACCTTACTATCACAGCTCCCAGTAAAGACTAGTGATGCGATTAAACTATTCTGATTTAACGCACCAATAAAACTTGTTCTTTCACTACGTTTTCCCGATTTACTCCCATTACAACGACTTCCTTTCATTGACCATCCATATTCATATGATTCATTATCATTTATGCCCGCTTCATCAAGATAAACACGTCTCTCTATCGGCACTTTTTCTAATTCACTGAGAAAATCTTGTCGCTTTCCTTCATCTCTTTCTTTATACGCATATGTCTTTTTTTTCGAGTAATGTTGAGTTTCTTTAAAGCTCGGCTGATAGTCATTATACTTGCAACATTATCTAATTCTTTTGCTATTTCTGTAAGCGTTAACGAGTTACCCTTTTCTACTAAATGACGCAACTCCGATAAATCAGGGATTTTATGACCATATCCTTTCTGGTATCCCTCCTTTGACTTTATATCTCCAGTTTGTTTCTTTAATCTAATCCAATCATAGATTATTGACCGACTAATTTTAAAGGTTTCGCATGTAAGTGCTACTTTCTTATATTTCTCATAATGTTCTATAACTCTAGAACGTAAATCGTAACTGTAGGGGGATGCCATATTTCTATTATATAATTTTTTTATTATTTATCATTATAACTTATTTGAATCCATATGTTAAGTGCTATAATTAAAGTAAAATCAATGAACCCACTTGTTTGTAATTCTGTTAGACATTGTTTAACCCGTTTTTGACAAACTTCTAGTTCTTTCTCGAAGAAATGATAGCTTTCTTGTAGTTCTAGTGTATTGTTGTGGTTATCAGTTTTTATACAAGAAACTATCAAAGATAGAAGTTGACGAGAAGTTTTAGTTAATTGCTTACCACAATTATTAGTAAGGTTTCGCCATTCAGGCGGGACGAAATTACCGACTATGTTATAGAAAATAGTATCAGCATTTTCAACTAAACCGTCGGAAAAAGTTAATGATTCTGTCATATTTCCTCCCCGTGAGAAACGGTTAAAAATAGACTGTTTTGTAGGTCAAATTTGAGGGATTTTGTCAAAAAAACACTAAAAAAACAATATAGAAGTTTTTGGATGGAATTAGACAATAGTTGGAACGGTAATATACATGCTGGTTGGGCGGAAAATTTTAAACCACACCCTTTGTTCTTGCGAGGAAGACCGTAGGTCGACGAAGCAATCCAGGAAAGTAACCAAAAATGGATTGCTTCGTCGTGCTTACGCACTCCTCGCAATGACGGAGTATACTGTTGGGTTAGCTATATAGTGAAACCTATTGAATTAGGTGATACAAACTTTGTGTTAACCTTGCGAAAGCAGGTATCTAGATTCCCGCCTTCGCGGGAATGACAACTTACAATCGTTATGTTCTTTATCACCTAATCCTATGAGCATAACTATATCATATGTTATTTTAAAATTTTATAAAGAAAATTAGCAGCTAATTATGAATGAAATCCTATCCGTACCAAATGGTGGAAATAAAGTTCTATTACATTCCTGCTGTGCCCCATGTTCAGGAGAACTTATGGAAAAAATGTTAATGTCCGGTATTGACTTAACTATTTTTTTCTATAATCCCAATATTCATCCTAAAAAAGAGTATGAAATTCGTAAAAATGAAAATATTCGTTTTGCTGAAAAAATGGGTATTAATTTTATTGACGCAGATTACGACGTACAAAATTGGTTTGCTAGAGCAAAGGGTATGGAATGGGAACCAGAAAGAGGTAAACGTTGCTCTATGTGTTTTGATATGCGTTTTGAACGTACAGCACTTCATGCCTATGAGAATGATTTTAAAGTTATCACCAGCTCTCTTGGTATTTCCCGCTGGAAAGATATGAACCAAATTAATGAATCTGGTATCAAAGCTGCCTCTCATTACGATGGAATAACTTACTGGACTTATAATTGGCGTAAAGATGGAGGCAGTAGTAGAATGTATGAAATAGCTAAACGTGAAAATTTTTATAAGCAAGAATATTGTGGCTGTATCTACTCACTTAGGGATACCAATAATTGGCGTAAGTCAAATAACCGTACTGAAATTGAAATTGGAGAAGAATATTATAAGGAATAATAATTTTTTACATACAAACTATAGTGAAACCTATTGAATTAGGTAGTACAAACTTTGTGTCATACCTGCGAAAGCAGGTATCTAGATTCCCGCCTACGCGGGAATGACAACTTACAATAGTTATGTTCTTTATCACCTAATCCTATAGGCATAACTATACCTCAATTTAAGATTTTGCCAAAGAAATTAATGTAAATTTGGCTTCAGTTTTTATACATTTACTGATATACTTACTTAAGTAGCTATTAAAAATGAGTGTGAGTATGAAAATGACAAGATTAAGTATCGATATTCCTAATGAACTACATCAATTCTTAAAAATTCACACTGCGTACAAAAAAGATACGATAATGAATTTTGTAAGAGAAGCTATATACATTAGAATACATCAAGAAAAAAAATTAAATGAAGAATCTGTTAACACATTAAAAGAATCAAGTAACGGCTTGAATATAAATACATATTCATCTTATGAAGAAATGTACAAAAAGCTGCACTTGATATGATTATACAAAGTGCTATAGTGAAACCTATTGAATTAGGTGATACAAACTTTGTGTCATACCTGCGAAAGCAGGTATCTAGATTCCCGCCTACGCGGGAATGACAACTTACAATCGTTATGTTCTTTATCACCTAATCCTATGAGCATAACTATACTAGACGATTTGAGAAAGAATTATCTATAATGCACAAACGTGGTAAAAATATTACAAAATTAATAGGAACAACTGATTTGTTGGTAAAAAATATTAATGAAGGTGTAGAACATCATTTGTTATTGCCTGCCAAATATTGCTTACACAAGATTGTAAATATGAATAATATTTGGAATTGTCATATAGAACCTGATTGGGTATTACTTTACTACTTAGACGATGAAGTGTTAAGGCTAGAACGTACAGGAACACATAGTGATATCTTTAAATGATTATTTAAACCGAATTTGGAATAACTTGTTATCCAGAATTTGTGTGAACTGTAACAATTATCTTGATTATCAACAGTAGTAAGGGTACTTTGGATTAGGAAAAGTGATTTTTTTAAATTATTTATCTTAAAGAGTATTAGTGGTCAATTAATTATAGTGTATATTATATTTATGAATAATTTTAGAACTTTATTGGTAGTTTTTTGTCTGTTTTTTACTAATAATTGTGTTTTTGCTTCACAAAAGACAGTAAGAATTGGTTCTGGTTCCATTTTGAAAGGTTATTACTCTATCGGGTTAGATTTGTGTAGAACCATGACTTTAGCTGATAAAAGTGTAAATTGTGAAGTAGTACCTACCAATGGAGGTGTTGAAAATTTAACTTTGCTAAGAGAAGGTAAGATAGATTTAGCTTTAGTGCAATCCAATATAGCATTGGAAGCGTTTGAAGCTGTTGGGCATTATGCCAATACAGAGAAAATGCAAGAAATGCGTCAGGTGCTTAATTTATATGACGAGTTTTTTACTGTTTTGGTAAAAGGGCAGGACAAGGATAAAATAAAGGGGTTTTCAGATATTGATGGTAAGAGAATATCAAATGGTTTGTCATTATCTAGTAATACTATTACTTACAATGCTATCAGGAAGTTATATAATTTTACCAAAGAGCCAATAGATGCTGATGAGGTTAGCTATGAAGAGTCAATAAAACAATTTTGTAATGGTAAAATTGATGTGATGATCATGACGATAGGTCATCCTAATGCTTTAGTGGGATTTACTGCTAATAGCTGTGGGATTGATTTTGTACCTATGGAAAATGATAAAATTGAACAATTACTAGCCACTAATAAAGCTTTTCATAAAGGATTACTGGATAAAAGATTATATCCTGGAGTCACTGCAGATATGAATACAGTGGCAGTAACGGCAATTTTAGTTACTAATAGCAGTATGGATGCTAAATTATTAGATAAATTTATTGGCATGTTTCACAAAAATGTAAAACATTTTAAACATTCTAATTATATGTTATATAATATCGATATTAAGCATTTTGCTGATACTAGTAGTTTTATTTTGCCAAAACATTCAGCAGTAAGAAATAGATAATAAATATCGGAGTAGTTGTTAATTGTGTTTAAAAATATAATAATACCATTAGATTTGTCGGATAAACAATCGGTTAAGGTGATATTACCAAAGGCTTTAAGTTTTGCCACTATCTTTAGTGCCAAATTGCATTTTCTTTATATCATCTCGGATTTTGGTATGAAAATGGTTGAGGATTATTTGCCTAAAAGTTGGGCAAAAGATCAAAAAGAAAAATATCGGGTACAAGTAACAGAACTAATTAGACAATATGTGCCGGAAGAGATCGAAGTTGAATTATATATTGGTCGAGGGGCAGTCTATGATGAAATAATACAATATACCAATGAAGTGAAAGCTGATTTAATTATTATTTCAGCGGTACGACCACAACTTAGAGATTATATGTTAGGTCCCAATTCATCCAAAATTGTACGACATTCCGGGGTATCTGTTTTGGTTGTTCGAGAATAGAATATCAAGAAGAGTTGAAGTATGTATATAAACATTCTTGAAAAGTTAATTGGTTTTCAATCAGTAACTCCTAAGAGTAGCGGTTGTATTGAATATATTAGTAATTTATTAGAACAGAATGGTTTTAAGACTGAAACCAAAATATTTGGTGAAGATGATTATAAAGTAACCAACCTTTATGCTGTTTATGGTACTACTCGTCCTAATATTTGTTTTGCTGGGCATGTTGATGTCGTGCCAGCAGGCGATAGAGCCTTATGGCTTAACGACCCTTTTATAGCAAGTACCGTAGGTGACAAGATTTATGGTAGGGGAACTGTAGATATGAAGGGAGCGATAGCATGCTCTTTGGCTGCTAGCTTACGTTTCATTAAGTTAAATCCAACTCCTAATGGTTCAATTAGTTTTCTAATTACTAGTGATGAAGAAGGAAACGGTAAATATGGTACTGTAGAAATGCTAAAATATTTGCATCAAGGTGGTAATAATTTGATCGATCTTGCCATTGTAGGCGAACCAACAAGTGAACATCAAGTAGGGGATACCATAAAAATTGGTCGCCGTGGTAGTATTAACTTTAACTTAGCTCTATATGGTACAGCTGGGCATGTGGCATATCCATTACAAGCCAATAATCCAATTCCCTCTTTAATTCAAGTACTTAATGAATTGGTTGATTATCGACTGGATGAAGGGAGTGAATTTTTCCAACGGTCAAATTTAGAAATTACATCTATTGATGTAGGTAATGATATCACTAATGTAATCCCTGGGAGAGTTACAACAAAATTTAATGTTCGTTTTAATAATCTGCATTCGCCATCTAGCATAACAGATTTGATAGATCAGATAGTTAACAAATATTGTACTAAATACCAGTTTAAATACCAATTAAGTAGGGTAACTTCAGCTGATTGTTTTATTCAAGAACCAACAGGATTAATTGCTGATTTTGTGCGAGTAGTATCTGATACAACTCAAATATCTACAAAATTATCTACTAGTGGCGGTACTTCTGATGCGAGGTTTATTAAAAATTATTGTCCTGTTGTAGAATTTGGTTTATTGTCTGATACAGCTCATAAAATTAACGAATATACAAAAATTAGAGATTTACAAAGCTTGTATCATGTGTATTATAACTCTCTGACGAAATTTCTAGCTGAGACTAGTTGATATAGCTAATCCGATTAGTATTTGTCCATAACAAACTGACGTCATTGCGAGAAGGCATGAAGCCCGAACGAAGCAATCCATTTCTAGTAACTTTCTTGGATTGCTTCGTCGCTACTTAAAGTAGCTCCTCGCAATGACGTTTGCGAATTGGGTGTGATGTTAATGTTAGTTGGGTTAGCTATAAGTAGTCAAGTAAACTATGCGGGTGTGACGGAATTGGCAGACGTACTAGATTTAGGTTCTAGCGCCGCAAGGCGTGGGGGTTCAAGTCCCTCCATCCGCACCACAAACAAATAACGCAAAAATTGGAGTGATTGGTTTAGTAGCTCTTCAAGTTTTTGCATAGTATTTTAATATTGCTAATGAGTTTTTTAGTATGCAAGTCACAGAACTTAAAAATGAAGGTCTAGATTTTGAAGTGAAAGTAGTCCTTCCTTCTTCTAAAATTGCCAATAAAGTGCAAAAAGAATTAGATAGTTTATCGAAAAAAGTTAAACTTAATGGATTTCGTGTTGGTAAAGTGCCAATCAGCATTGTTAATCAAAAATATAGACCATCTGTTAGATCTGATGTGATAAACCATGAAATTAATCACGCAGTACAGCACATTATTAAAGATCATAAACTCAAAACAGTAGGTGATCCACGATTAGAAGATGTATGTGATCAAGAGAATAAGGATCTAGAATTTATTCTAAAATTTGAACTACTACCTAATATTGAATTACCAGATTTCAAAAAAATTAAAGTTACTTACCCAAAATTAGTAGTTGAGGAAGAGAAGGTTAATAAGCAAATAGATAAGCTTGCATCTATATCAAAAAATTATACTAAAGAAAATAAAGGGCAAGTAGAAAAGGGACAGGAAGTTACTATTGATGCAATTGGTTATGTCAATAATGAGCCTTTTGAAGGTGGTAAGCTTACAGATTACAAGTTAGTAATTGGTAGTGGAGCCTTTATTGATGGGTTTGAGGATCAACTTATTGGTAGTAAAACTGGAGATGAGGTAGAGGTTAATGTTACATTCCCGGCAGAATATCATATGGAACAAATCGCAGGTCAGCCGGCTAAATTTATTGTTCAGGTGAAGGCTGTACATTCTGCTGATGAGATAGTAGTTGATGATGAGTTTGCTAAGAAATTTAATTGTAAGACAGTTGAAGAGTTGCGTACTAATGTTTCTAAAAGTATGGCAAATGAATATAGTGAGCCTATACGTACTTTAATGAAAATGAGCTTATTTGATCAATTAGAAAAGCTATTAACGTTTAATGTCCCTAAATCTTTAATAGCCCAGGAAGTAAGTATTTTAAAATCTCAAACGGAGAAAAGTAGCGACTCAGATTCAATATTTAAAGATAAATCAGAATCAGAAATTAGTGAGTACTATAACAAGATAGCCTTACGTCGTGTTAGAATAGGACTGATGTTATCCGAATACATGAAGGTTAAGAGTTTACGTATCGAGCAGAATGATATTAAAAATGCTGTTATGGCTCAAGCAAGGAGATTTCCAGGTCAAGAAACAGCAATATTAAAATTTTATCAAGAGAACCCTGGGACTATTGAACACTTAAAAGGTCCTTTATTAGAAGAAAAAACAGTGCAACATATTTTTGACAATGAGATAATGTTAGAGGAAAAAAATTACACAAAAGAAGAGCTTGAGGAATTTTTAACACAAGAAGAAGATCGGGTGGTATAGTAAAGGCGATTGAATTAGGGATATATACTCTTCTGTAGGCTCTGTCCAGAAAAGTGTGTAAATTTCGAGATAGGTTATATATAAAAATATAACAAAAAAGGAAATTACATGAATAAAAAAACAAATGAATCAATAAAGCAAGCAGTAGATTTATTAATAGATAATGATACAGATGTAAGCACAATACTGAAAGAAGGAGGATTATTAAAAGAATTGACCAAACGCTTGATAGAGAAGGCATTGCAGTCAGAATTGAATAATCATCTAGGCTATGATAAATACAGTCGTGTAGATAATGATAATGCTCGTAATGGTATAACTAGCAAAAAACTGATCTCCGAACATGGAGCGGTTGAGATAGAAGTACCAAGAGATAGGCGTAGTACCTTTGAACCAGCAATACTACCGAAAAGACAAAAACGTTTTGATGGTTTTGATGATAAAGTCTTATCATTATATGCTAAAGGTATGAGTGTATCTGATATTAAGGTTCAATTACAAGAGTTGTATAGTGTTGAAATAAGTGAGAGTTTAATCAGTCAGATCACCGATGATGTAATGGATGATGTAAAAGCTTGGCAGAGTAGACCGTTAGAAGAGATATATCCGATAGTATTTTTTGATTGTTTAGTAGTAAAAGTTAGGCAAGACAAAAGGATAATTAACAAGGCAATATATGTTGCATTAGGGATTGATTTATCTGGTAGAAAAGATATATTGGGATTATGGATCAGTGAAAATGAAGGGGCAAAATTTTGGCTTGGTAATTTTACTGAAATGAAAAATAGAGGATTAAAGGATATACTGATTGCCTGTAGTGATAATCTTACTGGTATGTCTGAGGCGATAGAAGCAGTTTATCCAAAAACAGAACATCAATTATGTATTGTACATCAGATTAGAAATAGTTTAAAATACGTATCATATAAAGATAGGAAGCAGGTGGCTAGCGATTTAAAGCCGATATATACTGCAGCAACGGAAGAACAAGCACATTTAGCTTTAGTATATTTTGAAGAAAAATGGAATAAACAATATCCACAAATTGCCAAATCATGGTATAATCATTGGGATAATTTAATGATTTTTCTAGGATATCCAGAGGCAATTAGAAAGGTAATTTATACCACTAATTCAGTTGAATCTGTTAATAGTCAATTGCGTAAAGTAACAAATAATAAGCGTGTTTTCCCTAGTGATAGTGCTGTTTTTAAAAGCTTATATTTGACAATTGACTATATGACCAAAAAATGGACTATGCCTATTCCCAACTGGAATGAAGCTATGGCTCATTTGATGATCAAATTTGAAGATAGGCTTAACAAAATTTAATGACCTATTTTGGAAATTTACACACTTTTCTGGACAGAGCCTTTTAGTTCTAGTACCAGTTAAGAATATTTCTTTTGCATTTAAAGCTTCTTGTACTGAAAAAGGTTTTTCTTCGAAATTTAAATGTTGCTTATAAGCAAATTCTTTTATAGTTTTCCTCACTACACCAGGTAAGATACTAAACCCTTCATAATGAGTCCTTAGTACTCCATTAGAATCAACTATCCAAACATTTGTGACTGTTCCTTCACTTATTTCTCCATTATCCTTTACCATTATCGCTTCAAAAGCATCATTTTCCGATGCTTTTTGACTTGCTAAAACACTTGGTAATAATGCTAAGGATTTTAAGTCACTACGCTTCCAACGTTCATCAGGTACTGTTATTGCTTTCACTCCATTAACACAACCTTCAAAACTATCGTTAATAGGATTATAGCGGATTGGGAAATCATATGGTTTTACGCTAATGATAATCGTAGGTTTGACTTCTTTCGGGAAAGGTCTACTTCTTGGTGCTACTCCTCGTGTTACTTGTATATAAATATACCCTTCTTCTATTCCCTTTTCTTGTATATTATTCTTACTCATTAAATCACGTATGATATCTTTATACATGTCATCACTTGAAAATGGTGGCACCATCCTGATAATAGAGAAAGATCGGTTAATCCTTTGTAAATGTTCTGATAATTTTACTGGATGACCTAGGTGTATTGATATAACCTCATACACACCATCTGAAAATTGGAACCCTCTATCTAAAAAAGAAACCTTAGCCTCGTGTTCGAGGACATATTCCCCATTATTGTAAAGGATAAATTTATTCATACTAACTATATATTTTAAATTAAAAAAACTAATAATATTGTTTGGCTATATATAGCTAACCCGTTAATGTTCTAGATAGCCTCTCCGCTATTAGCGAAGAGTTAGTTTAGGGTATTAGCAAATGCCAGGATTATAAACATTGTAGCGATATATAGTAAATTTACCAACAATCATATATTCTAAAAATATTAATCATTTAAGTAAACTAAATTGGTAAAAGTAGCTGGTTTGTTAAAGAGAATTAATGAGCGGTATTTAGACACTGTTAACAAAGCTTATTTAGTTGATGAATAAAGTCTTTTTAGCTGCAAATTATAAGATTTTTTTGAAATAGGAATAACTATTCCAGCAAAAATCTTATTAATTTTCGCTAAAAAATCCATTAATTCATCAACTAAATAAGCTTTGTTAACAGTGTCTAGTATAGTTATGCTCATAGGATTAGGTGATAAAGAACATAACGATTGTAAGTTGTCATTCCCGCGAAGGCGGGAATCTAGATACCTGCTTTCGCAGGTATGACACAAAGTTTGTATCACCTAATTCAATAGGTTTCACTATAGTTGTCGCCACACAAGTAATGTAAAAGCCTTAGAATATAAGGTTTACAGTGATGTATTATGAGATAGAAAAGTTAATTTTGTTGCATATAGAAATAGACCCCTTTTGAAACGCTACTTCTGCTGGTGATTTGTACGTGATACCGGTGCTTTGATCCTCGTGTACATTGGGGTACGCTGAGGTTCGAGGCGAAGTGTCTCCTGCAAATTCCTCAGCATAAGCGAGTTTCTAAGGGTGTTGATAGCACTTGAATATATTTAAGCTTGTTTAAGTAGTAAGTGCTACCTGGTTAACTTGATATGTAAATTACCATTCCCAATTTTACAATATAATTCAATTATTTTCTTTCTTGGTATTTTGACTATCACTAATAGTTGATTGTTGTTGATTTCTCAGTTTATTCTTTTCTTCTATTGAGTTAAGAAAAAAATAAGTAAATGTTAAGAATCCGATTAGCATAGGAATAAAAACGAATATAATAGCATTGCGTTTTCTAACAGATTCTTCACGATCTAAACGACTCTCCTGTTCTTCATATGTTTCCCCTAATTCATTACGCCATACATCTTCTTGATCTGAATTATTTTCTAGCATTTTATACCTTCTATTAAATATTATTTACAATGGTTTAATAATTAAACTATAAGAAATTATATACAAATTTAAATTAAATTAATATATAATATTTAGTTGTATTAATTTAAATTAAACTTGTTGTAAGGGTTGTTGGATTTCTAATTAGTTGTAAAACTTTGATATATCAATAAATTAGCCGGCTTATGATACCATACTGATAGAAAAAGTATATTGCTAAAATACTACAAAACTAACTTTCTTAGATATTATAATGACCCCATAAAATAAGACCAATAAAAATAGATTAACTCTGTTGAAATTTTATATTATCTGTATTTTATTTATAATAAAAAATAGTTAATTTTTATATAGTTAAAAACGGATTAACTTATTTTTTTGGTTTGACATTTGGGTACACTATACATAGTAAGCATCATTTTGGGTCTAGTCTCCCTTTTAGTCTTTATTTTATTTAAAATATTTAATACAAATCTTCTGATAATTGCCATATTCGCAGGAGCATTGCCTTGTCTTATGCTACTTGCATCCTCGTTAAATACCACGTCTATAGTTATGCTCATAGGATTAGGTGATAAAGAACATAACGATTGTAAGTTGTCATTCCCGCGAAGGCGGGAATCTAGATACCTGCTTTCGCAGGTATGACACAAAGTTTGTATCACCTAATTCAATAGGTTTCACTATAGTATCCAATGCATAGATTCAACTCCCCAATGGGACCTTATATTCTTTAACATTACTTCAGCAGAATTGTTGGAACTACTGATATAATAATTTACTGATTCTGACACTTTATTTTTTTCAACTACTTTTCTTTTGATCTCAATAACAGAACTCAAACTAGCCCATTGATCATCATTAGTTATTTTCTTAATATCACGAATTATGCGACATTTTCTTTCCTCAATTCTGCCATGTCCCTTTTCATATGTTCCTGCAATATCCGTTCCTAAAAACTCAAAAACCTCTGTCTGAAAAGCTTTTTCAACCTCGTTGTACAATCCAGGGTGATTCATCTTTAAACCCAAAATATATTCACCCTCTTTCTCTACAATTTGCTTAGCTATATTTTTTTGACACCCCATTGCATCAATACTAACTATTGCTCCTTTGATATCCAAACACTCTATTGCTTCTGGAATAGATGTAATCTCATTCTTTTTACTATCAATAACTTTGCCGAATAAAGTTATACCTGATTCAGCTGCATATACATTTAAAAAATGTAATGCTCTGATACCCTCATGTTTTGTTCCTCTCAGCGTTTTACCATCTATTGCATAATGTTTTTCACTTAAATTGTTAGTAAAATATTTTACTAACACCTTATTTAATTGACTAGAATCAAGACTAGTAAAAAAACGTCTAATTGTACAATCACTAGGCGTACCATTTTCAAACGGAAAATATTCTCTCAAAGTATCAATATGTGCCTTGCCAAATTCTTCAATCTCCTCCCAACTCTCCGCCCGTGCGGCAACCGCTACTATTGCTAAAAACACTAACTCTATTAAGGGATATGCTATCTTACTTTCTTGTCTATGATCTTCAATATAGTGAAACCTATTGAATTAGGTGATACAAACTTTGTGTTAACCTTGCGAAAGCAGGCATCTAGATTCCCGCCTTCGCGGGAATGACAACTTACAATCGTTATGTTCTTTATCACCTAATCCTATGGGCATAACTATATCGCAAAAATGTTCTGCAAAGTTCTTGACGAATTCTCTCTCTCTTAACATCACTATCTCCAAATAATAATTATTTTATTAAGAGATTCTTACGATATTACTCCACTATTTGCAAAAACTTTATTATTAACATTTCTTTACCTTCTGTTCATGAGACCGCCGTGGGGTATCACCTTGTTTGCATGACTAGCAGCAAGTAGGCTTGCCATTGCCTCTTCAGTCCATTTGAACTCGGTTGATTCCGCAACTGGCTTGTTGCTAGGTGGTATATCTTTAGGCACAGTAATTGGTGGTACGGGTTTTCCTAATAATTCTGGTGGCAATGCTATCTCGTCATTGCGAGAAGGCGTGAGCCTACGAAGCAATTGTAAGTTGTCATTCTTAGCAACGGCGGGAATCTATATCCCTGCTTTCGCAGGGATGACAAAAACAGGATTGCTTCGTCGCTACTAAAGCAGCTCCTCGCAATGACGTCTGTGAATTTGCCTGAATAAGATTTAACATAGCAACTAATTTTTTAAACTTGCTATAATATACACCATAAAACCACTAGCACTAAGTAGCAGAATGAAAAAAATATAATAATTTAGGAAAAATTATTTTTAATCATCGAGAAGCTACTCTTTAGCTTGGATTTTTTCTTCTCCATCTTGTCCTGACTCTCTCAGCTTTTGGTAGTTTGCAGTAATATTTTCTTACAGCACTATAATCCTCGCTTCTTCCACCATTCATCGGTTTTGAATTCTTCAGGTAAATTTGGATCTTCGTAAGTATGTAATGTAATATCTTCTACAGCTATATCCATTACTTTACTAACTTCATTATCATATTCATCATCTAAATTCGTCGGTAATTTTGTACCACACCACGGACAATGGTATATATCCTGAGAGGCTACACTTTTCTTTAAATTAATATAATATGATCTCCATTTTGCTGAATACCCTATCGAAACTCTTCCTTCTTCAAGGAAATGTTCCATTGACTTACAGCAATGTTGTTGTGTCGTAATACTCATTAATTTACCTTTTGTCTTATAGTTCTTCCAATTTTTGGTTCTTTAATCATTCTACCTGTCCTAGGACACATAGCTCCTAAATGTTCTTTACCTTTTGGTCCATATACTTCAATTTCATTATGCAAATAATCCCATTCATAAAATCTAGTCTTAGCTCCTGACTCACCATTTGTTTTAATACCACCCTTGTAATTTTCTAACTCCTTCCATATTGGACTTTCAGATTTTTCACAATTAGATTTTCTGTGCTGCTGATCATCATCCGGTTCTAGGTCACCCGGATCAGGCATGAAAGTAGCGGATGCAGACACCTTCTGTTGCTGTTTGCTTGTAGATGGTTTATTACTATTATCATCATGTTTTCTTTTTTCAAAGTCATTTTGTTGTTGTGGGTTTGTTATATTTATTACACTTTCTGGCTTTGCAGCAAGTGTAAGTGCAATTTTAAGAATTTGACCAGAAGGATCATCACCTATATTTTCAAACAGCCACGATACCAATGCGTTTTTAGGAGTATTCATAATTGCAGTAACTGCTGCAGCTCCACCAACAATAGTTTCAGTAGCTGCAACAAAACCAGCACCTTCCAGCCCACCACCAGCTACCACAAGAGCAGGAATAGGAGCAGCCTGTGCCTCTGATACCCCAAATAATTCTTTAGCTATTTCTACTAATTGTCGTTTTAAATTATCATATCCGCCATGTTCCTCTATTTTTTGGGTAATTTTTGGATTACCTTGAATAATCTCCTGTAACTTAACATCTAACTCATCCTTGGTTTTACCGGTGGCAAGCAGGCTTGCCATGCCCTCTTCAGTCCATTTGAATTCGGTTGGTTCAGCAGCTGGCTTGTTGCTAGGTGGTATATCTTTAGGGACAGTAATTGGTGGTACGGGTTTTCCTAATAATTCTGGTGGCAATGCTATCTCGTTGCTAGCAGCGGTGTTAAAGCTATAGAGAGGTTGCCCCCCTGCCGCTGATCCGCTTGGTAGTTTTGGTAATGGTGGCGGAGGTGGTGTTCCTGAAGATGCACTTACTGGACAGGCTATGCTCTGTAAGAGACCAGCCGAGTACTTACCTTGAGTACTACCGGATATAGCGTCATATATGCTACCAGTATTACTCGAACCTTTATTGGTAAAGCTAAAATATTGTTGGTCATTCGAGTTATAGCCTATAGTAATTGGCTTACCACCCTGACTTTTGCCATAAGATTGCAGTAACTTACCATTTTCAAAGACTAAACTGACGTCATTGCGAGGAGATGCAAACCGACGAAGCAATCCATTTTTGGTTGCTTTTATGGATTGCTTCGTCGCTACTAAAGCAGCTCCTCGCAATGACGTCTGTGAATTTGCCTGAATGAGATTTAACATAGCAACTAATTTTTTAAACTTGCTATAATATACAACATAAAATCACTAGCACTAAGTAGCAGAATGAAAAAAATATAATATTTTAGGAAAAATTATTATTAATCATCGAGAAGCTACTCTTCAGCACGGATTTTTCTTCTTCATCTAAAAGATAAAGAGCCAATTACTCATCTTCTTTATCGGTATTTCTTTCTATTAGCTCTTCTGTTAATTTACGGCAAAAACCACGCTCCTCTGCTTCTTTCTTATACCACTCCAGATATTCCCGTGTATTAATCTCTATCTGTGCAATTACTCTTTTTGCCAAAGATTGTAGTTCTTCTTCATATCCATTATCTAATAGTTCTAATATAGCTTGATCCTTTTCTTCATCAGTTATTGAGTTCATTTCTAAAATATCATCCTTTAGTATGCTTACATCCGAACTAATATAACCGCCTTTTACAGTTGGTAATATACCATTCACTGCCCAAGCCAACGTATCAATGGTCTTTTTTATATCTTGAGCAGTTAAATTACCCTTAATCCATCTATTACAAACTTCTATAACGTCTTCCCTATCTTGTTTTGACCATAACTCTTTCATTGTTCCTATCTATATTTCCTTTGGTTAATTATTCTATTAATTTACGGCAATAACCATTTTCTTCGGCTTCCTTTAGATCAGATTCTATTTGTAAGATTATTTGTCTTGCTAAAGCCTTTAGTTTTTCCATATCATCTTCTACCAACTCTAATATCGCTTGCTCCTTCTCATCATTCGATATTGTACCCATTCCTAATATATCCTCAATTAATATACCCAATTCTGTACTAACATATAGTGTACCAAATTTTGGAGTTGGCAATATCCTAAATACTATATGTCCCATCATATCAATTGACTTTATTATATCTTGAACAGTAAAATCATGGTTAATAAGCTTATTACAAAACTCTATAATCCTTTCTCTTGTTTTTATGTTTAATAATTCTCTCATATACCATCTATATCTTTAACTTATTGGTTTTTTAGTTTAAATTCTACTTTTTGGCCAGTCTTAAGATTTTTATAGTAATGTATTTGAAGACTGGTTCCATTATGAAACATTTGATTTTTATTTAATTCATTAGTACTAATTTTAACCCATTCATCTTTTGTCCCGCCATAAGTTTCAATGAGTCTATTTATGTCTTTTATAGCTCTTGCATGTCCTACACCAGCTATTACAGCCCCTTGTTCTTGGGATGCTAATTTTGCATAAAGAGCCGCTAATTCACGAGGTGTACCAGAAACCATAGGTTTAACCCCTACTATCTCTTGTATTATAGCATTACTCTCAAATTCAGCCAATCCCAAATCACCAACTAGGGCATTCTTACCAATTCCAGCAATTTCACCAGCAACTGCCCCCTTACCTAAAGTAGTGGCTCCCTCCGTAGCTGTTAAAGCACTACCCACTCCACCAACTGCCTCAATACCGGCTGCTTTTAGCACTGCCTTCTTAGCAACATCAACCACACCCTTAACCGCAGCACCAGCCCCTGCTCCTAAAGCAACCCCACCCGTTAGACCAATTAACGTCTTGGTTCCTTCATCTGGAATATTATGAATAGCTTGTCTGATCTCACCCTTAGGATCAATGTAGTCTACTGCTGGTTTAACTACGTACCCTACTATCTCCCCTGCACAGGCAAGCGGTGTTGTAAGAAGTGCTTTGGTCTTTGGCAATTGATCAGTAGCATTTCGAATATTATCCATTATAGAGCGTAATATTAATCCGGTGACCTCTCCACCTATTCTATACTCTGCCACTTGCATTTTATACGGATCATTGCCAGCATCTTCAAGTATCTTGCTAGTATATTTAACTGCCTGATCCATTCTGTCCTCAACAGATTTCACCGGCTGATCTTTTCTACCTTCTATTTCTGCTAAACATTTATTATATATAGTTTCTATGCGATCTATTACATCTGGATCAAAATGACCATCACTTAACGCAATTATTTGGGCTTTCTCTTCCGCTGTTAGTTTACTATACGTTGTTGCACTATCTAAACCCTTTCCCTCTTGTTCATCTCTGTTAAGGAACAACATTGAATAGTCGAATGGTTGATTATCCTTGGTTTTTCCGGTGGCAAACAGGCTTGCCATTCCCTCTTCAGTCCATTTGAACCCGGTTGATTCCACAGCTGGCTTGTTGCTAGGTGGTATATCTTTAGGAACAGTAATTGGTGGTACGGGTTTTCCTAATAATTCTGGTGGCAATGCTATCTCGTTGCTACCAGCGGTGTTAAAGCTATAGAGAGGTTGCCCCCCTGCCGCTGATCCGCTTGGTAGTTTTGGTAATGGTGGCGGAGGTGGTGTTCCTGAAGATGCACTTACTGGACAGGCTATGCTCTGTAAGAGACCAGCCGAGTACTTACCTTGAGTACTACCGGATATAGCGTCATATATGCTACCAGTATTACTCGAGCCTTTATTGGTAAAGCTAAAATATTGTTGGTCATTCGAGTTATAGCCTATAGTAATTGGCTTACCACCCTGACTTTTGCCATAAGATTGCAGTAACTTACCATTTTCAAAGACATAGATCGGCTGTTTCAATGATGATGACAACAACCCCATTGAAAGATCATTACCAACCATAGAAGTTGATTTGCGTGATAGTGAATCTAGCACTAGATCACCGCTTGTCAACCACGGAAGGTTAGGGGCCGGGGCAGGATGACCACTAAGTTTAGGGTCAGGAGGACTACCACTAAGTTTAGGAATGCTAACAGGACGATAAGCAGGTTCGGCATTTCTAGCGTCAATGTCTCTCTTATAATTATTTAATTGATTCATTTGATCTTTTTGGTAATTCTCAAGTAACTTATCGGCAACCAAACCAATACCACTACCTAAAATTGGGGTAACTAGCTTCCCCTGAATGAGATTTAACATAGCTCTGCCAACCATGTTACCAATCTCCTTGGATAAATCGGCAATTTTACTATCCTGTTCGCTACTACTTGTTTCCATAGTTTGCTCTTTAAACTTAGCTTTGGCTCTCCCCACGGCTCTGTTAATGCTAGTTTCTATATTATGTTTTATATCGTCTATGATCGGCTCTAATTTGCTTGCTATATCCATCATACTGCCCATTTTATGGGCAACATGTATAGCATGTGCCAAATCACTCTGCTTAGCTGCGGCCGAAGTTACTCCGGACACTAGCTCATTGATAATCCTAGCATGTTCCCTGGTTTTGGTAGCATAGGAAATGCTCTGATGTATTTCTGTCATCATCTGGTGACGCTCTACATTACCCTTGCCCAGTAATATAGCATTATGACTTAACGCATTACTTGCTACCTTCGAAACACTGCCGGCTATTCTTTCTTCTACACCATCTAGGACATTTTCTCTTATTCCGTTACTTGCCCAGTTACAGGCTTGCTCAATGGCTATAGTTTTAGCAAATTGAACTCCTGCTGTTTTAGCTAGTTGCTTAATTACCCCTAATTTTAGTTCATTGGTAGCTCCTTGAACCACAGTAGTTTCTAAAACTTTTTCCGTGGCCGCCTTAGTTACTGCTTGCTTTGTTCCTTCTGTTGCTGCTTTTCTAGCAGCATTAGCTTCAGCTAGTTTAGCACAGCCAACTTGTACACCAATTACCGCATAGCTAATTGCCTTACCGAGGAAGTAATCCTCCAAATTAATTGCTTTGCCTGTAGAAATGCTAGCAGCTACCTTATAGGCATCCATCAATCCTTCAATAAAAATACCAGTAGCAAGCGTCATACCGCCACCCATCGTTCCAACAGCAATAAGTGCCCCTACCGCCATTTGGGCAATAGCACAAACTGCTACTAATACGGCATTTTGCCATTCTTGCCGTGGTTTATAAGTCTCTAGCTCAAATATTGCATTAATGCCCAGAAAATCGATCTCCAATATATCATCTTTGCTTAAGTCAGGAGCTAGTTTTTCTTTGCTAATATTCGATTTAACTCTTACTTCTAGTTCACCAGATTCATTAATTACCTTAATTGCCGAGTTTATATGATCATATAAACTCTTAAAAAAACCAATCTTAGTGGTAACTTGCTTTAATAATTGATTGTCAGCACTAGTGGAACTAGCTACTGTTGTAGCCATGGCTGTTAAATATGATAAAATTTCAGACAATCTATTGCCAGTTTCTAGTAACGACGATATTGCATTATTTTTATAGTTATCATCGTTTTCGGGACCTCTATTAATAAAGCATTCTGCTGTATAATAATGAGCAGCAAAATTATAGATATCATCAATATCCGTGGCTTTGCTAAGCGTTCTAAGAATAGATCCAGAATCACTAAGACCATAATGCTGCAGAACTGCATAACTAGGATTACTATAACTACCAGCTTGATACTTGGCTTTAGCAGCGGCAATAAACGTATCTATATTATCACTTTCTTTATGGGTTTTTAGCCATAAGCCAAAATCCTCGATGAACTGCTTAATTTTGCCATCAACTCTTCTTTTATCACCAATTGCTTTAGCAAATTCTGAGTAAACAGCAGTGAATTTTTGGTATAAGTCATCTTGAGCCAGAAAACCTGGTATAGTATGCTCTATACTATGTGTAACATTATAACTCTCTTGTGCGTCACGCTCTTGTTGCTTAGCAGCAACTACTTCCTGGCTACTTATACCAAGAGATTGATACTCATAATAATTGCTATCTAACGCAATAATCTGATAACTACCACTATTACCTTGCCTTGCAGTCCTACCCTTTACTTGGGCTTCATCTCTGGCATTCTTGGCAATGAAAGTAGATATAACATGTAGCCCACCATTTGCCTCCACCTCTAAACTAGTCTTAATGTCAGTTCCCCTACCAGCTAAATTAGTTGCCACTATAATAGTATTAGGCTGAGCTAATTGCTCTATATCGGAGTTATATAAGGTCTTTTCACTTCTTGAATAATTGATAATTTTTCCCCTACTGCCACATTTATTTTTTAAAGCTGTACAAATATCTTCTGAATCCTTAATGTCCTTACATATTATTAGCACAGCTCTATTGTGCAATATTGCTTCTTGGTAGCTACTATCACATACCGCCTCTCGTAAATCATCTGAGGTTGGTTCAAGTCTAGCTGGTAGCTCTACAACCTGTTTGTCTTTATAAGTTGGGACAAAGGTAAGAGCCACACCATATACAGTTTTTAAGAATTTTTGTGAGCTATCAGAACCAAGAGTACCGGTCATACCGAGAACCTTGCCATATTTTAGGAAATAACAGATATTGCTAATAAAAAAGGTAGTTAATCCTTCTGAAGAAATACGACAATTATGCTTTATTTGTAGGAATTGGTGCAAGCCATTTTGCCATACCATGTTTTCTTGCGTCACCCCAGTACTACTATCTACAGGGTTGATTACTTTCTTACCATCCACATTAATGTTAATTACATAATCTCTATCTAATTGCAGCCTAATTGCTGCTCCTACTAAACTTGCTGCCCAATTGCCTGCCTGGAATTTAGCATATTGCACCAGATGTTTTGGTATTGGGGATGCATCGATAATGCTCTCTATCATCTCCCGAGTCTTTTCAATAGCAAAACTTTCTTCAAAGTTCATAGGCAGAATAACTTTCTGAAAATTATCCCATGCTATAGTCAGAATAGGTAGTAAATATTCCATCAACGGAACAGGCGATGTTTGCTTGGCAACATGATTGCTGCTATCTACTAGCATACTATCTACTTCATCTACTATAGTGACGGCAAAATCTCTATCACCACGTCTTGCACCTTGGCAGCTAGTATTACTGAGAAAGTCGGTTTGAAAACTTAAAGCATCTCCGTATACTATATCGCAGGAATAACAAGCTTTTTGTCCATCTATACTGGATTTCCCGATATTAATACCAACGCTCAGTCCCAATAACTCAAAAAAACCACTGGCTCCTTCATAGCCAATAGTAGAAAGCACGCTAGAACTAGTGATCAAATCTACTTTCTCTCCATTTAAGGCTAGTATGGCAGCCAGCATGGCAGATATTGTTGATTTGCCCTCACCAGTTGCAATTTGTAGCAATTTACCTTTGTTAATTGGCTCATAATCAAGTAATAATAACAGGGATACTATTTGCGTATCGCGAAGTAAATGCCCTTCTTTACCATTTTGTAGCGTATGTAGATTATTAGCTCTTTGTAGTACTGCTATAAGTTTCACTATATTATCTTTATCAATAATACTTCCTGGTGAACAACTAGCCTTAAATTTTATTGCCCACTCTTTTACTTGTTCTGCATTCCAGTCTTTTATAGCTAACCCACTATCATTATCACTAGCTGAATATAAATTTTGGATTCTTTGCAAAATAGCTACATATTCCTCAGATTTCTCTTTTAAATCAGGGTTAAGCTCAACAAACTTTGCTAGTAATTCAGTCCCCTTATTTTCCAACTTATGCTCAAATTGATTACTAGCAATAGTATAAATGGCTGGCTCCAATTCCTTGCCAGAACATTTACTAACAATATCAACTACCGTCTCACCTTCTTTGTTCCTTTGTTCATCGGTTATTTGATATTCATAAATAGTTTTAAAGCCACTTACAAAAAACAATATATTATTTGCCTTAATATATTGTAAAATCTCAACTAAGTTACTTACTGACCAGCCTTTTGACTTTAGTTGATAACAAAACTGGCTAATCCTTGCCAAACTATCGTCTGCTACCAGACCTTCAAGATTCTTTAGCGATTCAGATAATATTTTAGTCTCTATAACATCTATTATATTGGCTAGGCTGGCATAGCCCAAATCACTTATTATCTCTTGTTGGCTAATATTATGCTTGTTTATTAATTTTAGGAAATTACTATATTCTTCTAGAGAGCTTGCTTTCTCTAATATTATTCCCAATAAAATCTCCTCCATAAACCCTGGACTATCGGAATGATAATCTAAGCTTTTCTCCAACTGCTCAAGATAGAGGTGAGTTAAATGCCAATCAGGGAATTTATTCTCTATAATATTTTTTATCTTTCTCTGCTGTTCACTTAGTAGGTATACTTGCAGCAAAACTGCATAACTCTATTAAATTTTTTTGGTAGTATGAATTTATTTTATAAATTTGGGTTCCTACTATGCAAGTATCACCGATTAATAAAAAAACTAGTTGAAAAACTATCAGTTATACTATAACATTTCAATTATTAAACGTAATGAATGAATCAAAATGAAAAAGCCAAAAGTAGCGACCTTAAGTGCTGAGGAACGAGAAGAACTAATCCAGCATATTAAGGCAAATTCATTAACAGGAGATGATCAGCAAGCGGTGATAGAACTTGTGAAATTTTGTAACGAACTAATAGACAAGCTAGCATCATCAAACATCAGTATAAATAAGCTTAAGGAGATGATGATTGGTTTTAAGGCAGATAACATAAAAAAGATAGTTCAGATTCATTAAAAGAACCACCGAGTGAATCTGATAATAAGAATGGTGGTAATGAAGAAGAGTACGATGAGTCCAAGAAGAGAGATCGCAGTAATTGGCAAGGTAAATATGGATTTGATGATTATCAGGATGCGAATACCAGCTATTTATCTCCTGAGAATTTTTGTAGTGGTGATAGCTGTCCTCACTGTGATAATGGTAAACTCTATAATAGTGAAGCTAGAAAATTGCTACAATTTACAGGTAATGCTCCAATTACAGTCAACAGATATGTAAAGAAAACGTTACGCTGTAATGCTTGCGATTATACAGTTATGAACAATAAGAATATCAACAAATGGACAAATAGTAGCAAAAGTGCAATAGTGTTACAAAAGACCTACGGTACTCCCTTCTATCGTTTATCTAGGTTGCAAAGTTTAAGCGGGGTTCCTGTATCATATAGCACTCTGTGGCAACAATATTTAGATGTTTGGCAAGAAGATGGTGGAGCTGAAATTTACAGGGTATTATTAGAAATGGCTGCCGAATGTAGTTCACTGAACCTTGATGATACTAGAGCCAGGATTTTAGAAATTACTGTAGCCAATAAAAAATTACGAGTTCAAAATAAGAAAGGACGCAGCTGTTATACCACTACTATATGTGCTAAGACTGCCAATAATGAGGTGATAGTTTTATATTTTACCGGTAATAAGCATGGCGGGGAGAATATTGGTAACATACTAAAGAATCGTAAGAATAGAACTGATTCTATTCATTTAATGACTGATGCAAGTAACAATAATAACCCGGTATTATCAGAAGCAGATAAAGAATTACTGGCAATAATAGTGATGATCAATTGTTTGTCACATGGGCAGAGAAAATTTACAGAGAATGAACCATATTACCCTGAAGAATGCGGATATTTTCTCAAACAGACTGCTGGGATTTACCATAATGAACATCAATGTAAAGAGATGAGCCTTGAGGAGAAGCTGAAGTACCATCAGGAACATAGCAGTAAATATATAGAAAATATATATAACAAAATAGATGAATTATTTAACGACAAGAAAGTTGAGCCTAATAGTAGGTTTGGGCAAGCTATGAAATATTGGTTAAATAATAAAGAAGGTTTGACGCAATTTTTGAAAATTCCAGTTAGCAGTCTTGATAATAATTGGGCTGAGAGGTCACTACGTACCATTATTTTACAAAGGAAGAATTCATTATTCTTTAAAACAATCAATAGTGCTGAGATACATAGTGGTCTGTATAGTATAGTAAAGACTTGTAGTGAGAATGAAATCAATGCATTTAAATATTTAAATTGGCTGCAAGAGCAGAGCAACAAAGCAAAGAAGCATCCTACGAATTATACGCCTTTTGCCTATGCAAGATATATAAATAATACGGAATTAATCAAGACAGCAGCTTAAATGACAGGAAGCCAATCATTAGAGAGTTTGGCAGAACTAGGATCACCATTATGAATAAGAATATGTAATGTTCTATAGCAAATTTGATAAGATGAATTATCAGATGGGGAAAGTTTTGCCGTAAATTTACCTTTGGATAGGCGTTTAGAGCATAACCAAAAGCCTTGACCGTCAAAGGACAAAATTTTAATGGCAGTTCTGTTTTTATTATAGAATAAAAACAAGGAACCATTAAGAGGGTTGGAAGAAAGTTTTTGTCTGCAAACAGCTATTAAACCATCGATACCCTTACGAAAGTCGATGGCAATAGTGGCAACAAAAATAACTGACTGAGGGGTTAGTTGCAGCATAGAAATGTTTGAATTATGGTTTTTAGCTCTAGTGTTTGAATAATAAGCTTGGTACCATTTGGCTTAATAATGTGGCAAGTGTAGTAATTTTGTTTGGGAGTAGCCACAGGATCAGTATCTATAGAATTTACTAGTTGAAATGGGAGAAAATTAATATCGTGTTGCAGTTCTTTATTTGAAGTTGAGGTAGGAGAAGTTTTGAGGGAAGGTTGATGGGCTTGTTGAATTGAACTAATTATTGTTTTATTAATATTGAGATGTTTGGCTATATCTTTGCAAGAATAGTGATGGAGTAGCTGGCGAACTAATTCCTTTAGATGGTTTGGTATGGGATCAAACTTGTTAGTTTTAGTTTGACGCCAGGCTTTAAATTGCTGAGCTACTTGCTCAACAGTAATTGATGGTATTTGCATAGTAGGAACCCAAATGTATAAAATAAATTTTATACTAACAAAAAAATTAGATAGAGTTATGCAGTTTTGCTGCAAGTATACGTCTCCTAGGCTGTGAAGGTTTCTAAAGTGACCTAATTTTGGCTCTTTTTTGCTACGAATAAATATGATTTTCTTGAAATAGGTACACTATTCCTTCAAAAATCCTATTTAGTCGCTCCGTCAAAAAGGCTGTAGGTATGAGAGGTAATACATGTTTGCGGTTAAAAATCACATCAAAATCCATAAGATTTTCACCCTATTTTGTCAAAAACCTTATGGATTTACAAAGCTTTTATAGTGAAACCTATTGAATTAGGTGATACAAACTTTGTGTTAACCTTGCGAAAGCAGGTATCTAGATTCCCGCCTTCGCGGGAATGACAACTTACAATCGTTATGTTCTTTATCACCTAATCCTATGAGCATAACTATATAACCTAATCACAGTACCAAGCTTGTCATCCCTGCGAAAGCAAGTATCTAAAATAGTGGACAAAAAGCCCTGAGATATTATAGGTTCCTGCCTACGCAGGAATGACATCCTTTTTGTTTAAATAGTCTCCCCGTCAAAAGTCTAGAAGGATAATATATAATATGGTTAGCGGGTAAAAATATCTAGATAATCCATAAGAAAATGCTATAATATTGGCAGAAACCTTATGGATTGTATGAATTATGCCGATAGAAGATATAATAAAATCCCAAAAACAAGGACAGCTTTTTGGTTATAAATTGACCGAAGAATTAAACCCTAATAACAAGTTATATAAATTAAGATCGTTAATAAATTGGACTGTTTTAGAGGAATGGTTATTGACAAATGTTATAGCACTTAACATATAGGTTCATACATTATTTTAAACGTTCTACAACTTGCCTCAAATACAGAAATACCTTTATCTAATAATTTTCTAATGTTATTTTTTATCGGAAACCAATGATGTTCAATAGGATTTAAATCAGGGGAATAAGGTGGTAAAAATTTTAGTTTGCAGCCAGCTTTTTCAATTAATTCTTTAGCCCTTTTGGATTTATGAAAGCTTGCATTATCAGCAATGACAACCTGTCCAGGCTTTAGCTCCGGCACAAGGCAATTTTCTATATAAGCTTCAAATACCTTACTATCACAGCTCCCAGTAAAGACTAGTGATGCGATTAAACTATTCTGATTTAACGCACCAATAAAACTTGTTCTTTCACTACGTTTTCCCGATTTACTCCCATTACAACGACTTCCTTTCATTGACCATCCATATTCATATGATTCATTATCATTTATGCCCGCTTCATCAAGATAAACACGTCTCTCTATCGGCACTTTTTCTAATTCACTGAGAAAATCTTGTCGCTTTCCTTCATCTCTTTCTTTATACGCATATGTCTTTTTTTTCGAGTAATGTTGAGTTTCTTTAAAGCTCGGCTGATAGTCATTATACTTGCAACATTATCTAATTCTTTTGCTATTTCTGTAAGCGTTAACGAGTTACCCTTTTCTACTAAATGACGCAACTCCGATAAATCAGGGATTTTATGACCATATCCTTTCTGGTATCCCTCCTTTGACTTTATATCTCCAGTTTGTTTCTTTAATCTAATCCAATCATAGATTATTGACCGACTAATTTTAAAGGTTTCGCATGTAAGTGCTACTTTCTTATATTTCTCATAATGTTCTATAACTCTAGAACGTAAATCGTAACTGTAGGGGGATGCCATATTTCTATTATATAATTTTTTTATTATTTATCATTATAACTTATTTGAATCCATATGTTAAGTGCTATAATATCAAGAAATTTGGTAGGAATCGCAGATGTCACAGGTTATTACTTGGAGTAACTATGCTGCAAGCGATGTATAACCTGTCAGATGCTGCAGCTGAAGAAGAGCTGAGAGAGAACGTATATTGGCAATATTTTTGTGGTTGGGAATATTTGCAGAAAGATGCTGAGATATCAGAAGCTAGTATACGAAGGTTTCGTGCTATATTAGGGGAAGAAGGATATAATGAGATATTAAAAGAATTAACAAGAATTGGTTGCAAAGTCGGAGTGCTTAAAAAAAAAGACTTAGCATCGATAATCGTTGATACTACAGTACAAATTAAGAATATTAAGTATCCTCATGATGTGTATTTGATGGATAAGGCAAGAATAGAGCTAGTAAAGTTATGTCATACTTTAGGCATTAAGTTACATGAGACATATGCCAAGCAATATAAAAAAGACATAGTAAAATTATGGAAATATAAGGATAATAGTAAAGCCAAAAAACGTAAGAAGGTAATGCAACATTTAAAGATATTGCTGGGTCGTTTAATAAGAATATCTCAGCGAGAAATAGCAAAAACAAAGTTAAGTTTGTCATTAAAGCAGCAAGAAATACTAAATAAGATTAAAAAGATTCAGGCACAATCTATACTGAGTAAAGCAGAGAAAGAGCGATATAAGGAGGATAATAAAGTATTATATAGTTTTCACGCACCGGAGGTAGAGTGCATAGGTAAAGGGAAATTAAACAAACCCTATGAGTTTGGTAACAAGGTTTCGATAGCAGTAAGTGGTCGAGGTAATTTTGTATTAGCGGCCAAATCATTTCATGGCAATCCATATGATGGTCATACATTATCGCAGACTGTAGAGGTTGTAAAGAAATTAACAGGAGTGGGAATAGCCAGGACATTTGTTGATTTAGGCTATAAGGGGAATAATTTTAAAGAAAAAGACAAGGTGTATAGCCCATATTGCAAGAAGAAGCTATCCTCAGATGATAAGGCAATGATCAAGAGAAGAAGTGCTATAGAGCCGATAATAGGACACCTTAAGCATTATGGTAGAGTTGGCAGAAATTACTTAAAAGGAGTAATAGGAGATATAATAAATCCGTTAATTTCCGCTGTAGGATTGAACTTACGGTGTATTGGTAATCACCTTCTCAAAACAAATTTTTCTACATAAAAATGACTCAATAAAAGAAAATTAATCAAACGATTACAAAATCGTTAACAAATCATCGTGCAAAAAATTTCTAGAAATCATCTTTTTATATTAAAAATTTACATCAAAAGAATTAAACTCTAAAATTTTATACAAAAAATTTTTTGCTAAGCTGCTAATTTTTTAATTTTTTGCACTTTTGACGGGGAGACTAGATACCTGCTTTCGCAGGTATGACACAAAGTTTGTATCACCTAATTCAATAGGTTTCACTATAAGGCTTATGATGCATATGAGCGGGTAAGGAACAGGCTAAAAGAAAAAGGTTGTGTGGCTGTAATTCCATCAAGGAAGAATCGCAAAATTCCAATAGAATTGGATACAGAGCTTTATAAGGCACGGCACTTAATTGAAAATTTTTTTGCTAAGCTTAAACAATATAGGGCGATTGCCACACGCTATGATAAAACGGCTCAAAACTTTTTGGGGGCGATTCATCTTGCTGCTTCTGTCATTTTGTTGAATTGATGACACGCCCTAGGCACAAGTCAAAGATAGTTGAGGGATTTTTAGAAGAAATAAAGCTGAACCCCACAGCGTACATAAACGTACGTGAGGAGCAAAAGGCAAGCTTTGACGACACAAAAAATCACCAACTAGAGTGAGTGACTTATACAAGAAGTCTAATACACCATATCAACATAATGTGCCGACTCTGACCCCCTTCCATCACAACCTACTTCTTCATGGTATTCTTGAGCACAGCTAAGAATAGCATCGTTAATAATATTATCTTCAGGTTCAAACATTGAACTAAAAAATTTAAGAAATTTATTCTGAAAATGGCTAAATTCAGCTATGTTGACATTTTTAAAATTGCCATCAGCAATTGCAGGAAGGTGATCGGACAAAGCTACAAGCTGTGCATCATTTAATCCTTCTAAGAATTTTTGTAGAACAGCATATTCCTTGGGAATTAATTTCATCAAGCCGTCTTTTAGAACCCCAACTTGCTGCTCACTTAAGTTTGTCGCTAGTTTTGCCTCAAATTTTTCTGATATTACGTGGTTACCTTTAGCAACAGCACTAGAATCCTCTTCATTCTTTTTAGCAATAGCATCACCGACCACTAACGCACTGGAAATAGTAGAGTCATCAACGTTGATTTGTGATTCATGAAGTTTTGAGCTTTCCTCTCTAGCATTAACATTCTTAACCAATGTTGAACATAACTGTTCAATCAACTCTTTATTATTTTCTAAATATTGCTCAGCAGACTTTTTTAATTTAGCCATATTCTCTGGTTTAGAATTATCCAATTTCGTAGATCCTTTTGGCACAGGAAGTAATAAGTTGACAAATTGTCCTTCCCCTGGTAAATCTCGTTCAACTTCTTTCGTAGCAGCATCTTGAGCAGCTTTCATTATGTCACTCACTAGCCCATTACCTAACTGAGGTAATATACCATCAAGGTGAGGTGGCAGTGCATCTTTTTTTTCACGAGGCGATTCAAAATTAAGGGCAACAAGCTTCATGTTATCTAACATTTCTCCTTGTTGATCACGACTTAACCCATCTTTAAGATATTTTAGAGCTTCTGCCGCTGGACGATTATAACCTACGCCTCCATCAATAAGAATATGTTCACCTTCCTCATCCTTAATTTTCACGCTTTTAAAATAGCTCGGAGCTGCAGTAGTAGCGAGGACTACATCTTTTGCCTTAACGTCAGAATGGTTATGACTATCAAACATCTTAATAGAATTCTCTTTATTTAACTCAAAAGTTGTTACAAGAACACGACCTAGCAAATCCTCAAATTTCATATCACCCAGATGCTTGTCCAAAAGCGCTTTAAGAGGTTTCTGGCTATATTTATGACTAAACACTTGCCCAACTTTTCCCTGATGATACCAGTGTTGTGGAAAAATATCAGCCGCACTATTTTCAAATAATTCTAAAGCTTCTTTCGCTGAAAAACGCGGTTCTGTTGAACCGGGTTCTTTAGGAATTGCTAATAAAACGGCAATTAATCCACCAACGCTAGTACCGGTAAGAGTCGGGAATATTTTAGATATAGGCATATCCGTTTTGTCTTCAATCTCTGCAAGCATTTCCAACTGCATACCTCCTTTGACCCCACCACCTGAGAGAGCAAGTATTGCATTTGTAGAAGCTGCAGAGGAAGGCAGATGACTTCCTACATTGTTGTTTACAGAACTTTTTCTAGCCATAAGATAACTCCATATTTATGTTATAGTTATGCCTATAGGATTAGGTGATAAAGAACATAACTATTGTAAGTTGTCATATATGGACGAGTGAATTTGTCAATAAAGAAAATAAAAAATAGAGCCACAAAGGAAGCGGTCATATATTCGGCATCGAGTGCCATAATGGTTTCTGCATTCTTCTAAATATCCTTGAGTAACCTCTCATTCCCACGGCTTCTAGAGCCTCGACATAATTGCGGATTTTGTTCAGAATACTTATTTCATTAACTCTTTTACTTTCGTTCTCTTTATTGTTACTAACTTACTCGCAATATTTACCAATTGCCATTCTTTTGCTTAATTGACATAAATTATCCTTCTTGCCAACAGCGCTAATTTGCGACATACTCGCTGCCATTGGTAACTACTGCATAAGCTATTCTAGCTAATTTATTCGCTAAACCAACACATATAATATTATATGATTTGTTTTCAGCAAATTTCTTCACTGCCCACTGAACTAGCTTATCTTTTGATTCTTTATCGCTTTTGGCTCTTATTGCTATTGTTCTTGCAGCTTGAATCAACATAGTTCTAGCATATCTATCACCTTGTTTGCTAATTCCTCCTAAAACTATCTTATCTCCTGAGGTGTATTGTTTTGGCACCAAACCAAGCGACGCAGAAAAATCCCTCGGGGTTGCGTAATTTTCCATTGGTGCTACGCTCAAACAACTAGCATTGATTGCTCCAATCCCAAAAATTGTCTGCAACCTAATAGCTTTCTCATTCTGTTTATTATTACTGATTATCAGCTTTTCTAAAGTTTTTTCTTTGTTACACAAATTCTCAATTTCTTCACATTCTAAAAGTAAAATTGACTGTACCCCAGAAGTTATATAACCTTCTATATACGCTAATTCTACCTCCGACTTACATGCTTTGCAAAATTTATTTTTGCTTAATTTTGTATTATAACCATATTCATATAAACTTGATATTGTAGAATTAGTTTTTTGTACTCGATCTCTGATCGTATTACTTCGGATTTTATGCAAAAATTTTATATCTTGTTCCTCTTTGCTTTTGGGTAACACATCTTTTAGCTCTGGATCGCGAGCAGCTTTACATATTGCTAAGGCATCGTTATAATCATTTTTCTGCCTCGATGTTGCATAAATTTTTACATCTTTTGTTTTCATCAACTTAACTTGCAAATCAAGCTTGTTAATTTCTTGCGACCAATAATTACCTCCTCCACATGCTTCCATGACCACCAGTGAACTTTTATTGAGATTGTTTAAACATCCTATTAACTCATCTCTTTTAACTTTTTGATGACCGACTTTTTTGCCATTTTGATCAACTTGCACCAAGTGCATAATATTTTTTGCTAAATCTATTCCAATTATACTATTTTCTATGCTATTATTTATCATGGTATGGACCTATTAATTAAATTGTTATTTAATTTGGAGCAACTGAAAAACATTTTTCACCAGACTCCGTACAAGTAAAGCATATTTCGCTTCACTCGTCCATACCATCATTCCCGCTTATGCGGGAATCTAGATACCTGCTTTCGCAAGGTTAACACAAAGTTTGTATCACCTAATTCAATAGGTTTCACTATATATAGATTATAAAAACACTACATCTTATTTAATTTACAGTAAACCCTTTGTCTCAAAAGGTCAAGTAATAGGTGAATAAATTGCTAATTATTAGCTGAAAATTAATTATATAGTAATAATTATGTTACTATATAACTAAAAGTTGACAAAGTTAGAATAATCTGATAAATTAAGTGTATGATATAATTGGTTGTGTTGATTTTTTTAAAGAATATTTATCACAAGAAAATAAAATCATTTTACGCTTTATAAGTTGGTTAAGTTGTCTATAATCCGGTTTAATTAAATTTATTTGATAAGATATAGATGAGTAAACCTAAGTCCGTTTTTTTATCAGCCATCTCAGGAAATATACTAGAATATTATGATTTCACAGTATACTCAGTATTTTCACTAATGATTGGGCGTACGTTTTTTCCTGGAAATTCAGAATTTATACAAATAATGTTAAGTCTCTGTGTATTCGCAGTAGGATTTGTTACTAGACCAATAGGGGGTATATTTTTTGGTTATGTTGCAGATAAATATGGCAGGCGTATCTCCTTGATTATTTCTATGCTTGGTATGACTATACCAACATTCACTATGGGGTTAATCCCTTCTTATTACAGCATAGGAATTTGTGCACCAGTAATATTGATCATAATGCGTCTCTTACAAGGTTTGTGTATTAGTGGCGAAGGTGCTGGAGCGGCTATTTTTATTTTAGAGCATCATCAAAATTTACGATCTGGTCTTACTGCAGGCTTAGTGCATGCTTCAAATATTGCTGGTACGTTGATTGCTACTCTTGTAGGAATTATTATTGAGCAATATTTTCATCATCTTGATTTTGCTTGGCGTTTCGCATTTTTATTAGGTGGAGTCCTGGGATTGGTTGGCTTTTATTTACGTCTTCGTGTATCAGAGACTCCTATTTTTAAAATGTTAGCTGAACAGAAAAAAACTTTAAAAGCCCCGTTTATCAACGTAGTCAAAACAGCTTGGAAAGCAATGTTTTTAACATTTTGTGCTGGTGCATTTGCTAGTAGTATAGTATATTTAATAAAAACCTCCAATGTATATTACCAGGACGTCATGCATCTTGATAATACAACTGCCCTTATTTATCTATTATATGTCAATTTTATAATGATGATATCTATGCCATTATTTGGTGGATTAACTGACATTATAGGGAAATTTAAAGTACTAGTTTTAGTAAGTATAGCGGTCTTAATACTAGTTTTACCTACTATATTATCTATGTCATTACCGTCCATGTGGCAACAAATTTCTGCTCTAACTAGCTTGGGTATTCTTGGCGGAGCAATAGCTGGAACAGCCTATAGTACCATTATAGTGTTATTTTCTCCTGAACAGAAATTTTCAGGGGTATCTTTTAGTTATAATTTGGGTATTGCTTTGTTTGGGGGGACTTCTCCCCTTATTTCACGTTGGCTTGTTGGAGAAACAGGCTTGTTTTACGCCCCTGCCTTCTATATTATGAGTACTTCTATCGTATTTTTAGTTATCATTTATTTTATGAGAAATGAAATAAGACGATTAATTAAAAATAATAGCTACAAGAGAGACTATTAAAATTATTTTTTAAAAAACCCTTAGTGGAAGAAAATTTTGGAGTATACTATAAAAACTTAAAGAATTATGACAACTAATAAGGAAAGGGCGATAACATGGTTCAGTAATTTACGTGATCAAGTATGTAGCGAATTAGAGAAAATAGAGCTTGAATATAGTGAAATGAAAGGTTTAGCACCTGCAAAATTCATACGAACACCCTGGGATAGAAAAAGCGGTGGTGGTGGAGTAATGTCTGTAATGCGTGGTAACTTATTTGAGAAAGTAGGGGTGAATATTTCTACAGTTTTTGGAGAATTATCTCCAGAATTTAGTAAAAATATACCAGGTACGGAAAATAGTAGGCAATTTTTTGCTACTGGTATTTCTATCGTGGCTCACCTTACTTCTCCATTAGTACCAGCAGTACATTTCAACACTCGCTATATTGCAACTGCTAATCATTGGTTTGGCGGTGGTAGCGACCTAACGCCATTTTATCCTGATAAAAATGAGACGGCAAAATTTCATACTGCTTTTAAACAAGCTTGTAATAAACATGATCCAAATTATTATCCTAAATTTACAAAACAATGCGATGAATATTTTTACTTAAAACATCGGAATGAACCAAGGGGAGTAGGGGGTATATTTTATGATTACTTAAATACCGGAAATTCTAATAATGATTTTTCTTTTACTAAAGACGTAGGACAAGCGTTTTTAACAATATATCCTGAAATTGTTAGAACAAAAATGTTTCTACCTTGGAGCAAAGAACAAAAAGATTATCAATTAGTACGTCGAGGCAGATATGTTGAGTTTAACTTATTATATGATCGTGGTACATTATTTGGCTTAATGACAGACGGTAATGTTGAAGCAATATTAATGTCTCTGCCCCCAGAAGTGCGTTGGTAGCCTATAGCTAACCCGATTAGTATTTATCCATAGCAAACTGCCTCAATATTTGTCATCCCTGTGAAAGCGGGGAGCTAAAGCAGTATTGAGAATGCTTAAGGTATTATAGATTCCCACCTATGCGGGAATCTAGATACCTGCTTTCGCAGGTATGACACAAAGTTTGTATCACCTAATCCTATGAGCATAACTATATATGGTAGAATACGTAATATATCACCAGCTACCGGCTCAAAATTTAGTCTAATTCCCACTGATAATGCAACCGGTAATTTTACTAAGATTGTTCAACGGGTTTCTGTGCTAATAGATTTTGAGACTCCTAAGAATGTTACTAATAATTTGCTCCCAGGAATGTCCGTTATGGTTTCGGTTAGGACTGATGAGATCTAGGCTGTTCATTTGCTAGATTTTCAGGCGTGATATTATTACACCCCCCAGATTTATTATTCCAACTTTCTCCATTATTTTTTCTTGATATCCTTAGCCAAACCATAAAGTATTGTATACTAGGTTCTTATATCTTTAAATTATGATATAAGAGCCTAGGCTCTGTGAAGGTTTCTAAAGTGACCTAATCTTGGCTCTTTTTTGCTACGAATAAACATGATTTTCTTGAAATAGGTACACTATTCCTTCAAAAATCCTATTTATTCTCACTAAAAAATAGCTCAAAATATAGATCAATTAGAAACTTTCACAGAACCTAGATAATATGAACTATTTGGAGGCAACAAATAGCTTAACTAGTGCAACCAGAGGAATAGCAGTATGAGCGATAACAATATTAATAATACTTATTTACGTACAAATTTTAAAATTCCACCTGACCCTCAAGAAAAACCTGAGGCAGGAAAATGTAATAATTATAACTTGAGAAAGAATAATGGTGCTGCTAAATGGATAGTGATGCATTATACAGTATGTGATCTTAATGAAACTATCGCACTATTTACCAATAATACATCAAATGTTTCATCTCATTATGTGATAAATACTGATGGTACTATTTATAGACTTGTACCAGATGAGTATAGGGCTTGGCATGCTGGTAGAGGAAAATTAGAACCAGATAGCGATCTTAATCCAGTCGACCCAACACTTATAAATTCAAGATTTTTTGGATCATATGGTAGCGCAAATAATTTAAAAGAAAATAGTACCCTTAATCCTCATATTGTGACTTCAATACTTGATAATGATATGAATAGTTGGTCCATTGGTATTGAACACGTTGCTTCTGGTAAGGAACCTTTCACTGATCAACAAATAAATGCCAGTATTGGGCTGGTTAAAACATTAATATCTAAATATGAAATAAACCCCAAACTAATAATAGCTCATAGTGATTGGATACCAAGTAGAAAAATAGATCCTGGCATATATTTTCCTTGGGATAAGTTTGCTAAAGCATCTTTTGGTTTTTATTCTTTTGTTTCAAGAAAAGATAATCCTAAAGTTATAATATCTTATAATGATAAAACAAAACAAGATAGGAACAAGATTGAAGAAGTACAGAAGTTACTTGAGAAATTTGGTTATCCAATTATAAAAGCAGATAACTCAAATCTAGGCTTATTAGATGATGATACTATATCAGCTATGTTGGCTTTTAATATTCATTATACAGGTGACATTTTAAATAATATTGCTCTTAAAAAACAATGGGATATATTATGGAGTAATTCTAGTAACAAGGATGCCCGAGGAATATTAGCTACTTGGAGTGAAAATAGTGAGAATGTATTAAATGATCTACTAAATTCTATGCACCTAAATAAAAAAATGGATAAAAATTAATAAACAAAAAAACGTTACCATGAACAAGTATTAGGCTGGTATAGTTATGCTCATAGGATTAGGTGATAAAGAACATAACGATTGTAAGTTGTCATTCCCGCGAAGGCGGGAATCTAGATACCTGCTTTCGCAGGTATGACACAAAGTTTGTATCACCTAATTCAATAGGTTTCACTATACCTGCTTTCGCAGGGATAACAAGCTTGGTACTGTGATTAGGTTATAAAAACTTTGTAAATCCATAAGGTTTTTGACAAAATAGGGTGAAAATCTTATGGATTTTGATGTGATTTTTAACCGCAAACATGTATTACCTCTCATACCTACAGCCTTTTTGACGGAGCGACTATCTAGATTCCCGTCGTTGCTAAGAATGACAACTTACAAATTGCTTCGTCGTACTCACACACTTCCGCAATGACTCTTGTGTAGCATAATATCCTCATAATTTTTTGCTATTTTTACGATAGAATAAAAAATGTAGAGTACTATGGGCTGGTATACTCAAATCATTTAACGATCTTAAAAGTTAAATTTCATTTTTCTCTAGTTTTCGACACCTCCTCAACACAACTAACCATATCAGCAGGCATATCAACATCACAAATGGCTGCCATTTCTTCTATGTCACCACTACAATGCAACACCATATAACTATTATCAATTGCAATAATTTGCTTAACAACTTTAACTAAACTTTTAATAAATTTCATCTTTAGTTCTGAAGACTGTACGAAAAAGTCTTTTAGTCCCGTATTATCAGATATATCTTTAACAACTCCGTAGTTAATAAGTTCTTGTAAATCTTCATTACTTATCTTAGTCAGCGTATTCGTCGTTGGATATTTTCGAAGTATTGAGATAATTGCCAAGTATTTAGGGTCAATTTCATTATGCAGAGCACCCATACAAATATCATCCGAAACTAACGTACCCTTAAAACCAATCTTCTCTCTAATGAACTTTATTCCAGTAGGTGATAAACTCACTGGTAACTTAGTATCCATAGCCTCAAATACAATGTGAGCTACCATTGACCACACCGCTTTATTATTTTCAAAAATTTTAGCTAATTGTCTAAACACTGCAAAATCTGTGTCATTTAATTCAGTGAGCGAAGCGGTAACACGTGGCAACTGACGATGGCTATCAAGAGTAGCTCTGCCATGCCCTGGAATATGCTTCATAGTGGCAATGCCATTCTGAGCGTTTATTGCCTCTATCGCTTTTGTACATAATTCAACTACTTGGTCAACAGAGCTTCCAAAGCTACGATTTCCAATAATCCCATTAGTATAAGGGTGAGTCAAGTCAGCATCGGGGCTACATGGTGAGTTTATTCCATATTGGTTCAATCCCTTCATTATATTTGAATAATTTTCAAAAACTTTTTCTTTAGCTTCTTTCGCATCCTTTTCATATATTTTACCAAACTCAGCAGCAGCTGGGTATTCTTGAGCTACCATAGGTGGCTTCAATCTTGCAACTCGTCCACCTTCTTGGTCTACAAAAATCAATATATCATGCTTATATAAGCTTTTTAACTCTTTTACTAACTGTTTTAACTGCTCTGGATTTTCAATATTTCTGCCAAAGAGAATAAAGCCATGTACTGGATTTTTTAAAAATAATGTTCTTTCTTCTGGGGTCAAGCTAGTACCAGAAACACCAAATATAAAAGGTTTTATTTTAGATAACGTTCTTTCTTCTGAGGTCAAACTAGTATCAGAAGATTTTATTTCAGACAACGCTCTTTCTCCTGGGAACAATAATACCAGCAATACCAGATACAAAAAGTTGTATTTTAGCCATTTTACTCTCATATAGTTTTCCTTATAAATTGTTACCTTCATGCAATATTCAAGTTAAGATGAGTAATAGTATATCATAAAAATCAACAGCACTAATAAATATATGCAAATTATTTAAAAATTTTTATAGCTAACCCGATTAGCATTTATCCATAGTTGTTCTAGGTTCTTATATCTTGAGAATACTATAGTGAAACCTATTGAATTAGGTGATACAAACTTTGTGCTAACCTTGCGAAAGCAGGTATCTAGATTCCCGCCTTCGCGGGAATGACAACTTACAATCGTTATGTTCTTTATCACCTAATCCTATGAGCATAACTATATATAGTTAATCGGATTAGCTAGTACTATTTTTAAAACCCAAAGAAGTAAGCATATGCATGGTTTCCAATAGTGGTAGTCCCATAATATTTGAGTAAGAGCCGTATATGCTAGGAATAAAAGCTTCAGCATAGCCGTGAATCATACAGCCACCTGCTTTGTTGATCCCCTCATCTAAGCTACAGTAGAATTCTATCTCTTGATGACTTAGTTTTTTAAACTTGACTATAGTTTGCACTAATTTTTGTCGTATTAGGAATTGTTCGGAAGTCTTTTTTATTATACAAATACCTGTATAAACCCTATGACGTCTCCCAGATAAAATATTAAGACAATATCTAACATCTTCACTTGTTAAAGCTTTGGGTAATATTTTCCTACCACGAGCTACAACAGTATCAGCGGCTATAATTATAGCTTCACCAGTTATTTTCTCGGCAACAACTTTTGCTTTTTCCTGTGCCAATCTTGCTGCCAATTGATTTGGTAACTCTCGTAGATATTCTGTTTCATTAATATTAGCAGGAATAATTTGTGTAGGCAATACTTTGATTCTTTTTAACAACTCAAGCCTTGCCGGCGATTGTGAAGCTAAAATTATATCTATACTCTGTTGTTCTAAATCATTTGAGTATACATTTGACATAAATATGAAAAATTTTAATGACGATGAATAACACGACCTTTTGTTAAGTCGTAAGGGGTCATTTCCACTGTTATCTTATCCCCAACAAGTATCCTAATACGATTCTTACGCATCCTACCAGAAGTATGGGCGATAATAAAATGACCATTTTCTAGCTTTACTCTAAAAGTTGCATTAGGTAAAAGCTCCAGGACAACCCCTTCAAAATTAATTAGCTCTTCTTTGGTCATTACAACTTAATTAAATTATATTTAAAATGGCTCCCCGGGCCGGATTCGAACCAGCGACCTAACGGTTAACAGCCGTTTGCTCTACCACTGAGCTACCGAGGAACATTTGCCTTTATAGCTACCCGATCATTACTCCGTCATTGCGAGGAAGTAGCATCGCTACGACGAAGCAATCCAAATCTAATCACTTCCCTGGATTGCTTCGTCGCCACTAAAGTGGCTTCTCGCAATGACGTAAGTTTACTATGGATAAATGCTAATTGGGTTAGCTATATATAGACTAGACTTCTTATAACAAATCTTTTGTCTAGGGTCTAGTGTTTTCTTATTCTTTCTAAAAAAATAAATTAAAAACTACTGTTATGCTGGTGTATTTGAGCATTCATTACTAATCCAAAACCAATAAGCATTGATACCATCATTGTACCACCATAAGATATAAATGGTAAGGGTACACCCACTACTGGTAATAATCCCATTACCATAGCTATATTGATAAATACATGGCTAAATAGGATTGATGTTATGCCTATTACCATCAGCTTACTAAATATTGCTCGACAATTGGTAGCAATCATCAATGAAATTACTATAATTGCCAAATAAAGAATTAATAGACACAAACTGCCAACAAAACCAAATTCTTCAGCAAAAGTAGCAAAGATAAAGTCAGTCTGATGTTCTGGCAAAAAATTTAGATGGCTTTGACTACCCTTGGTGAGTCCCTTACCCCATAATCCACCAGAGCCAATAGCAATTTTTGATTGGATAATATTATAGCCAGCTCCAAGCGGGTCTTTCTCAGGATCCAAAAAAACCATGACTCTTTTTTTTTGATAATCATGCATCACTTGCCAAATAACTGGTACACAAGTAACAACTATAATACCAATTATCATAAAATTTCTTACTCTAAAACCAACGGCAAAAAACATAATACTAGCAATAATGATAGTAATCACTCCAGTACCTAAATCCGGTTCTTTTATTATCAGTAGAACTGGTAATATCACACCTATTATAGGCAATAAAATCTTATGGAATCTGGTAAAACCCTCAGTTTTTAGTTGATGAAAATACCTAGCTAACATTAACACTATGGCTAATTTTGTTGGTTCAGAAGGCTGCAAGCGGATAACTCCTAAATCTATCCAACGCTTTGCTCCCATAGCAATAGAACCAAACAACTCAACACTAACTAATAAGATAATAACAGCAATATAAAATATATATGAAAACTTAAATATATATTTAATGTCAATAATCGTAATAATCATCACAATTGGTATAAACAGGAAGAAAATCATCATCTGCTTATATGCCCAAGGGTGAATATTACAATCCGAAGCGGAATATAATACAATAAAACCAATGCTACAAATTATGCTAATAAGAATAATCAAAGTAATCGGTAGTTTTTTTAGTTTTTCAAAATAATTTCTTTGAATTGACATTTTAGGTAGATATCCATAAAAATTAACTATAAAACAATAATAAATATTTGATTCCTTATAAGTTCAACACAACGATAAAAAACATGAAATTATTATTACATAACACACTAACTCACAATAAAGAAGTTTTTATACCGCTAGATAGCAATTTAGTAAAAATGTATGTTTGTGGTCCAACTGTCTACGATCACCCCCATATTGGTAACGCTAGGTCCGTGGTAGTATACGATATTTTATATCGTACACTAAGTAAAATATTTGGAAAAAATCACATAAAATATGTCCGTAATATTACCGACATCGATGATAAGATAATAAATAGAGCCAAAGAACTCAAAATAACTATTTCTGAATTAACAGTTAAAATTACAGAAGAATTCCATTGTAATATGCAATATCTAGGTTGCCAGGCACCCAATATCGAGCCAAAAGCTACCATGCATCTTGATAATATGATTATGATTATTCAGAAATTACTCGATCTAAACCACGCTTACATTGCAGATAATCATGTTTATTTTGATATTTCTACTGCTCCAGATTATACCAAATTATCAAATCGTAATCTTGAGGAAATGCTAGAAGGAGTACGTATTGAAAATAATCCATCAAAAAAGCACCCTCATGATTTTGTATTATGGAAACCAGCCAATGAAGGTGAAGAAATATTGGCAAATTTTGATAGCCCCAATTTCGATAGTCCTTGGGGAAGAGGTAGACCAGGATGGCATATAGAATGTTCAGCAATGAGCTATAAATATTTAGGAGAGAATTTTGATATTCATGGTGGTGGAGCAGATTTAATTTTTCCTCATCATACTAATGAAATAGCACAAAGTACATGTGCTTTCCCGAATTCTCACTTTGCTAAATATTGGGTACATAATGGATTTCTAACCTGTAACGGTGAAAAAATGAGTAAGTCACTCAATAATTTTATTACGGTAAAAGACTTGGTAGATAAAAAAATTCCAGGTGATGTGGTTAGATTATTACTAATGAGCAGCCATTACCGAAAACCATTAGATTACAACGATAAGGCTTTAGAAGATGCTAAAAAAACCATGAATTATTGGTATAGAGCGATAGAAAATTTGGACATTAACAAGCTTGATGTTCAAAATATTCCAGAAGAATTCTTATCTAGCCTATTCGATGATCTGAATACACCTCTTGCCATTAAAATAATCAACGATTACGCCAAATCGGTTTTTGCCAGTAGCAAAGAAGAAGATAAGTACACATATGCATCTTACTTACTTTCTTGCAGTAATTTTATAGGTCTTATGACCAAACCAGCTAGCGAGTGGTTCCGTTGTACAATGAATGACCAACTAATTCTCCAACTAATTGCCAAACGACAACAAGCAAAGTTACAAAAAGATTGGCTATTAGCTGATCAAATTCGTCAAGATTTATTAAAAGACGGCATTATTCTAGAAGATCAACCGGATGGATCAACTATTTGGAGAAAAGCTTGATGGCTTTTTGCAGGAAGTCTAATGAGCCTTTTGAATTTATATTACTGCCTTGACATAAGCGATGTAAAAGTGTTACATTATTCTGGGTTGCTTCGTCGGTCTTGCGACCACATCTGTCAGAAGCTAGAAGAGGAAGCGGTTGTAGAGAGCGTCATGGCGGTTTAGAAGTTGCGAAAAAATAACTGGCGTCATTGTGAGGAGGCATAGAGCCAATGAAGTAATTGTAAGTTGTCATTCCCGCGTAGGTGTGCTGGTGTCCGGGTAAAATTTTGCAGGGCAGTTTAAAAGTCGCAACTAATGATATAAAATACTAGATTATAGAAACGAATAACCGTCATCGCGAGCCACGAAGTGGCGTGGCGATCCAAATAAACAGCTTGCTGTTTTATTTTTACCGCTGCAATTTTTTGGATTGCCGTGTCGTAGCGAAGCGGCTCCTCGCAATGACGTTTATGCATTTCTCAAAACAGATTCTTATATCATTAGTTGCGACTTTTAAACTGCCCTGAAAATTCTGACCCAAGGTTTAAGTGGTATAACTCCTAAAGTTCAGGTATAATACCAATATAAACAACTTAAAAACAGGACTTATGCATATAATGCAACGTCATTGCGAGGAGCCACTTTGGTGGTGACGAAGCAATCCTGTTTTTTGTCATCCCTGCTTCAGTGCTGGATCTAGATTCCCGCCGTTGCTAAGAATGACAACTTACAATTGCTTCGTCGACCTAAGGTCTTCCTCGTAATGACGTTGATTACATACGACTTTTAAAATATCCTGCCTAAAACCTCTTCCTCTTCTAACTTTCGACAGCTGTGCTTGTGACCTCTTCGCAAGGAGTCCGGTTAGCTATAGTTTTTTGTTTAATTTTATTATTTTGTAAATGAATTATGTTTATTAAAGATTTTGAGCATAAAGGTTTTTTATATCAATGTACTGATTTAGAAAGACTAACAACACTAATGAGTAACAGTAAAATCTCTGCTTATATTGGTTTTGATTGTACAGCCCAGTCTTTACATGTTGGTAATCTGATGCAAATCATGATATTGCGTCTATTGCAACAATATGGGCATAAACCAATAGTACTCCTGGGAGGAGCGACTAGTAAGATTGGTGATCCTACTGGTAAAGATGAGGCAAGAAAATCTTTGACAAAAGAAGAAATTGCCAAGAATGCTGAAGGCATAAAAAAATCATTATCAAAATTTATCAAATTCGGTACTGGTGCAAATGATGCAATATTAGTTGATAATTCAGATTGGCTAGGATCGTTAAATTACTTAGATTTTCTTGGCCGCTTTGGTAGTTTTTTTTCTGTAAATCGTATGTTATCTATGGATTCGGTAAAATTACGTTTAGAGCGAGAACAGCATATGAGTTTTTTAGAATTTAACTATATGTTGCTACAAGCCTATGATTTTTATCATTTAAACAAAGTATATGGTTGTTCGTTACAAATAGGTGGTAGCGACCAATGGGGTAATATAATAATGGGTGTTGATTTTACCAGGAAACTAACTGGTAATGAAGTTTTTGGTATGACTACGCCATTATTAACAACTGCTTCTGGCAATAAGATGGGTAAGTCTATTGGTGGAGCGGTGTGGCTAAATGAAGATATGTTAAGTTCATATGATTATTATCAATATTGGCGGAATTGTGAAGATCAAGATGTAGTCAAATTTGCTAAATTATATAGTGAGTTAGAGGAAGATAAAATGCAAGAATTTACCTTACTTACTGCCTCTGATATTAATGGTGCCAAAAAGCAATTAGCATTTAATTTAACGAAACTTTGTCATGGTGAACAAGCCGCTATAGCAGCATTAGAAACAGCTACAAAGGTTTTTGAACAAGGAGAAATCGACATAAATTTACCAACTATCTGTATTGAACATAACAGGTTAACTATAGGTATTCCGGCGTATGAATTACTCCATGAGCTAGGTCTTGTTGAATCAAAATCTGAGGGGCGTAGGCTCATTAGAGGTGGTGGGGCTAAAATCAATAATCAATTAATTCAAGATGAAAATATGATGGTTGATTTGACTTTTATGCAGGACAACCAAGTTATTAAGATATCTGCGGGTAAGAAGAAACATATGTTAGTTAGATTCTCCTCATAAGTTAATCTATAGTTAATCCGATTAGCATCAGGGCAGTTTAAAAGTCGCAACTAATGATAGAAATGCCAAATTGCAGAAACAAGCGGTTGTCATCGCGAGCCACGAAGTGGCGTGGCGATCCAAATAAACAGCTTGCTGTTTTATTTTTACCGCTGCAATTTTTGGATTGCCGCGTATAGTGAAACCTATTGAATTAGGTGATACAAACTTTGTGTCATACCTGCGAAAGCAGGTATCTAGATTCCCGCCTACGCGGGAATGACAACTTACAATAGTTATGTTCTTTATCACCTAATCCTATAGGCATAACTATAGCAGCTTTGCGGCTCCTCGCAATGACGACTACTCACCTAAATAAAACTGTTTTTTTTACTATTAGTTGCGACTTTTAAACTGCCCTGGATTAGCATTTGTCCATTTGTTCAACAAAAAGATAAACAGCTTGCTGTTTTGTTTTTGTCGTTATAATTTCTGATAAAGAACTATATCACTTGCAAATATATTGATTGAATATATAATTAACTTTGCTTTGAATATATAAGCAAAATTCACACGTAAGAGCTCAGTTGTTAGTCCAATTTCTTTGGTATCAACTCTTGCGGAGGAGTGCCTACTACTACCATTATGTGTAGGTACATAACTAACATTTCAAGGAGATAAAATAATGTCTAAACTAAAAACTGTTAATGTCAGAGAATTACTTGATGCTGGGGTGCATTTTGGTCATAAAACCTCACGCTGGAATCCTAAAATGGCACCCTACATTTATGGTGTCAGAGATGATATTCATGTGATTGACTTGCAACAAACTGCTGCCCTAATGCAAATGGCTCTCAATGTAATCTATGAAACTGTTAAGAAAAATGGTAAAATATTATTTGTCAGCACTAAAGTCCAAGCTAGTGATATAATAGCTGAGTATACAGAGAAATGTGGGCAATATTACGTTAATCACAGATGGCTTGGTGGTATGTTAACCAACTGGGGAACAATTTCTGGCTCAATAAAAAGGTTAGATAATCTTGAGAAAATTTTGGGCAATGAAGAGGAATATTCCGTTTATACCAAAAAAGAAATACTGGAAATGACCCGTAAAAAGGATAAATTACTTAAATCCTTAGGTGGTATTAGAAATATTGGAACAAAACCAAACTTGCTGGTGGTAATTGACACTAATAAGGAGCATTTAGCAATTCAAGAAGCAGTGAAGTTGGGTATCCCGATAATTGCCATTGTTGATACTAATTCCAATCCAGATAATATAGACCATCCTATTCCTGGTAATGATGATGCAATAAGATCTATTAGACTTTATTGCAGCTTGTTTGCCGATGCTGTGCTTGCTGGTATAGAAGAAGCTTTAGCTGCGTCTGGTGTTGATTTAGGAAGCATAGCTACTCATGAAGAAAAAAATACCAATATCAAAGCTATTACTAAGTTAAAACCAACCAAGAAATTTTCTAAAACTTCTGAGTTAAATAGCCAAGAAGCAGCTAACCAAGAAGTAGTAGAGTCAGAGTTTGAGACAGTTTTGGGGACTGCAGAAGCTGCTACGACAACAAAATAACTAATATCTCAAACTAAAATATACTTAAATCATAAGAATATTTACGGGGTGAAAAGATGTCATTTCTGTTTAAAAGTCATAGGGGAAACGGCTGATGTCATTGCGAGGAAGCGTAAACCAACGAAGCAATCCTATTTTGTGTCATACCTGTTCAATATCAATGTCATCCCTGCGTAGCAGGGATCTAGATTCCCGCCTACGCGGGAATGACAAGGAGTGCAGAAATGACAACTTACAATTGCTTTGTCGACCTACGCTCTTTCTCGCAATGACACTTTGAGTTTTTTAGACTGTCTTTCTGCTACTTTTAAACTACTCTGCTTAAGCAGGGATGGCAGCATCGCTTCCCCAAATCCAATTTAAACAACTTACAACCTATAATAAGGAGAATAACATGATAAATGCTGGACTTGTAAAACAATTAAGAGAGAAAACCGGTGCAGGAATGATGGACTGCAAGAAGGCTTTGCTTGAAACAAAAGGAGATTTTGAAACAGCTATTGATTGGTTAAGAAAAAAAGGATTATCAGCTGCCGCAAAAAAATCAGATAGAATTGCTGCCGAAGGGCTAACAGCAGTACACGTTGAAGATAATGTTGGAGTTGTTATAGAAGTAAATTCAGAAACAGATTTTGTGGCAAGAAACGATAAATTTCAACAATTGGTTAAAAATATCGCGGCATTAGCATTGCAACAGAGTAATTTACCATCACTAAAATTAGCGAAAACATCAACAGGTAAATCAGTTGATGAAGAAATATTAGACAATATTGCAACAATTGGTGAAAATTTAAATCTACGTCGTGTGGATGTTTTAAAGGTCTCAGAAGGTGTGGTGGCATCTTATGTACATAATACTGTTATTGCGGGGCTGGGAAAGATATCTGTCCTTGTTGGTTTACAATCAACTAGCAAAGAAAAAGCTAAGCTTCTAGAATTGGGACAAAAAATCGCCACCCATATAGCAGCAAATAATCCTTATAGCCTTGATGTATCGAGTCTGGATCAAAGCTTAGTGGAACGTGAGAAGAATATATTCTTTGAACAATCAAAAGCTTCTGGTAAAGCTGACAATATCGTTGAAAAAATGGTTGAAGGTAGAATACGTAAGTTTTTAGCAGAAGTTGTTTTGCTTGAACAAAATTTTCTATTTGACGACAAACTAACAATTTCTCAAGTTATTGATAATGCGGCAAAAGAATTAGGAACGTCGATTAAAATTACTCAGTTTATAAGATATGAACTCGGTGAAGGTATCAAGCAAGAAGATAAAAATTTTGCAGACGAAGTCGCAGCTGTTATACAAAAATAAGCTAGAGAAAGTTATCGCTTATATAGATTCCTCACAACTGTCGAAAGCTAGAAGAGGAAGCGGGTTTTGTGTCATCCCTGCTTCGGTGCGGGATCTAAAATAGCCTCAAAAAACTCTGGAATATTATAGATTCCCGCCGTAGCTAGGAATGACACCATAACTTTTAAACTGCCATGATGACACAAACCCCGCTTCCTCTTCTAGCTTTCGACAGCTGTGCTAGAGCCCTGCCTACGCGGGAATGATGGTATGGACGAGTGAAGCGAAATATGCTTTACTTGTACGGAGTCTGGTGAAAAATGTTTTTCAGTTGCTCCAAATTAAATAACAATTTAATTAATAGGTCCATACCATGATAAATAATAGCATAGAAAATAGTATAATTGGAATAGATTTAGCAAAAAATATTATGCACTTGGTGCAAGTTGATCAAAATGGCAAAAAAGTCGGTCATCAAAAAGTTAAAAGAGATGAGTTAATAGGATGTTTAAACAATCTCAATAAAAGTTCACTGGTGGTCATGGAAGCATGTGGAGGAGGTAATTATTGGTCGCAAGAAATTAACAAGCTTGATTTGCAAGTTAAGTTGATGAAAACAAAAGATGTAAAAATTTATGCAACATCGAGGCAGAAAAATGATTATAACGATGCCTTAGCAATATGTAAAGCTGCTCGCGATCCAGAGCTAAAAGATGTGTTACCCAAAAGCAAAGAGGAACAAGATATAAAATTTTTGCATAAAATCCGAAGTAATACGATCAGAGATCGAGTACAAAAAACTAATTCTACAATATCAAGTTTATATGAATATGGTTATAATACAAAATTAAGCAAAAATAAATTTTGCAAAGCATGTAAGTCGGAGGTAGAATTAGCGTATATAGAAGGTTATATAACTTCTGGGGTACAGTCAATTTTACTTTTAGAATGTGAAGAAATTGAGAATTTGTGTAACAAAGAAAAAACTTTAGAAAAGCTGATAATCAGTAATAATAAACAGAATGAGAAAGCTATTAGGTTGCAGACAATTTTTGGGATTGGAGCAATCAATGCTAGTTGTTTGAGCGTAGCACCAATGGAAAATTACGCAACCCCGAGGGATTTTTCTGCGTCGCTTGGTTTGGTGCCAAAACAATACACCTCAGGAGATAAGATAGTTTTAGGAGGAATTAGCAAACAAGGTGATAGATATGCTAGAACTATGTTGATTCAAGCTGCAAGAACAATAGCAATAAGAGCCAAAAGCGATAAAGAATCAAAAGATAAGCTAGTTCAGTGGGCAGTGAAGAAATTTGCTGAAAACAAATCATATAATATTATATGTGTTGGTTTAGCGAATAAATTAGCTAGAATAGCTTATGCAGTAGTTACCAATGGCAGCGAGTATGTCGCAAATTAGCGCTGTTGGCAAGAAGGATAATTTATGTCAATTAAGCAAAAGAATGGCAATTGGTAAATATTGCGAGTAAGTTAGTAACAATAAAGAGAACGAAAGTAAAAGAGTTAATGAAATAAGTATTCTGAACAAAATCCGCAATTATGTCGAGGCTCTAGAAGCCGTGGGAATGAGAGGTTACTCAAGGATATTTAGAAGAATGCAGAAACCATTATGGCACTCGATGCCGAATATATGACCGCTTCCTTTGTGGCTCTATTTTTTATTTTCTTTATTGACAAATTCACTCGTCCATATATGACGCCTAGGTTATGCATGCAAAATATCCTGAAATAAATTCAGAATGACTCAGAACGCCATCATTTTTTAAATTCTTCATTTTTCTTATTTTAGTTCTTAGTGGTAGCCTATTTGTATATTATAATATACCTTAAATATAAAATCTCTTACTAATTATGGTGCAATTTTTTACCTTACCAGGTCTTTCAGAATATGAAGATACGGTAAAATTAATGGAAGATAAGGTTGCAAGTTTAATCAACAAATCATCGAAAGAGGTTGTTTATTTAGTTGAATATAAGGATATCTATACTGCAGGTACTAGTTTTAAGGCAAATGAGTTGCTAGATCCTGGAGATATACCGGTAATTTATACTAATAGGGGAGGAAAATTTACCTACCACGGTAGTGGACAAAGAGTGATATACCCTATTCTCGATTTAGCATCAGAATGGGGGCAAAAGGATTTAAGGCTATATATTAAACTATTGGAAGAATGGGTTATAAATAGCCTATTATATTTGGGGATCAAAGCTTTTACTATAAATGGTATGGTGGGAATATGGGGAAAAGAAAATGGTGTGCCGGCAAAGATTGCCTCAATAGGCGTTAGAGTTAGAAAATGGATTACATATCATGGTATTGCTGTAAATATTTCAACAAATCTTGATATGTTCTCCGGAATTATTGCTTGTGGATTAAGGGATATGCCTGTAACCTCGTTAAAGAAACTTGGTGTTGATATAACGTTAGAGCAGTTTGATGAAGTTATTAAGGATAAATTCTTTGAGGTTTTTAGTTATAGAGCTAACCAGGGCTAGCATTATTCCGTCATTGCGAGAAGCTACTTCAGTAGCGACGAAGCAATCCATAAAAGCAACCAAAAATGGATTGCTTCGTCGCCATAAAGTGGCTCCTCGCAATGACGTCAGTTTGCTATGAATAAATATTAATCGGGTTAGCTATACATAAAATTTAAGAAAGTGAAAATAATTTAGTATATTCCTATGAGTTCAATTTATCATATACTTGATAAGGTTCCTGCTATCTATCCTGAAGATATGCAGATAGAATATGAACAATTAGCTCAGCAATTAATTAAATCAGGTAAACTTAGAATAGATACGGATAATAGTTGTAATTTTGCAAGGTTCTCTGATCCAAAATTCAATATTAGTTTGATGGTAAGTAAGGAAGAAATAACAGACCCAAGTTTAATTGAACAAACTAATCAGTTATTTAGATCTTTGTATAAATCTTCTATATCTGATAAAAAATTGGCATCGATTTATGCAGATTTGAAAAAACAAATTCAAAAGTTACAGCCAGTTAACCAATTAGTTATTGAAAGATTAACGAGGATTTTTGTTCAGTCAGCACATCCTATAGTTATTAGGTGGTTATTGCATGATAAGGTTCAAGTATTTATTACTTATTCCCATAATATTGGTGATATGATGGATATAGTTGATTGGCAACGTTCTGGTTCCAATAGTGGTATGCAAAGTACTGATGGCAAGAATGTTGCAGTCTTTGTGTCCTGCGGTGGCAATCCATTTGCTGAAAATGATAAAAATCACCCAACTTGTGGTGATGGATGGGCAGCGGTTGCTAGGTTGCAAATTATAGCTGGACAAGAGCTCGGGCATTTTGCTGATATTAAAAGAGATGCGAGTGGTCGTCAAATAAGTCGCCATTCAGCAAATTTCTCTGGAACGAAAGCAACGCCTCACGTAAAACAGGCAAGGAAAGATGATATTATTAATTGTAATAAATTATTAGCTAATCTTCTTTCTATGGGGATGAGGCAAATGATTACTTATGAAGAAAAGGTAGAATTTTATAATAAGAACAAGGTACATGGCATAAGGGTTTATTGGGCAAAATTACTTGTATTAATCCATAAACAGAAATTTTTATTTTCTGTTAATAGGAAGGGCTTACTCTTTATTAAGAGATTTGCAAGAGAACAATATATGGGGCTGATGATTAGAGCTATGATCGAAGATATGAAGTTTAATTTAGCACCAGTCGCAGATGTTTATAAAAATAGTAACCCTGAGGTTGAAGAAACAATTGCCTGTATAGAAGCTCTAGCCAGAGTGCCTCAACAGGTAATGAAATGGGGATATTTAACAACTATGGAAACAATGAAAGGATTATATAAAATATATTACTATGAAGTTATACCATCTTTAATTTCTAATTATGTATCAATGAATAAGCAAAGCTATAAACGCGATATGTCAAAGCCGCGATCTCTAGCTAATTTCTTTCATAAAATAAACATATTTAGAGAAAAAAAGTTAGTATTTAAACAAGTCAGGGAAATATGATAGAATAGTTTATTTTGCAGATATTTAAAAGACATCATTCTTGTAGGCTCTGTCCAGAAAAGTGTGTAAATTTCGAGATAGGTTATATATAAAAATATAACAAAAAAGGAAATTACATGAATAAAAAAACAAATGAATCAATAAAGCAAGCAGTAGATTTATTAATAGATAATGATACAGATGTAAGCACAATACTGAAAGAAGGAGGATTATTAAAAGAATTGACCAAACGCTTGATAGAGAAGGCATTGCAGTCAGAATTGAATAATCATCTAGGCTATGATAAATACAGTCGTGTAGATAATGATAATGCTCGTAATGGTATAACTAGCAAAAAACTGATCTCCGAACATGGAGCGGTTGAGATAGAAGTACCAAGAGATAGGCGTAGTACCTTTGAACCAGCAATACTACCGAAAAGACAAAAACGTTTTGATGGTTTTGATGATAAAGTCTTATCATTATATGCTAAAGGTATGAGTGTATCTGATATTAAGGTTCAATTACAAGAGTTGTATAGTGTTGAAATAAGTGAGAGTTTAATCAGTCAGATCACCGATGATGTAATGGATGATGTAAAAGCTTGGCAGAGTAGACCGTTAGAAGAGATATATCCGATAGTATTTTTTGATTGTTTAGTAGTAAAAGTTAGGCAAGACAAAAGGATAATTAACAAGGCAATATATGTTGCATTAGGGATTGATTTATCTGGTAGAAAAGATATATTGGGATTATGGATCAGTGAAAATGAAGGGGCAAAATTTTGGCTTGGTAATTTTACTGAAATGAAAAATAGAGGATTAAAGGATATACTGATTGCCTGTAGTGATAATCTTACTGGTATGTCTGAGGCGATAGAAGCAGTTTATCCAAAAACAGAACATCAATTATGTATTGTACATCAGATTAGAAATAGTTTAAAATACGTATCATATAAAGATAGGAAGCAGGTGGCTAGCGATTTAAAGCCGATATATACTGCAGCAACGGAAGAACAAGCACATTTAGCTTTAGTATATTTTGAAGAAAAATGGAATAAACAATATCCACAAATTGCCAAATCATGGTATAATCATTGGGATAATTTAATGATTTTTCTAGGATATCCAGAGGCAATTAGAAAGGTAATTTATACCACTAATTCAGTTGAATCTGTTAATAGTCAATTGCGTAAAGTAACAAATAATAAGCGTGTTTTCCCTAGTGATAGTGCTGTTTTTAAAAGCTTATATTTGACAATTGACTATATGACCAAAAAATGGACTATGCCTATTCCCAACTGGAATGAAGCTATGGCTCATTTGATGATCAAATTTGAAGATAGGCTTAACAAAATTTAATGACCTATTTTGGAAATTTACACACTTTTCTGGACAGAGCCTACGTCTACTCCACGAAATGACAGGAGAGATTTTAGAAGAAACCAGAAAAACTACCTCTACATGCCTTATATTTACAGGGATACAGCCTTATGCCACATTCTTACATAAATGTTGCTAGTTCCCTTAATGGGAAAGCTCTTTTTTCCCCTAACACCCCATCAATGTTGCTAATATTTTTAAAAAACGACTTTTTGACATTCTTTCTTACTGCAATAAAAACCTTGAGATGTTCGAAAAGCAAAATCATCCATCTTATCAGACTTAAATTGACAATTAACACAAATTATTGTTACTCTTGCTAAACCTTTTAATGCTTCAGTCTTGAAATTATATCTATTTGTTGCCATCTCAACGTAATCTACTTCATTAAAATCAGCTTTGCATTTTTTGCAATCTTGCCATTTTCCTTGGTGATTATCTTGATAATGAGAAGAGCAAAGTGTATATCGGTCATGATTTCTATAACAACTATTTTTTGCATAAGAAAAAACAACATATGTATGTGCATCATCGCAGAGCAAATTATTACAACAATCAGTTGTAGTAAGCGGTTTTGTTGTACTGCCACAAAGCTGGCATTTTTGCTTTGTCTCTAACTTATTTGCTGCCTTTGCTTTAGTCTTGATGTTTAATTTAGACATTTTTCTTTACTAACTAATTGTCTGGCAACAGCTTTGGTTTTTCATTAGACTACTACATTTTGAGCAATTCATTGATCTTACTAACAGACAATCCAGTCATTTTAGCAACTTCAGCAACAGAATTACCTTTACTCATTAACATTCTTATTAATTTAGCTTCTCCTCTAGCTTCTCCTCTAGCTTCTCCTATTTTAATGCCATCTTGTACACCTTCTTCTTTCCATACTTGAGCTATACTAGGCATAAGTCCCTCTCCATTTTCTTTAGTTAAACTGGTGATTAACATTTTTTCTAACTCTATTTTATCACTTTGCTCAATAAAGGTCAAAGTATAATGTAATAGATTTCTTATGTGGTCATAGCCTATTGTTACTTTACTCAATTCAGGTAAGAGATGAGAGATTTCTTGCCATCTTTTCAGTAATTGGCGTTCGTGGATGTGTTTAAGAAAAAATAGCAGAATACCAGACCACATCTTTTTCTTTAGTTCTTCGTCGGGGATATCATGCACGTTAATAAGCTGATAATCATTTGTCCAGAAACACTTGGCTAAGTCTGGATAGGTAAATAAATCCCATATGTTAAGTGGAGCGTTATAGTTTTTCTTTCCGTTATAAAGCACTAAGGGATAAATTAATGGGAGGCGTTTAGATTTAGGATTGATAGTTAAATATAGATCACAGATATTAATCATATATTTAAATAGTCTGAACGACATCATAGGTTTAACGGTACTTTGATGCTCCAACAATAGAAAAATATAGCCATCAGTATCATTAAACTTAACAGAAAATAATACGTCCGAGATACTTTCAGTAAGGTCTGGCTCAATAAAACTATCTTTTTCTAATTTTAGTGTTGTACTATCGATTAAAGCCAGTACATCTTTAGGCAAATGAGTTGCCAGAAACTCTTTGGCAACTATTGGATTTTCCATAGATTTGCGGAATATTTTGTCATGCTTTGGTTTGTCTGGAGTCATAATAAACCTTCTGTAATGGTGTATATAGTTAAACCTATTGAATTAGGTGATATAAATAGAAGGAAATATCACTAATCTTTAGGAACTTATTGCTATATTCTTGACCTACTCCAGTTAATAGAGATGATAGGAAAGATGTTTTTGATGAATTAATGCCTGTAATGTTGTTAGAAGAAAATTGTAAAGCCAAAATATTATTTCCTTATATAGTGAAACCTATTAAATTAGGTGACAAAAAATATGCAATTTTATTTATTATCACTAAACTCAACTGATTGGGGATCAAACTCTTTTGGATTAAACCCATCCCTTAGGCATTCCATACGTTCTTCGTATTCTTCATGATTGGGGTTGGCAATAATTTCCAAAAGATACTCATAACCACCAGCTCCACCACAATCCTCCGGTGGACAAGCTCGTTCACCCTCTAAGCATTGAGGATATTGGCTTCCTGCAACTGCTGGCAAAATCTTTTCTAGTATGATTTCATGCTCCCATCCATCACCAAAATCATATTCATAAATGGCTTTATCTTTAGGGGATAGAAAATACTTAGCTATTTTTGCTTTGTCCTCAGGAATAGACTCACAAAAATCTTTATCATCTGACATACCAATCAGATCTTTTTGTCCTGTTTTAGGATTGAGCATTTCAAATTGGTGCAAGTGACAATTTTCCCATCCCATAGCATCTTGAATGGCTATATGTAAATCTTCAAAACTGTATTCTTCTGGTACTTGAATGCACCGCCAAATTAGGGGCTTGGTATATAATAATGTAATTTTAAACTGATAAACATTTGGGATTTTTGCTATCATATTTAGTTATTCCATAATAGGTAAAACGATAAAAATATACTCTACCAATAATTTTTTAAGTTTATAAATACGTTTTATTATAAAAATAATTTATTCGCTTTTCAACACTATTCTATTGAGGAATACAAAAGAGTATCACCTGCTGTGATGAATACGAGCTTGGTTTTCAAATCCTTGTATTAGGAGGTTAGCTATAAACTATAACTTATGTCAATTGCACCAGATGTCAGAAGTGGATTACAATAAAGCAGTGTTTGTTTTTGAATGTATTTTTAAATATTTTATTATGTCATATAATCATTATTTAGTATGGTTTGCATTACTTAGTATAAAAGACTGGTTAAGTGACGATGTAGGTTTTAGTAATAAAAGTTATTTTTTTGTCTGGGAAAGCTATATTTGTAGGGATTTAAGGTCATTATATCCTTGCTGATTTATTAGTTGGTTTAGCTAGTACCACAAACGGTCGTTTGAAATACTGGTGTTTCAAAGCTTTTTAACACGTTTTATCACAAATGGACAAAATCCCACTATTGACTTAGTGTATGAGGTGCATTTTTATACTAATGGTTATTTGTATAATGCAATAGTTGATTTAAAGCATAAATTAGATTATACTAATATTCCTAATAACCTAAATCAATATTTAAAAATAAGGAATAGGGGTGTATGTCAGAAATCATTTTACGTCCAGATTCAAAAGGAAGAATAGCTCTTGGTGAAATTGCTAATAAAGTTAGTAGTTATAGAGTAACAATAGGAAAAGATGAAAAAGTTATTTTAGAACCATACGCAGAAATCCCTTTATCAGAAAAATGGATATTTGAAGATAAGGAGCTATTAGAAAAAGTAATAAAGCAAGTTCAAGCAGAAAAAGCACAGTAAATTTATACAAATGCCTTACAGCAATAAAAACAATAAGAACAAAAACGAACCTATATAATTAGCTAAATTGGTTACATATGTTAATAGGATACGCCCGGGTCTCTAAAACAGACGGCAGCCAAAGCTTAGATTTACAAAAGGATGCCTTATTGGCTTTAGGCATTGATGAACACAATATTTATAGTGATTATGCTAGCGGTAAGTTAGACGATCGTCTTAACTTACTTTCTTGTCTTGTAAATTGTAATCATCTTTTGACCCTCTATTGTAATCAAAATTGACCCCCTTAAAAATTGAAAATTAAAACTCCGAAAGCCATATTTTATCTGGGTTACAGTACGATTAGGCTTAGGGTCAATTCTTATTACAATTTTTGCTCCAAAAGGGTCAAAAGCTCGTTACAATTTACACAAAGCATTCAAAGATTATGTAACACCTAAAAGAGCTGTAATTAACAAAGAGAGAGAAGAAGCAAAATCAGTGAGTGAAGTTTTACAGCTCTTAAAAAAAGAAAAAGATTTTTGTCTTGATATGTGTAAGCAATATAAAAATGTGGTAGATTATTATAGTAAAAATGGGCAGGATCATTATTTCCTGACAATAGCTAACTTACATAAGGATCAGCCTGAACTATTAGGCAATTTAGCAAGAGATATAAATAATATCAGTAGATTTAAGATAGAAGGAATTTATACAGGAGATAGTATAGAAACAGATAACAAGCTGGTAGAAAGGATAAAAGATGTAACACAGGTAGGTATGCTAGCTAAGCAACTATATAATACATGTCAAACACATGTATTAAAACAGATAAGTCCTGAGATAAAAGAGCTAAATGTCCATGGAATGGTAAAGATTAACGATAATACTTACGATGAGATAGATTACTTAAAATATAGGATGAATGATAAGCTACTTGCCCCGTATTTGAAAAATACCGCGATAGATAAAAGATTAACAGAGCTATACAGGCAACAGCAACATTTAGAACAACAGAAACAATTATAGTTAGAAATGCATAAGTTTGCAATAATAACGAATCGGTTAATATTTCTTCAGACTTTTGTAATATTTATCCCCTAGTCAAAAGTACCATTTCAAAAAAATAGCCCTTAAAAAAACTTTTACTAATCGAATGATCATGATATAATCTGCTTAAATAATTACGGTTTTTATCTAATTTTCATCTTGTTGTTTGAAATTGTTAATATACCAAACGTTTGGGCTACTCAGTTTGTTTATATATTTTTGGTAAGTTTTATGAGTTTTTTTCTAACCCAAAAGTAATTTTTTATAGAAAAATGATAGTAGGTATATTATTTTGGTATTTAGTTTTATATGTAATTGCTTACACTAGGTATCAAATTTCTATTGTAATTTTAGATAATAAAGTCACTAGGTTATTTATTATATCTGCAGAAAAAGATTTTGAATTCCCCTTTGAGTGTGCCACGAAGCGTAGATAGACTAGCTGTTGAAAGAACAGTCTTAGAAGTGTTGACCTAGCACACTAAGTATCGAGCCTTGGGCAGAAATTGGTAACAATTATGTTAAGCGTAGGTAGAGATATTACAGGCCGTAGTGATTGAGCCACGTAAAGGAGATTACGAGACCGCAGACTTTGTTCAAAGGAAGGAATGCAACATTATCTATACCGTAAATTAGGCAGGTATAGGTTTAGGTCTCCGAGGTCTAAGAGCATGGCATGTAATAAAAGTTTATCTAGGAACGTGGGAGGTCCTATATTTTCTTCCATTTTTTTTTGGAAGTATCAGCCGACAAGAATAAAACCCAAGGGAGCTGAGAGGGAATATAGGAAGTCGGATGGATCATAGTAGCGATGAAGCAGAGGAAAGTCTGTGGAGCGAAGGATACTGGGTAGAATCGATCTTTTTAGGGAAATGTTATGATAACAACAGAGTATCAAATAAATACAGAAACGAAACTAAAAAGAATAGCATGGTTATCTTCACAGGATAAAGACAAGAAATTTAACAATCTCATGCATTTATTTAATGAAGAAGCACTTACCAAATGTTACCAAGAGCTTGATGCGAAGAAAGCAGTTGGAACAGATGGTATGGACAAATCAAACTATAGCTTAAACCTTACAGAGAATATCAGAGAATTGGCTAGTAAGCTAAAGAATATGGTATATAAACCAGGGAATATACTAGAGGTAAAGATACCAAAGGAAGGAAGCCCGGGTAAATATAGGATTTTAGGGATTAGCAATTTCGAAGATAAGCTCTGCCAAAAGATGATGAAGAAAGTACTTGAGAACATCTATGAGCCATTATTCCTTAAATGTTCCTACGGTTTCAGGGCAGGAATTGGATGTCATGATGCAGTAAGAGAGCTTTCAAAACATCTTTATGAAAAGGAGGTTGAGAGCATAATAGACTTAGACTTAGCAAACTTTTTTGGTACAGTGGACAGGAAGATATTGATCGAAATATTACAGGAGAAAGTCCAGGATATGAGGCTAATTAGGTATTTAATCCGTATGTTTAAGGCGGGAGTATTATCTGATGGAGAGTTAACTATCCAGGAAGAAGGGGTAATTGCAGGAAGTATTGTAAGCCCCGTACTTGCGAATATATTTGCTCATTATGTACTAGATGAATGGATTAAAAAAGTAGTTACCCAGCATTGCAGGGGAGAGGTAGAGTTATTTCGCTACTGTGATGATGCGGTGATATGCTGTAGATATGAAGAGGATGCAAAGAAGATTAAAGCAGTTCTTGCAAAACGACTCGAAAAGTACAAACTTAAACTTAATGAAGAAAAGACCAGAGTGGTCAGATTTTCAAAGAGTCAGCTGTTTCGAGGTATAAAACAGGAGGTCTTTGATTTTCTAGGATTTACCTTTTATCTGGGAAGGTCTAGGAATGGTAGAATAATACCTAAAGTAAAGAGTAGTGGAAAAAGAATAAGAGCCAAGTTAAAGAAAGTTAATGACTGGGTAAAGGCATTAGAAACAAATGCAAACTACCTATCATATGGGCAACATTCTGCAGCAAGCTTAGAGGACATATCCAATATTATGGAGTGTCGCACAATTGCAATGCAGTAGATAGTTTCATATGGAAGGCGGTTAAAATAATGTTCAAATGGCTAAACAGACGCAGTCAAAAGAAATCACTTAACTGGGAACAATTTAAACTTTTCATTATACGCCACCCTTTGCCAAAGGTAAAAGTATATCATGTCATGTTAAGTGTACATACTGTGTAAATGATGATATCTTGAGCCCATTGCCTTAATAGGACACGATGCGGATCTAACGAGGGGCGTAATATGTGACTATTACGTCTACTCCACAAGACTTCCTTCTTTACAACTAGCAACTGTTCCTACTGAACCTATACTTTATAACCCATTAAGTGTATGGAAATCATTTAGTCCAAAATATAATGAGGTAGTCTCCCCGTCAAAAGTGCAAAAAATTAAAAAATTAGCAGCTTAGCAAAAAATTTTTTGTATAAAATTTTAGAGTTTAATTCTTTTGATGTAAATTTTTAATATAAAAAGATGATTTCTAGAAATTTTTTGCACGATGATTTGTTAACGATTTTGTAATCGTTTGATTAATTTTCTTTTATTGAGTCATTTTTATGTAGAAAAATTTGTTTTGAGAAGGTGATTACCAATACACCGTAAGTTCAATCCTACAGCGGAAATTAACGGATTTATTATATCTCCTATTACTCCTTTTAAGTAATTTCTGCCAACTCTACCATAATGCTTAAGGTGTCCTATTATCGGCTCTATAGCACTTCTTCTCTTGATCATTGCCTTATCATCTGAGGATAGCTTCTTCTTGCAATATGGGCTATACACCTTGTCTTTTTCTTTAAAATTATTCCCCTTATAGCCTAAATCAACAAATGTCCTGGCTATTCCCACTCCTGTTAATTTCTTTACAACCTCTACAGTCTGCGATAATGTATGACCATCATATGGATTGCCATGAAATGATTTGGCCGCTAATACAAAATTACCTCGACCACTTACTGCTATCGAAACCTTGTTACCAAACTCATAGGGTTTGTTTAATTTCCCTTTACCTATGCACTCTACCTCCGGTGCGTGAAAACTATATAATACTTTATTATCCTCCTTATATCGCTCTTTCTCTGCTTTACTCAGTATAGATTGTGCCTGAATCTTTTTAATCTTATTTAGTATTTCTTGCTGCTTTAATGACAAACTTAACTTTGTTTTTGCTATTTCTCGCTGACATATTCTTATTAAACGACCCAGCAATATCTTTAAATGTTGCATTACCTTCTTACGTTTTTTGGCTTTACTATTATCCTTATATTTCCATAATTTTACTATGTCTTTTTTATATTGCTTGGCATATGTCTCATGTAACTTAATGCCTAAAGTATGACATAACTTTACTAGCTCTATTCTTGCCTTATCCATCAAATACACATCATGAGGATACTTAATATTCTTAATTTGTACTGTAGTATCAACGATTATCGATGCTAAGTCTTTTTTTTTAAGCACTCCGACTTTGCAACCAATTCTTGTTAATTCTTTTAATATCTCATTATATCCTTCTTCCCCTAATATAGCACGAAACCTTCGTATACTAGCTTCTGATATCTCAGCATCTTTCTGCAAATATTCCCAACCACAAAAATATTGCCAATATACGTTCTCTCTCAGCTCTTCTTCAGCTGCAGCATCTGACAGGTTATACATCGCTTGCAGCATAGTTACTCCAAGTAATAACCTGTGACATCTGCGATTCCTACCAAATTTCTTGATATTAACATTTGTCAATAACCATTCCTCTAAAACAGTCCAATTTATTAACGATCTTAATTTATATAACTTGTTATTAGGGTTTAATTCTTCGGTCAATTTATAACCAAAAAGCTGTCCTTGTTTTTGGGATTTTATTATATCTTCTATCGGCATAATTCATACAATCCATAAGGTTTCTGCCAATATTATAGCATTTTCTTATGGATTATCTAGATATTTTTACCCGCTAACCATATTATATATTATCCTTCTAGACTTTTGACGGGGAGACGAGGTAGGGTTGTCAAAGATTAATATTTTTAATCGAGAAAAGTTAGAGTTTATTTAAGCCACCAGATGTTCTAGTTGCAAAGGATTATCTGTATTTATAGTCTTATTGGCTCATCGGCATGATCTGTGCAAAAAATCCCCATAAGGTATTATACGAACTATATTATCTTACTAACCTTATTATAAGGTCATTTGTTTATAGTTAAATTCTTTTGTAGAGGCAATAACATTTCCCCTTACTTCACTGCTCTTTAATCATTGAATGTATCAATCCATTAATAGCTTGTTGGTGTGCTGGGTTACGGATTTTCATAAAATTCCTCGACACCTCTATACATAAACGCTGATGCTGAGTTACCACAGGTTCAATATTTTTAATATCTTCTAACCCATCATAAAAATAACCAATATTTTTCTCTAATGCTTTAGCAATAAGAATCAGCCTGCCTATTGATACTCTATTGAAACCAGCCTCATATTTTTGTAATTGCTGAAGTGTTACCTCTATTGCCTTTGCAAGTTGCTGACGTGACAAACCTTTAGCTAGCCTTAGAGAATAGATTCTTTGTCCTATCAACTTATCAATTTTGCTTATGTAGTCATTCTTTCTTGCCATAATTAACTCCCCTGGCTTAATATGTGCTAGGTAGATTAATTATCTCTATTTGAAACGACTTGCAGGTTCTATATAACTCATTGTTTAAAGATTCATCAGGATAAGATAACCTGAAAAAGAATGTTCCATTCTTTTTTAAAACTTTTTTCATGAATCCAGCTTTCTTAAATTTGTTCAATGGCACCTAATGTTTCTTTTTCAGATACTCTATAGTCTTTTGCTATTTCCTATATACTCATTGTTAATTGTGACATAATTACTTAATACTATTTCAATTTTTCAATTTGTATTTTAGTTAATCCGGTAAATTCAATAATTTCATCCAACGGTTTATTTTTAATTAGCATAGTTTTTGCTACTGCTTTTATCGCTTCAGCTTTACCTTCAGCCTTACCTTCAGCCTTACCTTCAGCCTTGCCTTCAGCTTTACCTTCAGCTTTACCAATCTGAATTCCCTTCTCTTTACCAATCTGGATTCCTTGAACCTTGCCAATTTGCAAGCCTTCTAGGACGCCTTCTTCTTTCCAATGTTGTGCCAAACTACCCATAAGCTTTGTACCTGTTTCCTGATTTAACTTATTTGTTAATAATTTTTCTAATTCTACTTTATCCGATTGGTTTATTCTTGTCAACGTATAACATAGTAGCAGCTCTATGTAGTTATAACCAATAGTTACTTTGGTTATTTCTGGTAACATATCAGATATTTCTTGCCATCTTTTAAGTAGGTTGCGTTCCTTGATATACTTTAAAAAAAATTCAAGTATCCCTGACCACGCCCTTTGTTTCAACTGCTCATCTGGTATCTCGTGAACATTGACTAATTGGTAGTCATTGATCCAGCTACTCCTTGCTAGCTTACTATCTTCAAACAAATCCCACAAGTTCCTTGGAACATTATATTTTTCCGTCCCGTTATAAAATATTAGCGGGTAGACTAACGGCAGAGTCTTTGTCTTGGGGTTTAAAATTAAATATCTATCACAGATATTAATTAGGTATTTAAACATCCTGTATGCCATGAAGTGATCAGCTGAACTTTGGTGCTCAATCAGGAGAAATAAATATCCATCCTTACTATCAAACTTAGCAGAAAATAACACATCAGAGATAGAATCTCTTAGATTTTGCTCTATAAAACTGGTATTTTCAAATTTTAAACTAGGGAAATCTATAAGAGCTTTAATATGTTTAGGCAAATGGGCGTTTAAGAATTCATGTGCTACTAGTGGATTCTCCATTGCTTTGCGGAAAATTTGGTCATGTTTTAAACGTTTAGTCATTTTTATTTAACCCTTTTGAGCTACAAATTATAAGATTTTTTTGAAATAAAATATCAGGTATAATTGCATTTTTATTCCGTGATTATTTTTGCTTTATTACAAAATTTACCTTGCATATCAAATATCTGTACTACTCCTTCTGTATGAATATCGCGAGCTTTTTCAACCATATATTTTTGCTGTGGTGGAAACCATTGTAACACAAAATAAAGGACTGTGGTTACAGTAATAATTGATGAGACAAGACTAATTCCTACCATAGAAAAGAAATTTTTGCTATGATTAATTCTGGAAGATTCAATATCACTTTTAATGTTGTTTAGAGTTTGAATGCAGCCATTAATTACTGTAGTCATTTCCTCTATTTTTAGCTGATTATTATTTTGAATTGCCTCAGCTACTTCTGGAGCAATAGTTATTATGCTGTTACTTAATTTTTCTGGTATTTTGCTTAAAATATAGCACTCTTCACTAAGCTTGCAAAGATTCTTTTTTAAAGCTTCTAACTGAATATTGATATTATTACTACATTGTTTAGTAGAATCATTAAAAACTGCTAAGATATCTTGTATTTCTCGTTTAATATAGGGCAATTCTTTAACAAGCTCCATACATTCGGTAAAATGCTGATCTAGTTTATCATAAATTGTCACAAAATCAGATAATGTGATATTTGATAAAGCTTGTTTATTTTTTGGCTTATTTAAGCTTTTATTATTTAGTTGTACTTGCTGATACGATGAATCAACATCATCTGTTATTTTTTTACTCATTGCTTGTCCTTAAACATTTTGTTATTGTTAGTTATAGCAGCATATTCTTGCCTAGCTTCTTGCCACCAAGGGTGATTTTTTTGATGTTCTTGTGGCACTTGAGACATTACTTTATCACTGTCTGTTTGACTTGCTTGCTCATTTGAAATATGAGGAACACTGGCTTGTTGAACGTGATAATTAATAATGGAATTATTATTAGTAGCCCTGCTTGCAGCAACAAAACCAGGATGTTTAATCGGAACATTAGTGGCTATTGGCACTTTAATTCTAGCTATTCTAGCTTTTGGCTCTGGCAGGCTGACAAAACATTCTAAATCTGCTAAAGTAGCAAGGTCATTAGTGGTAATTAAAGCTTTACGTTTGGTACCTTCAGTATAGCTAATACCATCTCGAAACTCGTGGGCACCATAAGAAGTGTTTTTTTGGGACGTGGCATATTCCAGTTGTCCAAATATTTCAGTGATGATTTTTGCAGTAGCTGGTTCATCACTTCTAAAGAGAAACTTAGTAGCAAATTGCCCAAAGATAGTACTGCCCTGTAGCATGCCAAAATTATCGAATATTTGATTAATTGATTGAGTAGCACTAAATATACAACCACCATATTTTCTCGATTCCGATATTAAAGTAGGAAAGCCAGGTAAATTACCTAGAGATGCTAATTCATCGATAATAAACCACATGCGTCTTTTTTCGCTAATACCTATGCCAATTAAATATGAGATAGCTAGCTCAAATAAACAAGCAATGATAGGCATTGTAACGTTTCGCATATCTGGTTTAGTACTTAAAAATAACCAGGCGGGACTTCCTTGCTGGACTTCAGCAAAATATTCTGTTAGTGAGAATTTCTTCTCAGACTCAAATAACAGATTTAATGGCTGAGTGCTAGTTGCCAATACTGATAAGATAGAACTAGCAGTAGCCTTATTACTAGCTGTTAAATATCTGGCAGCTAAGGTACCAGCGAGTCTATTCTTCAGCTTATCCCAAGAAGATAAACTCAACATCTTTTTCAATTCAACAATTGACCTATTACCCTCTGTTACTAAAACCTGTACACAGGCACAGAAAATAGTAGCAGCACTATTATCCCAAAATGGATCAAAGCCACTATTAATTTTTTTGCCAAACTTAAACAATACTTTAGCAAATTTATCTAACTTTGGATCAAAATATTCTGCTTGTTTCGAATCAGGATTACTACTATCAGAGCTAGTATCAACCCAGAAGTCCCAAGCGTGAGATCTCGCATCTAACGGATTAAAAATAATATCTCCCCTGTCAGGATTATAGTATCTTTCTATCATTTCTCCTGTTTGATCTACCACTAAGGCTGGTTGTTTAAAAGTTCTGATTTGCGGAATTAAGTTATTAAACAAATTAGTTTTACCAGAACCTGTAGTACCAATAGCTATGATATGTCTAATTTCACTATCTTTAACAAGTCGCATGCCACCTACAATGAATTTACTTGCTTTATTAGCTTTATGTAAATAATTAGTGATTTCTTTTGCGGATTTGATAGTACTACCGCTGATTTGTTTTTCTATTGATACCGACTTGCCAAATTTTGCCCAAACTAGAAAGATCATTACAAAAATACCAAACATCAGCCCAAGGCAGAATAATAACTCAACTTTGATAAAACTAGCCAACTGATAATAATTTTTACTGAATTGCGGGGAAGTTAAAATTAATTGAGGATTGATATTACGCCTATATAAACCAGCTTGGTTATAGGCATTTATGGTAGTGATATGTTTATATTCTTTATTTTTAGGATTAACTATTGCCCTAATAGGACGTATGCTATTACCAAAGTTACTGGCTAATAAAGCTTTTTGATATGTTATGGCGGCAGATAAATCATATAGTTTTAGTTTGGGGTAAGCTAGAACTATGGTAATTATTACACTTATTACACACGAGATAGTAATAGAGCGACCAAATACCTGCAGAAACATCCTAATCTTATGTAAGAAGATTTGTCCACCACCAATAAAATTGTTTAGCATATAAATCTCATAGTTATTGTTTTTCTCCTTTTATTTACTCACCTTACGCATAACCTCCATGACAATTTAAAAATTACAGAAAAATACAAGGCGTCATTGCGAGACCACGTAGCGGTCGTGGCAATCCATGCTCTTGGATTGCTTCGTCGCCACAAAATGGCTCCTCGCAATGACGCCAGACTGTTTTTGCTATGACTTTTAAATGCCATGTGTAAGGTGAGTTATTTATGGTTTGTACCAAGCTACGTACCGTCAGAATCGTCAAGCCATGATAACAGTACCTTTCTTGAATATTGCCTATGATGATGGGGTTTCGCTGAGTGATAGAGTCGTACTACCTTCTGCCAGTCACCGTGCTTCTCATATAAATCAGTTAGCAATTTTGCAGCATATTTAACATTATTTTTAGGGGTAAGCATTTCATCTATACTGCTGAAATTATAACCGTGCCAGTGCCAATTTATTTGAGCCAGTCCTATATCAATATTGGTATATCCTTGCTTGAGGTAAGAACGTATAATTTTAGATGCTTCTATTTGAGATTTAGCAATGAAAGCTTTCCCCTTTATATTTATTGCGTAGGTTTTTAGTCCAGATTCTACTTCAACAATGGCTTTCAACAAACCACTAGGGAGATTATGTTCTTTTTCAACTGTGCTAATTAATTCAGATAAATTTTGGGCAAATACTACATTTTGTGAAAAACTAAATATTATAACCACCAAAATCTTTATTATTTCTTTACTTAAAATAGTAAACCATGATATTATTAATTTAGGTATGCTAAACTTGAGGTTTGTTATGAATTGGATCAGATCACGGTTAAACAAAGATAATTTCTGGAATTTAATGTTCTGGTCTGGGATATGTTTTAGTGTCTTTTTGAGTGAACAAATAGTAGACTTTTTAAGTATTGGTGCCTTAATTATTTTAGTTTTGTCACTGACTTTAGTACCATACTTACTTACTAGATTTAACAAAACTAAATATATTAACAATAAAATATTTCTAAATAGCCAAGGTGAAGACTTAACGAATAAGCTACCAAAAAAGTTCAACGTAATATTTTTAATTAATATATTTTTTACTGCTGCGTGCATATCTAAAAATTTTAATGAGCTAAATCTTTCTTCTATTATTGGTATAGCTCTTGTCTTGCCTATTTCATACTTCATATATAAAAATTGTCCTATTTCTATTTTATTTAATAAAAATGCTTGGCAAGAAGGAATTATTGGTATGAAAGCAGGGGAATATAATACTAATGTTCATTCTTCTTCTACCTTTAGTTCGAACAATATATATTACACGGGCATTGAACATCGTAATCTACCTGGTAATATGTATTATCATAGAAAGTAAATCTTTCACTTAGAATCTTTTGGTTTACTCTGCCTTGAAGATTGATAAGCCCCTTTGTTGAATTGCCAGCCTTTTGGGGAACCTTTAGTTGATCCACCTATTCCTAAAGGATCACCAATAATTCTTCCCTGCCCAATCCTATCTTTCTCATACTTAGCAATCTCCGCCTGTAAATCTTTTCGCTCAAGTTCATTAACTTGTCGAATATTATTATATTGTTCAGAATTTTTACCGGTTACTTCTTCAAACTTATTTTTAAGTTTTCCCCCTTTGCCTTTAATATTTGCTGTAAATTCCTCACTATTAGTATTAATACCACTTTTTGTTGCTACTTCTTTAACTTGTGATTCAGGATTTCTATTAATTCGCTTATCATGTTCACTACTAAAATCATTTAATGCTTTTTCTGCATGCTGACCTGATACTTGCTGCTTACCGTTATTTATTTCAGGTATTAAATTTTGTAATTCTTCAGATGCTATTTTATTCCATACTTTCATCACGTCAGGATGCCTTTTGTCTAATAGCTTCCTCACGGAGTTTGCATCCATACCGAACTCTACTACGCATCGGTCTAACACTTCTTGATACATATCTTTGTTAACTGTCGCTGATTCTAATTCAAGTTTGCTTTTTGTTTTGTACCAATTATCTACTGCTTCCTGACGCATTGATACTTGTGACTCTAATCTTTGTTGCTCTTCATAACTGTTTCTTACTGCATCGCTATAATGTTTTTCAGCACTATTATCTTTTCCCCATACTTCACTTGATGCTGCTTTGACTATATTGTTGTAATCTTCATGAGTATTATTTTGTGTTGATGTATCATTATCCTCCATAAAAGACTGATCGCTTACATTTCTGGCAGTAACTGAACCTTCTACACTACCAGAGATACCAATACCAGTAAGTCCTTTTAGTGGAGTAGCCGCAGTCATAGATGCTTTTAACGCTGCATCTGTTGCTTGTTGCCAACTATATCCATATTGTTCTTTAAGAGTTCTGACGTTGTTTATTGCCCTCTGGAGTGACTTGCCTTGCTCTCCCATTATATCATAATTATAGCTTTCCCCACTATGCTCACGCTGTGCTAAATTGGAAACAAAATCAGCTGTTTTGCTCAAGGTGTTACTCTTTGCATCTGATAGTGACCTTTGATCTGACTTCAGCAAGCTTTCAGATGTGTGTATGCCTTGAGTCACATGATTCTGAGCTGTTTGTTCCAGATTAAATTTGGTGATACCAACCGAAGTGTTAATACCTTGACCGCCACTGTAAATTACACTACCATCAGGATTATTACGAGCTATACTACCATCGGCTTGTTGCCAGCTATTGCCACCTTCGACATATTGCATATTATAGTCAGTCTTATATCCTGACTTCGTATATCGCTGATTATTCCCTTCTGAAACATTATCAATGCTTCTATTACCACTTGCTACCTCTGCTCCTATACTACCGCCTGTTGCTTGCAGCCCACCAATAATTGATCCCGCTAAGTGACCAAGACTGCTAACGCCACCTTGCATAATAGCAAATGCCAGAAATGGTATTACCATTTGCAAACCTGCTGCTACTGTCACTATTGTATCAACATGATTGGTGATTGTGCTGCTACTACTGAAACTTAGCATTAAATTTGAGCCAGTTTTTAAATTGCTATACGTACCCATGATCATATTAATAATGGCATTTAATGCTGGCCATAATTGTAATGATGCGACTAGGGTTAGGTAAGAAGCATATTTTGCTATGCCACCACTAAAAATTAACATTGGCACTAAGAACATAAATGATGCATAAACTATACATTTTATTACTACTAGTAACATTGGTAGATATAAGCTTGCCATGTCGCTTGATAACAGCCAGCTACTTTCCTGGCTAGTTCGTGCTCTTGCCACCGCATAGTTACTGGAGGTATAGTCAGATATACTATTGATCATCATTTGTTGACGTAGTATGTCCCCTGCTTTTTGACCACCGCCATAGAGGGCTCTAATATTTTTCTCTAAAACATTTGACAGAATACTTGATGAGCTAGTTGATGGGGTATAATCTGATCCACCTCTTGCTAAAGCAAATTCTGTATTGGCATTTTTTGACATTACTCTTTTGATTTCTTCATCAAAATAATTTTCAAAGAAATTTACTGCTTCTCTGCAAGTAACATTACGTATTTTATCTCCTATCCGCAGATAAAGACGAGTTAAAGTTCCAGATTTGCTACTTACTAATTTCCAAATATCTGGAGTATCTATTAATTGTTTAGGAGTAAATTGGTAGCCGATCATTGCTGGGAGTACAATACATTGCTTGATAAAAGTTCGCATATTTTCTACAAATTCTGGATCTTTAATGCGAACCTGACGTAATTCCTTTTTTAGTCTTGCCCCAAATAACATACCATAATTATAATAAGAGAATGTAGGTGACCCAGAACTTACAAGAGACTCTATCGGTGCATATACTTGCTCAAAACCAATAGTAATTAAATGACCAAATTCCTCTAATATCCCAACAGGCAGGGCAAAAGCTATGGGAATATTATCAACCTTACCTATTATTTTATTTACATGATCTTTAACAATCATTTCCGTTTTAGGCAGTAATAATGCGTTAATTAGTACAATCATACCAAGTACTTTAAACACATATGCCCGCCACACCATATTACTATTACTGTACGACATTTTTACTGCATAATAGCATCCAGTAATTATGCATAGACTATTTACTAAATCTGTATAAAATTCATTATTGCGGAACATTGCCAGACCATTTAACACATAGTACAAAGCATCGTAATAACCGTAAGTATGAATTGTTAAATCAAGTTCCATATTTCTACCTATTTTCTTTCTATACAACAAATTGGCGTCATTGCGAGACCACGTAGTGGTCGTGGCAATCTATTATTTATTAGATTGCTTCGTCGATTTACGCCTTCTTGCAATGACGCCTACGTCTATAACTCGTCATTGCGAGGAGCTACTTTAGTAGCGACGAAGCAATCCAAAAGTAACCAAAAATGGATTGCTTCGTCGGTCTCATGACCTCCTCGCAATGACGGAGTAATGCTAATCAGATTAGCTATATCCCCTTTCTATCCATGTCCATTTCACAGTTATCCATCTATGTTATTAGTTGACATAAACTCCTGAAACTTCATCTCAAAGTATTTTTCCTCTTGCAACATTCTCATCTTGGTTTGTTCGATAATATTATACCGCCTAAAGGCGTTCTCTCTGCTACCTACCAAAAAACTAATAGTATTATTTACTTCCTGCTCAAAATTGGTAAATACCCCTATATCTGCCAACTGTAAGTAAGACAGTTCTGATACTGCTTCAGAAGTTTGTTGTAATAATTTGGTAAGATAATTAGTTACCACGTCATAGCATAAGGTTTCAACAAACTCAGCCATACGTACTGTCAGGTAAGCATTGTCAGCGTTAGTGGCAAGCTCTCTCTGTATCTTGTTAGTTAGTGGGATCGATGATAAGGTTATTAAGTTTTCCTCTTCTTCAGTAAAATCACCATTATTAGTTTTTATTTTTTTAACCATAGAAACTAGCATCCCATCAATACTTCCATATAATGTATCGCTAGCTAATAATCTGGTTTTTGCTTTTTGAGGAAGTAAGCATAAGTTTGTTTCATCACACCTATACTGCTCAACCTCTACACTACCACTCCTTATTCCAATAAATTCCTCTATTAATTCTTTATTAACTAGTGACTTTTTATGAATTATAGAGCGGCGTCCTTCATCATCTTTTTTGCCAATAATAGTCCCTGATATACTCATTAATAATTCTTTGAAACTAGTTACATCTCCACCACCACTTGCTTTCTTGGTAAGAGCTTTCCATACCAAATTGAAATTATCACCTAGTAAACTTTCAAGTTCTTTATTGGTTTTGGTTGGGTCTCCATTATCTGTTCTAGCTTTATTTCTAATATCTGCCATATCACTTCCTCCCCTGGTCATTGCCAAGTCACTTTGGCGAGTAAGTTCTGCTCCTTTATCCATCCTGCTGGCTATACCATTACTTATCTGAGTAGCCATATCGCAGGAATTAATATTGAACTGATTGGTATTTCTTTGCATTTGTTCTAAGTAGGTCATAATATTCTCACATTGAGGGCAGATTGTTTTTATAGCCATGATTGTTGCATAGCCACCAACATTTTGTACCATCTCTTTAAGAAATTGTTCCATAGCAGCACTTTTTACAAATGATAAGGCTCCGCCCCTTAAATCAAGTTGTATTCCACATGGAAGACCACCAAGTTTACAGCTAGGAGCTTGAAAGTTAACAAGCTGCAAATCTTCTATAGGTGGAGACTTAATCAACACTGAACCACCAACTATATGACCTGCTAATTGATCATGTACTATCGCACTTTTACTAACATTGCTCATAGTACCCTTTGGCATAACGCTTTTAATCAGTTTCTCTATACCGCCATAACTATTACTGCTTGCCAGTAACCATGTTGCCAATAAGCAATGAATGGATAATTTCCGTATTAAATTTCTAATCATCATTTTCCGCTACCTTAGTTTTTTCTTTAGCTATTCCTTCCATCTTATTTAGATACTCAGCAGCAAATATTGCAGCTTCCTCAAGCTCTGATATTGATGCTGCTCCTCTAATTAGTTCAAAATTGATCTTACTGTCGTTAGTTACCACTACTATCGTTGGGGTACGTTGCAAGTTTAGCTTCTCAGCCAATCCTTTATTTTGCTGGGTTTTAAAGAATTTACTTCGGCTGCCATCTAGGCTTACCGCTTCTACCTTAAATCCATATTTTTTAGCAAAATCATTAAGTACTGGTTCTAGTGCTGTGCAATAAGGACAAGTTGAGGAAAAGAATATAAAGAGTTCTATCTTGCAGCTAAGTTCTTTAAGCTTCTCAGTTGTTTCCTGCTCATTAATCTCTTCTTTTATTCTCCTGCCATATAGGTTAATTGGATTGTCAATTAAATTGATAATCTCAGGATAAAGAAAATTCACCATCCTGAAGGTATGAGCAAGTTTTAAGCTATTTTCTAACATCTGTGCTTCCTTTTCCTTATATCTCCTTGCATGTTCGATATTTTCTGGATATCTAATCATCATAAATTTTAGCTCCTCTAGTTCCTGGCTAAATTGCTCTACTTCTTGTCTTGCTTTAGCATATTTTTGCTTTTGTATTTCCTTTAAGGTTAACTCTTTTTGTTTGTTAGCCACCTTCTCAGCTTTTTCTTTTTCCTCAAACCATATCCAGCCACGGTAACGCTGATCAAAGAAGTTACTTGCGTAGCAGTAGTTAGTGATGCAGTAATTAGCTACAACTATGCAAATTAATAATATTTTCAAAATATATTTACCCATTTCTAATGCCCAATTGGTTTTTCCTTAATTGTTGGCTTTTCTATTCTTTTTTGTTCTTTAACTATAGCTAATTCGTTCAGGTTCTAGATTGTCATTGCGAGAAGCTACTTTAGTCACAGCTGTTGAAAGTTAGAAAGGGAAGCGGGTTTAGAGGTCATCATGGCAGTTTAAAAGTTGTGAAAAAATAACCGGCGTCATTGCGAGGAGGCGTAAGCCGACGAAGCAATCCATTTTTGGTTACTTTTATGGATTGCTTCGTCGGCTTACGCCTCCTCGCAATGACATTAACCACATACGACTTTTAAACTGTTCTGCCTAGAACCGCTTCCCCTTCTAACTTTCGACAACTGTGCTACTAAAGTAGCTCCTCGCAATGACAGAGAGGTAGCTATATCATCTTGTTTTCCTCAATTAACTTATTTTTTATCTTTCTTTCTCAGCTTCCCATGAATCATCAGATACCTTTGTACTCCAACCAGATTTATTATTTTCTTTATTATAAGAATTATTATCTCCTTTTCTGATGTTAGAGGTTGCTGCACCTTCTATCCTGGTGGTAATGTCACCGACATTTGGGGCTTTATATTTTCCAGCAAACTTAAGCTTAAAATCTTCAATAAATTCAGTAAGATCCATTTTGTCAAAATCCAAATTCTGCAATTCTGCTAAAGTTAATCCCCGACAATTAGGATTGCCTCCACTACCAAAATTCTTTACCGTACTACTGATAAGTCCCTTGGCATATAATTGCTTTCTTCCTTCAACCTGAATAACCTTTTGTAGTAAATTACCAAAACAACAATAATGATGCTTTACTACTACTTTCATTATTCCCCTATTTTCTTTACCAACATAGACACATAGATTCTTTTTACGGTTTTCAATTAGTTGTTTCTCATCTTCATTGCAGTGAGCCCCTAAATGATTGCCCCAACCATCTAGACTAACTGCACAGCAATTGATATAGCCGACAGCCTTCTTACTACAATGGCTATTAAAACCAGCAAATATTTTAAAATTAGAATCCTTTGCATCTTTTATTTGACTCACCATGTAAAGCTTGGAGGCTGAATCCATCATCTCACCATTAGTCTGGTAGCTTTTATCAACACAGTTGCCGTCTATACAAGGTATCCCCCTACAAACTAATCCTTCTTGACCATCTTTTTCAATTAGACCCATTCTTACCTTTTGATTCTCTATTTCAGCTGGTATCCAGCTCTTACAAGAAAACTCCCTTTGTAAATTTACGCAATTACCTAAACTGTCATGCAGTAAGCAAGGTAAATCTGCTACCGTATAACAATGTTCATAATTCCGGCAATTATCCTTACTCGGATAATTACAGGTTTTTTGGTAAGAATATTCCCAACAATCTTTGTTTACCGCGAAACCGTCAATTATCCTAATGCCGCTAGATAAACAGGTCTTTACTGTATCTGAACATGGATAATTGCTAACAAACCCAGCTGCTTCTATCGATACCATCATGACTAAACTTGCGACAATTATAGGCAGGACTAGCACCAGTATTTTCCTTAAATAAATATAAAATAAATCTTTGTGGCTAATTAATTTAATGTACATATCTCACTCCAATCTTCTTGCCACTCTGTACATTCTTCAGAACCGACCTTATAAGTCACAGTAAAGTCTCTACCAAAATAATCATCATGAGACATATAAGTACGAATCCACGATGGATCATCCAGTTCACCTATTGGAGGACCATCTCTATTAATTCGTATTGAAACTATATCTTCAACAGGAATCTCCAACTGATCAGCTAATAATTGCTTCATTTGCTGTTGTACTACTGAACCATTTTCTTTAATTCGTCTAATAGTGCTTTGTTGCAACTCCCAATTTAGTAAATCCTGATTGCTATTATTAATAAAATATTTCAAAAAATAATGTTGAACAGGAATACCCTTAGGAGGATTAGGAAGAAAATGATAATTAATATAAATTGTTCTTTCTTGTAGAATCCTGTCTTTCTTTTTACAGCTCAAGATAAGATTATTACTGCAATTATAGTAATTACGTAATTGTTCACAAAAAACTTGGTTATATATTGTATCCTTAACAACCTCTTTTTGAATATCTAAATGATATTCTGGCTCTATCTCCCTATTACCCTTGAGCTGCTTGCAATCAATATCCAGCTTTTTTAGTAGACCAATTAATCCTTCCATCTTTCTGCCAGTTCCTTCAGCTATTCTACTTGCATCCTCTTTATGTCTGATCATTCCAGGTTTAGAGTAATCAACTAAATAGTCATTAACCCAAGCTTCTTTAAATGATTCTCTTATTCCAGAGCCTTCAAGCTCTTCTGCCCTAATATTACTTAATTCTGATCCCTTAGCTCTTGCCTGCCTACTGCCAACTAGATCGTTAAAACCTGTTTCAGATTCAGCCCCTTTTACTGCAGATGCCTTTTGTCTTTCTAGAACTTGTTCAAAAGCTTTATAATTTTCTATTTTTTCATTAAATAACGGGTCTACTTTATTGACATTAGTTTTAGCAGTAGGTTCAGTATATACAGCCAAGCTAGTTAGATGCCAAAAGGGTAGCAGGGCTACACTGAGCCTTAATAACCGACAATTCGCATACCAAAACTTTTTAAATGTTATTTTGTAATTATTTGTCATTTTAAACTTAATCATTTTTCAGTAACCTTTCAGCTTCTTGTGATAAATCACCATTAATCGTAAATTTTTCTAAAGCTTTTTTGACGGATATACTGCCAGTAATCTTATCGTAAGTAACTTTGCAAGATTTACCAAAACACCCATCTAAGTAACCTTCTTGTTTAACCAGCAAAATAGCTGGCACAACATTAATAGCAAACTGATCAAAGGCTTCGTCATCTATTTGCATACTACCTACTTCACCATTTTCTGATATTGACATAACGAGTTTAGTAAGTTCTTTGAAGGTACCATTGGGTAATCCCTTAAATACCAATGTTCCACCATATTTAACTGCTTGCTGATGATATATCTTCAATAAATTACCTGGCATCCCGCTACTTACAAATATCTTAAGCACTGCTGGGTTAATAAGTTCTTTGTCCCCTAATTCTTTATCACTGCAATTTTGTCCTTGTTTCAAACAATGCTGCTCATCTAACTCACGCAACTTTTGTAAAATAGCTTCTCTTGTTAATATTTGTCCTGCATGCCCCAATTCTTTAGCCCAATCTTGCTGCTGATCAGTTATCTCAATATTTTTTATGTTATTTAGCAATTCGCTATTAGCGTTGCTAATATTTTGTGCTATAATTAAGTGACTACTGCTAAACAGTAATGCAACTAAAAGGCACAACAATTTTTTTTGCGCCATACTAAATACCCCCAATCTTGTCCGTCATACGGATATTCTTTAAATGTTGAATACATCATGTCACTTAACCCCAATGACCAACAACCAATGCCGCTGGATGTTGACACTGGGTTGACCATCTGTAGCTTATATTGACTCTTTTTGATCTTTAATGCCCTAGATTTACGGCACAATTTTCCGCCACCTGTTAAAGAAGTGTTTTCATCAGTTGACGTCTCCTCCGCTAATCCTATTCGGTGCATCTTGGCAATTATTCGGGTAGCTAGTAAACTACTGCTCTGAACTCCGCCAACATGATCAGCATTTGCCCCAGAAAATGGATACATATTACCCCAACAACCAGCACACCAAAACATGCTATCTAATGGCAACCTGACTGTACTACTTGCACAATCCAAGGCACAAGCTGCCTGAGCTATCGGGTTAGCAAATAAAAAAGCTTCAGGATTTAACAAACTCTGCAATTTCTCATCATTCCAAGTAACATCAAACTCACTCATATAAGCCACATCAAAGGTATTTTGTTCTAAACAAATAAAATCAGTAATGAGTTCAAGCCAATAAATTAATGGGTAAATATAATAATGAACGTGGTAAAAACTATCGTGAACATGCCTATCATCATATCCTCTATTAAAGCTACTAATCCTTTTTGCATCAGATCCAAAAGATGCTAGAGGTACTCCACCAAGATTAGTCATACAATAAGGCGTTCTTGTAACATCAATAAGTCTTACTGGTTCCCAAAATCCTATTGCTATTCCTGGTACAGGAATATTGGCTTTAACACATAAACAAACTGGTGATGATGGATTTTTGGTATCTCTTTGTTTAGGCATGACACCGCTACCAATATTAATGACATTGCCTATACTTATTGGTAATATGCAGCTCCAACAAATGTCAGTAATTGGGTTGACAAAATGTCCCTGACATGTAATACTTGCAGATACTGAAAATGGCATAAAAATAGCCATTATCAGTATGATGCTTAACCGTGTCTTTGCACCTTGAGCTGGGTCGCCAAACTTTCTGCTCAAGGTTGCATTATTGATATTTATCAACTTTTTCCTCTTACATCATTCAAATTCAAATTCCTCAAAAGGATTTAGTAATTTCACTCCAAATTTATTAAAATGTTTGGTATTACGAGTAACTAAAACCATGTCATGAACTATTGCTTGTGCAGCAATTAGGCTATCTACCTGATTGGTAGCATCAATAGCAAGTAATTCTCCCCAACATTTACATACATTATTATCTATACCAATGGTTCTAGCGGTATATTTTTTAATTAAAATATCTTGCCACCTTTCTAAACTTAATGAGGCTATTAAATCTGTTTGTCTCTTTTTAGCAATCCCTTTTTGAATCTCACCAATTGTTAAGTAACTTATATGTAATGATTCTATAGGTACTTGATATAACCAAGATATTACTTGGCTATTTGGACTTTTCTTACGAAACTCTGACAATATATTAGTATCAAGTAAATATCTCATATATCAATATCTTCCCTAGCTTTACTTGGTTTTCTTTCAAATAAATCCTCCTCATCATCATTATCAACTTTTGGTATGGATAATAAAAATTCTTTAAATGACATAGGGGGTTTTATTTTATCACCCATATAATCTTCTACTGAGATAATATAGACTGCTTTATGTCTCTTCTTATCATTTACTAATTGAGGTTGCCCGTTTTCAGCGAGTTCAATAATTTCCTCAAAATGTTCCTTTGCTTCTTGTAACTGCCATTTTTGCACAATTCACCTCTAATTTTATTAATTTACTTATAATACCATTTTATTAGCTATAGCTCAAACTTTACCTAAAATAGTTCCATAGTGCATTATAACTGTTTTATTGCAATCACTAATCGATTTCTACTTCCCTTATTCTTAACAATTTGCCTTCTTGTTCTATTATCGCTGGGACTTGCTCAATGTTGAATTTTGTCGTTAAAATTCCTGCTTGATCAAAATATACCTCTCTATTTAGTTCTTTCTGTAAATCCAGCGGTCTGCCAGCGATTAATATTAACTTGTCTTCTTCCTTTATTACCCCATTGCTTTGTTGTTGCTTAAACCACTCTATTTGCAAGCTATCTTTACCATTAATAAATATTAGCTTCTTGTCTAAACTCATATGATCTAGTGGATTAACTCTTGTACCTAGTGCATAAAGTAGTTTGCCATTAGGTAAGACAATATCTTCTTTTACCATATAGCTTGGCTCATAGGTAAAACTCTGTGGTTTCTCAGTTCGTTTTATATTTGTAACGAGTACAGGTTCTTCTATTCTATTTTTAGCAATTTCTAACATTTTTCTTTGCTCCTGTTCTATATCAACTAGCTTTAGTTTTCTTTGGATCATTGCTAAAAATCCTTCCTCCTTAACCTCAAAAATTGTTCCATATATACCAAAATCCTTGGCAATGGTTATTTGTGGTAGTAAGATTACTAAAGCTATTATTAGTTGTTTCATTTCTATTTAGTTCACTTAGTTTTTTATGTTTGCTTTTTTATAGTTAGTCCTATTAGTATTTATCCATGATAAACTGACGTCATTGCGAGGAGGCACGAAGCCCGAACGAAGCGTGGATTGCCACGACCACTACGTGGTCTCGCAATGACGATGTATCTATTATTTGTCATTGCGAGAAGACCGTAGGTCGACGAAGCAATCCATAAAAGTAACCAAAAATGGATTTTTCGTCGCTACTAAAGTAGCTCCTCGCAATGACGTATGTGAATTTGGCATATATGTTAGTCGGGTTAGCTGTATGTTTACCTTTGTTCCTCAGTTCACTTGTATTTTCTTCAAATCTTTACCACATTCTCTCCAATACTCAAAAATCTCTGGATTGGTATTAAGTAGCGTTTTGCTTGTTAGCAACATACCGTAAAGAACTTCAATATCTTCTGGATGTAAGTAATCCAGTCCTGCTTTTATTACTAAACCTCCTAGCATGATCTTTTTTCTGGTATCTTGTTTACGTTTTAAATAATTAGCATTTTGGCTGTTAATTTGGTTGTTACTTGGACTGTTCATATGGTACCTGTAGTTGTTACAATCATTACGAGATTGTGAGTTTATATTTGAGTTGGTATTTTGTTTGTTCGTTTGTCTATAAAACGGATAATTAATTTTGTCGTACATTGTTAATTCCTCTATATTTATTGGTTATTATTTAATTGTTTGTTATTTTGATAGTTGCTGTTTAATATAGCTAACCCGACTAGCATTACTCCGTCATTGCGAGAAGTAGCATTGCTACGACGAAGCAATCCAAATCTAATCATTTCCCTGGATTGCTTCGTCGCCACTGAAGTGGCTCCTAGCAATGACGGAGTAATACTAATCATGTTAGCTATAGTTGTGGTTGTTTGTTAATAGTTACCTCTCCTAAATTATTATCCTCTAATCTATCAGACGACTTAGCTTGCTTTAGGTTACCTAATAGCTTTGCTAAATTGTCTATTACATTCTGATGTACTTGCTTGCTTATTGACAACGTGCCTTCTCCCGTAATAAAATTATCGACTATAAATATCACTTTGCTTCTTTTATTCTTATATTTCTGAGCTTCTGAATTGATTAGCTCTATTGCCTGATTAGTTTTACCAAAAAATAGATTTTTCTCTTTTGGTTGTTGGTTTATTCTTTCTTTTTCCAATCTCAATATTTCTTTTTGTGATACATAGATAATCTTGCATTGATTACCAATATCACCAAATAGCAAAAATCCAAGCCAGCCAATTGATACTCCAAGTATTGTAAACATTAGCAAAACAACAATTTGTTTTTTGTTAAATTCGTTATCATTACCTATGTTTAGGTTACTATCTGTCTTTATATTGATGTTCATATTGAGCCTCATGCTCCTTGTAATTACTGTTTATCGATATTTTCTAGAGTATAGCTAACCCGAATAAGTTCTAGATATTCCAGGTGTCTATTAGCGAGACCACGTAGTGGTCGTGGCAATCCATGCTCTTAGATTGCTTCGTCGACCTACGGTCTTCCTCGCTAATAGACGGAAACTATCTAGAACCTTCCCAGGTTATAGTTATAGGTAGCTCACCATATTTGCTTGCCAAGGCTTTTACTGCTTCATCTTTACTTAAGCCCTTACGTTTTGCCTCAAGTAAATATTTAAAATCAGCTGCTTCTGTTGAGTATAATCCTTGAGAATATGGATCTAACTCAAGTCGTCCAACAACTTTTAAGCCAGTAGATATAAGCAGCATCTCCGCATACTTACCTGGTACTAAACTAATAGATTCAATCAAGGGCATAATATCTTTAAAGCTTTCTGAAGCACTCAATGAACTTAGTCCTTTTTCATCTTGCTTTAATATCACCAACCATGAACTATTTTCTAAAATGCTTCTACGCTCATCACTTTTTTGGAAATCAGTAAAATTCTGCACACAAATAACTAATGAACCGCCATATTTTCTGACCGTTCTGCCAAAGCTTTCTAAAAATTTGGCTGAGTAATCTAAAATCATCCAAGCTTCATCAACAATCAGTAAAAATTGTTTTGATCTATCACCACATAAAAATTGCATTGTTACTTGCATCAATACTACTTGTAATATTACACCAAGTAACACTGGATCATTTTTTACTTCCTCAAACTCAAATATGGTTAGCATTTCTTTAAATGAAGCAGTCTTGCCTTGCTTAAAGAATTTACCATGTACTCCTTTCTCAGTATAAGGATATAGCGTTTCAGCAAGAGCCTTTGCTGCCTCTCCTTCTAGTCCCTCTAGTACTTTAGCAAGTTTGCTAATATCGAGTTCATTCCCATATTTTCCTATGCCTTCACTTATTGCTCGCTCAATGATAGCTTCCTTATGAGCATCCTTGCTAATGCCGCACATAGCACTAATAATACTTTTGGCATAAATGACGCTGTCCTTAGTAACAAAATGATTTTCTATCTGTAATATTTCTATTTTTTGATCTAAGACTAAATCTTGATATTCGTCTTGTTTTGCTTGCCATTGATCTCTGGTAATATTATGAGATTGATCTTGAGGTTTAGTACTAGAGGTCAGCATTTCAATTTGTTCTAAGGATAACCCAGTCACTGAACCTATTTCTACCAGATGACAATTTCCTTCAATCATAGAAAGAGCCTTAGCATGTCTGCTGCCGCTACCTGCTATTTGGGCAAAAGGATTTAAAGAAACATTATTATGCTGATTGAACCTAATTGTTTCCCCGCCAATTAACTCACAAATATTTTGATAACTACCTCCTATATCTAAAATAAATACGGAAATATTTTGTGCTAGCATTGAGGTAGCTAACTCCTGCAAAAATACTGACTTACCAGAACCAGATGGTGCCATGACCGATACGTTGTAATTACCAGCATTGATTCGAACAAATGGATTCCAGTTAAATAGCTCTCCTCTACGTCCTAGTAATAGTACTCCGCTTTGCATAACTCCCTTCCATTCTCCATGTATTGGTAGTTTAGCTATTACTTCCTTAGCTTGAGCAATTTTAACCAACTGGAAATGCTGCAAAAAGTTCCAACTAATCAGCTGTTGCATTGGTAATATGGATAACATTGCTGGTAATTGTAGATTTTTGTTAATTTGTAATTGGAAGTCATTCGCATTGTATAGACTTGTTAAGCATTCCTGTGCTATTTCTATTTCGCTTTCAGGAGCAGTAATCATTATTTGCATAGACTCTGTTAAAAATTGTTCACCATTTTTAGCTTTAGCAATTATCTCCCGCCACTCTAGAGCTTCTTTTCTTAAATTAGTATCATGCCTTGCATACCATTGTTCAGCAGCATGTATGCTTCTATGTCCTCTTGCTAGAATTTTTGAGCTTTGCGTTTTACTTATATTATTTGCTACTGTGTAACTAATTATTAGCCTGGCTGGTAAACCATAATCATTTGTTGAGCCAAGTAAATTAATCATCTCAAGTAATGACCACTGCTCTGGCAGTGCAACTGGGTAAAAACATTTAGAAACTAATTTGTTAGTTGATAATTTGTTTATCTTTGATCTATTATCGCTATAAGTACTATCCAGATGAATTAGACAATCTTCTTGCACCATAGTTCTTGAAAGTGGTGTAAGTATTTGACTAGCTAACGGATTGATTGGATCATATTTACGACTTAATCTGTCTTGCATTTGCATTTGAGCTATATCAGCTGCTACAAACATTAACTTGTCAGCATCACATATACGAGGAGATAGTTTTATTGATTGCAGCTTTTTCACTAATTTGCTTTGAAAAGCTACTATTTCCTCAATAGATTTTACACTATTACTATTGTCATTTTTTTTGCTAAAAGAAACATATATCCTGAAATCTTTAGCCATTCTACCATTTGAATTAGCAAAATCTTTGGCACATTTACTAACATATTCCCTACGAAATTCTGTTAATTGCTGTAACATCTGATTAGCATTGCTTCTAGCATTACTCCATAATTCTAACTTTTGCTCTATGTTATGGCTGGCAATCAGTAAAAATTGTAAATAACAATTTGCTGGTAATTCATTGTTAAAAAATAGGCTTAAGTTTTTTTCTAAATTAATATCTGTTCCAACTATCGGAGCTATTTCTAACATGAACCCTATTACATTATTTTCATTAAAGAAAATATTGCATTTAGGGTCAAAATATCGGTAGCTTAAATGTGGAGCTAAAGATTTTGCTCCTTTGGTATTATCGTTGATATGTTCTTGCATTAGCCTATTACTGTCATAACTTACTTCTGCAGGAACTGTAAGACCGCAAATATTGCCTATATCTTGTAAAAAATTAACTATCTTCATATAATTATCTTTCTTAATTCATCTGAGTGTTTTATTGTTGACATAGAGTTATTTGATATATAACAAATTGCCATTTTTAAATATTTTCTGCTCGGTTTCTGGCTGCAACTTTATTTTATGAACTTTATTAGGTTTAATATCCGGTTTCTCTGTAAGGCTTTTAACGTAGCAGTTCCTTCCTTTACATTTTGTCCTTTCCTTTAGTTCGACTTCAACAATTTCTCCACTATTGATTTTTTGATCAACTATGTTCAAAGGCAGGCAATCCAAACCACTTGCATCTCTGCAAGTAAATGATGAACCATAAACACCACAGCCAGATAAACTAAATAACATGCTAACAAGTAGGATGTTTGGGTAAATTTGTTGTATTACTTTTCTTTCCATTGTTACTCTTTCAGTTATTACTATTTTCTCTGTCATTATTGTTCTCCAGTTATTACTCTTCTTCATATTTCTTACTTGCTAGATTTCCTTGTTTCCTTTCTTGCTTAATTTTTTTATGGGTAGTTAATTCCCCAATAAAAAAGCCTTTGGTGAAGATAACATCTACCTTTACTCCACCAGGTATAGTAAGAATAGGTGACATACTTTCTGCCATTCTTAAGTAATAATCAGCTATTTTTTCAGCAGCATTAGATGCCCCTGATAAAGCTCCATTTGTTACCATATCCTTAAAACCTTTCTTTTGAGTTGCAACTGCTCCAAGGCTTGTTATAGCCATGCTCTCCTGACCTTTGCTACTTTGGCTAAGTCCGCTAATTACTCCACCGATCAAAGCATTTTTTATGTGCTTACTACTAGTAGCTACTATTTTACCCTTAATACCATTCATACCATCTGAACCATGCACAAGACCTGCTATATTACTGGTGGTTATTAGTTCTGTAGTTGGGTCAATGCAGACCATCTTCTCTAAACGAATAGTTGCTCTTTCACTTGATATAGCACTTAACATATAGGTTCATACATTATTTTAAACGTTCTACAACTTGCCTCAAATACAGAAATACCTTTATCTAATAATTTTCTAATGTTATTTTTTATCGGAAACCAATGATGTTCAATAGGATTTAAATCAGGGGAATAAGGTGGTAAAAATTTTAGTTTGCAGCCAGCTTTTTCAATTAATTCTTTAGCCCTTTTGGATTTATGAAAGCTTGCATTATCAGCAATGACAACCTGTCCAGGCTTTAGCTCCGGCACAAGGCAATTTTCTATATAAGCTTCAAATACCTTACTATCACAGCTCCCAGTAAAGACTAGTGATGCGATTAAACTATTCTGATTTAACGCACCAATAAAACTTGTTCTTTCACTACGTTTTCCCGATTTACTCCCATTACAACGACTTCCTTTCATTGACCATCCATATTCATATGATTCATTATCATTTATGCCCGCTTCATCAAGATAAACACGTTTCTCTTTCGGCACTTTTTCTAATTCACTGAGAAAATCTTGTCGCTTTCCTTCATCTCTTTCTTTATACGCATATGTCTTTTTTTTCGAGTAATGTTGAGTTTCTTTAAAGCTCGGCTGATAGTCATTATACTTGCAACATTATCTAATTCTTTTGCTATTTCTGTAAGCGTTAACGAGTTACCTTTTTCTACTAAATGACGCAACTCCGATAAATCAGGGATTTTATGACCATATCCTTTCTGGTATCCCTCCTTTGACTTTATATCTCCAGTTTGTTTCTTTAATCTAATCCAATCATAGATTATTGACCGACTAATTTTAAAGGTTTCGCATGTAAGTGCTACTTTCTTATATTTCTCATAATGTTCTATAACTCTAGAACGTAAATCGTAACTGTAGGGGGATGCCATATTGCTATTATAAAATTTTTTTATTATTTATCATTATAACTTATTTGAATCCATATGTTAAGTGCTATAAGTCACCATAGCTACTTCCTAAAATGCGGCAGGTGGAAATATCAAGATTAAAGTTCTTTGGTAAGTTACCTCTTTCCGTTAGTCTAATTACCACAGGACTAGCATTTTCATCAGGAGTATTTAATGCGGTAGATACTGCAAGACCACCTAATAAATAACCACTAACATAAGAAGTTTCTGGGATGTAAATCTTAGCATCTTTTGGTTTATCAAATTCTATTTGGCTGTTTAAGTCTACGGCACTAATATTTGCATCATTAGTCAAATCTTTAACATTTTGCTCTGCTTCTTGGTGAATTTGCTGCATTCTTTTTAGCTCTTCTGTCGCACTTATTAGCTCACTTTTAGCAAAATTTAACTGAACATGCATTTTAGCTAGTTCCAATTTTATCTCTTCTTGTAATTTTTGTTCTTTTTCGATAAAGTTTGTTTCTGCCCCTTGTAAACGTTCATCAAATTTACGCTTATTGTCATTTAGTAAGTCCTCAAAGTGGTTACGCCACATTTTCTCTGGGTCTAACGCTTCACTTGCCACCTCTAATTTTGGTTTAGGATTATCATTATCATTAATAATTGCTTTCTGCTTATTCTTTCCTTGCATTAGGCTGATTAGAACAAGTACAGCAATAATGCTACTGCCAAAAATCAGTAACAATAAATTATACTGTTTGTATCGAATAGCCGGATTAGCAATAATTTCTTCAGTATGGCTATAGTTTATATCTGGTTTGCTATTTAGTATCTGTTGTTGATGCTCATTAGTGGTTAGATCAACTTTCCCGTCTAATAGCTCTTCACTTGAATATTTAGGATGCTTGCCTTCTGGTGATTTATTATTCCTTGTTAAAAATGGTATTTTTTCTTTAAGTTTAGCAAATATTGTCATATTAATCATCGCCTTGCTCCTTTGCTACTATCCAGACAAATCCTTTAGCTTTAGGAGGAAGTATGGTTTTTTCAATAGTGGTAGCTAAACAAAAATCAAATAGATTATTAAAGTATGCTTCTTTAAGATGAATTAGTTTTTTAGATTTTTTGTTGGTGACATTTAACCTTGCTCCAATAAGTTTACCAAAACGATAAATCCTATCTTGCTCTGTGGATAGCCCGATATTTTGCAAACGATTAATTTTTCTCTTTACCCTCATTACATAATATTTATCTTCTTTATCCAAGATCATACTCCTTATCATCCTTGCAATTTCTTGTTCTTGGGATTGTACTAACCATTTATTGTTAAGAGATGAGGCGAAGATGTTAGATGACTTATTATAAAAATTATCCATGGAGATTTTAACAATTTGCCCCTCTATATCTTCCACTTTAAGTATTAAATCAGCAACGTTCCCAGAAGAATTAATCAAGGCTAATTCAAAAGTTTCAGGAGCTAGAACTTTTGGCAATAAAAAAATATTTTGTGCTTTCTCATCAGCTATTATCTTATATTTACTTTCATCACCAATAATTTGTGCTATAGCTATTTTACCAAATTCTATTCTATTAACGTTACTTGCACTTATCTTGGCTTTGATTTTACTTCCTGTTATATATTCAAATTCTTGTGCTGCAAGTACTCCGCTACTCGTTAGTATCATGGCGATCATTAGCGTTATTCTGGTCATTATTTTACTCATCATTTTATTCTTAGTTTTCTTATCCTTTATTTTTTGTCTTTATCATTCTCTCTTTTATGCCGTACTGCCTCTTGATTTTCGTTGATTCTTACAAATTCTTTGAGTCTAAGCTGCCCGCCTAGCCATTCATAAGATAATTGATAAGAAGCAGGGCTGACCTCAAAGCCTTTATCACCAAATCTTGAGGTTAGCATGCCAGCTGCTATTACTTGCAAATTCTTACTATCAACTTCTAAATTCTTGATGGAAAAGTATGTTGATAAAGCAAATTTTTTGTATTTTTCTTTGCTATCGGCAAAATAGTTTTGAATATCTTTCATATAAGTAGGATCACTTTGTGAAATATATTTAAATATGATAGCTGCTTTGTAATCTATTATTTCTGGACTCAAATCAAGAAGCAGTGGTAGGTACATTAGGCTTGTTTCCTCTAGATATCCTTTAGAAACTCCATTATTACTAGTCCATACTTCCTGACTAAGACTTGGTACCAAAATTACTTTTTCATTGCTTGTTAGTAATTTAACTGATAACCCTAGGCAACTAACACAAAGTAACATCGTGAGTATTAAAAACAAATTCCGCTGTCTTGCTACTTGTTGGATGTTACCTATAGCTATTATCTTTTCCATTCTTTAATCCCTAGTTATTCATCTTTATTTACATTTAGTATTACTACATAAACAGCCTTATATGAGACTCTGGTAAATTCGTTGATATAAACAGCCTGCCAAATGGTAGATGCCAATAGAGCCAACGCTGGATTATGCCAAACCACCATTTATCCATAAACCATCCACCTATCGCAAAACCAATAGCACTTGCCAAAAAAGACCATAACACCCCTTTAAAACATAAAATGATTAACCCAAAGCTAATACCCCCTACTATTGAGCCAATAGATATATTCCAAAATCTCACCGGTTTGTTTAAACAATTATTAAATCGTACTCTTTCCATAATTGAATCTCGTAAGTAAAAAAATTAAAAATCAAATATTGTTACAATTTATCCTTGATTTAAGCTATAGTAGCCAGTATACCCATACAAATAGCACTACTACCTACAAAAACTGTGCCGCCACGCACTACTCGAACGCGACCATCGCCTTCAGATAGAATGGCTGTGAAAATACCACCAAGCCCAGCTCCATAAACCCAGTAATCCGTTGCAAATTTTACCAATGGGTCAACAACACCTTTGCCAAATCTACCTAAATCTACCGCTAAACTTTCAGAGGCAATAGTGCTAAGTAAAATGCCAATTATTCCATAGCTGAAATATGAGAAAGTATTGCCCCAGTTATTATCTAGGCAATGCTGATTTTTTTGTTTGCTAGTTATTTTGTTAGTTGTGTTTGGTATGTTCCTTGAATCCACCATAATCTTCCTCTTTTGTTAATTATTTGTTATTGCCTTTTCTTGCTACCTTCTCCTTTGTAGCGGCATAACTAAGCTTAAGATGATAAATTATGTGATTTTCTTGAAAATAAATAGGGGTCATTATCACCCATTGTTTTTAAGGCAAAAAGTTTTAAAGTAAATGGTTGTAGAGGATTATAAGATTTTTGTAAGAGTAGTAAGTTTTATAGGGAATATTTTGGCTTATTTGTTGGGACGAATTATAAATTTAATTTAACTGATCTAGTTGCGGGTTGCAGCGGTTATTTTTTAGCTGTCTCTTATTTACAGCTTCTTTGTTTTTTTAGAAAAATATTTGATTTTACTTTCAAATTCGCTTTACTCCTCTCCTAATATGGGATAGGTGTGGTGTTGATAGCACTTAATATATTTAAGTTTGTTGTTAAGTAGTAAGTGCTATCTAGTTAACTAACAAGTACAGAGGTTAGAATAAAACGCAAATTTTACTAGTCTAACCTCTAGTACCCCATTTTTTTATAACCCAAAAAAACGGTAGAAAAATCATATGACTAATAACGACCAAAATCAACAACAAGTTAAAGAGATTATTAATCTGCATGAGCTTCAGCCAGAATTGATTGAAGCAAGGCTAACATTAACAAAGGTCTTAAAAACACTTTGTGCTAATGATGATCTAATGCAAAAAGTATACGATTATTCAGAGGATAGTGCTACAATCGTTATATGGTATTTACAACAAGTCATAAAGTATTTAGATGCCATTATTACTAATAATAAAAGTGATACTTGATGCTTTATCCTGTAATCTTCAATAAAATTATTTACTCTTGTTTTTTAAAACTGTAGCTATTTAAGGTAATAAAATAGAAAATTTGAATGTGTGGCAATTTGATATTTCTGATTAATGTCGCCACACATTTAATCTTAATTAGCTAAATTAGGCACTTACTTAATAATAATTTTAGCCACTGTCTCCAGTTCAACACTACTATAATAAATTTTACAAAAAAATCACTAATAGTGAGAAAATTGCTGTACTTCTGGGATTAATGAGGATATCTGTGAAGATGACACTACGTGGGGTGGTGTTAAGCACCGAGGTTAGAACAAAGATCGGAAAATTTTTAAATCTAACCTCAGTGTCTATTTTCTTAACGAACAATAGGGGTTAATTGTATGACGAGTAATGTCAAAAATCAACAACAAAATAATTCACAACAAAATAATTCAACAAATGAAAAAATAAATAATATCACTAATATTGCTGCACAAATACTTAGAGAAATTTTGCAGAGCAATAATATAACCCATATAGATCTTACTGAAGAGCATATAGGTTTAGAAGGAATTAAGATACTTGGCAAAGCTTTAGAACATAATGAGCTTATAACCGAAATAAATCTTTGCGACAACGATATTGGTTCTGAGGAACTAAGTCTACTTATCAAAGTGTTAGAGACTAATCATAGTTTGATTAATATAGATATTGGGTATAACAACATTGGTGTTCAGGGGCTAATCATACTAGCGGAATTTCTAGAAGATAATAAGACTATAAAGCAAATAAATCTTACTGGCAATGACATTAATGATCAGGGGACGGATATACTAGCAGCACTTCTAACAAATAATAAAACTATAGACCAAATGAATCTCTGTGACAATAATATTAGTGATAAAGGAGCAATCATACTAGCAAGATTTCTAGAAAATAATAGCACTATAAAGCAAATGGATCTCAATATTAATAATATTGGTGATGTTGGTATTGTCCAGCTTGTTAAAAGTTTGGAAACTAACAAAACCATAGGCCAAATAGACCTTAGCTATAACAATATTACTGACAATGGGGCAATAAAACTGGTGGAAATTCTAGAGTATAATAACATTACAAGCAAAATAATAATAGATTTCACAGATTTTGACAATGAAAATATTAGTTATGAAGTAGAAGAGTTGTTAATTAAGACTCTAGAGCAGCACAACAAAAAAGGGGGTGTATAATTTTAAAAATATTCATCTTTTTTAAAATAGTAAATGCTTGAAAGTAGCAGGGTTTTAGTTTAATATAACTTATGATTAAAATAATGTGTTAGGTATTTAATGGAAGATCTTCATAATTGGCAGTCAAAATTTGAATCTTGTGAATATGTTGAGAGGTTACTCAATAAACTAACTCAGCTGAACCAGCAAGTAAAGCAGCCAGTAGATATTGATGAGATTAAAAAAGGTATCTATTACGCTAAAAAATATCATGGTTCGCAGATGCGGCAATCCGGTGAGCCGTATTACTCTCACCCTATAGAAGTAGCATACATGGTTGCACAGCACACAGCATTAGAAATGCCCCAATATTTCAGGACTGATATAATTGTTACCAGTTTACTTCATGATACTATTGAGGATACAGCTCTGACTAAAACTATGATTAATAATATTTTTGGTAGTCAGATTGCTAATCAAGTAGAAGACTTAACCAGAGTGAAGGTAGACAGAAAAATTAGTGCAGCAGAAACAGTAGAGTTACTATGGGTACAAAAGAAATATGATGTTTTAATCATTAAGCTATTCGATAGAATTCATAATGTTGAAACTATTGGGGTAAAATCTCCAGAAAAAATTAAGAAGATAATAGAAGAAACTCTTAGCAGATTTATGAGTCTTAGTATCTACCTTGGAATCCCAAAAATTGAGCAAAGATTAGCAAGGCTATGTTTTAAGAATATGCAGATACAGAATGATCACCAAACTTTATCTGATAATTTCCTGCTTCCTTCTCTAGTCTCACAAAGTAAAATATCCCAAAACCATAACCTATTGCCATAGATACTATAATCAACGATACTCCCCATTGTCCAAAATATTTCTCACAATAGATAATTCCAAATGATGTAGTGATATGCATGATAGCACGAGATATAGCGTATATAAAACCACCATAAGTAAAACGTTGAAAAATGGGAATATGAGTATAAAAAACCGGAGTGGCTGGATTAGTGCTAAGTACAAATAACATAAAAAATGATTGAAGTGCAAATAGATGTAATGGACTGTTTATATGGCTTAGCAAGTAAGGACAAAGCAAAGCAACCGGGAAGAATATAAACAGTTTTGCTTTCAATATTTTTAATGGATGTATTTTATAACTTAAATACATTAATAATGTATAGCCCACTAAATTCACCATTGATACGATAAAATTTTGATTAATTACTTCTTCTGGTTTATAACCAAACTGATTTTTAAGAATATTTCCGCAATAAATATATGTAAAATAAAAACATAGTGGCCATCCACACTGTATTAAAAATAAAGCTATAGTTGTTTTTTTACTTACTTTCTCATGCAATATAGGGTCACCTTTTAATTTAACCATACTCACACCTGATTTATCTAAGATATTTTTTAACCGACGTGTTGCATCTGCAAAGTCCGTTGTTTCTTTTAGTGCTGTTCTTGCAACACCACCAACCATTGCAATTAGTGCTCCGATCCAAAATGCAATACGCCAATTAAATTGATATTTAGTTGTAATGGATGCAACACCCAAAGCTGCTGTTCCTCCTAAAATAGAAAAAATTGCAATTAACATTACAGTCGGATATTGCATAGGTGGTTTTACGAATTCAGTTAAATAAATCTCTGCACCTACTATTTCTCCCATAGATGACATACCCTGTAACATGCGGCACATGGTAACTAACCATGCGGCTGCTATACCTATTTGTTCATATGTTGGAAGAGTAGCCATTATAATGCATGAAATAGACATAATAAAGGTTGTGATAATAACTATTGGTTTACGACCAATTTTATCACCTATCCTACCAAAAATAAGTGCCCCTACAGGTCTTAAAACAAACACCGAACAAAATGCAAAAGCAGACTGCAATGAAGAGGTAAAAGGATCGCTTTTTGGGAAAAAGAGGTCATTTAGAAGAACCGCCATATGAACATATAGCATCAGATCAAAATACTCTAGAAACGTCCCAACTGAAAGCAATCCAACAGCTTCTTTTTGTTCCTTGGTTAGGTACTTTTGTTCTTGCTGACACCCTATCATTTTTCTACCTTACATTTTTATTTAGTACTAATAAACATACTGATGGTTTGGCTAATGATAGCAAGAAAAAATAGATGTAGGAAATTGAAATAATAATTTCTTGCTTGCAACAATATCACGGTACTCAAATAAAATTAACAAAAAGTAAATAAACTGTATTATTTTTCCTCTAATATTTTGCTAGCTAATGCGTATAGTTCCTGCTCTATCCATTCTACCCGAGCTAGTTTTGCCAGTGGTATAAAGTTATCTAAAGTATCCAAGGCAATTCTTTCTTGTTTTTCTTTTGACTTAATATGATGAAGGGTTTGCATGTTATGTAATCTGTCAGCAAGCTTGATATACCATGCATCCAAATCTTCTGACTCGTGTAATTTCTGTAAGGCATCTACTCCTGCAATTTTTACTTTTTTTGTTGTAATATCATCAAGCTTCGTCAGTTTGTTAACTAATTCTGCTATTTTTGTGCCAAATGAAAGCTGTATCTGAGCAATAGTAATATCTGTATCCTCTACAATATCATGCAATAATGACGCTGCTATTATTTCAGTTTTACAGGAAATTTTGGCTGCTATTAATGCGACCTGTATTGGATGATGGTAATATGATTCGCCAGAGTGTCGTTTTTGATCTGCTTGGTATTGAATAACGTATTCTAATGCTAGTGCTATAATAGTAATATCTATTATGGTACTGTGCATTTTACTACATGCTATAATTTTATCCAAGAACTCCTTTCTCAAAGACTTCATGATTTTTTCATCGGTCATAAACAACTCCCTATTGAATGTTTACTCATAGCAAACTTGCGTCATTGCGAAGGGCTACTTGTAGTAGCGACAAAGCAATCCAGAAAAGTGATTAGAAATGGATTGCTTCGTCGGCTACGCCTTCTCGCAATGACGCCAGTTTGCTATCCCCCTAATATCATTCTTGGTCTTGTAATGCTCCGGCACCTGCTATTGCCACTTCTTCTGTAGTTTCAGATAAACAATGAAATAATGGCTCAACAAAATTGCTCCAGTATTTTATCCCTGCTGCTTTAGATTCTTGGATAGTTTGATAATAGGAATGACCTGATAATTTCTCGACAAAATAAGCAAATGCCTTGCCTCTGGACATCATCTCATCCCATAATATTTCTCTACCTTCTACTCCTAATTTATGTTGGTCAATTTCTGGCAAACATTTTTTGGCTATATCTAATATTTGCGATGATATTGACCTTGTTGCCATTAGTTCAATTGATTGTTGATCTCCTAATTTGGCTCCTATTAGCAGAGTTAAATCAGCAAGGAAATTATCTTGAACAGTACCATAACCTTTTCTTAGATACTCTGATAAATATGAAGCAACCTTTCCTTCCCCCGCCACTAAATGTAAATATAAATTCCAGGCGGTGTCTTTTCGGTCATTATTAAATAATTCTTGAAATTTTGCAAATTCAGGTTCTTTGACTTTTTCCAACGTCAATATATCTGAGCTATAATTCCCTAAAACTTTGGCAGAATTAATTTGATACTCTTTACTTAAATAGCCGTGAATTTGTTTTTGATTCTGGCTTGATGTATCAGACATAAGTACTCTGCTATATAAAAATTTCTTACCTGGCATAGTTACCTCCTATTTACTTGAGTGTTATTTAATTGTAGTTTTGATGTATTTAATGGTGGTGGCGTATTAGATGAAGAATCTCTACTCATGAATTTTCCTATCATACGATCTGTTTTTTTTACTACCTCAGTTCTCGTTTCTAAAGACTCATCTCTTGCTTTGTTTTCTGCTAGCGGTTTACCGGTTTTAATTGATTCTTTCTCTTCTATCTTTAAAGCTAATTGTTTCTCTACCGGAGTCAAGCCTAATTTTTCATAACCACCACATACTTTCACAATGTTCTCTAACTCTTCTAATGCTGTACTACTTGCATCTGCTGTTTTCTCTTGTTGATACGCTACTGCATGGGCAACATAATGTTCTGCTACTGACTTAACAGCTAAAGTAGTATCTTGCTCGGCAAGTTGTTGTAATAATCCTCTTTGCTGGTCTCGCAAGTCAGTTTCCGGTTGTAATTCATCCAAGATTGTTTGATACTTAACAATTGCTTGCTCAGGAGACATATCGTGGATACACTGATAGTTTTCTGACATTTTTTCAAATAATTGTCGATTAGCAACATTATTACTCTTTTCTGTTAACTGCATCCCCCGTGATATCGATTCTGCTTGTCGTTTTGCTAACTCATAATGCTCAACTGTTTTCTCCAATGTTTCTTCGGCTAATGTTTGCCTATCATGATGATATTTCTTTTCCTCCTGCACTGGCAAATCATTATTGACAGTATTAGCAGTAATCATCATATCCTGAGCAGTAGTGATAGTTTGAGAGAAGTCAATCTCTTGCCCTTTATTCTTCTCCAAAGCTATCATCATTTCTCGATATTTACCTTGGGTTACTGGCAAACTATAAACGTGTCCTAAATGTTCTATATAGCCTATCGCCTCATCTCCTTCACCATTGAACCTCACTGGTTTTGGGCTACTGATTTCTGACAATTTACCTTGACTATCATAATGAGCGGTAAAATATACTGCTCGATCTTTAGCAATATTTCGACCATTTTCATCTTGTACGGCTAATGACAAATGCATTGAACCATTTTTACTTGCCAACTCTGTTGGAAAATCTATGGTTCTATAGCTATTGATTTGCTTAACAGTGCCATCTGACAAAGAAACTACAGCATTAATTTTATGAGTTGTTTCCTTGATAGTAGCTAACTCATCACCTGAATCATTTCTTACTATCTGGCTTCTGACATTACCTTGCCTATCACCATCTTGCCAGTTCATTGTATGAAATTGATTAGCAAAATTATGATGAACTGTCTTGTATCCAGTTATCTCTGTTCTTTCTAGTTCAGCTTTAACTTCAGCATTTGCAAAGGCTTGATCAATTATTGCTCTATTATTGACATTTTTAAGATATTCAGCAAATTCCTTATCTTCATAGCCAGCTACGGTTGCATCATGATTCTGGGATATATATTCTCTTAAAATATCACGCTGTTTTTGCAAGATTTCCTGCCTGATGGCTTCGGTAATCGGGTCTAATTCTTCTATACCCAGAAAGCTGCCATTAGCTGAATCTGTTAAAATAAACAAGTCTTGTGATTCTTCTGTTTGTTCTATGACCTCATTACTATTCTCTTGAGGAATATTATTGGGTGTTAATAATGGTGGTTTATCTTTCATAATCCTGCTCTATTAATGACGTCTTGGGTTGCATACACGTCATTGCGAGACCACATAGTGGTCGTGGCAATCCATAAAAGTGATTAGAAATGGATTGCTTCGTTGCTACTAAAGTAGCTCCTCGCAATGACGGAGTAATGCTAATACTTACGTTATGAGACTGCAAAAATAATAGAGTTTGACTAGTGGAAGAGATTTGTGTATGATCATAGGTACACCTCAATAATGGTTGTAATTTAATAGCAATAGCTATTGGATTAATTTTGCTAGTAAGTACTTTTTGTCTGCAAAACTTTGGAGTACTTACTACTTTTTCCAAATGTAACATTCAAGTTTTAGCCTATTAATAAGCTAAACGCTTGAGTTGTTACACTGGCTTTTTTAGTTTGAGACCTATAGCTAATCCGATTCGTCATTGCGAGGAGTCACTTTAGTGGCGACGAAGCAATCCAGAGAAGTGGATTGCCACGACCACTACGTGGTCTCGCAATGACGAACGGGTAGCTAAACCAAAATATGTATTTTGGTTCTAAAAAATTAGTCAGCAGTTACTGACTTCTCCTTTTTTGGTCTCATCCTATTTTTGCAGTCTAATATAATTATTTTGGGGTGTCAAGAAAATATTTGTGTTCCACTAATATTTTGTTTAGATAACACTTTTTTATATAAAAAAAATGGCTCTTGTTTATAAAATACAAGAATTTTTAGAAAAAAAATTTAGCGAATTAAAATTAACAAGAAAAGATTTTGTTGAGCAAAGTGGGATTCCTTATTCTACTGTTACTCATATAATAAAAGGACTCATTATAAATCCTACGATTAATCATATATTTAAAATAGCTAGTTACTTCAATTGTTCGTTAGATGAAGTAATTGGGAGAACACAGTATGTTTCACCGGTACATAGAAATTTTAGAACTATATCGTCTAACGACATTAGTGATAACTTAAAAAAATATGTAGAAGACAAGGCTAAAAGCCAAAATATCAATTTATATACTTTAGGTAGAGATATAGGCTTTAGTAATAATTCTTTGCGTGGTTTTATTAAAGGTACGAGAGAACAAAAAACTTTTAATAGTCAAATCATTATAGCACTAGCAGATTATTTTCAGATATCACTAGATGAAATGGTTGGCAGAATTAAACCCGCTACTTCTGATAATGATAAACTTTCGTCATTGCGAGAAGGCGAAGCCGACGAAGCAATCCATAATGAATAGTGGATTGCCACGACCACTACGTGGTCTCGCAATGACGGCTGAGTTTATAACTCGTCATTGCGAGAAGGCAAAGCCGACGAAGCAATCCATTTCTAATTATTTTTTGGATTGCCACGACCACTATGTGGTCTCGCAATGACGCCTGTGTCTATAACTCGTCATTGCGAGGAGTGCGTAGCACGACGAAGCAATCCAATCTAATGAATAGTGGATTGCCACGACCACTATGTGGCCTCGCAATGACGTATGCGTTTATAATTCGTCATTGCGAGGAGTGCGTAGCACGACGAAGCAATCCATAACAGTATAAGCAAAATATGAAGCAACCTGCAGTATATATCATGGCAAACCAGAAGAATGGCACCCTATATACTGGTGTTACTTCAAATCTTATTAAGAGAGTTTATGAGCATAAGCATGGTATTATTAAAGGGTTTAGTTCAAAATATAAATGCACTGACTTAGTATTTTATGAAATATTAGAGACAATGGATAGTGCTATTGCTAGAGAAAAGCAAATTAAATCTGGCTCCAGAGCTAGGAAATTAAAATTAATTACGATTATGAATCCAGAATGGCGTGATTTATATGAAGACATTGTTTAACGTATGTCATGGATTGGATTGCTTCGTCGTGCTTACGCACTTCTCGCAATGACGAGTGGGATGCATATACGTCATTGCGAGAAGCCACTTTAGTGGCGACGAAGCAATCCAGTCTAATGAATAGTGGATTGCCGCGACCACTACGTGGTCTCGCAATGACGTATGTTTATAACTCGTCATTGCGAGGAGGCAAAGCCGACGAAGCAATCCATTTCTAATTATTTTCTGGATTGCCACGACCACTGCGTGGTCTCGCAATGACGGTATGTTGCAAAGTGGCTCTTCGCAATGACGTATATGTAGCAATGACGGTGTGTTGCAAAGTACCTCCTCGCAACGACGGAGTAATGTTAGTCGCGTTAGATATAAAAACATTATATTGACTTTAGACAAATAGATATTTAAAATCTAAGGTGGAATTACTGCAAAGTAATTCTGGAGGGCGTCGAAATCCTCTATCTAACGGCGGTATGCATTAACCGTAAATGATGCTTCTCGATCTTTTATGGTCGGGGGGATGGTAGTCGTATGTTCGGTTTAAGTGTTTGCACTTAAACCCTACGGCTACCATGGCTGTCTGTTAGCAGTTTTTCGAACCCCCCGATCACCAATCTAGATTCACTTACTTCTAAAAATCTTGTCTTTGGTGGTCAAAAACTTACAGTTTTTTGACATTCAGGGGAAGATTATATGCATTTAAGTTGGGATTTGGATACAACCATTTTCGCTACCTTTTTAACTTTTAACTTAGCAGTAGGTCTATTTTTTAGTCGTGGTATAAAAAATATTAACGAATATGCGTATACTTGCAGCAAAACTGCATAACTCTATCTAATTTTTTTGTTAGTATAAAATTTATTTTATAAATTTGGGTTCCTACTATGCAAATACCATCAATTACTATTGAGCAAGTAGCTCAGCAATTTAAAGCCTGGCGTCAAACTAAAACTAACAAGTTTGATCCCATACCAAACCATCTAAAGGAATTAGTTCGCCAGCTACTCCATCACTATTCTTGCAAAGATATAGCCAAACATCTCAATATTAATAAAACAATAATTAGTTCAATTCAACGTATACTTGCAGCAAAACTGCAACAAGATATTAATTTCCTTCCATTTCAACTAGTAAATTCTATAGATACTGATCCTGTGGCTACTCCCAAACAAAATTACTACACTTGCCACATTATTAAACCAAATGGTACCAAGCTTATTATCCAAACATTGGATCCAAAAATCATAATTCAGACATTTCTATGCTGCAACTAACCCCTCAGTCAGTTATTTTTGTTGCCACTATTGCCATCGACTTTCGTAAGGGTATCGATGGTTTAATAGCTGTTTGCAGACAAAAACTTTCTTCCAACCCTCTTAATGGTTCCTTGTTTTTATTCTATAATAAAAACAGAACTGCCATTAAAATTTTGTCCTTTGATGGTCAAGGCTTTTGGTTATGCTCTAAACGCCTATCCAAAGGTAAATTTACGGCAAAACTTTCCCCATCTGATAATTCATCTTATCAGATTTGTTATAGAACCTTACACATTCTTATTCATAATGGTGATCCTAGTTCTGCCAAACTCTCTAATGATTGGCTTCCTGTCATTTAAGCTGCCGTCTCGATTAATTCCGTATTATTTATATATCTTGCATAGGCAAAAGGCGTATAATTCGTAGGATGCTTCTTTGCTTTGCTGCTCTGCTCTTGCAGCCAATTTAAATATTTAAAGGCATTGATCTCGTTCTCACTACAAGTCTTTACTATACTATACAGACCACTATGTATCTCAGCACTATTGATTGTTTTAAAGAATAATGAATTCTTCCTTTGTAAAATAATGGTACGTAGTGACCTCTCAGCCCAATTATTATCAAGACTGCTAACTGGAATTTTCAAAAATTGCGTCAAACCTTCTTTATTATTTAACCAATATTTCATAGCTTGCCCAAACCTACTATTAGGCTCAACTTTCTTGTCGTTAAATAATTCGTCTATTTTGTTATATATGTTTTCTATATATTTACTGCTATGTTCCTGATGGTACTTCAGCTTTTCCTCAAGGCTCATCTCTTTACATTGATGTTCATTATGGTAAATCCCACCAGTCTGTTTGAGAAAATATCCGCATTCTTCAGGGTAATATGGTTCATTCTCTGTAAATTTTCTCTGCCCATGTGACAAACAATTGATCATCACTATTATTGCCAGTAATTCTTTATCTGCTTCTGATAATACCGGGTTATTATTGTTACTTGCATCAGTCATTAAATGAATAGAATCAGTCCTATTCTTACGATTCTTTAGTACGTTACCAATATTTTCCCCGCCATGCTTATTACCGGTAAAATATAAAACTATCACCTCATTATTTGTAGTTTTAGCACATATAGTAGTGGTATAACAGCTGCGTCCTTTCTTATTTTGAGTACGTAATTTTTTATTGGCTACAGTAATTTCTAAAATCCTGGTTCTAGTATCATCAAGGTTCAGTGAACTACATTCGGCAGCCATTTCCAATAATACCCTGTAAATTTCAGCTCCACCACCTTCTTGCCAAACATCTAAATATTGTTGCCACAACGAGCTATGGGATACAGGAACCCCGCTTAAACTTTGCAACCTAGATAAACGATAGAAGGGAGTACCGTAGGTCTTTTGTAACACTATTGCACTTTTGCTACTATTTGTCCATTTGTTGATATTTTTATTGTTCATAACTGTATAATCGCAAGCATTACAGCGTAACGTTTTCTTTACATATCTGTTGACTGTAATTGGAGCATTACCTGTAAATTGTAGCAATTTTCTAGCTTCACTATTATAGAGTTTACCATTATCACAGTGAGGACAGCTATCACCACTACAAAAATTCTCAGGAGATAAATAGCTGGTATTCGCATCCTGATAATCATCAAATCCATATTTACCTTGCCAATTACTGCGATCTCTCTTCTTGGACTCATCGTACTCTTCTTCATTACCACCATTCTTATTATCAGATTCACTCGGTGGTTCTTTTAATGAATCTGAACTATCTTTTTTTTGTTATCTGCCTTAAAACCAATCATCATCTCCTTAAGCTTATTTATACTGATGTTTGATGATGCTAGCTTGTCTATTAGTTCGTTACAAAATTTCACAAGTTCTATCACCGCTTGCTGATCATCTCCTGTTAATGAACTTGCCTTAATATGTTGTATTAGTTCTTCTCGTTCCTCAGCACTTAAGGTCGCTACTTTTGGCTTTTTCATTTTGATTCATTCATTACGTTTAATAATTGAAATGTTATAGTATAACTGATAGTTTTTCAACCAGTTTTTTTACTAATCGGTGATATTTGCATAGTAGGAACCCAAATTTATAAAATAAATTCATACTACCAAAAAAATTTAATAGAGTTATGCAGTTTTGCTGCAAGTATACGAATATGCTATAGGCAATCGCAATTTTTCCACCAGCACTATAACTGCTACAATTATTGCCACTTGTATTGGTAGTGGTTTTTTTTCTGGAGCAATTACTGAATCTTATAGACAAGGTCTATACTTTATCATTCCGGCAATTTGTGAACCTTTGGCTCTGATAATCGTTGGTTACTTATTAGCTCCACGTATGGCAGAGTTTCTAGGTAATCTTTCCATAGCTGAAGCCATGGGGAGTCTGTATGGTAAAAAAGTTCAATTGGTTACAGCCGTAGCAGGTATTTTCCTTTGTATAGGAATAGTTGCATTGCAATTTAAGGTTTCAGCTACCATGTTGCAACTTTTCTTTAATGTTTCCAGTTTTTATGCCGTTTTGGCAAGTGCTGTTATAGTGATATTATACTCGGCTTTTGGTGGTATCAGGGCTGTTACTTTTACAGATATAATACAATTTTTTACTTTTGGCACTATCGTTCCTGTAATTACTTTGATAATTTGGGGAACTCTCCATGATCCTCATAAAGTTTTTGTAACAATTAATGAAAGCCCTTTATTTGATTATAGTCAGGTATTTAATTTCTATAACTCTAAGTCTATAAGTTCCTTTTTCTTGTTATTAGTTTATCTAATTCCAGCTTTTCAACCGGTTTTTTTCCAGAGATTGGCAATGGCTAAGGATGTCATGCAAGCTAGACAGTCTTTTATAACAGCAGGTTTAATTTGTCTTGTGATATTAGTAATAACAATCTGGGTTGGAATATTATTACTGGCAGATAATCCTAATCTTAACCCTAATAATTTATTAGCCCATATTATAGAGAATCACAGCTATCCAGGATTAAGAGGACTTACTGCTATAGGTATTATCGCGATAATTATGTCTACTGCAGACTCATACATTAACTCTTCAGCTATATTATTTACTAATGATATTTTAAAATTATTAAATTTTATACCTAACCCAACTAACATTACTCCGTCATTGCAAGGAGCCACTTTAGTGACCCCAACTAACTCGTCATTGCGAGGAGCTACTTTAGTGGCGACGAAGCAATCCAAGAAAGTGATTAAAAATGGATTGCTTCGTCGTGCTTCGCTACTCCTCGCAATGACGAGTGGGGTACATACACGTCATTGCGAGAAGCCACTTTGTGGCGACGAAGCAATCCAGGAAAGCGGATTGCCACTACACTCACGTGGTCTCACAATGACGCCTGGGGTGCTTCAACGTAATAATCTTAGTGATCTCATTATATTACGTATTTCCGCTGTTTTTGTTGGTATTTTTGCTATTTTCCTAGCTTTCAAAGCAAGTAGTATACTTGATTTACTGCTAATAGTATTAGGTGTTTATATGCCTGTAGTTTCAGCACCTTTCCTTTTAGCAATCCTAGGCTTTCGTAGTAGTAGTAAAGCGGTATTAGTTGGAATGTTTGCTGGATTTATTACAGCAGTTAGTTTTAAAATCTTAAATGTAAAAATGGGGGCTACCGTACCAGCTATGGCAGCTAATTTGTTAACTTTGATGTTTAGCCATTACTTTTTTAAACAAGCTGGTGGTTGGATTGGTGTGAAAGACCCCAGCCCTATAATCGCTCTCAGACTGGAACGTAAAAGAAAATTCAGAAAAATTATTAGTTCAATCAAACAATTTAATCTGATAAATTTTTGTAAAGGCAATCTACCAAAAAATGAAATTACTTATTTTCTATTTGGCTTCTTTGTAATAATATCCACTTATTCCTCGTTATTTACTATTTCAGAATATTATAGCACAAAATATGCTGATATTTATCACTTCATTTACCACTCAGTATTAATAATATCTACCGGGCTTGTAACTTATCCAATATGGCCTCCTAGATTTAAAAACGAGAGCTTTATAGCATTAGCTTGGAATCTAGGTATTTTATATCTATTGATTTGTGTTGGAAGTATGTTGGTCATGATTAGCGAATTTCATCAACTACAATTAATAATATTTATTATTAATTTGTTAATTACAGGGATATTGCTTAGGTGGCAAGTAGCTTTATTTATAACGATTTTTGGTACATTTGCATCATTGCAATTTTTTAAATGTTATATGGGTGAAGACTATTTAACTAGTAATTTCGGTAGTATACAATTTCAAATAAATTTCCTTTTGTTGCTATTTAGTAGTGTATTAATAGCATTTCTAAAACCAAAACAAAAATATGAAGAACTGTCTGAAACCATGAAGAGTGCATGGGAAGCAAAATCAAGGAAACTAACGCATGATTTGATAAAAGTAACACAACATGAAGAAGAGTTTTTTAATAGAATAACAACTCAAGAACAACAGCAACTTAATACCTTGTACCTTCAACTTAAAGAATTATGTGCAAAACTACAAAAAACAGATAATAAAGACCAGATTTCTCGGATCACTGAAGAATCATGTGAAATAATAAAACGAATAGAGGCTGGAGCTTTATATCTTTCAACTATTACTCATAGAGTAAGACATCAGGTGCATATTAAGCTTACTAAAATCAACATTATGGATTTAGTAAATGAAGTAGTAGTAGAATGTGAAAAATTATTTGCTCAACCATTACGGTTTATGAGCCGATATAAAATAAAATATCCTAATATAATATGTGACCCAGAAAAACTGAAGGCAGTAATAAAAAGCCTGGTGATTCATGCTATCAACAATAATGTTGATAGTAATCTGGTGGGTATTTTTCTAGAGGATGATATTCTAGATTTTGAACTAAATATATCAGAAGCTACTAAAAGTAAAAAATCAATTGAAGCAATAAGACTAACAATAAAAGACCAAGGTGATAAACTTACTGAGCAACAACTTAAATTGATTTTCACTCCAACTTTCAGACAGAATGATGAACTAACTTTTTTTGAGTGCTTAAATATTATAGATGCCCACTATGGGAGTTTTAAGGTCAATGATAACCAAGATAAAGGTATGAATTATAGTATCACTATTCCTGCTAATATTAAGGAGATTCGACCTAAAGTAATGGATTTGCCCGATATAAGGATTGAGAATTTGGAGAAGATTACAGAAATATTTTTACAGAAACAAAAGGACGATAGATTAAATATAGCACAAAAATTACTTCAAGCAGGGGTTGACCTTGATATTATTGAACGAGTTACCTTACTTAAAAAGGAAGAGATTACCAATATTAAGGTTACTTGAAAAAAGGTTATAGGCTCTGTCCAGAAAAGTGTGTAAATTTCCAAAATAGGTCATTAAATTTTGTTAAGCCTATCTTCAAATTTGATCATCAAATGAGCCATAGCTTCATTCCAGTTGGGAATAGGCATAGTCCATTTTTTGGTCATATAGTCAATTGTCAAATATAAGCTTTTAAAAACAGCACTATCACTAGGGAAAACGCGCTTATTATTTGTTACTTTACGCAATTGACTATTAACAGATTCAACTGAATTAGTGGTATAAATTACCTTTCTAATTGCCTCTGGATATCCTAGAAAAATCATTAAATTATCCCAATGATTATACCATGATTTGGCAATTTGTGGATATTGTTTATTCCATTTTTCTTCAAAATATACTAAAGCTAAATGTGCTTGTTCTTCCGTTGCTGCAGTATATATCGGCTTTAAATCGCTAGCCACCTGCTTCCTATCTTTATATGATACGTATTTTAAACTATTTCTAATCTGATGTACAATACATAATTGATGTTCTGTTTTTGGATAAACTGCTTCTATCGCCTCAGACATACCAGTAAGATTATCACTACAGGCAATCAGTATATCCTTTAATCCTCTATTTTTCATTTCAGTAAAATTACCAAGCCAAAATTTTGCCCCTTCATTTTCACTGATCCATAATCCCAATATATCTTTTCTACCAGATAAATCAATCCCTAATGCAACATATATTGCCTTGTTAATTATCCTTTTGTCTTGCCTAACTTTTACTACTAAACAATCAAAAAATACTATCGGATATATCTCTTCTAACGGTCTACTCTGCCAAGCTTTTACATCATCCATTACATCATCGGTGATCTGACTGATTAAACTCTCACTTATTTCAACACTATACAACTCTTGTAATTGAACCTTAATATCAGATACACTCATACCTTTAGCATATAATGATAAGACTTTATCATCAAAACCATCAAAACGTTTTTGTCTTTTCGGTAGTATTGCTGGTTCAAAGGTACTACGCCTATCTCTTGGTACTTCTATCTCAACCGCTCCATGTTCGGAGATCAGTTTTTTGCTAGTTATACCATTACGAGCATTATCATTATCTACACGACTGTATTTATCATAGCCTAGATGATTATTCAATTCTGACTGCAATGCCTTCTCTATCAAGCGTTTGGTCAATTCTTTTAATAATCCTCCTTCTTTCAGTATTGTGCTTACATCTGTATCATTATCTATTAATAAATCTACTGCTTGCTTTATTGATTCATTTGTTTTTTTATTCATGTAATTTCCTTTTTTGTTATATTTTTATATATAACCTATCTCGAAATTTACACACTTTTCTGGACAGAGCCAGGTTATAATATTACCCACATCTTTTTTAAACCAAAGATGTGGGTAATAGTAAGCTCTAAACAGAGAACGACCCCTTAATTGTATAACAATCAATAATTTGTTATTAACACTTCATTAGATGTTCTGCGGTAATTTGATATCGAATATTTGATTGTAATAGTACTAATGTTAAAATCTTTATATAACTCTCTAATAAAACTTGTATCACTGTTAGAAATCATAAACTTGGTTCCTTTGTTAGATAATTCCATAGCAAATCTCTTAAGTCTTACTTGATCATCTTCACTAAATGGTACTTTGGTATAAAAAGCTTCACCTGATTTATGATATGGTGGATCACAGTAAACAAAATCGTTAGCTTGTGGTTCTATAAAAGAAAAATCTCCTGCGTAAATTGTCGTATCTTGTAAAGTATTGCTACATTGGTTAAGTATAGTAATAAAATTATCAGAAGTAGCATAGTTTCTGGTGGAACAAGACATTCGAACTTGATCATGTTTATTCACTCGGTATATTCCCCTAAAAGAATATCGATTTAAATATAAAAATCTTGCAGTAATTTCAGTAGGGTCATTGCTATTAATATTATTATCTCTAACTTGGTGATAATATTCTTTACTATGTTTTAGCCGATATGATTCACATAGCTCAATAATTTTTGCTGGATTCTTTTTGACAGCATTATAGCTGGTGACAAGCTCAAGATTAATATCAGATAAAAAACATTTATTAAATCTATTTTTTATTTGAAAAAATAGTGCTCCACCACCAAGAAAAGGCTCATAATAATTATTTAAACCTAGCGGAATATGTTCTATCAGTTTATCAACTATTTTTCTTTTACCTCCTAGCCATTGGAAGAATGGTTTAATAATTGGGGCAGTAGGGTTAATGGTAGTTATTTTAGCAATTGCTGTGCTTGTATTTTCATTTATAAAAGTTTGTTGTTGCATCATCTTAGTTCATTTTTTAATTATTCTCTAGAAAAGCATAAGAGATTAACTAAAAACGAATAGTTGGCATTTTCACCTATTATTTTTGCTAATAATAAACTTCATGCTATAGTAGAAAATTAAGGAATAAAAATGATCAATTTAAAATAATTAATTTTTATATTGAGTGATGCTACTTGCAATACTGGCAGTAGCAGGATGCTTAAATATTTGACTAGAAAATAAAAAATCAATTAATTGTCTCTGGTTGTAAATGCCAATTTTATTTTTAGCATTTGTTATATGTTTCTCTGCAGTTCTGTACGATATACCTAATCTACTTGCTATGTGCTTTTTAGGAAACCCAAGAGCTGCAAGTATAAGGCATTCTAGAGTTCTTTGGGTAAGAGTGAAAGATTTGCCTAGATAGTTTATGTTAATTTTAGTTATTTTCATAATGGAACCATTTTTAGTTATTGCTTGAGAGCCTTTCTGGAAATAATTCGTCCAAGCTATTTTGACTAAAAACTTTTACGTATAAATCATTGTGCTGTAAATTTTTGCAATATGAATTACTGCATCTTATGCTACTCAGAACTATGTTAGCATAAAGACTGACAATGCTAATAAACTGTTCAAAAGATTCAAGGTTGTTAATGTAATAGCTGATAATCTCTGAATTGTTACTTGAAGACAAAAAATAAAATCCTTCAATTTTATCTTTTGTTCTTTGGTAGATGATAAAACTGTTACATGCTTCCTGATTATAGAATCTCCTCAAAGTCTCGTATTCGTAGCTTAGATTTTTACTTTGGGTGTTTTTAATATTGTCGATATTCCTTGTACAAAAGCCCATAGTTGTCCCATCACTTAAAAATTGACGATAACCAAATTCTTGAATATTTAAGCTAAATATCGCCGCCAATTGGTCAGTTAACTTTGTTTGTAATTCATTTTTTGCTAACTGTGCAAGAACAAATTGATTGATTAGGCACTTACTCATCACACCTTCAGCTATTTTTTTATCGCTTTTTTCATAGTCACTCTCATTGCTTTGGCAAAATTCATGATCTTGCTCAACTAAATCAAGTTGTAATCCATATTTGATAGCTTTTTTATTCATAAATTTTGCTCTAATTGCTGTTATTGTTCAGATTATGACAGGGATTTTTCTTAAAACAATAGGCTTTTCATTACGTGAAATGCTATTTTATATAGAAATGTGAGACAAAAACTGTAAAATAATTAAAATTATTTCCTGTGATGAAATTATTTTGTCAGTTGGTTGTTGGCAAATAAAGCTTTGACTTAGATGTTATCCCTTAAAACCTTAAACCAAAAGCATAAAATAGCTTTATTCCTAAAACTATGGCTCATAACGATCATTTTTTATCTCTGGTATGAAGTAAGCAAATGACCTTGGAGGTACAAGTTGCTGCTTGCAAATACGTGCTAGTACTTGCTGAATTTTTTGGTAAATATAGTCCTTGCTAATACCGCTTTTTAGCCATTCTACAACCAACAATGTATCTTTTGGTAAAACCATACTGTACTCGTTGAACAGTATTTGTAGCTTTTGAGTTAATTCTGCTATTTCGGATTTTGCTAATTTTGAAGTCCCAAGCGAGTTATCCACATGCTCATCTATATCATCTAATCTTATATCAATAGATTTATCTTTAGACGCGTGCGCGCGTAGGTAATACGATCGTATTACGTTCGTATATACGGTCGTATATACGGTCGTATCATTAGAGGGGGTACCTTTCTCCCCTGAAATTTCGATAAGTTGATTGCGATGTTTCTCCCATCTCTTTGCTATATTCAAGGAATTTTGTTGTGATACTTTTATAAGCTTTTGGCACTCGTTTTTCAACTTCAAATGCGTAAAAGTTTTATCAGAAAAAATGAAAAAATTTTGCAAAATTTTTTTATAATTTTGCCATTTTTTTAGTGAAATATTTAAAAAATGTGCCAATTTTTGGTCATTATTTGGCAATTTTCCACCACTTATCCACATATGTTCAAGCAGTCTAATGTAAATTCCTAATTCATCATGTCCAAGTAAATTAGTACCATGAAGAAAAGCTGATAGGGAAAAGGGCTTGTTCTTGGATTTTAACATAATAATCTCCTATAATTTTAGATAATTTAGCTGTAAAAACTCATAAAAAAACCTTCAAAAAATGGCAAAAAAAAACTATACGAGCGTATAACTCAAAAAAAAAGCTAAAAAAATGCAAAAAAAATCCCAAAAAAGTTATAAAAAAATCCAAATTTCATCCCTTATCCACAGGCTAAAAAAACTTATCCACGTGATATCCACATATTATACACATATTTATCCACAAGTTTTGTGGGTAAAATCTATACTAGGTTCTGTTGACAAAATTTAAAAAATTTGAATTAATTGATACTATTGATAACAAACTTTAGAATTATTTGCTGAAATCCATTTCAGGTTCTGATGCAATCTTTTTTCTTTTTGCTAATTCCTGTTTAAGCACTTCTTCAGTAAGTTGGTGAAAGTCATTTGCTGAAACCAATCCATCAGTGGTTATGAAAATTTTTTTCATTGGATCACGCATGGGTATTACATCTGCATAAATGTATTTATGTACCAAACTAGGATGCTTACCTATTTTTTTGGCAAATTCTTTTATAGACATTTTTTGCAGTTCTAACCATGTGATTAATTGCATAGTCATAGTTATAGCCTAAAAGTTTTTTATCCTTACTAGAAAAACGCCCTTGGGTACCTAAACTCAAGAAATATTTTTTAAAATTTCACTGCATGAAATTTTTTACATATGAAATAAATAAATTTTACATATCAAGATAAGTGAATCTAGGCTTTATTAATACTAAAGTTGTTTCATGCTGTGAAATGACCATTGTAAATCAAGAAAAAATAGTTAACAGTAAGATAAAAGCTTATAAAAATGGGAAATACATATTATGAAAAATGTCTATATGCACCAGATGATTCAGGAAGTAAATAATGATAAACGAACATCAGAAGAAATTTATCAAGCAATTATAAACAGGTTAAAAATTATTGCTCAAGACAAAAAACTCACTAACCAAGAAGCTCACGCAGCAGCTAGGAACTTAATTGGTTTCTGCCAGGAAATTATAAATTACAAGGCAAGAAAGCAAAGGAATAAGAAAATAATATCATAGGACGGATAATATAATGACCAAAAAATAGGGCTTTAAATTAAGCAAAAGAGGGTAATGTAACAGCTAAAGGACAAAAAATGTTTAAATAAGAGCGATACTAATAAAAAAACAAACCCATATAAATCAAAAAAGCCCATATTTAGACTTAGAGCGTAATAATTCAAAACCAGGTCTTCCAACCATAATGATACTAAAAAGCCGTGTAATAGCTTTAAAATAGCTAAAATAGAAGTTTAATAACAAAACAGCTGATGTAGCACTATTACAAGCCAGAACAATTTATTTACAATAACTCATGTATGGATATACCCAAAAATTATTAATACTGAAAAAAATGTTACACTTGGCTCTAATACTGAAAGGGATGGGGTAATTTAATAATAATTCAACTTGACTTGTGCGGTGCTTGATATATCTCTACTCTTTGAGTACATAATACTTTCTAGTTAAAGCAAAATTTATTATCTAAGGAGAAAATATGACAGACAAAGCAACAAAATCAATAATTTTAGTTCGTGTTTCAACAAGGGAGCAAGAAGAGGGGTATTCAATTGAAGCTCAAAAATATAGATTAGTAGAATATTGCCAACGTAAAAATCTTGAAGTTATCGAAACTTTTGAAATTATCGAATCTTCAAGCAGAGGTGATCGCAAACAATTTAAAGAGATGATCAAATTTGCTAAAAGCCATAGAGAAACAATTGCTATAGTTGCTGATAAAGTAGATCGAGTACAAAGAAGAGTCTCAGAAATTTCATTACTAGAAGAACCTATAAAAGCTGGTAAGATAGAATTACATTTTAGAACGGAAGGTTACATAATAGATAAAGATTCTCAGTCTCATGCAAAGCTAATGTGGGGAATGAACGTATTGATGGCTCAATCTTACGTTGACAGTTTAAGTGATAACGTTAAAAGAAGCCTAGATCATAAATTACGTAAAGGGGAGTGGATAGGACCAGCCCCTCTTGGTTACCTAAATAGCCGAGATGAAAGAGGAAGCAGTATAGTAATACTCGATCCTTTAAGAGGTTCTATCATAAAAAAACTCTTTGAAGAATATGCAACAGGAATGTATACTCTTAGTTATTTGACTAAAAAAGCTAAGGAGCTTGGTCTTAGAAGCAAAAACAATTGCTATGTCAATAAAACAGTAGTGCATCGCATGATCCAACAACCTTTCTATTATGGTGAAATGAGAGTAAAAGGAGAGATGTGGTCACATGGTTACCAGGCAATTATAACAAAAGAGACTTTTATGGCATGTAAAGAGGTACGTTTAGGATGGAAGAAGAAGCCTTTTAAATATGGAGGGAAGGATTTTCTTTTTAGAGGGTTAATCACCTGTGCAGTAACAGGCAAAGTTGTAACAGCTGAAACTCACAGCAAAACATATTCAGATGGTAAAGTGGACGAATGGACTTATTTAAGTACATGGGATCCAAAGAATCCAAACAAAAAGATTTATGTAAGAGAAGATGAGGTTTTAAAGCAGGTAGAAGAGGTTTTTAAAAGAATAGGTATAAGAGACCCAGAAGTGTTAAAAGAGACTCTAGCGTATTTAAAAAATACAAATGAGCTAAAAAAAGACGAGCATGGGCAAGCAACAGCTGCTTTAAAGAAAGAGCATACAGAAAATGAAAATAAACTAAATTCATTAATTGATTTAAGATTAAGCAGTGAACTAAGCAAAGAAGAATTCCAAGCAAAGAAACAGCAATTAAAAGATCGTCAATATGAAATTACTCGTTTACTTAAAGTTTATGAGGAAGCAGACGATAAATTTACTGATACCGCTACAATGCTAATAACTCTAGCTTCTGAAGCCTATGAAACCTTCAAAGGTTCTGAAACCCCCGAAAAACGCAAAATGATAAATTTCGTATTTCAGAACCTGAAACTGAGTGGCAAAAAACTTGAGACCTCTCTACGTTTCCCGTTCGATATTTTTGAAAAAACGACGACTTGTACCGAATGGCGGAGAGAAGGGGATTCGAACCCCTGACACGTTACCGTGAACACGCTTTCCAGGCGAGCGCCTTAAACCACTCGGCCACCTCTCCATAACGACTATATACACACATTCAGAATAAAAAATTATCCCTAGTTCGGCTATAGATAACCCGATTAGCATTACTCAGTCATTGCGAGAAAGACCTCAGGTCAACGAAGCAATATATAAACAAACTTCATGAATTGCCACGCTCACATACGTTCGCTCGCAATGACATCAATTTACTATGACTAAGGCTCTGTCCAGAAAAGTGTGTAAATTTCCAAAATAGGTCATTAAATTTTGTTAAGCCTATCTTCAAATTTGATCATCAAATGAGCCATAGCTTCATTCCAGTTGGGAATAGGCATAGTCCATTTTTTGGTCATATAGTCAATTGTCAAATATAAGCTTTTAAAAACAGCACTATCACTAGGGAAAACACGCTTATTATTTGTTACTTTACGCAATTGACTATTAACAGATTCAACTGAATTAGTGGTATAAATTACCTTTCTAATTGCCTCTGGATATCCTAGAAAAATCATTAAATTATCCCAATGATTATACCATGATTTGGCAATTTGTGGATATTGTTTATTCCATTTTTCTTCAAAATATACTAAAGCTAAATGTGCTTGTTCTTCCGTTGCTGCAGTATATATCGGCTTTAAATCGCTAGCCACCTGCTTCCTATCTTTATATGATACGTATTTTAAACTATTTCTAATCTGATGTACAATACATAATTGATGTTCTGTTTTTGGATAAACTGCTTCTATCGCCTCAGACATACCAGTAAGATTATCACTACAGGCAATCAGTATATCCTTTAATCCTCTATTTTTCATTTCAGTAAAATTACCAAGCCAAAATTTTGCCCCTTCATTTTCACTGATCCATAATCCCAATATATCTTTTCTACCAGATAAATCAATCCCTAATGCAACATATATTGCCTTGTTAATTATCCTTTTGTCTTGCCTAACTTTTACTACTAAACAATCAAAAAATACTATCGGATATATCTCTTCTAACGGTCTACTCTGCCAAGCTTTTACATCATCCATTACATCATCGGTGATCTGACTGATTAAACTCTCACTTATTTCAACACTATACAACTCTTGTAATTGAACCTTAATATCAGATACACTCATACCTTTAGCATATAATGATAAGACTTTATCATCAAAACCATCAAAACGTTTTTGTCTTTTCGGTAGTATTGCTGGTTCAAAGGTACTACGCCTATCTCTTGGTACTTCTATCTCAACCGCTCCATGTTCGGAGATCAGTTTTTTGCTAGTTATACCATTACGAGCATTATCATTATCTACACGACTGTATTTATCATAGCCTAGATGATTATTCAATTCTGACTGCAATGCCTTCTCTATCAAGCGTTTGGTCAATTCTTTTAATAATCCTCCTTCTTTCAGTATTGTGCTTACATCTGTATCATTATCTATTAATAAATCTACTGCTTGCTTTATTGATTCATTTGTTTTTTTATTCATGTAATTTCCTTTTTTGTTATATTTTTATATATAACCTATCTCGAAATTTACACACTTTTCTGGACAGAGCCATGACTAAATACTAATCGTTTTAGCTATAAAGCTAATAATTTACTACTTCAGAAAATTGTTAGCATAATATTCACAATATTCTTTAACTGGACAAGCAGGACAATTTGGTACTCGTGCTTTGCAAATATACCTACCAAGTAATATCAACCAGTGATGAGCATGTTGCAACCATTTTGTATCAATAATTTCAACTAATTCAAATTCCACTTTTTCGGGAGTATTACTACTTGCCAACCCCAATCTTTTAGAAACTCTGAATACATGCGTATCAACTGCTATAGTTGGCTTACCAAATAGGCAATTTAATACTACATTAGCAGTTTTTCTTCCAACACCAGGTAATTTAATTAACTCATCAAAATTATTTGGCACTTTGCTGTCATACTTATCTATCAAAATACGAGAAAGTGCAACAATATTTTTTGCTTTGGTTATAAATAAACCTATTGATCTTATATAATTTTTTAATCCTTCCTCCCCAAGTTCTAATATTTTTTCCGGTGTATTATATTCTCCAAACAAAAATCTTGTTGCTTTATTAACTGAAACATCAGTTGCTTGTGCGGATAATACCACAGCTATTAATAGAGTAAAATTATTAACATATTCTAGTTCTGTTCGGGGACTAGTATTATTCTGGCTTAAAATTTCAAAGATTTTATCAACTATTTGAGCTTGCATAATATAACATTTAAGAGTAAAAAGAAATTATAATTTGTATCAGGTTTGGGGATGTTAGAGAATAAAAATTTTGATTTTATAAGAAATGAAATTGCTAATAATGATGTTGTGTTGTTTATGAAAGGCACTAGCAATTTCCCCCAATGTAATTTTTCTGCTACTGTTGTTTCTATCTTAAAAAAACTGGGCATAGAATTTCGTGATATTAATATTTTGACCGATCTTAGCCTACGTGAGGATATTAAATCTTTCAGCGATTGGCCTACCATACCACAGCTTTATATAAAAGAAGAATTTATAGGTGGCTGTGATATAGTACGTGAAATGTATGAAAATGGTGACCTTGTTATATTATTAAAAGATAAACATATACTACCTAAGTAGTCGCTCCGTCAAAAAGGCTGTAGGTATGAGAGGTAATACATGTTTGCGGTTAAAAATCACATCAAAATCCATAAGATTTTCACCCTATTTTGTCAAAAACCTTATGGATTTACAAAGTTTTTATAACCTAATCACAGTAGCAAGCTTGTCATCCCTGCAAAAGCAGGTATCTAAAATAGTGGACAAAAAGCCCTGAGATATTATAGATTCCTGCCTACGCAGGAATGACATCCTTTTTGTTTAAACATAGCAGATGTTGTATCTTTAGACTTTTGACGGGGGACTAAGTAATACAAAAAATAATTATTCAAAACAAAAATAGTATATCTAGGTTTTATCGAACTGCCTTATAGTTTCAAGCAGCTCTTGGTTTTTATAAGGTTTACGGATTATGTATGTTGCTTGTCCTTGTAAGAGTCCTTTTATTTCCTGATGATTGCTAGACAAACCACTTTGAAAAATTATAGGAATATGGGCAACATTTTTGTCATTTCTTATCTGTTTATGCACTTCACAACCTGTCATATCAGGAAGAGAAATATCAAGAAGTATTAGATCTATTTTATTAGCATGTATTTTAGATAAATCAACTGCTTCTTGCCCAGTATAAGCACTGATAATTTTATATTTCTGTTCATGACGTAACACTAAATTTATCGCTTCATGGCAGATTGGTTCATCATCAACAAAGAGTATAGTGAATACTTTTATAATATTATACTTTGCTAACATTTTGTATCTCTTTCTCATCGTATACAGGAATCATGAATTCTACCTTTGTTCCTTTCCTGAGGTTATTTTCAGCATGAATATAGCCATTATGGGCTAGTATAATTTCTCGGCAGATAGATAAACCAATGCCAGTACCAATGAAGTTATCATTAGTTCGTGAGCTACGAGTAAATACCTCAAAAATATTTTCAAGCTCTGAATCTGGAATTCCTATACCTGTATCGATTAAGCTAAAAGACCAATAAAGATTATTTTCATAACTTTTTAAATTAATTACTGCCACAATCAACCCTTCTTTAGTATATTTGAGTGCATTATTAAATAAATTATTTAATAATTGGTTAATCCTAATTGCATCCCCACTAATCATTGCTTTCGTAATATTTTGATTAATAAGAATAATATTGATTTTATCGTTAAATACGTTTAGTTCTGTAAGTTGTTTCACAATATTTGTTATAGAAGCTAATAGATCCATAGCAACAAAATTAAACTTCATCCTCCCAGTACTAAACTTAGACAGGTCTAGTAGATCATTAATTAATTTTATAATATGCTGATTATTCTTAGCTATTATACCAACATATTTTATATGCTCTTGCTCATCCATTTTATCCCAATTTTCATGTAAAAATTGAGCTATACTACTTCCCCCATGTATTGAACTCCTGATTTCATGAGTAACATGATTCAAAATATTATCTTGCTCTGATAATTTCTGTTCTAATTCTAATATTTTAGTCTTTGAATTACCTCCTAAGCTAACCCATGAAAACGTCGTATACCTGTAAATATAAAAAAATACAGGTATCAAAAATATAACTAAAATAGCCCAAAGAAGTTGGAGCATATGCTTATTTTACCTAAAAATAATGATATTTTCCTTTGTTTTCAATAATTACTTTCTCATTTTATCATGAATTTGCATACTCACATACCTTATAGTGTATGTACTCATCATTCAAAATGGAATTCAATTCTTAAGAGCAAAGAAGTATTATGTAAGGGAAATATAAAATAACTAAGAAAAGATTAAACTATTTAAATAATTATTTAACAATATATGTAAATAATTCAATATAGTAACCTTAGATAATTTATTAATAAAAATTATCAAGTTATATAACCAATACTTTATGCATAATACCAAATATTTTGATAAAATAAATAACTTTTAATAAATTAATCAAAAGGCTGTCTTAATGTTATTGCAGCAGATAGGGTTCCTTCATCCAAATAGTCCAGTTCTCCACCTATTGGAATGCCGCTAGCTAATCTTGATATTTTAATGGTAGAATCTTTAAAATATTCAGTAATGAAATAACCAGTAGTTTGACCTTCTAAAGTAGAATTAGTTGCAATAATTATTTCATTAATGTTATTATCCTGGCATCTAGCTAGTAACTCTGGTAGTCTTAGTGCTTTAGGATTGTGACCACTAGAAGTTGATAAATCATGTCCTAGTACATGGTAATGCCCATTAAAAATACCACTACGCTCCATTGCCCACAATTCTGTCACTGTTTCAACAATTGCTATGATAGATCCATTACGATCATCAGACGAACATACTCTACAAATATGATAAGAATCTATGTTACCACAAATATCACATTTGACAACATTACTATCTACACAACAAAGAACTGAAATTAGACTTTTTAACCTAACATCTTTTTCTTGTAAAAGATGCAGGACTATACGTCTTGCTGATCTTTGACCAAGCCCAGGTAGTTTGGAAAGAAGATAAATCAACTGATCTATTTCATTTAGTTTATTCATATTATACCTTCGCTACTTTATAAGTTGTCAAAACAACTTATAAAAATTAAGTAAACAACACGTCTTTTTTCTTGATAGCCCAAATATAGCTAACCCGATTAGCATTTAGCCACAGTAAATTGACGTCTATTAGCGAGGAACCACTTTAGTCACAACTGTCGAAAGCCAGAAGAGGAAGAGGTTTTAGATAGTACACTTTAAAAGTTGTATGTGGTCAACGTCATTGCTTCATCGTGTTTACGCACTCCTTGCAATGACGAAGTAATGCTAATTGGGTTAGCCATACAATTGTCTTCGCCTATTAGTTAGTACCTTTTAACTCTTAATAACCACAGTTCCAGCAATTTTATCATGCAAAGCTTGGCGTTGTTTAGAAAATAGTATAAACCAAATACCAACCAGCACTAATACATATCCACAAAATCTTTTAATTAATTGGCATTTACTAGGTTTTGCAAGAGTTATTGCATCTACTATTTTCATATGCATAATAAATTTTCCTGGTGTAGCCCCGCAATAAACCCAAAACCCAATAAAATATGCGGCAACTAAAGCAAAGTTAATTAGCAACATTAAAATAAATAATGTAAAAACACCACTAGCAGTTACGTTTTGTAGTAATTCCGGTTTCCTGCTACCCATTATTAGTATATCAGCTATATTAGCTTTAAAAAACAATAAAGATAGTCTAGATAGCATAAAGGTAGTGATCGGAGTTGTAAAAATTGACAACAAAAATGAATCTAGACAAGAAGCAAAAAGCCTGGGTATTAATTTAGGGTATATAATTTGCTTATTCATTTTTTTAATTTTAAGTTATATAATTATTTTAAAATGCACCGTTATTTACTAGATTTTTTACAGTAGCAATGTTCCATACTATAAATTTTCTTTCAAAAGAAGTCTAATGTAATATAAGATCCAAACTATTACCAAGCATAATATTTAATAACTCACTTGAACTAGGAGCTACATCAAGATGCGTAGAAATATCGATATGTTGTTTAGGTAGGAGTTTGATGTCTTTGTGATGCATTATATAGGATTTTACTGTTACATATTTTTTATCCAACAATCTAACTCTAATCAGTGGTATTGTTACATCATGGTTAGAGTTATTGGCTATCTGGTAGGAAACTTTAATTTGTCCTATTGCTTTATTTTGTTCAACATTTATGTTTCCTATAGTTAGTATATTATCATTTTCTTTATACAAAGCTGGTACATTAAATTTTTCGTGAAATAACAATAATAATAAAAGAATAATTAAGCTAAGCAATAATGTAGGTACAATATATGAATGTTGTGAAACTTTTGGTGGCAATAAAGCCGGTAAGTTGGTGCCTTTGGTCAAAAATATTTTATTATTTTCATTAGTGCTAGCATTTTTTGCTGTATGATGATCTGATATAATTGGTGGTTGTTGCTTATCAAGCTCTGCTTGTTGATACCAAATATGGTGACATTGAGAACATTTGACCTTCCGGCCAATCATACCTATTTGTTCTTTCGAAACTATAAAGTTAGTGTTACAACTTGGGCAAGTAATACTCATTTACGTGATCTAATTTTTATACTCAAATCATTTTAAGTATATTAGGTTGACTTAAAGATAAAGTAAATTATGATTTTTTTTATAATTTAGCAAGGATGTTATGCAAAAATATATTAATACTATAGAAGAATTTTGGCAAATACGCGATAAATTAACCCAAGATTCAGAAAAAACTAATTATGCCAAACAAATATTGCAGGATATTATTGATGGTTTGAACCAAGGGGCAATTAGGGTTTGTAAGAAAGATGGGGCTGATTGGCAAGTTAATCATTGGGTAAAAAAAGCAATTTTATTACATATGATGCTAACTGAATCGCAAGTTCACTCTGGAGATTGCATGAGATGGTATGATAAGATTGCCCCCAAATTTTCTACCCATTATAATGACAAATTATTTCGAGCAGATGGCTGTCGTATCGTTCCCGGAGCAATTATCAGAACGGGGGTATATTTAGCTAAAAACGTTATTGTTATGCCTTCTTTTATTAATATAGGGGCATATATAGGAGAAGGGACAATGGTTGATACCTGGGCTACTATAGGATCATGTGCCCAAATAGGTAAGAATTGTCATATTTCTGGTGGGACAGGTATTGGTGGTGTATTAGAGCCAATCCAAAACAATCCGGTAATAATCGAAGATAATTGTTTTATAGGTGCAAGATCAGAAATAGCAGAAGGGGTTTTAGTAGAAGAGGGAAGCGTAATTAGTATGGGAGTATTTATTGGGGCTTCTACAAAGATCGTAGATAGGGAAAGTGGCAAGATAATTTATGGTAGAGTCCCAGCATACTCAGTTGTAGTACCTGGCAGCTTGCCTGCTGATTCAGGGAGACCAAGTTTATATTGTGCAGTAATCGTTAAACAGGTGGATGCTGGAACTAGGAGTAAGGTATCTATAAATGATCTGCTAAGAGGAAATTAAATATATGGATAATAACAAATTAAAGATTATAGTTGAAACCAAAACCCTAACTCACGCTCTAACTTTTGCTAATTCTGTAGTAGAGAAACGTAATGTAGTTACCGAACTTAGTCATATTAAATTATCATCGAAGGATGGTAAACTAGAGTTAATAGCTACTAATATGGAAATATATTTGAGTCAGAAAGTAGCATCCCAAGTAATAAGTGAGGGGAGCATAACAGTATCTACTAAAACATTAAATGACATAGTAAAAAAGATAGCTGATAACGACATAATGCTTAGTGTATCAAATGAAACCGATCAGTTTGAAATTTTAGGAAAGAATTGTGCTTTTAATCTACTAACTTTACCTGCTGAACAATTCCCTACATTAGATGATATTAATGTTGAAGCCACTCTTAAAATACCTTGCCGTGATTTTGTTAAGATGATCGACGGTACTTTGTTTTCGGTGTCCCTTGATGAAACTCGCTATAATCTTAATGGTGTTTATTTCTACGTACAAGATGAAGAATGTTGTATGGCTAGCACCGATGGGCATAGGTTATCAGTGTCAGTAGTGGAAATAGCTGATAAGGTTAGTGAATTTGGTGTTATTTTATCTAAAAAAACTCTCGAGGAAATTGTCAAAATATTAAAAGATCCTAAAAATATTCAGCTAGAGGTAGAAATTTTTCTAAGTGCAAATAGGATTAAATTTGTTTGCAATGATATTATGATGGTCTCAAAACTGATTGATGGAACTTTTCCAGATTACCAGGGTTTTATTCCAGTAGAAAACAACTATAAGCTTACTATTAATACCAAGTTATTAGTTGATGTTATAGATAGAGTAGCAACAATAACTATAGATAAATTTCAAGCAATAAAATTAACTCTATCAAAAGATTTGCTTGAAATTACGGCTTCTGGAGAAGCGAGAGGAGTCGGTAAAGAGACTATACCATATTCACTAGATGAAAATAATTTATGCGTTTTTGATTATGAAGACACTTTGTCTATAGGTTTTAATCCTAAATATCTTACTGATGCACTCAATGCTGTGTTGAATTCTACTAAAGCAAACCAAGTTGAGCTATATTTTCTGGACGCATCATCGCCAATGTTATTGAAAACACCACAAAACCCTAAAGATGTTTTTGTGATTATGCCAGTTAAGGTTTGATCATCACAAAAGCATCCCTTATAGCCTCGCTAATAGTGGAGAGGCTATAGGGCGAATCATTTTTTTAGTGAGACAGTACGTAATAAAGCCACTTTGTCCAATTGTTCGTATACTTGCAGCAAAACTGCATAACTCTATCTAATTTTTTTGTTAGTATAAAATTTATTTTATAAATTTGGGTTCCTACTATGCAAATACCATCAATTACTATTGAGCAAGTAGCTCAGCAATTTAAAGCCTGGCGTCAAACTAAAACTAACAAGTTTGATCCCATACCAAACCATCTAAAGGAATTAGTTCGCCAGCTACTCCATCACTATTCTTGCAAAGATATAGCCAAACATCTCAATATTAATAAAACAATAATTAGTTCAATTCAACGTATACTTGCAGCAAAACTGCAACAAGATATTAATTTCCTTCCATTTCAACTAGTAAATTCTATAGATACTGATCCTGTGGCTACTCCCAAACAAAATTACTACACTTGCCACATTATTAAACCAAATGGTACCAAGCTTATTATCCAAACATTGGATCCAAAAATCATAATTCAGACATTTCTATGCTGCAACTAACCCCTCAGTCAGTTATTTTTGTTGCCACTATTGCCATCGACTTTCGTAAGGGTATCGATGGTTTAATAGCTGTTTGCAGACAAAAACTTTCTTCCAACCCTCTTAATGGTTCCTTGTTTTTATTCTATAATAAAAACAGAACTGCCATTAAAATTTTGTCCTTTGATGGTCAAGGCTTTTGGTTATGCTCTAAACGCCTATCCAAAGGTAAATTTACGGCAAAACTTTCCCCATCTGATAATTCATCTTATCAGATTTGTTATAGAACCTTACACATTCTTATTCATAATGGTGATCCTAGTTCTGCCAAACTCTCTAATGATTGGCTTCCTGTCATTTAAGCTGCCGTCTCGATTAATTCCGTATTATTTATATATCTTGCATAGGCAAAAGGCGTATAATTCGTAGGATGCTTCTTTGCTTTGTTGCTCTGCTCTTGCAGCCAATTTAAATATTTAAATGCATTGATTTCATTCTCACTACAAGTCTTTACTATACTATACAGACCACTATGTATCTCAGCACTATTGATTGTTTTAAAGAATAATGAATTCTTCCTTTGTAAAATAATGGTACGTAGTGACCTCTCAGCCCAATTATTATCAAGACTGCTAACTGGAATTTTCAAAAATTGCGTCAAACCTTCTTTATTATTTAACCAATATTTCATAGCTTGCCCAAACCTACTATTAGGCTCAACTTTCTTGTCGTTAAATAATTCATCTATTTTGTTATATATATTTTCTATATATTTACTGCTATGTTCCTGATGGTACTTCAGCTTCTCCTCAAGGCTCATCTCTTTACATTGATGTTCATTATGGTAAATCCCAGCAGTCTGTTTGAGAAAATATCCGCATTCTTCAGGGTAATATGGTTCATTCTCTGTAAATTTTCTCTGCCCATGTGACAAACAATTGATCATCACTATTATTGCCAGTAATTCTTTATCTGCTTCTGATAATACCGGGTTATTATTGTTACTTGCATCAGTCATTAAATGAATAGAATCAGTCCTATTCTTACGATTCTTTAGTACGTTACCAATATTTTCCCCGCCATGCTTATTACCGGTAAAATATAAAACTATCACCTCATTATTGGCAGTCTTAGCACATATAGTAGTGGTATAACAGCTGCGTCCTTTCTTATTTTGAGTACGTAATTTTTTATTGGCTACAGTAATTTCTAAAATTCTAGCTCTAGTATCATCAAGATTCAGTGAGCTACATTCGGCAGCCATTTCCAATAATACCCTGTAAATTTCAGCTCCACCACCTTCTTGCCAAACATCTAAATATTGTTGCCACAACGAGCTATATGATACAGGAACCCCGCTTAAACTTTGCAACCTAGATAAACGATAGAAGGGAGTACCGTAGGTCTTTTGTAACACTATTGCACTTTTGCTACTATTTGTCCATTTGTTGATATTCTTATTGTTCATAACTGTATAATCGCAAGCATTACAGCGTAACGTTTTCTTTACATATCTGTTGACTGTAATTGGAGCATTACCTGTAAATTGTAGCAATTTTCTAGCTTCACTATTATAGAGTTTACCATTATCACAGTGAGGACAGCTATCACCACTACAAAAATTCTCAGGAGATAAATAGCTGGTATTCGCATCCTGATAATCATCAAATCCATATTTACCTTGCCAATTACTGCGATCTCTCTTCTTGGACTCATCGTACTCTTCTTCATTACCACCATTCTTATTATCAGATTCACTCGGTGGTTCTTTTAATGAATCTGAACTATCTTTTTTTTGTTATCTGCCTTAAAACCAATCATCATCTCCTTAAGCTTATTTATACTGATGTTTGATGATGCTAGCTTGTCTATTAGTTCGTTACAAAATTTCACAAGTTCTATCACCGCTTGCTGATCATCTCCTGTTAATGAACTTGCCTTAATATGTTGTATTAGTTCTTCTCGTTCCTCAGCACTTAAGGTCGCTACTTTTGGCTTTTTCATTTTGATTCATTCATTACGTTTAATAATTGAAATGTTATAGTATAACTGATAGTTTTTCAACCAGTTTTTTTACTAATCGGTGATATTTGCATAGTAGGAACCCAAATTTATAAAATAAATTCATACTACCAAAAAAATTTAATAGAGTTATGCAGTTTTGCTGCAAGTATACAAAACTTCTTGCGTTGTATTATGAAATGTATTATATGCATGGCAATAGTCAAGTATAGTGCTTGGGTATGTTATAATATGAAAACAGGTATTTATTTATGGCAGAAAATAGACAAATTAGTACACCTAATTATTCAGAAGAGCTGCAACAGATACACTCGATACAAGTTTCTGGAGGAGGAGCAGTAACATTTTTGGGGCGGGGAATTTCGTTAAGAAATGATACGCAAGCAATAATTGATGTATCTATTAATCTTCTTAATGCTGAAAATATTAGTGAGTTAACAGAGCTTGGTCTAGCTGTAAGTATAATTGGTGCAGAGTCAATTGACAACAACTCAGGGGAATGAACGCGTCTGTTAGCGAGGTGTGGTATTTAGGTCATGAAGCAATCCATTTCTAACCACTTTCCTGGATTGCTTCGTCGCTACTGAAGTAGCTCCTCGCAATGACACAAATTTACAAATACTAATCGGGTTAGCCATATACCATTAGCCTAACTTCACCCCATATTTAGCTAGTAAAGATGAAAGCTCGGACTTTATACTATTCAGTCCTTCTAAGCTATCTGATTCATATCGAGCAATAATTTTGGCTTCGGTGTTAGAGGCTCGGAGTAACCACCAGGCATTAGAGTCAATTGGTGAGTCAATCCTTATGCCATCAATATCGTTGAAGGCGATATTTTTGCTGATTAAATCCTCTTTTATTTGCTGAATAATATCAAATTTGAGGTCATCTGGTACCGGAACGCTAATTTCAGGGGTGCTATAACATTTAGGTAGCTCATCTATCATGTCGTCTAAAGTCTTGTCTGATCTTGATAGTAAATCAAGAAACCGTAGAGCAGCATAAATTGCATCATCATATCCATAATATTTATCAGCAAAAAATATATGACCACTGGTTTCTCCGCCAAGTAATGCCCTAGTTGTTTGCATCTTATCTTTAATAAAGGAATGACCTGTTTTCCACATTATCGGTCTTCCTCCATATGACTTAATCTGATTAAATATGGCACTACTTGATTTAATATCCATGATAATAGTTGCATGTGGGTTTTGATCAATTACATCTTTTGCTAATATACAGAGTATCTGATCACCTAAAATTATTCGTCCTTTCTTACTGATAATAGCTATACGATCTGCATCCCCATCAAATGCAATACCAATATCACAATTCTGGGTTCTAACTACTCCTATTAGTTGTTCTAGATTCTTGGCAATAGTAGGATCTGGATGATGATTAGGAAAATTACCATCAATTTCTGAATTTATAACGATATTTTCGTTAGGTAACCTTAATGCTAATAAGTCAGTAATATTTCCAGCTGCACCGTTAGAAGGATCCCAGGCTACTTTTATTTTAGGATATATAGTTATTTCTTGTAAAATCCTGTCTATGTATTGATCGGTGATATTCAATTCTTGTACATTATAGCTAACCCGATTAGCATTTAGCCATAGTAAACTGGCGTCATTGCGAGGAGGTGTGAGCCGACGAAGCAATCCATTTCTAATCACTTTTCTGGATTGCTTCGTCGCTACTAAAGTCGGCTCCTCGCTAATAGACGTTTGTGAATTTGGTGTAATGTTAGTCGGGTCAACTATAGAACAATCGAGGCTAGACCAATCAGTGCTTAGAATGCTATTTAGTAAATGCTGTATTTGTTGATCGAAAAAAGACTTTCCTTGTGATAACATTTTAAAACCATTATCATCTTTAGGATTATGTGATCCCGTGATCATTATACTAGCTTGGGGCTTAAATATTTTGTCAGCAAAATATAAAACAGGGGAGGGGGTGACTCCTATTGAGATAACCTGTCCACCAGCTGAGATAATTCCATTAACCAAAGCATGGTAAAGGGCAGGGGAGCTTAATCTACCATCACGTCCTACAAATATTTTGTTTCCTTGTTTAGATATATTCAGTTTGGTAAAACAAAATCCAATTTTATAAGCAATAGTTGTATTAATATCTAGCAGACTGCTTCCACGAATATCGTATAACCTAAAAATTGTTCTATTTATTTCCATTGTCATTATAATTTAGGTATATTCGAATCTTTTAAATAATTTACTTTACGCACAACTCATGGTAATTTAAAATTGCAGAAAGTATAAGGCGTTATTGCGAGGAGCCACTTTAGTGGCAACGAAGCAATCCAATTCTAATCACTTTTTGGATTGCTTCGTCGGTCTTATGACCTCCTCGCAATGACGTTGATGTTTTCTTATGACTTTCAAACTGTCCTGCGTAAAGTGAGTAGATAATTGATTACTATAAATGAAAATTTTAGCATTTGATACGGTAAATAATAGTGCATCTGTTGCGATTTCTGAAGATAAAATTATTCTAGCCTATATTGAGGATTTAAGACCCTCCATGCAGGCTGAAACAATAGTGCCAATGATTGAAGAAGCTCTGAGGATAGCAAAGCTTTCTTACCATGATTTAAATTACCTAGCCGTTACAAATGGTCCAGGCAGTTTTACAGGTATTAGGGTAGGGTTGTCAGTGGCAAAAGGCATTTTGCTAAGTACAAATATAATAGGTACCACTATATCTAATTTTGAGTATTCCTGGTGGAGAGCTAGTAGGCAAGTAAGTAACTATAATAAAAATGTTACTTTTAAATTTTTTATTTTTCTCAATGCCTATAGAGGACAATTATATAGCCAAGTTTTTGACCAAGATGGACAGGCATCTATTCCTTTACTGCTAGATTATGACCAAGCCATTCAGTTATTAAATATAGAAGATAATACTATTAAGGTTTGTGCTGGTAGTGGGATAGGGATGATATACGACAAGATTAAGGATTTAGAAAATGTAATAATTTTACCGCGTTTCACTAGAGTTAAGGCATGGCATATATGTCAATACATAGTTGATAAAATAGCTAAAAAATATAATTTTTCTAACTCTATCGAACCGTTATATATTAGACTAGCTGATGTGAAGATTAAACAGAGTTAGCTAACTCGACTAACATTACGCCAAATTTACAAACGTCATTGCGAGGAGCTACTTTAGTAGCGACGAAGCAATTGTAAGATGTCATTCCCGCGTAGGCGGGAATCTAGAACCATGCCTACGCAGGGATGACACAAAAATGGATTGCTTCGTCGGCTTACGCCTACTTGCAATGACGCCAGTTTTATAGTTAAATGCTAATCGGGTTAGCTATAGCTAGCCTTACTTATGGAGTAAATATTATGATTTCTACTGGACTAGTGTATCAAGGGAAACAAAGAAATTTAACCAGGGAGCAAAAAGAAGCTGTTGGGTTGCTGTCAATCGGGACATTTTTAGAGTATTTTGACCTGATGCTCTATGTACATATGGCGGTATTGTTGAATGAGTTATTTTTTCCCCAAACTGATCCACACACTGCTACTCTTTTGTCAGCTTTTGCCTTCTGTGCTACTTTTGTTTTTCGACCAATTGGTGCGGTGCTATTTGGCTGGATAGGTGACAAAGTAGGTCGCAAAGCTACGGTAGTTGTCACAACTTTTATGATGGCATGTTCTTGTTTGGTGATGTTTAGTTTGCCTACTTATGCTCAAATTGGTATTACCGCTTCAGTATTAATCACTATTTGTCGGATAGTGCAAGGCATGTCATCCTTAGGAGAAGTAGTAGGGGCTGAATTATATTTAATGGAAATAACCAAACCACCGATGCAATATCCTGTTGTTGGTTTTATTGCAATATTTGCTGATCTGGGTGCAGTATTTGCTTTAGGTGTTGCAACGCTTGTTACTTCATATAGATTTAAATGGCAATATGCTTTTTTATTTGGTGCAGTGATTGCTCTGGTGGGAGCTGTGGCAAGAACGAGGCTTAGAGAAACTCCAGAATTTGCTGATGCAACCAAAAGATTGCTAAATAAACTTAAAACTTTTGGTTTAGAGAAAAAGGATATTACTAATCAACAAATGTTAAATGAAAAGGTTAATGTAAAAACTATATTAGCTTATTTATCAATTGAGTCTACTGGACCAATTTGTTTTTATTTTCTATATGTGCATTGTAGTGCTATACTTAGAACTATCTTAAATTATAATTCTCAGCAAATTATTGCTCATAACTTGATTATTGCAATAGCATATCTACTTATTGGTATTGCATATACTTATTTAAGTTATAAGATATGTCCACTAAAAATTTCAAAGACACGATTAGTAATTTTTGCTAGTACTATTATATTTTTGCCATATTTATTGAATAATATTCAATCTTCTGTCCATTTATTATTATTACAGTTATTTGTAGTGATATTTGGACCAAGGGTATTTCCAGCGACCCCAATATTTTATAAGCAGTTTCCGGTGTTTAAACGTTTTAGATGTGTCAGTATCTCATTCGCTGTGGTACGGGCAATAATGTTTATTGCCACATCTTTTGGACTAATTTATTTAATAGATCATTTTGATAATTGGGGAATAGTAATATTATTTGTACCATTCCTTGTGGCATATTGGTTTGGCTTACGTCATTTTGAAAGATTAGAGAAATTACGCAATGTTTAATAAAGAATTTCTAGCTCGTTTGTGTTATAACCCGAATAAGTTCTTGATATTGTTATAAGTTCCTAAATGTCTATTAACGAGGAGACTTAAAGCCCGAACAAAGTAATTGTAAGTTGTCATTCCCGCCTCCGAGGGAATCTAGAACCCTGCCGCAGGGATGACACAAAAATGGATTACTTCGTCGCTACTAAAGTAGCTCTTCGCAATGACGGAAGTATTACTATGGCTAAATGCTAATCGGGTTATATTTCTTCACATACAGAATTATAGCATAATTCATACAAATGGTTCTCCAACTTTACATGACCCAAATAAGTACATACAGCTAAAAAACTTTGTAATGTTTCATCAACTATCTTCTTAATTTTTTCTGGGGATTTATATCCAATAGTTTGCATATTATGAAGTCGGTCAAATAACTTAATCAATAAAACATCATATTTCTTTTGGTTATATAATAAATCTAATGTTTCTGCTGAGCTGATCTTCCCATAGGATTTAAGCCTAGTTAAATCTACTACTTGGTTGGCAATTTGCTTACCAAAAACCCTAGCGATCATATCTTCAGTAAGGATTGTATCTTCAATAGTATCATGCAGTAAGCTGGTAATGATCATATCAGTCCTGAAATATTGTGGCATTTCTTGTGCTGTATATTCAGCCACCATGTATGCTACTTCTATTGGATGGGAATAATATGGGGCACCAGATTGTCGCATTTGGCTACCATGATATTTTCTTGCGTAATAGATACCTCTTCTAATCTCATTAATATCTAGTGGTTGGTTTACTTGTTGGTTCAGTTGAGTTAGTTTATTCAGTAACTTATCAACATATTGACAATTTTCATATTTTGACTGCTGAACAAGATTTTTCATGGAATTTGTCCTGTTATTTGAATTATACTTTATATATTATAACTCAAAAATAAGTTAACACTAAGTGTTTATTATATATTTTTTACTTATACCTTATAAATTATTTCCTCTGGAATCTTAAATTTTATCTAGAAGATAAGAAATTATTTTGAAAAAGAGATTATCATGAGCAAGGGATAAGACAACCTCTATAGTAATCAACATTATAATGATCCATTCAAGTCTAGTGGAGTGTTTATAGTTTAAGTCATTTGACAAAATGTTATAGAGTTCATGGATCATATTTAGTCGATTGTTGAGAATATTCTGACGAATTTGAATATCTTGGAACTCTGCGGTCATTAAGTATAAAGGTTCGTAACTAGGGCGACGCCAGAAGAATTCAGGAGTATCTAATATATCGCTGTGTAAATTAATCGAATATCGTTCGTTAAATAATATACCAATTTGTTGAGATATTTCTTTTTTTGATAGAGATACGCTGCCAGTACTGGCTAGTTCTTGTTGAATTGGGGTAGTTTTTACAATTAAATTACTGACCGATTTTTCTAGCACACTAAGCTTAACTGACTGAGCCAAGGCATGCGAGATAGACAACTTTATGAAAGTTGATTTATCAGCAAGGATGATTTGGTTTTTTTCTTCATCTATAAATGTTTTACCGGTAATTTCATCATAATCGAAATAAATAAAGTCAGAAATTAGCTCGTCACTTTGATTAGTTTTAAGAGCTACTATTTCTGCAAGGAGCATTTTTTCTTGGCTTTCTTGAGCTCCCCATATAGTAACACAGCCGAAAGGGAAGAAGAAAACATCGATAGGATTTGAATTTTCTCTTTGTTCTTTTTGAATATATAGTACATCATCGAAATATTTAGGTTCAAGACCGATATTATTGAGGTTTATTACTAAATCGTTCATCTCATATTCAGAAGTTGTACAATAGGAAGTGCATCTCATATAATAAATAATTTATAGCAAACAATTGTTGCGTCAGTGTAGTATAGTAGTTATAAAAGTTATAAAGTCAATTAAAATGTAATAGTTAGTAGTTATGTATGAAATATTAACAAATAGAGCAATCATTGAGGTTGCTGGTAATGATGCGATGAATTTTTTGCATAATTTGACAACTAATGATATAAAAAATAACGATTATTGTTACACTTATGCTCTAAATAATCAAGGAAGGTATTTATTTGATTTTTTTGTATTGAAACTATCGGCAACAAGGTTTTTTATTGATATAAATATTAATCAGTCTGATTTATTTAAAAATCACTTAGTGCAGTACAAGTTACGTGCTAAAATTGAAGTGAATGACTTAACTAACGCCTATCAGGTTATTTACTCAAAGCAACAATTGCAATTTAATAGCTACCAAGACCCCCGCTATGACCAGCTTGGTTTCCGTTCCATTGTTAATAAAGATGATTTTTTAACACCCACCGAAATAGAAGGCTTATATCAGCAAGATAAATATAATTTTGCCATAGTTGATGGCTATGGGGATTTAAATGCCAACAGATCTATTCCGATCGAATATGGTGCTGAAGAGTTAAATGCTATAAGTTATACTAAAGGTTGTTATATTGGACAGGAAGTTATTTCCAGAACAAAATACCAAGGAGTTGTAAGAAAGAAAATATTTAAATTATCCATTAATACAGACAATTTAGATATGTCGAAAGATGATGAGATTATTGCCAATAATAAAAAAATTGGTACAGTATGTTCAACTTATCAAAATATGGCAATAGCTTTAATTAGGGTGGACGACTATTATTCGTTACAAAATACAGTTATTACTGTAAAAGACTTATCCGTTTCTTTGGCTGTTCCACCTTGGCGTTGTTGATGTTACTTAACGGCATTGCATTATTAATTCAAATTGCTTGCCATCCGTAAGAATAATTTTTGTATTAGTGTTGTAAATAATTGGATCATTAACTCGTTCGTGACCAAATCTATTAGTCTTAAATACTGGAATTTTTAAGGTAGCGGCAAAATCAGTAAGAGTAGTAATGATGGTCTCATTATCATTTCCACAAGCTCCAAATATTATAGCATTTATTCGATCTAACAGTCCTGCTTGTTTTAAATGATACAAGATACGATCTAGTTGGTATGGTTTTATATAAACATCTTCTAAAAAAAGTATCTTATCGGCTGTTTTTATCTGCCATGATGTACCTATAGATGTTTGTACAATGGTTAGATTACCACCCGTAAGGTTACCTGTAACGATTTTACTGGATTTTGCCGCAAGGTTAAGGGCTGATAATCCTTTAATTTTAGCTTGAGTTTCTTTACCAGAAATTATTTTTGCTATTTTTATAAAATTCTGACGATCTTTAGTTGGATTAAGTATTTCAATGATGCCATTACCATGTATTGTCTTCCACCCCCATTCTTGCGACAAGAAAATATGTAAGGCTGTCATATCACTAAATCCTATAAAAAACTTCTCCTTTATCGGTTTCTTTAAGCGTTGTAAGTCAGGAATCAATTTTGCTGAACCATATCCCCCACGCAGAGTCCATATTATGTTATCTGATTGATCAGTTAGCGTCTTTTCCAAACATAATAACCTTGTCTGGTCATCGGCAGAATGGAATAAGCTTTTTCCTGTAAAACAATCATTTGGAATATTTAGTTTTAACGAAGCAATATTTCTCAAATTAGATAATAATTCATTACTTCCCCCCGAGGCGGGAGCAACAACAGTAATTTTTGTATCTTTCAATAAACTAATAAATTCTGCATTATTCTTGTTAAAATCTGAACTGGAGAATGCTGATAATAACATAAAAATAACCGGTAGGAAGATTGTACGAATTGTTAGGAGCCGAATAGTCGAGACGATGCGGAGCAGCGTGCATAGCAAACTGACGTCATTGCGAGGAGCTACTTTAGTAGCGACGAAGCAATCCATAAAAGTGATTAGAAATGGATTGCTTCGTCGGCTCATGCCTCCTCGCAATGACGGAGTAATACTATTCGAGTTAGCTATATTAGTACGCAAAAGATAATTGTTGAATTTCATCGAAGTTTCCTATTTATGATATGGATGGTTTTCTATTATGGTCTGAGTCCGATATATTTGTTCTAATAATATTATTTTTGCCATTTGATGGGGCATAGTCATTTTTGAAAGGCTAAGATTGATATTTGCTTGTTCAATAATAGACTTATCTAAACCGAATGCTCCGCCAATAATAAATTGTATATTTTTGCCTGATTGCAAATTATTTGCTATTAATTTTGTAAATTCATGGCTATTATAACTCTGACCAATGATATTTAGTACTATTTTACAGGATTTTTCTTCTAAAAGTTCGTTAATTAATTTACCTTCAAATTGTTTAATTTGTTCAGCTGGTAATTTTTTTGAATAACAAATCTCTGTAGATTTTATATTATATTTTATCAATTTCTGATAATCTTTGGCAATTGGCTGATAATAATTATTAAGTTTTCCAACGGAAATTATTTGTATTTGTCTCATTATTTTATTATTGATTAATTAATTTAATTATACATCATAAAAGTTATGCACTAAGTAAAAGTTAGAAAATTATATTGACTTTTTATATATTTTTAATTAAGATGTTAACGAGATTTAATCTATACTTTAAGCAATTATGGCAACATATCTGGCTGTTAATAAGACATAAAACTAACCTTGGCACGGGTTATCCAGAATAATTATTTTTTATTTACCCACAAACTTATCCACAATTTATTTTACTTATTTAACCCCTATGGCAATTTAAAAATTGCAGAAAAGTACAAGACGTCATTGCGAGACCACGTGAGTGTAGTGGCAATCCATTTCTAATCATTTTTTGGATTGCTTCGTCGCCACTAAAGTGGCTCCCTCGCAATGACAGAAGTACTTTTACCCATACGTCATTGCGAGGAGCTACTTTAGTAGCGACGAAGCAATCCTGTTTTGTGTCATCCCTGCTTCGGTGCGGGATCTAGATTCCCGCCGTTGCTAAGAATGACAGAGAGTGCAAGAATGATAACTTGCAATTGCTTCGTTGACCTGCGGTCTTCCTTGCAATGACGGAGAATTTAGAACCTATAATGGATTAGCTATAAAGTCTACTTATTCGACAAATATCCCTTTATTAACTCTTCAGCAATGTGTACAGCATTTAAAGCTGCTCCTTTACGTAAATTATCGGCTGTAATCCATAAATTAATGGTATTTTTCTGACTATGATCCTGTCTAATTCTTGAGACATAGACAAGATCCGTACCTACCACATCTTTGGGAGTAACATATTGTATTACATCCAAATGACAATTAACCTCTATGGAATCTGATTCTTTAAGAATCTCTTTTACTTCTTCAGCATCTATTGCCCCACTAAATTCAACATTAACTGAAATAGCATGCCCAACAAACACCGGCACTCTGACGCAAGTTACGCTAGCTTTAGCATGCGAGCCTATAATTTTTTCTAATTCCAAAGCAATCTTAGATTCTTCACTAGTAGAACCATCTTTATTAAAATCACCTATATGTGGGAATAAATTAAAAGCTATTTGTTGAGGAAAGACTTTAGGAGCGATGTCATTAAAAACATATTTTGCCTTGGTTTGCTCGTAAAGCTCTTCCATTCCCTTCTTGCCTGCTCCTGAAGCTGACTGATAGGTCGATATAACCATTCTCTTAATCTTTACAGCATTATCCAAAGGCTTTAACGCGGTAGCTATAGGAGTAGTGCAACAATTCGGATTAGCTATAATATTTTTAATAGTATAATCTTTTAGGTTGGCTAGATTCGCTTCTGGAACTATCAAAGGAATATTGGGGTCAAGTCTAAAAAACGATGATTTATCGATAACTATACAGCCTTGTTCTACAGCCTTGGGTACATATTTTTTTGATATTTCTGATCCAGCTGAGAAAAAAGCAATGTCGATTTTGCTAAAATCTACATTATCTATATCAAATGTTTTTATAGTACCATCCCCAAAACTAACCTCTTTACCTATAGATTCACTCGAAGCTATAGCGTGGATATTATTAATTGGAAAATTTCTTTCAAACAAAATCTCTAAAGTTTCCCGTCCAACATTACCTGTTGCACCAATCACTGCGATATTATATTTTTTTGTCATATTTACTTAATTTAATTGTTTTATCCTTTAAAAGTTGTATGTGGTCAACGTCATTGCGAGAAGACCGTAGGTCGACGAAGCAATCCATCTTTGGTTACCTTTATGGATTGCCACGACCACTATAGTGAAACCTATTGAATTAGGTGATACAAACTTTGTGTCATACCTGCGAAAGCAGGTATCTAGATTCCCGCCTTCGCGGGAATGACAACTTACAATCGTTATGTTCTTTATCACCTAATCCTATGAGCATAACTATATGTGGTCTCGCAATGACGAATTGTTAGCTATAGTTTTTAACCTATATCAACTTAGAAATAGTTTTTCCACCAATAATATGGAAGTGAAAATGAAACACACTTTGTCCCGATCTCTCGCCTTTATTGGTAATTAAACGGTAGCCATCTTGCTCTAAACCCACTAGAGACGCAATATAAGATAACTTGGTAAAATAATCTTTAACTTCATCGCCAGAAGCTTTAAGGATAAAATCACTATAGTCAACATACTCCTTTTTAGGTATAGCTATTACATGTACTGGAGCTACAGGATTTATATCATTAAATGCTATTAAATTTTCATCTTCATATATTATTTCTGCTGGCAGGTTCTTGCCAATAATTTTTGCAAAAACGTTGTTCTTGTCATACATATTCATTATACTCATAATTAATATTGCTTATAGCTAATCCTACTAAATTATGCCAAACTCACCGATGTCATTCCCGCGTAGGCGGGAATCTAAGATATAGTGAAACCTATTGAATTAGGTGATACAAACTTTGTGTCATACCTGCGAAAGCAGGTATCTAGATTCCCGCCTACGCGGGAATGACAACTTACAATAGTTATGTTCTTTATCACCTAATCCTATAGGCATAACTATACCTGCTTTCGCAGGTATGACACAAAACAAAATTGCTTTACTGCCACAAAGTGGCTCCTTGCAATGACGGAAGTATAGCTATAAATAACACTATACTCTAATTTCTATCGACCACTAAGTGTTTTAAAAATTTTAATTCAGCTTCTATTGCAGATTTTGCTAATATTATCTCTGCAAGTTGGTATTTTTTTTGTTGCAAATCATATTCTCTCATATCAGCAGCAAAAAAACCAAATATTAACATAATAGCTACTCGACTGGCAAAAGTAAAATAAGCAAAACCTAAACTTGATATAGCTATACTTACTATTAAAGTAATGATTAGTGCTATCCACATTCTGTGATATAATGCCCAAAACATATTAAAAAATGCAGCAGATAATGAAAAGCCCTGCTTGATAATGATAAAATCATTATCTTTTTTTTGAGGATTAACATATATTGAATAAATATTCATAATGGAATCTTGTAATTATGATACTGAATGATTACTTAAAAACTATAATAATAAACAAACAGATAAACATCAATATTTAAAAGATTATTTATGTCAGATAACTCATTACACGGGACTACTATACTGTGCTTAAGAAAAGGCGGAGAGGTTGTAATTGCCGCTGATGGCCAGGTCTCCCTTGGTAATACAATTTTAAAATCCACAGCAAAAAAACTAAGAACCATGTACAATAATAGTATTATTGCTGGTTTTGCTGGATCTACGGCAGATGCTCTAACTTTATTTGAAAAACTAGAGTTAAAGCTAGAAAAATATTCATACCAATTAGTCAGAAGTGCAGTAGAACTGGCAAAAGAGTGGCGTAGTGATAAATATTTACGTAAGCTTGAAGCAATGATGATTGTTGCAGATCAAAAAAATATATTAATTTTAACTGGTAATGGTGATGTAGTTGAACCTGATGGTAATGCTGCTGCCATTGGTTCTGGTGGATTATATGCACTGGCAAGTAGTAGGGGTTTAATGTCTTTTGATAATAACCTAACTGCCGAGGAAATTGCTTTAAAATCAATGCATATTGCAGCTGACATCTGTGTTTTCTCTAATCATAATATTATTTTAGAAAAAGTTATATGAGTACTAGTATTAAAAAGAAATCTGTGGGATTAACTCCCTCTAAATCTGTGGAATTAACTTCCGCTAAATCTATGGGATTAACTCCCTCTAAAATCGTAGCTGAACTTGATAGATTCATTGTCGGGCAATATAAGGCTAAAAAAGCTGTTGCGATCGCTTTGCGAAATCGCTGTAGGCGTAGAAATGTAGCCGAACCACTTCGTCAAGAGATCGTTCCAAAAAATATTTTAATGATTGGACCAACTGGTGTAGGTAAAACTGAAATCGCTAGGCGGCTTGCTAAGCTTAGCGGCTCACCTTTTCTTAAAATAGAAGCCACCAAATTTACTGAAGTAGGATATGTCGGACGAGACGTTGAGTCGATAATACGAGATTTAGTGGAAATAGCTGTTAATACCCAAAAGGCTAACGCTAAAAAAGAAGTTATTGCTAATGCAACTTTAAAAGCTGTAGAAAGAATATTGGATGCTTTAGTTGGCAAGTCGGCATCAGTTGAGACTAGAGAGAAATTCCGTCTTAAACTTGAAAAAGGTGAGATTGATAATACTGAAATTGAGATCAGTATAACAGATTCAGGTAGCTTATTTGGTAGTAACTTTGAAATTCCTGGTATGCCAGGAGCTGCTATGGGTGTGTTAAATGTTTCTGATATGATCAGCAAAGCTATCGGTACTAGTAAAACCAAAAATAAGAAAATGCTAGTTAAAGATGCTATGTTAACTATTTCGGCTGAAGAGTCAGATAAATTGATCGATCAAGAAAAAATTACTCAAGATGCATTAGTGCTAGTACAAAATGATGGTATAGTATTTTTGGATGAAATTGATAAAATCACCTCAAGACCTGAGGGGAAAAGCTCAGAGATTAGTAGAGAGGGAGTACAGAGAGATTTATTACCTATTATTGAGGGTACAACAGTTAATACCAAATATGGCCCTGTGGAAACTGCCCATATATTATTTATAGCATCAGGTGCTTTTCATTTATCAAAACCATCTGATTTATTGCCTGAATTGCAAGGAAGGCTACCTATTAGAGTAGAGCTAAGCTCACTCACTAAGGAAGATATGGTGAAAATCTTGGTTGAACCAGAATCAAGTTTGATAAAACAATATTCAGCCTTAATTGCTACCGAAGGGGTAGAATTAAAATTTACCGATAATGCAATAGATAAAATTGCTACTTATGCAGCAAAAGTTAATTTAGAAATTGAAGATATTGGAGCAAGAAGATTACATACTATTTTAGAAAATTTATTAGAGGAGATAAGTTTTAATGCAAGTGATATGAAAGAAAAGAAGGTAGTTATGGATGAGCATTTTGTCGACCAGCAATTATCAAAAATTATCAAAAATCTGGATTTAGTAAAATTTATTTTGTAAATGATAGTTCATCTTGGTAGCTTAACCTTTAGTGGTATAGACATTATTGATGTCGATGTGCAAGTACAGATATCGCCAGGTATACCTAATTTTACTATAGTAGGGTTGGCGGATAAAACCATTGGTGAGTCTAAAGAAAGGGTTAGAGCAGCCTTATCTTCCATAGGGCTTGCTCTACCTGCCAAGAAAATACTTATAAATTTAGCTCCAGCTGATTTGGTTAAGGAGGGTAGTCATTTTGACCTTGCTATTGCTTGTGCCATACTTAGTAGTATGAAAATTTTACCAGCTGAGGAAATGCAAGAATATCTGGTAATAGGAGAATTATCTTTAGATGGTTCTATTTTACCGGTCAGTGGAGCATTACCTGCTGCTATTGGTGCTTCAGCTAGAAATAAAGGGCTAATTTGTTCAAAACATAATGGTCAGGAAGCTGCATGGTCTGGCAATAATAATATTTTGGTGGCAGGTAATTTAATAGAGTTAGTTAACCATTTTAAAGGATTGCAAATATTATCATCACCAGAATTAGAAATTGACAATAGCATAATAAATTACCCTGACTTTAAGGAAATTAAAGGGCAGAAAACAGCCAAGCGGGCTTTAGAAATAGCTGCTTCAGGTAGCCATAATCTATTAATGTTTGGTCCACCTGGTACTGGGAAATCGATGTTGGCACAATGTATACCTGGCATATTACCCAAAATGCGACCCGAGGAAATATTAGAGTGCAGTACTATAGCAAGCGTTGCGGGCAAGTTAGCCAATGGCAAACTGTCAAGGGTCAGACCTTTTCGCGCTCCCCACCATTCATGCTCGATAGCAGCAATGGTCGGTGGCGGTGTTGGTAAAAGAGTAAAGCCTGGTGAGATTTCATTAGCCCATAATGGGGTGTTGTTTTTAGACGAATTACCAGAATTTCCACCCAATGTTATCGAGTCTTTAAGACAACCAATTGAAACCGGAGAAATATTAATTGCTAGATCAAATTCACACATTAAATATCCAGCTAACTTTCAGCTAATAGCAGCAATGAATCCTTGTAAATGTGGTTATTTAAGTGATCCACAAAAAGCATGTTCAAAAGCTCCAAAATGTGGAAGTGATTATCAGATGCGTATTTCCGGTCCGATCATGGATCGATTTGATTTACATATAAATGTCGGTTCTATCGACTCATATAATTATAGTTTAATAGGAGATGATACAGAAGAAGTATCTAAACAAATAGCCAATAGGGTTGAAATGGCTCGCAACATTCAACAAACTAGATATGAAGGATATAATATCAAAACAAATAACCGCTTGGACGGGCAGTTGCTTATCGAATATGCACTACCAGTGGATGATGGAAAAGATTTACTTAATGAAGCTGCTACCAAATTTCGTATATCAATGCGGGCATATAATAGAATCTTACGAGTTGCAAGAACTATAGCGGATTTAGAAGGTTCTCGCAATGTCTACAAGATACATATTGCCGAAGCATTAAACTATAGAAAAATGGATAATAATCTATAAGAAGGAGAATATAACCATCTATTAGCGAGAGGAGTAGAATTGCTACGATGAAGCAATTGTAAGGTGTCATTCCAGTGCTTTCTCGTCATTCCCGCATAATTATATAGTGAAACCTATTGAATTAGGTGATACAAACTTTGTGTTAACCTTGCGAAAGCAGGTATCTAGATTCCCGCCGTTGCTAAGAATGACAACCCACGCTAATCTCCTTAATTTTTGCCATAATCTTTTCGGAGATATTTGAGGCAGTAAGGCCAAAATATGAGTATAAATCACTAGAGGGAGCAGATAGACCAAATTGTTCCATGCCAAAGAACATGCCGTTTTCTCCGATGATTCGATGCCAACCAAAGCTACTTGCAGCTTCTATAGCAACTTTTAATTTGGCATTGGACAGGATATTTTGGATATAGCTACGAGGCTGTTTAAAAAATAACTCAAAACATAACATTGAAATCACATTTACACTAAATCCATTTTTGCTTAGTATATCTTTTACCTCTAAGGCAATTGACAACTCAGAACCCGTGGCAAAGATAGCAACGTCTACTATTGGTGTTACTCCTGTTGTTGATGTCATTCCCATTGACCTCTCCCTCGTTGATGTCATTCCCGCGTAGGCGGGAATCTGTAATATATCAGGTTGTTGATCATTCCCTGATAATATATAGCCACCTTTAGAGCATGAATTTTGTGAAGTTATTCGGCTAACTATTTGAGATACTGGTTGTCTGGTTAAAGCAAGAACAGAAGGACCATCTTTATTAGATAAGGCAATTCGCCAAGACTCAGCAGTTTCAAGGTAGTCTGCTGGGCGTAATACCATCATATTTGGTAAGCTTCGAAAGGAGGCTAGATGCTCAATTGGTTGGTGAGTAGGGCCATCTTCTCCCACACCAATTGAATCGTGAGTCATGATATAGATCACTTGTTGTTGCATAATAGAAGAGAGCCGCATAGTTGGTTTCATATAATCAGAAAAGACTAAAAAAGTAGCTCCTACAGGTAAGAATCCTGATAGTGCTAGCCCATTCATGATAGCTCCCATAACATTCTCGCGAACACCATAATGGATGTAATTGCCACTAAAATCATCTTTATTAATTACCTTACTAACAGTATTTTTGATATTATTGGATAATGATAAATCAGCTGAGCCAAAAATAATTTTATCTGATAGTTTGCTTAAATACTCTATAACTCTACCAGATGAATAACGGGTTGCTTCATCTTTTTCTGGAATAGGGCTATTATCAAGAAAAGAACAATCTATATTAGCTTTATTCAAATAAGCTTTTTGCTCTTGACTTATATCAGCAAAATTCTCCTGCCAATTATTATAACTCGCTTGATTTCTTAACCAAGCCGTACTCCAGATATCTTTTAATTCTTTTGGTATACTAAACTCCTCATCATTAAAGCCTAAATTTTCTTTAAGAAGTTTAACCTCATCTTTGCCAAGTGGTGAGCCATGGGCAACATTTGAATTTACCTTGTTAATAGAGCCTTTACCAATTAAAGTACGGCAGGCAATGAAGTAGGGCTTATCAGAATTTTGTGCCTTAATTAGGCTGGCATTAATTTGCTCAAAATCATGTCCATCAATTGAGTCGGTATTCCATCCCATGGCAGCAAATTTTTGCAGATGGTTTTCAGATACGGTAAGGTCGGTAGAACCGTCGATGGAGATTTTATTATCATCAAATAAAACTATTAAGTTATTCAGGCATAAATGCCCAGCTAAAGAAGCGGCTTCATAGCTGATACCTTCCATTAGGCATCCATCTCCAATTATACAGTAAATTTTATGTACACTAAGCTCTTTGCCCAATTTTTGTTGATATTTTTTCTGGGCAATCGCCATACCCACCGAAGTGCCAAACCCTTGACCTAAAGGACCGGTAGTAGCCTCAATAGCTTCATATGCCCCATATTCTGGATGTCCAGGAGTTTTTGAGTGTAATTTCCGAAATTGTTTTAAATCTTCTAGGTGAAAATTTTTATAATTTGTTAAATAATAAAAACTATAAAGCAACATCGAACCATGCCCAGCCGATAGAACTAGGCGATCACGGTCAAACCAAGTTGGATCACTAGGATTGAATTTTAGAAAATTAAATACTAACATGGTCATGACATCTGCCATGCCAAGTACCATACCCGGATGTCCTGATTTGGCATACTCTATGCTATCACTTGCTAAAACTCTAATACAATCACTTAATTTACAATATTCTTTTGAATATTTCGGGATTTTATTAAACTTCATTATAATAAATATTAATTTTGTGTTAAAAGATAGTGATAAAATTTTTTTATAAATCTACTTCAAAATAGAGATTATGACAACAAAACTATTATCCGTTTTTTCATGGTTTGCTACTTTATTGCATCAATTATGGTTATCAATTAGTTCAGTAAATTTCTACCAAGATGTTTATAAATCATATAAAGGATACGGTATTAAGTATATATTTACTGTGTCTTTTATATCCTCATTGGTTTATTGTATTGTTATCTTTAATTATTTGTTACTTCTCACCGATTATTTTACTGAAAATCGTTTAACAAAAAGCACCATAACTATTGACTATATATTAAAACAGTTACCGGAAATCTATTATGATGGCACTAAAATTTTAGTTGATCAGGATGATCCTATATATTTACTCGATGAAGATGGTAATAAACTTGCAGTTATAGACTCAAAAAATCAATTATCTTATAGTGAAAAACTTAAAATTCCTATCCTATTTAGTAGTAATAATATAACCCTTACTACAATAGAAATAACCGATAAGAAAAAGAGTATATTTAGTATAGGATATTCTAAACTATTTACTGCTGATCAAAAGATTCTCACTGAAGAAGTTATTAAAAAGCATTTTGCCAAAACCCTAATACAAGCCCCGAAGATATTTATTTACATTCTAATGCCTATAATAGTAGCCTTTCGTTTTGTAACAATTTTATTTGAAAAAAGCTTTATTATCATATTAGTATATTTATTAACTAACTATTTTGGTCCTAAATCCTCTTGGCAAACCTGTATTAGGATAACCCTGTTTTCAAGTGGCGTGGCAATTTTATTACAACCTATGATAGTTATATTCTTACCAGAATTTAGTAGTATTATATTTTGTATACAGATGTTTACTAGTTTGTTACTGCTTTTAGCAATGTTGCAAATACGAAGCAAGAAGTAAATAGGGAAGGGGGGTAATATACGCAAGTTCGTAGAGAAAACAAAGAATTCTTGTAAAATATAAGGTATTATATATACTTGTTTATACAATACAAAATTTTCTAGAATATGGCACAAGAAGTAATTAGAACACCTGAAATACAGGAAAAGAATTATAGTTTTAGTGAACTTGTGAATAAGTTGTCTTGTCAAAAACAAGAACATAATACCTTAAAAAATAGTTTTGATTTAAATAATCAAGCAACTCTATTTGAAGGTGATTGCATGAAGTTATTAACCCAAATTCCAGATAACAGTATAAACTTAATAATAACATCACCGCCATATAACATAGGTAAGGAATACGAAAAGAAATCGGATATTAATAAATATTATAATTGGCAAAAAGAAGTCATCAATGAGTGTTATAGAGTGCTAAAAGATGATGGACATATTTGTTGGCAGGTTGGTAATTATGTGGAAAATGGAGCAGTAATACCTTTAGATATTTTATTATATCCTATATTTTCAGAATTAAAAATGAAAATGAGAAATAGGGTTATTTGGCATTTTGGACATGGATTACACACTTCAAAAAGATTCTCTGGAAGACATGAAACTATTATGTGGTTTAGTAAAACCGATAATTATTACTTTGACTTAGATTCTGTTAGAATACCTCAAAAATATCCTAATAAAAAATATTTTAAAGGCAACAAAAAAGGGGAATTATCTTGCAATCCGAAAGGCAAAAACCCATCAGATGTTTGGGATATTCCAAATGTAAAAAGTAATCATATAGAAAAAACGGAACACCCATGTCAATTTCCCGTCGGTTTAGTTGAAAGGTTTGTTTTATCAATGACGAAAAAAGATGATATTGTTTTAGACCCTTTTGTTGGCTCTGGTAGTTCTTTTGTTGCGAGTCTAAAAAATTCCAGAAGATGTATAGGGGCAGAAATAGATAAGAAATATATAAATATTTCAAAAAAAAGAATTAAAGAAACATTAAACGGAACGATTAAGGTTAGAGAAATGAATAAACCCGTCTATGAACCTGAAACAGTATAATATGAAAATAGTTTATGAATATTCTCATTAACTCAAGAGGATTTCATGAAATAATAGATAAATATAATATTGTTATACCAAATCACGACAAGGTTATATTAAATTCATACAAACAAATAGATTTTGTAAAGGATAGGGTTTTAGTTGAAGTTCAATTTGGCAAATATGCTTTTATGTTTTATGATATGGCAAAATTCCAGTATTTTTTCAATGAAGGTGAGGCTGATGTAGGAATAGAAATAGTACCATGTCATAGTTTACAGCAACAAATGTCAACAGGTGTCTCTTATGGAGAACAACTTGTTTACGATATTGAACGATTAAAGAGACATTTTCCTTCTGTTCCTGTCTATATAATTCTGGTTGATATAGGGGAAATAAATCAGGAATAGTTATTCCTATTTCAAAAAAATCTTATAATTTGCAGCTAATAAAGAGTCAAAATAGAATAATTTAAATTTTGTCAACAGAACCTAGTACTACAGTCGTAAACTTTGCACATACAGTGTACGGGTTCTTTCTTCATCTTTAAAGTGACAATCTTTTGCTTTGGCTTGGTGTCGTCTTCGCCATAAGGATAGGCTTAAGAATGCTTCCTTATGTCATCTCCTCCTTCAACTATACCAATACATACTAATACATTTTATATTATTTGTAAACTACGACTGTAGCATTAGATTGGTTAATGATAAGAAATATTTAACAACATCAACAGCTACTAAAGAAGTATGTGACTTATTTGCCACTCCTTACCAACCAGGTTGGGTAAATTTTATTATGCACGGGGAAATTAAGGCTGATATTGATGTTACTTTTAAGGTTGATAAACTTTATCCAGTTAGTATATTAAAAATCTATGCTAAAGCAAAAATCTTGCCAAATTATAAGGGTAATTGATGAAATATAACCTTGATAGGTAACCATTAAATTACCTTGATCAAAAACTTTATAAATCTATTGAAATAATAAGAGAATACTAGTACATTCTATTTAGATAGAATACTTTTTGCAACAAAGAAATATTGAGGTATATATGAAGTCAAGAACAAGTTCTGAGCCACTATCAAAAATATCTTCTACACAAGCCAGAATAAAACCCGAGCTAGAAAGTTTGTCTGCTAAATATGGTCAAGCATTAACAACTCTTGATGAGATTATAAATAGTAAACATATCACTGCTACTCTTACTTATGATAGTCCCGATGATGATCTTAGTTTATCTGAGATTCTTGCTCTTACTATCACTCCTGATAATGCAGATGAAAGACTTAATGCTGATTTCAGTCGTGCTATCAAGTTAGAGAATATCGCTGCTGATAAAAAATCATCTTTACTACAACTTGATGTTGAGTATGTAGAAATGACAAAAAGGGCATTCGACGCTATAAGCAAAGAAATGGGGTATACACGTGTAGATTTTGGTGGCTGGCATCATTTAAATCAGAATACATCTTGTCCTTATGAAATATTGCATGCTACATTTTGTGGTAAACAAGGTCAGCATTTTAATGATATGATAAATCATTACTGTAATGATAACCCAAAGTTAACAGCTGAATTAACTACTTTTGTGAGTGAACTAAATACAACATTACAGCCTTTTGTACCAGAGTTACATAAAAATGTTAATGCATGCAAAGTTTCCTACAATGGGGAAAAAGAATTATTAATAAATTATTCATCTGCTAAAATAGCTAAGAAAGTGATGGATACTTATAAAGATACATTAAAGTTTGCTATTGGAACCGATCCGCTAAAATTAGAAGGTGATCATATTGTAGTACGTAGTAAGACATCAGCCGCTAATGATGTTGGTGTTTATTTGGATGGAACAGCAGTTTCTTTGCCAAGTAAGAATGCAAGAGATGCTTTCTTGCATTTATTTGAAGGTAGTAACTTAGCAAAGGAGGGTGCTAGATTAGTAGATGAGGATGGTGACAGATTGGTGTATTTTACCACCGATAAAGACGGAAATTCTACTTTGCCTATTGAGTTTATCGGTAGTAATATGGAATTCTGTGGTGATTGGCTGTGAACAGATCAATGTAAAAATCAGGCTGTAAGAATTATATTATAAGGATTACAGTCTAGTACTACAGTCGTAGTTTACAAATAATATAAAATGTATTAGTATGTATGGTATAGTTGAAGGAGGAGATGACATAAGGAAGCATTCTTAAGGCTATCCTTATGGCGAAGACGACACCAAGCCAGAGCAAAAGATTGTCACTTTAAAGATAAAGAAAGAACCCGTACACTGTATGTGCAAAGTTTACGACTGTAGTACTAGGCTAGTTACTTTATCTGAAGGGAAAAATCCTAAATTTGCTTTCGAAAGAATCCCTTATTTACAACAAGAAACTGTTCCTGTTGAACCTATATTCTTTCAACCATTAAGTGTGCGGAGATCATTTGATCCGAAATATAATCAAGTGAATAAAGATAATTTTTAACTCATAATAAATTATTTAGATGGTTATTTTTTTTGACCCAGGATAGTACACAAAGGCTGGCAAAAGCGATTAGTAATGCCGGGATATGTTCAAGGCGCGATGCAGAAGTACTTATCAAAAATGGTGAAGTAAAGGTAAATGGCATGATTATCGATTCACCTGCCACCTTGGTTGATAATATTAGTCTTATTGAAGTATCGGGAAAAGTAATAAATCAACAACAAACCCCACGTTTATGGGCATATTATAAACCTATCGGCTTAATTACCTCGCATAAAGATAATTATGGTAGAGAAACTGTCTTTGAAAATCTTGCATTACAGAATATGCCTAGGGTAATTTCAATAGGGCGACTAGATATTAATAGTGAAGGGTTACTATTACTTACCAATAATGGTGACTTAGCAAGGAAGTTTGAGCTGCCATCAAGTAAGCTGGAACGTATATATAAAGTTAGAGCACACGGTAACCCAAACCTGTTGCTCAAAAATTATAAAAATATAGAGATTGATCAAATACGTTATGATCCTAAATCAATTAAATTAACAAAATCAGGCAAAACTAATTGTTGGTTTGAAGTAATCTTGACTGAAGGCAAGAATCGTGAAATTAGAAAGATATTTGAATATTTTGGTCTGAGTGTTAACCGGTTAATTAGAATTAGTTATGGGGGATTTTTATTAGGTGATTTGCAACCAAATCAGTATAAAGAATTGCCACTTGAGAAATTTAAGAAATTTTTATGATACGAATTATCGCCGGCAAACATAAAAACCGGATCATACCTACCTTAAAGAACGCTAATTATCGTCCTTCTACTGGCAAAGTTCGAGAGGCAATTTTTAGTATACTAACTTCAGGAGAATTTAGTGATGGTAGACTATTTACCAATGAATCTAAAGTTCTCGATTTATTTGCCGGCACTGGTAGCTTAGCTTTTGAGAGCTGCTCTAGAGGGGCTGGAGCTGTTACACTAATTGATATAAATAGTGATTATTTGTGGGTAGCAAAAGAATTTGCTAGTAAAATAGGTGAAATGGATAAAATGACTTTCCTAAATATCAATGCTACAGCTTTGCCGAAATGTAAAAATAGCTTTGATTTAATTTTTATTGATCCGCCATACGGTCATAATCTTGTACCAAAAGCAATAACTGCTTTGAAAAAAGGTCAATGGTTAAAAGAGGGAACTATTATTGTAGTTGAATCTGCCAAAAATGAAGATTTTGCTGATGATTGTTTAGAGATAATTAAAGAAAAAATATATGGGGATAGCAAATTGCTTATTATTCAAAATGTTCCATAATATATATTATGGAAAATAAAAGCGTATCCATCTTATGGACTCCTCGCAATGACGTTGTTTGACTGGCTGCTTCCCGGACACTAGTGCGTCTACGCGGGAATGACATCTTTTTAATATGTAGTAGATGTTATATTTCTAGACTTTTGACGTATCTACTACAAAGTTCGCGGCCGCGAACTTTTATATACTATCTGATTATACCAAAAACCCTAAATATAAACATTATATCATCGGCTGCTTCTTTTAGATAATCGAAACGACCAGAAGAGCCTTTATGCCCTGAATCCATATTAGTTTTTAGCAATAATATATTATCATCTGTTTTTGTTGCCCGAATCTTTGCTGCCCATTTAGCTGCTTCCCAATAGCCAACTCTAGGGTCGGAGATTCCAGCAGTAATAAATAGACTCGGGTAATTTTGTGCTTTTATATTATCATACGGAGAATAAGACTTAATATAGTTAAAATAGTCTGGCTCTTTAGGATTGCCCCATTCTTTAAATTCACTAGGGGTTAATGGCAATTCTTCATCAAGCATAGTATTTAATACATCAACAAAAGGTACATGGGCAAGTGCTGCTTTAAATAATTCTGGTTGTTGATTAATGACCGCACCAATTAACATTCCCCCTGCACTTCCACCACAAACTACTATATTACCCTTGCTAGTATATTTTTCTTTAATTAACTCTTTAGCAGAAGCAATAAAGTCATCAAAGGTTCTTTTTTTATTTAGGAATTTGGCAGCTTTATACCAATCATGTCCGAGATCGTCTCCACCTCTAATATGGGCAAGAGCGTAAACGAATCCACGATTTACAAGAGAAATAGCTGTATTCCGGAAGGATGCTGGTATGCTAATACCATATGAACCATAGCCATATAAATATACAGGATTTTTCCCATCCTTGTTAAACAACGATTTTTTATATAATAAGGTAACTGGTACTTTTACCCCGTCATTATCAGCGAATATCCTTTCTACCATATATTCTTCAGGATTAAAGCCACTTGGTATTTCTTGTACTTTCAATATTGACAGTTGCTCACTATTAAAATCATAACTATAAGTGGTGTTCGGTCTAGCAAGTGAAGAATAATTTACTCGAATATCATCTTCATCAAAGTTAGTAGACATGGCTGAGGCAGTAAAAGCAGCATCTGGGAAGTGAATAATTTTTTCATCCTGCTCTTTAAGATGTTTTATTTTAATAACCGGTAATCCTTGATCACGATAATTAACTATCAAATAATTGTTAGTAATATCAAAACTTGATAAATATCTAGTCGGTTCTTCTGGTATGTAATTATTCTCCCACAAATCATTTTGGAAATTATGCACATTTACTAATACTATACGAAAGTTCTTTGCCCCTTCATTGGTATTAATATAAAAATTATCACCATTATGCTCAACATCATAAAAAACTCCATCCTTTGCAGATCTAATAAGTTTAGGCTGAAAGCTATGATCGCACATTTCTATAGCATATATTTCATTTTCATTATGACCAGAAATATCAATAAAAATATATTGTCGACTAGATGACTTGCTAGCATTCAACTGATATAATGGATTTGTTATATGATGTACTAACTGATCATTAGACTTCCTGAAAAACTCTACTTCTGCTGGTGATTTATACGTCGATGCGGTACTCGAATCCTCACGTACACTAGAGTACGCTGCGGTTCTGCGTTCCGCGTCTCCTTCAAATCCCTCAGCATAAGCGACTTTTTCAGGAAGTCTATTGGCAATTACATCACCTAAAGAGTGGAACATTAATTTATCACAACGAGAATTCTCATTAATCGGCATATAGAAAAACCCTTTTAGCTCTTCATGCCAAATTATATTGCGACTAACGTTATGTGTTTCATCTGGTAAATATTCTTTAGTCTTTAAATTATAGACTTTAATTGTATATTTTTCATCACCGGTAAAATCAACACTATAAGCTATTAACGTATGATCAGGAGAGACTGCCACTAGACCTACATCAGTAAATTTATTATCTTTGGCAACAGCATTAACATCTAATATAATTTCTTCCGGAGCATCTACTGAACCCATTTTTCGGCAATATATAGGATATTCGGTATTTTCTTCAGTTCTTGTATAATACAAATAACTATCTTTTTTTACATAAGTTGATTGATCAGCAAGTTTAATTCTGCCTTTTAATTCTTCAAAGATTTTATCTTTTTCTTTTTGTAATGGCTGAAAAAATTGCTCGGCATATTTATTTTCTGCCTGCAAATATTCTATGATTTCTTTATCATTAACATTAGGCCATTCGACATCTCTAAGCCAGTTATATTCATCTGTAATTTCTTGACCGTGCAATGTAAAACTGTAATCGATTTTTTTGGCTATGGGTGGCTGCATTTTATCCTCATCTAGTGTTTATTATTATAAAAATAATTAATGATATCATTACTACTAATAAAGCTGTTGATTGATTATGCAAAGATTTTATCTGACGTAAAGCATTTTTTTCTACTCTTTTAAAAACAGGGTACTCCGCCCCTAGTTTATCATGAAAGCCCTGCCTCACTAAGTGATATTTAGAATAAATACGACGAAAATTATTTTCAATAAACTGAAATAAATCTAAATTTATGTTAGCAGTTGAATGCCTAGAAATCTTTTTACTAAAAACTATGCTAAGCAATATACCTATTACTATTATTACTACTTGCTTTACTATATCCAACCAATTTATATCAAGCGTTTCAACAGGATAAGATGACCATACTAATTTCAACCCTTGCTCTAAAAAAAAGTTAGTCACCAATATAAACGATAACATGACAAATAAGCTGAGTCTGCTTAAAATATTTAAATTAGGATAAAAGTCACTAATTAAAGATTTGTATTTAACTGTAGAAAATAAAGCCACACATGTCATAACCTTTAGTAGGAAAATAGCATAATAATTAATATCCCTGTCTAAAGCATTGGTCACAACAATTTTGCTAACAAAACTAGCAAGAGGCGGCAAGGCTATAATGAACAATACACTAACTATTAAACTACCAAGCAACAAAGGACTTCTCCCTGAGTAAAGTCCTTTTATCTCAGAGCAATTTTCTATATTACCTTTATCTATTAATATAGCAACATATAGACCAAATAAAGCTTTATACAATATATGCACAGAAAGAAAAACTATGATTCCTAAATTTGCTTGTTGAGATTTTGTACCAATGGCAATCAGCATGAATCCAAGTTGAGAAACAGTAAGATAACATACTAACCTTTTAATGTTATCTTCTATACAAGCATAAACCCCACCATATATAATCATTAATAATCCAAAGAATTTAAGTATCTCTAAGCCACTAAATAATTTAAGTAGTATAATTATCGATATTTTACTAGTAAAGCTGGTTAAATATATCATCCCTGAAGTTGAGGCAAATGGATAACAATTAACAATCCATCCGGAGAAAGGTATGCTCGCTACATTAATTAAACAACCAGCCAGTATTAGAACATAAAATATAAAAGAACTATCCCTGTTTTCTATCAATTGAGTAAGAGAAATAATTTGTATGTTAGAGTTGTTAGTGATTATATAACTAATCCCTATTAAGATAAGACTACCACTTATAAGATGCGTAAGAAAATACTGCCTTGCAGCCTTAATACTATTTTTACAATTGCCATAAAAAATTAACAAAGCGGCACATATCATCATCATTTCTAGAGCAACAAACATCGAGATAAAATCCCCAGCAAATAAACAGATCAAAGAAGCTATTGAATATAGACTACCTATCAGTACCTCAAATTTTCTGTTTTGGCTAATGGCATATAAGTTAGTCACCAACGTCACAACCATAAAAGCAAGTGCTATTAATTTATTTTCATGACTAAAATTAATAATGAAGCTATTATTATATAGATTAATTACCGCCTCATTTTGGTTGTTAACTAATAACATACCAACAATTATTGGATAGATTATTGAGATAATATAAAACGCCTTTCTAAATTTAAAATATAGAAACAGGATAAAAAAAGGAATAAGTACGACAGGATAGTAAAACATACTTACCATATAAATATAAAAAACTTCTTAATAAAAATCTGTATAAAATAAAATAATATGATGCAACATGAGCATATAATTAGGCTAAACATCATGGCACTAGGCAATTTATTTTCTGAAATCATTTTAGAACTATTATGCATAATCGGCTTATAAATAAATATCATAAGCTTTGCTAAGTAAAGTGCAGAGAATAACGTACTTAAAGCAAGCACCCCCATAACTAATATTTGATTTTGTTCGGCAGCTGCCAGCATAATATAAAACTTACTAATAAAACCACCAAAAGGGGGGATGCCAATTAAGGATAAACTGGCAATAAATACCATAAAGCTGGTTTTTGGCATTTCTTTAGCAGTATTGATTAGGTCAGAGACCTGGTTAGTCTTCTTTAAGCTATAAATACTTCCCATCCCATAAAACAAACAGATTTTAGTAAATGAATGTGAAGATAAATGTAGGATAGCGGCTCCTATAGATTTTGAGGTAAACATGAAGCTACTTAATAAAGCTATCCCTAATTGGTTAATCGTAGAATAGGCTAGAATCTTCTTAATATTATCACTAGTTAATGCTTTAAAGGAACTATAAAATATGGTGATAATAGGGAAGAAAAGAACCCAGTTAAATTCTGCAAAAATAGATTGTAAATATTTAAGACCAAAAATATATATTAGAATTTTATAAATACAAAAAAGTCCAGTTTTAACAACTACCACCGCATGTAGCAAGGCACTTACTGGGTAATGTGCTACCATTGCCGCTGGTAACCATTGGTGTAAAGGATATAAGGCTGCCTTCGATATGCCAAAAATAAATATTAATAACAAAATTATTGTTTGATTTTTGGAAAAATAATGCTCGATAAAACCTTGCGATGTAAAGTCACCGTGTCCTACTTTAGCATAAATAATTATTAGGGCTGGCAAGAATAGTAATACCCCTGAAATCATTAGTATTTTTAAATATTTATAGACCCCTGCCATAACTTTATCTCCACCACTATGACCAATTAATGGAGCAGTTGATAATGTTAATATTTCATAAAAAACAAACATAGTAAAAAGGTTCGAAGATAATGCTACCATCCCACCAGATAGCACACTTAGATTAATAAAGAATAGAAATCGACTAGAATTATCAATATTATTAATTGCCAAATATTTGGTGGTGTAAATTAACGCACAAATCCACAAAAAGCTCAGTAAGGTTAAGAAAATGAGACTAAGTGCTTCTAAATGCAGCCCAATAGCAAAATTACTGAATATATTTATTGACAGATTTGCCCTTACACCCTTCAGAAATAACCAATCAATAATTAAAATATTAACAAAAAAGAAGCTACTAATGGTAATTAATAAAGAGTTGCGTGTGTTATTATCACTATTACTAATAAAGGGTGTAACTAAATTTAGCATAGCTAGAAGTAAGGTTGATATAATCAAAAAACTAGGAGTAACAGAAGGATACATTACTGCCATTCTCCGGTAAAAGCCCTTCCGTCATTGCGAGACCATGCTAGTGGTCGTGGCAATCTATTTCTAGTCACTGTCTTGGATTGCTTCGTCGCCACTAAAGGTAGCTCCTCGCAATGACGAAATTTTATGTGCATCGCCTAGCCTCTCAATGGCTGTAATTGGTTTAAGAATATTGGTAGAAAAATTTGTATTATACTAACAAAAATTAGCCCGCCATATTTATACTTAGTGCTAGATTGTAATAGTGTATAATTAGAGTGATGCCAACATAGTTTTTTGGCAATTTTATAATGATAAAGTAACGACATAGCAGAACTTATAACAATAATCACAAACTCTAGCCACATATTTTCTACAACCAACAACTCAAAAATACTAAGCTTAATGAAAAACATACTACTTATTGGCAAACCACAACTGCAAATTATGCTAAAAACTACCAAGACCCGCCATAACATACTGGATGAGACGATGTCATTCCCGCGTAGGCGGGAATCTATATCCCTGTCTAGCAAGGGTGACATTAAAGCTCGCTCAAAATAAGCAATAATCAGAAATAGAGCAATCTTGCTAAGACTATCAGCCAACAAAAATGGGAATAGGATTAATTCACCTCCAGGAACAACTAACAGCAAAAATATATAACCAATTTGTACTGCCGAAGAATAGATAACAATATTTCTGACTTTTTCTTGGCTTCGGCAAGCAAAATATGTACATAAAATAATAGTTGCCAAAGCGATCGGTTTGATAAAACTTGCTAGATCATTAATGATTATACTATAGTCAATGGTAAAATGAATGAACCTCAATATTATATAAAGACCCATTATACTGGATATACTAGCAAGATATGTCAAAATGACCGGAGCAACTGAGGAATAGGCTCTAATCATCCAAAAATGCATAGGGAAAAAAGCCGTTTTTAATATAGCGCCAATTAGAAAAAAACTAATAGCTAGCTTGACTATTTTGCGGTCATAATTTGTCTGAAGCAACATTGAAACATCTGACATATTAAGGCTGCCAGTAGTGCTTAATAAAAACCCAATAGCTATTAATATCAAAGTTGCCCCGACCGTACCTAGCATCAGATAATCGAAAGCACCGACGACCGCCTTGGGGTTATTACCCTGTGCCATTAGTGCATAAGCACTTAATGAAGATATTTCAATAAATACATAAAGATTAAAAAGGTCATTAGTGCTTACTATACCAAGATACCCGCTATGGGCAAATAATAAAATTGCGTAAAATAATGATTGCCTTTTGTTATCAATAAATTTAAGTACGGTAGTTGTAAGCAATTTGTTACAAAAAATTAGGAAAAATAATAATACACCATTAATATAGATGATTATAGGTTGGTTCAGATAGTCTAGCTTATATTCGATACCTATAGGAGCATGCCAATTACCAAAATCATATGACACGGCACCTTTACTAATTGCCGATAAACCGTAAATACTTAAAAATAAACTTAGTGCAATCGAAATAACTGCTATAATTCGAGTGGCAAGCACATAACGAAAAGTTAGTATTGAAAATAATGCTCCAAAAAATGGCAGCAATACTTGTAAAGCTGGAAAATGTTTAATTAATGTCATTCACTTCGCTAAAATTAATTTCATGCTCTGATATAGTATTAAATTGCTTAGAAATACGATAAATCAAGCTAAGACCTAATGATAATGTAGCAAAACCAACAACAATAGCCGTGAGCATTAGTACCTGAGGTAATGGGCTTACATAAAGCTGAGAATCCTGCAGCAAACTACGCTCAATTGGCACAATACCACCATTCACCTTACCAAGCATCAGGTAAAAAATTAGCACCGAACTTTGCATAACACTCAGCCCAATGATCTTACGAACATAATTATCACTAGTTAACATTATAAACAAACCACTAGTTAATACCAGCAGTGTTAAAAAATATAAAATTTTTGAGATATATATAGCTTCTAAAAACATTGTTATTCCTAATGAAGTTTTTGTTATCCCCCACTTCCTTTAATGTCATTCCCGCGTAGGCGGGAATCTAGATACCGCACCGAAGCAGGTATGACATTAAACTTAAGCAGGGACAACGCAAAACAGGATTGCTTCGTCGCTACTAAAGTAGCTCATCGCAATGACGAAATAATGAGCTATAAACCCTAATACGGCTTAAATGCTTCATTAAACACACATACTATTTTCTTACCATGACGTATAGACAGTTTATGAAATACCTGTTCGATAATCACCATATTAGCATTATCTTGGGCAAGTCGATAATTTACCATCGATTCTCTAAGAGCTTCATCAACTGCAAAAATGGCTGGTAACTCAGCATTCTTATCTCTAAATTGTAAGTAAGTATATACTCCATCATCAAAAATTTTAATAGGAGCAATTGATTCATTGCCACTTATCGAATAATTAAAATTATATTTCTCAGGATGAGATAAATCAAGGTTAGCTGAGGATGTACCATAAGTTTGCAAATGATCTCCAGAATTCTCATCATCAGGATAGATAAACCTTAAATTAAAAACCATTTCTGGATCCCTCATATCTGAAGTTTCTGCAGCATATAGTTCAAAAAAGTAAGTTCGCTTGTTAGTAATAATCGTCATATTAGTTGTAGCATCTTGTTCCATTGGCTTAATGAAAATCCGATGACCAGCTGGTACTATTTGCCAAGAAGTAGTGTCTCCCATGGAAATACTAACTATTTCTTCCTCTTTTGCTAGTTCTATACTAGCCTGATAACCATAATATCCAGTAAACTTGAATACATCATCAGGACTATACACCATTACCCTAATTCTGCTATCGATCGATAATGGTCTGGATTCTCTAACAGCTAACGCAGTATTTACAAAAAACACTACCATAAACCATATTATTAGTTGTTTCATCTTATTTCTTACTTTTATCTTCTATTAACTTAAGTTTGTAACCAGTGACAACAAAATTAAATTTTGAGTTATGAGGTAAATGAATGTTAATTGCATCTATTTCAAAATTTATTGTAGCTTGCCACACCATATTTTCCAAAATATCATTAGTGGAGTTTTTTGCTACCGATGTAAATATAACCCCAGCCTTATTATTTTTATGATAAACCACTGATAATATATTAACAGAACGCCTTAAAGACCTTTGGTAACGCATAACTGGCGACAATGAATTGTCAATATTCATAAAATTAGCAAATTGTCTAAATATTATACGTGTAGAACTATTCTGAATAAACATAAATTGAGGACGAAGAAAATCATAATCATAAGATTCTCTGTGTATCACATAATTTCTAATCATAATATCTGCAATAGAATTGATTGCATTACTTTTTATATGATTAGCGTTAGTTATTGTTGCACTTTTAAGAGATTCCGCACTAATTGTGTATCTTACCTGACGAACTGCTGGTAATAAACTGTTATAACTAACCGCCACACCTAGAAGTAGTACAAAGAAAACTACAGTAAATATCAACAAAAATGATCTTTGCACAAGCGGGTATAGATATTCAAAATTATACCATCTTCTAGCATCAACAAAATATTCTCCAGATTTAATATATTCTTGAACAGAACTTAATACCTTATCCATTAGCCTAAAATAATTGATTATCTTAACTCACCTTACGCATAACCCCCATGGCAATTTAAAAATTGTAGAAAAATAATGGTGTCATTGCGAGACCACATAGTGGTCGTGGCAATCTACATTCATTAGATTGCTTCGTCACCACCAAAGTGGCTCCTCGCAATGATGCCTGGCTGTTTTTTCTATGACTTTTAATACCATGCGTAAGGTAATATCTTAACTTAATATCGGATTCTAGCACATATTAGCAAAGAAGTTATTATTTTTTTTTAGCTACTCAGAAAAAACTTGATTATCGAGTATTGAGGTTAGTGATTGACATTAACCATGATTTATATAGTATAATAACCTATACATAAGAAAGGGTTACTATATGCTTAATGAACCTCAGCTCCATGATACTAATTCCCTAATTACTATTGCAAGAGCTAGTGCCTTGTTAGGAGTATCGTTGGATACTATCAGAAAATGGGAAAAAAAAGGTCTTGTAAAAGCATACAGAAACAAAAACAGACATCGTTTTTTTCAATCCGAAGAATTACAGAGACTAAAATCAAAATTATCCGGAAATAATAATATAGGATTCAAAATATTACAATCAGAAAGAAGAACCAATTTTCAAGTTTTAGAGCTATTTGCTGGGGCTGGTGGCTTGGCTTTAGGATTACATAATTCGGGCCTTAAAGGTTCTCTTTTTATAGAAATAGATAAAAATGCAGCTGATACATTACAAATGAATATGCCAAGCTGGCATGTCATTAATGATGATGTAAGTAAAATATGTTATAAGAATATTTATGTAGATATTTTGGCTGGTGGCTTTCCTTGTCAAGCTTTTAGTTATGCCGGTAAAAGGCTTGGTTTTGAAGATATACGTGGTTCTCTGTTCTTTGAATATGCAAGAGCAATAGAACAAATAAAACCTAAAATTATAATAGCTGAAAATGTTAAAGGACTAGAAAAGCATGACGAAGGTAGAACATTATCAACTATGATGCATATTTTAAATCAGCTAGGATATCGTACCGCTTATAAAGTTCTAAGAGCACAATATTTAGATGTAGCTCAAAAAAGAGAACGATTAGTAATAATAGGAGTAAGGAACGACTTATCATACTCTATTATTTTTCCTAAAGAACAAGATTATACCATTAGTATAGCTGAAGTACTGAAGGATGTGCCAATATCTGATGGTCAAACTTATACTGCTCAGAAAAAGAAAATAATGGAATTAATACCAGAAGGTGGATATTGGAGAAATTTGCCAGATGATCTACAAAGAGACTATATGGGTGCTAGCTATCATCTAAGTGGAGGTAAGACTGGAATGGCAAGAAGACTTTCTTGGAATGAGCCATCTCTAACTTTGACTTGCAATCCTGCACAAAAACAAACAGAACGATGCCATCCATCGCAGACGCGTCCTTTAACAATACGCGAATACGCCAGAATACAGAGCTTTCCAGATTCATGGAAATTTGTTGGTTCAAGAACTTCACAATACAAGCAAATTGGTAATGCTGTACCCGTTAACCTCGCATATCATATTGGCAGATGCCTTGTTGCAATGCTAGAAAATTATTTTGATCCTCTTAGCATGATTATTTTGCCTGAAACGCAGATTTGAAGAATTTTTTTATAAACTCATCGCTTTGCCCTTTATCAATTTTGAATTCTGGCTGTAAGTTTGATATGACTGTTGGTATTACCTCAAATAATTGTTCTAGAGCATCGTCTACACCAGTTGCAAGTGCATAAAAACTATAACCATCTATTTGCCGTATTAATGGGTTTTTTGAGCATGAAGCACCAGTAGCAGCATTAGAAGGAATAAACTCAATATTATACCGCTTTGATTTCTTAGGAATTATCTCAATATAGTACGCCGTATAACCCTTATACATATGACCTTTTTGCATTACTAAATTTTCTAATTTACTATACATAGGGGCTTTGTCTGACCCCTTAAGAGTATTATGTTTGTTTTTTACTTCTCCAATGATTTTTTTATCATGATTGACAATATCTACCATTTGACCAGAACTTAAACTTTCCCATCCATCAAGTGAACCTAATATTTGTTGATGAAAATCACCTAGATGATTTGATAAAGTTTTTTGTGATTGACGGGATTTTTCATTCTTCAACCACTCACTAGAGTTAATTTTAAAACGTATACTTGCAGCAAAACTGCATAACTCTATTAAATTTTTTTGGTAGTATGAATTTATTTTATAAATTTGGGTTCCTACTATGCAAATATCACCGATTAGTAAAAAAACTGGTTGAAAAACTATCAGTTATACTATAACATTTCAATTATTAAACGTAATGAATGAATCAAAATGAAAAAGCCAAAAGTAGCGACCTTAAGTGCTGAGGAACGAGAAGAACTAATACAACATATTAAGGCAAGTTCATTAACAGGAGATGATCAGCAAGCGGTGATAGAACTTGTGAAATTTTGTAACGAACTAATAGACAAGCTAGCATCATCAAACATCAGTATAAATAAGCTTAAGGAGATGATGATTGGTTTTAAGGCAGATAACAAAAAAAAGATAGTTCAGATTCATTAAAAGAACCACCGAGTGAATCTGATAATAAGAATGGTGGTAATGAAGAAGAGTACGATGAGTCCAAGAAGAGAGATCGCAGTAATTGGCAAGGTAAATATGGATTTGATGATTATCAGGATGCGAATACCAGCTATTTATCTCCTGAGAATTTTTGTAGTGGTGATAGCTGTCCTCACTGTGATAATGGTAAACTCTATAATAGTGAAGCTAGAAAATTGCTACAATTTACAGGTAATGCTCCAATTACAGTCAACAGATATGTAAAGAAAACGTTACGCTGTAATGCTTGCGATTATACAGTTATGAACAATAAGAATATCAACAAATGGACAAATAGTAGCAAAAGTGCAATAGTGTTACAAAAGACCTACGGTACTCCCTTCTATCGTTTATCTAGGTTGCAAAGTTTAAGCGGGGTTCCTGTATCATATAGCACTCTGTGGCAACAATATTTAGATGTTTGGCAAGAAGATGGTGGAGCTGAAATTTACAGGGTATTATTAGAAATGGCTGCCGAATGTAGTTCACTGAACCTTGATGATACTAGAGCCAGGATTTTAGAAATTACTGTAGCCAATAAAAAATTACGAGCTCAAAATAAGAAAGGACGCAGTTGTTATACCACTACTATATGTGCTAAGACTGCCAATAATGAGGTGATAGTTTTATATTTTACCGGTAATAAGCATGGCGGGGAAAATATTGGTAACGTACTAAAGAATCGTAAGAATAGGACTGATTCTATTCATTTAATGACTGATGCAAGTAACAATAATAACCCGGTATTATCAGAAGCAGATAAAGAATTACTGGCAATAATAGTGATGATCAATTGTTTGTCACATGGGCAGAGAAAATTTACAGAGAATGAACCATATTACCCTGAAGAATGCGGATATTTTCTCAAACAGACTGGTGGGATTTACCATAATGAACATCAATGTAAAGAGATGAGCCTTGAGGAAAAGCTGAAGTACCATCAGGAACATAGCAGTAAATATATAGAAAACATATATAACAAAATAGACGAATTATTTAACGACAAGAAAGTTGAGCCTAATAGTAGGTTTGGGCAAGCTATGAAATATTGGTTAAATAATAAAGAAGGTTTGACGCAATTTTTGAAAATTCCAGTTAGCAGTCTTGATAATAATTGGGCTGAGAGGTCACTACGTACCATTATTTTACAAAGGAAGAATTCATTATTCTTTAAAACAATCAATAGTGCTGAGATACATAGTGGTCTGTATAGTATAGTAAAGACTTGTAGTGAGAACGAGATCAATGCCTTTAAATATTTAAATTGGCTGCAAGAGCAGAGCAGCAAAGCAAAGAAGCATCCTACGAATTATACGCCTTTTGCCTATGCAAGATATATAAATAATACGGAATTAATAGAGACAGCAGCTTAAATGACAGGACGCCAATCATTAGAGAGTTTGGCATAACTAGGATCGCCATTATGAATAAGAATGTGTAAGGTTCTATAACAAATCTGATAAGATGAATTATCAGATGGGGAAAGTTTTGCCGTAAATTTACCTTTGGATAGGCGTTTAGAGCATAACCAAAAGCCTTGACCATCAAAGGACAAAATTTTAATGGCAGTTCTGTTTTTATTATAGAATAAAAACAAGGAACCATTAAGAGGGTTGGAAGAAAGTTTTTGTCTGCAAACAGCTATTAAACCATCGATACCCTTACGAAAGTCGATGGCAATAGTGGCAACAAAAATAACTGACTGAGGGGTTAGTTGCAGCATAGAAATGTCTGAATTATGATTTTTGGATCCAATGTTTGGATAATAAGCTTGGTACCATTTGGTTTAATAATGTGGCAAGTGTAGTAATTTTGTTTGGGAGTAGCCACAGGATCAGTATCTATAGAATTTACTAGTTGAAATGGAAGGAAATTAATATCTTGTTGCAGTTTTGCTGCAAGTATACGTTGAATTGAACTAATTATTGTTTTATTAATATTGAGATGTTTGGCTATATCTTTGCAAGAATAGTGATGGAGTAGCTGGCGAACTAATTCCTTTAGATGGTTTGGTATGGGATCAAACTTGTTAGTTTTAGTTTGACGCCAGGCTTTAAATTGCTGAGCTACTTGCTCAATAGTAATTGATGGTATTTGCATAGTAGGAACCCAAATTTATAAAATAAATTTTATACTAACAAAAAAATTAGATAGAGTTATGCAGTTTTGCTGCAAGTATACTTTAAAACTAGCCATTTCAAAGATAATAGAAAACGGGTCTACAACGTTACGATCAAATTGTTTTTCTGCTTTGATCATTGCTGTTCTGCCTTTATCTAAGACAAATTTAACAATCTTTTCAAGTGTAGCATCATCTATAAAATTTAAATAAGACATTATTCATAAAATGGTTAAATTTGATATAAATGTAATTCGCAATTATAATCATATTTAACTTAAATGTTTAATGCAATTACCTTTTATTAGACTTCCTGTATAGTCAAAAAAACCCTCGGGGTTTTAGGAGAAACGAAGCCGAGTACACAACGTACACAGACGTACGTGAGGAATGGAGCATAAGTACCCTACATTTTTTATTCTATAGTGAAACCTATTGAATTAGGTGATACAAACTTTGTGTCATACCTGCGAAAGCAGGTATCTAGTCTCCCCGTCAAAAGTGCAAAAAATTAAAAAATTAGCAGCTTAGCAAAAAATTTTTTGTATAAAATTTTAGAGTTTAATTCTTTTGATGTAAATTTTTAATATAAAAAGATGATTTCTAGAAATTTTTTGCACGATGATTTGTTAACGATTTTGTAATCGTTTGATTAATTTTCTTTTATTGAGTCATTTTTATGTAGAAAAATTTGTTTTGAGAAGGTGATTACCAATACACCGTAAGTTCAATCCTACAGCGGAAATTAACGGATTTATTATATCTCCTATTACTCCTTTTAAGTAATTTCTGCCAACTCTACCATAATGCTTAAGGTGTCCTATTATCGGCTCTATAGCACTTCTTCTCTTGATCATTGCCTTATCATCTGAGGATAGCTTCTTCTTGCAATATGGGCTATACACCTTGTCTTTTTCTTTAAAATTATTCCCCTTATAGCCTAAATCAACAAATGTCCTGGCTATTCCCACTCCTGTTAATTTCTTTACAACCTCTACAGTCTGCGATAATGTATGACCATCATATGGATTGCCATGAAATGATTTGGCCGCTAATACAAAATTACCTCGACCACTTACTGCTATCGAAACCTTGTTACCAAACTCATAGGGTTTGTTTAATTTCCCTTTACCTATGCACTCTACCTCCGGTGCGTGAAAACTATATAATACTTTATTATCCTCCTTATATCGCTCTTTCTCTGCTTTACTCAGTATAGATTGTGCCTGAATCTTTTTAATCTTATTTAGTATTTCTTGCTGCTTTAATGACAAACTTAACTTTGTTTTTGCTATTTCTCGCTGACATATTCTTATTAAACGACCCAGCAATATCTTTAAATGTTGCATTACCTTCTTACGTTTTTTGGCTTTACTATTATCCTTATATTTCCATAATTTTACTATGTCTTTTTTATATTGCTTGGCATATGTCTCATGTAACTTAATGCCTAAAGTATGACATAACTTTACTAGCTCTATTCTTGCCTTATCCATCAAATACACATCATGAGGATACTTAATATTCTTAATTTGTACTGTAGTATCAACGATTATCGATGCTAAGTCTTTTTTTTTAAGCACTCCGACTTTGCAACCAATTCTTGTTAATTCTTTTAATATCTCATTATATCCTTCTTCCCCTAATATAGCACGAAACCTTCGTATACTAGCTTCTGATATCTCAGCATCTTTCTGCAAATATTCCCAACCACAAAAATATTGCCAATATACGTTCTCTCTCAGCTCTTCTTCAGCTGCAGCATCTGACAGGTTATACATCGCTTGCAGCATAGTTACTCCAAGTAATAACCTGTGACATCTGCGATTCCTACCAAATTTCTTGATATTAACATTTGTCAATAACCATTCCTCTAAAACAGTCCAATTTATTAACGATCTTAATTTATATAACTTGTTATTAGGGTTTAATTCTTCGGTCAATTTATAACCAAAAAGCTGTCCTTGTTTTTGGGATTTTATTATATCTTCTATCGGCATAATTCATACAATCCATAAGGTTTCTGCCAATATTATAGCATTTTCTTATGGATTATCTAGATATTTTTACCCGCTAACCATATTATATATTATCCTTCTAGACTTTTGACGGGGAGACTATCTAGATTCCCGCCTTCGCGGGAATGACAACTTACAATCGTTATGTTCTTTATCACCTAATCCTATGAGCATAACTATAATTGTATAAATTATTTGACTAGAGAAGTGTTTGTTGCTATAAGATATCTTAGAGTGATGGGGCGTAGCCAAGTGGTAAGGCAACGGTTTTTGGTATCGTCATTCGGTGGTTCGAATCCATCCGCCCCAGCCATTGTATGTGAGAATGGCATAAATAATCTTGATTGCCACGAGACTGTAAATTATAATAGTCGGGTCAGTATGTTAGATATTCACGAGAATATATCAATTAGGTAACCTGAACTATCTTTTTTTTATTATCTGCCTTAAAACCAATCAGCATACTTAAGGTCGCTACTTTTGGCTTTTTCATTTGATTAATTATCATTATGTTTAATAAGTGAAATGTTATAGTATGACTGATAGTTTTTCAATCAGTTTTTTATTAATCAATAATTTACTCCAATTTTGCAGTTTTCTACAAGTATACCATACCCTACATTTTTTATTTTGTAGTGAAAGTGTAATTCGACATAATGTCCCAATTTAAGGAAAAAAAAACCGATCTCTAACTGTCATTGCGAGGAGCCACTTTAGGCGACGAAGCAATCCAAAAGACCAGAAGTGGATTGCTTCGTCGTGCTTACACACTCCTCGCAATGACGCTTGTGTAGCATAATATCCTTATAATCTTATAACTCTTTCAGTTACTAAGTCTTTAAATGCCAATTAAGAGCAAAAACGAGTTTGCATCATGAATAGAGCTACCGAAATTTTACCAAAAACATGTACCATAAGCCCATTGTAAGATCTGACCTTACTCGCTATTTTTACAAAGAAGAGTCGCATCACCATAACTAAAAAACCGCATTTTTTTATCTATAGCATATTTGTAGATATCCTTTATTTCCTGATAACCAGCAAACGCACAAACTAACATAAATAATGTAGATTTTGGCAAATGGAAGTTGGTAACTAACATATCAACAATTTGAAATTTAAATCCTGGTCTAATGAAAATGTCTGTTTCAAATCCACCATTTATTATTTGTCCATTAACAGAATTGGCAATGGAGTTACTTTCTAACGCTCGTAAGGTGGTAGTTCCGACGGCTATTATCCGCCTATTTTCTTTTTTTGCCTTATTAATCATATCTTCAGTCTTTTTATCTATATGATAATATTCTGAATGCATTTGATGTTGATCAATATCATCAGTTTTAACGGGTAGGAATGTCCCTGCCCCAACATGTAAGGTAATAAAGGCAGTTTCAATATTTTTTGCTTTAATTGACGCTAATAATTGATCAGAAAAATGTAGCCCTGCTGTTGGAGCTGCTACTGCTCCAGGGTTCTTACTATAAATTGTTTGATATCTATTAGCATCCTCTAGATTGGCGTCCTCTATTGAACTTCCACACCTTTTTATATAAGGAGGTAGCGGAACCTCGCCATATTTCTCTAGAAATTCAAAAACTGAAATATTATCTAGAACAAACGTGACCTCAACTTGTCCCATCCCGAGTTTTTTACTTATAATAATCTTATTACCAGCAAACTCAAACTGATCTTCGATGTTAAGTCTTTTTGATGGCTTGGCAAAGCCATGCCAATAATTATCGCTTATTGCCTTGTTTAGGTATAATTCGATCTTTTTGCCGGCTTTATTCAGTAGCAATTTGGCTTTGATAACTTTAGTATCATTAAATACCATCAAATCACCAGGGCATAGATAGTCAATTATATCATGAAACTTGGTCTGCACTAAGTGATTATTTGGTGCAGCTACCAACAAATTAGACTCATCTCGTTTTTTTTCTGGTTTCTGGGCTATTAATTCACTCGGTAAGGTAAAATCAAAATCAGCTAATTTCATTCAGGCGACACTTCCTCATCACTACTACCATCTTGCATATTTTCTTCCTCTGTTTCAGGACTCTCAGCAATCAACGCAACAGAAACTACTTTTTCTTCTTGCTCAGTTTTAAATAATATTACGCCACTAGTATTACGTCCAGTGATACGTACCGATTCAAGTTTACACCTGATTAGTTTGCCGTTATTAGTAATTAACATCAACTCATCAGACATATTAACCGGCATTACGCCAACAACCAAACCAGTTTTGTTAGACACATCCATATTAACGACACCACTACCACCACGATTAGTAATCCTATACTCATATGCCGAACTTCTCTTGCCAAAACCATTTTCCGTAACAGTGAGGATAAACTCTTCAGAAAGTGCCATTTCTAAAATCTGTTCTTTAGTTAAATTTACCCCATATTCTTCCGGTGTAAATTCTTTACCATCAGCTATTAACAATCTTTCCTCTATAGGAATTGATCGGTAAGCTTCTCTTTCATCCATGGTACATGATATGCCTTTTAATATGGTCATAGAGATAACATAGTCGCTTGAAGCAAGCCTCATACCTCTTACACCATCAGAAGTACGGCTTTTAAATACCCTAACTGAACTAGCTGGGAATCTTATAGCTTTACCGGCTTTTGTTGCCAGTAACACATGGTCTTCATCCTTACAAACTTTTACATCTATTAAATGGTCATTATCATCAAGCCTGATAGCAATTTTACCATTGGATTGAATACGTTTAAAGTCTGATAAATCATTTCTTCTAATGTTACCTTGGCTTGTAGCAAAAATAATATTTAAATTATCCCATTCATCCTGATTCTCAGGTAATGGCATAATATTACTGATACGCTCTCCTTCTTTTAAAGGTAAAATATTGACTATTGGTCTGCCCTTACTCTGAGGATTACCAAGAGGCAATTTATATAATTTTAAGCTATATACCTGACCGGTATTTGAGAAAAACAACATTGGCGTGTGAGTGCTACCAACAAATATTTGAGTAGTAATATCCTCATCTCTCATTGATAGCCCCGACCTGCCCTTCCCTCCCCGGTTTTGGGCTCTGTAAGTAGCAAGAGGTACACGTTTAATATAACCGCCTAATGTTACGGTCACCACCATTTCTTCTCTTTGAATAAGATCCTCTATATCCTGATCAAAATCACCAAATTCAATGCTAGTAAGACGGGGTGTAGCGAATTCATCCTTAATTCTAATTAACTCGTTTTTCAGGATTTCTAAAAGTTTTTCACGGGATGACAAAATAGCAGTATAGCCAGTAATTTCCTGTGCAAGTTCGCCAAGATCACTTTCCAATTTATTCTTCTCCATAGCAGTTAGACGCTGTAACCGCATTTCAAGAATGGCTTTTGTCTGCGTTTCAGTAAAATAACATTTACCATCCTCTGCTATCACAGCTCTATCATCAACAAGTTTCACTAGAGCTATTATATTTGATGCATCCCAAGTTTTTTGCATTAGTTGCTCTTTAGCACTTGCCGGATCACTTGAAGATTTAATAATTCTAATGACTTCATCAATGTTACTAACCGCAATAATTAACCCCAATAAAATATGAGATTTATCCCGAGCCTTATTTAATAAATATATCGTTCTCCGAGTTATTACTATCTCTCTAAAATTAACAAAAGCCGCTATTACTTCTTTTAAGTTCATAACTTCTGGCATCCCATCTTTTAGAGCTAACATAATCACCCCAAAACTGGTTTGTAACTGAGTATAAGAATATATTTGGTTCAGCACCACTTCTGTTACCGCATCTTTCTTTATTTCAATTACTACTCGAATACCATCCTTATTTGATTCATCTCTAAGATCACTGATACCTTCAATACGTTTTTCCTTGACTAGTTCAGCAATTTTCTCAACCAATTTGGCTTTATTAACCATATATGGTATTTCTGTAATAATAATAGCCTGCCTATTATTAGAAATTTCTTCAATTTCTGTACGCCCTCTAGTTAGAATACTCCCCCTGCCCGTTAAATAAGCTGACCTAATACCGTTTATACCAAGTATAATGCCAGCAGTCGGAAAGTCAGGACCTTTAACCACCGACATAAGTTCTAATATTTCTATATCATTATTATCGACATATAGGCAGCAAGCATCAATAATTTCTCCAAGATTATGAGGTGGAATATTGGTAGCCATACCGACAGCAATACCATTAGTGCCATTCACTAAGAGATTTGGAACCATTGACGGCAATACCGTCGGCTCTCTCTCAGAACCATCATAATTTGGTGCAAAATCAACGGTTTCTTTGTCAATATCTTCAAGCAATGTATGAGCAACTTTAGACAATCTTGACTCTGTATATCTCATAGCAGCAGCTGCATCCCCATCTCTTGAACCAAAATTACCCTGCCCACCAACTAGCGGTAATCTTAAAGAAAAATCTTGTGCCATTCTCACTAATGAGTCATAAATTGCATCATTACCATGTGGATGATATTTACCCATTACATCACCGACAATTCTTGCTGATTTACGATGAGGTTTGTTAAAATAATTAGAAGCTTCATACATTGCATAAAGGATTCTGCGATGCACTGGCTTTAAACCATCGCGTACATCTGGAATAGCCCTACTGACGATTACGCTCATCGCATAATCTAAGTATGAGCCTTTCATCTCATCTTCAATGTTAACAGATATTAAGTTTTGATGATCTATAATAGTCACAGTTAGAACCTACATTTATTTGAAGTAATATTCGAATGATTTAAGTATATTACATATTCAGAAGAAAATCTATTGCTGAATGAGTATAGATTAGCTGGAAAAGCTATTTTGTTCACAGACTCTAAGCATAAGTCAAAGATTAGTTGAGGAATTAAAATAATATATATGTTGGATACTTTCTATATCTTGGCAAGAAGAGTCTAAAAAAATTATATCAGAACACTTTCGTCTCCTTTATCTCCTGTTAAATTAATAGTGTCAGGATAACAACTCCCATCAAGTTCAACTACACCAGGGTAAGAACCAATTTCATCAGGATTAGCAGAATAACCCTGATTAACAGAACAACAATTACTATGATTAGGATCAGCAGAAGTAAAAATAGACTTTAATAAGTCAAGAATTTTTGTACAGCGTCCTATTGGTTTTGCTACTACTGTGCTTTCTTCTAATTTTATATTTTCAGCTGTTTCTTTTTCATATTTAATTGTTTTAGTCACAAGTGGATTGTTAAAAGATACTGATTTTTTGGTTGAATCAAATACATTATCATTTATACTCGAAATGACTTGCAACTCTATAGCAGGCAAGTTGCCATTCGGATATTTCATATCATATTTAGCCTTATTTCTAAATATAGTCCACTTCATAAACTTTGCCTTTTTAAAACCGTTGTATAGCTAACCCAATAGTCTCTTAGGTTCTTGATATCGTCATAAGTTTCTAACTCACCTTACGCATAATGCTCATGGCAATTTAAAAATTGCAGAAAAGTACAATACGTTATTGCGAAACCACATGAGTGTAGTGGCAATCCATGCTCTTGGATTGCTTCGTCGCCACCAAAGTGGCTCCTCGCAATGACATCTGTGAATTTGACGTAACGTTAGTCAGGTTAGCTATAACTTGTGACTTATAGTTTAAACATAAACCGGAAAATTATCTACTAATTTTTTAACTTGTTGAAAAGTTTTTTGCTCACAATCACTATTATCTTCAGTAGTTTTCAAGCCATCTAATACATCGCTAATCATATTACCAACTTCTACAAATTCTTTTTCTTTAAATCCTCTAGTGGTGCATGCTGGAGTACCAAGCCTAATACCAGAAGTAATAAATGGTGAAGTGGCATCAAATGGGATAGCATTTTTATTACAGGTTATACCGGCTCTTTCCAGTGAATCTGCCGCCACCTTACCAGTTATACTATATTTCCGTAAGTCCACTAATACTATATGATTATCAGTGCCATTAGTTAAAATATCATAGCCTCTTGCCATTAAACTGTTAGCAAGTGCTTTGGCGTTACTGATAACCTGTTTTATATATAAATGATAACCTGGTTGTAAGTTTTCCAAAAATGCCACTGCTTTTGCTGCAACAATATGCATTAATGGTCCGCCTTGCAACCCAGGGAACAAAGCAAGATTTATCTTCTTACCCAACTCCTCATCATTTGACAGAATAAGACCGCCACGTGGACCACGCAGAGTTTTATGAGTAGTAGAAGTCACAACATGAGCATAAGGCAAAGGACTTGGATGTTCACCTACCGCAACCAGTCCAGCAATATGGGCAATGTCTGCTACTAAATACGCCCCTACTCTATCAGCAATCTCCCTAAATTTAGCAAAATCTAATTGACGTGAGTGGGCAGAATAGCCAGCTATAATCAATTTAGGTTTATGCTGCACTGCCAATCGCTCTATTTGCTGATAATCAATTAGATAAGTCTCCTTATTTACCGAATAGAACACAGAGTTAAACCATTTGCCAGACAAGTTAGGCGGAGCACCATGAGTTAAATGTCCGCCTGTATCTAGCGACATACCAAGTATGGTATCATGTGGTTTTAATAAGGTTAAAAATACTGCCTGATTAGCCTGAGAACCGGAATGAGGCTGAACATTAGCATATTTACAATTAAATAGTGTTTTAACCCGCTCTATAGCTAAAGTCTCAGCCTTATCAACCTCAACACACCCATTATAATAGCGTTTTCCCGGATATCCTTCAGCATATTTATTGGTCAGAATTGAGCCTTGTGCTTCTAATACTGCTGGGCTTACAAAATTTTCAGAGGCAATCAATTCAATAAAATCATGCTGACGTTTTTTTTCGCCATTGATAATTTGGTATATATCGTTATCTGTTTCAGATAATTTATTGGTAAATATATTCATTAATTTAACCTACTATTTAAGTCGTATGTGGTCAACGTCATTGCGAGAAGACCGTAGGTCGACGAAGCAATCCATAAAAGTAACCAAAAATGGATTGCTTCGTAGGCTTGTGCCTACTCGCAATGACGTTTGTAAATTTGACATAATGTTAGCCCTGGTTAGCTATAAACTTAACGGCAAATTGTAGTCCCCTATCATCAATAGAATGTGCAAGATTTGGTACCCTGTAGTGACTATAAGCAATATCATATTTCTCTAGATATTCTATTATTTCGTCCATGCTACTTACGTCAAGCACATCGTCTAATTCACCATGTATCACGCAAACTGGAGTAGTTTTATTGATACATTCTTGTGGAGCAATTAATTTGCCAGAAAACCCTATTACACAAGCAAAAGGTTCTTTTTGTATAAAATTTAAATATAGTCCCATCATGGTACCCTGTGAAAAACCAATTATGATGGTATTTTTATTAGTTAAATTTAGTTCTTCTTGTTTCTTTTGGATTATGCTAACAACTAAGCCACTATTTTTAGCAACTAGTTCCCTGACTATATCGGGGGTACGGTTATTTAGACTAAACCATTGTCTACCATAAGAGGCGTTATCAAATTTTTCAATGCCATGTGGTGCAATAAAGTGACAATCGGGTAATTCCTTAGACATAAAGGGAACTAATCCTATTAAATCATCTCCATCTGAACCAAGCCCATGTAACAATATGACAAGCTTTTTACATTCATTGTTCAAACTTTTTACTTCCGGATAGGATAATATTTCATTTTTAGTCATTTTTTTAAGCTCTTAATTTTTATATAACTAACCAGGGCTAACATTACGCCAAATTGACAAATGTCATTGCGAGAAGCCACTTTAGTGGCGACGAAGCAATCCAAGATTAGAGATGGATTGCCACGACCACTACGTGGTCTCGCAATGACGTCAGTTTACTATGGCAAAATACTAATAGGCTAGCTATCCCCCGTTAACTTAGCAATAGTTCTATTAGCTTCTTCTAGCTCTTGTTTAGTATTTACTCCAACCACTATGTCGTGGTCGGAAGATAACAAATATGATACTTTTTCTCCACCATCCTTAACAATTTTTACCAATTCCGTTAAATACAACTCTTTTGATTTATCAGGTTTCTCTAAAAAGATAGAAGGTAAATATTTGTTTAATATACCTTCTGCAAAAACCATGACACCAGAATTACAAATTGTTACAGCTAGTTCTTCACTTGTTGCTTGCTTAAATTCAACAATCCTTAAAAAATTTCCTAGTTTATCAGTAACTATTCGTCCATATTGTCCAGGATTATCTCGCTTAAAGCACAATGTTGTTACAGCAGAATTTGTCGAAACTAGATGTTCTAGTAAATCATTAATAATATCTGCCGTAATTAAAGGATTATCTCCATAAAGTACTGCCACAATTTTGTTGTCATCAATTAAATCCAGAGTACTATATACAGCATGAGCAGTACCAAGAGGTTCTGGCTGTAAAACAAATTTACAAATATCTTTATAACAAACAATATATTCTTCTAACTGCCATGAATGAACTAAAATAACTTCATTGCTCACTTGCTTTGCATTGGTTATCACCCTATCAAGCATAGATATATCACCAACTTTATGCATTACTTTTGGTAAGGTAGATTCCATTCTTCTACCATTACCTGCAGCTAGAACAATAACTTGGCAATCCATATTAAACGTCCTTCATAGTTTCATAAATTGCATCAGATAATTCATAATTACCAAAAACTTTTTGCACATCATCACTTTCTTCTAAAATATCTACTAATTTTAATAGCTTCTCTGCTTTATCATTCTCTTCTATAATTATGGTATTTTTAGCCACCCAACCTATGTAAGATTCTTCAGGATGCCCATATTTATTGGTCAGAAATTCAAGAGCTTGCACAAAGTTCTCAATATCTGTGTAGATTAAGTATGTATCTTCTTCAGAAATCATATCTTTTGCTCCAGCCTCTAGGCTACTTTCAAACATAGCTTCTATTGTTGCTACATTTGCCGGATATTGTATTACTCCGAGATGATTAAACAGATAACTAACACTGCCAGTTTCACCTAAATTGCCACCAAATTTGCTAAAAGCTGCCCTAATCTCCGCAGCCGTACGATTTTTATTATCAGTTAAAGCCTCTATTATTATTGCAATCCCACCGGGAGCAAAGCCCTCATATCTAATCTCTGTGTAATTTTCGTTGTTATTCGAATCACTTGCCGCACTTATTGCCTTATCTATTCGTTCCTTTGGCAAATTATGACTCCGAGCTGCAGCTATACTACTCCGCAGCCGTGGATTATTGTTTATATCAGAGCCTAATTTAGCAGCAGTAATAATTTCTCTAACTAACTTAGTAAAAATTTTTGCCCTTTTTTTATCTTGCGCACCCTTTCGGTGCTGAATATTTTTAAATTTTGAATGACCGGCCATATTGTAATCTTAAATCATTTTGAAGAATCTATACTCAAAGTATTTGAGTATACTCATTAGTAAGCCGAATCGTATCATAAGGCAGTTTAAAGTCAATAATAAATTCCTCAAGTAACCTCTATAGTCAAGTTTTTTCACCATACCATATTTTTTTACTTTAATAAAACTACATATCATCTTATTATAGCTAATCCGTTAATGTTCTAGATGACCTCTCCGTCATTGCGAGGAGCTACTTTAGTAGCGACGAAGCAATCCAAAAGACCAGAAGTGGATTGCTTCGTCGTAGCAATGCTACTTCCTCGCAATGACATTGAGGAACTTATAACAATATCAAGAACTTAATAGGGTTAGCTATATTGTCTAACTATAGCATATAGGGTTAAGCCCACTAAGTATTATTTATGAAAAAATTTATAATTTTATATCTTTTATTTGCTCACGACTGCCTGGCATCAGCACCTCAGGCGTGGCAAATGTTGTTACAAACCCCGGCAAGCCCTCTTATGGAAGAGCTACAGGGGTTTCATAATTTCCTGCTACTAATATCAGGCGGAATAGTTGTCTTTATTTTCGTTCTACTAATGTATGTTTGTATTAGATTTAATGCCAAAGCCAATCCCATTCCAGCAAAATTCTCTCATAACATATTGATTGAGGTTATTTGGACGATAATTCCTATAATAATTTTGGTTATTATTGCCATACCTTCATTCCGTGTCTTACGGTTTGCTGAGAAAATTCCTGAAATAGACATGACGGTTAAAGTTGTAGGATATCAGTGGTATTGGCACTATATCTACCCTGATCATGATAATATTGAATTTGATAGTTATTTAATTACTGATGAAAACTTAAAACCTGGTCAGAAAAGATTGTTAGAAGTTGATAACCGTATTATCATACCAGAAAATACTACCGTAAAATTTTTAATTACCGCAGGAGATGTCATACATAGTTTTGCAGTACCAGCATTAGGTATAAAGATTGATGCGGTTCCTGGAAGAATCAACGAAACCTGGACTAAAATTAGTAAGAAAGGTGTGTATTATGGTCAGTGTTCAGAGCTTTGTGGTGTTAATCATGGCTTTATGCCGATTGCCATTGAAGTGGTAAGCAAGGAAGAATTCCAAAATTGGCTAATTGCAACAAAAACAAAATTCTCTATGCAAGTAAAGACAAACGTCATTGCTAGGAGACCATAAGGTCAACGAGAAATTGTAAGTTGTCATTCCCGCCGCAGCTAGAAATGACAAAGTGGTGCGGGAGCGGCATCTTACAATTTTATGTCATCCCTGCGTAGGCAGGGATCTAGATTCCCGCCTACGCGGGAATGACAAGTTATAGTGAAACCTATTGAATTAGGTGATACAAACTTTGTGTCATACCTGCGAAAGCAGGTATCTAGATTCCCGCCTTCGCGGGAATGACAACTTACAATAGTTATGTTCTTTATCACCTAATCCTATAGACATAACTATAGCAAGAATGACAAGTTACAGTTGCTTCATCGCTAATAAACTGAGTAATGCTAGGAGACTGTCGGAGATGGCTAGTCAAGTTAACTATAAATATTTTTTAAGTTAAATTAAATGAAAAGCTTAGTGCTAGGTATTTTTAGTGTATACTCAAAATAAAAGTTAATATTCACTAAATGAACAAGGTTCTATGGTACAGCCTAGCAATAATTATCCACATATTTACCCAAAACAGGTTAAAGAAACTATATTTTTAAAACATTTTATTCACAATCCTAACATAATGGTAGGTGATTATAGTTACTATCATGACGATCAGTACCCAGAATATTTTGAACGTAATAACGTTATAGGCTGTCATCAGTGTAAATTAATTATCGGTAAGTTTTGTGCTATTGCCAAAAGGACTACTTTTATCATGGATGATGTCAACCATCTCATGGATGGTTTTTCTACTTATCCATTTTTTATTTTTGAAGGTTGGAATAATTATACCCCAACTCCTGGTAAAGCTAGGAGTACAATAGTTGGTAATGATGTGTGGTTTAGTACCAATGCAGTCATTATGCCAGGAGTAACAATAGGAGATGGAGCGATTATCGGAGCATATGCAGTGGTCACCAAGGATGTACCACCCTACTCTATCGTTGCAGGTAATCCTAGTCGAATTATTAGAAAAAGATTCTCAGATGATGTAATCAATGAGTTAGTACAAATAAAATGGTGGGATTGGGATTATGATAAAATTACTAGAAATATCAAGGTCATAGTAGGGGCGGATATTGAACAATTCAAAAAATGTAAATAGTAAAACGTAGAAAGGAATGCATAAGCACAACAAAAAACAAAAATCTATAGCTAACCCGAATAAGTTCTAGGTACCCCAATCGTCATTGCGAGGAGCTACTTTAGTAGCTCCTCGCAATGACGGAGAAACTATCTAAAATCTTAACGGATTAGCTACAGAAAAAAGAAGATGCTATGTTTTTGAAATTGCATCACTATTTTAGTACTTATAATTGAATTTAAGAAGGTTTAAAATATGCATAAAGTTGTTTTCCTAAAAACGCAGAAGACCTACCCTTTTTTGTGTTATTTCGGTATTTTTATTATAATGCTTACTATAGGTATAGCTTTATACCATTGGTTTAATATAAAATCTTCTCATGAGGTGCCTATAATGTACTCAGATAATTTGAGCGTAAAACAAGGGGCAAGAGAGCAAAGCGTAGATAAGCTAAGTGACAAGAATCTCCAGCAGATTTACGGTTCTTCAAAGCAGAACACTATACGTAAGAGACATTTACGGGGTACATGGATTGCCACAGTGACCAACTTAGATTGGCCAACAAAGCAATCATTAGCAATCCTAGATCAAACAGAGCGTATTAAAACACAAAAGAATGAGCTTATCAGCATGTTGGATGAAGCAGTTAGTATGGGTATAAATGCTGTGTTTTTTCAAGTCAAACCAACTTCCGATGCATTCTATCGATCTAATATATTACCATGGTCTTCTTATTTAACTGGTACCTTAGGGCAAGACCCTGGCTATGATCCGTTGCAATTTATCATTGAGCAGGCTCATCAACGTAACCTAGAATTGCATGCCTGGTTTAATCCATATCGGGTATCCATGGATACAGAGCATAGTACTATTGAGGCTTTGAAGAATGTTCCCACTGGGTCACCTAAAAGTGTTTATGTTGTTCATCCAGATTGGATAGGTGTCGCGTATAACCGTTTTGTAATTGATCCTGGAATACCAGATGTACGTAAATGGGTTATTGATGGGGTAATGGAAGTAGTTGAAAAATACGATATTGATGCTATCCATTTCGATGATTATTTTTATTACGAAACTCCTGATTCAAAGTTGAATGATGATGCAACATTTGCATCTTATGGAAATGGTTTTGCTAATAAAGGTGACTGGCGTCGTAACAACACATTACTGTTAATAACTGAACTATCAGAAGCTATCCGTTCTGTTAAACCTCACGTAAAATTTGGTATTAGCCCTTCTGGTGTTTGGCGTAATAAAATTGATGATCCAATTGGTTCAGATACTTCTGCTGGCAGCCCACATTATGATACTTACTATGCCGATACACGACTATGGATTCTTAAAGAACTAATTGACTATGTAGCACCGCAGGTATATTGGCCTTTTACCCGAAAAATAGTGCAGTTTGATATCATTACCCAATGGTGGAGTAATGTTGTACAAGGCAAAAACGTTCATTTGTATATTGGTGAAGCTCTATATAAAGTAGGTGTTCCTAGCAGTACGGAGCCAGAGTGGGTTGTTGATAATGGTGCGAGTGAGATTAAAAAACAATTACTCTGGAATATTGATATGGCAACAATTCAGGGTAGCATTCTTTTTCACCAATCATCTTTAAACGAACCAGTTGTATTACACGCAAGAGAAGTGATTAAAAAAGAAGTATGGCCTTCTATTGCTCTAATTCCTTCCATGCCCTGGAAAGGAAACATTTCTCCAAGAGCACCGAGCAATCTAACACAAATAGTCACCCCAGAAGGGATTAGGTTGCAATGGGAAGATGGTGGTGATGATAGCTCAACAACAGTCTATTACGCTATTTATAGATTTACTGATGGTAAACCAGCAGATATTAATTGTGCTGACTGTTTGTTGTCTACAGTTCGTCGTAAGATTGGTAAACAGCAAATTTGGCTTGATAATTCAATGAAAAATAATTATAAGGGCTTACTATATGGTGTAACAGCGTTGAGTCGTAATCATGATGAAAGTGATGTTTGTACATCTATTCATTCAAAGCCATGATTTTAGCGATATATTCAACAGCAGAGTTCTCTTTAAGTAATTTATAGCTAACCCGACTAACATTATGTCAAATTCATAGACATCACATTGCGAGGAGCCGCTTTAGCGGCGACTAAGCAATTATTTCATAAATATGGTACTTTTTTGACTTTCCTGCTATAATAATCTCATCATAGAAACAGTAATTATATGAACAATAATAAGCCGTTAGTTAGCTTTGATTATGCTATCAAATATCTTTTAAAAGATAAAGGGGACTATAGTATAGTAGAAGGTTTTATCTCTGCTCTTCTTAAAACTAAGGGCTATAAAGATGTTAAGATAATATCTCTTCTTGAAAGTGAAAGTAACAAAGAAGATAGTAAAAGCAAAAGAAGCTTAGCTGACTTAATTGTTGAAGATGAAGAACACCATAAATATATTATTGAAATCGAACGTAATGTTCAGGAATCCTTCATCCATAAGGCTTGTTTTAATACTTCAAGACTTATCGTGGATAATCTTGCACAAGGAGCGGATTATACACAAATAATCAAAATATTTCATATCTCTCTACTTTATTTTCCTATAGGTAATGGCAATGGTACTATTTACCATGGTAAAACTATCATTCATGAAATAGAGACTAATGAACGTTTAACTGTTCATATTAAGAATAAAGAAACTGATGAAATTTTTGATGCTACCAATATTTTACCAGAATATTTCTATATATCAGTACCACTGTTTAATGATCGGCTAGAAAGAGAGATCGATGATTGGCTGCATGTCATGAAATATGATGAAGTGCCAAAAAATTATCATTCGCCTTATATGAGTCAAGTAGCAGAAAAGCTTAATATCCTAAGAATGACTTCTGAGGAAAGGGCAAGCTATTTCTATTATCAGAAGCAGATTTATACTGATAGAGATGAACTAAGAACTGCTGAAGCAATAGGTAAAGCTAGCGGTGAAGTTATAGGGGAAGCTAGAGCAAGAGAATCTATGGCTAAAAATCTACTTAAAGCTGGAGTTTCTATTGATATCATTGCCGAATCCATCGGACTTAGTAAATCTCAAATAGAAAGCCTAAAAAATGACTGACCTACTATAACAAGTTCAGGATGACATGATATAAAAGGATAATTTATGAACCAAACAACAGAACATCACCAAATGCCCAAAGGTATACAAAGATGGATTTTCTCTACCAATCACAAAGATATTGGCATAATGTATATTATATTCGCCATATTTGCTGGGCTTGTTGGTGGGTTATTTTCTGTTATTTTTAGGTTAGAATTAGCAATGCCCGGTGGACATATACTAGGAGCTAATTATCAACTATATAATGTATTAATTACTGCTCATGCGATAATTATGGTGTTTTTCATGATTATGCCAGCTTTATTTGGTGGATTTGGTAATTACTTTGTACCAATTTTAATAGGCGCACCAGACATGGCTTTTCCAAGGCTAAATAATATAAGTTTTTGGCTACTTGTCCCTGCTTTTATGTTATTAATGCTTTCAGCTTTTGTTGATGGTGGTGCAGGTACTGGCTGGACACTTTACCCTCCTCTAAGTAGCCTAGTAGGACATCCTGGGGCGGCTGTCGATATGGCTATTTTAAGCTTACATATTACAGGTCTCTCTTCTATTCTTGGCTCAATTAATATGATTGTCACTATCTTTAATATGAGAACTGATGGTATGGGATTGTTTGAAATGCCCCTATTTATTTGGTCAATTCTGGTCACTGCCTTCTTGCTGATACTAGCAATTCCGGTATTAGGTGGAGCAATAACCATGTTATTAACCGACCGAAATTTTGGCACCACTTTTTTCAAGCCTGAGGGTGGCGGAGATCCAGTATTATTTCAGCATTTATTTTGGTTTTTTGGTCATCCAGAGGTATATATCGTAATATTGCCGGGATTTGGGATAGTCAGTCAGGTTATCTCTACTTTCTCCCGTAAGCCGATATTCGGTTATTTAGGTATGGTGATAGCTATGGTAATTATAGGATTTGTTGGTTTTATAGTTTGGGCTCATCATATGTTTACTGTTGGTCTTTCATACAATGCCTTAATCTATTTTACTGCTGGCACGATGATTATCGCTGTACCTACTGGTATTAAAATATTTAGCTGGATTGCCACAATGTGGGGAGGATCAATTACTTTTGAAACTCCTATGTTATTTTCCATAGGGTTTATCTTGCTATTTACTATTGGTGGAGTTACCGGCATAATATTATCAAATTCGGCAATCGATAGAATTTTACACGATACATATTACGTGGTAGCACATTTCCATTACACCATGTCGCTTGGGGCTTTATTTACCGCATTTGCTGGGTTCTATTACTGGTTTGGTAAAATGTCAGGACGGCAATATCCTGAGATGATGGGCAAAATTCATTTTTGGGTTACCTTTATTGGCGTTAATTTGACATTCTTTCCACAGCATTTTCTAGGGTTAGCTGGGATGCCAAGAAGAATACCGGATTATCCGGATGCTTTTGCCGGTTGGAATATGGTATCATCTATCGGAGCAGTTATTTCCTTTATTGCGGCTCTTTACTTTGTATTTATTGTTATTTATACTCTGAAATATGGCAAAAAATGCCCGAATAATCCTTGGGGTGAAGGGGCGGATACTCTTGAATGGACAGTCTCTTCTCCTCCACCATTCCATACTTTTGAAGGATCACCTAAAATTTAATAGAAGAAGTAATTTGATGAGTGAATATATATATTGTGGCTTTTGGCGGAGAATTTCAGCTTGTTTGGTTGATGGGGTTATCTTGATGTTACTTACTATTATGCTTTCTTTAGCAGCAATAATAGTAGCAATATTATTATTTGATACATCTGTATTTAGTGATAATTACTCGATTGATAATTTATTTAATGATCTCAATATGTTAGTTATCCTCTCACCAATCGTCTTCTATATTCCAATATTCGAGTCATCTTCAATGCAAGCAACTCCTGGCTGCTATATCTTGGGCATGAAAATCATAAACAAAAATGGTAAGCGAATAGGCTATTTTAAATCTTTTACTAGAGCATTATTAATAAATTTAACGTGTATATCTATCTTTACGTTCATCTTATTTGGAATTGGAAATATTTTGTGTATAATGCTCACTGATGAGAAAATGTTTATACATGATTGGGTGTTTAGAACTAGAATGATACGGCAATAAAGTTAGTATAGCTAGTCGCTCCGTCAAAAAGGCTGTAGGTATAAGAGGTAATACATGTTTGCGGTTAAAAATCACATCAAAATCCATAAGATTTTCACCCTATTTTGTCAAAAACCTTATGGATTTACAAAGTTTTTATAACCTAATCACAGTACCAAGCTTGTCATCCCTGCGAAAGCAGGGAACTAAAATAGTGGACAAAAAGCCCTGAGATATTGTAGATTCCTGCCTACGCAGGAATGACATCCTTTTTGTTTAAACATAGCAGATGTTGTATCTTTAGACTTTTGACGGGGGGACTAGCTACCTGTTAATGTTCTAGATACTCCCTGTCATTGCGAGAATGCGTCACTAGTGTCCGGGTAAATTGATGCATCAAACAGCGTCATTGCTAGAAGGGTGTAAGCACGACGAAGCAATCATGTTTTGTGTCACCCTTGCTTAATATTAATGTCATCCCTGCAAAAGCAGGTATAGTTATACCTATAGGATTAGGTGATAAAGAACATAACTATTGTAAGTTGTCATTCCCGCGTAAGCGGGAATCTAGATACCTGCTTTCGCAGGTATGACACAAAGTTTGTATCACCTAATTCAATAGGTTTCACTATATCTTAGATTCCAGCCTACGCTGGAATGACAAGGGAGTACACAGGTATGACACAAAACAGGCTTGCTTCGTCACCACTAAAGTGGCTCCTCGCAATGACGTCTGTGCCTATAGCCCGTCATTGCGAGACCACATAGTGGTCGTGGCAACCCATTTCTAATCACTTTCCGGATTGCTTAGTCGCCCTCCCTCGCAATAACGTATAAACTATATCTTTAAAATCAACTCTTTGCCCTTGATATACCTTCATTAATTAACTCTTTGGCTTTTTGAGCATTTTCCCAGCCAGTTACCTTCACCCATTTACCTTTTTCTAGATCTTTATAATGTTCAAAGAAATGTACTATTCGTTGTCTTAGCATTGGACAAAGACCATCTAAATCTTTTATTGAATCAAAAGTAATATCTAGCTTAGAAACCGGAACAGCAATAATTTTTTCATCCAGTCCAGATTCATCTTCCATCATTAAAACCCCAATGGGGCGTGACCTAATCACGCAACCAGGTACGACAGGATAATGTGCCATGACTAATACATCTACTGGGTCTCCATCTTCTGACAAGGTATGGGGAATAAATCCATAATTACCAGGGTAAAACATAGCAGTCTGCATGAACCTATCAACAAATATCGCTCCTGACTCCTTATCCATTTCATATTTTACTGGATTACTTTCCATCGGAATTTCGATAATTACATTTATCTCCTCATGCTCAGCTTTGGTCTTAATTTTTTCAACTAACATTATTTTATCCAATTAATAAATAATTCATTTTGCATTCTTGTAAGCAAACATTTACACAATGAGTAATATATGGCTTTAAAAGTTGTTCATCACTTACTATACCATTTTTATTAGACGCCACTAATAGTCCAGCAGCAAATTTTTCAAATATTTTTTCTTCAATCTGTTCAATAGAATTTGTACCATCTAACAGTTCAATAATATATTTTTCGTGCAACTGCAATGGAATCACAGCATTAATTCGATTTGTCACAAACAAATTAGTTTTTTCTAACTTTTTAGCCTGATATCTTGCTAACTCACTTACTTTTGGTTTTGACGAGATTGTATATATTGAGCTAGGTTTTGTTGCAAATATTTGCACGTATCCTTGTAACACTAGGTTAGCAATTACAGAATCTACTTCTTCTCTAAAATCTTTAAGCTGCAAATTTTCTAACTTTTTCATAGCCAATTGAGTAATTTGATCCAAAGTTAAAGGGTTACCAATATTATCAGCATAGACATAGAAAAATGCTTTCATTATAGGGGAAGACGTTGAAATATCGGGAGATTCAGAATTTCCATGGTAAAACCCTAAGCTTTCCACCGCATTACTAATATCCACCTCATTTTCGGGCGTAGCTGGTCTGATATTAAAAGTAGTATAGAAGCCAGCTAATTCATTTGATTTAATTGTCCTATTGATCATGACGTTATCGTGACATAACAAGGTAGTTCTAAATTTACGATTAGTAATAAAGTCCATATATTGTTCTGTTCTTACAATATCATTTATCGATTGTAATTTTTCTGCAGTCTTTTCCGGCAAATTACCAACAAACATGGCAGAAAGTAAGGAATCTCCAAGATAATTTAGATTATGTTTTCTAGCGTTAGTTATAAATTCCTGGAAGTAAAAAGCTGTATTATCTTCTCCGAGATATTCGTGTAACAAATATGAATTACTTAAATTCTTAAAAAAATCAGTTTCATGTTGTAAGAACTTAGAATAAGGAGACTCTGATCCTTCTAGAGAATCACTAACAAAATCTAATAATAATTTAGCTTGTTGTAATTTATCATGTTTATCAGTAAAGATAGCACTGTGAAACATCATCATATCTCTAATAGTTTTCTGCATATTCCAGCCTGGCAGAGTATTATAGCTGATAAAAACAATGCCGTTAGGACTTAATAATTTACTAGATATTTCAAGAATCTTTTCACGAACCTCATCCAGTACCCAAGAAAATATCCCGTGACAAATTATATAATCAAATTTACCAAACGACTCATCAAAATCCAATATTGATAAGTGTTTTAGCTCAATATTCTTTAGACCTAGGCTCTTTACTACTTCTATTCCATTATTAATTTGTACTTGTGATAAATCAATTCCTAAAGAATAAGATTCTGGGTAACTTTCGGCAAAATCGATCATATTACCACCTTCACCACAACCAATATCGAGTATCCTAGCATTTTCTACCATAGGAGGTTGCATACCAAATACTAGACCTATAGTTCTTAAATGCTCTGGTCTTGTATAAGTATAAGGAAAACTTTCATAAGGAAAATCATCATAGTTAATGTTATTTGTTTGCTTCTCTGCTAAACTATTATTAGGATTGTGGTTTTGATCCATAATTTGTTCCAACTAAATTCATATTATAAGTAATGATTCTTAGTTGATTTAGTGATTTTAAGCAAGATGTTTTTATATTATTTTAGGATAGATAATTACAAATATCTACGATTTTGATATCATCTTAAAACGGGTAAAATTGGTGGCGTCATCCCGAACCAGTGAGTGCCAAAGCATAGTGTGATGTCATATCTGCGAAAGCAGGTATCTAGATTCCCGCCGTTGCTAAGAATGACAAGGGAGTACGGGAATGGTACTAAAACTGTGATGTCATACCTGCGAAAGCAGGTATCTAAATTCCCACCTTTGCGGGAATGACAACTTACAAAATTTTAAATTAAATTTCTTCTTGATCTTTTTACAGTATCTCCTATATTTAGGACTTGTTTTTTGTACAAGTAAGTTTTTAAAAGCGGGTGTAGCTCAGGGGTAGAGTGCTACCTTGCCAAGGTCGAAGTCGAGGGTTCGAATCCCTTCACCCGCTCCAGTACAAAAATTATCCTATAGTAATACATACTCTCTCTACGGAGACGACACTAAACAATATGTCTGGAATAGAGTTAAATAAAATTGCTGCTTCTATTTTATTAGCCAGTTTAATTGCAATGATGGTGGGGTTTATAACAGATATTCTGTACAAGCCAGTTTTACATCCTGAGCTTCGAGGCTACATAGTAGAAGTAACAGAAAATTCTCCTAATGGTTCTGATGCCAAAGCGGTTGCAGAAGCACCAGTGAATATAGAAGAATTGATGAAAACTGCTAATGCTGAAGCGGGAAAGGAAATAGCGAAAAAATGCTTGATGTGCCATTCGCTTGACAAAAGTAAAGCCAATAAGGTTGGACCACATCTATGGAATATCGTTGGGGCAGAAAAAGCAAAAGCAGAGAATTATAAATATTCAACTGCTCTATCTAGCAAAGGAGGGATATGGGATGAAGAAAGTTTATTTCATTTCTTACATAAACCTAGCCAATATATACCCGGTACAAAAATGTCCTTTGCTGGTTTAAATAAACCTCAAGATATAGCTAATGTTATAATGTTTTTAAAGACATTTGTGCATGACTAGGTTCTTATATAGTCTCCCCGTCAAAAGTTAACCTCTACTATGTTTAAACGTAAAAAGTGTCATCCCTACGAAAGCAGGTATAGTTATGCCCATAGGATTAGGTGATATAAACGTATACTTGCAGCAAAACTGCATAACTCTATCTAATTTTTTTGTTAGTATAAAATTTATTTTATACATTTGGGTTCCTACTATGCAAATACCATCAATTACTGTTGAGCAAGTAGCTCAGCAATTTAAAGCCTGGCGTCAAACTAAAACTAACAAGTTTGATCCCATACCAAACCATCTAAAGGAATTAGTTCGCCAGCTACTCCATCACTATTCTTGCAAAGATATAGCCAAACATCTCAATATTAATAAAACAATAATTAGTTCAATTCAACAAGCCCATCAACCTTCCCTCAAAACTTCTCCTACCTCAACTTCAAATAAAGTTCTACAACACGATATTAATTTTCTCCCATTTCAACTAGTAAATTCTATAGATACTGATCCTGTGGCTACTCCCAAACAAAATTACTACACTTGCCACATTATTAAGCCAAATGGTACCAAGCTTATTATTCAAACACTAGAGCTAAAAACCATAATTCAAACATTTCTATGCTGCAACTAACCCCTCAGTCAGTTATTTTTGTTGCCACTATTGCCATCGACTTTCGTAAGGGTATCGATGGTTTAATAGCTGTTTGCAGACAAAAACTTTCTTCCAACCCTCTTAATGGTTCCTTGTTTTTATTCTATAATAAAAACAGAACTGCCATTAAAATTTTGTCCTTTGACGGTCAAGGCTTTTGGTTATGCTCTAAACGCCTATCCAAAGGTAAATTTACGGCAAAACTTTCCCCATCTGATAATTCATCTTATCAGATTTGTTATAGAACCTTACACATTCTTATTCATAATGGCGATCCTAGTTCTGCCAAACTCTCCAATGATTGGCTTCCTGTCATTTAAGCTGCCGTCTCGATTAATTCCGTATTATTTATATATCTTGCATAGGCAAAAGGTGTATAATTCGTAGGATGCTTCTTTGCTTTGCTACTCTGCTCTTGCAGCCAATTTAAATATTTAAATGCATTGATCCCGTTCTCACTACAAGTCTTTACTATACTATACAGACCACTATGTATCTCAGCACTATTGATTGTTTTAAAGAATAATGAATTCTTCCTTTGTAAAATAATGGTACGTAGTGACCTCTCAGCCCAATTATTATCAAGACTGCTAACTGGAATTTTCAAAAATTGCGTCAAACCTTCTTTATTATTTAACCAATATTTCATAGCTTGCCCAAACCTACTATTAGGCTCAACTTTCTTGTCGTTAAATAATTCGTCTATTTTGTTATATATGTTTTCTATATATTTACTGCTATGTTCCTGATGGTACTTCAGCTTTTCCTCAAGGCTCATCTCTTTACATTGATGTTCATTATGGTAAATCCCACCAGTTTGTTTGAGAAAATATCCGCATTCTTCAGGATAGTATGGTTCATTATCTGTAAATTTCCTCTGTCCATGTGATAAACAGTTGATCATAATTATTATTGCTAGTAATTCTTTATCTGCTTCTGATAATACTGGGTTATTATTGTTACTTGCATCAGTCATTAAATGAATAGAATCAGTCCTATTCTTACGATTCTTTAGTACGTTACCAATATTTTCCCCGCCATGCTTATTACCGGTAAAATATAAAACTATCACCTCATTATTGGCAGTCTTAGCACATATAGTAGTGGTATAACAGCTGCGTCCTTTCTTATTTTGAGTACGTAATTTTTTATTGGCTACAGTAATTTCTAAAATTCTAGCTCTAGTATCATCAAGATTCAGTGAGCTACATTCGGCAGCCATTTCCAATAATACCCTGTAAATTTCAGCTCCACCACCTTCTTGCCAAACATCTAAATATTGTTGCCACAACGAGCTATATGATACAGGAACCCCGCTTAAACTTTGCAACCTAGATAAACGATAGAAGGGAGTACCGTAGGTCTTTTGTAACACTATTGCACTTTTGCTACTATTTGTCCATTTGTTGATATTCTTATTGTTCATAACTGTATAATCGCAAGCATTACAGCGTAACGTTTTCTTTACATATCTGTTGACTGTAATTGGAGCATTACCTGTAAATTGTAGCAATTTTCTAGCTTCACTATTATAGAGTTTACCATTATCACAGTGAGGACAGCTATCACCACTACAAAAATTCTCAGGAGCTAAATAGCTGGTATTTGCATCCTGATAATCATCAAATCCATATTTACCTTGCCAATTACTGCGATCTCTCTTCTTGGACTCATCGTACTCTTCTTCATTACCACCATTCTTATTATCAGATTCACTCGGTGGTTCTTTTAATGAATCTGAACTATCTTTTTTTTGTTATCTGCCTTAAAACCAATCATCATCTCCTTAAGCTTATTTATACTGATGTTTGATGATGCTAGCTTGTCTATTAGTTCGTTACAAAATTTCACAAGTTCTATCACCGCTTGCTGATCATCTCCTGTTAATGAACTTGCCTTAATATGTTGTATTAGTTCTTCTCGTTCCTCAGCACTTAAGGTCGCTACTTTTGGCTTTTTCATTTTGATTCATTCATTACGTTTAATAATTGAAATGTTATAGTATAACTGATAGTTTTTCAACCAGTTTTTTTACTAATCGGTGATATTTGCATAGTAGGAACCCAAATTTATAAAATAAATTCATACTACCAAAAAAATTTAATAGAGTTATGCAGTTTTGCTGCAAGTATACATATAAACTTTGTGTTAACCTTGCGAAAGCAGGTATCTAGATTCCCGCCTACGCGGGAATGACAACTTAGTTATGTTCTTTATCACCTAATCCTATGGGCATAACTATATCTAAAATAGTGGACAAAAAGCCCTGAGATATTATAGATTCTTGCCTACGCAGGAATAACATCCTTTTTGTTTAAACATAGCAGATGTTGTATCTTTAGACTTTTGACGGGGGGGCTAGCTATATAAATCTATGTTGCCTTATCTGATTTCTTAGCAACAATCTGAATTTCGATACATAGGCTAGGAATTAGCTTACCTAATTTAAGGTTAAAATCTAACCACCATTTATGATTTTCAAGTGGTCGAAGGATACCTCCTGAAATAACTCTGAATCCCCTATATTCTAAAATTTCTAATTTAGTATATTTATGAAGTAATTTTGTGAATGTAAGTAACGAAAAGGCTTGAACATGACCTCTAACTTTTTTTACCCTACATATTTTATCAATTAAAGGCACTAAATATTGACGTAGTAAATGTATCCCATGAGGAAAAATTGGAACGCCCAAAAACAACGTGCCGCCAGGCTTTAATACTCTTTCTATCGATTTAAAAGCCAGTTCTAATTCATACAAATGTTCTAAGACTTGTTCACAAATTACAATATCAAAAGTGTTGCTCGGAACATTTAACATCCCCTGCATTAAATCAGCTTGGTATAAACCACTATAAGATTCTTTCTTATATATCTCGTCCCTTATTTCAATATCTGCTCCATAATAATCTATCACTTCATTGTTTGGTTGATTATCGATATAACGCCGAACTACACCAGAAGCAACACCAATATCTAATAATTTTATTCTTTGGTTTTTAGATTTAATTTCACTTGCAATACGACTAACATCTTTTGAAATAACGTAATATCTACTTTGACGCAAACTATATTTTTCGGTTCTACGAGGATCCACACCAAAAGCCAACTGTTTTTTATCGTTCATAATACCAACTCATAATTTCCACTTTTATTTAGATTACTACGTTGCCACTAAAGTGGCTTCTCGCTAATAGCACTGTGCTGTTTTCCCTATGACTGTTAAATGCCATACGTAAAAGGTAAGTTATCTAAATTAACCATAGGCATCCCCCTACTCTGAACTTTAATTATATTAACTCTCTTAATTCCTTTAGATTACTAATTGGACAAATTAGGTTACTACTCAACTTTTCAAGTTTGGAGCAAATTAATTTATTGAATCCTAATTTTGTTGCTTCTTTTATTCTCATTTCCGCTGCATTTACCTTTCTTATTTCACCAGATAAACCAATTTCTCCAAAAAAAACACTATGTTCTGGCACAGCTTTATTACTTGCTGCAGAAATTAAAGCAGCTGCAACAGCTAAGTCTGAAGCTGGTTCTGAAATTTTAAGTCCGCCAGCAACGCTTAAATATACTTCATAAGAAGATAAATTAAGACCAAATCGTACATTTAGTACGGCTATGATCATTGATAACCTATTCAAATCCCAACCGACAACTGAACGTCTTGGCATTGGTATATTTGAGGGAGCAATTAATGCTTGGATTTCAATTAATAAAGGTCTCGATCCTTCAATCCCAGCAAATACCGTTGTACCACTAACATTTTTATCTCTTTTCATCAAAAATAGTTCGGAAGGGCTAGAGACTTCAATAAGACCGCTAGCAGTCATCTCAAAAACACCAATTTCTCCTACTCCACCAAACCTATTTTTAATAGACCGTAAAATACGGAAATGGCTATTATGATCACCCTCAAAATATAGTACGGTATCAACAAGATGTTCGAGTAACTTAGGACCAGCTAATTGCCCATCTTTTGTCACATGACAGCTAAGCAAAATAATAATATTATTATGCTTAGCATAGCTAACTAATTCATTAGCACAGGCACGAATCTGGGAAATAGTACCAGGTGGTGATGATAATGTGCGAGTTACCATCGTTTGAATTGAATCGATAACTACCAAATCAATATTGTTCTTATCGGCATCAATAGTTGAGATAATATCTTCAATATTAGTTGCGGCTAAGATGGATGCTGTTTTATTATTAAGTCCTAATCTTAAGGCTCTGAGTTTTATTTGGTCAATAGATTCCTCTCCAGTTACATACAGGCAGCACTTCATTGTAACACAAGAAGTGCTTGCCACTAAGTGTAATAATAAAGTTGATTTACCAATTCCAGGATCACCACCAATTAAAATTGCAGAAGAGCAAACCAACCCACCTCCCAGCACCCTATTTAATTCATTTATAGGGGTAGGAGTACGTAACGAATCCACAACGACACCATCAAGCTTTTGTATTTCTTGTTTATTGCCTAACTTAACTTGTACTTGACTGATTATCTCTTCTTCAATCCCTCCCCATAAGCCACAATCAAAACATTGCCCAGCCCATTTTGATGTACTGTTACCACAATTTGTGCAAATATATTGTTTTTTAATTTTACTCACTTTCTTAACTTCTCAAGTTTTTACTATATAGCTAACCCGATTAGTATTTAGCCATAACAAACCGACGTCATTGCGAGGCCACGTAGTGGTCGTGGCAATCCATTTTTGGTTACTTTTATGGATTGCTTCGTCGCCGCAAAGCGACTCCTCGCAATGACGGAAGTACTTTCGCCTCCTCGCAATAACGCCGGTTATTTTTCCACAACTTTTAAACTACCATGATAACCTCTAACCCCCGTCCTCTTCTAACTTTCGACAGTTGTGCTACTTTAGTAGCGACGAAGCCATTGTAAATTGTCATTCCCGCGAAGGCGGGAATCTAGATACCTGCTTTCGCAGGTATGACACAAAGTTTGTATCACCTAATTCAATAGGTTTCACTATAGCAAAATTTCTGTCCACTAAGTGAAAAAAGTAATTAATTATAGATAATCTTTTAAATATCTTCCAGTATGACTTTCGTTACAACAAGCAATATCCTTCGGAGTCCCGGTAGCTACTATGCAACCACCTTTATCTCCCCCCTCAGGCCCAACATCTATAACGTAATCTGCTGTTTTGACAACATCTAGATTATGCTCAATAACTACTACAGTATTACCCATATCAACTAATTTATGCAGCACTTTCAACAATTTATTAATATCATCTATATGTAAACCTGTTGTTGGTTCATCAAGTATGTATAAAGTTTTGCCCGTTGAGCGTTTTGATAATTCTTTAGCTAATTTTATCCTTTGGGCTTCACCTCCAGACAAAGTAGTAGCAGATTGACCGATTTTTATATAACCAAGTCCTACCTCATTTAAAGTAACAAGCTTTTCGTAGATTAGTGGCACTTTCTCAAAAAAACTCATTGCATCATCAACTGTCATCCTAAGGACATCAGATATAGATTTATCCTTATATTTAATTTCGAGAGTCTCCCTGTTATATCTATCTCCATTACAAACATCACATTTTACATAAATATCAGGTAAAAAATGCATTTCTATTTTAATCAGACCATCGCCTTGACATGATTCACATCTCCCACCTTTAACATTGAATGAAAACCTACCAACTTTATAACCTCGTGTTTTTGCAGCTGGTAGCTCAGCAAACCAGTCTCTAATATGGGTAAATGCACCTGTGTAAGTTGCCGGGTTTGACCTTGGTGTACGACCTATTGGTGACTGATTGATATCAATAACCTTGTCAATATATTCAAGACCGGTAATTGATTTGTACTCTCCTGGAAAGATTTTTGAAGATGGTTCTAAAAACTTTAAAGCTGCTTTATACAAAGTGTGAATTATTAAACTTGATTTTCCACTACCGGATACTCCAGTTATTGCTGTGAAACTACTCAGAGGGATTGTAACATTAACATCTTGTAAATTATTAGACACAGCTCCAGTTAAAGCTATTACCTTACCGGAAGAGGATACCCTAGTATTTGTTGGCACTTCAATAAATTGTTTACCGCTTAAATAGCTACCAGTTATACTATCTGCACATTGTTTAATTTCCTCAATTGTTCCTTGAGCTACTATATGTCCGCCATGAATACCAGCCCCTGGTCCAACATCGATAATGTGATCCGATTCATACATTGTCTCTTCGTCATGCTCAACAACCAGCACTGTATTACCAAGGTCTCGAAGATTCTTAAGAGTTTCTATTAATCGAGCATTATCACGCTGATGTAAACCAATTGACGGTTCATCAAGTACATATAACACCCCGCTGAGTCCCGAACCAATTTGTGATGCTAAGCGAATACGCTGGCTTTCTCCACCAGATAAAGTGCCTGACTCTCTAGACAAAGCAAGATACTCAAGACCAACATTCATAAGAAATTGTAGTCTTTCTTTAATTTCCTTTAATATACGTTCAGCAATAGCCATTTGTCTTTTATTAAGCTGTTTATCTAATTGATTAAACCATTGTTGTAGTTGCAAAATACTCATGGCAGATATTTGTCCTATATGATGATCGGCAATTTTAATACAAAGAGATTCCGTTTTTAGTCTATAACCTGTACAAGATGTACATTTGTGGTCTGCTTTGTATTTTAATAATTCTTCTTTTACTAAAGAGGACTCAGCCTTACGCTCCTTTTCTTGTAAGCTAGGTATTATTCCGGCAAAAGGTTGCTGGATAGTCTGAGATTTAGAACCATCATGATATTGGAAATCTATAATTTCATCACCCGAACCATGGAGCAATACTTGCTGGATCGCATTTGGTAATTCTACAAAAGGAGTGTCTAATGAAAACTTATAATGACTTGCTAAGGCTTTTAATGTTTCTAAAAAGAACTTTGAGGATATTTTACCCCAAGGGGCTATAGCTCCATCTTTAATACTAATTTTACCATCTGGAATAATTAATTCTTTATCAAGAAATAATTCTTTACCAAGACCTTCGCATTTAGGACAAGCACCAAATGGGCTATTAAAGGAAAAGATTCTTGGTTCTATCTCAATAATCTGAAAACCAGAAACTGGACAAGAATATTTTTCTGAAAAAATGATTTTTGAGCCTTTAGTAAGGTTGGTCTCTAATCCGTTTGGCAAGTCAACAATTTCAACATATACTATACCATCTGCTAGTTTAAGAGCTATTTCTAAACTATCTGCCAGCCTATTTCCTAAATCACCTTCTAGAGAAATCCTATCAACAATTACTTCAATATTATGTTTTTTATTCTTATCAAATTTCGGAAGATTATCAATCTCATAAATTTCATTGTTAATTACTAGTCTGCCAAACCCCTGTTTTCTAAGATCAAGGATTTCGCGTCTGAACTCACCTTTCTGCCCTCTTATAATGGGTGCTAAGATGTATAATTTACTTCCCTTAGGAAGATCATGAATAGCATCTATCATCTCCGATATAGTCTGATTCTTTATAGGTAGACCTGTTGCTGGAGAATATGGCACCCCTACCCTTGCATATAGTAATCTCAAATAATCATAAATCTCAGTTATAGTACCAACTGTAGAGCGTGGATTTTTAGATGTAGTTTTTTGATCAATAGCTATTGCCGGCGACAACCCAGAGACTGACTCAACATCAGGCTTATCCTGAAGATGTAAGAACTGCCTAGCATAGGAAGATAGACTTTCAACATATCTACGTTGTCCTTCAGCATAAATAGTATCAAAAGCTAATGAAGATTTACCAGAACCACTAAGTCCTGTAATTACCACAAACTTATTTCTAGGAATGTCAACATTTACATTTTTTAAATTATGCTCCTTAGCACCACGAACTTTAATATATTCTTGCATAATAATTTGTTATAAATTTTCTATAAAATTTTAAAAAACTTGTAGCATTATAGGTGGTTTTGAATTACTATTGCAATAATTAAATTTTTAAATAAATTAGGTAATGATTTGTGGCTGGTAGTTTAAATAAAGCAATATTAATAGGTAATTTAGGGCGTGATCCAGAAATTAGGCATACGGCTGATGGTAAAGAGATAGCAAGTTTTAGTGTTGCTACTTCTGAGACATGGAAAGATCGTGCTACTGGAGAAAAGAAAGAAAAAACGGAATGGCATAGAGTGGTAATATTTAATGAGGGATTGGTATCTGTTGTAAAAAATTATGCCAAAAAAGGAACTAAAGTTTACTTAGAAGGTAATTTACAAACTAGAAAATGGGTGGATAACCTTGGACATGAAAAATATACAACAGAAATAGTGCTGCAGAATTTTAACTCACAATTTATATTGTTGGATTCTAAAGGTGGCGGTACTCAAGCCCCAGATTCTATTGCACCCAAAAATATGGTTACTAATTTTGACCATAGTGATCTAGATGATGAAATACCTTTTTAGACGTTTCCCGTTAAGTTGGCATGTCGTCTCATGACCTAACTTAATACAAATTGAGGTTAATTTTAGATAAAAGATAATTGCTATGACTAGTTTTGGCAAAATAATATTACTTTATGAGGGGAAGTAATATTATATTAATCTGGCATGGTGTAAGTGAACTACACGGCTAGTAACAATAACAATTTTAATATAGGTAGTGATTATGCCGTTGAACATAGAAGATTTCTCTCCATATTTAGAAAATGGATTGCTAGATTTGAATAAAGTGGGCAACAAATTCTATGACGCAGAAGGACACCCTATCTGTCGTACAAAATATTTTGAAAACACATTTGATATAGAACGGTTAGCTGAATTCATACAAAATACCCCAGGTGTTACGGCACTTAAGGCATCTATGTGTGGTCTTGGTGAGATAAGCATAGATAACTTTCAGTTACTAATGGACGCAATAAATAATAGTAATATTACTGGTCTTAACTTTGAAAACAATAGCTTAGGTACTGAAATGGCGCAGAAAATATCTCAGCTCTCTAAGATTATTAATCTCAATCTGTCTTTTTGTAACATTGGTGATGACGGAATAATAACAATAGTTAACAGCCTTGCTAATCTTGTAGATATTAATGTGGAAGGCAATTACATAACTGATACAGGAGCAAATGCAATAGTTAACTATCTTCCTAATATCACCTCTCTTAATATTGCTTATGGCAATAACATAAGTTGTGATAAACTAAAAGAAATAGCTACAGCACATAGTAATACTCTTACTATGTTTAATATATTCTCTAGTGCTTATAGTGGTCAAGCAATATTGCAAGTAGCTGAACTATTGCCTGCTGGCGTTGTTACACTTGGTTCCAACTATATAATAGATTTAGAACACAATGTTATTGTTGATGCACACCCTCCTCTTATTTGAGTAGTAGGGGGTATTTTAGAGGGAGAGTAAATTTGTGTGGTAGGGGGGTTGCCTGTGGCTAATCTGGCTAACATAGCAACTAATTCACAGATGTTTATTAGTATACTTATCTGGTATAAGTCAAAAAAGTCCTCGGGATTTTTAGGAGAAACGAAGCCTGCTACTTACGCGTACATAGACATACGTGAGGAGCGGATGCGAGTTTCGACAACAAAATCACCCACTAGATTGACTTATGCAGGGAATCAATTGACGTTTAGCAATTTAGGAAGGTACGTACATCAATTGTGTGCATCGTTTAGCCTAGGTTTTATTCAAATTCCCTTCACAGTATCTAGAATTGCTCTGCTTTTTATGTCTGTGTTGCTTTCTTCTTGTGTTTCGTCTTTCGAGACAAGGGTTGAGGAAGCAGAAAAACTAGCCTCAATAAACAAGTTTGAGAAGAAACTTGTTAAGGCTGGGGATTTTGTTATTACAACCTACCAACGTATCTCGGATAAAGATAGTCCTTATGTATTCTATATTGAAGGTGATGGGAGTATTAGTATAGGACGCTATGCTATTGCAGATAATCCAACCCCTTCCAAGGTTATGCTGTTTAAGCTTGCCACCCTTGATACTAGACCTAATATAGTTTATATAGCTCGTCCATGCCAATATACACCAGTAGGGCTTAATCCAAACTGTAATCAAGTATATTGGACAGACAAAAGAATGGCTGAAGAGGTTATGGAATCAACAAATATAGTAATAAATAGTATAAATAATGGTAAACCAGCTAGTTTGGTTGGTTTCTCTGGTGGTGGTGGTATTGCTATCTTGGTTGCAGCAAGAAATAAGCATATTAAGGATATAATAACTATAGCAGGTAATCTTGATATTGAAAATTTTAGTAAATATCATGAAGTATATGCATTAAAGAAGTCATTAAATCCCATAGATTATGCTAAAAAAATCAGTAATATCCCGCAATTACATCTTTCTGGAAGCAAGGATGCAATAGTACCTAGTAGTATTATGCATGGCTATGTAAAAGCTAGTTCTTCAAATTGTATACAGCAAAAGATTTTCCCTGATATTACTCATACCAAAGGTTGGGATAAGGTGTGGCAGGATGTGTTAAAAATTAATCTTACCTGTAAACATGATTAATAAGATTTTTACCTTATTCTGTTCAAAATCTTATGGATTTCCAAAGTTTTTGTAGTCTAACCACAGGACAGACTCTGTTATAGTGAAACCTATTGAATTAGGTGATACAAATTTTGTGTCATACCTGCGAAAGCAGGTATCTCTAGATTCCCGCCTACGCGGGAATGACATCCTTTTCATGGTAATGTTGTCATCCCTGCGAAGGCAGGGATCTAGAATAATACTCAAAAAGCCCTTAGCTATTATAGATTCCCGCCTTCGCGGGAATGACACCTTTTGCGTTTAAATATATAGTGAAACCTATTGAATTAGGTGATACAAACTTTGTGTCATACCTGCGAAGGCAAGGCTCTAGATTCCCGCCTTCGTGGGAATGACATCCTTTTCATGGTAATGTTGTCATCCCTGCGAAGGCAGGGATCTAGAATAATACTCAAAAAGCCCTTAGCTATTATAGATTCCCGCCTTCGCGGGAATGACACCTTTTGCGTTTAAATATATAGTGAAACCTATTGAATTAGGTGATACAAACTTTGTGTCATACCTGCGAAAGCATGTATCTAGATTCCCGCCTTCGCGGGAATGACAACTTACAATCGTTATGTTCTTTATCACCTAATCCTATGAGCATAACTATAGAATAATACTCAAAAAGCCCTTAGCTATTATAGATTCCCGCCTTCGCGGGAATGACACCTTTTGCGTTTAAATATAGTAGATGTTGTGTTTTTAAACTTTTGACGGAGAGATTAGATAACTTCTTCATTATTGCAAGGAATAGCTGTAGGTTAGACAATCTTCTTATACTCAAAGTATATTTTTCTTACCGAGTAAATCCATGCAATGCAAACAACGATAAATACTCCCATTAAAAATGGTGAAATAGAGCTAAAAGTTGCTGTTGGTACTAATGTAAAAATAACTGACTGTATTAAGCCGCTTGAAGATTTACCAACTTTCGAGCTAATGACGTCAACAGCGGCTTTACCTTTGGTTTTTAATTCCCTATCAAGAGGGATATACAACATCTCTTTAGAAGTATCCCAAAGTGAATATTTAGTACCTTTTGCTAGAATATTTTGTAAAGCCCCAATTGATACTGCCAGAGCCAATGGAGTCATAAGAATAGCACTGTCAAATAGAGATAATATTTGATGGTCAAATACGATTAAGATAAAGAACAATGTCCCCGTAACCATAACGATAACTGGTGAAATTACGGCAGCAACAAACCAGCTATGACTACGCATTATATTATTGCCTATTATAGTCATTACCATAATAGTCACTCCAGTCCAGAGAATATAAAGGCTGTTGAATTCCGCATAACTATTAACAGTGGGGTATAATTCTTTAATTTTTGCTTTCCATACGGCTTCTACCAAATTTATTGATAAACCAAAGGCAGCAGAGCAAATTAGCATTAACCATAAATATTTTGATCTTATGATATATCTAAAACTTTCCACTAAACCCATGCCATCTTTAGTCGATCTACCGGCTTTAGCCTTTGCATAAAAGGTTGGATTGGTAAAAACATTTTTGCTAATAAACCTTACAAGTAAATATGATATAATAGCCGCAACTACCACGAAACTTGTTGATACTTTTACCAATGTAGTTTTGTTGTCCGGTACGGTAAAAAAATATTTAGCAATAGTGTTAGCAGATGACAAGTTTAACATCAAAAAGCCAACGAAGATTAAAGCAGAATTACCAAATAATGAAAAAAGAGTATAAAATCTTTTTGCTTCTTCTGTTGTAGTAAGCTCATTAGCAAACTGCCAAAACAGTAAAACGTAAAAGATATTTGGCCAAAGCTCAGATAATGTATAAAAAACCACATAACTCCAGTTACCAATTAAAGCTATATACCATTTTAAATGAGGATAATTCCCCATACTTTGTTCTAGAGAATTTGGGTTAATATGGAAAATATGAACATTTGGATAAATGATGAAAGCAAAAAGAATGAAGAACACAATAAAAAAAGTAATTAAATAGCCGTAAATCTTTTCAAAACTACAATGATTAAGCATCTTAGCATAGATTATAACGAATAGAGCCGCTGCAGGTGTTACACAATAAACTTTAGTGAAGCTTACTACTTCAGCACTAATCTCTGAAATTAAAATGCTATCTTTTAAAATTCTTAATATGTTTTGGTTAAATAAGACACAAAACATCAAACCACACATCGGTATGAATTTCCCAAGTTCATGATTATGGATAGGCCAAAAGATAGTTCTGAATTTACTGCTAAATGAATTTGACTTTATTATAGTCATAATAAGGATTCCCTAAGACAAAAAAAAAACTCAATTATGTATCAACTTAAAAAAATGATCTTTTAATGCGTTGAAACTATTCAAGAGCTTTTCCTTAATTGCTTAAGGCTATTGGTAAGGTTAAGAACTTATATATTATTAGGCTTATCATGTCAAGCTATTTAGATTTAGCTTGTATAAAAAATCAGAAGTTGTATATTTCTCCTTGTAATTACCCTAACATACACCATCACACTCTGGGATTAAACATCTAGCTATAAAAACTAACCATCTTCTCGGAAATTAATTGGTTGTCATATTTTGCCAAAATATCTTGTCGAATTTTCTTACCAAGATGTTTTCGCAGTGAAGGCATAGTGATTAGCATCTCCATAGCTATTGCTAAATCTTCTATATTTTGAGGTTTAACTAATAACCCATTTATTTTGTCTTGTATTAACTCTTTGCCACCTGGAGCATCAGTAGTAATAATGGCTCTACCATATGCCGCAGCCTCTAAAAGAGAGCGGCTTAGCCCTTCACGGTAGGAGGGTAACACGGCAATATGAGCCTTTTCCCAGATTTTTTCTATATCTTTCTGATACCCAAGATATTTGATATATCCTAGATTTTGACAGTATTCTAATATGGATTGTGCGATTGATTGTTTATTACCTTTCTCAGGCTCACCAACTAACCAAAACTCAGCATCTATATTTTTCTGTTTTAATATCTTTGCGGCATATATAAATTCATATATACCTTTATCAATAAGCATTCTAGCCACTAAGGCAACTACTATTTTATTACCTAATGGTTCTGGTAGGAGAGGAAACTTCTTGGTTTCTATACCAACACTGCATTGTTTAATGACTAAATTTTTAGGAGCAATAGCTAATTTCACCAGTAAAGCTAAATCATCATCATTTTGTACAACAAATAACATGCTTTTATAATAGCTTATTAGGGATAATATTCTAGCTATAATGTTCCTAGCACATTTTAATAAAAAATTATTACTGATAAACAGTAAACCCATACCAACAAAAGTGTTAATAATTTGTGGTATATTGCACAAAAAGGCACCGATACTTCCATAAAAAACTGGTTTTATAGTGAAATTATGTAATATATCAGGTTTTTCCTTAGTTAATATTCTGATTAACTTGATTAATAATAGTAAATCAGTAAGAAAATTAATACTTCCCCGCTTTATTGAAATTGGAATTACTGGCAAATCATGTTGTTCTATCTTATCTTTAAATTCACTAATATTTGTTAGTACCTTTACTTCATATCCTTTCATTTTAGCGGTCAAAGCAATTGGCAAAAGATGGTTATAAAAGTGCCAATCTGTATTTGTAAAAATAATGATTTTTTTCATTTATTTTTCTTTATAATAACTCTATAATGTAACGCATACACTCACAGCAGAATAGTATACTCAAACGATTTGGAGAATGTGGGCAATAAACAAGGAGTGAGTACACGAATACCTCGCAAGTATTTGCAGGAGCCAATTCTTCAAACCATTTGAGTATAAATGAATTAAACTTATTATTAATATATGTCAAGATATTTAGTCACTGGTGGTGCTGGTTTCATTGGTTCACACCTTGTTAACTTACTAATAAAAGAAGGACATAAAGTCGTTATATTAGACAATCTTTCAACTAGCAATTTCAATTATTCGGTTTATGAGAATGTTGAATTTATTCAAGGAAGCATCTTAGACCAAGATATTTTACAAAAATTATTCAGAAATATTGATGGTTGCTTTCATCTTGCAGCAGTGGCAAATGTGCAGGAATCAATTAACAATTGGCATTACAGCCATCAAGTGAATTTAACGGGAACCATTAATATATTCCTTCAGGCAAGTAAACAAAATATTCCTGTGATCTATGCCTCATCCGCTGCTGTCTACGGTGCGGTAAGTGATTTACCACTACAAGAAAATGGTAAGGTAAGTCCACTTTCTCCTTATGCAGTGGATAAATATGCCTGTGAGCTACAAGCTAAGGCTTTTGGTGAGATTAAATCTCTTAAAAGCTGTGGTTTACGCTTCTTTAATGTTTATGGTAAAGGACAACCTAAAAATTCTGATTATTCTGGTGTAATATCAATATTTAGAGAACAAGTGAAAGATGGTAAAGAGTTGGTGATTTTTGGTGATGGAAATCAAAGTCGTGATTTTATACATGTTTCAGATGTAACAAATATGTGCGTTAGAGCTTTGTCTATTGCGGCATCATCGGCTCCAGTAATAAATGTCTGCACGGGACGTGCCTATTCTATAAATGAACTTGTTAAGCTAATTGATAAAATTGCCATTGTCAAAGGAATAAAATATCTACCAAGTCAAGTTGGTAGTGTAAATAGTTCCGTTGGCAGTCCAGAATTGGCTCGGCATATTTTAAATTATAAAGCAACATATGAGTTAGAAAGTGGATTATTAGAGTTATTTAGCGTAAATTTATGAATTCAAAAGAAACCTTGATTTTAGTAGCTGATGTTAAGGGGTGGGCTTTTGATAGCGTTGCTCAATATGTTCAATCTTTGCTAAATGATCGATATGATTGTCATATAATTTATAGCTGTGATTATAAAACATGCGAGGATTTTATAATTAGCTTAAACCAATATAATTCTATTAAATTAATACATTTCTTTTATCGTGGGTATTTAACGCACTTACTGCAAATTATAGCAGAAGATGGTATTAACACTAATAGCAATATTGAAAAATTATTAAATATTGCCATTACCATTAGCATACCTGATCATCTATTTATGGAAAATGAAGGCGAAATATTAAAAAACTTACCAACTTTTCGATTTATTGACAACTACTACACTAGCTCTAAAAGATTATATGATATTTATGCAAAAACCACAGAATACCCAAAACCTTGTCAAGTAATTTATGATAATGTATTAATCTTAGATTCGAAAAGTACCCCTGAATTTGATTTAGGAACTAATAGGTTAGTTGTCACATGGATTGGTAATAGTGCTTGGGGAAGTTGGTGTGGTAGTATTCGGGACTACAAAGGTCTAAAAACGGTAATTATACCAGCCCTAGAACAGCTTGAGAATGAGAAAATTCATGTCAAAAGATGTATAATAGATAAAAATAAGCGACTACACTCGAAACAAGAAGTTTGGGATACTCTAAAGGAAACAGACATTCTGCTAATAGCATCCGTGCAAGAAGGAACACCGCTGACACTTATTGAGGCGATGGCATTTGGTTGTGCAATTATCACTACTGATGTAGGGATTGCTCAGGAGCTGTTACCTGATATACAGCATGAGTTTATAATTAACAGAAAATATTCGTATTTTACGGATGCAATAAAAAAATTAAATTCTGACAGAGAATTACTAACCAAGATTAAACAACAAAACTTTCTTGCTTATCAAAAAATCTTTGCTAATAAAACTCAAGCACAAAACTTATGGTATTCATTTGTAGAGGATTCAGTAAAAAATCATAGAGAAGAACATAAGCTACAAACAAAGCAACAAATTTTAAGAGATATCAACCTTGTTAATAAGGGGAAATCTACCTCTATTATCAACAGGATCCTTTCTATCCATTTTGTAAAAAAGATAGCACGATTCTTTCTAAAATATTCTTGGTTTAGGTTTTTTGCTAGACGAATAATTACAATGCTTTATTCTTGCTCTTCAGAAAATGATTATGAGAATTTTAAAAATTTTATAATCAAATATCAAGGACAACAAAAAGATATTGACGATATTTACGTAATCTATTCTAGGGCTTTTCCTGGGGTCGCTAACTCTACTAAGGAACTATTTAATCAAACAATTCCTTTCCCTATAGAGGAATCAAACGTTTTGCTAAATTATATTAATTCATATTCACCTAATAATATTACCACAAAAATAGCACAGTTAATTATAAAGACAGGCATTAAGAAATTAGTTATATCGGGTGGGCTTGATGTTCATGTTCAATTAGTAGAAAAATTGCAGGAGCTTAAGGGTGATAATTATTTAGATATTTATTTTTTATGGCATGGCTCCCCTGCCCAATGGGTAGATTCTCATCATTGCCAACATTTTTATAAATGGTTGAATTTGTATCAGCACAATAAAATTAAAGCTATTATCACCCTGAAAAAAGGTTTAGAACAATTTTTGATAACTAATAGCATCCAGTCTTACCTATTACAAAACTTCATACCAACCCCGTTGGAAAGAAAGACGAGTGCCATAGAAAATAGTAAATTTACAATTGGTATATGGAGTGCTTCTAGCATATGGCTCAAGAATCTCTATCCTCAATTTGCAGCAATAAGTATGTTTAAAGATAAGATCTCTTGTTATACTAATTTCTATTTTAATGCCAACAGACATGTTTCTTGGATGATGAGGGATGTAGAACTTAAAGTTTTTCCTGAGCAATTACCACATCAAGAATTAATAAAACTTATTGCCAATACTAATTTAACTTTATACATTACTAATTCAGAATGTTCACCCATGATAGTTTTAGAGAGTCTAAGTTTAGGAGTACCTTGCTTAGTTGGGCCTACAGCAGATGTTTATGATGATCAATTTTTGCGTGATATGTTAACTGTTAATCGTGTTGATTGTCCGTTAACCATATTTAAAGCAATAGAAAAGGTTCAACAAAATATTGATATAATATGCTCCAAACTACCAGAGTTCATTAAAAAATATAATAAAAATGCTCTTGCTTTAAAAAACTCTTTACTAAATGTCATAAATAATGATGTGGGGAGCTAAAAAGCTCTGAGATTTTATAGATTCCCGCCTACGCGGGAATGACAAGGGAGTGCGGGAATGACATAGGGAGTGTGGGAATGGCACTAAAACTGTGATGTCATCCCTGCAGCAGGTATCTAGATTCCCGCCTACGCGGGAATGACAAGAGAGTGTGAGAATGACAAGGGAGTATGAGAATATGGTGCCTGTTCCGTTTAGACGATAATTGTTCGTCGTTATTTAAACTATATAAAGAAAAATAAAGCCAGTTGATGAAAAGAATTATAAAATGCCTATATCAGGCAATTTTAAAAACAATTGAACATGATGGTGTTGAACATTCAGGGTATATGTCATTTATGATACTTCTGGCAATCTTTCCTTTTTTAGTTTTCTTATTAGCACTAACAAGTTTTATTGGAGCCTCCGAACTCGGGAAGAACTTTATAGCTATTTTTCTTGAGAATATGCCAGAACTGGCTACTGATTCAATAAAAACTAGGATAAATGAACTTGGTAAAACGCCTCCTCAAAGTCTAATGACCTTAGCGATAGTGGGAAGTATATGGACCGCATCATCTTGTGTGGAATGTTTAAGAACAATTCTGAATAGGGTATATGAAATCAAATCACCGCCTCCATACATAAGACGAAGATTACTTAGCATAGTACAGTTCTTAGTAATCAGCATATTCGTTACTTTTGTTATGTTTATTCTAATTATAGTGCCAATAATATTAACAAAATTACCGATAATCTTACAAATAATGGAAGAACATACGTTCACTCTAAGCATTTTGCGATATATTATACTTTTTTGTTCATTATTTATTACCTCATCATCGCTATATTATATAGTCCCTAATGCAACACTAAATTTTAAAGAGGTGGTTCCTGGAGCTTTATTAACAGTAATTTTATGGGTGCTAAGTGGATATTTAGTATCTACTTACATAATATATTCTAACCAATTAAGCATAATATATGGTTCGCTTGGTAGTATAATAGTAACTCTAATGTTCTTTTATATTATTAGCATGATTTTTATCTATGGTGCAGAATTTAATTATCTACTAAAAAAACATTCCCAAGTTATTAAACAAAAGTAAATTTTCCTTTGCTCTTATGAAATTCTTATTGCATCCTAACTAAAAAGATTTACAAATTCCAACTAATATAGGAAAGTTATCTATAAAATAAAGTCCTGATATAATGCACCACATAGTAAAATATTGGGGTAGTTACTATGGTAAAAAATAGTTTAAATAAATAACTATTAAATATTAAAGATATCATTTGTTCGTAAGGCACAACCCCAATCACTGTAACAAAGATAACTACAATCGATGTATCAACAAATAACGATACCGCACTACTTAAATTTCTTAGAAAAAGGTATTTATTATTAGTAAGTTTGCGAATCAGTAAATAAAGCCTTATATCTATCATCTGAGCTGTATAACTAGCTGTTATTGAACCAAATAGTGATACGCTATATGCTCCAAATACAGAATCAAAGGTATTATTATCAATTTTTGACCAGGTAGTAGCTTGTAGATAACCCATTAAACTGATAATACATAATACTAAAATATTTATACTAGTTGCCAATCTGACACAAAATTGTGCTTTTTCTTTTCCATAAAACTCTGATATTAAGTTAGTTATTAGAAAAGTGACCGGATAAAAAATTGCTCCAACAGATAGCTCAAAGGTATAAATAGAGAAAATAGGTAAATAAACAAATTTCTGATATACTAAGTTGCTAACTACTATTAACACAACAAATAAAGTGCATAAAAAAACATAAATTTTTTCTTGTAACTGCATATATATTAAAACTAAATTAAAATAAATTTATTTACTAAATCTTCATAAATTGCTAATTTCCGACAATTGTAGCTAAAGCAGCTCTTTGCAATGATGCTTAGGGACTCAAGAACTTATTCGGTATACTTGCAGCAAAACTGCATAACTCTATCTAATTTTTTTGTTAGTATAAAATTTATTTTATAAATTTGGGTTCCTACTATGCAAATACCATCAATTACTATTGAGCAAGTAGCTCAGCAATTTAAAGCCTGGCGTCAAACTAAAACTAACAAGTTTGATCCCATACCAAACCATCTAAAGGAATTAGTTCGCCAGCTACTCCATCACTATTCTTGCAAAGATATAGCCAAACATCTCAATATTAATAAAACAATAATTAGTTCAATTCAACGTATACTTGCAGCAAAACTGCAACAAGATATTAATTTCCTTCCATTTCAACTAGTAAATTCTATAGATACTGATCCTGTGGCTACTCCCAAACAAAATTACTACACTTGCCACATTATTAAACCAAATGGTACCAAGCTTATTATCCAAACATTGGATCCAAAAATCATAATTCAGACATTTCTATGCTGCAACTAACCCCTCAGTCAGTTATTTTTGTTGCCACTATTGCCATCGACTTTCGTAAGGGTATCGATGGTTTAATAGCTGTTTGCAGACAAAAACTTTCTTCCAACCCTCTTAATGGTTCCTTGTTTTTATTCTATAATAAAAACAGAACTGCCATTAAAATTTTGTCCTTTGATGGTCAAGGCTTTTGGTTATGCTCTAAACGCCTATCCAAAGGTAAATTTACGGCAAAACTTTCCCCATCTGATAATTCATCTTATCAGATTTGTTATAGAACCTTACACATTCTTATTCATAATGGTGATCCTAGTTCTGCCAAACTCTCTAATGATTGGCTTCCTGTCATTTAAGCTGCCGTCTCGATTAATTCCGTATTATTTATATATCTTGCATAGGCAAAAGGCGTATAATTCGTAGGATGCTTCTTTGCTTTGCTGCTCTGCTCTTGCAGCCAATTTAAATATTTAAAGGCATTGATCTCGTTCTCACTACAAGTCTTTACTATACTATACAGACCACTATGTATCTCAGCACTATTGATTGTTTTAAAGAATAATGAATTCTTCCTTTGTAAAATAATGGTACGTAGTGACCTCTCAGCCCAATTATTATCAAGACTGCTAACTGGAATTTTCAAAAATTGCGTCAAACCTTCTTTATTATTTAACCAATATTTCATAGCTTGCCCAAACCTACTATTAGGCTCAACTTTCTTGTCGTTAAATAATTCGTCTATTTTGTTATATATGTTTTCTATATATTTACTGCTATGTTCCTGATGGTACTTCAGCTTTTCCTCAAGGCTCATCTCTTTACATTGATGTTCATTATGGTAAATCCCACCAGTCTGTTTGAGAAAATATCCGCATTCTTCAGGGTAATATGGTTCATTCTCTGTAAATTTTCTCTGCCCATGTGACAAACAATTGATCATCACTATTATTGCCAGTAATTCTTTATCTGCTTCTGATAATACCGGGTTATTATTGTTACTTGCATCAGTCATTAAATGAATAGAATCAGTCCTATTCTTACGATTCTTTAGTACGTTACCAATATTTTCCCCGCCATGCTTATTACCGGTAAAATATAAAACTATCACCTCATTATTTGTAGTTTTAGCACATATAGTAGTGGTATAACAGCTGCGTCCTTTCTTATTTTGAGTACGTAATTTTTTATTGGCTACAGTAATTTCTAAAATCCTGGCTCTAGTATCATCAAGGTTCAGTGAACTACATTCGGCAGCCATTTCCAATAATACCCTGTAAATTTCAGCTCCACCACCTTCTTGCCAAACATCTAAATATTGTTGCCACAACGAGCTATGGGATACAGGAACCCCGCTTAAACTTTGCAACCTAGATAAACGATAGAAGGGAGTACCGTAGGTCTTTTGTAACACTATTGCACTTTTGCTACTATTTGTCCATTTGTTGATATTTTTATTGTTCATAACTGTATAATCGCAAGCATTACAGCGTAACGTTTTCTTTACATATCTGTTGACTGTAATTGGAGCATTACCTGTAAATTGTAGCAATTTTCTAGCTTCACTATTATAGAGTTTACCATTATCACAGTGAGGACAGCTATCACCACTACAAAAATTCTCAGGAGATAAATAGCTGGTATTCGCATCCTGATAATCATCAAATCCATATTTACCTTGCCAATTACTGCGATCTCTCTTCTTGGACTCATCGTACTCTTCTTCATTACCACCATTCTTATTATCAGATTCACTCGGTGGTTCTTTTAATGAATCTGAACTATCTTTTTTTTGTTATCTGCCTTAAAACCAATCATCATCTCCTTAATCTTATTTATACTGATGTTTGATGATGCTAGCTTGTCTATTAGTTCGTTACAAAATTTCACAAGTTCTATCACCGCTTGCTGATCATCTCCTGTTAATGAACTTGCCTTAATATGTTGTATTAGTTCTTCTCGTTCCTCAGCACTTAAGGTCGCTACTTTTGGCTTTTTCATTTTGATTCATTCATTACGTTTAATAATTGAAATGTTATAGTATAACTGATAGTTTTTCAACCAGTTTTTTTACTAATCGGTGATATTTGCATAGTAGGAACCCAAATTTATAAAATAAATTCATACTACCAAAAAAATTTAATAGAGTTATGCAGTTTTGCTGCAAGTATACAGCTCTTTGCAATGATGCTTAGGGACTCAAGAACTTATTCGGGTTAGTTATAAACAACAAAGCGATGTTATATCAAAAAGATACAAGCTAAAGTTAGGAATGTAAAGTATGCAAATGAGTCAGTTATGGTAGTCAGGAATACACCTGAACCAGTTGCAGGATCAATATTTACATAATGTAGAGTAATCGGTATTGCCGAGCCAAAAAGACCGGCAATTAAGAAAGTTAGAATAACGGCGATAGAAAAAATTAAGCTAATCTGTGGATCAGAAAGCATTACTAAGATTAACAGTGCCCCAACTAATGCCAATATAGAACCGTTAAATCCGCAGACAACTACTTCCTTAAGGATTACTTTCAACACATTACTATGATGAATATCCTTGTTGGCAAGGGCTCTAACTGTCACCGTCATGGCTTGAGTGCCAGCATTTCCTCCCATAGAACCAACAATAGGCGTGATAGCTGCCAATGTTATAAATTTGGCAATGGTCACACTGAACTGATTAATAATTATCGATGTCATACAGGCGGTAATTAAATTAACAAATAACCAAGGGAATCTATGTTTTACAGTATAAAATAGATTGAAAAATGTATCTTGAGTATGAACGCCACCAAGTGACATTATATCTTTTTCTGTTTGTTCTTCGATGATGTAAAGCATATTGTCTATTGAAATGGTACCTATTAATTTACCACTTTTATTGACCACTGGTACAATTGTTAAAGCATATTGTTTAAAAATAAAACTTAACTCACTTAAGTTAGTAAAGAGATCGGTAATTTTAAATTCAGGATTCATCAAATCTTTTACTAATTCATCCCCTTTATGCTTAAGTAAAGTGCTTAGGAGTATACTACCTATAGGTCGATATTTACTATCTGTTACAATAGCAGCATGGAAATCTTGGGCTATATGTTGCTGTCTAATAAAATCTATAGCTCTGGCTACTGTCCAATCTTCCTGAAATGATACAAAATGTCTTTCAATTACTCTACCAACAGTATCTTCAGGGTAAGTACACCCTTCGATAATTTGTTGTCTTTTTTCTATTTTGAGATTATCTAAGATCATTTCCTTTGTTATATCATCAAGATCTTCTATAACTTCAACAGCATCTTCTATAGCAAGTTGATTAATTAAATGTACAGTTTTCTCTATACCTAAATTTTGGATTATCAATGGTTTTCTACTTACACTAAGCTGCACTAAAGTTTCAGGTTTTAGTGTATCCTGTAATAAGGGAAGAATTATTTTATATGTTCTCTGATTTACATTATCTAAGAAATCTGCAAGATCTGCATAATGGAGATTAGTCATAATCTCCACGGCTTTACCAACCTCATCATTATTCAGAAGATTATTAATCTGTTCAAATGTTGCATCAAATTGGTTTTGATGTATAGTCGGTAACATAGTTTTTGGTTGACTCTGCATAACTCCTCGTTTAGCACAGATTCTGGATAACAGGTTATATAGCTAACTAGATTAGTACTTAGTCATAGCGAACTGGCGTCTATTAGCAAGGAGCCACTTTAGTGGCAACAACACTAATTGGATGACACAAAAATTGCTTCGTCGTGCTTACGTACTCCTCACAATGACAGAGTAATGATATTCGGGTTAGCTATAGAAATATAATCAGATTATTTTAACATGTTAGATTTTATAAGGCAACTAAGTTGAAACATATAGAATTGGTGCGGTCGAGAAGACTTGAACTTCCACTCTGTTAAGAACAACCCCCTCAAGGCTGCGCGTCTACCAATTTCGCCACGACCGCAATTAATATAATTATTTCAATAATATCTTAGATTTTTTCAGTTCTCTACCATAGCTAGAATAACGGATAGCACTTAATTCAATCACCTTTACTATAGCTTGGATTTTTGCTATATATAGCAAATTATTCTATTAATATCAACATATATAGTTATACCTATAGGATTAGGTGATAAAGAACATAACTATTGTAAGTTGTCATTCCCGCGTAGGCGGGAATCTAGATACCTGCTTTCGCAGGTATGACACAAAGTTTGTATCACCTAATTCAATAGGTTTCACTATATAGCTAACCAGATTAGTATTTATTAATGCAAATTGGTGTCCAATTACTATGAGGAGAACTTTAGTGGCTCAGGGCAGTTTAAAAGTCGCAGCTAATGATAGAAATACCAAATTGCAGAAACAAGTGGTTGTCATCGCGAGCCACGAAGTGGCGTGGCGATCCAAATAAACAGCTTGCTGTTTTATTTTTACCGCTGCAATTTTTGGATTGCCGCGTAGCCGCTTTGTGGCTCCTTGCAATGACGACTACTCACCTAAATAAAACTGGTTTTTTACTATTAGTTGTGACTTTTAAACTGCCCTGGTTAGTGGCTACTAAAAATTATGATTGCTTTTATAACATATCTATTTTAGTATGGAATAAGCGTTATGATACTATTAATTTAATAGGTTTAATATGTTTACCACTCTCTCTAAATATCTTGCTGTTGTTATAATATTTATGTTATCAACAGCATATGCTCAACAACAACCTGAAATACGGAAAATTGTACCACTAAAACTAGAAGCTGTTAATCTTGGTCAAAGAATTACCTGTTATCGCCCTACCAGACATGGTATACCAAATATGAGTGTTATTAAGTCAGGCGATAAAGTCATTGCCCATAATTATGGTCACAGTGGTAGTGGTTGGACATTGGCTCCAGGAGCTATTGCTTATGTTAATGGATTATTACAAAAATCAGAATATGCAGATGATTTAAAGCCTGATACTCCTATTACTATTATTGGAGCAGGCGTTATAGGATTATTTACTGCTTATGATCTGATTGAAAAAGGATATAGCAACATCACTATTATTGCTGAGAAATTTGATGGGTTGGCTTCTAATAATGCTGGTGGATTGCTTAAACCTTCTTTCATGGATGATTCATCAGATGCCAAATCACTGATGGATAAAATAGCTATAGATTCTTATAAGTTCTATTATTCTGTTGCTAAAAAACAATATAGCCATTTTATAGATGGAGCTTTTATAATGCCCGCTTATTTTCCCGATAGGCAAGGATCAGACTTAGAACCGTATGTAACGGCCAAAGTGATGCAACCAGCCAAAGATGTAATACTTGATTTTGGTAATGGTACCACAAGAAAGATGGTGGCTTACGATGATGGAATTCTAATCAACGTGCCAAAAATGATGACAAGTCTAACAAATTATTTAAAAAATCAGCAAGTGACATTTATTAAAAATAAAATTAAAAACTTTGCCGAAATTAACACTAAATATATAGTAGATTGTACTGGTCTTGGAGCTAAAGAGCTTAATAATGATAATGCCATGGTTCCTGGTCAGGGACATTTAATTATGTTGAAAAACCAGAATCCCGAAGATGTGAAATATTTAATTTCAGTTGATTTAGGTAGTGGTAAAACTCAATCAGGACAAATAGCAAGCCGCTATTTTTACATGCATCCAAAGCATTTGCCTAGTAGTGCTACAGATGATGTAGGGGTAATTGGTGGAACATTCATTGAAGGAGCTACAGCACAAACTCCTAATGAGCAAGAATTTGATCTACTAATTACCAGAGCACGGGATTTTTATGGTATTAGTGCTGATGCTAATGGAGCAACAAAATAACTGGATAAAAAGATTTACCTAGGCTCTGTGAAGGTTTCTAATTGATCTATATTTTAAGCTATTTTTTAGTGAGAATAAAAATAGCCCCCCGTCAAAAGTCTAAAGATACAACATCTGCTATGTTTAAACAAAAAGGATGTCATTCCTGCGTAGGCAAGAATCTATAGTCGCTCCGTCAAAAAGGCTGTAGGTATTAGAGGTAATACATGTTTGCGGTTAAAAATCACATCAAAATCCATAAGATTTTTACCCTATTTTGTCAAAAACCTTATGGATTTACAAAGTTTTTATAACCTAATCACAGTACCAAGATTGTCATCCCTACGAAAGCAGGGATCTAAAATAGTGGACAAAAAGCCCTGAGATATTATAGATTCCTGCCTACGCAGGAATAACATCCTTTTTGTTTAAACATAGCAGATGTTGTATCTTTAGACTTTTGACGGGGGAACTCTATAATATCTCAGGTCTTTTTGTCCACTATTTTAGATCCCTGCCTTCGCAGGGATGACATAAAATTGTAAGTTGTCATTCCCGCGTAGGCGGGAATCTAAGATCCCTCCCTGCCTTCGCAGGGAGGACAAGTTAAACCTCGCAAGGATGACACAAAACAGGATCGTTTCGTCAGCTCACTCCTACCCACAATGACGTAGTATGAAGAATTGGAGCGAAAATACTAAACCTACCCTACCGCCCCTTATCTCTATTAGAGTGCTGTATGTTAGAAGGAGTAGTGTCAGGTTTAATGGTATTGCCTACAGATATATCGTCTTTCTGTAGAACTTTTATCAGACGGTGATATAGTTTAGAACCAGCTGTTTCTGTACTATGCAATTTGTTCAATATTTTTTCTAATGCAGTCTTACTGTTTTGTAATCCATCAGTTTTTTTTGCTTTATCAATAGCTTGAATCGTCCCCATACCATTTTGAATAAAAGCCTCTTTTTGTTCCTCAGGTGACTTAACAAATGATTCAATATATTTTTTAAGCCCTGCCCCTAAATTTTTAATAGTTATAACATGCTCTGGATGTATAGTATGCTTTATATCATCTGATGAAGATTGCAATTTTGAATATATTTTGTTTGTCCCGGCCCCAATAGTAGCAATAGTTTCAATATGTTCAGTTACTTCCTGCAAGGAGTGATGAGGTAACTTTTCGATCAATATATCCATTTGTTTAGCTTGCTGACCAAATTTATCTAAATGAGGTTGTCCTTGAGGATATTCAGCAGCATACCCTTTAGCAAGTTCACCATGAGCATTTAGAGTGGTACCAATATTACCTTTAAACTCACCCAAATTTTGTCCAGTATCTTTTTCAATTGATGAAACTACATTTGTAGTATCATCATCCAAAGATACCTGTATTCTTGTGTCTTGTTTTATGCCCATCTTTTCTACAGCCTCGGCAAGTTCAGAACCATATTGCGAATCAAAGCTAAAATTGAGCAGGCTTTTTAAGCGATCTACTTCCTTTACAAATCCTTCCTTTGATTCACCAACAACATCAGCTATTTCTGATTTAAATTTTTCTAATTCTGACATAAAAATATCTTTAATTAATGTGATAGCTAACCATAAAAAGTCGTGCAGTTACGCTACCATATAGTGCAGCTATAGTAAACAATATTTTAGGTTTTGTTGACATCTGATTAATTCACCTTACGCATGGCATTTAAAAGTCGTAGAGAGAGCAGCCTGGTGTCATTGCGAGGAGCCACTTTGGTGGGGGGCGACGAAGCAATCTAATGAATGTGGATTGCCACGACCACTGCGTGGTCTCGCAATGACGTATTGTACTTTTCTACAATTTTTAAATTGCCATGAGGATTATACGTAAAGTGATTTACTGAAAATCAAACCTTTTGTTATTATTAGTTTTAATTGTACATTGGTGTTGATTACAAAATATCATTATTACTTCGAATTCTTTTAAAAATTCTCTAGTAATAGTAATTTTGTTGCCTTTACATTGGTTCTCACTGGACATGTTAATATATATATCGACATTTTCACATATTTCATTCAAAGTAACTTGTTTAGAATTTATCAAAATAATATAACCATTGGAAGTAAAAATATTTTTTTCTAGGGGGAATATTTTAGCATCCTTTTGACCAAACCAGTTAGCCCAATATAAACGTTTAAACTCTGGCATCTCATTGACATAAATTTCAAGTTCATCATCGTTATTTTTTATACCAACAGCATTTAAATTTATATCAAATATGACATTAGGTTTAGGAGAATTCAGCATTAAAATTACTGATATAATAATTACAATCAAACCAAGAAAATGCCATTTCGTTCTCCATAAACAAATCCATAAAAAGCCAAATAAGAAAGTAATTAAGCTAATTTTGCTTATATAACCAAAATACCATACTGATAATGGTAATGTGTTAGTAAATTTCACTGCTTCAATAATTATGTTAATGAAAAAGCCTATTAACTTTAGACAATATTGGTCTATACCAAAGATCATTAGAAATACGGAGATAATAGATAATGGCATCAAAAAAAAAGACATTATTGGTATAGCGATAAGGTTCATCGGAATAGAGTAAGTAGGAAATGTATAAAATTGGTTTATTACAACAGGAGCAGTGACTATAGCGGCAAGGAAGCTTGAATAAATATTAGAGGCAATATAAAATTTTATTGCAGAAAAGATGCCCTTGCTTTCTCCTAATATCCATTGATTTCTTATATAAAATTCATAACCAGCAGTTAGTGATAATACTGCAACAAAAGATAATTGGAAACTTGGATGAAATATATATTCTGGGTTCATTGATAATATTATAAATGCTGCAATCGCTAATGATCTTAGAGGATAGGCTTTACGTCCTATCATAATTGCATAAATAAAAATTGCTGTCATAATGAAGGCTCTTGTAGCAGCAATTTGCATGCCGCTTAGTTGCAAATAACCATAACTCCCTATTAAAGAGCAAATTGCTGCAATTGATTTTATATTATAATTATAAGCAATATAATTTGATAAATTTAATAAGAATCTGGTGGATATGAAAAACAGCATCGCTACCAATGATAAATGTAGACCGGAAACGCAAAGTATATGAGATATACCGTATACTTGCAGCAAAACTGCATAACTCTATCTAATTTTTTTGTTAGTATAAAATTTATTTTATACATTTGGGTTCCTACTATGCAAATACCATCAATTACTGTTGAGCAAGTAGCTCAGCAATTTAAAGCCTGGCGTCAAACTAAAACTAACAAGTTTGATCCCATACCAAACCATCTAAAGGAATTAGTTCGCCAGCTACTCCATCACTATTCTTGCAAAGATATAGCCAAACATCTCAATATTAATAAAACAATAATTAGTTCAATTCAACAAGCCCATCAACCTTCCCTCAAAACTTCTCCTACCTCAACTTCAAATAAAGTTCTACAACACGATATTAATTTTCTCCCATTTCAACTAGTAAATTCTATAGATACTGATCCTGTGGCTACTCCCAAACAAAATTACTACACTTGCCACATTATTAAGCCAAATGGTACCAAGCTTATTATTCAAACACTAGAGCTAAAAACCATAATTCAAACATTTCTATGCTGCAACTAACCCCTCAGTCAGTTATTTTTGTTGCCACTATTGCCATCGACTTTCGTAAGGGTATCGATGGTTTAATAGCTGTTTGCAGACAAAAACTTTCTTCCAACCCTCTTAATGGTTCCTTGTTTTTATTCTATAATAAAAACAGAACTGCCATTAAAATTTTGTCCTTTGACGGTCAAGGCTTTTGGTTATGCTCTAAACGCCTATCCAAAGGTAAATTTACGGCAAAACTTTCCCCATCTGATAATTCATCTTATCAGATTTGTTATAGAACCTTACACATTCTTATTCATAATGGCGATCCTAGTTCTGCCAAACTCTCCAATGATTGGCTTCCTGTCATTTAAGCTGCCGTCTCGATTAATTCCGTATTATTTATATATCTTGCATAGGCAAAAGGTGTATAATTCGTAGGATGCTTCTTTGCTTTGCTACTCTGCTCTTGCAGCCAATTTAAATATTTAAATGCATTGATCCCGTTCTCACTACAAGTCTTTACTATACTATACAGACCACTATGTATCTCAGCACTATTGATTGTTTTAAAGAATAATGAATTCTTCCTTTGTAAAATAATGGTACGTAGTGACCTCTCAGCCCAATTATTATCAAGACTGCTAACTGGAATTTTCAAAAATTGCGTCAAACCTTCTTTATTATTTAACCAATATTTCATAGCTTGCCCAAACCTACTATTAGGCTCAACTTTCTTGTCGTTAAATAATTCGTCTATTTTGTTATATATGTTTTCTATATATTTACTGCTATGTTCCTGATGGTACTTCAGCTTTTCCTCAAGGCTCATCTCTTTACATTGATGTTCATTATGGTAAATCCCACCAGTTTGTTTGAGAAAATATCCGCATTCTTCAGGATAGTATGGTTCATTATCTGTAAATTTCCTCTGTCCATGTGATAAACAGTTGATCATAATTATTATTGCTAGTAATTCTTTATCTGCTTCTGATAATACTGGGTTATTATTGTTACTTGCATCAGTCATTAAATGAATAGAATCAGTCCTATTCTTACGATTCTTTAGTACGTTACCAATATTTTCCCCGCCATGCTTATTACCGGTAAAATATAAAACTATCACCTCATTATTGGCAGTCTTAGCACATATAGTAGTGGTATAACAGCTGCGTCCTTTCTTATTTTGAGTACGTAATTTTTTATTGGCTACAGTAATTTCTAAAATTCTAGCTCTAGTATCATCAAGATTCAGTGAGCTACATTCGGCAGCCATTTCCAATAATACCCTGTAAATTTCAGCTCCACCACCTTCTTGCCAAACATCTAAATATTGTTGCCACAACGAGCTATATGATACAGGAACCCCGCTTAAACTTTGCAACCTAGATAAACGATAGAAGGGAGTACCGTAGGTCTTTTGTAACACTATTGCACTTTTGCTACTATTTGTCCATTTGTTGATATTCTTATTGTTCATAACTGTATAATCGCAAGCATTACAGCGTAACGTTTTCTTTACATATCTGTTGACTGTAATTGGAGCATTACCTGTAAATTGTAGCAATTTTCTAGCTTCACTATTATAGAGTTTACCATTATCACAGTGAGGACAGCTATCACCACTACAAAAATTCTCAGGAGCTAAATAGCTGGTATTTGCATCCTGATAATCATCAAATCCATATTTACCTTGCCAATTACTGCGATCTCTCTTCTTGGACTCATCGTACTCTTCTTCATTACCACCATTCTTATTATCAGATTCACTCGGTGGTTCTTTTAATGAATCTGAACTATCTTTTTTTTGTTATCTGCCTTAAAACCAATCATCATCTCCTTAAGCTTATTTATACTGATGTTTGATGATGCTAGCTTGTCTATTAGTTCGTTACAAAATTTCACAAGTTCTATCACCGCTTGCTGATCATCTCCTGTTAATGAACTTGCCTTAATATGTTGTATTAGTTCTTCTCGTTCCTCAGCACTTAAGGTCGCTACTTTTGGCTTTTTCATTTTGATTCATTCATTACGTTTAATAATTGAAATGTTATAGTATAACTGATAGTTTTTCAACCAGTTTTTTTACTAATCGGTGATATTTGCATAGTAGGAACCCAAATTTATAAAATAAATTCATACTACCAAAAAAATTTAATAGAGTTATGCAGTTTTGCTGCAAGTATACGATATACCGCTTTGTCTCATTTCCTTCATTAATTTTCGATCGATGGCTTTGCTTTCACCTAGTAATATTGCTGCGGTGAAATTACCTTTAATAGAACCAAGTATTTGGATTAGGCGGTTGTAAATAATTTTTTTGATTTTATAGACAAAACTATTAGTGTAGAAATCACTATATGCTATAATTTGAAGGGGGGACAGTGCATAGCCAGTAGCATTGATATCCGCTAAATATGCATAAAAGCCAAAATCATAGCCACCTGGCAGAATACTAGTTTGCGGTTTATAAAGCCTCGCCACTAGGCTAATATTATCGTTAATATTAACTTCTTGGGCATATTTTACCGGCATACTTATCCTGATTTTTTGCAAAACCTGCTTAATTTTTTGAATTTCTACCTGATATAATACAACTTGCATACCATGAGTAGTCGGTTTCATCGATTCTACGATACCGCTTATTCTTGAGGTTATTGGCTTTTTAATAGAGATAACATGTAAATTTGATACACGATATTTGCCAACTACCATACCACACGAAAAAGCGATAATTATCCCCGCAATAAATCGCCCAAATATGTTGTTTCTTAAAATTAGTAGCGATAAGGAAATTGTAAAAATAGCTAAAATAAATATAAAGGAAGGTTCGCTACTTAAAGTAAAATAAGTACCAATACCGCAAATGAAACTAACAAAATACCAAAGGCTAAGATTGTGATATTCTTGTTCTAGAATGCTTGTGAAAAGATTAAAAATTAATTTATAATTTCTCAGGATCATTGCATCTAATAGCATGTTTATCTTTAAGATATTCTATTATTAGATGCAAATCAAGGAGTCTATTCCCTCATCTCACCGTGAATATATAAATCATAAGCTATCTGATAAAAACTAATGGCTTCTTCCACTAAACTAGGAATATTCTCAATCTCTATTTTATCTTCACCAACTAATTTATAAGTTTTTGGTTGTTCTTGCGGTCTCAAGATAATTAAGTGATTATCCTTCATAAAGCCAAGCAATTGGTAAGTGCTGATAAAAGCTCTGTTTGCTGGCATGTTTAATATATCTTGACCAAAAAACTTACTGTTATACGAAAAATTTAATAATCCCAAAATAGTAGGAGCAATGTCAATTTGACTTGCTAAATTATCAACTATCTGTGGTTTTAATATATTAGGAGCGTATATTAATAGAGGTATATGATATTTATTAATTGGCAAATCAGTTTTACCAGCACTTGACGCACAATGGTCAGCTGTGATAACAAAGATAGTATTGTCAAACCAGGGGTGAGTTTTAGCTAATTCAAGAAACTTACCAATAGCATAGTCAGTGTATTTAACCGCTGCATTACGTCCACTACCAGATGGCAAATCAATTCTACCTTCGGTGAAAGTGTAAGGACGATGGTTAGAGGTAGTCATAATTAATGAGAAGAAGGCTTTGCCTTCCTTATAATTTTGATCAGCTAACTCCAATGATTTTATTAGTATATCCTCATCAGCTACTCCCCAAATATTAGAAAAACTTATTTCGTTGGATTTTAGATTGCCTTGATCAACTATATTATAACCATTACCATGAAAATAATTTTGTAAATTATCAAAGTAACTATAGCCCCCGAATAGGAAGTTAATAGCATATCCTTGATTCTTAAAAATAGTAGCTATATTAAATAGTGACTGATTATCAGGACGACGGATAATAGAAGAGCCAGGAGTTGGCGGTACTGATAAAGTAATAGCCTCTAAACCTCTTACTGTTCTAGTTCCTACTGCATATAAATTGGTAAAAAATATGCTTTGATCAGCTAATTTATCCAAATTTGGTGTAATATTTTGTTGATTACCAAATTTTCCCATAAATTCAGCACTTAGGCTTTCCACGGTAATAAAAATAATATTATATTTCTTGCTATCAGAAGAAGCAGCTCTGATATTACGTTCTATAGTACTATCATTCGAGTATACTAGTTCATCTTGCGATAAATTGCTGCGAACAATATTTAAAGCCTGATTTTTATCAATTACTGGATAAAAACTATTATAATCCAAGCTATTATTAAAAAAGGCAGAGAAAAACTGATAATGACCGTTTCTAGCAAGTTCGATGGCATATTTATTAGAATTTACATCAATTTTATTTGGATTATAAAAATTAAAAGCCAGTAGGCTAAACAAAAATAGTATTAGTGCAGAAAGAAGACATTTCTTGCCATATGGCAAACTAACGTCATTGCGAGAAGGCACGAAGCCCGAACGAAGCAATCCAGATATAATCACTTTCTTGGATTGCTTCGTCGCTACTAAAGCAGCTCCTCGCAATGACGCCTGTGAATTGGAGGTAATGTTAGTCAGGTTAGCTATATTTGCTTGATTAATTATATATTTTCTCAAGAAAAAACTAATCAATAGTGCAATAACTATAATAGCTAGTAATATTTCTCCATAGGGCATAGATTCCTTTACAGTACCAATAATTTCATGGGTATAAATTAAATAATCTACTGCAATAAAATTAAATCTAACACCAAACTCATCCCAAAAAGTAATCTCGACAATTGTAATAAATATTAATAGAACAATGGTACAGAAATAACCAACAAAACAACAGCTTAAATACAACAATTGATACCGAGCCAATAATTTATGAAAGCCAATAATTAGCAGTAATATTACTGGTAAGAAATAACAGAGAGATATTAGATCATTGAGACTGCCAACAACAAAAATTGACGCTAAATCAGATATGGTTATTTGTTGTTGCCATAAAGCGTATGAGCTTAATAGGGTACGGGTAATAAACTGAAATATTAGATAAATTCTAACAATAGGAAAATTGAACAATGTTTTTATCATCTAGTAAGTTTTTTTAAATTATCAGAGGTATAGTTATGCCCATAGGATTAATTGATAAAATCAAAGTCTTTTCCTTGTTGAATATATTGTCTTATTCTTGACATTAATTCTTGAAAATACACCAAATTATGCCAGGTCATAAGTACTGCTCCTAAAATTTCTTTACTCTTTACCAAATGATGCAAGTAAGCTTTATTATAATTACTACATGTTGGGCATGGACAATCATATTCAAGAGGTTCCTGCTCATCTTTATATTTACTATTACGAATATTTACTATACCATATTTGGTGAAAGCTTGACCATTCCGACCAGAACGCGTTGGAATAACACAGTCAAACATATCTATTCCTCTGGCAACTGCTCCAATAATATCATCTGGTTTACCAACTCCCATAAGATATCTTGGCTTATATTTAGGCAATAAATCCGGGGCATAGTCTAGTACTTCAAACATTAGATCTTGTCCCTCACCTACTGCCAATCCCCCAATAGCATAACCTTCAAAATCTAATTCTACCAAATTCTGTGCTGACTCGTCGCGTAGCTCCTGATATACACCTCCCTGTACAATACCAAATTGACCATAACCCTCTCTTTGAACAAAAGCTTTTCTTGATCGCTCTCCCCATCTAGATGTTAATTCCATCGATGATTTTGCTTGCTCAAATGTTGCTGGATATGGAGTACATTCATCAAACGCCATGGTAATAGTACTATCAAGAAGATATTGTATCTCTATTGCTCGCTCAGGAGTTAACATATGCTTACTACCATCAATATGCGAGTTAAAAATTACTCCTTCTTCTGTAATTTTACGTAATTTTGATAGGGACATCACCTGAAAACCACCTGAGTCGGTAAGTACAGGCTTTGACCAATTCATAAATTTACGTAAACCTCCAAATTTGGCAATTCTTTCAGCACCTGGCTGCAACATTAAATGATAAGTATTACCAAGTATTATATCAGCTCCAGTAGATTCCACTGCTTCAGGTAACATGGCTTTTACCGTACCTTTTGTACCAACTGGCATAAAAGCCGGGGTGCGTATTTGACCATGCCTAGTAGTTATAATACCAGTTCTGGCTTTTTTATGTTGAGACTGTAAGTCAAATGAAAATTTTTGCATGTTAATTTACCTAAACTGATTTGCACATATTAAATTAACCCAAATAAGTGCTGGAAGCAGCAGCCTTGCACAATAAGATGAAGGAAATTATATCATGAGTAAAATAATAGGTCTAGATGTAAGTAAAAAATGTAGGGTACACTATAGAAATATTAAGAAATTTAGCTTGAAGAATTTTAGAGCTTGTAAAAATATCATAAATTACAGAAAAGTTACTAATTATTGCGAATATTTTAAGAAAAAACACCCAATATTACTTGATTATTAATTACGAATCTGTCTTAATTCAAGTAATAGGTTCCTTGTATAGCTTTATTAAATAGAGAAATTTGAAGAAAAGAATTAAGCAAAGAACTCAACTAATAAAATATTTAGTACGATTTCCTGTTTAATTTTGACAACAAAATTAACCTTACAATTAGTAAAGTTATGCAAGAATCTGTTATTATAATAATTATAATGAATATATGAGAGGATATATGGCTAAAAATATAACTACATTTTTTAGAAAACCACCTGAAGATAGCCCAATAAAAAAAGAGAATATTACAGGCAAGATAGCAATTCTCAGAAAATATGGTAATATAACAGAAATTGCTACCCCTATCGATACTAAAACGTATCTAGAACTCTCGACACAATATAAAGGTTTAGTTACAGAGATAAAAAATTCCAACCTTCCAAAGGAGACAAGAAAAGAACTATCTTTTGAGTTACACGAGTGTCAAGCTATTATTGCTTTCCGAGCAAAGAATTTTGATAATTGTACTCAATGTTTAGTAAATACAAATAAAAACTACACTCCTGGTAGGGATAAACTTGTAAAAGTAACAAATACAACAACAAGTGCAATAATTGAAAAGGTAATTAAAGCAGATTTTACTATAACAGAACTGGAAATATTGACAAGTGAATACCTAAAACTTAAGAGCGATACACAAGACAAATCACCTCAAAAAGATGCAAAATTACTGAGTGAACTTAAGACACTAACCGCATCATTGATAAATGATCTCACAACAGTAGTGGAGTCAAAACTTAAAGAGGGAAAGTATAGTGATGCTATTAAAGAGCTAGATTATTTGCAGAAGCATAGTACCAATCTTCAAGTATTTTTGCTATATACTAAGAGTTGTATAATGGCAGAGAAGTTCCAGGATATTCTTGATTATTATCAGGAAAAATTTGGTAACTGCCCAGATGAAGATGTAGCAAGGAAACAAGAGATTTCTAAATGCTATAAAAATTTAGCAGAAGCTCTTAGCAAAGCCGAAAATACTGAAAAATATGTTCTCGAGGCTAATAGTAAGGCTTCAGAGTTTTACCAAGAAACAGCCCCTGTAGACCCCAAAATTTTGGTAGCTCAACAAAAGTTTAATCAAGCTCACACAGAGTTGGTTGTTACTAAATCTGAGGTTGATAAACTTAAGGTGCAAGAGCAAGTGAACAAGGAGCTCAAAGCTGAAATCGCCAGACTTACAGCCCAATCCAATGCTGCAGAAGCAGCATTAAAACAGCAAATAGAAGAGAAAGCAGCAGCTGAATTGGCAATGCAAGGTCAACCTTCATCTACAATAGTTAAAGCAAATCTAGTTCAACCCAGTACCCCTCCGCTAGACCGCCTTACATCTTTATCCACACAACCCAGTGCCCCACCTGCATATACTGACATTTTGTCTACTAAACCACGCCTATACCCTGTACTTGATGATATTGCTGCAACAAATACCCAAACTATGCTTACAACAAGTACTATTCCAGCTCCAGTTACAGCTGCAGTTTCAGCTCCAGTTACAGCTGCAGTTACAGCTGCAGTTTCAGTTTCAGAAGAAATAAAGGAGACTATTAAAGGCATGTATGAGGCACTCATAGGACACCATACCGATAAAGTTAAAAAACTTTGTGATGATATTACTGAAGATTCAGAACTTTGTAATAATGTTATTAAAGCAATACCTACTATACATAATGACACTAACGGGTCTAGATTGTTAATCGATTTAGTTTCTAGCTTCTTATTTTCTAAACAACTATTAGAAGTGGAAAAGGCTTGCCATGAGGCTATTAATCTGAATAATAATGTGTATAAACAAACTAGTAATATTGAAGTTTTGCGTTCATTAGCTAATGTTTATAAGGGAAAAAAACTACATGAACCGTTTATTAAATCTTCTACAAAATTATTTTATTTAGACCCAACAATTTGTGAAAAAACTTGTGCAATCTTCAGCAAATTGGCAGATAGTCTAATAACAGAGAAGCCAGCTCTTGCTATAAAAGCCTTTCAACTTGCTGAAAATCACTCAAAAGATGTGAAACAAAAAGCTCTATTCTGTCTGTCTAAAGCTAAAATTCATTTAGCTTCATACCACATAGAGAAAGTTAAGGAAGAGACTAAGAAAGCTATGGATTTTAACAGTAAGCTATTGCAGGAGACTAATGATCTTGAAGGTTTGCAATGCTTAGCTATGGCAACAAATAATTATCCAGCAAGATATAAATTTTTATCTAAAAAACTCCTTGTTCATCCTGAAGAAGCTGCTGCTGAATTAAAAGAACTTGCTATGCAAAACAATGAACTTCGAGTAGATACCGCGAGCCTTATGAAAGCTTTCCCTTTTTTCCGAGACCTACTGCCACAAATTATGCTCAAACTAAGGGATATGCAAATCCTATCGTATCCATATGGGAAAAAGCTTCACCAAGCTGAAGAAGCTATATTACCTACTGACCACGAAAACTTAGATAAACAACACAACATTGCTATTCCTGAAATTGAACACGATATTATTCCGCTTATTGGGGAGATGTAGAGTATTCTAATAGAAAAGACAGCTATGTCATTCTCTAAGAAGGGTATTTAAAATACCAACTAATGATTTAAATTTAAAAGTCATTAGTTGGTATTATATGCTTTACATACTAACTTCTTACTTTCCCATACAGATGAAAAAATAAGCAATACTGCAAAAATAATGAAAACAGCTATTAGTGGATCATAAAAATCTGCTATATTTATAGATATAACCAAGTGTTGCACTGAAAAGTTATAGATTACTATAAATTTTCTAGTATACTTAGGCTCTACGAAGGTTTTATAACTCTTAAATCAAATATTAATGTATGAAAATAACTTCTATATATTTATTGATTATTTTGATTTCTATGCCAGTATTTGCTGAAAATCAAATTACTAGAAAAAGTTTGAAATTTGACTCTTCTAATGATTATACGGAAAGATTAGATGTTTTAGAAAAAGAAAATCAGCACTTACTCAGCAGAATTGAAATAATTGAACATATTATTGCTAAATTAGAGAAAATTTTAAACTCAACAAAACAAGAGGTAATAAGCTCCCAAGATAGTAGTGATACATCAAAAGATTTAGCAGATGATTCTATAGTTAATGACGTATTTGAAATAACCTCTACTAAAAAAGTAGAAAAAGAAGTTGTTTCTGCTGATATTGCAAAACCTATTTCGGGGATACCACAAGATAAACAACTTTATGACTTAGCACTTGCCTCTTTAAAAGATAATAAATTAACAGATGCCGAAGAAAAATTTGCAAGTTTTTTAAAGAATTACTCTAATAGCCCTTTGTTAAGTAATGCTTATTTTTGGTATGGAGAATCTTTTTTTAGACGTAAGATGTTTGATAAAGCGGCAATAAATTATTTAAAAGGTTATAAACAATCACCAAAAGGGATCAAAGCTTCTGACTCATTACTAAAATTAGCATTATCTCTTGGAGAGCTAAAAAAAATACAAGAAGCATGCTCTATTCTTGATAAGCTTGAAGCAGAGTTTCCGAATAGAACAGCAACATCAATAAAAAGAGCTAGGGATGCAAGAACTAAATTTGCTTGTAAGCGTTAGGAACTATAGGTAACCCGAAAGGGTTCTTGAGACCTCTGGCGTCATTGCGAGGAGGCGTAAGCCGACGAAGCAATCCATTTTTGGTTACTTTTATGGATTGCTTCGTCGACCTACGGTCTTCCTCGCAAGAACAAAGGGTGTGGTTTAAAATTTTCCGCCCAACCAGCATGTATATTACCGTTCCAACTATTGTCTAATTCCATCCAAAAACTTCTATATTGTTTTTTTAGTGTTTTTTTGACAAAATCCCTCAAATTTGACCTACAAAACAGTCTATTTTTAACCCTGTTACAAGGGGGAAAAATATGACAGAATCATTAACTTTTTCCAACCCTATAGTTGAAAATCATGATATTATCTTTTATAATTTAGTCGGTAATTTCGTCCCGCCTGAATGGCGAAACCTTACTAATAATTGTGGTAAGCAATTAACTAAAACTTCTCGTCAACTTCTATCTTTGATAGTTTCTTGTATAAAAACTGATAACCACAACAATACACTAGAACTACAAGAAAGCTATCATTTCTTCGAGAAAGAACTAGAAGTTTGTCAAAAACGGGTTAAACAATGTCTAACAGAATTACAAACAAGTGGGTTCATTGATTTTACTTTAATTACTACTACGATTAAATATAACATAAAATGTCGCAATACTTTATGTATCAAACTCCTTAAGAAATTTATAAATTTTCGTAAAGCTAATAATAGCTCTTATCACTTTAATTATACAAATAGTCAATTTAGCCATAAAAAAATTTCCACTCAACCGGAAAAAATTTTCCACTCAACTGGAAAAAAATTTCAAAAAAACGCATCTATATATATATCTATAATATCTAGATGCGGCAAAAAAAATTGTTCTTGTGGACAAAATTGTGGACAAAATGTGTCAGAGCCTGAATCAACTGAGGGGCAAAACCTTAATTTACCGCTTGAGGTAGCGACAAAAAGAGGTGAACAAAGTGTGACAGAAATTGAGTCAACTACGGAGCAAAGCTGTAATTTGTCTCCTGAGGTAACGATAAGTTCAGATGAACAAAATGTGTCAGAGCCTGAGTCAACTGAGGAGAAAAATTTTAATTTACCTATGGAGGTAACGGTAAGCTCAGTAAGTGAAGAGTTACCCTGCAATTCCACAGACGGCAATTCCGGCGATGTAGCTCCAACCGATGACAAGTCAGACCACGATTCAGATTCCGATTCAACAGGTATTTCCTCAGGGAGTAGCGGGGTTGAGCAAGAGGCAAGTAAGGACTCATCAAGTTGGATTAGCAATATTGCCAAAAAGGCTAAAGGCTGGTATTCACCTAAGAAGCTAGAGGAGTTTTACCCATTGACCGAAGAAGATGCCGCTTGGCTAAGAAGGAGAACAGGTCGTGATTTCAATTTGAGTTTCATGAACAAGCTGTTAATTAAACATAGCGTGGATTCTCCTAATAATCTCTTTCCTTGTAAGGCAGCAGTATTGAATTACATGAGAAAAAGTTTGATTCATGAAATGCGTCCACCTTCTGTGGTAAATAACCCAAGCTTTAACTTCAAGCTGGACAATACTACCAAGGCAAGAGAGGCTTATTTACGGAAGGTAGAAGCTAGTAAGGGCGTTAACCCACTGAATCAGTTGCAACGCAAGATCGTTGGAGCTTTTAACCCTGATACTGCTTATAAATTGCTGACTAGCTGCAGTTTCTTTGGAGTATATGACGATGAATACAAGATTGATTTAGCAGATATCTCTTTGTCAGAACCTGATAAATGCACATTGCTCAATAAAGTGCAAGAGGTATATGGCAAAGAGGTTCTGCAATTGCGTATTACTAACAAAAGAATTCCATCGGATTATTATTTAGAGCTAAGTGGACTAAACCCAGAGTCAGTGTGGTATAAAATAAGGCAATATTTGTTAAAGTTATACGGTGAGAACTTGGACAAATCCTGGTTTAGCAAGTTAGAAGCAGTTGAAGAAGATACGACTTGCAATAAGATTACTCTCAAACCAACCACTGCCTTTATTGGACACTGGATTAAGACTAATTACAAGAAAGCTTTGGAAGATGCTTGCAGTAGCCAGAATTTTACTTTTGAGTGATGGAAGTCGATAGAATGGCAGGACTGTAAGCTATGGCAAATAGAAGAAAAGACTAATTGTATTCAGCAAGAAAAAATGATTACAAAGAAGTTAATAATAATCAAGAGTTATTTAATGAGGATTGAAAACACTATAAAACCACTACAGAAGGTTTTTTGAACTTAGGGAAGATGAGAGTAATACACCTTGTAGCCACAGCACCACATTCCTCTGAAGAAGATGGGGTTATACTAAATTCGGCATTTGTAGCTATTTTGGTGAGATTTTTAGCAGTTTTTGTCACTTTTTTACATTTTTTGGCAAAAATTGCCTACAAAATCACCCGGGGGGTGTCCGTGGCACAAAATGGGGTATAGGGGGGCGTTTCACGAAATTTTTTTTGAGGTAATTAATCACTTGTTATTAAAAATTTTCACTTTTTTAGTTTTTATTTTTCAAGTAGTAAAAAACCTGAAAATCAGGTATAATAGAGGTTATTACAAGGGATTTTTAAAGAGTTCTATATGATTAAAAATTATGGTTTGTTCGAAAAATATTTAGCAAAGATATCATCCAGTACCATCAGTAAGTTTGGTTCAATAGAGGATATCTCTAATTTCCTATTATATCTTTGTGAACATGGTATAGCACTTAACATATATGTTAATACACTAGACCTCTTTCGAAACTCTACTTCTGCTGGTGATTTGTACGTGATACCGGTACTCGAATCACAACTGTCGAAAGTTAGAAGGTAGAGCGGCTTTAGAGGTCATCATGGTAGTTTGAAAGTTGCGAAAAAATAACCAACGTCATTGCGAGGAGGCATGAGCCGACGAAGCAATCCATTTTTGGTTACTTTTATGGATTGCTTCGTCGACCTACGGTCTTCTCGCAATGACGTTGACCACATACGACTTTTAAAGCTCATTATCTAAAACCGCTTCCTCTTCTAACTTTCGACAGCTGTGGCACTCGAATCCTCACGTACATTAGAATACGCTGCGGTTCGAGACGAAGTGTCTCCTTCATACCCTTGCGTACAAGCGAGTTTCGAAGGAGGTCTATTATTTTTAATGTTCTACAACTTGCCTCAAATACAAAATATCTTTTTCTAATATGAACATATATGTTAAGTGCTATAACTAGTAAAGTTATTCAGGATGAGGGGCAAAATTTTCATTTTCGTCCTAAGGATTTCTCTTATGTAGTGTTTCAAGGGATTGCTTATATTTCCTTTGGTAACAAGAGACCAATCGTATACTTGCAGCAAAACTGCATAACTCTATCTAATTTTTTTGTTAGTATAAAATTTATTTTATAAATTTGGGTTCCTACTATGCAAATACCATCAATTACTATTGAGCAAGTAGCTCAGCAATTTAAAGCCTGGCGTCAAACTAAAACTAACAAGTTTGATCCCATACCAAACCATCTAAAGGAATTAGTTCGCCAGCTACTCCATCACTATTCTTGCAAAGATATAGCCAAACATCTCAATATTAATAAAACAATAATTAGTTCAATTCAACGTATACTTGCAGCAAAACTGCAACAAGATATTAATTTCCTTCCATTTCAACTAGTAAATTCTATAGATACTGATCCTGTGGCTACTCCCAAACAAAATTACTACACTTGCCACATTATTAAACCAAATGGTACCAAGCTTATTATCCAAACATTGGATCCAAAAATCATAATTCAGACATTTCTATGCTGCAACTAACCCCTCAGTCAGTTATTTTTGTTGCCACTATTGCCATCGACTTTCGTAAGGGTATCGATGGTTTAATAGCTGTTTGCAGACAAAAACTTTCTTCCAACCCTCTTAATGGTTCCTTGTTTTTATTCTATAATAAAAACAGAACTGCCATTAAAATTTTGTCCTTTGATGGTCAAGGCTTTTGGTTATGCTCTAAACGCCTATCCAAAGGTAAATTTACGGCAAAACTTTCCCCATCTGATAATTCATCTTATCAGATTTGTTATAGAACCTTACACATTCTTATTCATAATGGCGATCCTAGTTATGCCAAACTCTCTAATGATTGGCGTCCTGTCATTTAAGCTGCTGTCTCTATTAATTCCGTATTATTTATATATCTTGCATAGGCAAAAGGCGTATAATTCGTAGGATGCTTCTTTGCTTTGCTGCTCTGCTCTTGCAGCCAATTTAAATATTTAAAGGCATTGATCTCGTTCTCACTACAAGTCTTTACTATACTATACAGACCACTATGTATCTCAGCACTATTGATTGTTTTAAAGAATAATGAATTCTTCCTTTGTAAAATAATGGTACGTAGTGACCTCTCAGCCCAATTATTATCAAGACTGCTAACTGGAATTTTCAAAAATTGCGTCAAACCTTCTTTATTATTTAACCAATATTTCATAGCTTGCCCAAACCTACTATTAGGCTCAACTTTCTTGTCGTTAAATAATTCGTCTATTTTGTTATATATGTTTTCTATATATTTACTGCTATGTTCCTGATGGTACTTCAGCTTTTCCTCAAGGCTCATCTCTTTACATTGATGTTCATTATGGTAAATCCCACCAGTCTGTTTGAGAAAATATCCGCATTCTTCAGGGTAATATGGTTCATTCTCTGTAAATTTTCTCTGCCCATGTGACAAACAATTGATCATCACTATTATTGCCAGTAATTCTTTATCTGCTTCTGATAATACCGGGTTATTATTGTTACTTGCATCAGTCATTAAATGAATAGAATCAGTCCTATTCTTACGATTCTTTAGTACGTTACCAATATTTTCCCCGCCATGCTTATTACCGGTAAAATATAAAACTATCACCTCATTATTGGCAGTCTTAGCACATATAGTAGTGGTATAACAACTGCGTCCTTTCTTATTTTGAGCTCGTAATTTTTTATTGGCTACAGTAATTTCTAAAATCCTGGCTCTAGTATCATCAAGGTTCAGTGAACTACATTCGGCAGCCATTTCTAATAATACCCTGTAAATTTCAGCTCCACCATCTTCTTGCCAAACATCTAAATATTGTTGCCACAGAGTGCTATATGATACAGGAACCCCGCTTAAACTTTGCAACCTAGATAAACGATAGAAGGGAGTACCGTAGGTCTTTTGTAACACTATTGCACTTTTGCTACTATTTGTCCATTTGTTGATATTCTTATTGTTCATAACTGTATAATCGCAAGCATTACAGCGTAACGTTTTCTTTACATATCTGTTGACTGTAATTGGAGCATTACCTGTAAATTGTAGCAATTTTCTAGCTTCACTATTATAGAGTTTACCATTATCACAGTGAGGACAGCTATCACCACTACAAAAATTCTCAGGAGATAAATAGCTGGTATTCGCATCCTGATAATCATCAAATCCATATTTACCTTGCCAATTACTGCGATCTCTCTTCTTGGACTCATCGTACTCTTCTTCATTACCACCATTCTTATTATCAGATTCACTCGGTGGTTCTTTTAATGAATCTGAACTATCTTTTTTTTGTTATCTGCCTTAAAACCAATCATCATCTCCTTAAGCTTATTTATACTGATGTTTGATGATGCTAGCTTGTCTATTAGTTCGTTACAAAATTTCACAAGTTCTATCACCGCTTGCTGATCATCTCCTGTTAATGAACTTGCCTTAATATGTTGTATTAGTTCTTCTCGTTCCTCAGCACTTAAGGTCGCTACTTTTGGCTTTTTCATTTTGATTCATTCATTACGTTTAATAATTGAAATGTTATAGTATAACTGATAGTTTTTCAACCAGTTTTTTTACTAATCGGTGATATTTGCATAGTAGGAACCCAAATTTATAAAATAAATTCATACTACCAAAAAAATTTAATAGAGTTATGCAGTTTTGCTGCAAGTATACATATCTTCTGACACAAAAGACTTTGCTTATGAAAGCTTATGGGCATTAGCTAAGTCATATGAATACTATAAATATAAAGATTATAAGGATAGTAATAAATTACAACAATATATAATAGATAAAGCAGAATCTTGGAAATTAATGTTTCAACTTGAACCTGAGTCCCATTATTTTATTTTAGAATTATTAAAAAATCAGGATTTTGCGCACTTGCAGAATAATGATCTTAAAAACGAAAAAATTACTGAAATAGATGAAACATCTTATTTATCTACTCTTCCTAAAGAACCTGAGTGCAATACTAGTACACAAGAATTAGATTCGATAGCAATGAGCCTATCAGAAGAGGAAATAAAAGCATTAGGTGTTTCTGATAATGATGATACAGGAGTTTAAGTTTTGGCAATCTAATGAATGTGGATTGTCACTACACTCACGTGGTCTCAGGGCAGTTTAAAAGTCGCAACTAATGATATAAGAATCTGTTTTGGGAAATGCATAAACGTCATTGCGAGGAGTGTGTAAGCACGACGAAGCAATCCATTTTTGGTTACTTTTATGGATTGCTTCGTCGCCGGCTCTGTCCAGAAAAGTGTGTAAATTTCGAGATAGGTTATATATAAAAATATAACAAAAAAGGAAATTACATGAATAAAAAAACAAATGAATCAATAAAGCAAGCAGTAGATTTATTAATAGATAATGATACAGATGTAAGCACAATACTGAAAGAAGGAGGATTATTAAAAGAATTGACCAAACGCTTGATAGAGAAGGCATTGCAGTCAGAATTGAATAATCATCTAGGCTATGATAAATACAGTCGTGTAGATAATGATAATGCTCGTAATGGTATAACTAGCAAAAAACTGATCTCCGAACATGGAGCGGTTGAGATAGAAGTACCAAGAGATAGGCGTAGTACCTTTGAACCAGCAATACTACCGAAAAGACAAAAACGTTTTGATGGTTTTGATGATAAAGTCTTATCATTATATGCTAAAGGTATGAGTGTATCTGATATTAAGGTTCAATTACAAGAGTTGTATAGTGTTGAAATAAGTGAGAGTTTAATCAGTCAGATCACCGATGATGTAATGGATGATGTAAAAGCTTGGCAGAGTAGACCGTTAGAAGAGATATATCCGATAGTATTTTTTGATTGTTTAGTAGTAAAAGTTAGGCAAGACAAAAGGATAATTAACAAGGCAATATATGTTGCATTAGGGATTGATTTATCTGGTAGAAAAGATATATTGGGATTATGGATCAGTGAAAATGAAGGGGCAAAATTTTGGCTTGGTAATTTTACTGAAATGAAAAATAGAGGATTAAAGGATATACTGATTGCCTGTAGTGATAATCTTACTGGTATGTCTGAGGCGATAGAAGCAGTTTATCCAAAAACAGAACATCAATTATGTATTGTACATCAGATTAGAAATAGTTTAAAATACGTATCATATAAAGATAGGAAGCAGGTGGCTAGCGATTTAAAGCCGATATATACTGCAGCAACGGAAGAACAAGCACATTTAGCTTTAGTATATTTTGAAGAAAAATGGAATAAACAATATCCACAAATTGCCAAATCATGGTATAATCATTGGGATAATTTAATGATTTTTCTAGGATATCCAGAGGCAATTAGAAAGGTAATTTATACCACTAATTCAGTTGAATCTGTTAATAGTCAATTGCGTAAAGTAACAAATAATAAGCGTGTTTTCCCTAGTGATAGTGCTGTTTTTAAAAGCTTATATTTGACAATTGACTATATGACCAAAAAATGGACTATGCCTATTCCCAACTGGAATGAAGCTATGGCTCATTTGATGATCAAATTTGAAGATAGGCTTAACAAAATTTAATGACCTATTTTGGAAATTTACACACTTTTCTGGACAGAGCCTCGTCGCCTAAAGTGGCTCCTCGCAATGACGGTTAGAGATCGGTTTTTTTTCCTTAAATTGGTACATTATGTCGAATTACACTTTCACTACAAAATAAAAAATGTAGGGTACTTATATCTTGAGAATGTGATATAAATAATTGTAAGAGGGTGACTTGTGGGGTACTTGATTGAGATAATCGAGCATAGAATAAGTACCCTCTTACAAAGTTTGCTTTGAACAAATTGCAGAAGGTGCTGGAAGCAGCAGCCTTGCACAATAAGATGAAGGAGATTATATCATGAGTAAAATAATAGGTCTAGATGTAAGTAAAAAATGGTTAGATATATGTTTATATGAGTCTAACAATAAACCGATATATAATCGTTTTTCCAATGATAAGTTAGGGCATGAAGAACTGATAACACTAATAAAGAATGACGAGATTAAGCTAATAGTATGTGAGCCTACTGGAGGTTATGAAGCTGAGATTTGCCAAAAATTGTATAATAATAAACAACAGATACATAGGGTCAATACATATAGTTTTAATTCATTTAGTAAATCGGTGAATTTATGTAAAACTGATAAGAAGGATGCATTTAAATTAGCATATTATGGCGATAAAATGCAACTTTCAGCAAATTATGTATATCAAGTTGAATCCGAGACTTTGAAGAGGTATCAGCAAAGGCGGGAAGATTTAGTTCTAATACTGAGTAATGAAAAGAAGAGGCTACATCATAGTATTGATGGTATTGATAAAGAGAGTATAGAAAAGCTCATTAAATTTTTACAGAATGAAATAGCTGAGCTTGATAAAAAATTAAGTGAGGTAATAGATGAGTCAGAAGAGTTAAAAGAGAAGGTGAAAATATTAGAGACTGTACCTGGTATTGGTAAATGTTTGGCTACAAAACTAATTAGTTTTGTACCTGAATTGGGGGATAAAAATTATAGTAGTAACGAATTGTCAGCAATTGTGGGGATAGCTCCTTATGCCCGTGATAGTGGTAATAAGCAAGGACGAAGATTTATTAGAGGCGGTAGGAAAATACCACGGGATGCTTTATATATGGCTGTATTAACTGGCAAAAATGGTTTTCAATATTTAAAAACTTTATATGATAGACTTGTTAACAATTTTAAACGGCTCTGTCCAGAAAAGTGTGTAAATTTCCAAAATAGGTCATTAAATTTTGTTAAGCCTATCTTCAAATTTGATCATCAAATGAGCCATAGCTTCATTCCAGTTGGGAATAGGCATAGTCCATTTTTTGGTCATATAGTCAATTGTCAAATATAAGCTTTTAAAAACAGCACTATCACTAGGGAAAACACGCTTATTATTTGTTACTTTACGCAATTGACTATTAACAGATTCAACTGAATTAGTGGTATAAATTACCTTTCTAATTGCCTCTGGATATCCTAGAAAAATCATTAAATTATCCCAATGATTATACCATGATTTGGCAATTTGTGGATATTGTTTATTCCATTTTTCTTCAAAATATACTAAAGCTAAATGTGCTTGTTCTTCCGTTGCTGCAGTATATATCGGCTTTAAATCGCTAGCCACCTGCTTCCTATCTTTATATGATACGTATTTTAAACTATTTCTAATCTGATGTACAATACATAATTGATGTTCTGTTTTTGGATAAACTGCTTCTATCGCCTCAGACATACCAGTAAGATTATCACTACAGGCAATCAGTATATCCTTTAATCCTCTATTTTTCATTTCAGTAAAATTACCAAGCCAAAATTTTGCCCCTTCATTTTCACTGATCCATAATCCCAATATATCTTTTCTACCAGATAAATCAATCCCTAATGCAACATATATTGCCTTGTTAATTATCCTTTTGTCTTGCCTAACTTTTACTACTAAACAATCAAAAAATACTATCGGATATATCTCTTCTAACGGTCTACTCTGCCAAGCTTTTACATCATCCATTACATCATCGGTGATCTGACTGATTAAACTCTCACTTATTTCAACACTATACAACTCTTGTAATTGAACCTTAATATCAGATACACTCATACCTTTAGCATATAATGATAAGACTTTATCATCAAAACCATCAAAACGTTTTTGTCTTTTCGGTAGTATTGCTGGTTCAAAGGTACTACGCCTATCTCTTGGTACTTCTATCTCAACCGCTCCATGTTCGGAGATCAGTTTTTTGCTAGTTATACCATTACGAGCATTATCATTATCTACACGACTGTATTTATCATAGCCTAGATGATTATTCAATTCTGACTGCAATGCCTTCTCTATCAAGCGTTTGGTCAATTCTTTTAATAATCCTCCTTCTTTCAGTATTGTGCTTACATCTGTATCATTATCTATTAATAAATCTACTGCTTGCTTTATTGATTCATTTGTTTTTTTATTCATGTAATTTCCTTTTTTGTTATATTTTTATATATAACCTATCTCGAAATTTACACACTTTTCTGGACAGAGCCTTTTAAACCTAAGAAAGTTGCTATAGTTGCATGCATGCGTAAACTACTTGAAGTGTGCCATAAACTTATTCAACAAAAACGTTGTTTTGTTATTTAGATAAATATTTTTATTTTTTTTGAAAATTTAGATAAAAGATAATTGCTATGCTCGAATCCTCACGTACATTAGAGTACGCTGCGGTTCAAGGTGAAGTGTCTCCTTCACACCCTTGCACACAAGCAAGTTTCGAAGGAGGTCTATATTAATCTGCTTGATCTACAACACCTAACAACAATTCCAAATGTTCACCTATACTCTCTGTCCCTGAGCTATTTTCTATCTTCTGTTGTCCTGAGGACTGCTCCTTAAGCTGCTTGATTTCTCCTGTTACTACATCTAATTTTTGTACAATAAGTTTCAGAATATCATCCTGCATAGTCTGTTTATTTATTATTTGGGCAAGTGTTGTATTCATCTCTTCTTGTTGTTCTGATTTCTGCTCTTGCCCAACTTTTTTCAATTGTTGTACTTCTTTAGAGATGTTTTTACTCTTTTCTTGGTTTGTATCAGTAACAGGTAGTTTTTCTTGTACCGAATCTATTCCTTGATCACTCTTCTTAGATAATGCTTTTTTAGCTCGTAGTATATTTTTCTCTAATATTTTATCTATACTTGCTATTAAGCTATAGTCTATTCCGTTAGCATACAAACTCTTATTACCAAACAAATCCATTTCTGTCACGGTATTGTTCTTCCGTAAGGCTTGTAATATCAACCTAGCCCCATCATTGTCTATCTTGTTCCATCTCAAATCTATATGCATTACAGAACTGTTTTTCTCTAAGAAGCATGCTATCAACCCAGCTCCCTCTTTGCTTATATGGTTGTGGCTTAAATCTATCTCTATCACAGTATTGGTATACTTCTCTAAGGCTTGTATTAGTAACTTAACTTCCTCATTACCTATTCTTTCTCTGTACAAGAATATTTCCTTAATATCTTCTCCTGCACGCAAGTCGTTAATAATTTCAGTAAGTTTAGTCATAACATTTGCCTTATAAATTTAATGAACGCTATAATTGCTCTAAATATATATCCATATATAGTAAAACATATTGAATTAGGTGCTATTATTATATAGCTAATCCGAATAAGTGCTTGAGAACCCAGGCGTCATTGCGAGACCACGTAGTGGTCGTGGCAATCCATGCTCTTGGATTGCTTCGTCGACCTTAGGTCTTCCTCGCAATGACGGAAGGCTATCCAAAACCTTTCCAGGTTAGCTCTATTTTTATCATATAATATCACCTAATTCAATAGGTTTCACTATATTTATTATCTTCAGATATTTTCTTTTAGCCAAATTAGAAATTTTTTAAACCAACTAGCATCATTAGTATCTGTAACATCAAAATTATTCTTTTGTATTTTTAAAGATTGGTTTTTTACCATACCTACAGCAGCGGAGTATATATGGGGATTATAATCCTCAGCAAAACCTGGTAAGATTTCTGGTTTACCAATTCGTACTTGTTTCTCAAAAATTTTGCTTGCTAGTTCTTTTACTCCTCGGAGCATTGACCCTCCTCCGGTGATAACAATGCGATAAGCGACCATATTGCCTGCCACAACTCTATCATGCTCTGCTTGAACCATCAATAATATTTCTTCTACTCTTGGGCTAATGACATGTGCAAGATATTTTGAGGTAATTGGCGGTCTACCACTATCAGGAATTTCCATTTCGAAATCTTCTAAATTAATAATATTATCTTTGTCAAGAGAAGATGGCATGGCATTACCATGTAGAATTTTGAGTTTTTCTGCAACGTTTAGGCTTACTGAAAATACTTTTGCTATATCAGATGTAATATGAAAACTACCTATATCTATGTAGCTTGTATATATCAATTTACCTGAAACAAACACACCAAAAGAGGTAGTTCTTGCTCCCATATCGATTATAATAGAGCCAAGATTTTTTTCATCTTCTGAAAGACAAGCAATTCCTGACGCGTAAATTGCTAGTATAATATTATTTATTTCAACATGACATTTTGTAAAACAATTGGTAATATTCATCAGCATATTAGAACTGGCTGTAATGATATGTAATTCACATCCTAATTCTCTACCAAACATCCCGATTGGATCTTCAATAGCATTATTATCATCAAGAGTAAATTCTATAGGAAAATAATGAATAATTTCTTGATCTTTAATCCTAAATTCCAATAAGGCTTTTTTGATAAGTTTTTTGATATCCTGTTGTGAAATTGGCTGATTAGAAAGTTTTATTTTACTATTTGCATAATAAGACTTAGTGCCATAGCCTGTTAGTGATATAGTTATTTTTTTTATGTTTTTACCGCAATCTTTTTCTAATGCATAGATCGCTCCAACTATGCTATTTTCTGCATCTTTTAAATCTAATATGACTCCTGATTTAATACCTTTCGAGTGATGCAAAATCTGGCTTACTATTTTTACATCCTCTCTTTTGTCGATATATGCTGCAATACCAGCTATTTTACTACTGCCAAGGTCAAGGGTCACGAAATTAGACAATAAGGCTTTCATAATTTCTAATATTTTTCTATATAAGACTTACTAGAATCTCGTAAATCTATAGTTTTATAATTTTGATTAAATAATATATTTTTCATATCCAATCCTGCAAGGTAATCTAAAGCATGGTCAAATCCTAAACTTGGCATTTTAACAATTATACCTTGCTCTAAATTTAAATCCCAGCGCCTTTCTCCGTAACGTACGGAAGAAACGACTTTTTTAGCTAATTCAGGGTGTCTGGCTAAATCTTGAATTAATTTGCTAGTATAAATATTAGCATCCGATCCCACAACATGTAGAAGATTAGAGAACATACCTATATCATTGGTAATTTTATACCCTTCTTCATCAATAAGGAAAACTTTCCCATTAAACTGCCAGATAGCAATAGGCACTCTCTCAATTAATCTTATGTAAATAGTATTAGGTAATCTTCTCTCGATAATTGCAACATTTCTAATCCAAGGATTATGTTCCAAATTACTCTTTATTGCCCCCATATCTAAAGAAAGAATAGGTGTACCCTTATCAGCATTTAAAGTAGCCAATATATCTTCTTCCTTAGTATTATATTGCCCTTCTATTAAAACATTTTCAAGTTTAAAGCCAATATCAGAAGTGAATTCGTAAATATTTTGGATCATTTCTTGTCTTACAGGAGCAAAATAGCTAGTAAAGAAAAATGCAGACAACAAAATTACCAGGGCAATTTTAACAAAAAATACCACTCTAATATACAGCACTGCCAACTTTCGTCGTAAAGGTATATTGGCTTTTTTCTTCTTATTAGACGCTTTATTCCTCTTCATGTGTCAATACATGCTGTTTCTAAAATTCTTTCAACTAGTGTACGGAAATCCATCCCCTGTAAGGCAGCTATTTCTGGTATAATCGATAAGGAAGTCATACCAGGATGAGTATTAACTTCTAGAGTAAAAAATTCATTCTTGCTTTCATCAAAAATAAACTCTGCTCTAACTACACCTCTGCAATTGATAGTTTGATATATTCTTTCCGACTCTTCTAGTAACTTATCATATATATTTTGTGGTAATGGAGCTGGACATAAATGCTCGGCAAATCCATCTGTGTATTTAGTCTCATAATCATAAAAACGTCGTTTCAGAAGTTTTATTTCCAATACCCCTAAAGCTTTACCGTTTAGAACGGCTACCTGCATTTCTCGCCCCTTAATATATTCTTCAATCATTACCTGATCACCATAAGGAAAATTATAATCAGCAAAGTTAAAATCATCCTCAACAAAGATTACTTCAACACCTATACTTGATCCTTGGGTAAGAGGTTTTATCACATATGGTCTTGGCATAGGATCACTCTTGATATTATCAGATTTATTAACGATAATACTCTTGGCTGTCTTAATATCATTGGCAACAAACCATGCTTTTGCATGTATTTTACTAAATGCTAAAGAAGAAGCAAGAACTCCACTATGAGTATAAGGAATCCTTAGGATATTGAGTAATCCAGGCAGACAACCATCTTCACCATAAGTACCATGTAAACAATTATAAACTATATCAGGTTTTATCTGCAACAATACTGAAGCAATATCTACTCCCATATCTATAAAAGTAACTTTATATCCACTATCTACCAAAGCTTGGTTAACTCCCGAAGATGATACTAAAGAAACTTCTCGCTCAGCCGACATACCGCCGCCTACTACTGCCACGTGTTTTTTTCCTTTATCACTCAATATTGTAACCTTAGAATTAGCAATAAAGCTTGTTTGATATTTATGCATATTTCCCTATTCTTTTAATTTCCCATTTTAGACTAATTCCACTATTTTCAAATACCTTTTTTTTAACAAGATCACCAAGCTCCTCTAAATCACGAGCAGAGGCATTGCCGTGGTTTATCATAAAATTACAATGTAATTGTGAGATAGAAGCTCCGCCAATTTTGTATCCCCTCATACCAGCTTGATCGATTAGTTGCCATGCTTTATGATTTTCTGGATTAGCAAATGTACTACCACCAGTACGTTCTTTAATCGGTTGGCTTGCTAATCTATTTTTATTTATTTCATTCATTTTGTCTAGGATCATATTACTATCTCCTATAGCTGTCTTAAAGATCGCCTTGGTTATAATTAAATCTTGTGGTAAATTGTTACCACGATATTTAAAACCTATCTCCTCGTTAGGGATGGTGATAAAATTCCCTCTTGAGTCTATTGCTTCAATTGCTAGGATAATATCTTTAAATTCCGAGTTATAGGCACCAGCGTTCATTACCACTCCACCACCTATAGTACCTGGTATACCGCTTAGAAACTCAAAGCCAGTAATTGAATGTATCTGACAAAATTTAGCAAGATTAAAATTAAGGCAACTGCTCCCTACCGATATTTGATTATCCGGCATTAATTCTATATTAGTAAAATTTTGACCAAGTTTTATTACAACTCCCTCTATACCACCATCTCTAATAATAATATTTGATCCAGCCCCTAAAACAGTTATTGGTCTCTGTTGTTGATTTTGTGCTACAAAATCTGCTAAGCTTGATGAATCTGATGGTTTAAAAAATATCTCCGCAGATCCACCAACTTTAAACCAAGTTAGATGACTTAAATTGTAATTATTTCTATATTCACCAAGTAATTCCATAATTATAAAATACCTACTTAAAGCTAACCCGATTAACATTACGCCAAATTTACGTACGTCATTGCGAGGAGCTACTTTAGTAGCGACGAAGCAATCTTTTTTGTGTCATCCCTGCGAAAGCAGGGTTCTAGATTCCCGCCTTCGCGGGAATGACAACTTACAATTGCTTCGTCGGCTTACGCCTCCTCGCAATGACGTGTGGGTAAAAGCACTTTCGCCATTGCGAGACCACGTAATGACGTTTTGGGTTATATACACGTCATTGCGAGACCACGTAGTGGTCGTGGCAATCCATTTTTTCACTTTCCTGGATTGCTTCGTCGGCTTACGCCTCCTCGCAATGACGTTCTCGCGTAAATTGCTGATGCAAATTATTTGCCCAAGCAGAAATACTCCCAGCACCCATCATAATTATTATATCATTTGGCATAGCCTCCTTGGCAATAATGCCAGCTATATCCTCGTGATTCTCGATAAATGATACCATTGCATGAGATTTAGTATTTTTGATTTTATTTACTAGGTCTCTTCCTGTTATACCATCTATTGGCTGTTCACCGGCAGCATATATATCTGTAATATACAACTGGTCAGCGTCAAAAAAACAAGTTACGAAATCATCAAATAAATATTTAACTCTTGAATATCTATGTGGTTGAAAGATTGCTATAACCTTACTATTTCGCTTATTAGCAATATTTCTTGCCGTAGCAAGTGTAGCTTTTACTTCCTCCGGATGGTGAGCATAATCATCAATTATCGTAGCGTTGTTATATTCTGCTACTTTACTGAATCGGCGTTTTATCCCTTTAAAGCTATTAAATCCATTTTTAATAATTTTGATACCAAAATCAAGTTCCACAGCTATCGCAATAGCAGCAAGAGCATTAAGGATGTTATGTCTTCCTGGGGTAGGTAAGGTGATTCTCTCGATAGTTGTTACGCCATTTACATTAGGTAAACTAATTCGCACATCAAAAGTTGACGATCCAACATCAAAATTTAAATTAAATGCTTGTATGTTAGCATCATCCGAGTCTATTCCATAAGTTATGATTCTACGCTCAACTATGTCATTTACTAGTTTTCTAACAACTTGATGATCAATACAAGCAACTGCAAAACCATAAAATGGTAGATTAGTTACAAAACTCCTAAAAGCCTTAATTAAACTATCAAAATCATGGTAAAAATCTAGATGTTCAGGATCGATATTAGTTATTACCGCAATGGTTGCTGGTATATGAATGAAAGTTGCGTCAGACTCATCAGCTTCGGCTATTAGATAATCGCCAGACCCAAGATAGGCATTGGTAGATCTATTATTAATAATACCACCATTAATTAACGTTGGGCAAAGCCCAGCCGCTTCAAATAAACAGGCAACGAGTGATGTGGTAGTAGTCTTGCCATGTGAACCGGAAATTGCTACGGAACATTTTAGCCTCATTAATTCAGCAAGCATTTCAGCTCGCCTAATTATTGGTATCTTTCTGCGTAAGGCTTCCTGAACTTCAGGGTTATCTTTATTGATCGCCGACGAGACCACTACATATGAAACATCAGTGATATTTTGAGCATGATGACCAAGGAAAACCTTAATACCATTATTTTCTAGTCTTTTGGTATTATAATTTTCTGCTACGTCAGAACCTTGCACTTTATATCCGAGATTATGTAGTATTTCGGCAATGCCGCTCATACCTATCCCCCCTATTCCTATAAAATGCATAGTGTCAAGAGTGCCATTTATTTTTTTTAGCTCTAATAGAAACATGGTGTATAATAATTTAGTTGTTAATCTCTTGCATAATCAGTTTTTAACCAAAGGTCAAGCTCTAATGATTTGAGTATACAACAATTATACTGTGCACTAAGCATTATTAGAGAAATATTGTAAAAAATATTAGACTTCCTGCATAAATCAATCTAGTTGGTGATTTTGTCGTCGAAACTTGCCTCCGCTTCTCACGTACGTCTATGTACGCTGCGGTACTCGGCTTCGCTTCTCCTAAAAATCCCGAGGGCTTTTTTGACTTATGCAGGAAGTCTATTATATCTGATTATTTTATTCTATTAACCGAAGCAGGTGAGAAGAAATTGCCTTGCATAGCATCGATTTTTAGATCGATTAAAAATTTGGCAATCTTACCATTCTCAACAAATTCTGCTACAGTTTGAATACCTAAATCCTCAGAGAGGTTAATTAATCTTTTAATAAAGTCTTGGCTTTGCAAATCACTAGTGATGTTACGTACGTAGCTACCATCAATTTTAATAATATCTATTGGCAGATTTTGTAATTGTTTAAATGAAGTAAACCCAGAGCCAAAATCATCTAAAGCAAATTTACAACCATATTTTCTTAATCTGTGCATAAAGTACGTTATTTGTTGATAATGCTGATTAAGGCTAGTTTCAGTGATTTCGATAATTAATCTTCCTGAGACATTATATGTTTGTAATAATTTCTCTGCTATTACCAATAGAGGGGCATCTAATGTACCAATATTTGAGATATTAACTGCCAGCATTAAGTCTGGGTTAGCATCTAATTCTTTGATTGCCATTTCTAGCACTACTTGATCTACTATAAAAATTAAACCTTTCTTTTCAGCCTCTGGGATTATTGCTCCTACAGAACACAGGTGGTTATTTGTATCAGGAACCCTTAATAAACATTCATAGTAATGAGCTTTCATTGTTTTACGGTCAACAACTGGCTGATAAGCAAAAACCATTGTTTTGTTTGAAAGAGCTTTTCTTAAGATATTAAGCTGTCTATTAGACTCTTTAATACATTCTACATTATAATATTTATAGTCATACTCGCGATAATAATTTTGGTCACCTTGATAAGAAACTAACCAATTTAATACATTATAAATTTCTTCGGCTTTATTGCTAAATTTGGGAAATTCTATGCTAGCAATACCACAATTCATATAAGCTGTAGGTAGCAGATCGTCAACATAAAGTTGGGATAATAAATGTATTTTTAGTGCAATTTGCTTGACTAGATTTGGGTCTGATATAGGTAAAATTAATAATATTCGATCACATTCGATGTATTGATAAACTGATATAACAGAATCAGTAATTAATTCATCGCAAACTTCAGAAACAATTTTATTAAGTTTGTCAATTATGTGAATGTTTCCTACCATCATAGCATTCAATTCGTCATAATTTAATAACTTAAAAGAGATGCAATATCCACGCTCTATTTTATCAAGCTCAAATTGTAAATTTCTAATTTTTGTATCTAATTTTACCATAACTCAACTAATATAAATTTACTAAATACTAAAATCCTAGTAGAATGATACAAGCAAAAGTTTTATATTATAAAATATATGAGCAAAATAAATAGAATAAAAAGCAAATTAGATGTGTTAAAACCACATTATTGTGAAATAATTGATGAAAGCTCTAAACATGCCAACCATACTGGTGGAACTACTGAGAGCCATTTTAGGATTAAAATTTTTTCAGCAGCTTTTATAGGAAAAAGCTTGCTAGAACAACATAAAATGATTAACAATCTTTTAGCAGATGAGTTAGCTAGTGGGTTACACGCATTATCAATTGATACAAGGAAACCTATCTCCTATTGATTAGACTTCCTGCATAAATCAAAAAAGCCTTCGGGATTCTTAGGAGAAATGAAACCGACCACATACATATAGCTAACACTGACTAAAGTCTTGTCAAATATTTTTTATTCTTGACAATTAATCATATTACGCAATTATTCTTGCAAGAATAGACAAGGTTCATTATTTAAATTGAAGAGTACAATAATTATTTGATCCTGCAACAAATTTATCATACCTAAATTATGCTTAATTGGAACAAAAGATTACCTATTCTAATTCTTGTTATTTTGGCTTGTGTAATATGGTATATACCACCTCCTGAAGGACTAAATGTTAAGTCATGGCATCTTTCTATTATATTTATTACCACTATTACGGCTATAGTTCTTAATCCCTTACCCATGGGTGCTATCGCTTTACTTAGCCTAGCCTGTTGTGTTCTGACGCAAACCCTTTCCTTAGAACAAGCTCTATCCGGGTTTAGTCATAGCATCATATGGCTAGTGTTGTTTGCTTTCTTTATGGCTCATGGTTTTATAAGCACAGGATTTGGGGAGAGACTAGCTTATTACATCATTCTATTTGTCGGACAAAGCACTCTTGGTCTTGCATATGCTCTTGTAATTGTTGATTTCATACTTGCCCCTTTCATTCCTAGCGTATGTGCTAGGGGAGGAGGAATAACTTTTCCTATTGCTCAATCACTCTGTAAGGTCTCTGATGAAACACATCATGGAGCATCTGGGCATAATGGTGGGTTTCTTATGAAAGTAATCTTCCAATCAAACGTAATAACTAGCACTATGTTTATTACCTCTATGGCTGCTAATCCTTTGGCTGTTAAATTCGCAGCTGATGTTGGCATTATAATTTCATGGAATGATTGGGCAACAGCAGCTATTATACCAGGCATAATTTCTCTTATAGTAATGCCTATTATTATTTATTATTTATATCCACCCTCAATTAAGTACGATCCATCTGCTATGCAAATAGCCAAGGAAAAATTGCAAAAAATGGGTAATATATCATTTCAAGAAATTATTATGCTATTAACTTTTATCCTTCTAATTTTTTTATGGATGGTTGGTAGCAAATGGGGATTATCAGCTACTACAGTCGCATTACTGGGCATATGCATTTTATTATTATGCAAAGTAATTAAGTTTGAAGATAATCTTGCAGATAAAAGTGCATGGCATACTTTTATTTGGTATGGCACTTTAGTTATGATTTCAGGTTTCTTGTCTGATTTTGGTTTAATATCGTGGATTAGTGATAAACTTAGAGATAATTTATTATGTTTCTTTTCTCCAATGATTGGTATAATTATACTTTCTGTAATATATTTTTATATACATTACTTTTTTGCTAGTACTACAACTCATATTGTTATACTTTTTCCTACTTTTCTAGCGTTATTTATGCATGCTAAAATGCCTGGTTTATTATCTGCATTGCTACTTAGTTTTTTGTCAATATTGTCTTCGGGTCTTACTCATTATGGGCTTAGTAGTGCCCCAATATATTTTGGAACAGGATATATGAAGGTTAGAACATGGTGGTACCTTGGTTTTGTTATGAGTCTAGTATATAGCACTATATGGATTTTTATAGGTGGTATGTGGTGGAAAGTACTAGGCTTGTGGTAGAATTGCTATTAGAATAATATGTAGCTAATTATTGCTGAATAAGTCTATTTATTATAGAATCATTCTTTAACTTTATGTTATATTTATGGGACGGTATATTATGATATATGATGACAAAGAATCTACGTCGTTTGAGAACCTTAAAAGTTCTCAGATGGATAGTACTACAATTGACGATCCTAGTGATAAAGAAAAGCCGGATGAATTAAAACTATCTCCTCTAGATGAAACTCTAAGTAATTCTTTAGATAATCAGACAATCCAACCAAAGGAAAGAAGAGCAAAAGTTGGAAAAAGCCAAAGTCTTGACGATATGGAGCTTGGACGTATAAATAAGCTAGAAGCTACTTCTTCTGTAAAACCGGTAAGAAGTAAGGATGATTTGTCAATAATTGAGCAAGAGAAAAGTGAGAAATTAAAATCAGTTAAAACAAATGAAATTAGAATTTCAAATGAATTCCTAAAATCTTTAGAACAAGAAAGTAAAGAAATAAAGAAAGAACCAAGAATAAAAAGAGCTTTTTCTTACATAATTGATAAAGCTACATCTGCTTGGGACTGGACAAAAAATACCAAGGCTTTCAAGGCTATAGATTGGCTGTTAAATACAAGATTAGCCAAGATTGCACTTGGTAGTGCTGTAAGCCGAGCTATTACGACTACACTTGCAATAGTAGTATTAGCTGGAATCTCACCCCCTACGGCCTTAGCCATGGCTGCAGTAACCTTAGTTGGGGTAGCTGGCGGAATGATAGCTGAAACTATCAAAATAAGAAATCTTCGTAAACTTGCCCAAGAAAATGATCTATTGATGCAAAATCGAGGAGATATAAGCAAACAACAATATTTATTAACACTGGATCCAAAATTAGCCCAATTGTTGGAAAAGAAATTATATGTCCCAACATGCAGCCCAGATGAAGAAAATAAACATTATCATTACGTATCTTCCAAAGCAGAGCTGGCATTTAGTACAAGCAAATTTTTCATGGATAATATTAAGGATGCAGCTAATTTAGCATCTAATATAGTTGCAGCTAGCAGTGGTAATCCCGTTAAGATTGCTGCAGCAGTTAAATATGGTACAGCTTCAGCGATGTCTTTGATTAGCTCAGGTTTAAATGAAAAACAATCAGCTGATCTTGTTACAGCATTTAAAATTAATATTAATGGTGAACTCTGTAAGAGTGACGTTGCAGATTATCATAATTTACAAGAATTGCGTGAGATTGCCCAAAAACAACATATTCAAACTGCTACTTTAACTGAGTTGATACGAGATAAAGATTATTTCAAGTTAACTGATGAACAAAAACAAAATAAATTTGATATATATCAAGAAGCTTTATCTGAAATAAGGCTTGACAAAAAGTATAGAAAATTAACCGATGAACAAAAACGAGATATGCTTCATGCAACAGTAAATAAGCTTGAAGAGAAATCTAATGAAAAGCCTAGTGAAAAATCTAATGAGCAAGAAACTGAAACTAAAGAAAAGAAAAAAAGTAGTAATAGACTGGTATCAGTGGCAAAAGGCACGCTAAGCTTTTTAAGAGATTTGGGTAGAGCACATGACCCTTTTTATGAACAGCCTGAGGTCAAAAGTGATAGTTCATTAAGCAAAGCTATGAGTGCTGCCAAGAAGTCTGCTGAGGAGATCGTAACACCTGCGGTTATAGAACAATTACGAAAAAGTAAATCTATGCCAGATTTATTACAAAAAGAGAGTAACCTTGTCCACCAGAAGAAATTGCAGAGAAGTAATTTTTCAGAACGGCATCTTGAGCGATGATTTTATTTCAACTAAGACTTGGGCAAATTAGAAAGATATTTTCCCTTCCAAAGTTCCTGATAAATAATAGGGTCAATGTTCCCACCTGATATAAGTACTAAAACTCGCTTAGGTTTTGATTGTTTCTTTAACCAATTGACTACCCCAACCATATTTAAAGCACATGATGGTTCACAGGTAATTCGTAACAAATGAATCAACCAAGCTGTCCAATAATATATAAAATGTTCATCAGCAAGAAAGAAATCATCAAGTTTATTTAGATAATTAAAGGTACGTGGTGAAACTGCTAAAGTACGTAAACCATCTGCTACAGTATTTGGTGAATCAACAAACCTATATATTGAACCTTGCTTAATCGATAAGAAAGCATCATTGGCATTAAGTGGTTCTGAACCTATCAGCAAGCTGGATGGAGATAGTAATTCTTTTGCTAAATATGATCCAGAAAGCAATCCCCCACCTCCACAAGAAGCAAAAACGGCATCTGGACTAAATCCTAGCTGCTGTAATGCTTCATAACACATCGTACCAGCACCAGCTATACTCGAATCACTATCGGAAGGATGCAAATAGTAGAAACCATTTTCTATATCACCTTTTGCTTTATCTTCTGCCACTTGTCTAGTGTCAGTCAATATAACCTCTGCTCCGTAATATTTTGCTGTTTGTTGTTTAATTGGAGAAGTATTTTCTGGTAAATAAATTCTGGCATTAAGGTTAAGGGTTTTTGCTACCCAAGCGAGACCAATTCCATGATTACCTGTACTATATGCAACAACTTTATCTGGTAAACACTCTTGTTCTTGCAACTCTAATAAATGGTTTAATACCCCTCTAACCTTAAATGCTCCAGTTTCTTGTAATGAGTCTACTTTAAAAAAAATTTTATGCCCAAGCATTTCATTTAAAATTTCAGACTGAACTATTGGAGTCAAACGAAGATATTGTTTTACCCTATTACTTGCTATTGATATTATATTAGAAGATTGAAGCGATGAATGCATATATAAACTAAATGTAGCTTGAAATCATAGTGAGACGATATTATATAGCTACCATCCTATTTAGTATATAAATTTCTCAAGGTTTTTAATATGACAAATAAAGAAAAATTACCCCTACTCGCATTAAAAGACATGGTGATATTTCCCGGTATGGTTGCTCCTATATTTGTCGGTAGGGCTAAGTCTATAAAAGCCTTATTTAATACTAAAATTATAGATAGTAATAGATATATATTATTGGTATTACAAAAACAACAAGATCAAGACACTCCAGATATTCAAGATCTACATTCCACAGGGGTGATTGCTAAAATTATACAAACAGTAAGATTACAGAATAATGCCAAAATTCTAGTTGAGGCAATCGCTAAGGTGACCCTGCATAACATAACTAATAAAGAAATATTTGAAGCTGAATATAGTATACTGCATGATGAAGAGGTAATTGATGTAGAAGCTTTAAAAGTTTCCACATCAAACGTTATTGAGTTATTTACAAAATATACTAAGACTCATAAAAAAATTAATCCAGAAATAATAGAAACGATAGCTGGTGAAATAGCAAAAAATCCAACAGATTTTAGTTATGTTACTAATGTACTAGCTTCTTACTTGACTGCACCATTACTAATAAAACAAACTTTGTTAGAAGAAACAAACCCTCAATCACGAATTAAAACTATAATAGATACATTAACATCTAATATGGCTCAAATGGATGCAGAGCAAGCTTTGCAATTGCGAGTGAAAAAACAAATTGAAAAAACTCAGCGTGATTATTACTTGCATGAACAAATGAAAGCCATACAAAAAGAACTAGAGCATGATAAATCTGATTTCTCTGATATAGAAAAAAAGATTAAAACCTTAAAACTTTCGAAAGAAGCAAAAGAAAAGGCCGAGGCAGAACTGAAAAAGCTAAAGCTTATGAATCAAATGTCAGGTGAATCATCAGTTGTCCGTAATTATCTTGACACATTATTAGCTATGCCATGGGGAAAATTTGATAATAGTAAAACTGATATAAATAAAACTAAAGAAATTTTGGATCGTGATCACTTTGGTCTTGAGAAAGTTAAAGAGCGTGTTATTGAATATTTAGCAGTGTTACAACGTTCTAAAAAAATTAAAGGACCTATACTATGTTTAATCGGTCCACCAGGAGTTGGGAAAACCTCATTGGTCAAATCCATTGCTGAAGCAATGGGTAGAAAATATACTAAATTTGCTCTTGGCGGTATTAGAGATGAATCAGAAATTAGAGGGCATAGGAAAACATATCTTGGTTCTATGCCAGGAAAAATCATAAACTTAATTAAAAAAGTTAAAACTAATAACCCAGTTATGTTATTAGATGAAATTGATAAAATGGGTTCTGATTTTCGAGGTGATCCAGCTTCTGCTTTACTTGAAGTCTTAGACCCTGAACAAAACAGTAATTTCGTTGATCATTATTTAGAAGTAGAATATGATTTATCAGAGGTAATGTTTATTGCAACAGCTAATTCTTACAATCTGCCCAGGGCTCTACTTGATCGTATGGAGATCATTAATATTTCTGGTTATGTTGAAGAAGAAAAATTACAAATTGCTAAAAACTATTTAATACCAAAGCAATTGGAAATGCATAAAATAAAGAAAAATGAGCTAACTATTGATGATGAAGCAATTTTAGAGTTAATCAGATATTATACCAAAGAATCAGGGGTAAGATCACTTGAAAGAGAAATTGGTTCTGTTACGAGAAAAGTATTGCAAAGAATTTTGAGTAACAAAAAAATAAAAAGCATAGCAATATCATCTGCTAATCTTGAAGAATATTTAGGAATTAGGAAATATAATTTTGGTTTAGCTGAGAAAGAAGACCAAATAGGCAGTACTACGGGACTTGCTTATACAGAAGTTGGCGGAGAATTATTGACCATTGAAGCCTTGTCATTCCCTGGCAAGGGAGATATTAAAACTACTGGCAAACTTGGGGATGTAATGAAAGAATCCGCTCAAGCAGCCTATAGTTGTTTTCGTTCTAGAGCTAATAGTTTTGGATTGAAATATGAAGATTATAAAGATATTGATATCCATTTGCATGTACCGGCTGGAGCAATTCCAAAAGATGGGCCATCTGCTGGATGTGCAATATTTACCACTATTGTTTCACTTATGACCAAAATACCGGTAAACAGAACTGTGGCAATGACTGGAGAAATCACCCTAAGGGGTACAGTATTACCAATTGGGGGGCTAAAAGAAAAATTATTAGCTGCTAGCCGAGGTGGTATACAAACGGTGATAATACCTAAAGATAACGTTAAGGACTTAGAAGATATTCCACCGAATATAAAGAAGAGCCTAGAAATTTTATCGGTATCAACTATAGATGAAGTGCTAAAATTAGCTTTAGTTAACAATAATTTTACCGTTACTAACTAGTCTCCCCGTCAAAAGTGCAAAAAATTCAAAAATTAGCACCTTAGCAAAAAATTTTTGTATAAAATTTTAGAGTTTAATTGTTCTGATGTAATTTTTTGATATAAAAAGATGATTTTTAGAAAATTTTTGCATGACGTTTTGTTAACGATTTTGTAATCGTTTGATTAATTTTCTTTATTTGCTAATTTTTATGTAGAAAAATTTGTTTTGAGCAGGTGATTAGCAATACACCGTAAGTTCAATCCTACAGCGGAAATTAACGGATTTATTATATCTCCTATTACTCCTTTTAAGTAATTTCTGCCAACTCTACCATAATGCTTAAGGTGTCCTATTATCGGCTCTATAGCACTTCTTCTCTTGATCATTGCCTTATCATCTGAGGATAGCTTCTTCTTGCAATATGGGCTATACACCTTGTCTTTTTCTTTAAAATTATTCCCCTTATAGCCTAAATCAACAAATGTCCTGGCTATTCCCACTCCTGTTAATTTCTTTACAACCTCTACAGTCTGCGATAATGTATGACCATCATATGGATTGCCATGAAATGATTTGGCCGCTAATACAAAATTACCTCGACCACTTACTGCTATCGAAACCTTGTTACCAAACTCATAGGGTTTGTTTAATTTCCCTTTACCTATGCACTCTACCTCCGGTGCGTGAAAACTATATAATACTTTATTATCCTCCTTATATCGCTCTTTCTCTGCTTTACTCAGTATAGATTGTGCCTGAATCTTTTTAATCTTATTTAGTATTTCTTGCTGCTTTAATGACAAACTTAACTTTGTTTTTGCTATTTCTCGCTGACATATTCTTATTAAACGACCCAGCAATATCTTTAAATGTTGCATTACCTTCTTACGTTTTTTGGCTTTACTATTATCCTTATATTTCCATAATTTTACTATGTCTTTTTTATATTGCTTGGCATATGTCTCATGTAACTTAATGCCTAAAGTATGACATAACTTTACTAGCTCTATTCTTGCCTTATCCATCAAATACACATCATGAGGATACTTAATATTCTTAATTTGTACTGTAGTATCAACGATTATCGATGCTAAGTCTTTTTTTTTAAGCACTCCGACTTTGCAACCAATTCTTGTTAATTCTTTTAATATCTCATTATATCCTTCTTCCCCTAATATAGCACGAAACCTTCGTATACTAGCTTCTGATATCTCAGCATCTTTCTGCAAATATTCCCAACCACAAAAATATTGCCAATATACGTTCTCTCTCAGCTCTTCTTCAGCTGCAGCATCTGACAGGTTATACATCGCTTGCAGCATAGTTACTCCAAGTAATAACCTGTGACATCTGCGATTCCTACCAAATTTCTTGATATTAACATTTGTCAATAACCATTCCTCTAAAACAGTCCAATTTATTAACGATCTTAATTTATATAACTTGTTATTAGGGTTTAATTCTTCGGTCAATTTATAACCAAAAAGCTGTCCTTGTTTTTGGGATTTTATTATATCTTCTATCGGCATAATTCATACAATCCATAAGGTTTCTGCCAATATTATAGCATTTTCTTATGGATTATCTAGATATTTTTACCCGCTAACCATATTATATATTATCCTTCTAGACTTTTGACGGGGAGACTATCTAAAAAGCCTTGAAATATTATAGGCTCCCGCCCATACAAGAAGGCTCTGTCCAGAAAAGTGTGTAAATTTCCAAAATAGGTCATTAAATTTTGTTAAGCCTATCTTCAAATTTGATCATCAAATGAGCCATAGCTTCATTCCAGTTGGGAATAGGCATAGTCCATTTTTTGGTCATATAGTCAATTGTCAAATATAAGCTTTTAAAAACAGCACTATCACTAGGGAAAACACGCTTATTATTTGTTACTTTACGCAATTGACTATTAACAGATTCAACTGAATTAGTGGTATAAATTACCTTTCTAATTGCCTCTGGATATCCTAGAAAAATCATTAAATTATCCCAATGATTATACCATGATTTGGCAATTTGTGGATATTGTTTATTCCATTTTTCTTCAAAATATACTAAAGCTAAATGTGCTTGTTCTTCCGTTGCTGCAGTATATATCGGCTTTAAATCGCTAGCCACCTGCTTCCTATCTTTATATGATACGTATTTTAAACTATTTCTAATCTGATGTACAATACATAATTGATGTTCTGTTTTTGGATAAACTGCTTCTATCGCCTCAGACATACCAGTAAGATTATCACTACAGGCAATCAGTATATCCTTTAATCCTCTATTTTTCATTTCAGTAAAATTACCAAGCCAAAATTTTGCCCCTTCATTTTCACTGATCCATAATCCCAATATATCTTTTCTACCAGATAAATCAATCCCTAATGCAACATATATTGCCTTGTTAATTATCCTTTTGTCTTGCCTAACTTTTACTACTAAACAATCAAAAAATACTATCGGATATATCTCTTCTAACGGTCTACTCTGCCAAGCTTTTACATCATCCATTACATCATCGGTGATCTGACTGATTAAACTCTCACTTATTTCAACACTATACAACTCTTGTAATTGAACCTTAATATCAGATACACTCATACCTTTAGCATATAATGATAAGACTTTATCATCAAAACCATCAAAACGTTTTTGTCTTTTCGGTAGTATTGCTGGTTCAAAGGTACTACGCCTATCTCTTGGTACTTCTATCTCAACCGCTCCATGTTCGGAGATCAGTTTTTTGCTAGTTATACCATTACGAGCATTATCATTATCTACACGACTGTATTTATCATAGCCTAGATGATTATTCAATTCTGACTGCAATGCCTTCTCTATCAAGCGTTTGGTCAATTCTTTTAATAATCCTCCTTCTTTCAGTATTGTGCTTACATCTGTATCATTATCTATTAATAAATCTACTGCTTGCTTTATTGATTCATTTGTTTTTTTATTCATGTAATTTCCTTTTTTGTTATATTTTTATATATAACCTATCTCGAAATTTACACACTTTTCTGGACAGAGCCTAGACGTAATAGTCACCTATTACGCCCCTCGTTAGATCCGCATCGTGCCCTATTAAGGCAATGGGCTCAAGATATCATCATTTACACAGTATGTACACTTAACATGACATGATATACTTTTACCTTTGGCAAAGGGTGGCGTATAATGAAAAGTTTAAATTGTTCCCAGTTAAGTGATTTCTTTTGACTGCGTCTGTTTAGCCATTTGAACATTATTTTAACCGCCTTCCATATGAAACTATCTACTGCATTGCAATTGTGCGACACTCCATAATATTGGATATGTCCTCTAAGCTTGCTGCAGAATGTTGCCCATATGATAGGTAGTTTGCATTTGTTTCTAATGCCTTTACCCCAGTCATTAACTTTCTTTAACTTGGCTCTTATTCTTTTTCCACTACTCTTTACTTTAGGTATTATTCTACCATTCCTAGACCTTCCCAGATAAAAGGTAAATCCTAGAAAATCAAAGACCTCCTGTTTTATACCTCGAAACAGCTGACTCTTTGAAAATCTGACCACTCTGGTCTTTTCTTCATTAAGTTTAAGTTTATACTTTTCGAGTCGTTTTGCAAGAACTGCTTTAATCTTCTTTGCATCCTCTTCATATCTACAGCATATCACCGCATCATCACAGTAGCGAAATAACTCTACCTCTCCCCTGCAATGCTGGGTAACTACTTTTTTAATCCATTCATCTAGTACATAATGAGCAAATATATTCGCAAGTACGGGGCTTACAATACTTCCTGCAATTACCCCTTCTTCCTGGATAGTTAACTCTCCATCAGATAATACTCCCGCCTTAAACATACGGATTAAATACCTAATTAGCCTCATATCCTGGACTTTCTCCTGTAATATTTCGATCAATATCTTCCTGTCCACTGTACCAAAAAAGTTTGCTAAGTCTAAGTCTATTATGCTCTCAACCTCCTTTTCATAAAGATGTTTTGAAAGCTCTCTTACTGCATCATGACATCCAATTCCTGCCCTGAAACCGTAGGAACATTTAAGGAATAATGGCTCATAGATGTTCTCAAGTACTTTCTTCATCATCTTTTGGCAGAGCTTATCTTCGAAATTGCTAATCCCTAAAGTCCTATATTTACCCGGGCTTCCTTCCTTTGGTATCTTTACCTCTAGTACTACAGTCGTAAACTTTGTGCATACAGTGTACGGGTTCTTTCTTTATCTTTAAAGTGACAATCTTTTGCTCTGGCTTGGTGTCGTCTTCGCCATAAGGATAGGCTTAAGAATGCTTCCTTTGTTGTCGTAAATAAGCTTGAAAAAATCAACTTTACAAAACGTCTAATTTCTTGAACCGTAAGGCTGATAAAATCTTCTGTTTTTTTTTATATTCGTGCATTGAATCCAATTGCTCTTGACCTGCAGATAACTCTTGTGTTGTTATAGCACCGCTTGCTAAAACCAGCTCTGATGCTTGTTCCTTATCTAAATCTGCTACTAATATTTCTGGTTTCTTATTGTTTTCTAACAACTTATTAGCAAGATTGGCTGGATCGCTAACTTTGTTTTTTAAATTAACCAAAATCATCAATGCCCACATCGAAAATGTAGTATGCCTCTCCCATCCACGATAACTCCGCACTTCATACTGATCCAATCCAGTTTCTCCTTTTGCCATTTCAAAACACTCCTCAATTGACCATCTCGAACCAGCAGCCATCGCTAGTTCCTGTAATGACCTATTCTTAGGTGCCATAACACTATAAAATGCCAGTTCTCCTGTACTCATAGAACGTCTAATCAATAAAAACTTTTCAAATTCACTGAAACTATTAATCTCATTACGTTTAATCAGCAACCACTCATATACACGTTCTCCTTTGCTTCCTTTCCCTGCACTATGCATTTCCCACAAATTAACATCTGCAGATTCAGCACATTTTAATGCTTCAAAACGTTGTTTAAGATCGCCGCATCTAATAGAATAATCCTTCGGAACCGCCAAAATATATGGTTGGTTATATTCCTCCAAAACCTTCACAAAGTCCGGATCTTTTCCATAAGCCTCATCAGCTGTAACCCATGAACACTCATAACCTTGCTCTTTAAAACTTTTATACATCCCAGCGGCTTGCAGAGCCTTCTTCTCAAACTTCAACCCTTCTGGAATCCCGGCTTTACGGCATCGTTGCGGATCATTGAGCCAAGATTCAGGTAAATATAATTTACCATCCAACAGATTATGACCCTTCTGTGTTTTATACCCCATAAATGTACCAATTTGACAGTTCTCTACTCGACCCGCTGTCCCAGTATACTGACGCTGAACTCCCGAAGATTGATCCCCTTTTTTTAAAAATCCAGTGTCATCAAAAGTTAAATATCCTTGCGTCCCAAGATTTTCTATAGTTATTTTAATCAATGCTTTTTTTAATGCCACAACGTCAATAGCTGCATAACATAAAAGATACTGAAAATTGTATGGTGTCTTAGCTCCTACCATTTCCGCTAATTGCCAGCTATTCTTCCTCTCAACAGAACTCATTAATGCTTTGACATACAGTGACATATTATTAAAAGTTCTATAATCATTACATCCTACTCTTAAACCACTCTGACCTTCTTCTATCATTCCTTCCAGTTCTTGCCATATCTTGATGTTATCCATTCCTTATCTCATCTCCTCCTTCAACTATGCCATACATTCTAATACATTTTATTTTATTTGTAAACTACGACTGTAGTACTAGTATATTCCCTGGTTTATATACCATATTCTTTAGCTTACTAGCCAATTCTCTGATATTCTCTGTAAGGTTTAAGCTATAGTTTGATTTGTCCATACCATCTGTTCCAACTGCTTTCTTCGCATCAAGCTCTTGGTAACATTTGGTAAGTGCTTCTTCATTAAATAAATGCATGAGATTGTTAAATTTCTTGTCTTTATCCTGTGAAGATAACCATGCTATTCTTTTTAGTTTCGTTTCTGTATTTATTTGATACTCTGTTGTTATCATAACATTTCCCTAAAAAGATCGATTCTACCCAGGATACTTCGCTCCACAGACTTTCCTCTGCTTCATCGCTACTATGATCCATCCGACTTCCTATATTCCCTCTCAGCTCCCTTGGGTTTTATTCTTGTCGGCTGATACTTCCAAAAAAAATGGAAGAAAATATAGGACCTCCCACGTTCCTAGATAAACTTTTATTACATGCCATGCTCTTAGACCTCGGAAACCTAAACCTATACCTGCCTAATTTACGGTATAGATAATGTTGCATTCCTTCCTTTGAACAAAGTCTGCGGTCTCGTAATCTCCTTTACGTGGCTCAATCACTACGGCCTGTAATATCTCTACCTACGCTTAACATAATTGTTACCAATTTCTGCCCAAGGCTCGATACTTAGTGTGCTAGGTCAACACTTCTAAGACTGTTCTTTCAACAGCTAGTCTATCTACGCTTCGTGGCGCACTCAAAGGGGAGTTCAATAAATTGTCAAAGTAGTGTTCAGTGATATTCAAAAGATGTTATTTCATTCAGTAAGTGAGGCTATTGAGCATACTTTACTTCATGATATAGCGTAGAACGTCCGATTTGTAATTGCTTTGCAACATTAGTGGGGGATATTCCGGTTTTAATTAATCTTAACGCTGCATCAAGTTTTTCTTTATCTAAACTTTTACTATATATATCACTGAACACTACTTTGACAATTTATTGAATTCCACTTTGAGAAATGATCATCATTAATTTTACTTTCTTGCTGTCTATTATGTTATAACATAATAGACAGCAAGAAAGTAAAATTAATGATGATGAGTTTATACTGATGTAGCAGTTAATACTTGTCTATTCTATTCCATTGATTTTATTATCAAATCTGTTGCTAAATTCTTTAACTCTAAAATAGGTCTATCAAGCATAATCTACTTAATTTAAATCACTAGAATATTTAAGCTTCTCAATCTCTAATACTGTTAGACCGGTAACTTTGGCAATATATTCAACCGTAGCCTTCTCTTTCAGCAATTTAATGGCTGTATTTATTTGAGAATTATTCATTTTAACTTTCCAATAATTCGTTGATTCTGGTAATGGATAACTAGAGTATAATCAACTATCATTATCTCCAGTAAATACACTATTAAGATGTTTAAAAGCATCACGGTGAATTTGATAAATATCATCGTCCGTCATTCTGTCAGAATTTCTTACCCTATTTTCAATAACCAACTTTGCCATATCAATAGTAGAACTCATAATATTTGGTAAAATACTCATCATTTGATCAATATCCACCTCTATATCATCGTCACTATCGTCCTGGCTTTCGCTCATTATATCCATCATCATATTGCCAAACATCATATCAATTGCCTCTGAATTATTACTCTGCCGATTCCGGTTAGTAGCAGGTATGATAGTGCTATGGGGTTTTTTCTTCTTCTGCATATTAAACCATTTAATTTAATTTATTTTCTTACCATACTATTACAAACTCTCTTATTATAACAGTTTCTCATTATCCAACATATTTTATAGTTGTACTTGTCAAAACATTCTTGCTACTGATATAATATTTTTAACTTCTACTCAACCTAAATATGTAAACTATGCCTTTGTTCCGCTAAGGCAATTCCTAAATTATAATAGACAGTATATTTCCTTATAGCTCATCAACTCGATATTCTAGTGCCACTTCCTTACCACAAAAAGCTATCGCAATCTTAGTAATTTTCTTGATATGCACATGTTCTTTTATTTTAGCGTCATATTGTTTATTTATAATTTGCTTTAATCCTATTTTTGCTACAGATTCTAACTCTTCCGGGATTTTGCATATTTTATATTCAACTATAATAGCACTATCTCCACGACCAACTATTGGTACTAACATATGATCACATCTGCCATATCCAGACTCTCTATTCGATTCTATTACATATTGCACCGTCAGTGGCGCTAATATTCCGCCCATCAGATTATGGTAATCTCTCTCCACAAGCATATCATGATAGCTGGTTGATTTTAATAAATATTCTTGCAACTTCTCGCCAAATTGAGATATTTGCTGAGTAATTAATAATTTGATAAAATTATCATACTCATTAATTTTTATATTTAGTCTTTTAGTCACCCATTTTATTACCCTTTCTACATAAATGTTACTTACCTCTGTATTAGGAATAGTCAAACGATATCTTGGACTTTCCACATTATCATCAGTAAGTAACGGACTCAAGTAACCGGCAAATAACAATAGACTGAAAAAGATGTTGGGATTATCTTCGATCTCTCCTAAAGAAACTTGTTTATATAGTTTCTTAACTATGCCTTTCCCTTCTAATAGGCTTTGCAGATCTTCTTGTATATCATCGTCAATGAAGGCTTTATCCACTAGCGATAAGCCACCACTATCAACCCAGTAAGTATCAAGACTTCCCGCGTGAGCTAAACATTGCATGATCGACCATGGGTTATAGATGATTTCCCCTCCAAAATTGTAACCATTATACCAATTTTTTATTTTCTCAGGATTCGTCTCAAGTGGTACTTTGGTTAGTAATTCATCAACTTCCCCTTGGGTAAAGCCATAAAATTTAGCAAACTTTTTATCAAGCAAAGTATACTCACTAACATTATTTAAATCTGAAAATAAATTAGCTTTAGCGATACGCAATATGCCGGTAATTACTCCTTTTTCTAAACAAGGATTACCTTTTAAACTACTGCCAAACATTCCGCGAAACATCTCTAGTACATCCTCAAACTCTTTTAATCTCTCGCCAAATTTTAGATAAGCACTATTGATCGGTGTATCATATTCATCGATTAATATATAGACTTTTTGGTTAAAATGTTTGTACAGCACTTCACTTAAAAAACGCAAACTATTTTTAAAATCATTCTTCTCAAGTTTCCCATCAAAATATCGCCTTAGTTTTTCTTTTTGTGCATTATCTAATAATCCTGTATCTTTCGTCACATGATGATTTAAGTAATGATGACTTGCAAATAATTCTATAATTTGATCCTTGATACCTACTTCAATCTCTTGGTAGTTGCTACCCTTAACATCTTTAAAACTAATAAAAATCACTGGATAATTACCTTGCTGAACCATAGCATATTCATTACCGTTAATCTTTAAAGGTTCTAAAATCTTTTTTCCTTTAATACCTAAATCGATTTCCCCACCACTAAACAGCTTATAATTAACCTTCTGTTCTAACGGTAAAACCTCACCTCTCTCATCTACTTCTATCTCAAAGAACTTCTGGAGCATATTCATATTCAAACTTTTACCCCACCGCCTTGGTCTAGCGATCAGGATTACATCACCACTATCTTCCAGTAATTCTTTAACCATTAGGCTTTTATCAACAAATACATCACTATTTAACAATAACGTTTTAAAATCATCAGTACCTACCCTCATTCTTGGCAGTTTATTACCTTGTACGACTTTGCTTTCTTCAGTTATGACATTAGGTGTTTTGACAACCATATTTTTTTCCCATCATCTATTTATTACAAATTTTATACTATAACTTTTTGTGATAAAAGTCCTGGCAATAAAGACCCTTTCATTATTATTTAAAACCACTCTATTCAACATAATTAAATCTAAACTTACCATATCATTTCCAGATTACATACCCATACTTATCCCTCTACTTTGTTGCATTTTCTCCTGTTGCATTTCTTCTAGATGTTGCCTATCTAACCCCTTCTGGAAGTTTCTGATTTGGTTGATAGTTTTGGTTATTGAGCCATTATAGTAGCTCTTGTTACTATTATTATAATGATTAACTTCCGTATAGTCATCCTGAATATGTAAATTATATCTTAGCGAAGCTACGGCAATTCTTAAATTATGGATTACTAAATTCTTACCTTCTGATAAAGCTTCACTTTGTTCAACGTCGCTAGTATTATTGTCATTAAACCCTGGGGTTAAGGCTTTATCCAGTTTAGCCGTAATAGATTTAGATTGTGCTTGTTCTATTTCAGCTGCTATTTTCATTGATTCAAACTTCCCTACTGTAACATTAGCTTCTCCGTGCTGCAACCTATAATCTAGTAACTGCTCTGCTACTGATTTTTGCATATTAGTGCCAAGACTTAACAATTCTTTTATTTGCGGCTCATTATCTAGGGCGTGTCATCAATTCAACAAAATGACAGAAGCAGCAAGATGAATCGCCCCCAAAAAGTTTTGAGCCGTTTTATAGTTATGCTCATAGGATTAGGTGATAAAGAACATAACGATTGTAAGTTGTCATTCCCGCGAAGGCGGGAATCTAGATACCTGCTTTCGCAGGGATGACAAAAAGTTTGTATCACCTAATTCAATAGGTTTCACTATAGTACCGCCTCTACAAAAAGACGATTGTCCTTAGCTGTTACTCCTACATCTCCTTCTTTTCCAGGTAGTATATCCTTTATCCTATCCCATTGCTCATCTCTTAAAGCATACCGACGCATTTCAACAATCCTTTAGTTTTTTATAAACTTAATGATTTATATCACTATGTCAACTCATTTGATGACACGCCCTAGTACGCGAAAGCGGGAATCTATAATATCTCAAGACTTTTTAGATACCTGATTTCGCAGGGATGACATTGCAGCGTTTTCAGAATATATAAAACTAATATTTCTTGAACCACGCTCGATTGCTGCTGCTACCTTTATAGTATTATATTCATCAAGGGCTTTGCCTATTACTTGCATGCCAAGAGGTAATCCCCTAGAAGATAAAGCAGCAGGTACAGAACAACAAGGAAGACCGGCAAGACTAGCTGGAATAGTAAATAAATCATTTAAATACATTGTCACAGGATTATCTTGTTTCTCACCTAAATTAAAAGCTTCCGATGGTGTGGATGGCATAATTATTGCTTCAACTTGCCCAAAAGCTTTGTTAAAATCATCTGAAATCAAACGTCTTATTTTTTGTGCTTTTAAGTAATAAGCATCCATAAGAGTAGATGAAAGCAAATAAGTACCAAGCATAATACGTCTTTTAACTTCAGAACCAAAACCAGCACTCCTTGTTTTTTCATACATTTCTTCAATAGATGCTCCATCATTTTCTGCCCTGAAACCATATCTTATACCATCATATCTTGATAAATTAGATGAGGTTTCAGCAGGTGCTATAACATAATATGCAGCTAGAGCATATTTAGAATATGGCAATGAAATATCAATAATTTCCACCCCATCATTTTTAAGAATATCAATAGTATTTTGCCACATCCTAATAATATCAGGTTGTATACCATCTTGTTTCATAATATCAAATGGGACACCTACCTTCATGTTTTTCACACTAGTGTTACATGCAGATTTTAGTTGTGGCACCTCGGAGTTGATAGAAGTAGAATCCTTCTCATCAAAGCCCATCATGGCTTGTAGCATTAATGCAGTATCTTCGACAGTTCTTGTAAGGACTCCAGCTTGGTCAAGTGAACTGGCAAAAGCAACCATACCATATCTAGAACAACGACCATATGTTGGCTTGAATCCGACAATTCCGGTATAACTGGCAGGCTGGCGAACAGAGCCACCTGTATCACTTCCAAGAGCTGCCATAGCCAAAAAGGCACTGACAGAAGCTGATGCCCCCCCAGAGGAGCCACCAGGAACTAGTGGAGTTGAAGGTGCATCTACAGCCTTCCAAGGGCTAATAACGTTACCGAAATAGCTGGTAATATTAGCAGATCCCATGGCGAATTCATCCATATTAGTCTTACCAAGCATTATTGTACCATGCTCTTGAACCTTATTACTTACAGTTGATTCGTATGTTGGTATAAAGTTACTAAGCATTCTTGAGCCTGCAGTAGTTAGTACTCCTTTTGTACAAAAAAGATCTTTTACAGAGATGGGAATTCCTTCTAATGACCTTTCTATTCCCTTATGATAATTCTGATCAGCAATTTTAGCTTGCTGTAAAGCCGTATCTGTAGTTTCAGTAATATAGGCATTTAACTCTTTATGCTTATCCATTTCCTCAATATGAGCTTTAGTCAGCTCAACAGACGAAAATTCTCTGTTCTTTAAGGATTTCAAGGCTTGTGTTATGGTTAATTTTATAATTTCTGACATATTTTACTCTACTACTTTTGGTACTACAAAACATTTTACTTCCTTGGCAAGGTCGGCTTTATCATTTGGCAAGTTAGCAAATAATTCATCGGAGATGTCAGCATACAATACTTGGTCATGTCGCATTCTTTGGTTCATACCACAAACTGAAGTAAGTGGTTGAACGTTACTACAATCTACATCGTTTAAAATGTCAATCATATTCATCATCTCAGTCAATTGGTAGGCAAAATTGTTTAGCTCTTCTTGGCTAAAATTAAACCTAGCAAGCTTTGCTATTCTTTGTATTTCTTCATTTGTAATCATTATATACCTTAAATATTAAAGTCAATGTTGTTTAAAATAATATTATACCATGAAATATATCTACACTAATAGCATGAAGTCATTTTTTTAAAGAATAATTATGCTTATCTCGCATTAAGCTATTACGTAACCTCTCTAATGTTTCAAAATAACTCAACCCAAATCCATATAATACAATGAATGGTATAAATAATATTACTATTCCCCAATTAGCAAAATAATCTATTAAATAAACTAATCCAAAAGATGTAACAACATACATTATTGCCTTTACCATAGCACTTGAGATACTGACGCATCTAAAACGTTTAAATATAGGAAATTGCTTATAAAATATTGATGTCGCTGGAAATGCTTCTGTCTTAAATATCAATATAAAAAACTGCAACAATAATAAATAGAAAGGAGATGAGATATTAGTTAATAAATATGGTGAAAACATAATAATACTAGCAAAAATCACTAATTTCATTTTTAAAATTTTCATAGGATCTATTCTATAACTCAAATAAGTATATAGGATACAGATAAGCAAGTCTGCTATTATGACGAGCAAGTTATGACCAATAATTTGTTCAGAACCATAATTAAAGGTGTTTTTAAGTATAGTGCCGCAATGCATATATATAAAATAAAAAATAATTGGTGCAGTCGATTCAATTGATAAATAAGCTAATATAGTTTTTATATTAATTTTCTCATTTAACATTTTATGATTAGTAATATGCTTTTTTTCTAGACCAAAAGTTTGAATGTTATTTTCCAATCTTTTGGCTGCGTCAGCAAATTCTGGGGTCTCTCTAAGGTACGTTCTTGCCACAGCTCCCACTAGGGCAATCGCTGCACCAAATAAAAACGCATATCGCCAATTAAAACCATATGAAGTCACAAGCATAGCTACACCTAAAGCAAATACTGCCCCTAATTTACTAAATATTGAAATACAACCAACAACAGGATATTGTACTGGTGGCTCGGTTGTTTCCGTTAAATATAATTCTGCCCCTACTGCTTCTCCTAAGGATGACATGCCTTGCACTATCCGACAAATAGTGATTAATACCGAAGCAGTAATACCAATTTGGGCATAAGTAGGCAAAATAAACATCACCAAACAAGAAAATGACATCATAAAAGTTGTGACAACCACCGTAACCTTACGCCCTGCTTTATCACCTATCCAACCAAATAGTGCAGCACCAATTGGTCTAAAAACAAAAGTAGAGCAGAAGGCAAGAGCCGAAAGAATACTAGCACTATGCGGATCAGTCTTTGGAAAAAATAACTCATTAAGAAATCCTGCCATATGTATATAGAGCATCAGGTCAAAATACTCTAGAAATGTCCCAATTGAAAGCAACCCAACCGCTTCTTTTTGCTCATTGGTTAGGCTTCTTTGCTCCCGTTGTTGATACATTATCATTTTTTAAATATTTAAATTAAAAACTACTTATCAAGATGTCATCCGTGGCAAATTAACGTCTAGAAAACTATAAGGTCGACGAAGCAATCTTATACTAATTTTTATTGCTTCGTTGCCGCCAAAGCAGTACAGCTGTCGAAAGTTAGCAGGAGAAGCTGGTTTATAGTGAAACCTATTGAATTAGGTGATACAAACTTTGTGTCATACCTGCGAAAGCAGGTATCTAGATTCCCGCCTTCGCGGGAATGACAACTTACAATCGTTATGTTCTTTATCACCTAATCCTATGAGCATAACTATAGAGGTCATCATGGTAGTTTAAAAGTTGTGGGAAAATAATCAGCGTCATTGCGAGGAGGCGTAAGCCGACGAAGCAATCTATTTTTGGTTACTTTTATGGATTGCTTCGCCGACCTACGCCTCCTCGCAATGACGTTGACCACATACGACTTTTAAAGCGCCTTACCTAAAACCGCTTCCTTTTCTAACTTTCGATAACCCTGGCTAAAGCGGCTCCTTGCAATGACACATGTGAATTGGGCGTAATGTTAGTCAGGTTAGCTATAGACTTAAATAGTCAATATCTCTTGTTCTTTTTGTTTAACATGCTGTTCCACTTTATTGCCATACTCATCAGTTAACTTTTGGATTTCTTCTGAGAAATTATGGTGTTCATCCTTAGTTATGCTATTGTCTTTTTCTAGCTTTTTTAAATCTTCATTACCATCCCTTCTGATATTACGCAAAGCAATTTTAGTATTTTCTCCATATTTATAAGCAAATTTAACAAGCTCTTTGCGACGTTCTTCAGTAAGTAGTGGAATGGTGATTCTGACTAACTGCCCATCTGATGAGGGATTTAGACCTAAATTTGCATCAATAATGGCTTTTTCGACAGCTTTTACCATAGATTTATCCCACACCTGTACAGTAATAGTTCTGGCATCTGGAGTTGAAAGACTCGCTACTTGTGACAAAGACATTTTATCTCCATACGCTTCAACTAATACCGGATCAAGTAAATTAACTGAAGCTCTACCAGTTCTAAGCCCCTTAAGTTCATGATCCAATATCTTTAACGAGCTATCCATTTTTGATTGCAACTCTTTATGTATAGTTGTTTTATCCATACCTATTAACCTTCTTGAATTTTTGTATACTCACCTTTTCCTTGCAATACTTTTGCAAAATTACCCTTCTCTTTAATTGAAAATACCTTAATTGGCAAGTTATTTTCTCTAGCCACGGCAACAGCAGCAATATCCATAACTTGTAAATTCTCTTTTAGAAGATTACTATAGCTGATAGTGGAGTATTTTACTGCATCAGGGTTTTTCGTTGGATCTGAATCGTATACACCGTTAACTTTAGTACCTTTTAATAATAAATCGCAGTTCATTTCAATGGCCCTTAAGACACCTGCACTATCAGTAGTACAAAATGGATTACCAGTTCCGCCGGCAAAAATTACTACTCTACCCTCTTCTATATGTTTCTTTGCTTTACGACGTATATAAGGCTCACAAACACTCATCATGGGAATGGCAGAAAGGACTCTAGTATGAACATCTAAACTTTCCATAATATTTTGTAAAGTAAGTGCATTTATTACCGTACCAAGCATACCAATATAATCACCAGCAGCTCTTTCCATACCAAATAAGGCATTAGTGCCACGATAAATATTACCACCACCTACGACCACACATAACTGTACACCAAGAGCTATTGCTTCCTTTATATCCTCAGCAATCCTTAGTATTACAGAATATTCGTGACCAAATTGCTTATCACCCATTAAGGCTTCGCCAGAAACTTTTAGCAAAACCCGTTTATATTTCAAATATGACATAAATTTTATATTGTTGTTAAATTATTGATTTCTATAAATTCTCTATACAAACCTACTTGATAGCTGTGGGATAAGCATCTTATAACCACTAAAACTAGTCGAACTATTATTTTTGTCAAGTATTATAGTTGTTTGATAACAATTATAGATTTAAAAATATTAGTTTAAAACAAGGTAAGATTACGCTTATTAATTTATTCACCTTATACATAATCCTCACACGGCAATTTAAAAATTGCAGAAAAGTACAAGGCATCATTGCGAGGCCACGTGAGTGTAGTGGCAATCCTGTTTTGTGTCATACCTGCGAAAACAGGTATCTTAGAGATTCCCGCCGTTGCTAAGAATGACAATTTACAACTGCTTCGTCGCCACCAAAGTGGCTCCTTGCAATGACGATGTGCTGTTTTCCCTATGACTTTTACATGCCATGCGTAAGGTGAGTTATTAAAGATATTATACTTTCTTGTCTATGAAACCCCTCTAAAACCTCTTCCTCTTCTAACTTTCAACAGCTGTAGGCTACCGACTTAACCCAAACACTACTGTAACAATGCAGGAAGGTTATTACTATAAATCTATATGCTGTTTTTCATAGTTTTCATGTCGCTCTTGCGATTCAATACATAAAGTTGCAACTGGTCTTGCTTCTAAACGTTTTAAGCCAATTGGTTCCCCAGTTTCTTCGCAATAGCCATATTCATTTTTTTCTATCCTTACCAAAGCCTCTTCTATTTTATCAATAAGCTTACGATACCTGTCTCTTGTTCGCAACTCGAGTGCTGTATCAGTTTCAATTGACGCACGATCATTAAAATCTGGCTCATTCCAATTTTCCTCCTTGAGGTGGTTTAAGGTCTCTCGCGACTCCTCTAGCAAAGAACGTTTCCACTCAAGAAGTTTTTGTCTAAAATATTCTAACTGTTTAGGGTTCATATATTCTTCATCATTAGAGGGTTTATACCCTTCTAGTAAAATAATTCTAGACATACAGGATTCTCAATATTAAAGTATGGAATAATATAACGTATAACTAAAAATTATGGCAAGAAGATTATAATATTTCTCTATCAGATTTTGATATTGGGTGGGCATTATTATAAATATTCTCCAAATGTTTTAGACTAACTTTAGTATAACGCTGGGTAGTTGATAAGCTTTTATGCCCAAGTAATTCCTGAATAGATCTTAATTCTGCTCCATTTTCAAGCAAGTGTGTCGCAAAACTATGTCTAAAGGAATGAGCTGACAGATGCTCCGGTAATCCATAGAAGCGACGTAATCGTATCAATTCACGATTAAACACGGGAGCTTGTAGCTTTTTACCTAACTTACCTCGGAATATTGGATCTTTTTCATCTATACTATAAGGTAATTTGTTTAAATATTGTTCTATAAAATCTCTAGCTATCGGAGTCCATGGTATTAGCCTCTCCTTTTTACCCTTTCCTGTTATTTTTATAAAATCTAAGTCTTGTAGATGAGATTTAGTTATCGACAATGCCTCAGATATTCTAAGCCCAGCAGCATAAATAAGCACCAATAGGGCTTTATTCCTCAATTCCACCCATTCTAAATCGGTAAAATTATCAATATGTTCAATGGATAATTGAGCATCATCCTGCGATAAGGATTTAGGTAATATTTTAGCTTTCTTAGGGTTCTTGATGGAAAAAATTGCATGGCAAGTAATATTAGTGGTCTTTTCTAGATATTTATAAAAATTCTTTATAGCAGACAAACCTCTAGAATTAGAAGCTGTTAGGTAATTGTCCTGTTGCCTTTTAGAAAGCCAGCTCCGTACTAGTCTTATATCGACTTGCTTTAGAGAATTAATGGTTATGATTTCCGAATTATAGTGATTTAGGAAATTCAGGAAATTTTCCAAATCATTCTTATAAGAAATTATCGTATGTTCCGAACAATTTCTTTGTAATTTCAGATATTTCTGCCATTTATCTAGTAGCTCTAATACTTCTGGTTGTTTTTTTTGAATCATCGATTATTTACCTATACAAAAATTACTAAATATTTCCCCTAACACTTCTTCAACGCTAATCTTACCAGTGACATTACTCAAACTTCTAATAGCCATTCTAACATCTTCTGTGGCTAGCACTAAGTCTTTTTCACTATTAAAATCCTCATTATTGAATTTTTCTAAATATTCCAACGCTTTTTCTATAGATGTTCGTTGACGTTGTCTAGTAATATGCGGGGTCTCGGTTAAACCAGCTATATTATGGGCAATATTTTCGATTTCCTTTAACAGACTATCCATTCCAATATTATCTTTTATAGAAATCTTTAAATAATTTTTATTTAAAGGCAGCAATTGATCAGGAATTTTATCTAGAAGATCAATTTTATTGATCAATATTATGGTGTTGTCGTCTATTAAATCGACAATACTAGTCATTTCCTCAAAATATGAGGGTGAGTTGCTTAATTTTACAGCATCAAGCATGACTATTTTGATATCAGCCATTTTTGCTGATTCAATTGCCCGTTTGATACCTTCTAATTCTATTAAATCATTACTCTCCCTTATACCAGCTGTGTCTTGTAATATAATTGGATATCCCCCAATATCTAGATGCCCCTCAATTATATCACGAGTTGTACCCTCAATATTTGATACAATGGCAACGTCTCTTTGCATCAAAAAATTAAGTAGGCTAGATTTACCAACATTAGGAGTTCCTAAAATAGTCAATTTAATGCCGCTTCGAAGCAACTCCCCCCGTCTATTATCGTTAAGGTGTTTTATTATAGCATATTTAAGTTCACCACTAAGAGTTATAACCCTATTTAATATTTCTTGTGGAATATCTTCATCGGGAAAATCAATATAAGCTTCCAGTAAACCAATAATGGTCAGTAAAGTTTGTCTCCACCCATTATAAAGCTCTTCAAGTTCTCCACCAACTTGTTTAACCGCCTGCCTATGTTGCCAAACAGTTTCGGCCTCAATTAAATCAGCAATACCTTCTGCTGCAGTTAAATCAAATTTGCCATTTAAAAATGCCCTACGAGTAAACTCTCCAGGCTCTGCCATTCTTAAACTATCGATGGTTAACAATGTTTCAGTTAGCATGGCAGCAATTGCTATACTGCCATGGGTATATATTTCTACTACATCTTCTCCAGTAAAGCTAGCTGGAGCTTGGAAGTATACTACAACTGCTTCATCAATTAATTCTTGATTTTTAGGATTTATAAGCTTTTTACAGTACATAATTCTAGGAATAAACTCAACATTATCATTTTTAAGCAGGTGCTTTAATGCAGCCAAACTTTTAGCCCCAGAAATACGAAAGACTGCAACGCCTGCTTTTCCTGGTTTGGAGCTTTGAGCAAAAATAGTTTCCATGATGATAGAGCCTCTTGCTTAAGTAATTTATTTAATTATAATATATAATAGCTTAGTCTAGGGTAAGAATTATAGCTAACCTGATTTTAGTATTACCTTGTCATTGCAAGTAAGCAAAGGTGACGAAGCAATTGTTTTGTGTCATACCTGCGAGGTTTAACTTGTCATCCCTGCGAAAGTAGGTATCTAGATTCCCGCCTACGCGGGAATGACATCTTACAACTGCTTCGTCACCTTCGGTTCCTCGCTAATAGACAGAGTAATACTAAAATCGGGTTAGCTATATAATTCTTAATCTTTGAAATAATCATAAAGTTTGGTAACAAATATGACAATAGAGAAAGTTACAATAGAAAGGGCATCTTTATCTTTAAGCAGGCTTACTTGTCAAGTACCTAATTATAAATCAGAAATTTTATCATTGAGTAAGGTAAAAAGTGGAGACCCACTTTTTAGTAAATTTGTCCAAAAATTTTTAGTTTATATTCCTGTAGATTATAGGTTTAGAGATAGACAAGAATTATTTGGTGAGTTCGCTCATAGTGCTTTTCAGTTCTTTAAAGAAAAACAGAATAAAAGAAAATTGCAGATTGTTAGTACGATAATTGAAAATAATCCTGCAATTAATATTTTGCTATTAAATGATAATAAATCATTCATCGTTGATTCGATTATTTGTTTGTTAACAACCCTCAACTTGAAAGCTAAATTTTTACTCCATCCTGTTATAGCTTGCGTAAGAAATAATGATGGTCACTTACAAGAAATATTGGATATCAAGAAAGATAGCAACGAATCTTTAGTACATATAACTATTCTAGGAAATTTTGATCAGAAAGATATCAACTCTTTAGAAAGTGCTTTAAATAAAACTTTAGATCAGGTGGATACTGCTTATAATGTGTGGTCTAAGCTATTGAACAGAGTGACAACGATTTCAGACGAGATCAAAAATAATCAGCAATTATACAATGACAACCATTTAGATTATAATGAATCTATAGATTTCTTAAATTGGCTAAAAGATGATAATTTTACTTTTCTAGGTATGATGAACTTTGATCTAATTTCCAAAGATTTTTCATCAGAAGAGGGTGTTCAAAAGATATGGCAAGGGCAAGATATTAGAAATGAAGTTATTGATATTATTGAACGTTCAGCAAGTCCATTATATAACAATAAATTAGTCATTTTAGGTAAAATTAATACTCTATCAAGTGTACATAGAAGTAACTTAGTAGATTATATTTTAGTCAAAAAGATTGATCAGGATAAAAAGTATCTTTCCGGTAGCATAATTTTTGGTTTATATAGTTCTGCAATATATTACCAGACAGTTACTGATATTCCTATATTGAGACAAAAACTACAATTCGTTCTAGATAAAGCCGCCTTTCCGACTGATGGATATAATACCAAAAAACTTAAAAGTATAGTTCAATCTCTGCCTAAAGAAGCTTTGGTACAGATTGATGAAGGTGATCTATATTGTATGTGCTTACATGTACTTTCAGGTATGATGAGTAGAAAACTCAAATTATTTATTCAACAAGATTGGTCTGGTTGTTTTATTAATATCATAATATTCTTATCAAGAGATCGTTTAACACCAGAAGTACATAGTGCAATAAATTGTTATTTATCCGATACACTTAATGGTATAATATTATCAGATTATATGGCAGAAGTGGCAGAAAATTTTTCATATTTATTTGTCACGTTAGAGGTGCAGAACAAAAATAGCCTTGATTTTGAAGTTGAAACAATAGAGCAAGAATTAGATAAAATTTCCACTCGTTGGAGCGAAGATTTCTATCATAAATTATGTAAAAATTTTGGTGAATATCAGGGGGGAGTAAATTTCAAACTTTTTGACCCAATTTTTCCTATTGATTATAGAGAGAAATTTAATGGACAAACAACTTTAATAGATATTGAGTATCTAAAAGAGGCGAGTATTTATCACAAGCCTATATTTAATTTAATTGCTATAAATAATAAAGAATTCCAACTAAAAATTTACAGCCCTACACCCAAACTAGCTCTTTCAGACCTGCTGCCATCTATAGAAAATTTGGGATTCAAAGCCATAGATGAACAAAGCTTTGCTATAAAAGGAACAGAAGATATTAAAGAAAGCTGGATATATGAATTTACTCTTGAACCATTGATAACCATTGAAGGTAATATTGATCTACTTAAAGCAAATGTAGAAGAGGCTTTAGATAAAATATCTCTAGGACTTCTAGCTAATGATTCTTTAAGCAAATTAATAGTGTTATCAGGATTTAATTGGTGGCAAGTTAAGTTAGTTAAAGCATTAACTAGATATTTACATCAAACAGGCTTTATCTATGGTAAGGGTTATGTTCAATTGATCTTAATAAAGCATTTTTTATATACTAAAATGTTAGTTGATTTGTTTGACGCTAAATTTAATCCGGCAAATTCTTCAGATGTGAGTACAAAAACTATAACAGATAGTATCCTTAGCTATCTTAATAAAATCACTAGTAGTAGTGAGGATAAGGTTCTAAGGAATATGTTTGGTATTATTGAAGCTATTGTTAGAACTAATTGTTATCAATCTATAGCTAACCCGATTAACATTTCTCCAATCCTATGTCATTCCCGCGAAAGTGGGAATCTAGATCCCTGCTTTCGCAGGGATGACATCACTCCTTCGTTAATAGACAGCGATTTGTTACGGGTAGATGCTAATCAGGTTAGCTATAGTTCTGATAGTAGTACAGGTTTAAATAATTTGTCTAATAACAACAACAAACATAATATAGCCTGTAGAAATTATTTTTCTTTTAAATTTGATTCAAAAAAAGTTCCTAATTTACCTTTGCCAGTACCCTTTGCCGAAATATTTGTTTATGCTAATGATTTTGAAGCTATTCACTTACGAGGTGGCAAAGTATCTCGTGGTGGTATTAGATGGTCTGATAGAGGAGAGGATTATAGAACAGAAGTATTAGGGCTAATGAAAGCACAAAGCACCAAAAATTCGGTCATTGTCCCTTTCGACGGCTCAAAAGGTGGATTTTCCCTTAATTTCACTGATGATAATATGACTCGTCAAGAATATATGGCAAGAGTTATAGAATGTTATAAGAATTTTCTCCGGGGTTTACTTGATATCACTGATAATATAGTTAATGGCAAAATTATCCAACCGCAAAATACTATTATCTATGACCAGGAAGATCCATATCTAGTGGTTGCAGCAGATAAAGGTACGTCAACCTTCTCGGATCATGCAAATAGTGTATCTGCCGAATATAATTTTTGGTTAGGCGATGCTTTTGCTTCCGGTGGCTCAGCTGGTTATGACCATAAGAAAATGGCTATTACTTCAAAAGGTGCGTGGATTTCTGTAGCAAGCCATTTCCTTAGAATTCCTGCAAAAGTCGCTTATGTTGAGGGATTTGAAGGAGACGTGGAACGCAGAACCGCAGCGTACTCTAGTGTACGTGAGTATCCGAGTACCGCATCGACGTACAAATCACCAACAGAAGTAGATTTTTGCAGGAAGTCTATTGATGTGCAAAGAGACCCTATTACTGTTGTTGGCATTGGCGATATGTCTGGAGACGTCTTTGGTAATGGTATGCTCAGGTCTAATGCAATAAAACTTGTTGCTGCATTTAATCATAAACATATATTTATTGATCCACAACCTGATCCAATTATTAGTTTTAATGAACGTATGAGATTGTTCGGGTTACCTACATCAAATTGGTCTGACTATAATCAACAGTTAATTTCAAAAGGTGGGGGGATTTTTGAGCGAAGTAGTAAGTCTATCTTGTTATCTACAGAAGCCAAATTATTGCTAAAGATAGATATTGACCAATTAACTCCAGAACAGCTGATTAAAGCTATTTTACAAGCAGAAGTTGATTTGTTATGGAACGGTGGTATAGGAACCTATATAAAAGCTTCGACAGAAAGTCACTTAGAGATAGGCGATAAGGCAAATGATAATCTGAGAGTCAATGGTAGAGATATTAGAGCTAAAGTAATAGGAGAAGGTGGAAATATTGGCGTATCACAACAAGGTAGAATAGAATATAGCAAGCTCGGTGGACAGATAAATACTGATTTCATTGATAATTCGGCTGGTGTTGATTGCTCCGATCATGAGGTAAATATAAAAATTGCCCTTAATCAGGCTATGTCTTCTAAGAAAATCAGTTTAGAAGAACGTAATAAGCTATTGTCAACTATGACCAAACAAGTTGAAGAACTGGTGCTAGTTGATAATTATAAGCAGAATCAAGCACTTAATATCATGCAATTATCTCGTATTTCGACTATCGAAATATTTAGCCAGTTTATTGATACTTTAGAAGAAGAAAAATTAATTGATCGAACTGTTGAGTTTCTACCAACTAGGGAAGAGCTAAATAGAAGGGTACTTAATAAGGAAAGTATTACTCGTCCTGAGCTTTGTGTATTACTTTCTTATAGTAAACGCTCAGTCTATCATGATTTAATAACAGCAACATTTTCAAAAGATAAATATTTTGAGTCTTATCTGATTAATTATTTTCCAGCATTAATGCAAGAGAAATTTCGTGAGGAAATTTTATCTCATCCACTTAAGCATGAAATTATTCGAACCGTTGTAACAAATAAAATTATTAATCAGTTAGGTGGTCCATCACTTAATCTTATAAAACGTGACACTGGTGCTGCTCTTTGTGATATAGTTCGTTCATATACCATTATCTGTGAAATTTTTGATTTAGATAATTTATGGACTATAGTGGAATCTTTACCAAGTACTATAGAATATAAAGTTAAAATTGACATGTTTACTGAACTTGCTAAAATTATGCGTAGAGGTATCTCCTGGTTTTTAAAGCATATAAAACATCCTATCAATATTAGCGATACCATTGATGAATTTTATGAACCAGCTAGAATGCTTAGCAAAGTGGTGAGTAATTCCCTTTTAGGAGAAGCAAAAAATAAATTTGATGATAAAGTTAAGCAATATACTTTGTTAGGAGTAACAGATGAGATAGCTCAAAGGGTTGCGACTCTTGATAGCCTAGTGTCGGTTTTTGACATAATATATATTGCAAAAAGAACCCAAGCTACAAATAATGATGTTGCTAGTTTATATTTTGCTACTGGTAATAAATTTAGTATTGATTGGCTTCGTAAAGCTTGTGATAAACAACTGAATGATTCTTATTGGAATAGATTATCAACACAATCATTAAAAGATGACTTGTATGATAAACAAAGACAACTATTAACTAAAATAATTAACAAATCTAAAGTAAATATTGATTTAGATTTATGGATTGATAATAATATAGACTCTGCATCTATTTTCCTAGATTTTGTCAAAGGAATTAGATTGCAGGAAAATATTGACTTAAATATTTTAATTTTAGCAAATAAGAAATTTGAAACCTTTTTGCGTAAACTTGAGTAATGCGTTATGTCGTCATCCCTAAAACAAGCGAGAATAGAGTCTGGCAAAACTCTTGAAGAGATATCTGCTTATTTGAAAATTAGAAGGCAATATTTAGAAGCTCTTGAAGAGGGAGACCTAAATTCGATGCCAGCGGAAGTTTATGTAAAGGGTTATCTTAAGTTATATTCAAATTATTTAGGGATAGTTTTAAATCCTAGTGAGGAGGATGAGCCGCAACTCTCTAAAGATGTTGACCTCAAAAATATGTCTAACTCAATGGCATCTAATTATAAATGGAAAAAACAGCTAATTATAATCTCTATTTTAACATTAATAATAATTCCAATAATTTTTCACTTAATATTACCATATGAATGACAATAACTAAGGATTTGTTACTTAAATTAATGCAAGAAGTGGATCAAGGGGTTGAAGGTCTTTTGTCGGATATTGCTCAGCAGCATGAAGAAATTAATAAACTGAAAAACGAAAATAAACATCTCAAGGATAATTATGCAAAAATACTTGAGCAAATAGCTGTATATATTGCTGAACTGGAAGAAATGAAACATAAAAACACATAATATAGATGTCTATAGTAACAATAATACTGGGTAGCAAAACTTTTCAACTGGCATGTAGTGACGGATCGGAAGAAGAATTGTGCAATCTTGCAACCAAGTTAAATGAAAATATTACGCAGATAAAAAAAGTTAGTCCATCAGCATCATTTGAACTATTATTAGTTATGTCTGCCTTAAGTTTACAGGAACAAGTACAAAGTCTGACTAATAAAATTGCTAGAATCGATGGTGATAAAATACCTTGCGAAGAAGAAAAATTTGCAGAAACGTTAAGTACTATAGCAGGGTATTTAGAAGATCTTGCAAGAAAGATTGGAAAGTGATATTATAAAATACTCGGAATGTTGACTTAAAAAAACTCTCTTGAAAACAGAAGAGTAAAAAGGTATGAGCTGCTTGGTTCGTGAGCTTAACGTATTGCCCCGGGACTATAATTTTTATTGTTAGGAAACATCCCTGTCTGAGTCTATTATGCAGATATATGGATTCCATTTATACATACTAGGTTCTTTGAGGATCTTAGGCAACGACCAAAGTGGTTCATTTTTTTAGGCAAATTTTGTGCTATATTACATAAACAGGATTCTTACTAATAATAGAGTGCGGTCTGCTTTATTAATGTTGGTGGGCTGTTTTACTATTTTATTATTAGTAACTTATAATCCAGACGATCCTTCCTTTAATTCTGTGACAGGCAAATATCCAAGCAATTTATTAGGTTATTTTGGTTGTTATTTAGCGGATATTTTTTACCAATTTTTTGGTATAGCGTCGTTTATTTTGCCAATTTATTGTTTTTTCTGGTCTTTGAGCGTATGGCGTTTAGAGAAAAAATGGGTTACCATCAGGATAATGGTGCTGCTGCTTTCAATTATATCATTATCGGTAGTCTGCACTAAGATAAAAATTGATTATTTACCGGCCGGTGCCGGCGGAACAGTTGGTACTATTATTTACCCATTAGTCAAACAATTAGATGCTAGAGCCGATTACGCTTTAATTATTATTACATTTATTTTATTATTTTTATTAGCAGAAATAAAATTTTCAGCTTTTTGGAATGCTATAACTAAATTATTCCAACTAATACCTTATAGAAAATTTATCCCCTTACCTACAATATCAACTAAACAATCTTCAACAAAAAAGCCCCCTTTTATTAATCAAGAAGAAGCTTCATATGCTGACAAAATAGATGGATTCCCAGGAAAAAATAATGACTCGCAATCTCATTCTTTAAGGAAACAATCTTCATTCAGAAAAGAAAATGATCAATTACCAGACCTGCCCCCTATTGAATTATTAAAACAAGCTGACAGCCCAAATATAAAAGTAGAAACTTTATCAGAACTACAACATAATGCCCAAATACTGCTAACTGTTCTGAATGATTTTGGTGTTAAAGGTCAGGTCATTAATATTAATCAAGGTCCAGTTGTCACCTTATATGAATTTGAGCCAGCTGCCGGTACTAAATCTTCTAGGATTATAGGTTTATCAGACGATATTGCTAGGTCTTTATCTGCGATATCAACCAGAATAGCTGTCATACCAGGTAGAAACGTTCTAGGTATTGAATTACCCAATAAACAGAGAGCATTCTTTTGTCTAAGAGAATTAATTGAAACACCGGAATATCAAGATAGTAGCATTATGCTACCATTGATTTTAGGTAAGGATTTAGCTGGCAAGCCTTTTGTTGCAGATTTAGCAAAGATGCCACATTTGTTAGTTGCAGGTACAACTGGTTCCGGGAAATCAGTAGCAATTAACGCGATGATAATTTCCCTACTTTACCGTTATACTCCAGAAGAATGTCGGTTAATAATGATTGATCCCAAAATGCTTGAATTATCAACCTATGATGGCATACCACATCTTCTGACCCCAGTGGTTACCGAGCCAAGTAAAGCAGTAGTTGCTCTTAAATGGGCGGTAAAAGAGATGGAAAATCGTTATAGGGCAATGTCAAATATTGGGGTCAGAAATATAGCAGGTTATAATGCTAAAATTCTGGAAGCTGCGTCAAGCGGTAAAATATTAGAACGTTCTGTCCAAACAGGATTTGACCCGGAAACTGGTAAGCCTATTTATGAGACAATTGAAATGAATATGGAGAAATTACCATTCATTGTAGTAATTGTTGATGAAATGGCTGACTTAATGTTGGTAGCTGGTAAGGATATCGAATTATCGATACAACGTTTGGCTCAAATGGCAAGAGCCGCGGGTATTCATATTATCATGGCAACTCAGAGGCCTTCTGTTGATGTTATTACTGGGGTAATTAAAGCTAATTTCCCAAGTCGTATCAGTTTTAAAGTGACTTCTAAGATTGACAGTAGAACTATTCTTGGTGAACAAGGCTCTGAGCAGTTACTCGGCATGGGAGATATGCTTTATATGGGTAATTCGTCAAAGATTACCAGGGTTCATGGTCCGTTTGTTGATGATAAAGAGGTAGAGAAAGTAACTCAATATTTAAGATCAACAGGAGTGCCTGAATATCTTTCAGCAGTGACTCAACAATTAGATGATGATGAAGTAAATGCCGAAAACCCTGGAGATGACTCAACTAGTGATGAGACTTTATATAAAAGAGCCGTACAAATAGTACAATTAGAACGGAAAGTATCAATTAGCTATATACAAAGATGTTTACGAATTGGTTATAATAGAGCTGCTACTCTTGTTGAGAAAATGGAACAAAATGGGGTGATATCCCCTCCTAACCATACTGGTAAAAGAGAAATATTATTGCCAGAAAATTAGCCATAGAATTTTGGTTGTATGAAGGAAAATTGAATAGTGTTCACAACTGGTTAGCTAGTCGCTCCGTCAAAAAGGCTGTAGGTATAGTGAAACCTATTGAATTAGGTGATACAAACTTTGTGTTAACCTTGCGAAAGCAGGCATCTAGATTCCCGCCTTCGCGGGAATGACAACTTACAATCGTTATGTTCTTTATCACCTAATCCTATGGGCATAACTATATTATAGATTCCTGCCTACGCAGGAATGACATCCTTTTTGTTTAAACATAGCAGATGTTGTATCTTTAGACTTTTGACGAGGGGACAGCTATGTCACAATTCTTCGCCTTTCTCAATCGGCTCTATTCCGTATAGAGATACCATTCGCTCAAGAACTCTCCCAACGGTAGGAGCCGCAGTCCAACCGGCTGTAGCAAAGCCAAATGACTCTTTTGTTCCTTTAGGTTCATCAAACATTATAAAAATAACATATTGCGGATTAGAGGCTGGTAATAAACCTAAGAATGACGACATTCTGCTATTTTTAAGATATCTTCTTTTGCCATGCCCATCTGCAGTTAATTTTTCAGCCGTACCAGTTTTTCCACCAACAAGATACCCTTTCACATCAGCTCTACGTCCCGTCCCTTCTTTTACCACCAAACGAAATAATTCACTCATTTGCTTAGAAGTTTTTTCACTAAAAACCTGTGTCCCAGCAAGACTCTCATCTTGCCTTTTGATTAGAGTCAAATTATATAATGTTCCACCATTTACTACTGGCAATACTGCTTGAATAAAGTGTAAAGGACTAATTGAAATACCATAACCATATGACATGACAACACTAGTCAAATCACTCCATCTCTTATCGGATGGAAACAGAGGGGTACCTCTCTCTGGTAATTCAATTTTAAGCTGATCTAGTAGACCTAATCTCTTTAAGTATTTTTTGAAATCATTTTTGCCGATTTCTAACATAATTTGGCTAACACCAATATTTGATGAATGCAGAAAAATTTCTGGAACGCTATGCCACCCATGCTTTGGGTGATAATCTTTTATATTAAACCCCCCTACCCTCATATAGCTAATATCATAAGCATCGTTCATTGCTATAGCATCAGTATCAAAACCTACTGCCATAGTTAAGGTTTTAAATACCGAACCCATCTCATAAATACCAAGACTTGCCATATTAAACAATTCTTCTGGCTTTGCACTACTTGGGTAGTGTGGATTAAAATCAGGCTTACTAACCAGAGCTAAAATCTCACCATTATTAGGATTGGCAATTATCCCTACCGCTCCTATTGCACTAAATTCCTTTAATGTCCTATCTATTTCTTCATTTAGGATATTCTGTAATCTTACATCTATAGATAGTTCAAGTGGCTTTTTAAGCTGCTCTGGCTGTATCAGGTCAGTATCCGAATTAGTTAAAAATTTATCATAACTCCTTTCTAGCCCAGCAAGACCAACCAAATCCCTACCCACATATCCTATAATATGTGATAATAAATTGGAAAAAGTATATATCCTCTTTTGTTCTTGTTCAAAACTAAAGCCTGGCATTGCCAAATTTAATATCGCCTCTTGCTCTTTTGGCAATAAATCTCTTTGTACCCATACGAAACTTTTATTACTTTTTAACTCTGTAAGTAATTTCGTTTTATCAATCTTAGGCAATATCTTAGATAATTTTTCTAAACATTGCTCTGGATTGATTACTTTCTGTGGATTGACAAATAATGAAGAAGAGGGTAAGTTAACTGCTAATAAATTACCATTACGATCTACTATTTCTTTTCTAAAGTTACTACTCTTTACTTGATATTCTGGCTTAACATAACCATTAGTCGCAACAATTATTAAGCGGTATGATAATCCACAGAACAACACAGCAAAACAAAAGCTGACTATGAATAATCTAATTTTGGTATTGTCAGCACAAATATCCCATAAAATAATATTACCAAAAATTTTTTTCATTTTAGTTAGAGTATTTTTTAAAAATACTAATAAAAATATACCTGCACACCTCTTTGTCATTCCCACGTAGGCGGGAATCTAGATACCTACTTTCACAGAAATGACAACCTACGCTAGATTCCCGCCTATGCGGGAATGACATCTTTCTTGTTGAAGCAAATGGGCAAATGCTAACCGGGTTAGCTATATATGCACAGGTGAAAAGAGTACCTTTCATTGCATATACTCTGATTTTCTAGTTGAAACAGTTTTTATGTATTTACTATTAGAGATTGTTTTATAACGCCACTTAACATTGGTTTTATTAAAATATGAACCACCTACTTCCTGAGATTTTGCATATTTCTTACTCTCAGGTAGCAAAGGATCACTAATCATTTGCTTAACTTTAACAGTATCTAATTGTAAATAAAGTGATGCTAATTTTCTTAGTCTAGCAGGAGAAGTAAGGTATGATTGTTCAACTTTTAACACGTGAATTCTATTGCTCTCATCGATCAACTGTTTTGAAACTTCTCCAAGCTGATAATGCAAGGCAATAACCTGATCTTTAACTCTAAATAATCCATAAATAGAAAAAATTATAGTGCATACAGTTATACAACTAAATATTCTAACTATCATATGTAGCACCATCTATTTTCTGTCCAGCCCTTAACTTTGCAGATCTTGCTCTTGGATTAAGTGCAACTTCCCTAGCCGATGGACATAATGGTTTTTTTGTAAGAATTTTAAGCCATTCCTTAGAATTTTCTTCAGCTAAAATTTTTGCCGCATATTTAGACCTGGCAACTAATTTAGCAGAATTTGCTTTAAAAAAATTCTTAACAATTCGGTCTTCTAATGAGTGGAATGAGACAATTACTAGGCGACCATTTGGTGCTAAAATATCCTTGCTATTACTTAGAAATCTTTCTAATTGACCTAATTCATCATTGATGTAAATACGAATTGCTTGAAAAGTCTTGGTAGCAGTATCAATTTTACCTTTGCGAAAACCTATACTACTGCGAACAATATGGGCAAATCTTGCTGTATTGGTAATAGGCTCTAACCGCCTATGTTCTACAATTTTTTTAGCAATTCTTCGAGAATAAGATTCATCGCCATATTTATAAATCACATCAGCTATTTCTTGTTCATCAGCCTTATTTATAAAATCTGCAGCACTCTCCCCTATCCCACTCATTCTCATATCAAGTGGTCCATCATGAGTAAAGGAAAACCCTCTATCTCCAGAATCAATCTGCATAGAAGAAACCCCTAAATCCATAACTATGCCATCAAATTTCAACGAACCTAATTCTGAGAAGCTTTCAGCGAAACCTGTCTGAATAAATTTCACTCTACCGGGATAATCATTTATTAATTGATTGGCGTAAGTTATAACATTTGGATCACGATCAATTGCCACTAATTGACAATTACAACAATCGAGTATCATCCGACTATAACCACCAAAACCAAAAGTACAGTCCAGATAAATCCCCCCATCTTTAGGCCACAAGACTTCCTTAACTTCATTTAACAGAACAGCTGTATGAGATGATGCGGATTCTTGTATCATATATCCTTATTAATATTCTTAAGAGTTAAACGGTTATCTTGAGCAATTTGCCGAGCTGAAGAAAGATAAGTTTCAAAATTTTGCGGTTGCCAAATTTCAAAGACTAATCCCTTCCCTACAAAACAAGCCTGATCTGATATATCAGAATGCTCTATTAAAGATTTGGGTAAAATCACCCTACCCTCACCATCAAACGCAAGCTGGATAGCCTCACCAAGAATGATTGTTTCAAAAGCATCTCGTTCCTCAGAATATGGATCTAAGGTTTGAATCATTTGGCTTAGCTCCTCAAGCCTCTTTAAACTACACGCTTCAATACACTTATTTCTAAAAGACGGATAGACAATGACTCCATTAAATGACTGACTAGACAAAGCTACTCTATAGCTGGCAGGTACCGAAACCCGACCTTTCTTATCAAGATTATTTATATATTTTGATAAAAAAATATTCATTTACCTAATTTACCTTCCAAGAATTGGTAGTGTCATGCATCGGTATACTCTTCTGCTTTGAAAAATTGGCTCCATCATTCGTCATTGCGAGACCACGTGAGTGTAGTGGCAATCCACATTCATTAGATTGCTTCGTAGTACCTACGCACTCCTCGATAATAGACGGAGTAATAATCAAGTTAGCTACATAACCATACCCTATACAAATTATTCCATAAATTTGGTCATATTTGGGACAATTTGGGATTATATGGAATTTTAAGGATATTGTACTATAATTATAGAGTCAAGAAGGTTTTAAATAGTTTACAAAAAATTTATAAAATTTTATCAATTGTGACTTATTTAATGCATTCTGAACTCGCTTCACATCTAAGTCATCCTGACTCGTTTCAGGATCTAGATTATTCACACAAAAGATCCTGAAATATAGTTATGCTCATAGGATTAGGTGATAAAGAACATAACGATTGTAAGTTGTAATTCCCGCGAAGGCGGGAATCTAGATACCTGCTTTCGCAGGTATGACACAAAGTTTATATCACCTAATTCAATAGGTTTCACTATAAATTCAGGATGACATTTATTAACTCACCTTACACATGGTATTAAAAGTCATAGGAAAAACAGCCAGGCGTCATTGCGAGGAGCCACTTTGGTGGCGACGAAGCAATCCAAGAGCATGGATTGCCACTACACTCACGTGGTCTCGCAATGACGTATTGTACTTTTCTGCAATTTTTAAATTGCCATAAGCATTATGCGTAAGGTGAGTTATTAAAAAAAAAGTGTATGACAGGTATTAGTGCAAAGAAAAATTTTAGTATAATGATCTCATACAAGAATTAATGAGATTTTTATGATTACACTACTTGCTTCAATAACGGGCTTTATTAGCTCAATTATCCCAGAAATTTTAAAAATTCTAAAGGATCAAAATGATAAAAAACATGAGCTTAATCTTTTAGATCGGCAAATTGAAAGCCATAAATTAGGGAATACCAAACTGCTCACAGAGCTTAACGTTTCAAAAGACATGGCGGAGAATAATACTTTATATTCAACATATAAATTAGGCATTAATTGGGTCGATGCCTTGAATGGCTCAGTTCGCCCTGTTCTGGCATATAGTTTTTTTATTATGTATGCCTATGTCAAATATGTACAATATAAAACCATACAAAGTACGGCAATCCTGGTGGAATATCTTGATGTTTTATGGAATATAGATGATCAGGCTATTTTTGCCGGCATTATTAGCTTCTATTTCGGACAACGTATGTTTAATAAATTATGGAAGCGTAAAATGTAATATTGTATAATATTGTATAATATGTTATGCTCTGTGGATATTTTATTTAATTAAAAGTTAGATATATGCTAAAAAGAATCGTTTGGCCCATTTTTTTTGTGCTAATTATATACCCAATTATACTTTCATATTTGGTTATAAAATACTACGCTAGCCATAAAATAGGTGTATTTGAGATAAGTTTGTTTATAGCAGGCTATTATGGTTCTAATGTTTCTGTTGGCGTTGGATTGCATCGGCTATGGTCACATCATGCCTTTAAAACAAATAAGGTGGTGGAGTTTATTCTTGTTATGATGTCAGCTGCTACGCTACAAGGACCAGTGTTGTCCTGGGCATCAAATCATTTCAAGCACCATGCTTATACTGATAAAGATCAAGACCCGCATAGCCCACTAAAGTTTGAGAATAGAATTTTAGGGTTTTTATGGTCACATATTGGATGGATGATCATTGATGGAAGTTATAAGTCTATTGACCGAATTACTATGGTTAAACTTGGTAAAAATAAATTGCTGAGATGGCAATTAAAGTATTACTGGAAAATTTCTCTGTTTATGAACACTGTATTGCCTGCATTAATAGGTTATTTGATTGGTGGAACTATTACCTCTGCCTATGCTGGTTTCTTGTTTATTGGTATGGGTAGAGCACTACAACAACATGCAACTTTTTGCGTTAATTCTCTATGTCATTTTGTTGGTAGTAAGAAATATTACAAAGGTACTGCCGGAGATATTTGGTGGATGGCATTATTCTTATTAGGTGAAAATTGGCATAATTTCCATCATGCATTCCCATCAGATTACCGTAATGGTGCTAAGTGGTATCATTTTGATGTCCATAAATGGATAATATATATGATGAGTAAATTAGGACTGGCTTGGAATTTAGAAGTTACACCTGAAATTAGAATACAAGCGAAAGTAACTGAAACTAATAAATACCTAATAGAGGGCAGAAAACAGAAATTAAATTTACTGCAAGATAAAATTAATCATCTGAGAGAACGTGTGTATGTGAAACTTAATGAGCTTGAAAACTCTTCTATATCGATTAAAGCACAATTGCAAAAATCCTTTATAGAAATTCAAGAATCACTAAGAAAGCTTGCTGATCAACTACATTCATCAATTCAGTTAACTGAAGAATCGTCAGAGCGATTACTAAAAATTGCCAGTAAAAAGATTAAAGATCGTGAAATGGCAATTTATAGGCTATATAACGAACTAGACAGAAAATATGCTAGGAACTAGGAGAGATCGTGATGCCAGACTTAACATCTATTGAAAATATGAGCTTTGAAGCAGCTTTAGCTGAACTAAAAGAAATTGTAAAAAAAGTTGATACAGGAGAGGAAAGTTTAGATTCATCAATTAGTAGCTTTGAAAGAGGAGTTTTACTAAAAGATCACTGTGAAAAAAAGCTACAAGCCGCTAGATTGAAAATTGAAAAGATCACTAAGCAGGCAGATTCGACTATTGTTATAGAAAAGATAGAACCAACTAGCTAAGGGCGGTTATTGGCAGAGGTTCATGATTATTAATCTATACAAAGGTTTCATGACATAGACTATCACTACCTTCTCCTGTAGATACAACAGTATCTTCTCCCCCTATAAATCCAGACTGAGTAATAATAATAGAGTCTGTATTGACAACAGCATTGTTAATATTTGGGAACAATAAATCTTGTATCTGGAACAATTCAGAACTATTTTGACACTTACTCAAGATGTCATCACGATCATCTGTAGCTGCCTCCTTAATTACTTTAAGATAAAGTAACGGCAAGTCTTTTAGAGGTAATAGTTCATTACTGAGGATACTAATAATATGTTTTTTGTGCTCTAGCTCGTCTCCTATTTTTCTTAGCTTCATTTTATGTAAAACACATAATATCTTTTTTACTTGTTCATCATACTCTGGTGGCACATGATCTGTTGCTTTAGCTAAATGATTTGAGAATGCTAAATTCTTTGATACTGTATTAAAGAATCCTATAGTAAACGAATCGAAAAGGGAATTATTGATAAGATCGAACTCTAAATTGTTCATTTTGTTTTTGCTCATTGGTATATCTCTATTTAATTAATATTAGTAACTATAGTGAAACCTATTGAATTAGGTGATACACACTTTGTGTCATACCTTGCGTAAGCAGGTATCTAGATTCCCGCCGCAGCTAGGAATGACAACTTACAATCGTTATGTTTTTTATCACCTAATCCTATGGGCATAACTATACCTTCTAACTTTCGACAGTTGTGGTATCCAAGCCTCAAATGATTTGAGTATAAATACTAATCTTGTTAGCTATATACCAAGCATATCCCAAATTTTGTCAATTTTTTCAATGACTTCGTTAGTCATTTCTATTTTCTTACCCCAAGCTCTATTAGTCTCTGGGGATATTTTATTAGTTGCATCTATCCCCATTTTACTACCGAGACCCGATACAGGTGATGCAAAATCAAGATAATCTATTGGTGAATTATCAATAAAAGTAGTATCTCTAGAAGGATCGCTCCTAGTTGAGATTGCCCAAACCACTTCCTTCCAGTCACGAATATCTATATCATCATCTACCACAATAATAAATTTGGTATACATGAATTGTCTTAAAAACGACCATACTCCCATCATTATTCTTTTTGCATGACCTGGATAAGCTTTGCGGATAGATACAATGGCAATTCTGTAAGAACAACCTTCAGGTGGCAACCAAAAATCGACGATCTCTGGAAATTGTTGCTGAACTATAGGAATAAATATTTCATTTAATGCCACACCGAGTATAGATGGTTCATCTGGAGCTTTGCCAGTATAAGTACTTAAGTATATAGGTTGCTTTTTCATGGTAATAGTCTTTACGTTAAAGACTGGGAAATATTCAACATCATTATAGTAACCTGTATGATCACCAAATGGCCCTTCTGGTAGATATTCATCAAAACTTACATGCCCCTCAATAACAATTTCGCTATGAGCCGGCACTTTCATATCTATACTGACACAATTTACCAGTTCAATTGACTTACCTCTTAATAATCCAGCAAAATTATACTCAGACATATTATCAGGTAGCGGCATAACAGCCGCCATAGTCACAGCAGGGCTTGCCCCAATGACCACTGCAGCAGGAAAAGGTTCTTGCCTTGCCGATGATTGCCAACGTTTATGTTGCTGAGCTCCACCTCGCATTTTAAGCCAACGCATAATAAGTTTGTTATGCCCTACTACTTGCATTCGATATATACCAAGGTTAAAATTATCTATCTTCTCTAGACTAGGTCCTTTAGTAACAATTATTGACCAAGTAATTAGTGGCGAAATATCAAGAGGCCAACAGGTTTGTATCGGCAATATATTAACATCAGGATCATCAATTATAACTTCCTGACAAGGAGCTTTTGATAACATTTTTGGCGACATAGCCAACATTCTCTTTGCCAATGGCAACATGGCAAAGGTTTCTTTAAAGGAAGAAGGTAGTTCGGGGGCTTTAAGAAAAGCTAGTAATTCACCGAATTTCCTCAAATCTTCTTTATGTTTCAAGCCAAGTCCCAAGGCGATTCGCTCAGTACTAGCATATAAATTAGTTAAAACTGGTATACCAGACTTAGTTCCATCGTTTTTAATAACATTTTCAAACAGCAAAGCTGGACCGTCTTTTATTAAAAGTCTTCTACTGATTTCTGTTATTTCAAGGTTAGATGATACAGGGTAGGATATACGCTTAAGAAGCCCATTTTGCTCTAAAGGTTTTAGGAATTGCGGTAAATCTTGGAAACTCATATAGTTCTACGGAAATATAAATATAGACTTAAAATAATAGCAATAATAATATTAGCATAACAAGCAAAGATAAAATTTAAATCTTTCGAAGCAAGATTTTGTAATAGAAAATGTAAGTATGTAATAATTATGGCAGAAAGTGCAGTAATTAAAATCTGTCTTAAACTAGATTTTTTATTATAAGGCTGCTGTAAAAAAACAGATAATGTTAGAAAAACCAGTACAAAATTATACATAGGCCAAATCAATCTTTGATGCCCCTCAGCAATTAATTTAATCTTCCTCTGTTCTGATAAAATATTGTTGGGTTTTAACAATTCATCAATATAATACTCATTGATTTCTCGATTATACTTCTCCCTTACCAATTTTTTACCATCATTACTAACTAATTCTACGGTTAGAACTTCGAATAATAAATTATTCAAATTACCATTATGATCATATACCTGCCTAACTCCATTTTTTAACTGAAAAGACGAAATGTTATTATATATTTTAAACACCCCTAATTTAGAAAACAAGATTGCATGATTATCACGCTTGCGATTATCAAAAATGATTAAACTTTTCATAGTACCATCAGGTAATTTTTTATCAAAATAAACTGTTATATCTTTAGAGATTGTATTAAATGTTTTCTCATCTAGCATATTGGATGCATAATTATTCTTCATGAAAGTAATATCTGATTTAAGCTTATTATAAGATAATGGCAATACACTAGTCGAAATATAATAAGAAAATAACGTAACTATCAGAGATACCATCAATGCTGGGCTAGCTAGTTGGATATTATTTAATCCCAGATTTTGTAAAATAATTATCTGACGTCTCTCGCTCAAAGCATTATAAGTATAAATAACAGCAATAACAGTTGTAAAAGGTAACAAAATAAACAACAAAGATGGTATAACTAAAATAATTAAATTTAAGAAATCCTGAACTTTTATTCCCCTATCAATTAAGTACAACATATTTAATATCTGAGTAATCCATACAAGGCTAGTAACTGAGAAAATAATTATTACCAAGGATGGTACTATATTTTTTATTATATAACGTTTATATATCAACATTCTGTAATCAATTTATAGGCTTTCAAATATGTATACTCAGTAGTATACCCTATTTATTTTCTCCACTAAGTGAAAAAATAATAATATCTGTTCCTTTAAAGAATTATTTTTTACGCTAACCAGTTAAGGTTCTATATTTTCTTCACGAGATCGCCACAATTTTTGGGCATACGATAATAGACGGTCTTATATGATTGCTCACTATTTGGGAATTTTCGTTCCCTAATCGAAAAACTACCAAAACCTCTAATTTCAATACGGTGTTGCTCAGCTAAGCTAGATTGTAAATAATCCAAAACCAAATCTACAGAATCTTTTATATCTGCCTTAGAAAGATAACTAAGATTCTCCGATATTTTATTTACTAGGTCAGACTTCTTTGCCATAAATCAAAAAATTGCTCCCAACCCTTGAAATTTATTTTTGAAGAAACCTGGCAAAATACTATCAAAATCTTCCATAATAATTTCAAGGAATTTTGGTTTAGGTTTTATTCTAAATTCTTTTACCTTTAAACTTTTATCAATCTTTTTTATTTCCTGTAACCATTTAATCGCATCATCCTGCGATCCCACAGCATCAACAAGCTTTATCTTCAAAGCTTGACGACCAGAATATATCCGACCATCCGCTATTTCTCTAACTTTTTCAATTGGTATATTCCTTCTTAAAGCAACTAGTTCAATAAAATAATCATAAGTATCCTGTACGTTGGACATTATAGCCTGGCGAACAGCTTCTGTGACTTTCTCAGTAGGATTAGGAGCTGCCTTTAATTCTCCAGATTTAAAATTATTAAAGGTAATACCTAAAGTCTTTGCTAAATCTGTGACTTCTAAAGTTTGAAAAATTACACCAATTGACCCGGTAATCGTCCCATTATGACTAATTATATAATCACCGCCTAAGGATATCAAATATCCTCCACTTGCCGCCAATGTACCCATAACAACTACCACCGTTTTTTTGCCGATATTTTTCTAAGCATATTATAGATTTTCTCCGAACCAACAACAGTTCCGCCAGGAGAATTGACATTAACCACTAGAGCAGTAATCTGATCATCATCAATGATTTTTTCCAATCTTGCATCACGTTTTGCATCTTCAAAAATGATGTCTTCTATTGAAACCGCAGCTATATATTTACTATTAGTAGGCACATATTCATAACCAGTTAAATCAAATCGCTTAATTATACCCACAATTAATACTATAAACATAAAAATTGTTGCTAGCTTCCAAAGTATTAATTTTGATTTATTTTGCTTTCTTTCAATTAGGTAATCAGGAGTTATTGTCATTAATTTACTATTATCTGTTTCGTTGATTTTTTCTTAATGTTCTTATCAAACATATTATAGCTAACCAAGACTAGCATTACTTCGTCATTGCGAGGAGGAATGAGACTACGAAGCAATCCATTTCTAATTATTTTTCTGGATTGCTTCGTCGCTACTACAGTAGCTTCTCGCAATGACGGAGTATTACTAAGTAAACTATTACTTCACTCGCATAATCCGCCCTTGATCCCTTTTCCAATCTTGTTCTTTAATTGTCTGTCTCTTATCATGTAATTTTTTACCTTTTGCTATGCCTAGCTCAACTTTCACTTTATTTTTCTTATTGAAATATAAAGAAAGAGCAACAAGAGTATAACCTTTCAGACGAATCTTACCAATTATTTTTTTTATCTCACTCGAATTAAGAAGCAACTTGCGTGTCCTTCTAGTCGAATGATTAAACCTGTTGGCTTTTTCATATTCCGCAATATGACAATTATACAAAAATACTTCATTTGCCGAATTTTCGGCATGACTATCTTCTATACTGGCTTTTCCTTGACGCAATGATTTAACTTCACTACCAGTCAATATTATGCCAGCTTCAATTTTTTCTTCAATAAAGTAATTGAAATATGCCTTCTTATTTTGAGCTATTACTTTTTTATATTCCGACATAGTCCATAGCTTTATTTATTTTCTCCTCGGTAACGACGTTAGCTGAAGTTAAAGGAAGCCTTAACTCATTAGAGCATAACCCTAATTTTACCGCAGCATATTTTACCGGTATTGGGTTGGCTTCTGCAAATAATGCCTTATATATAGGTAATAATTGCTGTTGGATTTGCAGAGCTTCTTGATAATTACCATCACGACAATTATCTTGTAATTTCTTACACAAACCAGGCACTATATTAGATGCAACAGAAACGCACCCTACCCCCGAATGGGCATTATAAGATAACGCTAACTCATCATTACCACACAATAAATTAAAATCTTTGACCATAGCCCTAATTCGTAAGGGGCGTTCTAAATCGTTACCAGCATCTTTAAGAGCCACAATACGTGATAGTTTACTGAGCCTAATTATCGTATCATCAGAGAAGTCAACCAAAGTTCTACTAGGTACTGAATATAACATTATTGGCAAATTACTTGCATTATGGATAGTTTCAAAATGCAAATAGATTCCTTCTTGAGTTGGCTTTACGTAAGAAGGAATACTACACATAAACCCATCAACTGGAATTTTTGTACATATTTGTACCATATCTACGGCTACACTAGTAGTCATAGCTGAGCAACCAGCTATGACTGGCATACGCTTATTAGTAATTTCCATAACTGCTTGTAACAAAGATTGATATTCCTGTAAAGTTAAGCTAGTTCCTTCACCAGTAGAACCAGCAACCACTATCCCATCAACTTTATTAGCAATTTGATAGTTAATTATCTTCTCCACAGAAGCAAAATCTAATTTATTATCCTTAAAAGGAGTTATTATAGCTGTAATAACCCCTTTGAATATATTGTTTTTCATAAGTACCGCTTAAATTTATATCATTCTCATTATATTAGCTAACCCGGCTAACATTACTCTGTCATTGCGAGGAGTGCATAAGCCCCAGACGTCATTGCGAGAAGACCGTAGGTCGACGAAGCAATCCAAGAGCATGGATTGCCACGACCACTATGTGGTCTCGCAATGACAGAAGTACTTTTATCCAGCGTCATTGCGAGGAGCTACTTTAGTAGCAACGAAGCAATCCATAAAGGTAACCCAAAATGGATTGCTTCGTCGGCTCATACCTCCTCGCAATGACGTATTTATCTATAACTCGTTATTATATCACTATTTATTTGTACACTAAGTCTTTATATTCTTTTTTTAACAAATTAGTAATTTTACTATCTTCAAAGATAATATTTTGCTCACCAAGGTTAATCGATTTAATCCCCTTAACTTCAGCAACTGTACCTGTCATAAAACATTCACTAAACTCCCCTACCCTATTTGGAGTTATGTACTCTTCTGTAACCTTGATATTTAAATCATTAGCAAGTTTTATAATCGTTTGACGTGTTATACCATTTAAAGAACTATCAGCTATCGGAGTGAATAATTGCTCATCTTTAACAAAGAAGATATTTGCTGTAGTGCATTCAGCAACATACCCCCGCCAATCTAATAAAATTGCATCATCATACCCCAAAGACTTAGCTTCTTTCTGACATACTATCATCATATTATAATGTCCTGATGATTTACATTGTGGTGGCAGTGAGTTTGGATGACATTTTCGCCAACGGGCAATATGCACCCTTAAATCACCAGAAGGTCTAAGAGTTGATGGAACAGCAGCGATTAATAAATTAACCGATAAATTTGTATTAGTCAGATTAAGAGATTCACTACCAAACCAAATTAATGGACGAATATACGCATCTTTAATATTATTCTTTGTTATAAGTAGCTGATGAGCTTTTATAATGTCTTCAAAACTATATGGCACCTCTATACTTAAAGTTCTTGCTGACTCTATCAAGCGTTGCGTATGCTCTTCTAATTTAAAAATTTTACCATCATATGCTTTCTCTCCTTCAAAAACTCCACCAGAATAATGTAAACCATGAGTAAGGGCGTGTATCTTAGCTTCCTGCCAAGCAATAAATCTACCATTAATCCAAATATAACCTGATAGATGATTAAGATTTTTAAACGGCTTTTCAGGCAGTATATTTTCTTGTATTATTGTCATTGTCAATATTTCATTATTAAACTATAGTAATTTTTATCACCGAGAATTTATTTATGCAAAGCTCGAAACCCCATATTCTTGTAGTTGATGATGATACTAGAATACAAAAACTTTTAAAACAGTTTTTATATAAAAACGGCTTTTTAGTATCAACAACGCATTCTGTCGAAGGAGCCGAGGAATTATTAAAATCCTCTATTTATGACTTAATTATTTTAGACGTCATGTTGCCAAATGTTACAGGACTTGATTTTGCCAAAACTATAAGAGCTACTAAAGACCTTGTGCCAATTGTTATGCTAACTGCCCTGTCAGAACCCAATGATCGTATCAAGGGCTTAGAAGCCGGGGCATCAGATTATCTAACTAAACCTTTCGAACCAAAAGAATTATTACTAAGAATCAATAATCTATTAAATAGCTACAATAATTATAAAAAACAAGATAAAATCAAACGATTAGGCGATAATTATTATAATTTCGAGTCAAAGGAATTTATAAAAAACAATCAACTTGTACCATTAAGCTCTACAGAGCAAAAATTGCTAGAAGTGTTATTAACAAACATTGGGCAAGAAATGAAACGTGATGAGTTATCAAAAATAATGGGCGGTCTTAGCCCACGTTCTATCGATGTACAGATTGTCAGAATAAGAAGTAAGATTGAAGATGATCCTAAAGAACCAAAATATCTAAAAACCATTCGGAATAGCGGATATGCTATCTATACATAAATTTATACCACAAACCTTACTAGCTAGATTTGTACTCATTATCATTGTTCCAACATTAATAGGACAAATTCTAGCAGTGTTTTTATTCTATGATCGTCACTGGTATAATGTTTCTTATTATACTAGCAATATTATTGCTAATGAGATTATTTCCCTTCTTGAAAAAGAAGAGAATAATCTATTAGAAAAGAATAACATAGCGACAAATTATTTAAATTTATCGTATCAGTTTTATCCAGAATTAACCTTGCCACGTAAACAACCTAGAATTAGTGAAGAATTAGAAATTTTTAAAAATATCATTAACGTAAAAATTAATAAAAATAATATAGTAAAGCTTAATGATACAGGAAGAATTGAAGTACTATTTCAATTAACCGATGGTTTAATAAAAATAACTTTTCCAGCAAAATTATTGATGAATCCAACTGCCTATATTTTTGTCTTATGGTTAATTTTCTTAACTATTTTACTACTTTCTGTTTCCTTAATCTTCTCTAAAAACCAAATTAAATCCATCTTAATTCTTGCAGATGCTGCTGATCAATTCGGGCAAGGAATTACAAAATTGCAAACATTTAAACCTTCTGGTGCAAAAGAAATAAAAAAGGCTGGCTTTGCTTTTCTTAAAATGAAAGAACGAATTGAAAAACAAATTAGCAAAAGAACTAGAATGCTTGCTATGATTTCGCATGATTTATGTACTCCTTTAACTAGAATGAAGTTACAATTAGAGTTAATGAAAGAATCTGAGGAAACAGAAGGTCTTAGGGAAGATATAGTGGCTATGCAACAAATGATAAAATCATATCTTGACTTTGCTAGAGGGGAAAATGGAGAAGAAACTCAAATAATCGAGTTATCTTCTTGGATATCAAATATCATAAATAAATGGTCTATTGCCAATATTGAGCTGATTGCAACAGAGCTAGTAGAAGTACAAATTAAGCCTACCACCTTTGAACGTGCAATATCTAACATAATAAATAACGCGATAAAATATTCTACAAAAACAAAAATTACTATATGTTCTACCTCTACTAATGTAATAATACAGATTGAAGATAATGGAATTGGTATAAAGGATGAAGAGAAATTATTAGTATTTAAAGCATTTTATCGTTCAGATAAATCACGTTCACTTAATAATTCAGGGAATGTTGGGCTTGGTCTTGCTATTACTAAAGAAATAATTATTGATCATGGTGGTACAATATCTTTGCAGGATAGTAAAACTTTAGGTGGTTTATTGGTTGAAATTTCGCTGCCTATAGCTACCCAGAAAAGATTTTAGCCATAGTAAATTTTCGTCATTGCAAGGAGCCATAAACCGACGAAGCAATCCTGTTTTGTGTCGTCCCTGCTTAAGTTTAATATCATACCTGCGAAGGCAGGTATCTAGCAGTGCTGTCGAAAGTTAGAAGAGGAAGCGGTTTTAGATAGTATACTTTAAAAGTCGTATGTGGTCAACGTCATTACGAGGAAGACCGTAGGTCGACGAAGCAATCCAAAAAAGTGACCAGAAATGGATTGCTTCGTCGCCACTAAAGCGGCTCCTTGCAATGACGTCACATTATTCAATAGCTGTATCCGCCAATGACCTTTAAGCAACCACCTTCTTCTTACTGGTTTTCTTAGTATTTACTTGCAGTTTTTCTTTAATTCTAGCTGCTTTACCGCTTAGATTTCTTAGGTAATAGAGTTTAGCACGACGTACTACACCATATTTTACAACTTCAATCGAATGTACCATCGGTGAGAAAATCATAAATCGTCTTTCTACGCCTTCACCATGACTGACCTTACGAACTAAACAAGAAGATGCAACCCCACTATTTCTTCTGGCAATTACCACACCTTCATATGCTTGCAGCCTCTCTAACAATTTTTCCTTGCCATCTTTCTCAACTGTCCGGTCAATTATCTTTACAGTAACCTTTACAGTATCTCCTGCCTTAAAATCAGGAATCTTTTTATTTTCCGTTAGTTTTACAATTTGCTGTTGTTCAAATTGTTCAATAATATTCATCGCTTTAATCTCCTATAAAATTTAATAAATCTGGTCTACGTCTTTTGGTAATCTCCATAGACTGATTACTTTTCCAATCTCTAATTAACTGATGATTACCAGACAACAAAACATTCGGAACTTCTCTGCCTTTCCATTTCACCGGTCTTGTATACAAAGGACATTCAAGCAACCCAGCAAACTCACCATTTCTCTCAAAAGACTCTGATTGCAATGTATCTTGATTTGCTAATACATTCGGAAGTAATCTAATCAAACAATCAAGAATAGTAAGGGCTGCCACTTCGCCACCAGATAAAATATAATCCCCTATACTAATTTCTTTGATATTATACTCTTCAATTATACGTTCGTCAATCCCTTCAAATCGACCACATAAAATTATTATTTGTTTTTCTTGTATAATTTCATGAGCAATAGCCTGGTTAAATAACTTTCCTCTTGGTGATGGGTAATATACGGGAGTATTAGGGTTTGTAGACAGCACATCATCTAGACAACTACCAAGCACATCTGGACGCATTATCAGTCCGCTACCACCACCATAAGCTTCATCGTCAACATTTTTATGCCTAGTTAACCCAAAATCTTTTATATTAACCACATCATAAGACCAAATACCTTTTTTTAAGGCTTGCCCTGCAAGGGAATATTGCAAAGAACCAGGAAACATCTCTGGAAATATGGTTAATATTGATGCGTGTAATGAAGACATTTTATAAATATGATGAATTTTTAAAACAAAAAAATTGATTTGAGTTATATTATAGTCTATATATTTAGACAACATCAATCTACTAATACTTAAGTACTAGTCATTTCCGACAGTCTCCTAGTGCTTATTTTAATTTTTATCTAATTTGTTCGGGGCATAGCGCAGTCTGGTAGCGCATCTGCTTTGGGAGCAGAGGGTCGGGAGTTCGAATCTCTCTGCCCCGACCATTACTTATCACCCTTCCAGCGTTTTCTAATTTTACTAAAAATTTCATATGTAATTCATATGTCACTTCTCAAACAGAATTCCCCAATTTTGACCTACAAAAAAATCTATTTTTAACCCTGTTACAAGGGGGAAAAATATGACAGAATCATTAACTTTTTCCAACCCTATAGTTGAAAATCATGATATTATCTTTTATAATTTAGTCGGTAATTTCATCCCGCCTGAGTGGCGAAACCTTACCAATAATTGTGGTAAACAATTAAGTAAGACTTCTCGTCAACTTCTATCTTTGATAGTTTCTTGCATGAAAACTAATCGTTATAATAATACACAAGACTCACAAGAGTTACAAGAAGGCTATCATTTCTTCCAACAAGAGCTAGGAGTTAGTCAAAGTAGGGTTAAACAATGTCTAACAGAATTACAAAAAAGTGGGTTCATTTATCATACTTTAATTACTACGGTCAAATATAATATAAAATGCCGTAATATTTTATGTATCAAACTTCTTAAGAAATTTACAAGTTTTCGTAAAGCTAATAATAATTCTTATCACTTTAATCACACTAATATCCAGTCTAGCTATCAAAATATTTTAACCCAACCTGGAGAAAATTCTAACTCAACTCAGAAAAAATTAAAAAAAGATATAATGACCCCATAAAATAGGACCAAAAAAAATAGATTAATCCGAGTAAATTTGTTAAAAAGCAAGTAAATTGAAAGGAGAAAAAAGTGAGCGTTAAGAAACAATATGCTGCAGAATTTAAGGCTAAGTTGGCAATAGAATTAATCAGTGATAAAAAAACTATTGTTGAGGTTAGTAGTGAATATAAGGTACCTCAAAGTAATTTACATGAGTGGAAAGCGAAATTACTTGCCTCTGCTAAAGACGCCTTTCTGCCTGAATCAGAAAGAAATAAGCAGTTGAAAATATTAGAGCAAGAAATCAATGGCTTACACAAGATTATAGGGGAAATTACAGTTGAAAATAATTTTCTTAAAAAAAAATTAAAACTATAAATTATGATAGTCGCGTCAGTATGTTAGATGTTCATGATAATATATCAATTAGGCACGCCGCAAGGTTATTAGAGGTTCATAGATCGAAATTTTACTATCAACCTGTACTTAATGATGATAGTGAACTCGCGAATATAATAACTGAGATTTATAGCAAATCTGATTGTCGTTATGGTTTTAGAAAAGTATATGCGGAGCTTATAGATACTGGATTTAATACTAATAAAAAGAAAGTACAAAGACTGATGAAAGAACTTAGCTTTCAAGGGTTATATCCACAAAAGAAATGTATAACAACGATAGGAAATAAAGAACATAAGAGCTACCCATATTTACTGGAGGGAGCAGATATTGTAAGAATTAATCAAGTTTGGACTACTGATATCACGTACATAAAATTACCAGATAGATTTATGTATTTCATTGCCATAATTGATTTATACAGCCGTTATGTTGTAGCATATGGATTAAGTCATAGTTTAGAAGGAGAATTTTATGTATTTATATTAGAAAAAGCGTTGCAAACAGGTAAACCAGAGATATTTAATAGTGACCAGGGGTCTCAATTTACCAGCGGTGATTTTGTAAAATTATTGATTGAGCATAATATTCAAATCAGTATGGATCATAAAGGTAGGTGCTTTGATAATATACATATTGAAAGGTTATGGAGGACAATAAAACAGGAGGCGATATACTATTATAAACCTGAAAATATTTCTGATTTAGAAAAAATATTGAATGAATTTATTAGATGGTATAATAATGAGAGGCGACATCAATCTCTTAACTATAAGAGACCTGCTGATATTTATCAGCCAATAAAAATAGATTAACTCTGTTGAAATTTTATATTATCTGTATTTTATTTATAATAAAAAATAGTTAATTTTTATATAGTTAAAAACGGATTAACTTATTTTTTTTGGTTTGACATTTGGGTACACTATATAGACTTAACATATATGTTCATATTAGAAAAAGATATTTTGTATTTGAGGCAAGTTGTAGAACATTAAAAATAATAGACCTCCTTCGAAACTCGCTTGTGTGCAAGGGTATGAAGGAGACACTTCGTCTCGAACCGCAGCGTATTCTAATGTACGTGAGGATTCGAGTGCCACAGCTGTCGAAAGTTAGAAGAGGAAGCGGTTTTAGATAATGAGCTTTAAAAGTCGTATGTGGTCAACGTCATTGCGAGAAGACCGTAGGTCGACGAAGCAATCCATTCTAATCACTTTTATGGATTGCTTCGTCGCCAAAGTAGCTCCTCGCAATGACATAGAGGCTATCTAATTGATGGGTTAGCTATAGGCTCCGAAGTGTTTCAAACAAAAAAGTATTAGGGGAATTTTACAGTTAGCAATATAATCAGCTTTATACTAAATAATTTATACAAGGATCAATGACTATTTTCTTGATAATCATTATTGTTCTAATGATAGGATGTTCCGCACTGCTCTCAGCTACTGAAACGGCTATAACCGCATCTTCCCCTGGGAAAATACAAAAATTTAAGGCGGCAGGTATTAAGCGTGCCACGATTGTATTACAAGTTCTAAAGAACAAAGAAAAAGTAATTGGCACATTACTAATTGGTAATACCTTATTTAATACTGTTTGCACTACGATTGCTACCAGCATGTTTATCGATTGGCTAGGCGATAATGGTACTGTTACAGCTTCTGCAGTTATGGCATTCTTAATAATTGTTTTCGGTGAAATAATACCGAAAGCTATTGCTGTAGCAAAAGCAGAGCAGTTAGCATTATTCACTTCTCCGGCTATTATGTTTCTTCTAAGTTTTTTGAGACCAATTAATTATGTTTTTGAACTGATAGTTAAGGGGTTTTGTTTTATTTTTCGTATTAATCTACAACAAAATATCTCAGGAGCAGAAGAAGTTAGAGGAGTTATTGAGCATTATCATCAAGAAGGTAATGTTTATAAGTCTGACCGTGATATGTTAGGTGGTATATTAGATATTAGGAAAATGACAGTATCTGAAATTATGATACACAGAAGTAATGTCATAGCCATTAATATAGATTTGCCTAAAGAAGAAATAGTAAGGAAAGCATTATTATCAAGCCCTCATACAAGAATACCATTATGGAAAGATACTCAGGACAATATAATTGGTGTACTTCACATAAGAGATCTACTCCGAGCTCTTTATGAAAAAAATAACGATGTAAAAAAAGTTAATATCGAAGAATTGATAAGTCAGCCTTGGTTTATACCTGATAATGCTTTGGTAACTCATCAACTTCATGCTTTTAGAGAGAGAAAAAACCATTTTGCCTGTGTTGTTGACGAATATGGTGATTTACAAGGTATTATTACTTTAGAAGATATTTTAGAAGAGATTGTTGGTCCTATTATTGATGAACATGATTATCCTATTAACACAATCATAAAAAAATCTGAAATTGAGTTTATTATTGATGGATCTGCAACTATAAGAGATGTAAATAGAGAGCTAAATTGGAATTTACCTGATTATAACGCAAATACCATAGCTGGTTTGATTATCTATGAACTTGAGCGTATTCCTAATCAAGGAGAATCTATCAAAATATTTAATTTAAGTATTACTATTAACAAGAAGATAGGCAATAGGCTTGATAGTATAAAAGTTACTGTTCTACCAAATGAAGAATTTGAAAGTGATCAGTAGCTTTGGCAATTATCTACAAATATTGGCAATGCTATTCAGTATACTAGCAGTTATTAGTGCTACATACCAGGCGGGTACTTTATTTTTTTACTTTAGCTGGGTGTCAACATTATTATCTTTTTTGCTACTAGTATGTGGATTTGTTATATCGGATTTTTCTATACAGAATGTTTTTTTTAATTCTAGTACATTAAAGCCTCTGGGATTTAAGATTGCTGCTAGTTGGGCGAGTCATGAGGGGTCTATCCTATTATGGCTATGTTTATTGCAGACTATAGGGGTTATTTATATTGCACTATTTAACAGCCGTCCAACTCAAGTCTATCACATAATTGTACTAGCACTAATACAAATCTTGTTCGGTAGTTTCATTTATTTTACCTCTAACCCATTTGATAGCCTATCCTTCCGCCCTGCTCAGGGTCTTGGCTTAAACCCCATGCTTCAAGATATTGCCCTAATAATACATCCACCTATATTATATTTAGGCTATGTCTGTTATGTAGTACCTTTTACATCGGCTTGTGTTATGTTGCTCACCTCTAACTTAGACTTTGCTAATCTTAGAGCCATTAAAGTATTTACCAATTTAGGCATGTTATTTTCAACCTTAGGTATAGCCCTAGGCTCATGGTGGGCTTATAGAGAACTCGGCTGGGGTGGTTTTTGGTTTTTTGATCCAGTAGAAAACATTTCCCTACTACCATGGCTGTCGGCTATTGTTCTACATCACTCAATCTTGGTAATGATCAAATCTGGACGAATGAAGAACTGGATCATAACCTTATCAATCATCACTTTTTTACTGGTAGTATTTAGTACGTTCTTGGTACGCTCAAGTGTACTTACCTCAATTCACTCTTTTGCCTCATCACCTGAGCGGGCAATCTACATGCTGGCAATATTTGCTATCCTTGCTATATCAAGCTTAGTTTTACTGCTAGTAAAAGGACAGAATATCACTAAATCTGATTCAACAGGATTAGACAAGCACAAATTTAAGCACAAACTTATTATTTGGGGAAGTATATTTTTCTTAACAGCCCTAGTAGTATTACTATCTGCCACCATTTATCCTGTAGTTTATTCTTTATTATACCAAGAATCTATTACTATTAGTGAAAGATTTTTTATCAATAATTTCACAATCTTTATTATTCCAACAGTTCTACTAGCTGGCATTACTCAAACAGATAATATAGCTAATTCACAGTCGTCATTGCGAGGAGCTACTGTAGTAGCGACAAAGCAATCCATAAAAGCAATCAAAAATGGATTGCTTCGTCGGCTTATGCCTCCTCGCAATGACGTCAGTTTACTATGGTTAAATACTAGTCTGGTTAACTATATAAGAAGAAAACAGCTACTAATTTTAGCTAGTTCTTTTGCAATAACTTTTATTAGCTCATACCAAATTCAGTATGGTTTTATTTCAGCATGTGCTGTGACATTTTCTCTTTTTCTAATAATACAAAATTGTTATTATGTATTAGCAAAAAGCAATTTTTTTAGAACCAAACTAAAAGCCAATATTGCTATGATCTTAGGGCATTTAGGCTTTGGCTTACTTGTTTTAACTATTACTCTTAATTCATTATTACAAAGCGAAGTAGATTTTATAGGAAAAGTTGGAGACAAGGTAACAGCAGGTGGGTTTGAAGTTACCTTAAAAGATATTAGAGTATCCACAGCCCAAAATTATTATCGGCAAATTGCTGAATTTTGGATTCAGGATCAACAAAATAATATCACTATATTAAAGCCTGAAAATAGATTATATATAATAGAAAAACAACTATCTCAAGAAAGTAATATATATTCTTATTTAACTTATGATCTTTACGCGGTATTAAGTAAAATTGATGATGATGTAATTCATGCAAAAATATATTACAAACCGATGATGAGTCTTATTTGGATATCTATTATGATTATAGCCGGAGGATTGTTAATCGGATTATTTCGTCGCTCTACCAGCTAGCCCCATAAGTACCCTACATTTTTTATTTTGTAGTGAAAGTGTAATTCGACATAATATACCAATTTAAGGAAAAAAAACCGATCTCTAACTGTCATTGCGAGGAGCCACTTTAGGCGACGAAGCAATCCAAAAGACCAGAAGTGGATTGCTTCGTCGTGCTTACACACTCCTCGCAATGACGCTTGTGTAGCATAATATCCTTATAATTTTTTGCTATTTTTACGATAGAATAAAAAATGTAGGGTATGAGCTAGTGCTACAGTCGTAAACTTTGTGCATACAGTGCACGGGTTCTTTCTTTATAGTTATGCTCATAGGATTAGGTGATAAAGAACATAACGATTGTAAGTTGTCATTCCCGCGAAGGCGGGAATCTAGTACTACAGTCGTAAACTTTGTGCATACAGTACACGGGTTCTTTCTTTATCTTTAAAGTGACAATCTTTTGCTCTGGCTTGGTGTCGTCTTCGCCATAAGGATAGGCTTAAGAATGCTTCCTTTGTTGTCGTAAATAAGCTTGAAAAAATCAACTTTACAAAACGTCTAATTTCTTGAACCGTAAGGCTGATAAAATCTTCTGTTTTTTTTATATTCGTGCATTGAATCCAATTGCTCTTGACCTGCAGATATAGTGTATACTTGCAGCAAAACTGCATAACTCTATCTAATTTTTTTGTTAGTATAAAATTTATTTTATAAATTTGGGTTCCTACTATGCAAATACCATCAATTACTATTGAGCAAGTAGCTCAGCAATTTAAAGCCTGGCGTCAAACTAAAACTAACAAGTTTGATCCCATACCAAACCGTATACTTGCAGCAAAACTGCATAACTCTATCTAATTTTTTTGTTAGTATAAAATTTATTTTATAAATTTGGGTTCCTACTATGCAAATACCATCAATTACTATTGAGCAAGTAGCTCAGCAATTTAAAGCCTGGCGTCAAACTAAAACTAACAAGTTTGATCCCATACCAAACCATCTAAAGGAATTAGTTCGCCAGCTACTCCATCACTATTCTTGCAAAGATATAGCCAAACATCTCAATATTAATAAAACAATAATTAGTTCAATTCAACGTATACTTGCAGCAAAACTGCAACAAGATATTAATTTCCTTCCATTTCAACTAGTAAATTCTATAGATACTGATCCTGTGGCTACTCCCAAACAAAATTACTACACTTGCCACATTATTAAACCAAATGGTACCAAGCTTATTATCCAAACATTGGATCCAAAAATCATAATTCAGACATTTCTATGCTGCAACTAACCCCTCAGTCAGTTATTTTTGTTGCCACTATTGCCATCGACTTTCGTAAGGGTATCGATGGTTTAATAGCTGTTTGCAGACAAAAACTTTCTTCCAACCCTCTTAATGGTTCCTTGTTTTTATTCTATAATAAAAACAGAACTGCCATTAAAATTTTGTCCTTTGATGGTCAAGGCTTTTGGTTATGCTCTAAACGCCTATCCAAAGGTAAATTTACGGCAAAACTTTCCCCATCTGATAATTCATCTTATCAGATTTGTTATAGAACCTTACACATTCTTATTCATAATGGTGATCCTAGTTCTGCCAAACTCTCTAATGATTGGCTTCCTGTCATTTAAGCTGCCGTCTCGATTAATTCCGTATTATTTATATATCTTGCATAGGCAAAAGGCGTATAATTCGTAGGATGCTTCTTTGCTTTGTTGCTCTGCTCTTGCAGCCAATTTAAATATTTAAATGCATTGATTTCATTCTCACTACAAGTCTTTACTATACTATACAGACCACTATGTATCTCAGCACTATTGATTGTTTTAAAGAATAATGAATTCTTCCTTTGTAAAATAATGGTACGTAGTGACCTCTCAGCCCAATTATTATCAAGACTGCTAACTGGAATTTTCAAAAATTGCGTCAAACCTTCTTTATTATTTAACCAATATTTCATAGCTTGCCCAAACCTACTATTAGGCTCAACTTTCTTGTCGTTAAATAATTCATCTATTTTGTTATATATATTTTCTATATATTTACTGCTATGTTCCTGATGGTACTTCAGCTTCTCCTCAAGGCTCATCTCTTTACATTGATGTTCATTATGGTAAATCCCAGCAGTCTGTTTGAGAAAATATCCGCATTCTTCAGGGTAATATGGTTCATTCTCTGTAAATTTTCTCTGCCCATGTGACAAACAATTGATCATCACTATTATTGCCAGTAATTCTTTATCTGCTTCTGATAATACCGGGTTATTATTGTTACTTGCATCAGTCATTAAATGAATAGAATCAGTCCTATTCTTACGATTCTTTAGTACGTTACCAATATTTTCCCCGCCATGCTTATTACCGGTAAAATATAAAACTATCACCTCATTATTGGCAGTCTTAGCACATATAGTAGTGGTATAACAGCTGCGTCCTTTCTTATTTTGAGTACGTAATTTTTTATTGGCTACAGTAATTTCTAAAATTCTAGCTCTAGTATCATCAAGATTCAGTGAGCTACATTCGGCAGCCATTTCCAATAATACCCTGTAAATTTCAGCTCCACCACCTTCTTGCCAAACATCTAAATATTGTTGCCACAACGAGCTATATGATACAGGAACCCCGCTTAAACTTTGCAACCTAGATAAACGATAGAAGGGAGTACCGTAGGTCTTTTGTAACACTATTGCACTTTTGCTACTATTTGTCCATTTGTTGATATTCTTATTGTTCATAACTGTATAATCGCAAGCATTACAGCGTAACGTTTTCTTTACATATCTGTTGACTGTAATTGGAGCATTACCTGTAAATTGTAGCAATTTTCTAGCTTCACTATTATAGAGTTTACCATTATCACAGTGAGGACAGCTATCACCACTACAAAAATTCTCAGGAGATAAATAGCTGGTATTCGCATCCTGATAATCATCAAATCCATATTTACCTTGCCAATTACTGCGATCTCTCTTCTTGGACTCATCGTACTCTTCTTCATTACCACCATTCTTATTATCAGATTCACTCGGTGGTTCTTTTAATGAATCTGAACTATCTTTTTTTTGTTATCTGCCTTAAAACCAATCATCATCTCCTTAAGCTTATTTATACTGATGTTTGATGATGCTAGCTTGTCTATTAGTTCGTTACAAAATTTCACAAGTTCTATCACCGCTTGCTGATCATCTCCTGTTAATGAACTTGCCTTAATATGTTGTATTAGTTCTTCTCGTTCCTCAGCACTTAAGGTCGCTACTTTTGGCTTTTTCATTTTGATTCATTCATTACGTTTAATAATTGAAATGTTATAGTATAACTGATAGTTTTTCAACCAGTTTTTTTACTAATCGGTGATATTTGCATAGTAGGAACCCAAATTTATAAAATAAATTCATACTACCAAAAAAATTTAATAGAGTTATGCAGTTTTGCTGCAAGTATACCCATACCAAACCATCTAAAGGAATTAGTTCGCCAGCTACTCCATCACTATTCTTGCAAAGATATAGCCAAACATCTCAATATTAATAAAACAATAATTAGTTCAATTCAACGTATACTTGCAGCAAAACTGCAACAAGATATTAATTTCCTTCCATTTCAACTAGTAAATTCTATAGATACTGATCCTGTGGCTACTCCCAAACAAAATTACTACACTTGCCACATTATTAAACCAAATGGTACCAAGCTTATTATCCAAACATTGGATCCAAAAATCATAATTCAGACATTTCTATGCTGCAACTAACCCCTCAGTCAGTTATTTTTGTTGCCACTATTGCCATCGACTTTCGTAAGGGTATCGATGGTTTAATAGCTGTTTGCAGACAAAAACTTTCTTCCAACCCTCTTAATGGTTCCTTGTTTTTATTCTATAATAAAAACAGAACTGCCATTAAAATTTTGTCCTTTGATGGTCAAGGCTTTTGGTTATGCTCTAAACGCCTATCCAAAGGTAAATTTACGGCAAAACTTTCCCCATCTGATAATTCATCTTATCAGATTTGTTATAGAACCTTACACATTCTTATTCATAATGGTGATCCTAGTTCTGCCAAACTCTCTAATGATTGGCTTCCTGTCATTTAAGCTGCCGTCTCGATTAATTCCGTATTATTTATATATCTTGCATAGGCAAAAGGCGTATAATTCGTAGGATGCTTCTTTGCTTTGCTGCTCTGCTCTTGCAGCCAATTTAAATATTTAAAGGCATTGATCTCGTTCTCACTACAAGTCTTTACTATACTATACAGACCACTATGTATCTCAGCACTATTGATTGTTTTAAAGAATAATGAATTCTTCCTTTGTAAAATAATGGTACGTAGTGACCTCTCAGCCCAATTATTATCAAGACTGCTAACTGGAATTTTCAAAAATTGCGTCAAACCTTCTTTATTATTTAACCAATATTTCATAGCTTGCCCAAACCTACTATTAGGCTCAACTTTCTTGTCGTTAAATAATTCGTCTATTTTGTTATATATGTTTTCTATATATTTACTGCTATGTTCCTGATGGTACTTCAGCTTTTCCTCAAGGCTCATCTCTTTACATTGATGTTCATTATGGTAAATCCCACCAGTCTGTTTGAGAAAATATCCGCATTCTTCAGGGTAATATGGTTCATTCTCTGTAAATTTTCTCTGCCCATGTGACAAACAATTGATCATCACTATTATTGCCAGTAATTCTTTATCTGCTTCTGATAATACCGGGTTATTATTGTTACTTGCATCAGTCATTAAATGAATAGAATCAGTCCTATTCTTACGATTCTTTAGTACGTTACCAATATTTTCCCCGCCATGCTTATTACCGGTAAAATATAAAACTATCACCTCATTATTTGTAGTTTTAGCACATATAGTAGTGGTATAACAGCTGCGTCCTTTCTTATTTTGAGTACGTAATTTTTTATTGGCTACAGTAATTTCTAAAATCCTGGCTCTAGTATCATCAAGGTTCAGTGAACTACATTCGGCAGCCATTTCCAATAATACCCTGTAAATTTCAGCTCCACCACCTTCTTGCCAAACATCTAAATATTGTTGCCACAACGAGCTATGGGATACAGGAACCCCGCTTAAACTTTGCAACCTAGATAAACGATAGAAGGGAGTACCGTAGGTCTTTTGTAACACTATTGCACTTTTGCTACTATTTGTCCATTTGTTGATATTTTTATTGTTCATAACTGTATAATCGCAAGCATTACAGCGTAACGTTTTCTTTACATATCTGTTGACTGTAATTGGAGCATTACCTGTAAATTGTAGCAATTTTCTAGCTTCACTATTATAGAGTTTACCATTATCACAGTGAGGACAGCTATCACCACTACAAAAATTCTCAGGAGATAAATAGCTGGTATTCGCATCCTGATAATCATCAAATCCATATTTACCTTGCCAATTACTGCGATCTCTCTTCTTGGACTCATCGTACTCTTCTTCATTACCACCATTCTTATTATCAGATTCACTCGGTGGTTCTTTTAATGAATCTGAACTATCTTTTTTTTGTTATCTGCCTTAAAACCAATCATCATCTCCTTAAGCTTATTTATACTGATGTTTGATGATGCTAGCTTGTCTATTAGTTCGTTACAAAATTTCACAAGTTCTATCACCGCTTGCTGATCATCTCCTGTTAATGAACTTGCCTTAATATGTTGTATTAGTTCTTCTCGTTCCTCAGCACTTAAGGTCGCTACTTTTGGCTTTTTCATTTTGATTCATTCATTACGTTTAATAATTGAAATGTTATAGTATAACTGATAGTTTTTCAACCAGTTTTTTTACTAATCGGTGATATTTGCATAGTAGGAACCCAAATTTATAAAATAAATTCATACTACCAAAAAAATTTAATAGAGTTATGCAGTTTTGCTGCAAGTATACAAACTTTCCCCATCTGATAATTCATCTTATCAAATTTGCTATAGAACCTTACACATTCTTATTCATAATGGTGATCCTAGTTCTGCCAAACTCTCCAATGATTGGCTTCCTGTCATTTAAGCTGCTGTCTTGATTAATTCCGTATTATTTATATATCTTGCATAGGCAAAAGGCGTATAATTCGTAGGATGCTTCTTTGCTTTGCTGCTCTGCTCTTGCAGCCAATTTAAATATTTAAAGGCATTGATCTCGTTCTCACTACAAGTCTTTACTATACTATACAGACCACTATGTATCTCAGCACTATTGATTGTTTTAAAGAATAATGAATTCTTCCTTTGTAAAATAATGGTACGTAGTGACCTCTCAGCCCAATTATTATCAAGACTGCTAACTGGAATTTTCAAAAATTGCGTCAAACCTTCTTTATTATTTAACCAATATTTCATAGCTTGCCCAAACCTACTATTAGGCTCAACTTTCTTGTCGTTAAATAATTCGTCTATTTTGTTATATATGTTTTCTATATATTTACTGCTATGTTCCTGATGGTACTTCAGCTTTTCCTCAAGGCTCATCTCTTTACATTGATGTTCATTATGGTAAATCCCACCAGTCTGTTTGAGAAAATATCCGCATTCTTCAGGGTAATATGGTTCATTCTCTGTAAATTTTCTCTGCCCATGTGACAAACAATTGATCATCACTATTATTGCCAGTAATTCTTTATCTGCTTCTGATAATACCGGGTTATTATTGTTACTTGCATCAGTCATTAAATGAATAGAATCAGTCCTATTCTTACGATTCTTTAGTACGTTACCAATATTTTCCCCGCCATGCTTATTACCGGTAAAATATAAAACTATCACCTCATTATTGGCAGTCTTAGCACATATAGTAGTGGTATAACAACTGCGTCCTTTCTTATTTTGAGCTCGTAATTTTTTATTGGCTACAGTAATTTCTAAAATCCTGGCTCTAGTATCATCAAGGTTCAGTGAACTACATTCGGCAGCCATTTCTAATAATACCCTGTAAATTTCAGCTCCACCATCTTCTTGCCAAACATCTAAATATTGTTGCCACAGAGTGCTATATGATACAGGAACCCCGCTTAAACTTTGCAACCTAGATAAACGATAGAAGGGAGTACCGTAGGTCTTTTGTAACACTATTGCACTTTTGCTACTATTTGTCCATTTGTTGATATTCTTATTGTTCATAACTGTATAATCGCAAGCATTACAGCGTAACGTTTTCTTTACATATCTGTTGACTGTAATTGGAGCATTACCTGTAAATTGTAGCAATTTTCTAGCTTCACTATTATAGAGTTTACCATTATCACAGTGAGGACAGCTATCACCACTACAAAAATTCTCAGGAGATAAATAGCTGGTATTCGCATCCTGATAATCATCAAATCCATATTTACCTTGCCAATTACTGCGATCTCTCTTCTTGGACTCATCGTACTCTTCTTCATTACCACCATTCTTATTATCAGATTCACTCGGTGGTTCTTTTAATGAATCTGAACTATCTTTTTTTTGTTATCTGCCTTAAAACCAATCATCATCTCCTTAAGCTTATTTATACTGATGTTTGATGATGCTAGCTTGTCTATTAGTTCGTTACAAAATTTCACAAGTTCTATCACCGCTTGCTGATCATCTCCTGTTAATGAACTTGCCTTAATATGTTGTATTAGTTCTTCTCGTTCCTCAGCACTTAAGGTCGCTACTTTTGGCTTTTTCATTTTGATTCATTCATTACGTTTAATAATTGAAATGTTATAGTATAACTGATAGTTTTTCAACCAGTTTTTTTACTAATCGGTGATATTTGCATAGTAGGAACCCAAATTTATAAAATAAATTCATACTACCAAAAAAATTTAATAGAGTTATGCAGTTTTGCTGCAAGTATACAAATCATTTCATGGCAATCCATATGATGGTCATACATTATCGCAGACTGTAGAGGTTGTAAAGAAATTAACAGGAGTGGGAATAGCCAGGACATTTGTTGATTTAGGCTATAAGGGGAATAATTTTAAAGAAAAAGACAAGGTGTATAGCCCATATTGCAAGAAGAAGCTATCCTCAGATGATAAGGCAATGATCAAGAGAAGAAGTGCTATAGAGCCGATAATAGGACACCTTAAGCATTATGGTAGAGTTGGCAGAAATTACTTAAAAGGAGTAATAGGAGATATAATAAATCCGTTAATTTCCGCTGTAGGATTGAACTTACGGTGTATTGCTAATCACCTGCTCAAAACAAATTTTTCTACATAAAAATTAGCAAATAAAGAAAATTAATCAAACGATTACAAAATCGTTAACAAAACGTCATGCAAAAATTTTCTAAAAATCATCTTTTTATATCAAAAAATTACATCAGAACAATTAAACTCTAAAATTTTATACAAAAATTTTTTGCTAAGGTGCTAATTTTTGAATTTTTTGCACTTTTGACGGGGAGACTATGTAATGGCATTCTGTTAATCTTCTAACCTATTATTTCTAGGTTCTTATATCTTTAAATTATGATATAAGAACCTAATAATGCCCTTTACAGCTCTCTATCTGGATAATTTGCGTTTCATCATTAAAAGAATATATCAATCTATGCTCATGATCTATTCTTCTAGACCAAAAACCGCTTAATTTATGTTTTAAAGGCTCAGGCTTTCCTATCCCGTCATATGGTGTTAGGAGAATATTATCTAGCAATTTCTGAATTCGTTTGTCTATTTTAGGATTTGTACACTGCCAGAATCGTCTTTGCTCAAGTGCTTCATTAGACAAGCAGATAACTCTCAATTTCCCCCCTTTTTTCTTGTAATTCTTTTTTTGCTTTTAAAAGCTGTTCTGTAATATCTTCTGCAGGAACTCCACTGTCATAATTCATCCACCATTGATCTTCAGCATTTTCTATTTGAACAATATCTTCTTTTGAAATTGATAAAAGATAATCTTTAATATCCTTTATTACATCAGTTTTAAAGAACTTACACATTTCTTCTTTCGTAATAATTTTATTTTGGCGTATAATAGCTTCACACCAAATAGAATGTGTATGTGTTAAATTACGTAAATACGCAGCTGTATGCTCACCATAAAAAGAATAGACTTTATAAATTAATTCTTTCTGATTTTTACTATAAATATCAAAATCTATTTCTCCAGGCGAAGGAATGCCATCAGCTTCAAAATTACCAAATGTTAAACGTAAAGCTCGTGTCACTGGTCCATGTTTCCATGCTTCAATCTCTTCTGTAAAAAGCGGTCTATCAAATAAAGCAAGACTTATTCCTTGGGCAAAATATATTAGTTTTTGTAGCTTTAGCTGGGTTATGGTATCGCCAGCTTTTCTATCTACTAAAACTAAAAAATAATTAGCTATATCCAAACAACTAAGTATCTTGTCTCTTTGTTTTTTATTCATAACTATTCTTAAATTTTGTTCACAGAATCTAGACCCCTTACCAAATTAACTTACGCTACCCTTGTAATTTGGTAAAATCTTTGCCTTAGCATATATTTTCAGTATACTAACTGGGTAAGGTTTATCAACCTTAAAAGTAACATCAATATCAGTTTTTATTTCCCCATGCATAATAAAATTTACCCAACCTGATTGATAAGGAGTGGCAAATAAGTCACACACTTCTTTAGTAGCTGTTGATGTTGTTAAATATTTCTTATCATTAACCAATCTAATCAACGCATCACTATCTACATATCTACTATTAATATGTTGCCTATCTATTTGCCCATTATCAAGCCTTTCTTCAATAGACTTCCTGCATAAATATTTATTAAGTTTCAAAATTACAAATTCCTGCTATTAAATTTACTCTTAAAGCAAATCTTTTTCTTCTATTTCTGTAACGATCGGCAATAATCTTAAAACGTTTTATTCGTCCAATAATATGTTCGCAAGTAACCCTTTGTGACGCAATATTTTGATTATTCTTTTTATCTTCGTTTGTTAAAGGTTTCTTCTTACTTTTCTTTTTAGGCAAAAAACTATTACTGTGAAGCTTCTTCATACCTTGATAACCTGAATCTCCTAGAAGACTAACTTCAGGGTGAATCAAAATTTTTGATTCTTTAAACAACTTAAAATCATGCTTTTTACCATTGGCAAAATTTGTACATATAATCTTCTTACTTTTTTTATCTACCACAATTTGTGTTTTTAATGTATGTCTTTTTTTCTTACCAGAATAATAATATCTTTGCTTATTCTTGCGGTTCTTTACTCTCTTTTTCTTCCTGACTTTTTTTAGGGCGTTCGCATGGAGACTCGGCTACATCAACTAAAATAACTTCATACTCTATATCACTTTTACTAAGAGCTTTACGTCCTGGCAAAGCAAAGTCTTTTGATTTTACTAAAACATTTTCAACCCATCTTATGATACGCAATGCTGTTGTCTCATGAACTCCATAACTAGTTGCAATATGAAAATAAGTTCGGTACTCACGCAAATATTCAAGCGTTAATAAAAGTCTGTCTTCCACACACAACTTGTGAGGCTTACCAGACTTTATTTTCTGCACCTTCTCCGATTCTTGTAATATGTTAACCATCAGGTTAAAGGTTGCCTTCTTAACTCCAGTTAATCTTCTAAATTCCTCTTCCTCTAACCTTTTGCTCTGATCGTATTTTGACACTATCCATTACCATAATTTTTCTAACAACAGACTTTTAAATCAATTATTTTATTCCTGCAACTTATTTATGCAGGAAGTCTAATATAACCACCTTTACTATTAAAGACCTTCAATCCAAGTTCCGCATCTTTTTTAGGAGCATGTTCTACCTCATCCGGAAACATCAGGGGAAAAGTCTGTAATATCGAAGAATAAGGAAAGCCTACCGACAAATGTCTTACTGGATGTTTTAGCCTTATCAACTCATTATCAATAATCCTCAAATCATGTAATTCCTCATCACCAATAATAGATACGGCAATTTTCTGAAAGATTGGCAATATAGTGGCAATATTTATTTGCTGGAATGATGGTAGACAGTTACGAGCTATACTACTTAGCTCATAACCACCAATATCAGGAAATAGTTTTTTAAAAACTGGAAAATATCTTTTTGATAACAGTAAATATTTCTCTAATTTTAGGCTCTTCTCATCTTCAAGAATATCTTTCAATAAAGCCGGATGAAAACTAGGCATAATTAACTGACAATACTCAATAATGTTACGTTGCAAATAAGCTAGCCCTTCTTTGAATTCTTGCATTTGCTCAAATATTTTACCCGCTAGTGGCTCAATACCATCTTCCTCACTATATACCGATGCTCTAGAGGACGATAAACTCCCTGCATAAGCCAATCTAGTTGGTGATTTTGTCGTTGAAACTCGCCTCCGCTCCTCGCGTACGTCTGTGTACGCTGCGGTACTCGGCTTCGTTTCTCCTAAAAATCCCTCAGCTATCTTTGACTTATGCAGGGAGTTTAATGAGGATAGGTTGCCTCCCCCCATTATCGGGGCAATTCTGTTTGTTACTTCATCTACAATATTATCGATAGTTTGACTAAAACTATCAGACAAAATATATTCCCTAATATCTCTGCTTAATGGTTTATCGAGTATTATACTTCTTAGGCAATCAACTATTTCTTCTCGTCTTTTGAAATTGCTCAGCTCATTAATCTTGTTGTCATTATGTATTTGTTGTAATTTATCGATTAATTGATTAGTAATGATTGATAATTTATCATTTATTTGTTGCTTGCTAGTATGTTGGTCAAATCCAATAATTTGCTGGCTAATTAATTGTTTAGTTTGCTCACCAAATATATATTTAGTTAGTTCTGGATGAGCGATATTTAGCAATTCTGGGTAAAAATCCACTCCAGTTTTGGCAAAAAACTTTTTTAAATTAACTAGCAATCCAGACTTTTTATCACTATCCTGCTGGGCATAATATAGTAATATTTTCTTATTGATATGGCTAACCGCTGACCGCATCTCTTGTATTTCTCTACTTACTTCAAACTGTAGATCGATATTCTGCTTGGCAGTTGCCATAATATCTTGCACTGTACCAGCAATGAACCGGATTAGCTCGGTATTTAGCTTCTTTATTTGCAGACAAATAGTTGGACGAAAAGAAAAAGCACTATTAGGCAGATATTCCATCAAGCCACCATCTCTTAAAATAGCTGGTACATCGCTTTCGTTTAGCGCTTCCACCGCTTCAATAATATCACCACCAAGCCGCTCACCATCATATAATAATTGCTCGATTGTAACAAAGCTTTCAGGATTATTTAAAAATAAATTGTCTAATTCCGCATAAATGCGGGAGAATATTCGATGATAGGCAAAAGATACCGCAAGAATGTTCATAATCTTAGGTAAATAATTTTGATAATATTTTTGCAGAAAATTCTCTATCTCTGTTCTATGTTCATCATAATTAGCAACTAGCCTATTTTTGTATTTAAAACAATCACCAACATTATCGATCTTAAGTCTCAAGATAGTTTCTGCTTGAGCTTGTACAATATGCTCTAGCTTGGTTATATCACCTCTAAACTCATAAGCACTATCGTCCTTTAATGATTGCATCATTGACCGATAAGCAGCATTCTCTCCAGGCTGTTGGATATTTACGTGACAATCAGCATAAACTGCTTTATCAGTAACAAAATGCTTGGCAGAAAAATAACGAGTTTGCAGTACTTCTAGATATTCCTTGCTGCTTACACCAGTATCATCACTTCTCCGAACATGCAAATATAACATATCGCCACTTTCCGCATAGATTGGCGTGATGCCTAATACTTGACCATCGCCACCCAGCCAATGTTGTGACCAGCCCATAATTTTTAAATCATGCGAATAGATAAAACTAGCAAAAGAGCCATTTTTTAGCACTGCCACTATCATCGAAAAGGGGCTATTACAGCCGACAATTTGTCTAATACCACCAGCAAATATATGTTCAGCATAAGCAGTGATGTCTGATATCTGAAAACCGCCTTTTTCTTGTGAATAATACAAACTATTGATTTTACAGCCATTACCTTCAACAAAGAAGATGGTCTTACCGATTATTACTGGTTTCAGTGGTGATATCGGTAGCTCAATCTCTTTATGGATTTTAACAAACTCTCCCTTAGCTCGATCTCCTTCTTTGACTAAATAAATACCATCACTAGTGCCTAATAATAACTCATCGGCAAAAGGCACCGACCATAGGACATTATCAAAAGTAGATGAAGAGAAAGTAGCTGAAAAAGCACTTAACGGGTTACGAGCCTCTAGCAAAGTCCTATATGCCATCCTAAAATCACTAAAATCCCCCTTATAGCTTGCCCAAATTGAATGAATATTTTTATTAACCCCAAAGCACCATAGTCGGTTTTCAAAAGTAACCACTGAAGTACAATATAACTTCTCCTGCTCAGCTTTGTAGATGGGAGATTGATTACCAACATATCTTGTATTTTCTGCTCGTTGGTAAAGGTCTTTTAATGTATTGTTAATTTGATCTACTTCCGCTCCATAGATTACCTCATTAAAAGGTTTTTGTATGGTATTATATCCTTCTTGCCTTACAGTAAAATAATTAACTTGGCATTTTAGAGGCTCAATAATAAACATCTTATCTTTACCAGGAAAATTACTGGCTAGCTCATAGCTACTACTTGAAGCTATCTCAGCTCTTTCACCATATTCTACCTGTCTCTTTCTTGCCTGTTCTTCAATATGTTGGTAAAATTGCTCGACAATTTGCGGATCAACGGAGAATTTAAAAATTGGTCTCTTATTACCAAAGGAGATATAAGCAATTCCTTGAAACACTACATAAGAAAAATCCTTAAGGCGAAAATGGAAATTTTGTCCCTCATCCTGTATAACTTTACTAGTTAACAACAATTCACCACCAACAAAGAATAAGCAGCGAGTCTCTAGCTGGTGCGATTCGAAAACCAGCAAGTAGGATAATTTCCTTGAAAACATTACGGCTGCCATTTTCTTTGGCACATTATCAGTGAACAAATGAACAAATTGTGTACCATGTCTACGCATAATGCCACCTGATGGCATTAACATGAAGTTAATCAGCTTCTTAACGCCATTCTGATATAATGCTAGCTCAGTTCTACCTTCAATGGTTGGTGTTAGCTCACCACCTGAAAAGTTGTTTTTCTGTGAGTAAACAAATTGTTCTTGTTGCATAAATTCCCCCGTTCTTTTAAAAATTGTTAATACAATTTTTAAAAGAATGCATAAACAATGAACTGGCAAGAATTCAAGGCGGCTTTCATTTCTGCCAGCAAACATTATGGTTCCTATTAATTATTAGTAAATATAACAGATTTTTATGCTCCACTAATATCTGTTCTCATTATTTTTGCAGGATTGTTTATTTTTTCCTGACTTAGGCTCTGTGAAGGTTTCTAAAGTGACCTAATTTTGGCTCTTTTTTGCTACGAATAAACATGATTTTCTTGAAATAGGTACACTATTCCTTCAGAAATCCTATTTATTCTCACTAAAAAATAGCTCAAAATATAGATCAATAAGAAACCTTCACAGAGCCTAGTTTAACCGCATCTTTTAAAGGCTTATCCTTATCCCGAATTTAGGTTATTAGTAGTTATCCTAATACTATATATTCTACTAATAGTTACTTGTCAAACAATTATTTTCTATTTTTATACAATATTATTAAAAAAATTTTTATTATACTTCGCCGGAATTAATTAGGTTATAATCAACCGCATAAATTCTTCTTGTTTCTTCTAATTTGATCAAATATTGTTTTTTTAGTCCATCAGCAAATATACTATCGGAATACATAGCAAATGATACTTGTGAGGCTAACGATAAAGCCGCTAATAACTTAAAGCTGGCAGGTACTTGTTGCCAAATAGTCGTATCGTTATTTAGTAAATTATCAACAATCTTTCTGCTGTAATAAAACAGCGAAGTAAGTTTACCCCCCTTAAAGTAAATCTTACCTTCTTCTGTATAAAATTGTAGGTTAGATGGCACTATTACCGCACATTTAATGCAATCGTTAATATCCGGTATTTCGGTGAAGTTGTTTCTATTAGCTTTATTAGTTTCAATATTATCAACTCTCCGTAAGGCAAATGACCATTTAACCATTAGCACAGTATCTTCAATAGCAGGATTAACAAACTCCTCACATAATTCCTCGGCTTTTGATATCCTGCCACCACCAATGCTACTAATACCAACATTTGAGCCAAGTAACACTACTGCCTTCTTGATAACTTCATATTTCACGGTAGTACACTATTAGACTTCCTGCATAAATCAATCTAGTTGGTGATTTTGTCGTCGAAACTTGCCTCCGTTCCTCACGTACGTCTATGTACGCTGCGGTACTCGGCTTCGTTTCTCCTAAAAATCTCTCAACTATTTTTGACTTATGCAGGAAGTCTATTGAATAAATTTTGTAGTTAGGCATCCTCATTTTCACTCTCAACAATACCACCACCAAACTCATCATCTTCAGCACCACCACCACCATCAACAGCAGCAACATTGGCAGCCGCTCTTCTCATGACCACCCCTCGTACTCTAGTAGCTAAATTGTCGTTGGCAATTACTGCTAAATCATTTTCATTAATATCCTCTGTATTATCACTATTCCGACATTGATTGCCAAACATCTGCCATGGCATTGTTATGCTATGCACACCTCTTCGGTGATTCTCGTTGGCTATTGCTTGCCACAATACACCATGATGGCTGTTGCGATCGTAATTCTCTAAACATTTAATTACTACTACTGCTTGTTCATTGTCACGGCTAGCTCCAAAGGCTTCACTGTAATATAATACCTTGGCATAGTGATATTGTAACAGCTCTTCAACGCCCTTCTTGTTAGAACCACTGACCGTGTTAAATCTTATGGCTCCTTCATTAAAGGCATAGCAGTCTCTAACAGCATATCTAGGACGATTACCCTCCCCAGTATTATCAAATATACCACCTAACATCTCGCTAGTAATAAAGGTAAATCCTAAGAAACTATTAACTTCACCACTTACTAAAGCTCTAACGTTATTATAGTCATAATTGGTAATTTGCGGATCACGTAATAAGTCTGAGATTTGATTGCTTGAGCATAGTAAGTATAATTTATCATACATACCAAAAGAACGTTTTTTTAAGATATGATGAGCTTTTATTAGTTTATCAACTGTTAGCCCGGCTCTTTTCGAGCTAATGATACCTCTGTTGGCAGCAACTGCAGCTTGAGCATTTAAGCTTAAATTAACATCAGTAACCCTAATTCCTACCGGTACCACATTATTAGCTACATCAAAGTTAATGACATTGCTACCTGTCCGTCCCGCTCTGACTGGACTGGCAAAAGCACTGATAATAACCCGGTCTTGTTGTCTACCCATTGCCCAGCCTGCCATTTTAGGAAAATGTGAGGTGGGATCGGTTAATAGGTTTAGCTTATCGTTCCTATCCATGGTAGCGTTCCAATGGTAAGCAGCAGCAGTCAAAAAGCGTCTTGAAATAGTTGGTATTTTAAATTCTATTTGTTCTAGCTTGTCACGGTCTCCATCATCAGCGTAATGCCCATGCAAATGATTATCAGGGTCAATCGGGTGCCTAGTTCTACTCTCCACCTCATGGGTAGTCATTGACTCAAAACTAATTACCTCAGTATCCTGCGTACCATTTGTAACGCATTTTCGTAGTTTAGAGCCTTCTTGTTGAATAACTAGGTTGATATTTTTGGCAAATTGTTCTTTAAGACCATCTGTTATTTGTTCCATTTTTTCCTCCTCAAATAATCTATCAATATTTAAAGTACGATATCATTTATACTAGAATGTGGTCGTTGTTCGCTACACAACTAACGATTTTTCGGGTATATGCTATTAGTGGCTCTTTTATGATAGGTTATTGCGAAGTTGCAGCCTTAAAATGAGTTGTCACCTACATCAAACTTTAATGATTGGTTGGTTACGTTATTTTTTATTGTTTTTTGTCATAAGCGATTTTGTACAATTGTTCCCTACGTTTAACAGCTTGCTCATGTCCCGTATGATCTTTACTCTTTAATTTTACCACAAACTCGGGGTTAGATTCAAGTTTTTCTATCTCTGCTAATGCCCCATCCCTACTGTTAATTGCTGGTATCTCTTTACCAGTTACTAACGAGTCGGATTTTAAGGTTTCACCGACTTTAACTAATAAATCAACTAAAGCTGGTGAGTAATGTGAATCTTCAATTAATTTAGCCAGTTCTTTAGTGCCAAACTTAGATAAGGCTGCCTGCATCACTGTCATTTTACTGTCAAAACCTTCACCATAATTGTCTTTCAGCCAACCAATGTGAGAGTGACGTGTTTGCTCAATATCATTTTGTTGCTGTTTCTGCAAATCCTGCGAAAAACCATATAGAGAATTAAGTAGCTTCTCACCTTGCCTTTTAGATAATCCGCTTTGGTAAAACATGTCCTCATAACGAGCTAAATACTCTTCATCTTCTTTGGAGCGTTTATCAGTATATCTCTTATCTTCAGGCAGTCCCAAGCGACTATAGAATTTATGCCACTCTTCATCAGAGCTGTCATCTTTTGGCACAGCAACTCGCTGATTCAAGCTTTTCTCTGCTTCCAAATAGCTCTGAGCTAAAGATGATACATCTTTGAATTTGCCCAGTGACTCAGCTTTACGTATTTCCTCAGGCATATTAGTTAGCCAATCATTACCAGAGGAAGTAGGGCTAGTTTCATAGTTATTAGCAGTTACTTCTTTGCTCATAGGTTATTCTTCTTTTGAATTTTCAATTTCTTCTTTTAACACTTTTATTTCTTCAATGGTTAGTCCGGTAAATTCAATGATTTCATCTATTGGCTTTCTTTTAGTCAACATTTTCTTTGCCATCGCTATAGCTTTTTTTGCTTCGCCTCTAGCTTCACCTTCAGCTTTGCCTCTAGCTTCAGCATCTTCAATTTGTTGCTGTTCTACCGCTAAATTATCAAAACGAGCTTTGGTCATTTGCTCATAGGTGTTAAGCTCTGCCTCCGACCAGCTAGCTTGGTCTACTGCCTCAAATGCTCTCCTTATAATTTCATCCTTACCTATTAAATTCTCTATTTCTGTTAATGTTAATGCACTATCTCCTGCATGCTTGAAAAAATACATCCATTTTTCTTCAATAGTTTTTAGCTCATTAATAGTTTTATTAAATTTCTCGAGTTCTAAAAAGACAAAGTAAAAATCTTTTAAATCATTGGCATAGCTCTCTGTATCTAAAATACGATGCTGCGATTTCCAATGTTTTTTATCGTCAAACATCACAAAATCAGCTATTGCTAAAAATATCACTCCTTTTAATTTTGCATATACTGCCTGTTTCTTGTGGTTCTCATCTTCTTTAATTATTTGCTGAGAATATGCTTTAGCTGCATAATATTGGGCTCTTTTCTCAAATCCTGGATGCTTACTTACCTGCATCTCTACTATGAATTGATTACCGTGTTGATCTTTACATAAAACATCAACTATAGACTTTCTGTAAATAGCAATATCAGGAACTTGGATAGTTGGTAAAAACGTCACCTCAATTATTTGCTCATCTCCTTCACACTTGAGAACATCATTTAAAAAATGCACGAGTATATCTTTGTTCTTTTCCGTACCAAAGATTTTACGAAAACAAAAATCATTTTTAGGATCAAGAAACTTTGATAAAAACATATAACATAACCTCTTAATTGTTACTAAATATCGCTATTACTTATCTGATTCATTAGTATTTTTAGTACCATCGATATTATTAACTCCATCATCTTCTGAAATCTGCGAGCAGATATATAGGAACAAAGCTCGGTGTCCTTCCAGAAAGGCAGTGTAATCACTTTCCTGCCGAACGAAATTGCTGCGATATATACCACTCATTTGAGCTAAATCCTCTAATACTATCTTACCATCTTCTCCACTAAAAAGCTTGCAATAAATTGATTTTAATTGCTCTTTTGTTAGTAAATTTGGTGAGGATGAGGAGTTAATTGATAGTTTCATTTGTTCTTCCTTACCCTTGTACCTGTTGTTGCTGCTGTTGTAATTGTTGCATTTGCATCATCTTACGTTGTTGTCTGATTTGTAATACTTCTTGCTCGTTCTTAAGGATTGAGCTTGGGGCCCCTCTCAGCTCAAAAAATAGTTTAAAACATTCGTCCCAGTTAATATTATCATAGATTTCAGGAAAAAAGTTACTGATACCACTCCGTTGGAAAAAACCTAATACTTGCTCAACGCTGGCTATTGCTGATGTTTTCTGTGCCTTGGATAATGGTGAAACATATTCAATCTCTATCTCGGGCGGGCTATTTGCTCCCTCTAAGATCGGGACTCTGTTGTATTTGATAAGAGTTTGATATATTGCCATGATTAACGGATTTAACAACTCACTCTCAATTCTACCAACCATCGGAGACATTAAACGATATTGTTCCTCCGTCCTAATTTGCACCTCGGTAGCAGTCATTTCTTTGTTTTCCTTTTGCATCCTGAATATATCGATATAGAATGCCTTATATATGGCATCGCGACATTGATTTTGTTCGATCTCAGTAGGCAAAATATTTTCCATACCAGTTAGTGGTATTATTTTATCTGCCATACCATTGCGATAGAAGTTAACACTGCCTGGCGTAGTATAGAGCGGTAAGTAATATCCGTCTTTTGGTACTAATAATGGTGGGTCTAGCTGTTTCTGGGCTACTTTCAGGGTGATTTGTCTTAAACTATTGAGCAGTTTAATATCAGGTAGCACATGATGAGCCGGAGCATAGCCATATACTTCACCTTCTTCTTTTACCCACCTTGTCACAAAAAATGGGAAATAAGAATAGCCTGATTGACTAATAATTTTTCGCTCAGATAAATAGATATATTCTGAACTATACTCTAATGTTGATGAACTAGATGTTGAGGGGCTAGCTGCCGTTGATTTTCTGCCTTTATTTTTCTGATTTTGAGATTGTGGGCTAACTATGTGCAATATTTCTACTATTTCATCAGGATTCCTAGCTAACCTCTCCTTGAAAGGGGCAAAGTCTTCCCATTTAGCTGATGCCGATTTTATCGGCATGCTAAAGAGTCGGTACATTGTCTTAACAAAACCAAACTTGTCCTCTTCAAAATAACATTCTTGTAAATTAATATTACGGAAGAACAGAGTTTGTGCTAATTCTAAATCTTCTTCAACATAAAATATCGCAGTACCAAAGGCTGATAAATTCAAGAAAAACTGATGAATCTGATTATAAAAATTAGAAGCCGGATTATTGAATATGTCCATTAGGGTTTTTTCTAGCATTTGAGCTAGCATGTTACGTTCAGTGGTGGTTAAATATTCCTGCTGCTCGTCATTTTCAGCGACTATAGTAAGGTTAAACCAGTTCATTGCTGGGTTTACCAACAAGCTTTGTAAACCTGATGCTAATTGCTCTCTTGACCAAATAGAAGTTGAATCAAATATTACTTTATTACTCTCAGTTTGTGGGCATACATATTTCTTCAGCTCATCCCATATATGATGCCATTTCTCCCTCTTGCTCTTGAGACTGTCAAAATATTCAATTTTTTTGTTTAAATCATTATCAGCCATATGCTGTTACCATATTACGTGTGTTTGTGTTTGGATTTATGGTTGAGTTTGGGTTTAAATATGGTTCGCCAAGCTTCTTTGACACTTTCTTGAGCTTCTTGATAAATTCGTTATCATATAACACCTCGTAGTTATATTTCTTGCCACTAGCTGCAGTCATGCTAGGCAAACCAAGGGTTAATCCTTCAATATCTTTAAGTGAGACTATCTTGCCCAGAGATTCAGATAATTTCGGTAAATCTTGTAGTCTAGGTACTGACCTCATGTTAAAATGTTCTACTGCTTGTTTTAAACCACCAAGCTCAGCTATCGGCATTTTTTCTAGTCCTGATCTACCATATCTTGCCATTTGGTCTAAATTGCCTGACATACCATCATATTGATGGTTATTAGCAAGATCAATTTTTTCAAGGTTTCCCAGTTTATTAGCAATATTTGATGTGTTCATATAATGACCAATACCAACTAACCCTGAACCTGTCCCAGCAGCTATTCCTGCTCCGAGTCCTCCGAATCCTGCGAGTCCTGCGAGTCCCATAGTAGCTCCGAAGGTTGCGAGACCAAGAACTCCCCCCTGTACCAAACCAGTGATTCCAGCTGATTTCTCATATTTTCCAGCCCGCCACTTTACATCGTGAGCATAGCTATCCAACTGGCTTTGTGCAGATCCTACTATAACTCCTTAACTTATCTTGTAGACCCTGAATATGCGATTGCCGATTAGCATAATCAGTCTCTATTTGTTCTGCTCTGTTTTGCTGTTGTTTATATTGGTCAATCATGCTGGTTAATTGATATCTTGCCTGATCAAATTTACTAGTATCTTGCAATAGACGATCTTGACTTGCTTGATAGTTACCTAACTGATGCTCAAGCTCAGCTTTCTCCATACTTATATTTTTATGTTCCCTGGTAATATCATTCATAGAATAACGGATTTTCTCTTCTATTGCCTGACGTTGCTTTTTTAATGACTCAACATCTTGCTGATGTTTAGCAATTGCACTGCCGGCTTCTTCTTCAGTTAAACCTCGCAAACTGTCTTTCTGCTGGGCTACTCGATCGTAGAGATTTTGGAAGACACCCGGTAGTTGTTCCACTTCTCTCATTCTTGCTTCAAGAGCTGGAGCCTTCTGTTTTAAGCTTTCAAAAGATTGTTTAAGTTGCTGAGCTGAGGAAGATAACCTAGCTCTTTGGGCTTCTATATTCTTTAAGTTATTATCATATTGGCTAGCATACTGATTTAATTGGTTTTCCATCTCATAGCTTCTATTGCTATAGTGGTATTGTTGCCCTTCTAGAGAACGTAAACCCTGCATCGATTGCTGTATTTCGCCAGATAGATTATTGATAGTAGTTTGTGCTTCATGAGCATAATTATTATAGCGAATGCGTGATTCTTCATAGTTACGCTTGTGCCTTGCTAAATCAGCACCAGTAAGATACCTGACACCAGGAATCTTAGTAATACCCCTAATAATACCCTTAGAAACAGTATCGCTACAATAGGCTCCAACACACCCTGCACTTACAGCTAGGGCTGCTAACAATGGAAGCATTATACTACCTCATCCATATTATAGTTGTTTATATTTATACTACTTCCGCCCATCCTACTTACCTCTCCAAAGCATTATAATCATTCACCACTTTACGATATTGTGATATATTATATTGTGATTGCTGTTGCTCATTACCAGTTTTAGCATCCATCGCTAAATAACAAAAGCTCTCGGTTATATCAGTAGCTCTCGAGGAGCTAGAATGCACGCCCCTTTTAGTAGCATCAAACTCATAGAGACCATTAATACCACGCTGACATTTCTCGGCATCTATTCGGCACGTACCTAGCAAACTTCTTACTTTAGTTATCATCTCTTCCCGTAAATATTTCCTGCCAATAGCAAAAGGTGAGAAGCCTACTTTTTCTGCTATCTCGTTGGCTTGTTGTAATCTTGTATCCAAAGTCGGCATTTGCCTTCTACTCATATCATGGGGCAATACGTTACGTCCATATTGATAGGGTCTAGTTCGTAAATGATTAAGATAAAACTCTAAATCTTTACCCCTATTGATATAAAAATCGATAATATCAACATAGTCTTGTTTTTCTTGAACAAACCAAATCACCGTATAATCAACAATACCTATATCCCAATAAGTATTAACCTGATAGCTTGCATCAAATGGCACATAGCCAATACGCCCCTGACTTTCAGCCAGCCGTAATTGTTCAACAAAAGTACCACCCTGATCAGCTCTCTTGTAACGATAGGCAGCAAAGTCACAATAAAACTCTCTTTGAATCTCTTCATTAGTCATATCAACAGAGACTAACTTGTTTTTATCGACTAGTGGCTGTCCCTCATTATCGGTAGTATCTTCAATAGTTTTTATTTGGCAAAATACTTCCGGATTATCTTGGTATTTCCGGTATAATTCTTCACCATGTGTTAGTTTTGGATTATCGGAAGGAGTATATAAATAAAGCAACCAGCCATTATTACGAATTACCATCGGCTCTATAACACAGCTCATAGCTCGTGGATCATGGTAAGAATACTCTGAGATAACTGCTCCCTTAATACCACTACCCCTGATAGTAGCATAACGATCACTACCGACAAACTGAATCACTGAGCCATTTTTAAATAATATCCGTTGCTTATATTGCTGACTACGAGCAATAATCCCTTTAGGGATAAATGACATATAAGGACGCCCTGATAGTGTCATACCATCCCATATACTCATTTTAGCTTGATTATAGGTAGGATAAACATACCAATAAATGCCAACTTCCCGAATGGCACTAGCAGTGATCCAATTAATACCCATAATATCCTTACCAGCTCTTCTATGCCAAATTGCTATAGCTTTCTTCCCACCAGAGTATAAATATCTCCACAAAGGTAGCTGGAATGGATAGGGTGACCAATCCACCGGAAATTTAAGACTTTTAGAAATAGGGCTAGGAAGCTCTTTGCTGGCTTTAGCTTTACTAGTAGTTTTCATCACTCTGGGCTTACCGCCCTTTGGCAATTGCGTATTCTGCTTCATATGATTCTATTTCAAAATTAGCTACATCTATCATTTTTGACATTTCTTGGGCTTTGGTTACCTGTTCACCTTCATCACTATTTTTCCTATGGTAACTATAGTGAAACCTATTGAATTAGGTGATACAAACTTTGTGTCATACCTGCGAAAGCAGGTATCTAGATTCCCGCTTACGCGGGAATGACAACTTACAATAGTTATGTTCTTTATCACCTAATCCTATAGGTATAACTATAGTATCATTTTTCCTCGTTTGATATTTCTGCGAATTAGCTTTAAGATATTCCAGCAACGACTTAGAACAATATTTTTTCTTAGTAGCAATTGCCTGATTATCCTTGTTATAAGTCACTTCTTCATAACCGTTAATTGCTCTGTCATATAACACCCCTTCTGCTCTATCTACCGCAATGGCTAAAGCTAAATTGACGCATTTGGCTAGATATTTATCGCTATTAATAATCCGGTGTAATCTAAGTGGTGAGATACAACCAGCCTTCTTAGCTGCAATAACAATGTTACCATGTTCACAAAGATATAATAGGAAATTAGAGATATCCTCTATTGAACCAAACTTACTGATGGTACTGGATGATATCTTTGCTAAATATTTTTCGAACAAACCATAATTTTTAATCATATAGAACTCTTTAAAAATCCCTTGTAATAACCTCTATTATACCTGATTTTCAGGTTTTTTACTACTTGAAAAATAAAAACTAAAAAAGTGAAATTTTTAATAACAAGTGATTAATTACCTCAAAAAAAATTTCGCGAAACGCCCCCCTATACCCCATTTTGTGCCACAGACACCCCCCGGGTGATTTTGTGGGCAATTTTTGCCAAAAAATGTAAAAAAGTGACAAAAACTGCTAAAAATCTCACCAGAATAGCTATAGATGATGAATTTAGGGGTGAACTTCTGCTGTACCAGCAGAAGCTCTACCTTTGTAAGCCGCATTACTCTCATACTTTCCAAATCCTTATAATCTCATATGTGATTTGTATGTACTTTTCAACCTTCAGTAATTGGTTGATTATTATTAACCTCTTTGTAATCATTCTTTTTTCTCGCTAATACAATTAGTCTTTTCTTCGGTTTGCCATAGCTTACAGTCCTGCCATTCTATCGACTTCCATCAACTCAAAAGTAAAATTCTGGCTATTGCAAGCATCTTCCAAAGCTTTTTTGTAATTAGTCCTAATCCAGTGTCCAATAAAGGCAGTGGTTGGTTTGAGAGTGATCTTATTGCAAGTCGTATCTTCTTCAACTGCTTCTAACTTGCTAAACCAGGATTTGTCCAAGTTCTCACCGTATAACTTTAACAAATATTGCCTTATTTTATACCACACTGACTCTGGGTTTAGTCCACTTAGCTCTAAATAATAATCCGATGGAGTTCTTTTGTTAGTAATACGCAATTGCAGAACCTCTTTGCCATATACCTCTTGCACTTTATTGAGCAATGTGCATTTATCAGGTTCTGACAAAGAGATATCTGCTAAATCAATCTTGTATTCATCGTCATATACTCCAAAGAAACGTATACTTGCAGCAAAACTGCATAACTCTATCTAATTTTTTTGTTAGTATAAAATTTATTTTATAAATTTGGGTTCCTACTATGCAAATACCATCAATTACTATTGAGCAAGTAGCTCAGCAATTTAAAGCCTGGCGTCAAACTAAAACTAACAAGTTTGATCCCATACCAAACCATCTAAAGGAATTAGTTCGCCAGCTACTCCATCACTATTCTTGCAAAGATATAGCCAAACATCTCAATATTAATAAAACAATAATTAGTTCAATTCAACGTATACTTGCAGCAAAACTGCAACAAGATATTAATTTCCTTCCATTTCAACTAGTAAATTCTATAGATACTGATCCTGTGGCTACTCCCAAACAAAATTACTACACTTGCCACATTATTAAACCAAATGGTACCAAGCTTATTATCCAAACATTGGATCCAAAAATCATAATTCAGACATTTCTATGCTGCAACTAACCCCTCAGTCAGTTATTTTTGTTGCCACTATTGCCATCGACTTTCGTAAGGGTATCGATGGTTTAATAGCTGTTTGCAGACAAAAACTTTCTTCCAACCCTCTTAATGGTTCCTTGTTTTTATTCTATAATAAAAACAGAACTGCCATTAAAATTTTGTCCTTTGATGGTCAAGGCTTTTGGTTATGCTCTAAACGCCTATCCAAAGGTAAATTTACGGCAAAACTTTCCCCATCTGATAATTCATCTTATCAGATTTGTTATAGAACCTTACACATTCTTATTCATAATGGTGATCCTAGTTCTGCCAAACTCTCTAATGATTGGCTTCCTGTCATTTAAGCTGCCGTCTCGATTAATTCCGTATTATTTATATATCTTGCATAGGCAAAAGGCGTATAATTCGTAGGATGCTTCTTTGCTTTGCTGCTCTGCTCTTGCAGCCAATTTAAATATTTAAAGGCATTGATCTCGTTCTCACTACAAGTCTTTACTATACTATACAGACCACTATGTATCTCAGCACTATTGATTGTTTTAAAGAATAATGAATTCTTCCTTTGTAAAATAATGGTACGTAGTGACCTCTCAGCCCAATTATTATCAAGACTGCTAACTGGAATTTTCAAAAATTGCGTCAAACCTTCTTTATTATTTAACCAATATTTCATAGCTTGCCCAAACCTACTATTAGGCTCAACTTTCTTGTCGTTAAATAATTCGTCTATTTTGTTATATATGTTTTCTATATATTTACTGCTATGTTCCTGATGGTACTTCAGCTTTTCCTCAAGGCTCATCTCTTTACATTGATGTTCATTATGGTAAATCCCACCAGTCTGTTTGAGAAAATATCCGCATTCTTCAGGGTAATATGGTTCATTCTCTGTAAATTTTCTCTGCCCATGTGACAAACAATTGATCATCACTATTATTGCCAGTAATTCTTTATCTGCTTCTGATAATACCGGGTTATTATTGTTACTTGCATCAGTCATTAAATGAATAGAATCAGTCCTATTCTTACGATTCTTTAGTACGTTACCAATATTTTCCCCGCCATGCTTATTACCGGTAAAATATAAAACTATCACCTCATTATTTGTAGTTTTAGCACATATAGTAGTGGTATAACAGCTGCGTCCTTTCTTATTTTGAGTACGTAATTTTTTATTGGCTACAGTAATTTCTAAAATCCTGGCTCTAGTATCATCAAGGTTCAGTGAACTACATTCGGCAGCCATTTCCAATAATACCCTGTAAATTTCAGCTCCACCACCTTCTTGCCAAACATCTAAATATTGTTGCCACAACGAGCTATGGGATACAGGAACCCCGCTTAAACTTTGCAACCTAGATAAACGATAGAAGGGAGTACCGTAGGTCTTTTGTAACACTATTGCACTTTTGCTACTATTTGTCCATTTGTTGATATTTTTATTGTTCATAACTGTATAATCGCAAGCATTACAGCGTAACGTTTTCTTTACATATCTGTTGACTGTAATTGGAGCATTACCTGTAAATTGTAGCAATTTTCTAGCTTCACTATTATAGAGTTTACCATTATCACAGTGAGGACAGCTATCACCACTACAAAAATTCTCAGGAGATAAATAGCTGGTATTCGCATCCTGATAATCATCAAATCCATATTTACCTTGCCAATTACTGCGATCTCTCTTCTTGGACTCATCGTACTCTTCTTCATTACCACCATTCTTATTATCAGATTCACTCGGTGGTTCTTTTAATGAATCTGAACTATCTTTTTTTTGTTATCTGCCTTAAAACCAATCATCATCTCCTTAAGCTTATTTATACTGATGTTTGATGATGCTAGCTTGTCTATTAGTTCGTTACAAAATTTCACAAGTTCTATCACCGCTTGCTGATCATCTCCTGTTAATGAACTTGCCTTAATATGTTGTATTAGTTCTTCTCGTTCCTCAGCACTTAAGGTCGCTACTTTTGGCTTTTTCATTTTGATTCATTCATTACGTTTAATAATTGAAATGTTATATAGCACTTAACATATAGGTTCATACATTATTTTAAACGTTCTACAACTTGCCTCAAATACAGAAATACCTTTATCTAATAATTTTCTAATGTTATTTTTTATCGGAAACCAATGATGTTCAATAGGATTTAAATCAGGGGAATAAGGTGGTAAAAATTTTAGTTTGCAGCCAGCTTTTTCAATTAATTCTTTAGCCCTTTTGGATTTATGAAAGCTTGCATTATCAGCAATGACAACCTGTCCAGGCTTTAGCTCCGGCACAAGGCAATTTTCTATATAAGCTTCAAATACCTTACTATCACAGCTCCCAGTAAAGACTAGTGATGCGATTAAACTATTCTGATTTAACGCACCAATAAAACTTGTTCTTTCACTACGTTTTCCCGATTTACTCCCATTACAACGACTTCCTTTCATTGACCATCCATATTCATATGATTCATTATCATTTATGCCCGCTTCATCAAGATAAACACGTCTCTCTATCGGCACTTTTTCTAATTCACTGAGAAAATCTTGTCGCTTTCCTTCATCTCTTTCTTTATACGCATATGTCTTTTTTTTCGAGTAATGTTGAGTTTCTTTAAAGCTCGGCTGATAGTCATTATACTTGCAACATTATCTAATTCTTTTGCTATTTCTGTAAGCGTTAACGAGTTACCCTTTTCTACTAAATGACGCAACTCCGATAAATCAGGGATTTTATGACCATATCCTTTCTGGTATCCCTCCTTTGACTTTATATCTCCAGTTTGTTTCTTTAATCTAATCCAATCATAGATTATTGACCGACTAATTTTAAAGGTTTCGCATGTAAGTGCTACTTTCTTATATTTCTCATAATGTTCTATAACTCTAGAACGTAAATCGTAACTGTAGGGGGATGCCATATTTCTATTATATAATTTTTTTATTATTTATCATTATAACTTATTTGAATCCATATGTTAAGTGCTATAGTATAACTGATAGTTTTTCAACCAGTTTTTTTACTAATCGGTGATATTTGCATAGTAGGAACCCAAATTTATAAAATAAATTCATACTACCAAAAAAATTTAATAGAGTTATGCAGTTTTGCTGCAAGTATACATTACAATAGGGGGGCAATAGATGATTACAATTTACACTCTACTAAATATAAGATAGGAAGAGTTTATACAAAGGCTGTAACTTAAATATAACAAAATACTTATTATTTTAAGAAGTATATAATAAACTATTGGTAGTATTTTTATTCTTGGTTATAATATACTTTGTAATTAAAATAATAGTAGGTAGTTATATGGAAGATATTCATAATTGGCAAACAAAATACGCAAGTTGTCATTATGCCGATAGGTTACTTAATAAACTAATTCAGATGAACAAGGAAGTAAACCGACCAATAAATATTGACGAAGTCAAAAAAGCTATTTACTATGCAAAAAAATACCATGGTAGTCAAATGCGACAATCCGGCGAACCTTATTATTCGCATCCGATAGAGGTGGCTTATATGACTTCTGATTATCTTTTTAGAACTGATATTATTGTCACTAGCATACTGCACGATACTATAGAGGATACAGAACTTTCAAGAAATATGATTGCTATAATCTTTGGAGAGCAGGTTGCTACTCAGGTTATGGATCTTACCAGGATAAAAGAAGATGGACGTAAGATTAGCTCAGCAGAAATGGTAGAATCTTTGTTTGAACAAAAAAAGTACGAGGGATTACTTGTAAAGCAGTTTGATCGACTTCATAATATGCAAACTATTGGTGCTAAATCCCCAGAGAAAGTACAGAAGATACTCGATGAAACCTTAAAAATCTTTTTATCACTTCCTGCCTATCTCAATACTTTGGACATTGAAAAAAACATAGCTAAATTTTGCTTTTTAGCTTCTAAAGGATCTGATGCGAATTATATACAGAGGAATTTTTCTTTTCTGGGTAGTTCCCAGCCATCTTTTCTAAAGTTTCAAAATGAGACAAGCCAAATTTATAACCCCAAATTATAGGTAGCATAATAACCCATATCCCCCAATTACCAAAATAATTTATTAAGTAAACTAATCCAAAAGAAACAATTATAGACATTATTGCCCGCGATAAAGCATACATCAAACAAGCATAAGTGTAACGTTTGAAAACTGGAAAATGCATATAGAATATAGATGCCGCTGGAAAGTCAGTAGGAACAGTAATAACCATAAATATTTGTAAGAACATTAATTGAAGAACACCACTAGTAATATTATCTAGTAAATAAGGGCAGATTAATACTAAAAAAGCAAACATCCTTAACTTAGTTTTAATAATATGTAAAGGATATATCTTATAACTTAAATAAACAATCAATAAATAACTAATAAGTTGACCTGAAGAAACAACGAAATTTTGATGAATTACTTGCTCTGCACTGTAACCAAATGAGTTTTTAAGTATATTACCACAATGAATGTAGATAAAATAGAAGGCTACTGGCCACATACACTGTATTAAAAATAGAGAAAAAGCTGTTTTTACTTTTACCTTTTCTTTCCAAATAACACTGTCTTGTAATAGCTGAGGGTTTTTATCTAAATCCTCAACTATTTGGGATAATCTTTTCTTGGCATCAGCAAAATCTGGTGTTTCTCTGAGGGTTGTCCTAGCTATCGTGCCAATTAACGCTACCACAGCTCCTACAAAAAATGCCAAACGCCAATTTAAGCCAAAAGAAGTAACAAAAGATGCAACTGCTAAAGCACTGGTAGCACCTATAGCTGAAAAAGTTGCCGGTAAACCAGCGATAGGATATCGCATTGGCGGTTTGATAGTTTCAGTGAGGTAAAGCTCTGCTCCTGTACCTTCACCCATTGCAGCCATGCCCTGCATAATACGACATAGGGTCAGAATACAAGAAGCAGAAAATCCTATTTGTTCATAAGTTGGCAGAACAGCAATCACAAAACATGCTAAAGCCATTATAAAAGTAGTAATAATTACGGTTGTTTTCCGCCCTATATTATCACCTAGCCATCCAAACACAAGAGCCCCTATGGGTCTAAGTGCATAAGCAGAACAAAATGCAAAAGCTGACATTAAAGAGGCGGTATAAGGATCAGCTGGTTCAAAGAAAAGTTCATTTAACAATACTGCCATATGTATGTAAAGCATCATATCAAAATATTCAAGGAATGTTCCTATAGAAAGTAACCCGGCTGCTTCTTTCTGTTCTTTCGTTAAACTAGTCTGAGTATATATAACTCTACCATCCGATTGAATAAATTTACTCATAGTTAACGTAATCTTGTTGTTAACTTCAAATTACCCATACCACTCCAGTGATTACTTTTATCTGCTTGAACAATTTCACTCATAATTGACTCAAATAGTTGTTTCTTTATAAACAAACAAATCTTTATGACCTATAGGATAACCCCCAAGCTCTTTTGCCAATTTTTCAAAATGAAAGAATCCGTAGGCAAAACCAACAATTGTCGGAACCATAATAATCCATAATCCCCAATGACCAAAATGTTCAGTAATATAAGCAAACCCAAAAGCAGTGATTGCATACATTAAAGCTCGAGATACAGTAAATGTCATGCTAGCACAGGTAAAACGTTTAAATACCGGAAAACTTTTATAGAAAATGGGAGTGGCAGGTGCATCACATTGCCAAAACAAGAGAATAAATGACTGAATCAAAAGTAACTCAAGTGGTGAATGAATATTATTAAACCAATATGGACAAAATAACATAAAAATAGAAAATAATATGAGTACAACTTTAATGATTAATAATGGATATACCTTGTAACTTAAATAAGTCGCTATTAACACAATTAACAGCTGTATTATGCAAACAATAAAATTATGATGAATAACCTCAGCTGTTGTATAATTAAAATTAATCTTAAGAATAGTGCCACAATGTATATAGGTAAAATAAAAACATATTGGTGAAGCACATTGTAATAAAAGGAGTGCTAGTACTGTTTTCTTATTAACTTTTTCTTGCCACACGGGGTGGTTTGTTAAGTTGGCTGTATCGGTATTAGTTTTTCGGCTCTGTCCAGAAAAGTGTGTAAATTTCGAGATAGGTTATATATAAAAATATAACAAAAAAGGAAATTACATGAATAAAAAAACAAATGAATCAATAAAGCAAGCAGTAGATTTATTAATAGATAATGATACAGATGTAAGCACAATACTGAAAGAAGGAGGATTATTAAAAGAATTGACCAAACGCTTGATAGAGAAGGCATTGCAGTCAGAATTGAATAATCATCTAGGCTATGATAAATACAGTCGTGTAGATAATGATAATGCTCGTAATGGTATAACTAGCAAAAAACTGATCTCCGAACATGGAGCGGTTGAGATAGAAGTACCAAGAGATAGGCGTAGTACCTTTGAACCAGCAATACTACCGAAAAGACAAAAACGTTTTGATGGTTTTGATGATAAAGTCTTATCATTATATGCTAAAGGTATGAGTGTATCTGATATTAAGGTTCAATTACAAGAGTTGTATAGTGTTGAAATAAGTGAGAGTTTAATCAGTCAGATCACCGATGATGTAATGGATGATGTAAAAGCTTGGCAGAGTAGACCGTTAGAAGAGATATATCCGATAGTATTTTTTGATTGTTTAGTAGTAAAAGTTAGGCAAGACAAAAGGATAATTAACAAGGCAATATATGTTGCATTAGGGATTGATTTATCTGGTAGAAAAGATATATTGGGATTATGGATCAGTGAAAATGAAGGGGCAAAATTTTGGCTTGGTAATTTTACTGAAATGAAAAATAGAGGATTAAAGGATATACTGATTGCCTGTAGTGATAATCTTACTGGTATGTCTGAGGCGATAGAAGCAGTTTATCCAAAAACAGAACATCAATTATGTATTGTACATCAGATTAGAAATAGTTTAAAATACGTATCATATAAAGATAGGAAGCAGGTGGCTAGCGATTTAAAGCCGATATATACTGCAGCAACGGAAGAACAAGCACATTTAGCTTTAGTATATTTTGAAGAAAAATGGAATAAACAATATCCACAAATTGCCAAATCATGGTATAATCATTGGGATAATTTAATGATTTTTCTAGGATATCCAGAGGCAATTAGAAAGGTAATTTATACCACTAATTCAGTTGAATCTGTTAATAGTCAATTGCGTAAAGTAACAAATAATAAGCGTGTTTTCCCTAGTGATAGTGCTGTTTTTAAAAGCTTATATTTGACAATTGACTATATGACCAAAAAATGGACTATGCCTATTCCCAACTGGAATGAAGCTATGGCTCATTTGATGATCAAATTTGAAGATAGGCTTAACAAAATTTAATGACCTATTTTGGAAATTTACACACTTTTCTGGACAGAGCCGTTTTTTCAAAAACTTTCTTAATTCGACGTTTGGCATCAGCAAATTCTGGTGTTTCTCGCAAGGTTGTTCTGGCAAGAGAACCAATCAATGCAATCGCTGCACCAATCCAAAATGCCAGACGCCAGTTAAAACCATGCGAAGTTACAAGTGAGGCAATGCCTAACGCCCCTAACCCTCCTATAGAAGAGCAAGCCCCTATAAATCCCACACTTACATATTGAACTGGCGGTTTAGTAGTTTCAGTTAAGTAAAGCTCTGCTCCTATTATTTCACCCATAGAAGACATACCTTGCACAATGCGACAGATGGTTAGTATCCAAGCAGCTGTGCTTCCTATCTGGGCATAAGTGGGCAAATTAGCCATCACAAGACATGATATAGCCATCATAAAAGTTGTAATGATCACTGTTGATTTACGTCCTATAGTATCGCCCAACCGACCAAATATTAATGCTCCAATAGGTCGGAAAACATAAGTAGAACAAAAAGCAAATGACATCATTAAAGAGTTTGTCTTAGGATCAGTCGGTTCAAAAAATAACTCATTAAGAACTCCTGCCATATGGATATATAACATTAAGTCAAAATATTCTAGGAATGTTCCAATTGATAGTAATCCAAGGGATTCTTTTTGTTCTCTTGTAAGACTAGTCTGCTGATCAGGGATAATCCTGGTATTTTCTTGAACAGTTTCGCTCATAATTGACTCAATGTTGTTGGTTTCGGATAGTTCATATTTCCCCAGTGATTATTTTTATTAAACATAATTTTCTATATTTTGTGTTAATACACTTAGTATATAATATTTTATGGTTGCACTAAGTGATATCAAAAAAATAATTATAGATTTAAGTTAGTTAATCATTCCCGCACTCTCTTGTCACTCCCACTTAAGTTTAATGTCATTCCCGCGAAGGCGGGAATCTAGATACCTGCCTTCGCAGGTATGACACAAAGTTTGTATCACCTAATTCAATAGGTTTCACTACATCTTAGATTCCCGCCTTCGCGGGAATGACACAAAGTACACACGTCATTGCGAGACCACGTGAGTGTAGTGGCAATCCACATTTACTGGATTGCTTCGTCGCAGCAAAGCTGCTTCTCACAATGACGGTTTCTAAACCCTACATAACCAAACACACTAATGATGATGGTGATGACTCACTCCAGCCATTGCAACATCTAATTCTTCGAATAATTTATCATGCACACCACTGTCGACAGAGGTGTCATGGGCAGAACTAGATGATGCCATATTCATCCATTCCATGGTATGGAATACCCTCTACTGGTACAAATTTGGCATAGTATTTTATCGAACCTGGTAAAATATTATCTTCAAACGATAAATGGAGCTTTGCTTTAACTATGTTATCAACTGCTTTAGCTCTTCCTATAGCTTCTTCATAGCTTATGGCTTTACTGCCTATTTCTTTGGCATTTTTATTAATTTGTTCTACACACTGATTTGTTAGATATTTGATCTCCTTAAAGCTCTCCTTACCAACCAACTCAAATCGATTTCTTATCACCAAGTTTACGCCTATTGCCATACTTAAGGCAGCTAAATCATCATTTTGTTTGGCACCTAATTCATTTATAAAACTTGCTGCTAAATAATAAGCTGCTTCTTTTTGCCCTATCGCTAAATATAAAAAGAATTCCCATGCTTCATTTGGCTGTTCATATTTTACTGCTTCTCTGAAATTAGGATCCGTCTTATACTGCTCGCTTGCTTCAGTTTTTCTAGTTTCCTCATATAATTCCTGTAAATTAGTAAATCGTCCCTTTTGATTATAGATATCAGTTAGATAATTATCTATTGTCTGTTGCTCTTTTGCATTATTTGGTAAATTAACTCTTTTAGTGTTCATAACAACCTTACTATATATTAACCACGTCCTGCCATTTTCTTTGCATTCTGTGCGAATCTGGATTTTGGCTTCGGAACCTCATTGCTGTTTTGTACCGGAGCGTTGTTAGTAGCAACTGAAGCAACTTCAGAAAGGACTTTTTGAGACTCGCCCTTGACATTAGATTGCCTTGCTACCAATTGCTCTAGACTTTTTCGATAGGCTGTAGTCTGTTCTTGAGGGGTTTGGGTAGCAGGACTCTCAATAATTTTTGTCTGACTATCTGCTGCTGATGGAGATTTTATGTTTTTAGAAGATGGAATTTGTTGTTCTGTTATCGGATATTCAGGTTTAGGTAATCCTAATTTTTTATGACCACCCAATTTCATAACTATTGACTGCAACTCATTATATCCTTGATGATTGGGATCTTGCTGCTTTTCTTTATCATATTTGTCTATATGGTCTGAATAATGATCTTTTAATCTTTCTACGGCTAATTCAGGATTACCACTATTGACTAAAGAGAGAAGAACTTGTCTCTCTTGTTCTCGATCTTTATCTAATGGTTCAAGAGATACTAAATCTTTTCGGTGATTAACAATTTCTTGCTCAAGTACTACATTTTCTTGGTGACGTTTCTTTTTTTCTGGTTCATAAGTAGCAGGATGGTTAATTATTGTATCATTTGCCTTAATTTTGCTTTGTTTATAAGCAATAGTTTCATTATTTTTCTTTTTAATGGCATAATGTATTTCCAAACATTTCTTCATTTCTTGTTCTTTCTTGTCAGCAGCTTCTCTCTCTTCATCAGTTGCATATTGTCCCATCAACTGAGCTCTTTGGGCAGCAGTTAAAGAATTAGGATCTTTCGCTGCTTGTTCTAAAAGAGCAATATCGTCTTGATTTTGTTTATGAGCATCATCTTTAATTAATGCATAATCTTCAAAATGTTGTTTCAGCTCTTGCTCTCGCCTTTCATTGGCTATGTGGGCTTCTTTTTCCAAAAACTCGATATGCTCTTGCAATAACCTAGCTTCTTCTGCTGCTTTACTTTGTTCTTCTTGAGTGTAACGTATAACTTGCTCAGCCCGTTCTTCCTTTTCGGTAATGCTAGATAGTAAATCTTTTAGTTTTGCTAACATCTCGGGTGGAAGATCACTACTCAACAGGCTGGTTATGGAAGCATTAAGCCTTGCCAATTCAGCCGGATTAGTGGAACGCATTTGTGACTTGATGTCATTAACAGCATTGTCAAGCTGAGCAAAGTCTGCACTATCTTTCTTATTCCCTTTACCGTCATCAAAATCATCAGCCATTGTATCTATTTTCACCATCTTTAAGTTTAGTTGAAGTAGTTACAATTTTAATTAAATATAACCTACATTAAATAGTCAACTAATTTTATGTTAAAATATATTTATTTTTTGTCAATAAAAACAATATCCAATAATTCACTGGCATGAGATATGGTTTTGATGGTTAATACCCCCTTAATTTCACGTGGTATTTTAGCAATAGATTTTTGCTACTAGGGCGTGTCATCAATTCAACAAAATTACAGAAGCAGCAAGATGAATCGCCCCCAAAAAGTTTTGAGCCGTTTTATCATAGCGTGTTGCAATCGCCCTATATTGTTTAAGCTTAGCAAAAAAATTTTCAATTAAGTGCCGTGCCTTATAAAGCTCTGTATCCAATTCTATTGGAATTTTGCGATTCTTCCTTGATGGAATTACAGCCACACAACCTTTTTCTTTTAGCCTGTTCCTTACCCGCTCATATGCATCATAAGCCTTATCTGCAAGTACATGAAATCCTTGTGTTAGTTTTTCCATTAGTGCATCACTCCCTTGCAAATCATGTACTTGTCCTGCTGTTAAATGAAAGCCAGTCGGGTTACCAAGCCCATCGACAGTTGCATGTATTTTAGTCGACAAACCACCCTTGCTACGACCAATAGCTTGATCAGTTGTTATGACTTCTTTTTAGCACCAGCACTATGTTGATGTGCACGCACTATTGTAGAATCGATCATCGCATACTCATTGTCTGCATCAGCTGCAAGTAACTCAAATACCTTCTGCCAAACTCCTTTTTGACTCCATCTTGTATGTCTGGTATGAATTGCCCTAAAATCCCCAAATCTCTCAGGCAAATCTCTCCAAGCTATTCCTGCTCTATATCTATATATAGTTATGCTCATAGGATTAGGTGATAAAGAACATAACGATTGTAAGTTGTCATTCCCGCGAAGGCGGGAATCTAGATACCTGCTTTCGCAAGGTTAACACAAAGTTTGTATCACCTAATTCAATAGGTTTCACTATATCACTATGTCAACTCATTTGATGACACGCCCTAATATTAGTAAAAAATATGATTGCTGTGAAGGTTAATTGATCTATTTTTTAGTGAGAATAAATAGGATTTTTGAAGGAATAGTGTACCTATTTCAAGAAAGTCATGTTTATTCGTAGCAAAAAAGAGCCAAAATCAGGTCACTTTGGAAACCTTCACAGAGCCTTGCCATTTATGCGGTATAATAAACCGCCAGCCATGCTCTAATTTTTGAGCGATGTTATTTTCGTGACCAGTAAATTCTTGCTCGGCGTTTGCACCAATCTACGATTACCCACCCCACAGTGGGGGTGGGTGCTGTGCCATTGACGTTCTAACCCTAGATAAAACCATTAAAGGCGATTTAATTGCTACTGCTTGGCAACTAGATTGGACTATCGGCATCCATAAAAATTTTGTTCATTTAGACAGACGTATTGATTATACTGAATTAAAACAGATAATATTTTTATATTAAAGCTACCTATGTCAAAATTATCAACTCCGACTAAATATAAGATAGGAAAAGTTTATGCAAAGGCTGTAACTTAAATATAACAAAATACTTATTATTTTAAGAAGTATTTAATAAATTATTTGCTAGTATTTTAACTTCTAGTTTAATATACTTTATAATTAAAATAATATAGTAAGTAGTTATATGGAAGATATTTATAATTGGGAAACAAAATATGTAAATTGTCATTATGCCGAGAGATTACTTAATAAACTAACTGAGTTGAACCAGCAAGTAACGCAACCAGTAGATATTTATGAGATTAGAAAAGGTATATATTATGCCAGAAAATATCATGGCAGCCAAATGCGACAATCCGGCGATCCCTATTATTCTCATCCAATAGAAGTAGCATACATGGTTGCCGAATATACCGCATTAAAGATGCCACAATATTTCAGAACTGACATGATCCTTACCAGTTTACTGCATGATACTATTGAAGATACAACTCTTACCGAAGACATGATTGGCAGGGTTTTTGGCAAGCAAATTGCTAGTCAAGTAATGGATTTGACCCGGGTTAAATCTTATGGGAAAATTAGTGCAGCAGAAACAATGAGTATATTATTTCAACAAAAGAAATATGATGTTTTATTGATTAAGCTATTTGACCGACTTCATAATATGCAGACTATTGGTGCTAAATCTCCTGAGAAGATTAAGAAGATAGTAGAGGAGACTTTTAAGAGTTTTATAAGTGTTAGTATGTGTTATGGAACAAAACAACTAGAAAATATATTAACTAATTTATGTTACAAACATTTATTAGGTACGGAATTTCCATTAGAACCTACAACAATTATTCAACATAAATACCAGCTTCCTGCTCTAACTTTTGAAAATGACGCAAAGCAAAAGCAAATCCTACACTTATTGGAAACATAATAATTAATAATCCCCAATGACCAAAATATTTTGTTAAAAATAAAATTCCAAAAGAAGTGATAACATACATCAAGGCACGTGATACAGCATATATCATACTGTTATAAGTATAACGTTTAAAAACTGGAAAATATTTGAAAAATATCGGAACAGCTGGTCCAATATCAATAGCAAACAGTACAAGAAAAATTTGAAATAAAAATAAGTAAAATACCTCAGTTATATTATTCAAAATATAAGGAGAAAATAACACAAAAATAGAAAACATCACTAATTGCACTTTGAGAATTTTCAGTGGATATATCTTATAACTTAAATAACTCACAAATAATTTGCCAGCCAACTGTATCATTGATAGAATAAAATTCTGATGTATTACTTGTTCCGCACTATAGCTAAAAGAACTTTTTAAGAGACTGCCACAATGTACATAAGCGAAATAAAAACATACTGGCCAGACGCAATTTACTATAAATAAATATAATACTGATTTTTTATTAACTTTTTCATTCACAACTGGATCATTATTAAGTTCCTTGATATCAATATTAGCTTTCTCATATTTCTTTTTTAGTCTAAGTTTTGCATCAACAAAATCAGGTGTTTCTCTGAGAGTTGTTCTGGCAAGCCCACCAACCAAAGCAATTACTGCTCCTATCCAAAAAGCAATACGCCAATTCAACCCATAAGATGATGTAACAAGAGAAGCAATTCCGAGTGCAGCTGTTGTCCCGATAACAGAAGCAACGGCAATAAAAGCTACTGTTGGATATTGTATAGGAGGTTTTATAGTTTCTGTTAAATAAAGCTCTGCTCCTACTAATTCTCCTACTGATGACATGCCTTGTAGTACACGACAAACCGTAATTATTATAGAAGCGGTAATGCCAATTTGGGCATAAGTTGGAACATTAGCCATGACGACGCATGAAATTGCCATCATAAAAGTGGTAATAATAACCGTTGCTTTCCGTCCTGCTCTATCCCCAATATAACCAAAAATTAATGCACCAATTGGACGAAAAACAAAAGTAGAACAAAAGGCAAAAGCTGTTAGCATAGATGCAGCAAAAGCTTCATATTTAGGAAAAAACAACTCATTTAGTAATACTGCTAAATGTACATATAACATCAAGTCAAAATATTCTAAAAAGGTACCTATTGAAAGTAATCCAACGGCTTCTTTTTGTTCTCTTGTAAGTCTAGTCTGGATAATCCTGGCATTTGCTTGAATAGGTGTACTCATAATTGACTCAATGTTGTTGACTTTTGATAGTTCATATTTCCCCGGTTATTACTTTTATTTGATATTAATACACTTAGTATATAATATTTTATGGTTGCACTAAGTGATATAAAAAAATAATTATAGATTTAAGTTGAAATAACAAACTTCTAGTTGTAACAATATCACGCTCTTAATACAACATGAAAGTTCTACAGTAAACTTGAGAAAACAAAAAATAGGGCTGTAACTTAAATATAACAAAATACTTATTATTTTAAGAAGTATATAATAAACTATTGGTAGTATTTTATTCTTGGTTACAATATACTTTGTAATTAAAATAATAGTAGGTAGTTATATGGAAGATTCTAACACCCTAGAGTATGATTGGGAAACAAAATATACAAATTGTCATTATGCTGAGAGGTTACTCAGTAAACTATCTGAACTGAACCAGCAAGTAACGCAACCAGTAAATATGGGTGAGATTAGAAAAGGTATATAGTTATGCTCATAGGATTAGGTGATAAAGAACATAACGATTGTAAGTTGTCATTCCCGCGAAGGCGGGAATCTAGATACCTGCTTTCGCAGGTATGACACAAAGTCTGTATCACCTAATTCAATAGGTTTCACTATATATTACGCTAAAAAATATCATGGTTCGCAGATGCGACAATCCGGCGATCCATATTACTCCCATCCGATAGAGGTGGCGTACATGGTTGCCGAATATACCGCATTAGAAATACCAAAATATTTCAGGACTGACATGATTATCACCAGTTTATTGCATGATACTATTGAAGATACAACTCTTACCGAGGATATGATTAGTAGGGTTTTTGGTAAGAAAATTGCTAGCCAAGTGGTAGATTTGACCCGGGTGAAATCTTATGGCAAGATTAGTGCTACAGTCGTAAACTTTGTGCATACAGTGTACGGGTTCTTTCTTTATCTTTAAAGTGACAATCTTTTGCTCTGGCTTGGTGTCGTCTTCGCCATAAGGATAGGCTTAAGAATACTTCCTTTGTTGTCGTAAATAAGCTTGAAAAAATCAACTTTACAAAACGTCTAATTTCTTGAACCGTAAGGCTGATAAAATCTTCTGTTTTTTTTTATATTCGTGCATTGAATCCAATTGCTCTTGACCTGCAGATAACTCTTGTGTTGTTATAGCACCGCTTGCTAAAACCAGCTCTGATGCCTGTTCCTTATCTAAATCTGCTACTAATATTTCTGGTTTCTTATTGTTTTCTAACAACTTATTAGCAAGATTGGCTGGATCGCTAACTTTGTTTTTTAAATTAACCAAAATCATCAATGCCCACATCGAAAATGTAGTATGCCTCTCCCATCCACGATAACTCCGCACTTCATACTGATCCAATCCAGTTTCTCCTTTTGCCATTTCAAAACACTCCTCAATTGACCATCTCGAACCAGCAGCCATCGCTAGTTCCTGTAATGACCTATTCTTAGGTGCCATAACACTATAAAATGCCAGTTCTCCTGTACTCATAGAACGTCTAATCAATAAAAACTTTTCAAACTCACTGAAACTATTAATCTCATTACGTTTAATCAGCAACCACTCATATACACGTTCTCCTTTGCTTCCTTTCCCTGCACTATGCATTTCCCACAAATGAACATCTGCAGATTCAGCACATTTTAATGCTTCAAAACGTTGTTTAAGATCGCCGCATCTAATAGAATAATCCTTCGGAACCGCCAAAATATATGGTTGGTTATATTCCTCCAAAACCTTCACAAAGTCCGGATCTTTTCCATAAGCCTCATCAGCTGTAACCCATGAACACTCATAACCTTGCTCTTTAAAATTTTTATACATCCCAGCGGCTTGCAGAGCCTTCTTCTCAAACTTCAATCCTTCTGGAATCCCGGCTTTACGGCATCGTTGCGGATCATTGAGCCAAGATTCAGGTAAATATAATTTACCATCCAACAGATTATGACCCTTCTGTGTTTTATACCCCATAAATGTACCAATTTGACAGTTCTCTACTCGACCCGCTGTCCCAGTATACTGACGCTGAACTCCCGAAGATTGTTCCCCTTTTTTTAAAAATCCAGTGTCATCAAAAGTTAAATATCCTTGCGTCCCAAGGTTTTCTATAGTTATTTTAATCAATGCTTTTTTTAATGCCACAACGTCAATAGCTGCATAACATAAAAGATACTGAAAATTGTATGGTGTCTTAGCTCCTACCATTTCCGCTAATTGCCAGCTATTCTTCCTCTCAACAGAACTCATTAATGCTTTGACATACAGTGACATATTATTAAAAGTTCTATAATCATTACATCCTACTCTTAAACCGCTCTGACCTTCTTCTATCATTCCTTCCAGTTCTTGCCATATCTTGATGTTATCCATTCCTTATCTCATCTCCTCCTTCAACTATGCCATACATTCTAATACATATTTATATTATTTGTAAACTACGACTGTAGCGCTAGATACCCAGGGCAGTTATAGAGTAGACGTAAGCGTCACCACTTACGCCCCTCGTTAGAACCTCATCGTGCGGTTTTCCCGCAATGGGCTCAAGATAAATTCATTCACCTAATTGCTTTGGCTATCCAACACAGTTTAGTTACCGTTAATTATTGAAAGTCTGTGCTTTCATAACGTTTCCCTGTGTTAGTCGAACTTACCCACCAGCCTTCCCTCCATTAGCATTACCTAACTTCCTCAGTACTATGCTGATTCTGACTTCCTATATTTCTTTTCAGCTCCCTTGCTTTTATACTTGTCGGCTAATACTCCTAACTTAAGAGAAAATATAGGATATCCCACGTTTATAAATAGACTTTTATTACATACCATGCTCTTAGACCCCGGAGATCTAACACATACCTGCCTATTTATGGTATGTGTTATGTTGCATTCCTGCCTTTTAACACAGTCTGCGATCCCAAAAGAATTGCTTAACGAGGCTCAATCACTTTAACCTTTCGGCTTACGGTCTATAACATCTCTGTCTACGCTTAACCAATTATATTACTATAATCAGCTCAAGACTCGATACTTAGTGTGTTAGGTCGACACTTCTAAGGCTGCTCTCTCAACAGCTAGACTATTTACACTTCGTGGCACACTAAAAGTCGCAACTAATGATATAAAATACTAGATTTTAGAAACGAATAACCGTCATCGCGAGCCACGAAGTGGCGTGGCGATCCAAATAAACAGCTTGCTGTTTTATTTTTGCCGTTGCAATTTTTTGGATTGCCGTGTCGCCGCTTTGCGGCTCCTCGCAATGACGTTTATGCATTTCTCAAAACAGATTCTTGTATCATTAGCTGCGACTTTTAAACTGCCCTGGCTAGATACCTGCTTTCGCAGGTATGACATTAAATTTGTGTAGTTGTCCACTATACGAAATAGATTTATACTTAGCAACAGCTGTTTCTAGAGTAGTAACGCTTCTCAAATTAGTTGGGATCATACGCCCTTCTAAGTTTTCAACATTAGTTATACCACATGAGGCTACGGCTTCAGTAAACCAATTACTTGCAAATTTATATGAACCATATAAAGAGAAGATATTAGTTCTACTGTTAGTTTTATCACCACTTTTTTGATCTTTATGGGACATTTTTGTATCAATTAGGCTATAAGCTGCTCCAAATAGCAAGTTATCATTTACTAAACCATCAAAGCCAACTATCCCACCAGCCGATTTCATGTTATAACCGCTAACTCCTTCTTGCATTTTCTGATTAGCGGTACCATAAAACGGACTACCCCATACTCCATACATTTTCGTATCATCATCACCAGATGCTACAGGGAGATGCATATTCAAAGACCTCGCAGTAACTTGATTAACAATAGATTGCATTGTTACTGCAGATATTAAATTTATTAGATTCTGTTCTATTGGAGTTGCGTTACCAGGCAATAATCTACCATCCGCCCGTTCGGCATTTTCCTCATCCATATGACCAACGCCGTTTTTGTATTTAGCAGCAGCACTACCTGGTTTAGCTTTAATCAACATATCAATCCATGTCAGTTTTTTTGATACGCTGTCAGCTTCCTTCTCTGTTCCCTTCTCTGATCCCTTCCCAGATTCCTTCTCTGATTTTTCCTTTAATTTTTCCTTTAATTCCTCTAATTTTTCTGTAGAAATGTCTTTTGCAGATAGGGTTAGATTGTTAGGATCAATAGTCCAGCTGACAAAGCGATTTTGTTCACTATCTGACTCAAGAGTAATTTTATCTTTATCAATTACAGTAATACCATCTTTATCAACTGATGTAATTATAGCATATTTAGTATCTTCAGAAATTTTGTTAATATCAGATCGTGCTTTCACTTTTACAACCAGTTTGTCTAGCTTTGATAAATCTAATTTACTGTTATCCTGAATTTCTATATTACCACCTGCCATTTTTGAGGTGTCATAGAAAGTGTTCAGCTCTAGAGTTCCTGTTAGTTTGGCATTACCAGTATATTGAAATTGATTAGCTCCAAGATCTATTGTTAAATCTTTAGCTGCTAAATCACCAGTTATAAGTTGTTTTTCAGCCAGGATAATTAACTTGGCTTGATTGGCTTCAATTTTAGAAGAAATAATATCTGTTTCTAATATTGCATACTTATTTGGTGCAAAGGTTACAGCTGCTGACTTTACTTTTTCTGTAAACCATACATTATCTTCTAATATTACCTGTCCGCCATTAATTGGTGCATTAATCAAGGCTGCATTACCAAACTTTATCTTGGATGACGAATCAGCCTCTATATTTTCCGAACCAATTTTCGTGTGATAGGTAAATTTCTCCAATAGTCTTGCCAAATGAGTTCCCCCCACATCTACTTGTGAGATATCTATAGCTCTTTCCTCAGTACCAGCAAAAGTTGCAGTTTTACCAGGATTAATTGTTATTTTCTTGGAGTAAATATCACTTTTCACCGTAGAATTATTATCAAAAATTACATCAGACAATCTAAGCTTTTCTGTTCCTAGAGTGCCATAAGCAATGCTATCTTCTGAGTCAAATATTACTTCACCGCTATTATTAGTTTGGGTTGACACAGCAGCATAGAAATTACTTTTAGTAATGATAAGTTTATGATCACCTAGTAATTTAATCTCTTTTAATTTATTACTACCTGTTCCAACAGCCCCTGTAATGGTAAGATCTGCATTTAATGCTAGACTATGCAAATTATTGCCAGTTGTTGTAATGTTACTTACAGTACTCTCTTCCTTTAAGGTTAAAGTTGTATTTTTAGAACCAGAGAAGAGAATCTTACCCTCTGAAATGTCCTTGATACTTACGTTACCTCCGGCTATTTCTACATTTTCAATCTCCATTGCACTATTAATAACAATATCGTTTTGGTTATTAAATTTAACCTTACCTGCTCCATTAATAGCATTGGCATTTACATTTCCAGCAATCTCAGCAATTGCCTTATCTGATATTATTATATTTTTAGCACGGATTGAACCATCAAATTTAACAGTACCTTTTTGAATTTTGATATTACCAACGGAACCGACGTTACCACTAATTTTGCCATCACCTTGGAATATTAAACCAACTTCCTGTCCGCCAGCAGTCAAGTTAATACCACCTGTTAAATTAAAACCACTAGCAAAAGTTAAGTCTTTTAGACCGTTACCCTGGATTTCACCAATGGTATAAGTACCAGTGGCTAATGTCACATTACCGGCACCGGCTTTTAACAGTTTTAAATTAGTAGCACCTACGGCACCATCCCCTTGGAACTCTAAAGTTCCCTTACCACCACCGGTTATAGTACCAGTGATTTCTTTCTTATCTGCTAGTTTAATCGTAGCGTTCTTATTATTGAAATTCACATTACCGTTGATAGTATCCTGAGCATTAAGTGTAGTATCTTTAGAAAAGATAATATCACTATTAATAACACCTCGGGTACCCAGGGTTACTACAGCATTTGTATTTAGCTCTATACTTGCAGTGTTAAGAGTAGCATTAATGTCAAAGCTACCCGCACCAGAGAAAATTACCTTCTTTAGTTTATGACCCGCTGTACCTAAATTTTTGCCTCCATCAATCTTTAATTCTGCACCATTATTAACAGAATCAAACTCAACTATACCTGTATTCTTAGCACCTGGGTCTAGATCATTTTGTAAAGTTATAGTGCGGTTAGCAGCAGCAGCACTATTCCGTAATATTAACCTAGCATCTGCATGCGAGAACTTAATTGTTTTACCAGCAGCCAAAATATCAACAGGTCCATGTTTGGCATCCAGTATGTAAGATGCTGCACCGACAAGCGTGGTGCCAAAAGCCTTCCCAATATGAACCTCAGGAATCTTGGCTGAGGTGCAACTCTCATCGGTAAATGTTGCACCATTGATAATGTTTAACACAAGAGTATTGCTTATATCAAGCTTACTAACCCCGGCCTCTCCTTTAACAGTCACCTTACCACGAACTTCCAATCTTGTCAGCTCATTACCATTTATTCCAAGAGTTTTGTCACCACCTGCAGATTGTACAGTTAAAGAGTGATTATTTGTACCCTCCAACGTTACGACTCCACCACCACCAGCAAATCCTGGTAAGTCATTATTAAAGGTTATGATTCGATCCCCACCATTATTTGTCCTTAGTTTCAACTGCGAGTTTACATCCAAGAACTTAATTTCTTGATTTACAACAGGAGCAACATTACCAAGAAGAGCAACATCAGCATTTGTAGCAGCTATTGTCAGAACAGCATTATTATTAGCAGTACCAATATTTATGGTTTTAATCTTGCCAATATCTGCATTGGTTGCTACCAGGTCAGTCTGAACATTTAAAGTACCATTATTGCCATGTTCTATTGCTGATGCAAAAGTATAAGGACCCGCATCACCGTTAAATGTTAAAATATTCGCCTTAGCGTCACTAAAATCAACCTTTCCTGTAAAATTACCCTTAATTGTTACAGTTTTTCCGTCAGCAGCAACACCAGCCTTAGTGTAGTAGTTAAGGTTTTGGGTAAAAACATCTCCTTTTAATGTAATATTACCAGCCTGAAGATTAATTATATCTAAAGCATGACCAACAGCACCAATATTTCCAGTTACCTCACCAGCTCCTTCGAAGATTAATGTGCCCTGATTATTATTAGCTGTAGTGATAGCACCAGTGATTTTCTTAGTAGCTGCCAGTTTAAGTACAGAATCTGCGTGGGTAAGGTTAGTATTAGTAGCATAAACATTACCCTGTAAATGTACTTCTCCATCACCTATATTTACTGCTAATAAAGCAGTACCATTAGCACCAATATTTCCAGTTACTACACCAGCTCCTTCGAAGGTTAATACACCATTAGCACCAGCAGCACCAGTAGTATTCCGTACAGCACCATTGATTGTCTTATCGATTGCTAGCTTAAGTACTGAATTTACGTTGGTAAGCTGAGTGGTAGTAGCAAAAACATCACCCTGTAAATGTACTTCTCCATCACCTATATTTATGGTTGCTAAAGACCTATCACCAGCAGCAGCATTATCAGCAGCACCGATATCTCCATTTACTCTACCAACTCCTGCGAAGGTTAATGTACCAGCAGCTGCTGCACCTACGTTTGTTACATTCCCACCGATTGCCTGATTATCTCCCAGAACAATTATACCTGCATAACCAGCAAAATCCACATTAGCATCAACCCCACCGGTGGCAGTTAACGTACCAGTACCACCAAAAGTCACACCACCCGCAATAGCTCTTCCAATTGTAGCACGACCAGCACCAACAGTTACATTACCTCTAACAGTACCAGTTACCCTACCACCAGCAGCAAAAGTTACATCATGACCTACGTCACCAGTTACCATACCACCACCAGCAGCAAAAGTTACATCATGACCTACGTTACCAGTTACCCTACCACCATTAAGTGTTACACTTGTATTTGCACTACCAGTAAGTACTAATGCATGGCCACCAACGTTAATAGTTATATTTCCATTATCAGCTATTCCTGTTATAGTAAAAGGCTTCCTTAGTGTAACAGTACCATCATGTTCTGCATTTATATTTATGTTATCAAGGGCATCGACTGTAAGGACACCACCACCAACATCATTAAAAATCGCCGTATCATTATTAGCAGCAGCAGTAGCACTAAGAGCGATAGCAGCCCCAACATCAAAATTAGCAGCAAAAGCACTACTACTTCCCCCTATACTTGCTACGATAGAGGCAACTGACACGCTGGTCAGTAAATTTTTTAAGAATTTTTGTTTTTTAACCATATTTTACCATATCTTTTTAAAAAAGTAATTTGTTATTCCAAGGTGTTATCCTTACTTACATATTACTGTCATGCCTCAACCCAAAATGTCATGCCTGCAAGTGTCATGCCTCAACCCAAAATGTCATGCCTGCGTAGGCAGGCATCCAGATTCCCCACAATTGTCGAAAGTTAGAAGGTAGAGCGGGTTTAGAGGTTATTATGGCAGTTTAAAAGTTGCGGAAAAATAACTGGCGTCATTGCGAGGAGGCGTAAGCCGACGAAGCAATCCACTTTTGTTTACTTTTATGGATTGCTTCGTCGACCTACGGTCTTCTCGCAATGACGCTGACCACATACGACTTTTAAAGTACACTATCTAAAACCGCTTCCTCTTCTAACTTTCGACAGTTGCGGGAATGACACCAAAAATATTATGCATCAAATCTAAAGTGCTATATTTAGAATTTAATATATTTATGTATCAAACTATGTAACATATATTTAATCATATAGTTTGTATCATAGTTACTAGGTTGTGTCAATAAAGGTACATAGATTATTTATAGAAAATTAAATTATTAACTACACCTTTATGCATAACCCCATAGCAATTTAAAAATTGCAGAAAAGTGATTAGATATAGATTGCTTCGTCGACCTACGGTCTTCTCGCAATGACGCTGACCACATACGACTTTTAAAGCACACTATCTAAAATCTCTTCCTCTTCTAACTTTCGACAGTTGTGACCTATGACCTTTCTCGCAATGACTTTAGTTTACTATGGGCAAATACTAATCGGGTTAGCTATATGGATTTTATATTGTGTTCTTATTACCACAAAATATTACAATAATATTATTGCCCAATGTTATAATAGTTTTTTAAGTTGGCTGAAAATAAATATTATGTTATATACCTAAAGTCAGGTGACCTAAGTGGGATTTGCAAAGGATTTGTGTTTCACAGGTATTTATTTGAGAGCCTATAAGGGATTCTTGTTTATTAATTTTAAGGAGAAATAATATATGAAAAAATTATTGTTAATTGCTGCTACCAGTACGACTCTTCTGACTTCTGTTGCATCATTTGCTGAAACAGGTGGGTTTTATCTTAAAGCTGAAGGCGGTGCAATTAGGTTGAATGAGCTGGATTTTAAGAAGGATAAAGACAAGAAAGATGAGGGAGATGTTGGTAAATTTAAATACATTATTTCTGGTATTGCTGGTGCTGGTGCTGGTTATTATATCATGGATAATGTTAGAGCAGATCTGACACTTGGCTTGCTTATCAATTCAGACTTTAAAGCCTCTAATACTTCGAAGACTGACGACGGTAAGGAGGAATCTATGGAAGTTATAGCTAAAGAAAGTGTAAGATCATTGTTGCTCAATGGCTATGTTGATTTATATGATGCAGGTTTTGTTAAATTCTTTGTCGGAGCTGGTGTTGGTATGGCTCAAGTGGAGCAGAATGCTACTGCTACTATTACTACAACTAGTGACGGGCAGACAAAAACAAAGACCCAAGATCCTGAATCCTACAATACCGCTAACAACTTTGCTTATCAGGCGGGTGCTGGTGTTTCTTTTAAATTGGGTGATACCATAAACCTAGATATTGCCTATAGTTGGAGAGACTATGGAGAAACAGGCGATTTGAAGGATGACAAGGATGATAAGGACAAAGACAAGAAGAAGAAAGAGACACCTAAAGCAGCTATCAGAGGGCATAATATAATGGCTGGTATAAGATTTGATCTCTAATAATCGAGTGTATAGCTACCTGACTATTATTACTCCGTCATTGTGAGAAGATGTTGGTTGATGAAGTCAAGCGGAAATCTAGATCCCTGCGTTCGCAGGGATGACAGAAAGTTCGCAAGGATGACAGAAAACAGGGGGGCTATAGATAATACTAATGATATATTCATCATTTTTATTCTACGAAAGAAGGGGGGCTTTATTAGCCCCCTTTTTTTTGTGCTTTTTTGGTCTTTGATAAAAATAAAATATATTTAATTTGTAATTAAGTCTTGCATAGAAAACTAAATATTTGTTAGAATTTAATTGAAAGTCTATTAATTTCTTTTTACTTATAATTAGGAGCAAGCATATGAAAAAATTATTTTTAATTGCCGCCGCAAGTACTGTTTTTTTATTTTCTGCTATATCGTTTGCAGATGAAAATCAGCCCGCAGATACAATGAAAACAAACCCAAATGAACGCCGCTTTTATCTAAAGGTTGAAGGGGGTGTAAGTAAGTTGAGTGCAACAAAGTCTGCCGAGCCTAACAATTTTTCTATAACATCGACGTTCAAGAGTAAAACAAATGCTACTAGTATTTTTGGTGTTGGGGTAGGTTATTATTGCATGGAAAATGGTAGAGTAGAATTGACACTTGATGTTTTAGCTAGTCCAGAATCTAAAGACTTTTTTACTGCTAGTGCTTATTCTCTTGAAAAACAAGCAACGGCAAATGTAACGGCAAGGCGTAAAGCCAATGTTATGTCCTTGTTGTTCAGTGGTTATGTTGATTCTCCTAAAGTAGGAGGTATTTTTCAGTTCTTTGTAGGGAGTGGTATTGGTTTAGCCTACATAAAAGAAAAATTTGATGCGAATCTTGTTAGCACCTCAAAAGAGACTTTATATGTATGGAACAGAGAAACAGTAGAAAATCCAACTAATTCTACTACACTCAATGTTGAAGATACGGCCAGTTCTACTAACGTTGCTTGTCAGTTAGTTGCGGGTGTTTCTGCTGATATAGCTAATGGCGTAAAGCTTGAGATTGCATATAGTTGGAAAAATTATGGGGCAGTGGTATACAAAGAAATGAGTGCTTCAGAGATAGGTTATGCTTATGGGCTTAACAAGGTAATTTTAGGGCATACCTATAGAGGGCATAATATAATGGCTGGTATAAGATTTGATATCTAATAATCAATAGTTTATATAACATTACTCCGTCATTGCGAGGAGCTACTTTAGTAGCGACGAAGCAATCCAAAAAAGTGACCAGGAATGGATTGCTTTGTCGGCTCACGCCTCCTCGCAATGACATTTAAAAACTTATAACAATATCAAGAACTTATTCGGGTTAGCTATATAACAAAATAAGCTGGCTAATAAGTCTAATTTATAGTAAACTTTAAACAAAAAAATAGAATTATGAGAAATTTATTATTACTAACAATCATCAGCATCTCACTTTTATTTTCTGCTTCCTCTTGGGCTATTGACAACCAGTTTTATTTGAAAGCCGAAGTTGGGGCAAATAAAATGAATAATATTAAGTTAAATGATAAAGAATTAAAACAGCATATGGCTGCTATTATTGGCGGAGGTGTGGGTTATTATGTTTTAGATAATGTTAGACTTGATCTTATGCTTAATTTTTTGGCTAATCAGCAATCAAAGCATTCTTCTGATGCTACATACTCAAAAATTAAGCCTCAAATTACTACTTTAGTGCTTAGTGGTTATGTCGATATTTTTGATATAAGTATTTGTGAATTATTTATTGGGGCTGGGGCTGGAGTTGGTCAACTAAAAAATGAAATTACTAAGTTTGGCACTGCAAATGCTACTAATAAAAAAAATAATTTAATATATCATCTTACTCTTGGAATTGCTGCCAGATTAGCTCCTGTAGTGAAAGTTGAGGTAGCTTATAGCTGGAAAGATTTTGGTAACACCAAAGAAATAAAGAATTATATTAAGTCCTTGCCTTATAAAGGCCATAATGTAACGTTTGGCATAAGGCTTGATGTATAGCTACCCGACTAACATTGGTTCGTCATTGCGAGAAGGCGTAAGCCGACGAAGCAATCTATTTTCGGTCACTTTTATGGATTGCTTCGTTCGGGCTTCGTGCCTACAGCTGTTGAAAGTTAGAAGGGGAAGCGGGTTTTGTGTCATCCCTGCGTAGGCAGGGATATAAAATAGCATTAAAAAACTCTGGAATATTATAGATTCCCGCCTACGCGGGAATGACACCATAACTTTTAAACTGCCATGATGACCTCTAACCTGCTCTATAGTGAAACCTATTGAATTAGGTGATACAAACTTTGTGTCATACCTGCGAAAGCAGGTATCTAGATTCCCGCCTACGCGGGAATGACAACTTACAATAGTTATGTTCTTTATCACCTAATCCTATAGGCATAACTATACCTTCGAACTCTCGACAGTTGTGGCTTCGTGCCTTCTCGCAATGACGGTAGTTTGTTATGGATAAATACTAATCGGGTTCAGGGCAGTTTAAAAGTCGCGACTAATGATAGAAATACTAAATTACAGAAACAAGTGGTTGTCATCGCGAGCCACGAAGTGGCGTGGCGATCCAAATAAACAGTTTGCTGTTTTATTTTTACCGCTGCAATTTTTGGATTGCCGCGTAGCCGCTTTGCGGCTCCTCGCAATGACGACTACTCACCTAAATAAAACTGGTTTTTTACTATTAGTTGCGACTTTTAAATTGCCCTGAATCGGGTTAGTTATATAATTTATTGGAGTTGGATTGAAAATGCACTACCATCGTGACGTTGCTAAAAGAGTTATATTAAAAGAATCTACAGCCCTAATTGAATTAGCTAATAATATTCCTAGTAACTTTGACAATGTAGTAGATCATATTATTAATTGTAAAGGTAGGATTATTTTAACTGGTATAGGAAAAAGTGGTTATATAGCCCATAAGATAGCAGCAAGTTTTGCTTCTACTGGTACGGTTGCTTTTTATTTGCATCCAGCTGAGGCTAGCCATGGTGATCTTGGGATGGTAACTGAGAAGGATATAATATTCATGTTATCTAATTCCGGGGAAACAAAAGAATTATTTGATATAATGAAATATTGTAAGAGATTTTCTATAGAAATGATTGCTATGACTATGAATGCTAACTCTACTATAGCAATCAATAGTGATTTTTTATTATTAATACCAAGAATTAATGAAGTGTCTTATATCGGTCCTCCAACGACTTCTTCCATAATGATGTTATCTCTTGGAGATGCACTCACCACTTCAGTACATGAAGCTCGAGGTTTTTCAGAGGATGATTTTCGGCTATATCATCCTGGAGGAAAGATTGGAGCTAATCTTATCAAGGTGGAAAGTTTAATGAGGGTAAAAGATCAGTTGCCTTTAGTATATACCGATACTTCATTTACTGATACTATATTGGTTATGAATCAAAAAAGCCTTGGATGTGCTATAGTGGTAGATAAAGATTTGAGTTTAGTTGGTATTATAACAGATGGGGATTTGCGTAGACATATTAATGATAGAATAAATATGAAATATGCACATGATGTAATGACTACTAATCCACAACAAATTTCTTCCTCGAAGTTAGCAGGAGAGGCTTTGGGTGTCATGAATAGTAAATCAATTACTAGCATACCGGTAACTGAAAATAATATAGTTATTGGTATTGTTCATATCCATGACTTACTTCGGGCAGGAATTAGTTGATGAATGTCCATGATAATGTTGGTGATATTATGGTAAAAATTCCCTTCATCGATAAAAGTAGTGGTACTATCATTTCATCTTATAGACGTTCAATTAGTCTATCAAAAATCTTATCTTGTTTAGGTCTAGTACTAACCTTATACTTAATTTATATCAATTTTAATCCCATTAATAATAATTTAGAATTAATTGAAAATAATAGTGAGGATAGCTCTTTTAATCCAGATGATAAAACAAATTATGAAATAAAAATTTTAAATTCAACTTTTAAGGGTTTAAATAAAAGCTTAAATCCTTACCAAGTTCATGCTGTACAAGCGGTTAGGACTTTAGATAATAAATATGCATTAGAAGAAATTAACGCTAAATATAAAATAAATGACAATAAAGTATTAGTGATCAATGCAAAAAATGGTATATTGAATGAGAATAGTCATATGTTAGAATTAAGAGATGATGTCCAATTTTCTTTAGGAGAAAGCATATTAAAAGCACAAGAAGCTCAACTGAATCTACTAAGTAAAGAAACATCTAGTAAAACAGGTGTGATATTTTTTTATAAAAATTGTGAAATTACTTCTAATAAATTTAGTTCCACAGATGATAATAATATTATAAATTTCAAAGATAGTGTATCAACGATTATTGATATATCAGGTTTTTAGCATGCTTTGCTATATGTTGTTTTTTCTAATAATGAATTCAGCAGTAGCTTATGGAGAACATCCATACTCAAAACATTCTAGTATGGATAAATTATATATTAATTCTGATAATTTAGTAATTGATCAGACTAAACAGCAAGCTTGTTTTACAGGCGAGGTGATTTTATGGTTTGATGATATGATGGTAAAAACGACTAATTTAGAAATTTCTTATAAAATAGTTGATAATAAAAAAACTATTAATTACATATCTATACCATCAAAATTGACTGCTAAGAGGAATGATGGTCAGGAAATATTAATTGCTACTTCTGCAAAATATTTTGTGGAAAAAAAAGAGCTAATCTTGCTTGGTAATGTAATAGTACAAAACAAGGACGGTATTATAAGAACCGACAAGCTAGTCTATTATACGGAACTCAATAATATAGATTATAGCAAATCCAAAAATTAATTGAAACAGAAAAGTATGTCGCATTTAATAATAGATAAATTACAAGTAAATAGTATTTCAAAATCTTATAATAAGAGAGTAATACTAAATGATGTATCTCTTCAATTAGAAACAGGAGAAATAGTTGGTCTTTTTGGTCCAAACGGTGCAGGTAAAACTACCTGTTTTAGTATTATTATAGGGCTTACCAAGCCAGATAGTGGAGCATTATTTTATAATAATCATGATATTACCCATTTACCAATTTATTTAAGAGCTAGGTTTGGCTTTAGCTATCTTCCTCAAGAGCCATCAATTTTTCGTGGATTATCTGTCGGAGATAATATTAGATTAATGCTAGAGGTTCTAGAAAATGATCAGGAAATTATCGAACAAAAAACATTAGATTTGCTTAAAGAATTTTCTATTCTTCATCTAAAAGACATGCCGGCAATGGGATTATCCGGTGGAGAGAGACGTAGGCTAGAAATTGCCAGAGCAATAGCATTAAACCCCAAATTTATTATGCTTGACGAACCACTTGCAGGCATTGATCCACTAGCGATTGAGGATCTTAAAAATTTGATCGTCCACTTACGTAACCGCAATATCGGCATCTTAATTACTGATCATAATGTTAGAGATACTCTTAATATAGTTGACAGGGCATACGTTATTTACAACGGGAAAGTCCTATTAGCAGGAACGCCACAAGAAATAGCCACAAGCTGTCAAGTAAAGGAAGTATATTTAGGACAATCTTTTTCTTTGTAACAAGCTTTGCAACAATAGGAATAGACTTGCTACATAGCTTAAAAATAGCTGAGGGATTTTTAGAGAAAAAAGGAAGCCTGCTCTCCTCGTGTACATAGAGGCACGTGAGGAGCGAAGGTAAGTTTAGTATTTCTATGAGGTTAGGATATGGTTGTTTACAATTGTTTGTTCCAAGATTATAGTAGAAATTGTACTATTGAATAACCTCTTAAAATTGAAGATTAATTGAAGGAATCATATGACCATCTTTGACATTCCAATAGTAGAACTGTGGCTGATCGCTGGCATTATTTGTATAATTATAGAATTTTTTAACACTCCAAATGTTGGTTTTTTATTTTTGGGTTTAGGTGGAATATCTAACGCTATAATATTAAATAATTATCCAAGCTTTTTAAAATACCAGTATATAACTTTCGGTTTTGTTTCTTTTATATGGCTGATTATTTTATGGTACCCACTAAAATTCTATGTTGGCAAGAAACATGACAAGCACGAATATTCTGACATGTTAGGTCAGGAAGTACAGCTATATAGTAATGAACTCCTAGTAGGAGAAAAGGGACAGGTATTGTGGTCAGGAACGATTATGAATGCCAAACTAAGCAAAGATTCTGTAAAACCAGCATATAAAGGAGACACGCTTCGCATAGTACAGATTGATGGTAATGTTCTTATATGCACTGCAGAAAATTTGAAGAAGTGAGATTAACGAAGTGACTACTACTATTATCTACCTGATAGGGAAACCAGGAACCGGAAAGTATACTATAGCAAAAGAAATAGCAAGAGCTGGTTATAGCATATGTGATAACCAACATATCAACAATCCTATTTTTTCATTGCTAAATTATGATGGATTAACTCCTATTCCAGAATTTGCCTGGGATGCAATTAGACTTGTACGAAATGGTATTTTTAATTTTCTAAGCCAAGAAATTAGTAATAATTATGTTCTTACCAACTGTCTCTATGAAGTTGATGATGATCGTAAGCTTTTTAACCAAGTACAACAGCTAGCAGTAAATCGTAAATCAGTGTTTATTCCTGTAAAATTACTGATTTCAGAAGAAGAAAATATTAAGCGAATTCAACATCTAGATAGGCTACTTCGTTATAAATCAATCGATGTACAAGATGTTTATCCAAAATATCCATTAATTCACATTGCTCATCCTAATTTATTTGAGTTTGATGTTACAAATCTCTCTGCTAGTGAGGTTGCAAGGAGAATTTTACAGCATGTTAAGTTCTATAGTGAAACCTATTGAATTAGGTGATACAAACTTTGTGTCATACCTGCGAAAGCAGGTATCTAGATTCCCGCCTTCGCGGGAATGACAACTTACAATCGTTATGTTCTTTATCACCTAATCCTATGAGCATAACTATATCTAGATTCCTGCCATTGCTAAGAATGCCCTATTACAATTACTTCATCGGTCTTCTCTACTTCTCGCTAATAAATGAAGTAATGCTAAACTATTCTTAGGCAATGCCTAAAAATAAAAGAATTAAGTTGCCTTTTTCTCTAATATTGGTTAGGATTTAGCATCTTTAGGCTAGGTAGCAAAGTGGTAATGCCGTGGACTGCAAATCCTCAATGCGTCGGTTCGATTCCGACCCTGGCCTCCACAGAAAATAATACTAATATGATGGAGTTTATTGAGCAATTCCTAGAAATGATGATAGCTGAGCGTGGAGTAGCTAATAATTCAAAACTCAGTTACCAATGCGATCTGTTAGATTTTCAGAAGTTTTTATTACAAAATAAATTATCAGAGCTAAATATTAAAGCTGAAAATATTAGAGATTGGGTAGAATATTTAGCAGAAAATGGCTTGCAGGCAAGATCAATTAACCGGAAAATATCAACTATAAAAAACTATTATGAATTTTTAATTAGCGAAAAATATACCAATTATAATCCTACTTTGATGGTAGACCTACCAAGATACCAAACTAAACTTCCTTCTACATTATCAATTGATCAAATCAAAACTTTACTTTTATATTGTGATCAAGATAAATATCCTGATTCCATACGCCTAAAAGCAATGATTCATTTATTATATGCAAGTGGGTTACGGGTTTCTGAGCTTGTTAGTATCAGACTAACTGATATTTTAGTAAATCAAATGTCCCAAAATATCAAAAGAATATTTTCTATAACCGGTAAGGGTAATAAAGAAAGAATGGTGATCATCAATGAACAAGCTGCCCTCAGTTTGCTAGATTATTTAACTATTCGCAGTAACTTTATCAGCAAAAAATATCTAAAAAGTCAAATTTATTTATTTTGCTCTTCTGCCGCTAGCGGGCATATGACTAGACAGAATTTTGCAATCCTGTTAAAACAAGCAGCTATTAAGGCTGGGCTAAGTGCGGATAATATCTCCCCACACACTTTACGTCACAGTTTTGCTAGCCATTTGTTAGAAGGGGGGGCAGATCTTAGGGTAATTCAAGAGCTGCTTGGACATGCTGATATTAGCACCACCCAAATATACACCCATATCCAAACAAAGCATTTAAAACTTGCCTTAGATCGCCATCCGCTTAAATCAGCTATAATCAAATAACTTATAGCTAATCTGATTAGCATTTGTCCATTTGCCTCAATGGAGAAGATGTCTCCTCTGTCATTCCCGTCTCCTCTGTCATTCCCGCGTAGGCGGGAATCTAGATACCTGCTTTCGCAAGGTTAACACAAAACAAAATTGCTTCGTCGCCACCAAAGTGGCTCCTTGCAATACTCCAGTTTACTATGGCTAAATGCTAATTGTGTTAGCTATAGATTTTTGCAGCTACACCATTTTCCTCAACGCTTCCTTATATATTTAACAAGCAAAATAAAATGATTCTTAAAGACTATTCTTGATATTTACAAAAGATAGCATAGAATAATCAAGCAATAAATTGCTTATGAGTTTTTATTTATGTTACATGGGTCTATTAAAAATAACAGTTTTGTTTCTTTAGCAGGAAAAAAACATCTATTTCATCTTGTCGATCCTAGTCCTTGGCCAATTCTAACTTCATTTGCCTTATTGCTTTTAGCTAGTGGCAGCATAATGTTTATGCATGAATATCGATTTGGTGCATATGTTTTTGGTGCTGGTATTCTTTCGGTGGTTTTTTGTTTATATTCATGGTGGAGTGATGTAATTAAAGAGGGACTAATTGAAAAACATCATACTGAACCAGTAAGAATTGGCTTAAGAATAGGTATGGCACTATTTATCTTGTCAGAGATAATGTTTTTTGCTGTATTTTTTGGCTCGTTTTTTAAAGCAAGTCTTTCCCCTGTAGGATTGCTAGATGGTGTATGGGTAGTAAAACCTGGTATATGGCCTCCCCCATCTATTCAAACATTTGATCCGTTTGATATTCCTTTCATTAATACATTGATTCTTTTATTATCTGGTACAACAGTAACATGGGCACATTATGCTCTTGAGGAAAATAATCAGAAAGATTGTGTAACCGCTCTTGGTTTTACCATAATACTGGGGGTGTTTTTTAGTTTAATGCAAGCTTACGAATATCATCATGCAACTTTTAAATTTACAGATGGCATCTATGCTTCTAATTTTTATTTAGCAACCGGTTTTCACGGGGTTCACGTAATAATTGGCACTATATTTTTAACTGTTTGTTATTATAGAGTCCGAAGAGGGGATTTTATTAAAGGTAATGGTCATTTAGGTTTTGAATTTGCCGCTTGGTACTGGCATTTTGTCGATGTAGTATGGTTATTTTTGTTCACTTTTATATATGTTCTTGGGAAATAAATTTCACAATTAATTGATTTGTAAAAATTGTGACTAAAACAGCACGTATACCTTATATTTTTTGGAAACTCTTTAACTAGATTACCATAAGCCTTATATTAGTCCTTGAATTGTAAAAGGCTACAGTATAGAATTGTCAGCATGTCTAATAATTCGTTAATGAGGTAAAATATGAATATTTATAGACCCTATTCTGAACAGTTTGATAATAATTTCATCTGGCGTTTGTTGTTTGTTCTTTGCAGTATTGCTCTGATTATAGCAGCGTCAGATGTTTTTGCTGATAATGCTGCTGCTGCTGATGATCCGGTGGGTAAAGTGTTGTGTAACGTGATTCTGGTATTTAGTGGCAATACGGCTCGCGGTGTAGCTGTTGTTAGTATAATTGTTCTAGGGATTCAAACTCTCAGGGGACAATTAAAATGGGAAGTTGCATTGGTTATTGTAACTGGTATTATAATATTGTTTAAGGCTCCTGATATTATAAAGATTGTAGCTAGTAGTGCTGGAGGTAGTCAGACATGTGGTACCACAAAGATTGAATAAAAAAGAGGTATCCATACTTTTAAGAAAAATGGCGGCTCTTCAACAATCTTATTATCGGGGAGTCGCTCTTTGCAGCAATGAAGTGTAATCCCATTTTGTATCATCTTTACTTCAGTGACTCCTGCCTATGCTGAAATTGGTCGCTCCGTCAAAAAGGCTGTAGACATAAGAGGTAATACACGTTTGCGGTTAAAAATCACATCAAAATCCATAAGATTTTCACCCTATTTTGTCAAAAACCTTATGGATTTACAAAGTTTTTATAACCTAATCACAGTACCAAGCTTGTCATCCCTGCGAAAGCAGGGATCTAAAATAGTCTCCCCGTCAAAAGTGCAAAAAATTCAAAAATTAGCACCTTAGCAAAAAATTTTTGTATAAAATTTTAGAGTTTAATTGTTCTGATGTAATTTTTTGATATAAAAAGATGATTTTTAGAAAATTTTTGCATGACGTTTTGTTAACGATTTTGTAATCGTTTGATTAATTTTCTTTATTTGCTAATTTTTATGTAGAAAAATTTGTTTTGAGCAGGTGATTAGCAATACACCGTAAGTTCAATCCTACAGCGGAAATTAACGGATTTATTATATCTCCTATTACTCCTTTTAAGTAATTTCTGCCAACTCTACCATAATGCTTAAGGTGTCCTATTATCGGCTCTATAGCACTTCTTCTCTTGATCATTGCCTTATCATCTGAGGATAGCTTCTTCTTGCAATATGGGCTATACACCTTGTCTTTTTCTTTAAAATTATTCCCCTTATAGCCTAAATCAACAAATGTCCTGGCTATTCCCACTCCTGTTAATTTCTTTACAACCTCTACAGTCTGCGATAATGTATGACCATCATATGGATTGCCATGAAATGATTTGGCCGCTAATACAAAATTACCTCGACCACTTACTGCTATCGAAACCTTGTTACCAAACTCATAGGGTTTGTTTAATTTCCCTTTACCTATGCACTCTACCTCCGGTGCGTGAAAACTATATAATACTTTATTATCCTCCTTATATCGCTCTTTCTCTGCTTTACTCAGTATAGATTGTGCCTGAATCTTTTTAATCTTATTTAGTATTTCTTGCTGCTTTAATGACAAACTTAACTTTGTTTTTGCTATTTCTCGCTGACATATTCTTATTAAACGACCCAGCAATATCTTTAAATGTTGCATTACCTTCTTACGTTTTTTGGCTTTACTATTATCCTTATATTTCCATAATTTTACTATGTCTTTTTTATATTGCTTGGCATATGTCTCATGTAACTTAATGCCTAAAGTATGACATAACTTTACTAGCTCTATTCTTGCCTTATCCATCAAATACACATCATGAGGATACTTAATATTCTTAATTTGTACTGTAGTATCAACGATTATCGATGCTAAGTCTTTTTTTTTAAGCACTCCGACTTTGCAACCAATTCTTGTTAATTCTTTTAATATCTCATTATATCCTTCTTCCCCTAATATAGCACGAAACCTTCGTATACTAGCTTCTGATATCTCAGCATCTTTCTGCAAATATTCCCAACCACAAAAATATTGCCAATATACGTTCTCTCTCAGCTCTTCTTCAGCTGCAGCATCTGACAGGTTATACATCGCTTGCAGCATAGTTACTCCAAGTAATAACCTGTGACATCTGCGATTCCTACCAAATTTCTTGATATTAACATTTGTCAATAACCATTCCTCTAAAACAGTCCAATTTATTAACGATCTTAATTTATATAACTTGTTATTAGGGTTTAATTCTTCGGTCAATTTATAACCAAAAAGCTGTCCTTGTTTTTGGGATTTTATTATATCTTCTATCGGCATAATTCATACAATCCATAAGGTTTCTGCCAATATTATAGCATTTTCTTATGGATTATCTAGATATTTTTACCCGCTAACCATATTATATATTATCCTTCTAGACTTTTGACGGGGAGACAAAATAGTCAACAAAAAACCCTGAGATATTATAGATTCCTGCCTACGCAGGGATGACATCCTTTTTGTTTAAACATAGCAGATGTTGTATCTTTAGACTTTTGACGGAGAGACTAGATACCTGCTTTCGCAAGGTTAACACAAAGTTTGTATCACCTAATTCAATAGGTTTCACTATAACTGTCATTGCGAGGAGCCACTTTAGGCGACGAAGCAATCCAAAAGACCAGAAGTGGATTGCTTCGTCGTGCTTACACACTCCTCGCAATGACGCTTGTGTAGCATAATATCCTTATAATTTTTTGCTATTTTTACGATATAGTGAAACCTATTGAATTAGGTGATACAAACTTTGTGTCATACCTGCGAAAGCAGGTATCTAGATTCCCGCCTTCGCGGGAATGACAACTTACAATCGTTATGTTCTTTATCACCTAATCCTATGAGCATAACTATAGAATAAAAAATGTAGGGTACTATGATTCCCGCCGTTGCTAAGAATGACAACTTACAATTTGCTAACGCTAAAACAAGCCCCTTGTCCTCACTAATAGACCTCTTGAGTTTTTTTAGTTTTTTCCCTTGTGATTTTAAATTGTCATGTGGATTGGAAATAATGACAGTCTGGTTAGCTATAATTAATTTTCACTTTCTCGCATTTTCTTGTGATATAAAGCACCAAAATCAATCGGATCAATCATCAATGGCTGGAATCCACCATCCTGAGTGGTATCAGCAATAATTTTTCTAGCAAATGGGAAAATCATTGCTGGACAATGAATTGCTAATATCATCTGGTGTTGATCTTCTGCTATATTAATTAAGTTAAAAACCCCAGCATATTTTAGGTCTACTATAAATAGCTTATGTTTTTCGCTCATTGCTTTAGCTTCTATACTTAATTCTACCTCATAAAAATTTTCTTCAGGTAAATTAGAGATATTAAGGTCTAGGAATAAATCAATTTGTGGATTACGTTCCAAAGACACTAAAGATTTTGGAGCGTCTGGATTTTCAAAAGATAAATCCTTTATATATTGAGCATTAATAGCGATATGTGGCATTTCTTGTTGATTAGTGTCTTTCATAACAAAAGGTCCTTATTTTATTAAAATTTTTAAGTTATTGGCAAGGTAACACCTTGCTGTTTCATATATTTCCCATGACGATCAGCATAAGATGTATTACAAGTTTGGTCACCTTTTAAAAACAAAAATTGACAAGCTCCTTCATTAGCATAAATTTTTGCCGGCAACGGAGTAGTATTGGAGAATTCTAATGTTACATGCCCCTCCCATTCAGGTTCTAATGGTGTTACGTTAACAATTATACCGCATCTTGCATAGGTTGATTTACCAACACAAATAACTAGTACATCTCTTGGAATTTTAAAATACTCAACTGTTCTTGCTAAGGCAAAACTATTTGGCGGAATAATACAAACATCAACTTCTCTATCTACTAAGCTACATTCAGTAAAATTTTTGGGATCAACTATTGCCGAATTGATATTAGTAAATATTTTGAATTCCTTTGAAACTCTTGCATCATAACCATACGAAGATAAACCATAAGAAATAATTCTCTCTGAGTTATTTAATTTAATCTGCGTATCAGTAAAAGGTGCAATCATATTATGTTCTGCACACATTTTTCTTATCCAATTATCAGACATAATGGTCATATACAATTACACATATTATGGTTAAATTTCCAATTATTTGAGTATAATATAGTAAAAAGTTAGAAGCACTAAGTGTTTTTAGAATATTTTTATTAAATTATTTTTTTTGCATTTTGCAGGAGCTCTTATTTGGACTCAGTAGAAACCTTTATAGAACCTACGACTTGTTTTATAAAATTGCTTATTAATTAGGATAATTTTGCTATTCTCCGACAGACTCTTAGTGTTATCAAATACAGTGTACCCTATTGTCAAACCAAAAAAAAGTGTGATCGTTCAGGGATTTTTAAGAAAGTTGATTTGTTAATTCCTGACAAGGGTTCAAGTTTTGGAGTTTCGACGATGCAAAAAGGGATTTGATGCGTTCTAAAAACCTGTCTCCTCTTATTGACCACGTAAAAAACGAATTCTTCCTGTATTTTACATGATGTTTTATTTGCCGCTCAGCATGATTATTGGTCGGTTCTATTTCAGCATGTTCTACAAACGTCCACATCATAATACAATTGTCTTATCCCCCCTCCCAAACTTAGGCTAATATTAGCTTACAATTCGCAGGAACATTCAATTATTGATGGCAACTTTTAAACTGCCCCGCATATATACTCAGTTGGAATGATTCAAAATGGCATTTTTAGTCCAGGTGGTAAAGCAACGTTACCGAAAGCATTGTGCATAGAGTTTTGTGAATCCTCATCAACCTTACTTTTGGCATCACTAAAAGCCGCAACAATTAAATCTTCCAACAGTTCTTTCTCTGTCTCTTTAAGCAAAGAGCAATCAATAGAGACTTTACGAACTTCTCCACGACCACTAACGGTAATATTTACTAACCCACCACCTGCTTTTCCAAAATATTCAGTACTTGCCATTTGATCTTGCATCTCCTGCATTTTTTTCTGCATTGACTGAGCTTGTTTTAAAAACTGATTAAAATTTACCATACTCTCTCTCTTTAATTCTTTAACAGGATATCTGAAATCGTGATATTTGGAAAGTGTTTTGTTAGAATTTCCCAATCTTTACTTGATTTTACTTTATTCATCAATTGCTCTTTAAGAGTGATGATTTGTGGTTGTTTGGTAATGATCACATCCCAAATCTTACCTGACCAGGCAAATAATAAACTACCAATTTGCTCTTTTATTTTGCTATTTAGGTCATTTCCAGCTATTTCTATAGCCTGAAGTGCAAAAGCTTTCAACTCCACTTGGTTTAACAATCTGTAGTAAATTTCCATCTCATTATGCAAATGTAAAAACTCAAGAAAATCAGTTACAAGAACATCGGTAATTTGATGATTTTGAGTTGATTGTTGTAATACTGGCTGATCTAGTTGTGTCCCATCATTATGTATATCCACTAATTCTTCTAGCGATGGCAACATTTGTGAGTAAATGGATTTTAGCACCAGCATTTCAGCTTCTATCAACTGATTATGGGAAGTTTTCATCTCTATAATCCCTTTACTATATATTTGCCAGATAATAGATAATTGAGGAAGGGTAACTTTTGTTAAAATAGCTGTAACCTGCTCCTTAAAAGGTAGATATATAGGATTCTGATAATCAGGTAACATCTTTACCTTATTAAGATAGGCACTAAAATCAGCAACTAAGGATACAAAAATTTCTAAATTTGCTGAAGACATATAGAGCTGGTTTACTAAATCAATCGACTTAGCCGCATCTCTTTGAATAAGATATTCAAAAAATTTGATGATACTAGCTGTATCAACTAAACCAAGTATTTGGTAGACAATTTCAGGGGTGATAACCTCCCCTGCCCCCAAACTTGTTGCTTGATCTAGTACTGAGACTGCATCTCTAGCTGAACCATCAGATCTAGAGGCAATTATTTTAAGAGCTTCTATTTCAACATTTAACTGTTCTTTTTTTGCAATCTGTTGAATTAGCTGAAAAATATCATCAAACGTTAGCCTTCTTAAGTCATATCGCTGACATCTAGAAATTACGGTTAATGGAATTTTCTGTGGTTCGGTAGTAGCAAATATGAATATGACATGTGCTGGTGGTTCTTCAAGAATTTTAAGTAAAGCATTAAATGCCCCCTTAGACAGCATATGAACTTCATCAATTATAAAGATACTATACCGACCAATTAGCGGCTTGTAGTCACTACTTTCTATTATTTTACGAATGTCATCAACGCTTGTCTTACTGGCAGCATCCATTTCAATTATATCAGGATGATTATTTTTATTAAAACTATTACAATTCTGACAATTCTCACAAGGCTTAATATGCTCACCTTCAACTATTGGATTGCTACAATTAATAGTTTTAGCGACAATACGTGCTGAAGTAGTTTTACCAACCCCTCTAATACCAGTAAGAAGATACCCTTGAGATATACGATCTTTTTGAATAGTATAATTTAGAATTTTTGTTAAAACTTCTTGTCCGTATAGTTCAGAGAAATTAGTAGGACGATATTTCCTAGCAAAGGTAATATACTGATCTGTTGTTTTGGTCACTTGTATATTCACAAAATATGATGAGATACTTTATCGTAGTAGGAGCAACTTAATTAAGGCACTACAACTAAAACAGTTGATATTTTTTACTTAATACTACTTCTTAAAATATCTAGTTAATTAATGATTTAAAGTGGGATAAACCATCTTTTTCGTATCTAGATAACAAATTATGTAAGCCCTCAGGTAAAAAGTTAAGATTTATCAGTTCATTAAATTTTATCCAATGAAATTTTAAGAAATCTTCCTTTGATTTAACTTCTCTATTTATAGATAAATCTTTTGAAATAACTTTAAAAATTATGCAATGTTCATGAACAGCTTTGCCATTATAATCCCATATATTTTCTATCATACCAATAAAATCGCCTAATTCAAAATTAATTAGACCAACTTCTTCTCTTAGTTCTCTTGATAATGCGGTATGAACTGACTCTTGGTATTTTATGTGACCACCAGGCAAAAATAGGTTTTTTCCATTGTCAGCAACTAACACAGAATCTTCATCTCTTATATAAGCACGTGCGATAGCATGAATTTTGTTGATTTGCATAATTATTTTTACTCTAAACTTGAGAAAATGTAACAATTATATTCCTTCCGCTAACGTCATTGCGAGGAGTGTGTGAACACGACGAAGCAATCCATAAAAGTAACCAAAAATGGATTGCTTCGTCGGCACTGAAGTGGCTCCTCGCAATGACGCCGGTTATTTTTCCACAACTTTTAAACTGTCATGATGACCTCTAAACCCGCTTCCCCTTCTAACTTTTGACAGCTGTGACTAAAGTGACTCCTCGCTAATAGACGGAGTAATGTTTCGGATTAGCTATAAATGCTATAATACAGCTGATTTATTATTATACATGCTAGTAATGACCCACTAGATACTATTTTGGCTGCTTTCTTTCGAACCTGACCACCTGAACAGAGCCAATGCCCACTACTAGCACGTAATAAAATAGTTCTTTTATCATATATAGGCAAGCTATTTAACTAGCTAAATTATATTTTTTTTCTATATCTTTTTTGCCAAGTCTATTCGGTACTCCAAATATGTCTGGATGTTTGAGCTTAAACAAATCATCATCAAATTTCTGTACTTTTGCAATATGATTAAATTTTATGGTAATAACATTGTCATCCTCAAGTATTTTTAACATTCTCATCTGTTTAGTTTCTTTATCAAAGGTAATCTGACTACGTCTCTCCGATAAAGTATGATAAATAGTGACTTCAAACATATTATCTTGATCTATTGTCGACTCAATTTTAAAATATTTATCAAAATCTACAACATCTTCTAATAGAAAATTAAAGACATTCTCCTCTGTCTTAATACGACTTACATGTTTCATATCATAGTCATATACCGAAACATAGTTAGCATTACCAATAACCACCAAAGGGAATGGTGGATAATAATTACAGCGAAACTTAGAAGGTTTATTAATTAATAGCTTACCTTCAGCATGATTCCCTGCCGAATCCACTTGGGTAAAGTCCACAGCAATGGACTTCATTTCCCGTAAATATATTTTGAGCTGGTCAATAGCTTCTTGTTCAATAGCCTTTAACATTTCAGCCTGTTTTTTGACTACAAATAAATTCTCAGCATGTGCTGCATGAGCTATAGTTAGAAGAAAGTAAACGACAATAATACCTTTACAAAACCAACTAGTCATTTATACCTACATTATTATAGCTAACCCGATTAGTATCTAGCCATAATACACTGGCGTCATTGCGAGAAGGAGCAAAGCCCAAACGAAGTAATTGTAAGTTGTCATTCCCGTGTAGGCGGAAATCTAGCCCCCTGCTTTCGCAAGGGTAACATAAAAAGGATTGCTTCGTCGCTACTAAAGTATATCCTCGCAATGACGTAGTAATATTAGTTGGGTTAGCTATACATCCTGTTTTAAATATTATATTCATATTATTTTCCGCACCTGATTTAATACCTCTTCCGCATGTCCCCTCACTTGTATTTTTGACCAAATGTGAGCTATTTTACCTTTTTTGTCTATTAAGAAAGTAGTACGCTCAACTCCCATATATTTCTTACCAAACATCGATTTTTCCACCCAAACTCCATATTTCTCGCAAGTATCAGAATTAGAGTCTGATGCAAGATCAAAATCCAAACAATATTTTTTCTTGAATTTATCATGAGAATCTAAGTTGTCTTTTGATACCCCAACAATGACAGCATTCATTTGCCCAAATTCTGGCTTTAATTTATTAAAATCACCTGCTTCAATAGTACAACCTGGTGTATCATCTTTCGGATAAAAATATAATACAACAAACTTGCCTGCTAAATCCGACAAATTGATTTTACTATTCTCACCTATTGGCATAGTAAAATGGGGGGCAATATCGCCTACTTTTAATGTCATAATCGCTCCTTTTTTATACTTTTTATATCCTATAGTTCAGTTTACACTCTATTTTTTTTTAGGCAAATGATAAATTACAAAAATTACTGCTAACGAAATTGCCAAGGCAAACCAAGTAACGGCATATTCTAAATGATCATTTCTGACATTTAACAGATTTTTAATCGACAAACTTTTAAGAATATCAGATCGATTATTGTTACCTTCCATAATTAAATAAAAATCTTCTAATTTCAAACCAAGAATATCGGATGCCTGAGTTAAGTCTAAGGTAAACCACACATTATTTTTAACATCATTATTTAGGACAAACAGCTTGGTTTTCTCCCCAGGGAGAATTACACCGGTAATTTCTGTAGAACCATCTACTATATCATTAATATTTTTCTTATACCTTCCAGCAAACCACCCTAATGCAACTAAAATTATCTTATTATCATCAGTTTGAAAAGGGCTAACTAAATAATAGCCATCTTTTTCAGTGGACATTGATTTACGCCCATAAAGATGCAAATTCTTACCAGCCAAAAAATGCCCCTTCATTTTCACTTTAGCATACAATTTATCTGCACTAAGTGTTTTTATATCAATAGGAGGATTATTAAGATTATTTTTCATTGAACTCAAAAATAGTTCTTTTTCCTGCAATCTAGCAATTTGCCAAAATCCCAATGATAAGAGGAAGACAAATGCTAATATAGTAAGTGATAAAGGTAATAACTGTACTTGGCACTTACCAATTTTTAGAGTTTTGGACACTATAACTTCTTCATTATTTCTAGTAGCGATTCTATAGTAGCTGAGTCTCCTTGTCTATTGTCAAAGATGAAGTTGTGACTTGCTACCCTGTATTATTATAATAGACTTCTTTCAAAACTCTAGGAGACTGTCGGAAATGACTAAAGTAATTTGGACAATGATGCGACACTCGAATCCCGACTTTTTGAGAAGCATTTTAGCTCCCTGCCTTCGCAGGGATACAGGATAGATGCTTTCACAGGGATACATAAAATTATAAATTGTCATTCTTAGCAACGACGGGAATCTAGATCCCTGCACTCCCTTGTCATTCTTAGCAACGGCAGGAATCTAAGATCCCTGCCTTTCGCAGGGATGACAAGTTAAACCTCGCAGGGATGACACAAAAATTGCTTCGTCAACCTACGGTCTTCCTCGCAATGACGTTAACCACATACGACTTTTAAACTGTCCTGCATAAAACCCTTTCCTCTTCTAATTTTCAACAGCTCTGGGGTGTAGGTATCATCAAGCAATAAAAATCCTATGCAAATTAGCCGCCAAAAGCAGACTCGGAAGAGTTATTTTGCTTTCTAGAACCACCCCGGAAACTACTAAGTTTTTTAGATCTGGTTGGATGTTTCAATTTACGTAGTGCTTTGGATTCTATTTGCCTAATACGTTCTCTAGTAACATTGAATTGCTGCCCCACTTCTTCCAATGTATGATCAGTATTCATTCCTATACCAAATCTCATTCTTAGAACTCTCTCTTCACGAGGAGTAAGGGTTGCCAATACTCTAGTTGTAACCTCTCGTAAGTTCGATTGAATTGCTGCATCAAGTGGTAATACAGCATTTTTGTCTTCAATAAAGTCTCCCAGATAACTACCATCATCATCGCCTACTGGATTTTCCAAGCTAATTGGCTCTTTAGCTATCTTCATCACTTTACGCACTTTATCAACTGGCATAGAAAGACGAGCAGCAATTTCTGCTGGAGTTGGTTCATAACCTAGCTCATTCAGCATCTGCCTAGAAGTACGGATAATTTTGTTGATCGTTTCAATCATATGTACAGGAATACGTATGGTTCTAGCTTGATCTGCAATAGCTCTAGTAATAGCTTGCCTAATCCACCAAGTAGCATAAGTAGAAAATTTATACCCCCGACGATACTCAAATTTATCAACAGCCTTCATTAACCCTATGTTTCCTTCCTGAATTAAATCTAAAAACTGTAGTCCACGATTTGCATATTTTTTAGCAATAGAAATAACTAGACGAAGATTAGCTTCTATCATAGCCTTTTTTGCTCTAAGAACCTGTCTTTCACCCTTTTGTATTGTATGCACTAATTTTTTAAATTCAATAATTGGCAAACCACTAATCATTTCCATGTTTCTTAACTCGCTAATCATTTGATCAGTAAAATCCGATTCTTTAGCAAGAAAATTCTTCCAATTAGAACTATTATTTTTTTGCATTTGCCTCTTCCAGTTCTCATCAATTACCGCTCCCATATATTCACTTATGAAGCACTGACGAGTTATGCCATATTTTTCCGCTAACTTAAGAAAGTTCCCTTCTTTATGCACTAATTCTTTATTCAGACTATATATTCTATTAAGGATTTCCTCCGTTCTTTTAGAGTGGAAATGGATACCAGAAATTTCAACAATTAGTAATTGCAGATTTTTGGCATATTTTTTGTTATCTTGTAACCCCTTAGGCTGAGGATAACGTGCGTAATGTTTTTTTGCTTCAACTAACAGCTCTTCAGAAAGTTTAGCAATTTTCTCCATACGTTTGACAACGCTAGGTAATAACTGTAATTCAATAGTGGCTATTGATAGATTACTGGATTCTTCATGCTCTTCATGATCTGATTCTATATCATTATTTTGGTTGTCTTCAGAATTACCACAATATTCGTGAACCATATTAGCTTCTAAATCAATCAAATCCCGAAGTAATATTTTTTCATTAGCTAAGTCCTCATGCCATTTAATAAAGAATTTCATCGATATTGGATTTTCACAAAGTGACTTAACCATTATCTCTTTGCCTTCCTCAATATCTTGAGCTACTTCTATTTCAGCCTCACGAGAAAAAAGCCCTACCCCGCCCATATCTCGTAGATATAATCTTACTGGATCATCGGTTGTACCTAAATTTTCTTCTTCACTGTCATCTTCAGGTTCATTATCAACATTATTAGATAGTTTAAATTCTTCATCTACATTAATATCAAGTTTAATCTCGTCCTCATCAGCTTCTATAATATCAACCCCAGCTTCAGAAAACTTTGATATTACCTTTTCCAGATCATTTACTGATATATTATTAGTGATTGGAATAACTTTATTTATATCATAATAAGTAACTGCCTTACCTTTTGCTTTAGCTGACTTAACTAAGTTATCAACTTCCTCGCCTTTTTCATCTATATTCTTTTTTTCATCCGTCATAATTTATAAACCTTAGGTCAATTAGTAAAAGATTCGTTTAGATTATAAAGCTCTTTAGAAACCCTCATAATCTCTTCTCGGTATAATATAGCTTTTTTCAATTCTTCATCCGATCCATTTTGAATAATGGATATATATTCTTGTTTTAATAGTACTAGGTGATGTTTCTTATGCAACCATTGCCAAAGCAAGTCAGAATCTATATCATTCTTATTAAATGATAAATCTAGAAATAAATTATTAGGTTTTGACAATAACGAAAAAGTGTCATAAAATCCAGCTCTTTCTACCAAATCAATAATATTTTCCTGATCTAGTATATCATTGCCAATAATTTCGGTAAAATACCAATCACGAAAATCTTCAAGCATTTTATTTTGAAAATTTAACGTTAATAGAAAATCCTTTATTTCTTGCTTCTTAACCATCTCTGGAAATTTTATTAACATTATACAAAAAACTTGTTCTAACATCTCAATTTCTGAATAATCAGGAGCTGAGACCATTACATTTGAATTTCTTGCCCCTCCCCTACTTTGACGTTTAATTAAATTTTGCCATATTTGGTCTTTAAAGTATCTGTAATAATTATGGCTGAGAGTCCTATCGTTTATTTGCTTACAATAATCTTCAAGATTTTTTTCCAAAATAGCTTTGTCTTCTGGAGTTACAAAACTCTTGCCTTCATATTCGGAACGCCAAATCATTTCGGATAGATTAATCCTTTTATCAAAAATTTGGGCAAAGCCCCCTGCCCCATCTTTATTGATAATATCATTAGGATCGCTGCCAGCAGGTAACATGACAAAGGAAATTTTCTTATTACCATTTATTAACGGTAATACTAGATTAATTACTCGCTGAGTAGCTTTTATTCCTGCCATATCTCCATCTAAGCAAAGTGCTATTTCATCACCAGCCCGCCATAATTTTTGCAAATGATTTTCTGTAACCGCAGTACCAAGACTTGCTACGGTCTCTTTAAAACCAGCCTGGTGCAAGGCAATAACGTCTAAGTACCCCTCAACCAAGATTGAATGGTTTTTCTTATAAGCAACACTAATCGCATTATTCTCTCCATATAATGTTTCATTTTTCTGAAATAATATGGTTTCCGGAGAATTTAAATATTTAGGCAATCCATCACCAATTACTCGCCCCCCGAAACCAATTACCTTATTATAGATATTTCTAATCGGAAAAATTATCCGGTTATAAAATATTTCATACATTGTACCATCATTTCTCTCGCCCACTAAGCCTGCTTTTTGAAGTTTTTTCAAAGATATTGATTTTTTTTTAAAAAATTTCTGCAATTCCTTAGCTGGAGGAGCAAAACCAATGGAAAACTCTTTAATTGCCTCTTTATCAATACCCCGATCATCTAAATAACTACATACTTCTTGTGACAATTGGGAGGTAAAAAACCTTTCTGCCATCTCTAAGATACCGAGTAGTTCATCCGATTCTTCATGTAGTTTTTGTTGCTCTACGGTTAATTTAGGCAATTCAATGCCATAATCATTGGCAAGTTTAATAGCGGCTTCTTTGTAAGATAAACCGCTAAGGCTAGCAACAAATTTTATAACATCTCCGTGAACAGTACAGCCAAAACAATAGTAAAATCTCTTGGCATCATTTACCGTGAATGATGGAGATTTTTCAACATGAAAAGGACATAGTCCAAGGTAATTTCCAGATTTCTTAGTTAAAACTACTTTTTGCCTAACAATATCCGATAAATTAATCCGGGTTCTGAGAAGTTCATAAAATTCTAATGGAATTCTCATAAACCTAAAATAAAGGTGAATATAATTGTAGAAAAGCAGTAGGTAAGAGGTATTAATAAATTATCGTTGATCAATAACTCTTTTGCATAAAATTCACCAATGGTAGCAACTATAGAACTAATTATGATAACAGTAAAACTAGTATGATATCCAATGAAAAAATATACTAACATGCTAATAAAAATTGCAGAAATTAGAAAGGCAATAGAGCCTTCCAATGATTTACCATTTTCTAGAGGCTTACCTATTTTGGTACCAACTAACGCAGCAAGACAATCAGCTACTATCAATATCAACCAAGATGAAATTGCTAAACCTTTTGAAAATAAAAGAGCTGTCAAAAAAAATCCAATCGCCATAAAACTGCTGCCACTTAGTCTGAATGAACCGTTCTGCTCCTCATCTCTCATAAACTTTGCAAGAAACCTATCTATAAATTTTTTAACGTATAAATTGTAGTGCCTGGCAATATCTATATATAATACACAGGTAGTAAGTAAAAATAATAATGTAGTAACAACTAATTTAGATGAAAATAAATAAAAAATCGGTATAATTAGGCTGTACAAATGAAAGGTTTTGCGTTGTATCTCAAATTTAAAGATTTTAGTTTGCATAATAATCTAAAAGGGCTGTTTGACAAAGTTTGACACAACAAATATACTAGAAAACTTAACTTAGACAAGACATATTCTTATGACAAAATTTCCTATTACACATAAAGGGTTCGATAATTTAGAGAAAGAAATCAAACACCTTAAACATGTAGAAAGACCAAAAGTGATTGAGGCTATAGCAACAGCTAGAGATTTTGGGGATTTATCTGAGAATGCGGAATGGCATGCAGCCCGGGAAAAACAAAGCTTCATTGAAGGTCGTATTTTGGATCTTGAAGATAAAGTAGCTAGAGCTGAAATTATTGATACCTCAAAACTCTCAGGTAACAGCATAAAATTTGGTGCTACAGTTAAGTTGTTAGACGACGAAACGGAGGAAGTAGTTGTATACCATATTGTTGGAGAATATGAAGCAGATATAACTAAAAAGAGAGTATCGATAGTATCACCAATTGCTAAGGCTCTCATAGGTAAAGGGGTTGGAGATATAGTGGAAGTTACAACTCCTAAAGGCTCAAAATCTTATGAGGTTTTAGAAGTAGCCTATCAAGAACTAGTAGATATTTGAGCATATAATACCATAGTACCCTACATTTTTTATTTTGTAGCGAAAGTGTAATTCGACATAATGTACCAATTTAAGGAAAAAAAAACCGATCTCTAACTGTCATTGCGAGGAGCCACTTTAGGCGACGAAGCAATCCAAAAGACCAGAAGTGGATTGCTTCGTCGTGCTTACACGCTCCTCGCAATGACGCTTGTGTAGCATAATATCCTTATAATTTTTTGCTATTTTTACGATAGAATAAAAAATGTAGGGTACTATGCTTCGTGGCTCGCGATGACGGTTATTCGTTTCTAAAATCTAGTATTTTATATCATTAGTTGCGACTTTTAAACTGCCCTGCAGTTTAGCTACAGCTTGACGTCTTGCCATATTCTATTTTTAGAGATATAAAAGAAAATTATAAAAATTACTAAAAATATCATCACCTTCAAACCCATAGATTTACGGTTTTCCATTTCAGGTTCGGCCGCCCATTGTAAAAATACTGTAACATCCATAGCCATTTGTTCGACCGATGAATTGGTTCCGTCTATATACTGTACTTGCCCATCTGTCAATGGGGCGGGCATGGCAATTTGACCATGCGGAAAATATGGATTATAACTTAACCCTGGCATTAATTTCAAATTCTCAGGAGGATTAGTATAACCAGTAAGTATAGAATATACATAATTTGCTCCATCAGGTCTTGCTTTAATAATCAATGATAAGTCAGGCGGCTCTGCACCGTTATTGGCAACTCTTGCTGCTTGTTCGTTAAGGTAGGGGCGAACAAATGGATCGGATGGTAGTGCTGGTCTTTCAAACATTTCTCCGGCATCATTGGGACCATCTTGGACAGTGTAATTTTTTGCTATTTCTTTAATTTCTTCATCTGAAAATCCTATATCTTTAAGATTACGATAATATAAATTATAAAGACCATGACACACGCTACATACTTCTTTATAGACTTGAAAGCCACGTTGAGCAGCTTTTCTATCAACGCTAGCAAAGATTCCATCAAATGACCAAGCAATCTTTTTTGTGGGTAATGCTTCGTCATTGGCAGCGACAATATTTGATATTAACAAAATTAACAAACATAGGAAAAACTTGATACTTACGTCATTGCGAGAAGGCGTAAGCCAACGAAACAATTGTAAATTGTCATTCCCGCGTAGGCGGGAATCTAGATACCTGTTTTCGCAGGGATGACATAAAAAGGATTGCTTCGTCGCTACTAAAGTAGGCTCCTCGCTAACAGACGTTTGTGAATTTGGCATAATGCTAATCGGGTTAACTATAATTTTATGATCTTTCATATAGACTCCGGTAATGGCAGAGTTTTTTCATACTTACTAATTAGAGGTACTGCAATGAAAAAATGAAAGAAATAATAAGTAGCAGCAAATCTACTTAAGGTAATATAAGGTTCTTCTGCTGGTTGCCCTCCAAGATATCCAAGTACCAAGCAGTCAAATATGAACAGCCAAAAAGCGGTGCGGAATATTGGTCTATAATTGGCACTTCTAACTTTTGAACTATCAAGCCAAGGTAAAACAAATAATAACAAAATACTAGAAAACATTAACATTACACCACCTAGTTTTGACGGCACTGCCCGTAAAATAGCATAAAACGGTAGAAAATACCATTCTGGAACTATATGAGTTGGAGTAACCAAAGGGTTAGCTGGTATGTAATTGTCAGGATGTCCTAAATAATTTGGTTTAAAAAAGACAAAAAAAGCAAATATTAGAAAGTAAACACCGAATCCAACAAAATCTTTTACAGTATAATATGGATGGAAAGGAATAGTATCTTTAGAAGACTTAACGTCGATACCCTTGGGATTATTTGATCCATGAACATGTAGTGCTACTAAATGAAGTAGTACTAAAGCTACTATAATAAAAGGCAATAAATAATGTAAAGCAAAAAACCTATTAAGCGTAGGGTTATCAATTGAAAACCCTCCCCAAAGCCAGGTAACTATCGATTTGCCAATGATTGGTATAGCTGAAAATAAATTGGTGATTACAGTTGCTCCCCAGTAACTCATTTGTCCCCAAGGCAGCACATAGCCCATAAAGGCAGTAGCCATCATGGTAAGAAAAATTATTATGCCTATATGCCATAATAATTCTCTAGGTTTTTTGTATGAGCCATAATATAACCCTCTACAGATATGTAGATAAACGGCAGCAAAAAACATTGACGCTCCAACCGAGTGTATATAACGTATCAGCCAGCCATAATTGACATTACGCATAATCTTTTCAACACTCTCGAATGCATAATCGACGTGGGGGGTATAATGCATAGCCAAAATAATGCCAGTGATTATCTGAATTACTAGGGCAATACCAGCTATTGACCCTAAGTTCCATAGATAACTCAAATTTTTGGGTGTTCGGTATTCGCCTAAATGTTTAAAGAACGAGAAAACAGGTAATCGATAGTCTATCCATTCTATTATCGGATTAGATTTGCTTGGATTGGATTTATTAGGATAATCACTTTCATTCATAAATAATTATCCGATTTTAATTTTTGTATCAGAAATAAATTCATATGGTGGAACAGCCAAGTTTAAAGGAGCTGGCCCTTTGCGAACACGACCAGATGAATCATACTGAGAGCCGTGGCATGGACAAAACCAACCATCATAATCACCCTGGTTGGCAAGTGGTACACAACCTAAATGTGTGCAAATGCCTATAGTTATCAACCACTTATCATGCCCTGATTTTACTCTATCTTGGTCAAGTTCAGGGTCTATTAGCTCGGTGAGATTTACATTTCTTGCCTCAGCAATTTTCTCTGGAGTTCTATTAGTAATAAAAACCGGCTTACCTTGCCATTTAACAGTAAGAGTTTGACCTGGTTGGATGTGAGATAAATCCACTTCTATTGAAGATAGGGCAAGAACATCTGCTGAAGGGTTAAATGAATCAACAAGAGGGTAGGTAGCACACGCAGCTCCAACCACCACCATACTGCTGGCAGTTAAGGTTATAAAATCTCTACGAGTTGCCTTATCATAACAATTAGTATTTGACATAAAATGATCAGTATAATTATAGATATTTACACAACATATTATCATAAAAGTAACAAAATATCAAGGGTCGCTTATAACTAGTTGCATGAGTGGTAAAATGGGGATATAATTGAGTTCTAGAATTTATTTATCTTTTTTTATTGGAAGAAATTATGTCAAAAGATTTAGGCAAGATTGTTCGGACTCAAGAACAAATGCAAGCTATTGCACGACTTGATGCTCACAGAAATGCTAAGCTTATTTATTGGAACTCTACTAATGCTAACAAAAAGAGTTTAGCTGAGTGTAATTATCCGAAATATCCTGGTTATGATAATGATTTGAAATTAGTTAAAGGTAGTTCTGCTTTTTGTTATCATATTCATTTTGTTACGGTGGGTATTGCATACGTGGGTGTTTATTTGTCTTGCTATGATTATATGAATACTCAAGGTGATTATTTACAGTATAATGGACCGGGTGGTGGTTTTGTTGGCGGGGGGATAACTGGTGCAACTTGGTTAAATTCTAATATTGACATTTTGTCATTAGTGGATAAGGGTAATTGTGTTCGGTTTGAATGTGGTTATTTCGCTCCTATTGGTGTAGGTGGAGCCCATGTTAATCTTTATCATGATGATTCTGCTGACACGTGGTTTGCTGGTACTGGAACTTTCACTATTTATGGCGAGGGGTGTGGCGAACTAGGAGGGATTGGTAATTTTAGTTATGGTAAGTGGTTTTAATACATATGGAGTTGCCACTACTCATCAAGCCTACTATCACAATAATAGCATTCGAATCTTTTTTATGCTGTAGACCGTAAAAAAATATGCCTTACAGCACGAAATTCAAATGCCCCTGAAGAAGGTATTTAGCTATAGTAAACTGGTGTCATTGCAAGGAGGCGTAAGCCGACGAAGCAATCTTTTTTGTGTCATCCCTGCGAAAGCAGGTATCTAGTCTCCCCGTCAAAAGTCTAGAAGGATAATATATAATATGGTTAGCGGGTAAAAATATCTAGATAATCCATAAGAAAATGCTATAATATTGGCAGAAACCTTATGGATTGTATGAATTATGCCGATAGAAGATATAATAAAATCCCAAAAACAAGGACAGCTTTTTGGTTATAAATTGACCGAAGAATTAAACCCTAATAACAAGTTATATAAATTAAGATCGTTAATAAATTGGACTGTTTTAGAGGAATGGTTATTGACAAATGTTAATATCAAGAAATTTGGTAGGAATCGCAGATGTCACAGGTTATTACTTGGAGTAACTATGCTGCAAGCGATGTATAACCTGTCAGATGCTGCAGCTGAAGAAGAGCTGAGAGAGAACGTATATTGGCAATATTTTTGTGGTTGGGAATATTTGCAGAAAGATGCTGAGATATCAGAAGCTAGTATACGAAGGTTTCGTGCTATATTAGGGGAAGAAGGATATAATGAGATATTAAAAGAATTAACAAGAATTGGTTGCAAAGTCGGAGTGCTTAAAAAAAAAGACTTAGCATCGATAATCGTTGATACTACAGTACAAATTAAGAATATTAAGTATCCTCATGATGTGTATTTGATGGATAAGGCAAGAATAGAGCTAGTAAAGTTATGTCATACTTTAGGCATTAAGTTACATGAGACATATGCCAAGCAATATAAAAAAGACATAGTAAAATTATGGAAATATAAGGATAATAGTAAAGCCAAAAAACGTAAGAAGGTAATGCAACATTTAAAGATATTGCTGGGTCGTTTAATAAGAATATGTCAGCGAGAAATAGCAAAAACAAAGTTAAGTTTGTCATTAAAGCAGCAAGAAATACTAAATAAGATTAAAAAGATTCAGGCACAATCTATACTGAGTAAAGCAGAGAAAGAGCGATATAAGGAGGATAATAAAGTATTATATAGTTTTCACGCACCGGAGGTAGAGTGCATAGGTAAAGGGAAATTAAACAAACCCTATGAGTTTGGTAACAAGGTTTCGATAGCAGTAAGTGGTCGAGGTAATTTTGTATTAGCGGCCAAATCATTTCATGGCAATCCATATGATGGTCATACATTATCGCAGACTGTAGAGGTTGTAAAGAAATTAACAGGAGTGGGAATAGCCAGGACATTTGTTGATTTAGGCTATAAGGGGAATAATTTTAAAGAAAAAGACAAGGTGTATAGCCCATATTGCAAGAAGAAGCTATCCTCAGATGATAAGGCAATGATCAAGAGAAGAAGTGCTATAGAGCCGATAATAGGACACCTTAAGCATTATGGTAGAGTTGGCAGAAATTACTTAAAAGGAGTAATAGGAGATATAATAAATCCGTTAATTTCCGCTGTAGGATTGAACTTACGGTGTATTGCTAATCACCTGCTCAAAACAAATTTTTCTACATAAAAATTAGCAAATAAAGAAAATTAATCAAACGATTACAAAATCGTTAACAAAACGTCATGCAAAAATTTTCTAAAAATCATCTTTTTATATCAAAAAATTACATCAGAACAATTAAACTCTAAAATTTTATACAAAAATTTTTTGCTAAGGTGCTAATTTTTGAATTTTTTGCACTTTTGACGGGGAGACTATCTAGATTCCCGCCTACGCGGGAATGACAATTTACAATTGCTTCGTCGCTACTAAAGTAGCTCCTTGCAATGATGGAGTAATGCTAATCGGGTTAGTTATATATTATTCTCACTTACCATCAGTTGCTTTATCATCACTATCGTTAGAATTATCAGGAGAATCATAAGGATTGCGATAAGGAAGCATTTCTGGTACAGTTCCATCTTTAGGCAATAACTTCTCTAATCCTTCCTCTAAAGCTTTCTCACCTGTTCCTTCTCTAACCTCGTATTTTGGTGGATTTCCTAAACATTTCCAAAAATTGGTTAAACTTTCAAAGTTGGGACCTAATTTGGGAGTACAGTGTTGGGCAACTGATTTGGACGTGTCAAGAATTTCAGTTGTAGCAGTGGTTATATAATTTATAAGTCCAATTTGTTCGAACCCCTTAGCGACCCAAAATAGTATTACCAGAGAAGCAACAGCTATCATAATATACCATTTGGCTATGATGCCCCACAAAAACATTCCCATAGGGTTAGCTGCTATTAATCTTCTTAAAGCTTGCCACATATATATAATTACCGAAAAATGGTTAAAGAATCTACGACTAGAAATTACATGAATTGTAACAAAATAACAATTTTTTTTATTAGTGCAAGGGGCAGTATAGTGTATAATAAAAATTAAATGTTGTAAATATTCTTAATTAGATAGGATGAGAGGTAAAATATGATTGGTACAAGGAGCATATTGATACCAATCATAACAAAAATTAGATTTATATTATCAAAATTTTGTAAAACAAGGCCGCTAAGTATTATGTTGGGTATTAGTAGCGGCATGATTAATATTGCTAGCAGGTTAGTATTTGACCTAAAATAGCTTTGAACAGCTCCAATTAAAACTAATAGGCTACTGGACAAAATTAATAGTAGAGTTAGAGTGATAAAAAGATAGCTTACTGTTAGTATGTCAAGATCGAAGATAATATAAATTACTGGCATATTTAATAGAGTACTAGTAAGGGAGCTAAAAATTATGGTAATTAATTTAGCAGCAATAATTTCACTCTCATTGAAGCTAGATAATAGTAACTCCAAACTTCCATCCTCAACATCTTGCTGAAATATTAGACTAGAAAAGCCAATTAGAGCTATCGGTAAAACAATTACTGAGAAAATAATTCCAAATTTTTTAATATCTGTTTGGTCATTAATTAAAGCAGCACTGAAAATACAAAATAAAAAAAATATAAATAGATATTTACTAAGATTATTAATACGGTTTTGAATTAAATATTCCCATTTTATTAGTTGTATTAGTTTATGCATATAACTTAGGCTCTGTGAAGGTTTCTAATTGATCTATTATTTTGAGCTATTTTGGTTAATTATAACAAGCATAATAATGACTGCAACTTATAAGACTATGGAAAAATTTTTAAACATATAACAATAATGGATATATATAGTGAAACCTATTAGACTTCATACATAAGTCAATCTAGTTGGTGATTTTGTTGTCGAAACTTGCCTTCATTCCTCACGTACGTCTTGTATGCGAAGGTAGCAGGCTTCGTTTCTCCTAAAAATCCCGAGAGCTTCTTTGGCTTATGCAAGAAGTCTATTATAACATAATATCTTATTATATTTCAGCAGTAATAATAGAATATATCAGACACATAACTGATGCAACGCAAAGTCCAACACCAATTTCAATGGCAAAAATACCAATATGTTGAGCTAGTAATTTATCATGTGCCAGAGAATAATAGTTTAAATAATTATCGTCAAATAATATTGATATCATACCGGTTAGGGCATAGATCAGCACTCCGATAGTAGCCATACCAACTAGTAAGTCAATAGAGAAATATTGCTTTAATTTAAATTGACCATGGACTAAATCAAAACCAATTATCGTAGAAGCAAATATAGTGCCAGCCTGGAATCCGCCCCCTGGTGATGCATCACCATTAATTTGAATATATAGACCATATAAAAATATATAAGGTAAGATAAAGAGAGTAGTATGTTTGATAATAACAAAATTTTTAAGCATCTTTAGTAATTTTTTGTGAAAATAGTAATAATACCGATATTCCAGCAATCAAAATGACAGCAGTTTCTCCAAGAGTATCATAACCTCTATAGCTAGCTAGTAGTGCTGCGACAAAAGATGGAATACCAATGTCACTTTTAGTATGTTCAATATAATATTTGGTGAGATGATTTTGCAATGGAGAATCTATCGCTCCATATTCTAATAAATCAAGCCCAGCCACGGTGAGTACTACTATAAAAATTATGCATATAATTGATGAGCTTATTACTCGTGTTGGTTTAAGATTACATTTCTGTACGGTTGGCAATTTGCTTAAAAACCCTAAAAATACACAGCTAGATAAACAGGCACCCAGAGCTACCTCAGTCATTGCCACGTCGGGAGCATCCATAAGTAGATAAGATAAACCAATAAGCAAGCTAAACATAGAGCTTATGATCACTGTTTCTAATAAAGAATTACAAAATATCAGCTTAATTGATACGACGAAAAGCATTATCAAGATTATCATAAGCAACCAACTAGCTAGTTGGAAATTTATGATGTCTGGTACAATAAATAAACGATCAATCATTTTAATTCTTTTTGGTTATTTGGGCTTAATAGGGCCGCCTTGCCAATTGCATGAGTAGATACCGGGTTTAATATTAAAATCAATATAGCGGCAAAAACTAATTTAAAAGAGCTAGTAAAATCATGTTGTAAGAAGGCAAGACCAACAAGCGATAAAGGTACGCCACAACATTCAATTACACTGGCAGCATGAATTTTTGTATAAAAGTCAGGAAACCTAAAAAGTCCAACAATGCCGGAAAATATTGCTATAATTCCAAGTAAGATTAATCCATAACCAATAATAGATATCATAAATATCCTCAAAAATTAAATTTATAGCTGCCCCGGTATCCGTCATTGCGAGGAGCTACTTTAGTGGCGACGAAGTAATCATGTTTTGTGTCATCCCTGCGAAAGCAGGTATCTTAGATTCCCGCCTACGCGGGAATGACACTATTTTGTCTGTCATCCCTGCGAAAGTAGAGGATCTAGATTCCCGCCGTTGCTAAGGATGACAACTTACAATTGCTTCGTCGCAGCGAAGTTACTTCTCGCAATGACGTTTTGGGTTGCACACACGTCATTGCGAGACCACATAGTGGTCGTGGCAATCCACTATTCTTGGATTGCTTCGTCGACCTACGGTCTTCTCGCAATGACGTTGACCACATACGACTTTTAAAGCACACTATCTAAAACCGCTTCCTCTTCTAACTTTCGACAATTGTGGTAGCTATACCCAACAATTACTAATCAATATTAATTATCAAAGTTTTTTATTTTTATACCTATAGTAATACTGAATTGTAAAACCAATAAACCCAAAAAATAGTAATGGAAGGGTATAGCATAATGCATCCTTACTAAAAAAAAGTTCATAAAAACCTATATTGTGTTCAATTAGATACCGTATCATTTGAAACAGGATAATCATATGTAACGTCATCCTGATTGTATATAACAGACATTGATCCCACTTAAACATAATTAACCTCAGCATTCGATATAAGTACTAACATAATATATACCTGAAACGGTTCTTCATATGTATTTGTTAAAGTTCTTTATTCTTACACCAGTAATACTGAATTGTAAAACCAATAAACCCAAAGAATAGTAAGGGAATGGTATGGCATAATGAATACCTAGTAAAGAAAATTTCATAAAAACCTATATTATTTTCAATTAGATAGGTTATCACTCGAAGCAGACATGTTGTATACAATGTTTTCTTGATTACATATAACAGATATTTAGGAACCCACTTAAACATAATTAACCTCAACATTCGATATAAGTACTAACATAATATATACCTGAAACGGTTCTTCGTATATTAGTTATATACGCCAATTCACAGATGAAATAATCCAGAAAAATGATTAAAAATGGATTGCTTCGTACGACCTGCGGTCTTCCTCGCAATGACGCCTGTGCCTATAACTCGTCATTGCGAGTAGGCGTAAGCCGACGAAGCAATCCATTTTTGGTCGCTTTTTTTGGATTGCTTCGTTGCCGTAAAGCGGCTCCTCACAATGACGAGTTATAGCACTTAACATATAGGTTCATACATTATTTTAAACGTTCTACAACTTGCCTCAAATACAGAAATACCTTTATCTAATAATTTTCTAATGTTATTTTTTATCGGAAACCAATGATGTTCAATAGGATTTAAATCAGGGGAATAAGGTGGTAAAAATTTTAGTTTGCAGCCAGCTTTTTCAATTAATTCTTTAGCCCTTTTGGATTTATGAAAGCTTGCATTATCAGCAATGACAACCTGTCCAGGCTTTAGCTCCGGCACAAGGCAATTTTCTATATAAGCTTCAAATACCTTACTATCACAGCTCCCAGTAAAGACTAGTGATGCGATTAAACTATTCTGATTTAACGCACCAATAAAACTTGTTCTTTCACTACGTTTTCCCGATTTACTCCCATTACAACGACTTCCTTTCATTGACCATCCATATTCATATGATTCATTATCATTTATGCCCGCTTCATCAAGATAAACACGTCTCTCTATCGGCACTTTTTCTAATTCACTGAGAAAATCTTGTCGCTTTCCTTCATCTCTTTCTTTATACGCATATGTCTTTTTTTTCGAGTAATGTTGAGTTTCTTTAAAGCTCGGCTGATAGTCATTATACTTGCAACATTATCTAATTCTTTTGCTATTTCTGTAAGCGTTAACGAGTTACCTTTTTCTACTAAATGACGCAACTCCGATAAATCAGGGATTTTATGACCATATCCTTTCTGGTATCCCTCCTTTGACTTTATATCTCCAGTTTGTTTCTTTAATCTAATCCAATCATAGATTATTGACCGACTAATTTTAAAGGTTTCGCATGTAAGTGCTACTTTCTTATATTTCTCATAATGTTCTATAACTCTAGAACGTAAATCGTAACTGTAGGGGGATGCCATATTGCTATTATAAAATTTTTTTATTATTTATCATTATAACTTATTTGAATCCATATGTTAAGTGCTATATAAACTCAGGCGTCATTGCGAGACCACGTAAGTGGTCGTGGCAATCCATTTTTGTGCATACCTGCGAAAGCAGGGATATTAGATTCCCGCCTACGCGGGAATGACAACTTACAATTGCTTTATTGCTACTAAAATAGCTCCTCGCAATGACAACCGCAAAAAATACTACTCTCCTTGAGCAAGCGAGTAACCAGCTTTCCCATCAAATTCAAAGAGATTCTCAATTTTAATAAAATCTATTTTTGCCTGGCTTAGCGATTCAAGTAAATGGGCTATAGATAAATGCGTTATTCTTTCCCCATCATTCTTTGCCATAAAACGACAACACCAATGATCAGATAATAATTCAAATCTTTCATCCCTAGGCCATAATTTAAGTCCCATGGAAGATACGGTTTTTAATTGTAAATCACCTAAACTGATAGTTTGAATTTTTTCTGCTACCTCATGGGCAGTCAACGCTGCCATTTGGATGAAGACATCACTACCTACCAATTCTTTAACTTCTTTACTATTAATCGAATATATTTGCTCAGTAGCTTGTTGTTGATCAACTGATGATGAATATGTAGCTACTTTGAGGGTAGAAGGTTTGGCACCTAGTCTTTTCACTACTTCATCAGCAAATTCTTTAGTACCAACTTTTTTGCTGGATATTTCCTCATTGTAGATATCACCAGTATGGACTCCGTCCTCAATGGTTTTCTTCCAGGCATTTTCTATTAATGTAGCAATATCATGTTGTCCGATGTGAATTAGCATCATAATTGCTGCGTTAAGCAAACCAGAAGGATTAGCTAGGTTACGACCGGCAATATCCGAGGCAGAACCATGTACAGCTTCAAATAAAGCATAATTTTGACCTATATTAGCAGAGCCAGCCAGTCCTACCGAACCAGAAATTTCCGCAGATACGTCCGATATAATATCACCATACAGATTTGAAGTTACAATGACGTCAAATAATTCTGGCTGAGCTGCTAGTCTTGCAGTGCCGATGTCTATAAGATAATAGTTACTTTGAATTTGCTTATATTCGTTAGCAATTTCCTCAAAAACTTTATGAAAAATTCCGTCAGAGAGTTTCATAATATTATCTTTACTAAAACATGTGACCTTCTTACGATTATTTTTTATCGCATACTCAAAGGCATATCTAATAATTCTTTCACTACCGACTCGGCTTATTAGCTTAAGAGACTCATAAACATTGTGAGTCTGGCGATATTCGATGCCTGCATATAAGTCTTCAACATTTTCCCGCACTATAACCACGTTTAGATTTGGATGCAGTGTTTTAACAAAAGGAGCATAAGAAATAGCCGGGCGAATATTGGCATAAAGAGATAGGGCTTTTCTAAGAGTTACATTTAAGCTTTTATACCCACCGCCTAGAGGAGTAGTAATAGGAGCCTTTAGAAGTATGTTAGTTCTTGCCAATGATTGCCAAGTATCTTCTGCTATCCCTGAGGTATAATGCTTTTGGTATAATTTCTCTCCTACTTCCACCACCTCTATACGTATTCTGGCAGAAGCTTCCTTTAAAATATATAATACCGCTTGCATTATTTCTGGACCTATACCGTCACCATAAGCTACTGTAATAGGGGGGAATTCTTTCATTATAACCTATATATTCTATTATCAGAGCAGTTTAAAAGTTGCGAAAAAATAACCGGCGTCATTGCGAGGAGCTACTTTAGTAGCGACGAAGCAATCTAATGAATATGGATTGCCACAACCACTACGTGGTTTCGCAATGACGTTTGGGTTTTTCTACGACTTTTAAACTGCTATGTTCTATTATTCATATTTAATTGTAACATGTTTTAATTTGTTATTTAGCTCCACTATCACTTCTTGTGTAATATTTAAGGTATTTTTAGCAAATAAAACTTGAGTACTAGGTATAACTAAATCAAGATTATGCTTTTCTGCTAAATCATTTATAATTTTTATGATTGTTTCTTGTACCTTACCTATACCCTCAGCATGAGCCTGTTCAAGGTGTACTTTCCTATCCTGTATTTCTTTTTGTGCTATGTTTACTTTTTTATGAAAATCATTAACTTCTTGTTCAAAAGCTACCTCACTTACAGAATTACGTTTTCCCATTAATAGATTATCTATTTCTTTAAGCTCCATATCCTTCCTTGACAGATCCTGTCGAATTTTTTTACTTATCTGGTCTACATATTTTCTTATAGACTGGATTGCTGCAGAATGTTCTAGAATGGACTGTACGTCTACAATAGCAATTCTTGCAACAAATCTATTGTCAATATGGCTATTATTGCCCTTATGACTACGGATCATAAGGCTGCTATCAACATTTCTATTTTCAACGTTGGTATTAGATGCATGAATAGTTGAGCAGTAGTTAATTACTAAACAACTTATTATTGTTAACCAACTATAATGTTTCATATCTTTAATTTATTATATATACAACCCAACTAACATTACTCCGTCTTGCATTACCCACATCTTTTAAAACCATTATACTTATCCGTCATTGCGAGGAGCTACTTTAGTCACAACTGTCGAAAGTTAGAAGGTAGAGCGGGTTTTGTGTCATCCCTGCTTCGGTGCGGGATCTAAAATAGCGTCAAAAAACTCTGAAATATTATAAATTCCCGCCGCAGCTAGGAATGACACCATAACTTTTAAACTGCTACGATTACCTATAAACCCGCTTCCTCCTCTAACTTTCGACAGCTGTGGGCGTGAGCCGACGAAGCAATCCATTTTTGTGTCATCCCTGCGAAAACAGGGTATTGTTAAAAATGTGTAGAAAACTTTAAATGGAAAGTTTGCTTGTCATCATAAGGTTTCTTCTTAATTGGCCATGCCCAGTCCATTCGGATAGGTGCAAAGCGAGTGACCCAGATAAAGCCCACTCCAACAGAAGCACGAAGCGAGTTATCATTATAAAAACTATCAGCTTTATAGGCACTTTTAGAATTTAATCCTACCCCCCACAAACTACCAGCATCCATAAAAACAACCCCAGTCAAATTAAAGTCTTCTGGTAAACCAGTTGGAAAGTTAAGTTCTGTTGAAACTGTATAATATTTTTCTCCACCAAGACCTTCATTTGTTCTTTTTTCTCTAGGGCCTATTCCACTGGCGGCAAATCCTCTAAGACTATAATCACCCAAATTAAAGCGATCAGAAATTCTGACAGTTTTACCTCCAACACCCATAATATTACCTACACTACTGGCAATTTTCAAAGTGAATTTATTATTGATGAAAGATTTAAAATACTTACCGTCTAGTTCATGTTTTAAATACTTGTTATTACCTCCAACACCAGCAAATTCCTGGGTACCACTGATAATGTAACCATTCTTAGGAATAATTTTACTGTCAACTTGATCATAAGTAATAGTATGTCCAATGGCTGATGTAACAAATTTTCCCATTTGTTCATATAAAAATATAGAACTCGGATTGCCTGGAGAACTTAATATTTCTCTCTTAATAGTATGATCAATCTCATGACTTAAATCTTCTGCAATATCATAACCAAGAGAGGTTTTGAGTCCTATAGATTTTAACGTATAATTTTGATCTCCTTGCGAAAGAAATGAAGTACCACGCCCACTATGATTTTTGAAAGCATTGAAACCTAATGATAAGTCTCTATCGAGAAAATGAGGATCGGTTATGCCACCATAGTAACTAATACTTTTCTTTCCTGCTTGTACTCCAGCATTTAGCAATTTTCCGCTACCAATGAAATTGCGTTCCAAGAATGATACACGTCCGAACATTCCTCCTGCTGTGTTATAGCCAACATCAAAATTAATTGATGATGTTGATTTTTCCTCAACATCAATATTAATATCATATTTATCTTTTCGAGCTGTTGGGGTTATGCTAATAAATACTTTGTCAAAATAATCCAAATTACGTAAATTTCGATCACCTTTCTCGATATAAGAACGATTAAATATATCCCCTTCAGAAATTTTAAATTCTCGCCTAATAACTTTATCTTCAGTTTTTAGATTATTAGTAATATTAATTTGATTAATATACACTTTATCTGCCTTATCTATAACAAATTTAACATCGACAGTATGATCAGGATTTTTACTACTTGTATCAGGATAAACACTAATTCCTGGATAACCTTGACTGGTAAAATATTCAGAAAGTTTACTGGTTATTTTATTTAAACGATTAATATTGAATGTCTCACCGGAGATAACATTAATATATTTTTTAATTTCATTTAGATCAATATTAGGTAATTTATTGTCAATAGTAATGTTGCCAAAATTATATTTTGCTCCCTCTTCAACAGAATAAGTGATGGTAAAATATTCCTTGGTTGGATTCAGTTCTGCTGTAACAGAAATAACGCGGAAATCAGCAAATCCTACTGACTGATAGAATTCCTTTAGCAACTCTTTATCATACTCCAAGCGATCTGGATCGTAGGTATCATTAGTTTCAAGAAAACTAAACCACTTTGATTGTTTGGTTAGGATAACAGATTGCAGTTCATTAGTACGATAATTATTATTTCCTTGGAAATAAATTTGTTTAACCGTTGTTTTAGGTCCTTCTGCAATATCAAAAATAACTTTTACTCGATCATTCTCTAGTTTCTCAATTTGTGGAGTGACAGTTGTCGAATAACGACCAGAACGCTTGTACATCTCCTTAATTTTTTCAACATCCAGTTGGATTTTAGCCAGACTCATTGATTCGCCAGACATAGTAATTGTTTCCTTCGATAATACGGAAGTTTTGATTTTAGCATTACCTTTGAATATTACTTTAGTAATAAAAGGAGTCTCTGATACAGTAACTATCAAATTACCACCATTTACTAGTTTAATAGTTATATTCTCAAATAAAGATGTTGCGTAAAGATTTTTGATTGCCTCATCTTCTCTTGACGTACTATACTCTTCTCCAACTCGGAGCTTTAAGTAATTTTCAATAGTCGAGCTTTCAATCCTTTTGTTACCTTGAATAGTTATTTTTTTAACATACTCAGCTGATAAAGCGGAGACATTATATAAAATAGTTGTTGCCAAAATAGCTATTTTAATGGTTGATTTGATGTTTGTTTTCACAAGAACCTTCTTTATATTTTAATTTTATATGGATATAGCTAACCCGAATAACATCACGCCAAATTTTACAGATGTCATTGCGAGAAGGCGTAAGCCGACGAAGCAATCCATTTCTAATCACCTTCCTGGATTGCTTCGTCGCCACTAAAGTGTCTCCTCGCAATGACGCCTGGGGTCTCCAGAACTTATTCGGGTTATATAACTTAAATCATTTAAAAACTAAGTTTTTTATATCATTTGACAGAGAAATTACAATAAGAAAAATAATTATCCCCATACCTAATCTTAGTATAACATTTTTTATTGCCCCACTAAGTGTTTTTCCAAAAATTGTTTGGTATATTATGAACATTAAATATCCACCATCCAGAACTGGAATCGGTAGCAAATTGAGTAGCCCTAGATTAATTGATATCATGGCAACAAATAGTGCAAAATTTGCTACCCCTTGTTCTAAGGATTTCCCTGATTCCTTGGCAATGGTAATTGGTCCACCAATTTCATTTAACGATCTTGTCCCCATTAGCATTTGTCCAAAGTGTCTTAAAATTAAACCTGAGATATAAATAACGTCTACAGAACCTTGATAGATACTTTGGAAAATATTCATTTTAATGTAAATAGGTTCATTTTTAGCAATAATTCCTATATAAGGTCTTTTTAGATTAGGATGATTATCCAGTTTTTTCTCTGCAGGAGTTATAGAGATATCGATAACCTCGCCATTTCTCTCAACTAAAAGATGGAGAGGCTTGGTTCCATTGGTTAATAGGTTACTCTGTAAATCGGCAAAATTGTTAATTGGATTATCATTAACTATAACAATTTTATCGTTTTTTGCAAGTCCAGCTAGTTCTGCGGGCGAATTAGCTACCACTTCACCAATTATTGGCGGTATCTCTACTTGACCGTGAGAAAAATAAATAGTTGTGAATATCAGGATGGCTAATAAGTAATTAGCTATAGGTCCAGCAGCTATAATTAAAAATTGGGCATAAAGAGGTTTGCTAAGAAAAGCATAATGTGTACGCAAATGCTTTGAAGAATTGGCTTCGCAAAACTGCGGGGTATTCGCGTACTCACGTAGTTTATCTACGCTCCGCTCGCTCACCCCTTGTTTTACGTTCCAATTCTTCAGATCATTTGCGTATGCCAAACTCGAATGCTTTGAAGAATTGGATTTTTCAGGTGACGTGAGGTCAAATCCATAAATTTTAACGTAACCACCGAAGGGTAGAACACAAACCTTCCATTTTACGCCATCTTTGTCTGTTTTAGAGAATAGTTCTTTGCCAAAACCTATCGAAAATTCCTCGACCTTTACTCCAAACATTTTAGCTACGTAATAATGACCAAACTCATGAATAAATACTAATAAGCTGATTGTTAGAATGAATCCGAATATTGATAACATACAACTCAATTATTTTAAAGAGGTTTACTAAGCTATAGTTTTTTGCTATATCTAATAGATTAAGTGATAACAAATGTTATTTATGTATAGCTAACTCGACTAGCATCACTCCGTCATTGCGAGGAGCCGTTTTACGGCGACGAAGCAATCCAAATCTAATCGTTTTCTCTTGGATTGCTTCGTCGCCGTAAAGCGGCTCCTCGCTATAGACACCAGTTTGCTATAGGGATGACATTAACCTGTATTAATATTACTAATAACCGTTAAAATTTATGACCTCAGCCAAGATTAACACCAAAACAATAGCACGTATTGCTGCGGTACAAGCAATCTATCAGTATAAATCAGAAAGCCCTGATCAAAACATAGATCGAATCATACAACAAACTATTCAATTTTATCAAGATGAGCGAGCAGCTAATAATTTAACAACTAGTTTAAACAAACCAATAAAAGTAAAATTAAGTATAAGCTATTTTGAGTTGTTAGTAAAGTCTGTAGTTGTAAATTTACCTCAAATTGATAAGATGATATCAAGGCATTTAACATCTGAATGGCAAATTACTAGCTTGCCTGTTCTACTTCTTGCTCTTTTGCGTGTGGCAATTTGTGAATTACAATTTTTGCCAAATGTACCAAGTAAAGTGGTAATTAATGAATTCACCGATATTACAAGTGATATGTTGAATGAGAACGAGGTTGGTTTTGTTAATTCTGTATTAGATAGAATTGCTAAAGAATCTAGTGAGATTATGTCCCATGACATCTAACATATTAGGTTTTAGAGGTAAGTTTGTTGCCGTTAAAACTGCAAAAAGGCGAAAAACCTCATCAAAAGAGTGGCTTGCTCGCCAATTAAACGATCCATATGTTGCTAAAGCAAAGCTTGATGGTTACAGATCCAGGTCAGCTTATAAGCTGTTGGAAATTCATGAGAAATTTAATTTGTTAAAACCAGGGATGAAATTAGTTGATTTAGGGGCTGCACCGGGTGGCTGGAGTCAGGTTGCTGCCAAAATTATTAAATCTGATGAGTCCGGGAGTAATAATAGCATGATCGTTGCAGTTGATTTGCTTGAAATTGAGCCAATCATTGGCGTAGATTGTCTGCAAAAAGACTTTTATGCTGAAGGTACCGAGGAGATGATTATAAAAATGCTAGATGGTAGTGCTGATATTGTAATGAGTGATATGGCTGCTAACACGACGGGTCATGCGACAACTGATCATATTCGGACTCTTGACTTATGTGAGCATGCGATTGACTTTGCCTTAAAAGTTTTAAAGCCGGGAGGGCATTTTATTGCTAAAATTTTTCGAGGTGGTACAGAAAATAGTGTACTGAATAGAATTAAACTTAATTTTCATAAGGTCAAGCATTTTAAGCCATCTTCTAGCCGTAAAGAATCAGTAGAGATTTATTTAATTGCTTTAAGTAGGAAATCTGTATAATTTTCGTTTAAAAAAATACCAAGAATAATAAAGTACAAAAGTTCCAACAACACTATATGTAGAAAATAGAAAACCTTGCCCATCATAGAGTCCATGGGATATATAAGAGGACAAAGCTCCAGAATAAATACCAATAGCACACATAGTGAAATATATTGCCAGTGCGGTTCTCAAATCCTGGGCTTCAAATTTACCGGATAATATTAATATATTACAAATAAAAATAGCACATAAACATACGCCAATTGTAGAAAGGAGATAGATGTTACCTATTAAAGTTACTCCATAATTTGGTAGAAGAATAAAACTGCCTAAGAGGATAATCATCAATATTAAATTAGCAAGATATTTGTTGATTATTTTTAATGATAAAACGACAGGTGATATCAAGAAAAATATACTCATAAGAGTATAATGAGTAATAGCGTCTATCTTTGATACAGGGAAGTGTTTTTCTAAAGCAAATTCTTCATAATACCACAATATATCAAAAGTAATGTAAGATACCATAAAGCCTGTTAGAACCTGTAATTCTATATTCTCAATTAAGAATGAAAATCTAGAAACTAAAGTTGTATTTTTGTTAATATTCTCCCTTTGCAAGCAAGTTATAATAATGAAACTATAAAGCAATGTGCATAATAATAGCCCATTTATCGCTGATTCTAGAAATCCGGCTAGTAAATCCACGGTAAACTGCCCAGCTATCCATAACAAAGAAAAGACAATAAGAGCAAAATATTTATAGTATTTATAGTTATTGGTTAACTCCACTATTTTGATGATAGTTGTGGTTATGTAAGTGTAGTAGGCAGATGCCATTACAATAAAATTGATTTTAAGGAGAGTGTAATCCTTAATCATAATTAGGTTTAATATACCTATTATCAGTAAGACTAGACTAACAATGGTAGTTTTGTTATCACTGATTTTATTAATTAACGGGGTTAAGAATAAACCAGCTATTATATAACCTAACATTTCGATTGATTCAATATGGTCTAGCTGTTCTCCAGATAAGCCTTTACTTACTAGAAAATCTGGTATTACTAGGGCATTGATGTAAGTAATACATGCAAAAAGAAATACACTAACAAACAATAGCAAAGCTGTTTTTAAATGATTATTTTTGGTCATAAATAATTGTTTGCTAAACTAGATTACATCGTATATAAATTTCTTATAGAGAGGCGTTTAAGAAGTTTTGTGTAACCAAAAGTACATTAGCTTATTCATTAAAATTTGTCTAATTATATTTTATTATGACCATGAATAAAATTTAGATATAGAACTGTTTTAAGTTGTAGTTATTTTTTGTCAAGCTTATGTAAGTAGAGTTATTTTAGTGTACTTGTTAAATTTATTAAACGTTTTCTCAATTTAAAACTTAATATTTAAGTTTTAAATTTGTTATAATTAAATAGATGTTCTTTAATATTACTAGGTTTACGAGATTAGAGATATACCTAGAAGTTTACGAGTAAAAAATTAATGAGTAAGAAAATTATAGTTGATGCTAACTTTCCTAATGAAACAAGGGTAGTATTACTAAATCAGAATAACAATATTGAAGATATTGAATATGAAACTGCGATAAAACAGCAAAACAAGGGTAATATATATCTTGCAAAAGTTATAAGAGTTGAACCCGCCTTACAGGCTGCCTTTATAGACTATGGTCCGGACAAAAGTGGATTCTTACCTTTCACTGAAATTAGTCCATATTATTATAATATACCAGCATCTGACCTTAAATCTTTGCCCTCTATAAATAAGTTACAAGAAATCTCTCTTTCAGATATTACCCAAGATGATCTTGTAGAACCCGAAACAAAGAGAGATTATAATCTGATAATAGATAGTGAAGAAATTGATTTAAATGCTATAGAAAGATTAGTGGACGAAAAAATTCAGGTAGAATTTAATTTAGATGTTTTAGATAACGACATTGAAACAATAAGTGTGGAAAGAAGTGATAAAGATGAAGAGAATAAACAAAAGCAATATAAAATTCAAGAAGTAATAAAAAAGGGACAGGTTCTGCTTGTACAAGTTACCAAGGAGGAAAGGGGTAATAAAGGTGCGTCGTTTACGACATTTTTGTCTCTTGCTGGGAAATATTGTGTTTTAATGCCTAATACGCCCTCGCAAAATGGTGTATCGCGTAAGATATCCAATGCTGATGAACGAAGAAGGCTTAAGAATATAGTAAGTAAAATAACTTCAACTAATAGTAGCAGTGCGTCAAGTATTATAATTCGTACGGCTGGTGCTGGCTGTACTACTTTAGACATAAAAAGAGATTATGATTATTTAGTAAGATTATGGAATAAAGTTAGAGAGAGTACCTTTAAATCTATAGCTCCATGTTTTATACACGAAGAAGATGGGCTAATTCAAAAGGTCATCCGAGATATGTGTGATCATACCGTTAAAGAGTTAATCATACAAGGTAGTGAGTCATATCGAAATGCTGTAAAATTCATGAAGGATATATTACCTACGGATCTCGGTAAGCTCAAAGAATACAAAAATAAAATACCAATCTTTACAAAATTTGTTGTTGAAGAGCAGCTAACCAAGTTATATCAACCTGTTTTTGCTTTACCTTCTGGTGGATATATAGTAATAAATCCAACAGAAGCTCTTATTTCAATTGATGTTAACTCAGGCAGAGCAACTGCTGAAAAAAATATTGAAGAAACGGCGTTAAAAACTAACTTGGAAGCTGCCAGAGAAATTGCTAGGCAAATTAAATTAAGAGATTTATCAGGCTTAGTAGTTATTGATTTTATCGATATGTATGATACTAGAAATCGTAGGATTATTGAGAGATCTTTTAAGGAATTTCTAAGTCGGGATCGTGCAAGAATTCAAACTGCTAATATTAGCCAATTTGGTTTGCTTGAGATGTCTCGCCAAAGATTAAGATCATCATTTTTGGAATCGAATTCATCGATTTGTTCGTATTGTAATGGCAAAGGGCTTGTTAGAGCAGATGAGTCAAATGCTATGTTAATTTTACGTACGATAGAAAATGAAATCTTTAATGACAATATCGATCTAGTAAATGTTTTTGCTAATATTCATTCGGTCATCTATTTACTGAATAATAAACGTTTAGAAATATCTCTAATTGAAGAAAAGTATAGTTTAAAGTTAAGGTTCCACGCTGATCCATCTGCCACTTCTGATAATTATTCAATTGAAAAAATAAAATTGCCAAAAAAGGCTAACCATGCTGGGACTGCTAATAAACCACTAATTCAAAATCAGTCCTCTAATTATCAAGAAGAAAAGAATAATAAAGAGTTGCCTATTAATTCAAATCCTAATAGAAAGAAGCAAAAATGGAAAAACTCTGATAAATTAGAAACTAGCAATGAGTTAAATAAAAATGTAGAAGTAACAATTGATAAAGAGGAAGTTGTTGTTAATCAAGAAACGGATAAGGCATTAGTGGTAACTGAGTTAAACAATGAAAATGTTGTTGATACCATTAAGTCAAATCGTAAATATATTGATAAAAAATCAAATTATTCGCGTCCCCCTAGAAGGCGTAACTATAATAAAAACAAAGTGGATGAAAATGATAGTGAACAATCTCAGGATGGAACTAAACAGGAGGAACCTAATAGTTGATAAAGAGTAGCTTGAATTTATTATTAATCGTCACTTACTTGTTTTTATCTACTTCTTGTAGTTTAAGACCTGTATATAGTAATAAATATAGTTTACAGGAATTAAACCAATTAAGTGCTATTGAAATTGAGCCAATAGACTCCATTGGTGGTGCAGAATTTTGTTATTATTTGTCTAGTATTTTGCCAAGATCTACAACATCAACAACGAAGTATTTATTAAAGGTACAATTTACCAACAAAAGTTTACCACTTATTATTCAAAAGAATTCTGATGTGTTAAGAGAAACAGTAAGTCAAACTATTCAATATAGGTTAGTTGATATTGTAACTAATCAAGATGTTACTTCAGGAACGTTCCGGCATGTAACTTCTTATAGCACTGCTTCTTCACCTTATCACAGCTATATAGAAAATGAGAAGGCATTAGAAGAACTTACGAAACAAGGGGCGAATGAGACACTGGAAAGATTAATTTTATATTTTAAACAAAATAGTATAGCTAAACCGTTAAGGTTATAGATAATTCCTTCGCTATTAGCGAGGAGCTACTTTAGTAGCGACGAAGCAATCCAAAAAAGTGACAAAAATGGATTGCTTCGTCGGCTTACGCCTACTCGCAATGACCATTTAGGAATTTATAACGATATCAACAACCTAATCGGGTTAGCTATAGCCGTAAATATGAGCATTAAAGATGAAGTTCTACCTATCACAAATTGTGCAACTACTTGACAAGATAGACAATGGACAAATTAAGGCTCTGTTACTTTATGGTCCAGATAAAGGGTATATAGATAAAGTTTGTAAGACTTTGCTGAAGAAATTTGATTTACTAAAAACCTCGATAGAATATTCAGAGATTAAATCTCGCTCGCTTGATACTTTAGTTAATACCCAAAATTTCTTTATGCAGAAACAATTGATTATCGTAAGGTCAGTTGGTGAGTCTATAGATAAATCTTTAAAACTTGCTCTTAGTAAAGATTCATTACATTTCTTAGTGTTTATTGCTGATGAATTATCAACTGCTTCTAGCATACGTAAGTTCTTTGAAACTGAAACTTATTTGGCTTCTTTAGCTTGTTATCATGACGATGAACAAAAAATTGCTAAGATAATTTTACATAAATGTAATAGTGTGGGTAAGGTTATAAAAGAAGATGCTGTTAACTATTTAACAACTCGCCTAAAAGGCGATCACCAAATGCTAGTTAGTGAAATCGATAAATTAATATATTTTGCATTTGATAAAGAGCAGATTACTTTGGATGATGCACGGCGGGTAGTTAGTGATGATTTTATGGGAAATGGGGATAATCTATGTGCTTATTTTTCCTCAAGAGATCCTGATAAATTTCTACAAGAATTCAATAAATTAAAACAACAAAATATTAATGAAGTACTAATTATCAGAGCATTAATCAGATATTATCTGAATTTATACACTGTATTGAGTAAATTAGAAACTGGTGTTGATATAGATATAGCTGTAAAATCACTATCTCCACCAATTTTTTACAAATATGTGGTAAGTTTTAAAAAAGCTGTAAATAGGCTTAAATTAGATGATTGCATTAAAGCACTGAAACATCTGCAGCAAGCAGAAATTGATTATAAGCTAAATCCAGCTGGTTTTGATATATATCAACAAATTTATGTTAAAACATAATTTAATTAGATTTTTTACTTAGTGGCAGAAATTTTTATGATATATTGCTTAAACAGAGTAAAAAATAATATTTTGAATATAATTTGTTAAAAAAGTATCTAGGTGAGATTAGTGGTCAAGTATTTATTTGTTATATTAGACTTCTTGTATAAGTCAAAAAAGCCCTCGGGATTTTTAGGAGAGACAAAGCCTGCTACCTTCGCGTATAGAGACGTACGTGAGGAACATAGGCAAGTTTCGGCAACAATATTACCAACTAGCCTGGCACTAGCTAAATTGTTGGCTTATGTAGGAAATATACTGTTATTAGCTATTAACTTTAATAGCTATGCAATAGAAACTATAGTTATAGAGCGTGGACATGTTGATCCAATGCCGATAGCTATTAATAAATTTGATGCAGATGATGGTGGGAATAGTGTAATTGGTACTGATATAATTAGTGTAATATCTAATGACCTAAAGAGTTCCGGCATGTTTCGCCCAATTTCTACTACCTCTTTTATAGAACAAGTTTTAGGAATACAACATAAGCCTCTTTTTGCTGCTTGGCGACAAATTAATGCTAATTTGCTAATTAATGGTGAGGTTACTAAGCTATCTTCTGGCAAGATAAAGGTTAGTTTTATATTATGGGATGTAAGTTTAGAAAAAGATCTTATAGGTGAGGTGTTTGAAATACCAGCACATTTATGGCGTAGGGTAGCTCATAAAATAGCTGATAAGATTTACGAGAAAATTACCGGAGATTCAGGTTATTTTGATACGAGAATAGTGTATGTGTCAGAAAGTGGACCTTATCTAAAACGGGTAAAGAGAATAGCTATGATGGATCATGATGGTGCTAATCATAAATATCTGTCAGACGGTAAAAATCTAGTTCTTACTCCAAGATTTTCCCCGCAGGCAGATAAGATTATGTATTTATCGTATGCACGGAAACAAAAACCACATGTTTATATTCGTGATCTTAAAACAGGTAAAGAAAAATTAGTCGGTAATTTCCCTGGTATGTCCTTTGCCCCAAGATTCTCCCCTCAGGGGGATAAGGCTATAATGTCAATAGCAAGAAATGGTGCTACCCATATTTTTGAAATTGATTTGGATAGTATGGCGACTAAGCAATTGACCAAGGGTATTGGGATTAATACTTCTCCTAGCTATTCACCGGATGGCAGTAAAATAGTTTTTAATTCTGATCGAAGTGGAGCAAGACAATTATATATTATGAATTCTGATGGTTCAAATGTGGAACGTATCAGTTTTGGCGGAGGGGTTTATGCTGCACCAAGTTGGTCACCTAGGGGAGATTATATAGCCTTTACTAAAATTTCTAAAGGAGAAGGTTTTACCATTGGGCTAATGAAAGTACTTGCCAATGGCGAGGAGAATAGTGAAAGAATTATAACTAGTGGATACCTAGTGGAAAGTCCGTGTTGGTCAGCAAATGGTAGGATAATTATGTTTGCTAAAGGTTGGCCTCCTAGAAACAAACAAGCAGGTAGAAATCGTATATATTCCATTGATTTAACCGGTTATAATGAAAGAGAGATTCTCACTCCTCAAGATGCCTCTGACCCAGAATGGTCAAAAATGTTAAATTAACGCAAGTTTATGAACGTTTCGCCGGTATAGCTCAGTTGGCAGAGCGACGCATTCGTAACGCGTAGGTCGGGGGTTCAATTCCCTCTATCGGCACCATAAATAGTTGATAGACCTCTTTCGAAACTAGCTTATGCACAAGGATTTGCAGGAGACGCTTCACCTCGAACCGCAGCATACTCTAGGGTATGTGAGGATTCGAGTACCGCATCATTGTCCAAATTACCAGCAGAAGTAGAGTTTTGAAAGAGATCTAATAGCTAACCCTATTAACATTAAGCTGTCTATTAGCGAGTAGTAGCGAAGCACGACAAAGCAATTATAAATTAAAAGTATGAATCCTGTCATACCTGCGAAAGCAGGTATCTAGATTCCCGCCGCAGCTAGGAATGACATAATTACGCGGGAATAACCTTCTTGCTAATAGACACAAATTGACTATGGCTAAATACTAATCGGGTCAGCTATAGGTTTTGTTAACAAAATTTAAATATAACTTGTTATATCAAATTCAGCTATGTAAAATATGGAAATTTATAGGAGTTTTCGCCTGCCATAATTTTAGTGTGCTGGATGATTGTTAAAAATTTGAGGACGAAATTGCCTGTTTAAAAAAGAATGTTCACAACATCTTAATATATTTGGAACTTATTTTTAATAAAATTACTTGCTCTTATAGAGATAAAATGAGAACATAGCGTTGTAACAAAAAGAATAAATTATTAAAGAAAAATTTGTTAAGGAGAAAGATGTAATGAGGGTATTGTTAGTAGAAGATAATAGTGATATAGCTAGTTCTATTGAGTTAACGTTAGCTTCAGAAGGAATTATTTGTGAAGTGGTGGAATTTGGTACAGAAGGAATAGAAATAGCTAAAGTTTATAATTATGATTTAATTATCTTAGACCTTATGTTACCAGATATTAGTGGATTCGAAGTATTGCTGAGATTACGTTCTGCCAAAGTAAAAACACCCATCTTGATTTTGTCGGGTATTACTACAGTTGATCAAAAGATTAAAGGTCTTACGTGCGGAGCAGATGATTATATTACCAAACCATTTAATCGCGAAGAACTAATTGCTCGTATTTATGCAATTGTCCGTCGCTCTAAAGGACATTCTGAGTCAGTAGTTAGGTTTGACAAGGTAAGTATTCATCTTGACACCAGAATTGTAGAAGTTGATGGCAAAAAGGTTCATTTAACGAATAAGGAATATGCTATTTTAGAATTATTAGTCTTACGTAGGGGAACGGTATTGAATAAGGAGATGTTCTTAGACCATCTTTATAGCAGTGTTGACGAACCAGAAATTAAGATTATAGATGTATTTGTATGCAAATTACGTAAGAAATTAGCTGATGCTGCTGGTGGTACAAACTACATTGATACAGTATGGGGGCGTGGTTATATGTTAAAAGAATATGATGAACAAGACCCAATATTGCATCATTTTTAAGAAGCTAACCAGATTAATATAAATTGCAGTATATGATACCTAGCACGATAGAACTAACCGGTAAAGTCTATATTAAATATATTGATTCGATAACGAAGCTAAATGTTGGGGATATTAAGCTCTTGTTGAATGATGACGCATTAAGTGTTAATAAAGGAGATTATGAGAATTTAAAGTCAAGTGGTTATATTAAAGCCAAAATTTTTGATGGACTTGTTTGGCAGAACATTAGTATAAGTGAGTTATGTACAGAAAAAGAATATAAATTCACCAAAAGACAAAAAGCTATTGACTCAGCCTTATTATGCAAAACTATAATTGAAGATCGTCAAGGAGTCATGTTGTATAGAACTTATAGAGGACACTTTACTACTCAAGAATAGACTAGTGATGCACACAAAATTCTTCAACGTCATTGCGAGGAGTGTGTAAGGTCGACGAAGCAATTGTAAGTTGTCATTCCAGCGTAGGCTGGAATCTAGATCCCGCACTGAAGCAGGGATGACAAGTTAAACCTTGCAGGGATGACACCACAACTGTCGAAAGTTAAAAGGTAGAGCGGGTCATCATGGCAGTTTAAAAGTTGCAGGAAAATAACTGTCGTCATTGCGAGGAGTGTGTAAGCACGACGAAGCAATCCAAAAACATGGATTGCCACGACCACTACGTGGTCTCGCAATGACACCTGGAATATCTAGAACTTATTCTGGTTAGCTATAAATTGTCATTCTTAGCAACGGCGGGAATTTAGATCCCTGCCTACGCAGGGATGACAAGTTAAACCTCGCAGGGATGACACAAAACAGAATTGCTTCGTCGACCTACGGTTTTTCTCGCAGTGACGTTGACCACATACGACTTTTGAACTACCCTGAGGTAAGTCTACTCAAGAATAGACTTGGTAAATAGGAGCCTAATAAATGGAAACAGATAACAAAAACCCAAAAGACTCTAGAAAGTTGGCAGACCAAATTAAGGATGCGTTAGTAGGTATAACTAATGATGACGAACTTGGCTCCGATGAGGCGATGGAAATTTTCAATGAGTTAAGTGCAAACGATGCTTTCGAGCAAGAAATAGAACAAATATTAGCTTGTCTTAACGAGCAAACAATGGATCTGACAAAATTACAGACACAGATTATCATATTAATACAAAAATATTTAGGTAAACTCAATAATAAGAAATTAAATCTTAAAATTGATGAGAAACTTATCAGTAAGAATATTGCTGAAGTAAGTAGTTACTTGATGCAACAACATTCGCTATTGATAAAAGAAGCTAACCAAGGTTTGATAAAATCAAAAGACAATTTACAAGGTATAAGCAAGCAATCTAGATTGGAAGCAAGACGTTTAGTTAAAAATTTTGCTTTATACCAAGTTTATAAATTTATGAATCCTAAAAGAATAGCTGGAGAAACGAAGAAAGAAAATTTTGCTTATAATATGATTAAAGGCGGTATGGATTTAGCCAAACAATATGAAGGTGGAGCAAAAAGTGATCTTAAATCATATTCTCCAGAATTTATTAAAACATTAAACAAGGCTCATCAGAAATTTAAAAGTGGTGGGAAGACAATTTATTGATTAATAATATTTACTTACAAAAATTAAAACTACTAAATTACCGTAATTTTCAGGATTTAGAGATTAACACTGGTAATAACCCTGTTATATTAATAGGAGAAAATGGTAGTGGCAAAACTAACATTCTAGAATCAATATCACTATTTTCGCCTGGTAAAGGTTTGAGATCAGCAAAATTAGATGATATTTGTCAAAGAGGAGTAGAACATTGTTCGGCTTATGGTCTACTACACAGTAAACTTGGAGCAGCTGAAATTTTAACAAATTTAAAACGTCAATCTAATAGGCGATTTACAGAATTTAATGGTGTTAAAATACAAAATAATGAACTGAGCAAGTTCTCTTCTATGATTTGGCTTACCCCCCAAATGGAGGGTATTTTCTCTTCCGGTATTAGTGATAGACGTAAATTCTTTGACAGGATTGTTTATAATTTTAATCCATCTCATGCAGGAATAGTCACTAAATATGAATATTATATGCATGAACGTAGTAAAATCCTATTACAAGATCAAGTTGATACAAATTGGCTTGGAGTAATTGAGGAAAAAATGGCAGAATTATCAGTTAAAATCGCTATTAATAGGTTAAAAATTTTAGAACATATTCAAAAAACCATTAATGATTTGGATAATGAGTTCCCTAAAGCTATTTTATCAATTAATGGGGTTATAGAAGAAAAAATATCAAAAAATTATGATATAGATATTGATTTTATAAAAAATGAATTAGTGGGCTGTCGTATTCGTGATAGAATGTCTAATCGTACTAATTTTGGAGTTCATAAAAGTGATTTTGTAGTTATTCATAAAGAAAAAAATGCCCTAACTAAACACTGTTCTACCGGTGAACAGAAGGCTATGCTCATTGCAATAATACTTGCCCAAGTTAATTATTCTATTAAAGAAAATATTGCTATGCCTATTTTGCTGTTAGATGAGGTATTTGTCCATCTTGATAACAAAAGGAGGCAGTATTTAATTGATCTTTTCCTAGAATTAGGATTACAATTATGGGTAACTGCCACTGACTTAAATGGCATAGAATCTTTAACCAAAAAAGCAGAATTAATAAAATTATAGATAAAAGAATCTAGCTTAGACACTGTTAAAGATTATTTATATACTAACTTATATGGTCAGGGGTGCAATAGTTGAGCCTGTTTTGTGTTAACCTTGCGAAAGCAGGTATCTAGATTCCCGCCTACGCGGGAATGACAACTTACAATCGTTATGTTCTTTATCACCTAATCCTATGAGCATAACTATAGATTCCCGCCTTCGCGGGAATGACATCTTACAATCGTTATGTTCTTTATCACCTAATCCTATGGGCATAACTAGTCTCCCCGTCAAAAGTGCAAAAAATTCAAAAATTAGCACCTTAGCAAAAAATTTTTGTATAAAATTTTAGAGTTTAATTGTTCTGATGTAATTTTTTGATATAAAAAGATGATTTTTAGAAAATTTTTGCATGACGTTTTGTTAACGATTTTGTAATCGTTTGATTAATTTTCTTTATTTGCTAATTTTTATGTAGAAAAATTTGTTTTGAGCAGGTGATTAGCAATACACCGTAAGTTCAATCCTACAGCGGAAATTAACGGATTTATTATATCTCCTATTACTCCTTTTAAGTAATTTCTGCCAACTCTACCATAATGCTTAAGGTGTCCTATTATCGGCTCTATAGCACTTCTTCTCTTGATCATTGCCTTATCATCTGAGGATAGCTTCTTCTTGCAATATGGGCTATACACCTTGTCTTTTTCTTTAAAATTATTCCCCTTATAGCCTAAATCAACAAATGTCCTGGCTATTCCCACTCCTGTTAATTTCTTTACAACCTCTACAGTCTGCGATAATGTATGACCATCATATGGATTGCCATGAAATGATTTGGCCGCTAATACAAAATTACCTCGACCACTTACTGCTATCGAAACCTTGTTACCAAACTCATAGGGTTTGTTTAATTTCCCTTTACCTATGCACTCTACCTCCGGTGCGTGAAAACTATATAATACTTTATTATCCTCCTTATATCGCTCTTTCTCTGCTTTACTCAGTATAGATTGTGCCTGAATCTTTTTAATCTTATTTAGTATTTCTTGCTGCTTTAATGACAAACTTAACTTTGTTTTTGCTATTTCTCGCTGACATATTCTTATTAAACGACCCAGCAATATCTTTAAATGTTGCATTACCTTCTTACGTTTTTTGGCTTTACTATTATCCTTATATTTCCATAATTTTACTATGTCTTTTTTATATTGCTTGGCATATGTCTCATGTAACTTAATGCCTAAAGTATGACATAACTTTACTAGCTCTATTCTTGCCTTATCCATCAAATACACATCATGAGGATACTTAATATTCTTAATTTGTACTGTAGTATCAACGATTATCGATGCTAAGTCTTTTTTTTTAAGCACTCCGACTTTGCAACCAATTCTTGTTAATTCTTTTAATATCTCATTATATCCTTCTTCCCCTAATATAGCACGAAACCTTCGTATACTAGCTTCTGATATCTCAGCATCTTTCTGCAAATATTCCCAACCACAAAAATATTGCCAATATACGTTCTCTCTCAGCTCTTCTTCAGCTGCAGCATCTGACAGGTTATACATCGCTTGCAGCATAGTTACTCCAAGTAATAACCTGTGACATCTGCGATTCCTACCAAATTTCTTGATATTAACATTTGTCAATAACCATTCCTCTAAAACAGTCCAATTTATTAACGATCTTAATTTATATAACTTGTTATTAGGGTTTAATTCTTCGGTCAATTTATAACCAAAAAGCTGTCCTTGTTTTTGGGATTTTATTATATCTTCTATCGGCATAATTCATACAATCCATAAGGTTTCTGCCAATATTATAGCATTTTCTTATGGATTATCTAGATATTTTTACCCGCTAACCATATTATATATTATCCTTCTAGACTTTTGACGGGGAGACTAACTAGCACTACAGTCGTAAACTTTGTGCATACAGTGCACGGGTTCTTTCTTTATCTTTAAAGTGACAATCTTTTGCTCTGGCTTGGTGTCGTCTTCGCCATAAGGATAGGCTTAAGAATGGTATACTTGCAGCAAAACTGCATAACTCTATTAAATTTTTTGCTATAGCACTTAACATATATGTTAATACATTAGACCTCTTTCGAAACTCTATTTCTGCTGGTGATTTGTACGTGATACCGGTACTCGAATCACAACTGTCGAAAGTTGGAAGGTAGAGCGGCTTTAGAGGTCATCATGGTAGTTTGAAAGTTGCGAAAAAATAACCAACGTCATTGCGAGGAGGCATGAGCCGACGAAGCAATCCATTTTTGGTTACTTTTATGGATTGCTTCGTCGACCTACGGTCTTCTCGCAATGACGTTGACCACATACGACTTTTAAAGCTCATTATCTAAAACCGCTTCCTCTTCTAACTTTCGACAGCTGTGGCACTCGAATCCTCACGTACATTAGAATACGCTGCGGTTCGAGACGAAGTGTCTCCTTCATACCCTTGCACACAAGCGAGTTTCGAAGGAGGTCTATTATTTTTAATGTTCTACAACTTGCCTCAAATACAAAATATCTTTTTCTAATATGAACATATATGTTAAGTCTATATAGTGTACCCAAATGTCAAACCAAAAAAAATAAGTTAATCCGTTTTTAACTATATAAAAATTAACTATTTTTTATTATAAATAAAATACAGATAATATAAAATTTCAACAGAGTTAATCTATTTTTATTGGCTGATAAATATCAGCAGGTCTCTTATAGTTAAGAGATTGATGTCGCCTCTCATTATTATACCATCTAATAAATTCATTCAATATTTTTTCTAAATCAGCAATATTTTCAGGTTTATAATAGTATATCGCCTCCTGTTTTATTGTCCTCCATAACCTTTCAATATGTATATTATCAAAGCACCTACCTTTATGATCCATACTGATTTGAATATTATGCTCAATCAATAATTTTACAAAATCACCGCTGGTAAATTGAGACCCCTGGTCACTATTAAATATCTCTGGTTTACCTGTTTGCAACGCTTTTTCTAATATAAATACATAAAATTCTCCTTCTAAACTATGACTTAATCCATATGCTACAACATAACGGCTGTATAAATCAATTATGGCAATGAAATACATAAATCTATCTGGTAATTTTATGTACGTGATATCAGTAGTCCAAACTTGATTAATTCTTACAATATCTGCTCCCTCCAGTAAATATGGGTAGCTCTTATGTTCTTTATTTCCTATCGTTGTTATACATTTCTTTTGTGGATATAACCCTTGAAAGCTAAGTTCTTTCATCAGTCTTTGTACTTTCTTTTTATTAGTATTAAATCCAGTATCTATAAGCTCCGCATATACTTTTCTAAAACCATAACGACAATCAGATTTGCTATAAATCTCAGTTATTATATTCGCGAGTTCACTATCATCATTAAGTACAGGTTGATAGTAAAATTTCGATCTATGAACCTCTAATAACCTTGCGGCGTGCCTAATTGATATATTATCATGAACATCTAACATACTGACGCGACTATCATAATTTATAGTTTTAATTTTTTTTAAGAAAATTATTTTCAACTGTAATTTCCCCTATAATCTTGTGTAAGCCATTGATTTCTTGCTCTAATATTTTCAACTGCTTATTTCTTTCTGATTCAGGCAGAAAGGCGTCTTTAGCAGAGGCAAGTAATTTCGCTTTCCACTCATGTAAATTACTTTGAGGTACCTTATATTCACTACTAACCTCAACAATAGTTTTTTATCACTGATTAATTCTATTGCCAACTTAGCCTTAAATTCTGCAGCATATTGTTTCTTAACGCTCACTTTTTTCTCCTTTCAATTTACTTGCTTTTTAACAAATTTACTCGGATTAATCTATTTTTTTTGGTCCTATTTTATGGGGTCATTATAGATTTAACATAGCAACTAATTTTTTAAACTTGCTATAATATACACCATAAAATAGCTAGCACTAAGTAGCAGAATGAAAAAAATATAATATTTTAGGTAACTTTATTAACATGCAAATAGTAATCTGGTGATTCATGGTATAATCGCCAAATAAATTTCTCAAAATGTTCCTCCACTAATCTACCGAGCATATCATATACAGCATCCGGTTTATCAGTACCAGGTTTCATCACTAAAAAACTTGACATATCCCCTATTTCAAAAAAGATAATATCATTACTCTTAATGTAACCTTCTTCAATATACTCTACCGCCTCCGGTAATATATAATCACTTTCCTCTTTAAGAATCATAATATCGGCTATTTCGTTAGGGCGTAATATATAATTGGCGTAACAGAGAGCTGAATTTCCATTAATGGACTTACTTAAAACCCCCGACCCTATTTCTAACCAAAAAATTTTCAGAGATTCTGGAAATTCAAAACCCAATTTATCTTCAGCATTTTTAACATCTTGAAAATTGGTTTTAGTAAAACTGTTACGAGGAGCAGGAGTATTGCTATTGTTTATAAATTTTTCTAGGTAGTTATATCTTTTCATAATTAATTATTGCTTTTTAGGTTTAAAAATTTGGGTTGCTGTTGATCCTGTGCCATGTATTTTAGGATGCTCTGTTACTCCATGAGCCGGATGAATATTCCACCATGTATTTGGTCCACCATGATCTATCTGTATAAGGTGATGTGCATCATATTGATATCCAATTCTGTCAGGATTCGGATGTTCTTCATACACAGGCCATTTTCTACCAGTATTTTGCTCCCATTCTTTAATTAAAGTATTCTTTACATTGTTAAATTTTATTCTATGAGCATCCTTTTCCACTATACTTAACTTACTAAACTCTTGAGTTTTCAAGGCTTCTTTAAGTAGGGGCAATTGTTTTTCATCTACTGGAAGTTTAGTAATATCTTTAAGCTCTTTCAAGTAATTTTTAGTTAAATAAGGATTCTCTACAATCTTAGCTTTAGCCGTAATATCACTACTGAGGGTTGGGAGGTGTGGTTCTTTTGCTAGTCCAGATGTTCCTGGTACTTCTGGATTAATTGCTTTTCCTTCTATAATTTTGGGCTTTGGGGTTGTGTCTTTTACTACCTTGGCACCACTAACAGTAGGTAAGCCAACTCTTTTCGGTATAAAATCTGTAGGATCGGCGGTTCCACCTGGTAATTCATCACCAATAACTTTTTCCACTGCTAGCTTAATTACTGGGTTAGTAAGGGCTAATCCTTGTCCTAATACTTCTATATTTCTTTGTCCTTCTGCATCGGGGAATCGTTTTTTATGTTCTGCTATTATTTTTGCACCATGTGCGTCTGGTCCAGAGAAAATATATTTTATACCACTTGTTACCGACCCAAATTCTGCTCTTAGTTCATTATCACTTAAGTTTTTAATAGGATCTATTTCTCCTATACTTCCCTCTACCGATATGTCAGAAGTAGCTATTGTTCTTGAAGTAGTCGGCAGTGACTGCTCTCTAACCATTATGTCTAGTGGTGGTATTGGTGGTATTACCTTGTTTGCATGACTAGCAGCAAGCAGGCTTGCCATTCCCTCTTCAGTCCATTTGAACTCTGTTGATTCCACAGTTGGCTTGTTGCTAGATTTAAACAGTATACTCTTTGGTATATCCCCACCAGATGGCAGAGTTTTAGGAGTAACTGATGCCTCGCCTGTAGGTGGAATGCCAAGCATAGCTAAAGTGTAATCCCAACTACTTTGTGGTATATTAGGAGTTGCTGGTGGATTCTTCGGTTGTGTAGGTGGTTTTTCCCCTAATTTAGTATTATTGACAGTTTTTTTATTGTTAAGATACTGATTATATGGTGTGTGAAACTTTAGTCTAGGATCTTCTGATTTTTTCAGTAATATTGAGGCATTAGTTGCACCAGCTTCATCATGAACGAGATCATATAATGATCGAGGTGGCTGATTGCTATTAAATGTATCATGTTTTTTCCATCCTTGCCCCATGACATAATCTAAGTTAAATCCTGGCACTCCTTTATATTGTGAACCAATTATTCGGTCTAATTGTCCATTTTTAAATAAATGTATCGGTCTAGACATTTGATTAGATACAGACTCAAGATATAAGGAGCCTTCCGTATGAGGAAACAAAACTGAATGATCATGCCCTTGGTCAACAAAAAGTAATGATGTTGGTTTACTTGCTGCTGAACCGGTCTTTTTGGTTCGGTCAAATGATTCGTGTGAAGAAGATTGGGAAGCATAAGCTTTAGATATTTGATTTTCTTTGTCTGTGGCATCTGTTGTCAGTACCACCCTATTATAGTACTTACTCATTTCATGTTTGACTCCAGCCTTAGCAGCTTGGGAAGCTTGATGTAACTTATTGGTCATGGCATTTGATAATTCACTGATTCCTGAATTAATTGCTGGGCTTAGTATCTCAGCTTTTATTAAATGCATAATCCTGTTAGTAATCATGTGTTCGACATTAGATGCAACTTTTGTGCGTACTTCTTTATTGTCTGCTGCCTGTAAACCCTTTAATTTGACACAAAAACTCAAAATCATTGATTTTAATTTATTATTTTGACCAAAATTGATATCATTGATTTTAGATAGCTCTTCACCTACTACTTTACCTTCATTACTCAGTATTTTTTCATTAATTAGAGTATTGTAAATTGCTATGCTATCATCAGAAGATATGTAATACTGCATATAAATATTAAATACTTCTTGATTACTTGGTAATTCGCTGGAAATCCCAGATAATTTGCTGATTAGCTTATGACAAAATCTTTCGGTGACATCTAAGATTTTATTAACGGTTGCTGCTTTTTCTGCCAAAGAAATGCATGTCGCAATACCTGAATGATATTGTTTAGCAATTGCCTTAATGATAGTGCTTGCAGCGTTTATAAAAGCACTTTCTTCTGGACGTAGTATTAGAGCCATCTCATTCATTATATGAGCGGTAAACTTGTTAGTGTCAAGCATAGTATCTATTAATACAGACCGATCAATAACATTTGCCGTTAGTGGGTCGTTAATGACATTGTTGATTTTCCCTCTAACACTGTTGCTTATATCGTCACGAAACTCCTTAACGATATTATCGGCAACTTGGTCAGAAACAAAATTGATCGCATGCTGGGCTCCAACCGATAATATAGCTTCTGGGATTGCTTTTTTAGCTATTTCAAAGGCAGATTTTACTAAACCTTCTGATGTAACACTCTTGGTTGCTTCTGATAGTACCCCTTGTTTAATAGTTTCTTTACCCAGTGCTTGCAATGCTACATTTTTAATGCCAGTAGCTGCAACTGTAATGCTTTCTTTGACAGCTTGTAAACCTAGCTTGAAGTTATCCCATCCCATGGCAATAATGCTCACTGTATAGCTTATTGCTTTGGACGAGAAATAGTTTTCCAAGGAGAATCCTTGATTAAAACCACCAGTAACCACTGTATATAGATCTTTCACCCCCTCTACAATCATTGCTATCCCAAGTGATACACCGCCACAAGCTGCTACAACAGCCCCAAATACTATTTGCCCAATGCCTAAAACACATCCAACTACTGCACCAAGGAGACCGTCGTCATCTTTCTCAGGCACTATCTCAACTTCTTTTACAGTAAATAAATGGTCTAATCCTAAATGTTCTAGCTCTGCAATTTCATCTTCTGGAATTTCTGTTTGCTCATAAAATTCTTTTAGCTTCTTGGTCTCATCAATGGCAATTTTGAAGGTACTGGCTTGTTCTTTTTCTATCGTTCCAGCGGCAACTGCATCTTTTGTTACTTTATTTTTATGCTCAACGGTTGCTATTACAGTTAATGCTTTATTTATATGGTCTAATTGTAATTTTAATAAATTAATTTTATTGGTAATTTGTTTAGTAAGCTCTGAGTTAATAGCAACATCTGAGTTCGAGATTAACACCATTTGAGTTGATTCTAACTGTGGTATTAGATGTCCTTCCAATTGATCTTTTGCAGCTAGTAAATCACTTTTAGGATCATCAACTCCACCACTATGCTCAGTAACTGCATGAGCTTTATTATAGTGGGCAACAAAACTATAGATTGCATCTAATTCTATCGCCTTATCATAAGGCATTATTGCTTGATCATAAGAGTCTAACTTTAATAATAGATTAGCTTGCAACGTTTCATAGCTAGGGTTTTTAGCAATTTTATTAGTATTGTATCCAGTTAGAACTTCCTGTTTGAATTGTTCATAAGCAGCACGGGCTTGCTGTTGTTTTTGTTCACCATTATTTTTTGCTAGCTTAGCCTCTAATGCGTTAAAATAGTCTAATATTACCCCACTCTGTAGCTGTATACTCAAATTATTTTCTAATTCGTCATTATTATTTACAGCTGTAGGGACAATATCCCCTTCTGCCTGAGTATGGGCGGCACTTATATTACGAGATGTACTTGGTTTATTAACTTGTATTGTATCAATTTCAACATTAGTTTGAAACATCGTATCATAGTCAATAGTTAAATCATTTTTCACTAGTGACGAATAATCCCCGTCTATTTCATGGGCTATATATAGGGTTTCAGTAGCTCCAACTCTTTTGTAATACTTATAGCTATTGTCACTTTTGATTAATATTATATTAACTTCAAGGATACGAGATACAGCTTTAATAAACAGATCATCATTCCATTTAGAAGGTTTAAAATAATCATTAGCAAACTTTTCTATATTAACGGCAGCATTATTATAAAGGCTAGGGTTATCTATAATATGATTTATTATTAAGTGTTTTAATTTGTCAATGTTACTTGCTTTGTTTGTTTCAATATGTAAATGCTTTAATTGATGAATAATACTGTAATAAAAACTATCTTCTCCTCTAATTACACTATGAGGTTGTAACTTCATCTCTTTAAGGTAGCTGTGAAAAGATACTCTTGAGAGCTTAATTTCTACAGTTTCATCTAAATTAATTTTATGTAGCCAAAATCCCCACTGTTCTTCTAGTTGTTTCAATTTAAAAGGTAGCTCTTCATCTTTATTTAGGCTTTGGTAAAGCTCATTAAAAGAGAAAAATAATTCATCACCAATTAGAGTCTTATACAACCCTGAATATTTAATTTGTTTAAGCCGACTTTGCTCTATTGAATCACGTAAATCCTTTATTGCTGCAATATCTTTTACAGAAGTGTAATTGTAGTTTAGTTTATTAAGAACAGTTGCTTCATTAACTATTAGCTGACCAGTATAGCACTTAACATATGGATTCAAATAAGTTATAATGATAAATAATAAAAAAATTTTATAATAGCAATATGGCATCCCCCTACAGTTACGATTTACGTTCTAGAGTTATAGAACATTATGAGAAATATAAGAAAGTAGCACTTACATGCGAAACCTTTAAAATTAGTCGGTCAATAATCTATGATTGGATTAGATTAAAGAAACAAACTGGAGATATAAAGTCAAAGGAGGGATACCAGAAAGGATATGGTCATAAAATCCCTGATTTATCGGAGTTGCGTCATTTAGTAGAAAAAGGTAACTCGTTAACGCTTACAGAAATAGCAAAAGAATTAGATAATGTTGCAAGTATAATGACTATCAGCCGAGCTTTAAAGAAACTCAACATTACTCGAAAAAAAAGACATATGCGTATAAAGAAAGAGATGAAGGAAAGCGACAAGATTTTCTCAGTGAATTAGAAAAAGTGCCGAAAGAGAAACGTGTTTATCTTGATGAAGCGGGCATAAATGATAATGAATCATATGAATATGGATGGTCAATGAAAGGAAGTCGTTGTAATGGGAGTAAATCGGGAAAACGTAGTGAAAGAACAAGTTTTATTGGTGCGTTAAATCAGAATAGTTTAATCGCATCACTAGTCTTTACTGGGAGCTGTGATAGTAAGGTATTTGAAGCTTATATAGAAAATTGCCTTGTGCCGGAGCTAAAGCCTGGACAGGTTGTCATTGCTGATAATGCAAGCTTTCATAAATCCAAAAGGGCTAAAGAATTAATTGAAAAAGCTGGCTGCAAACTAAAATTTTTACCACCTTATTCCCCTGATTTAAATCCTATTGAACATCATTGGTTTCCGATAAAAAATAACATTAGAAAATTATTAGATAAAGGTATTTCTGTATTTGAGGCAAGTTGTAGAACGTTTAAAATAATGTATGAACCTATATGTTAAGTGCTATACCACTTTTACCTTGTCTTGAAGTCCTACCAAATGCCTGATCTTCAACTCTTTGATTATCTGGTAAAAATGTTAAACACACATGCAGCCCTCCAGCTTTTTCAACTTGGGTGGTGGTTTTTAAATCTGTACCGCGTCCAGCCAAATTTGTCGCTAATATGATTTCACCAGAGTCCACATTTCGACTTACCGCTAAATATTCTTCATTATCATTTCTAGCATAACGATTAACTTTACTTACAGGATAATTATTAACAGCCAAAGCATGCTTTATTTTTTCCACATCATTGATTGTTTCACATATTACCAATATAGCTCTACCCTTTTTAGCCTCTGAGATAATAGAACCTGTGATTTCAGAAAGCCAGCTATAGTTACTTGTGGCTACAATACCAGGTAACTCAATAAACTGTTTATGTTTATAAGTCGGAATAAAAGATATTTTAATTGGATAGATATCTTCTAATAGTTCATGAGTATCCTTATTACCAAGGGTACCAGTCATACCAAAAATATTTTTACCATATTTATTAAAGAAGCCCATATTTGATATAAAGCTAGTGGTAAGATTCTCAGGAGATACTTTTAAGTCATGCTTTATTTCTAAAAACTGATGCAGCCCATTTGACCATGAGGTTTTAAACTGCAATACTCCTGTGTTAGCAAAATCAACTGGTACTATCTTATTAGATTTATTGCTTCCTTCTGCTACTAAGTAATGTTTTCCTTCCTCAAAAACGTATTTTGCACAAAGAGCTGAAGAAATCCATTTATCTATTTGAAATAAAGCAAAATCACGTAAATGTGATGGAACAACAAAACATCCCTCTAACTGATTAATATACTGTTTTAAGTACTCATGTAACAAAAAACGAGTATATTCAAATCTATCGTGTACTTTAACAACATTATCTTCATAACTATCATCAGTATTGGCAAGACGTAATTCACCATGATCAGTAGTAAAATCACATTTAATCCATAGCAGTTGATTGGTTCCATGAGAGTAGTGAAAATGTTGTTCAATTTTTTCTAAATGTTGCCAAGTAAGACTTAGTAAATGCTCAAGATATTCCATTTGTGGTAAAGGGCTAGAAAGTTTGGCAATCTTGCTACCTTCATCTATCAACATGCTATCAACTTCGTCAATAATCACGATACCAAATGCTCTACCTTTTCTGATATCTAGCCCAGAATGAGCGTCTCGTAATAAATCAAATTGGAAATTCTCTACACTCCCATAAACAATATTTTTAGTATAACAGTCCTTTTCCTTAGGGTCTGCATAACTACTATCGTTATTATCTTTTACTGTCAGATTGAACATTGAATAAAAGGCAATTTTTTCTTCTGCATCTCTTTTAGCTAGTACTGATGAACTAGTTACTACATCAACAACTTCACCACGTAAAGCTTTAATCACTGCTAACATGGCAACAGCCATCGATTTACCTTCACCAGTAGATATCTGCACTAATCTGCCTGCATCTTCAGTATGTAGCATTAGTAATACAGATAATAGTTGAACTACCCGTGGTTCATGTGAACTATCTAAAATATTAGCTTTTTTAATAACAGCTAATATCTCAGCTTGATGCTCAGGAAGTTTTGCTAGCGATCCTTTGATTAAATTACTCCAATTCTGGATATCTTCCTTAGACCAGAGTTTAATTGGTTTATTATTAAGTAAAATCGCCGAAGTACAATTGTACATTTGCTCAATATCCTGGATTTCACATTTTAGGACATTATTGTTAATTAAGCTTTGGATGAGTTGATCATCTTTATTTTTTAAGGCTATTTCATTTAGTAAGGTCTCAATATCTTTTTCTAGGCTTTGTTGAAAATTTTGTTCGATAGCTAACTTATGTAAGGCAATTTCTATGGTATCTAAATCGAAATCTTTAATGATATTTAAAACAGTTAAACCATCTTGGCTAGTAAAATCCTCAGCAATTTTATAGTGATAAATTATCTGAGTACATTTTAGGATTTTTTGTAAATTTTGAAGATTGTTATTGCTCTTAATTAATATACCATTACCTAATTCTTTGATGTCTTTAATAGACCAACCAACTTCTAGTAACTTAATAAGCTCCTGCCCTTCTGTAGTTTGCCTTGGTATTTTAGAAAATTGCTCAGCTAGATATATTCCTAAAATATATTTAGATAAAACTTCCTGCCATTTATTAAGTAAATTCTTTCCACTTTTCTCAAGAGATTCAGTCATTAACTCATTTACTTGCTCAAAAGACACCTCATTTTCTTGAATAAAGTTTAAAAAATTACTTATTTGTGTAATGCTAACATCCTTTGGCAGACATTGTAGAAATAAATCTACAATGCTAATGGTCCAATTATTTTGCTCAAAAAGTCCTTGATGTAATAATTGTAATTCTACATTCCCTAGATTCGGAAAAAATTTAGATTTCAGCCAAATAAGCCTTAATTCATATTCTGCATCCTTGGTTTTGTCTAATTTGCTTAAAATATCTGTTGGTAAATCAATTAATAATTCCAATATTTGATTTATTTGTTTAAGATTGTAGCTATTCTCTTGTTGCAAATTAATTAGAAACAATAACAGTTTATCTCTATCTTGGGAGGTTAAATCATAGTTATGTTTTTTTTCTAACTCGATTAAATTTACATCAAAAGTTTCTAAATCATAAGAATCTGTTGTCCCAGTTCTCATTACTAGATCATACGACAATAACTCCCTTACCCAATAATTATAGGAAGGCAACTTACTTAGAACTTCGTTATTAATATATTTAATATCTAATAGAGCAGTAAATATACTTAAGTACTCGTGATTAACCGCAGCATTTTGGGTATCTTTTAAAAACTCTAAATGTTTAAACCCTAACCTTTCAGCCAATTTATCTAAAATATCCAAGCATTTAGTAGATAACTGATATACTCCTTGATCAGCTTGATTTTTTAGCACTTTAAACGCTGCAATTTGTAAAGATGTATTATCTAAACATTGTTCGACATAATGAATCATTTTCGGCGATAAGCTAACTTTCTGCTGTGCTAAGAAATCAATAGTATTTAAAGTTTCTTGTTGAAATGATAAGTTGTCGATTTTATCAAGAATGAGTTCAAATCTTGCCATACAGTCATTTAATAAGAACGACCTATGTGCTTCTATGTTACTGCTAATAAATAGTTTCTTAATAAAAGCTAGGAATATATGATCCTGGATTGTAGGTAATATTACTTTTGCAAATGACTCGTTGATAGGAATTTCGTGCTTTAATAATAAGAGTTCTAGGGCGTGTCATCAATTCAACAAAATTACAGAAGCAGCAAGATGAATCGCCCCCAAAAAGTTTTGAGCCGTTTTATCATAGCGTGTTGCAATCGCCCTATATTGTTTAAGCTTAGCAAAAAAATTCTCAATTAAGTGCCGTGCCTTATAAAGCTCTGTATCCAATTCTATTGGAATTCTGCGATTCTTCCTTGATGGAATTACAGCCACACAACCTTTTTCTTTTAGCCTATTCCTTACCCGCTCATATGCATCATAAGCCTTATCTGCAAGTACATGCAATCCTTGTGTTAGTCTTTCCATTAGTGCATCACTCCCTTGCAAATCATGTGCCTGTCCTGCTGTTAAATGAAAGCCAGTCGGGTTACCAAGTCCATCAACAGTTGCATGTATTTTAGTCGACAAACCACCCTTGCTACGACCAATAGCTTGATCAGTTGTTATGACTTTTTTTTTGCACCAGCACTATGTTGATGTGCACGCACTATTGTAGAATCGATCATCGCATACTCATTGTCTGCATCAGCTGCAAGTAACTCAAATACCTTCTGCCAAACTCCTCTCTGACTCCATCTTGTATGTCTTGTATGAATTACCCTAAAATCCCCAAATCTCTCAGGCAAATCTCTCAGGCAAATCTCTCCAAGCTATTCCTGCTCTATATCTATATAGTACCGCCTCTACAAAAAGACGATTGTCCTTAGCTGTTACTCCTACATCTCCTTCTTTTCCAGGTAGTATATCCTTTATCCTATCCCATTGCTCATCTCTTAAAGCATATCGACGCATTTCAACAATCCTTTAGTTTTTTATAAACTTAATGATTTATATCACTATGTCAACTCATTTGATGACACGCCCTAGAATGTTTTGAAGAATTGGTTTTGAGAAATTTCGGAGTATTCGTGTATTCAGGTACTAAATGTACACTGTGTTTACTATCTTTCCCCTTGTTTTACGATCCAATCAAACAATCATTCGAGTATATATAGTGAAACCTATTGAATTAGGTGATACAAACTTTGTGTCATACCTGCGAAAGCAGGTATCTAGATTCCCGCCTTCGCGGGAATGACATCTTACAATCGTTATGTTCTTTATCACCTAATCCTATAGGCATAACTATATCAACTATATTATTTAATTTCTTCCATTTAAGTTTCTTTCTTAATTAACTTACTTGACAAACTTCTTTGACTTGTAAACCTTAAATGATAAATTTAGGAAGTTTTATTATTCCTAAAATCATACGCTTTATATAGTAAAGATGTATTTTGGTATGTAAAGTAATTGTTATAAAAAATAGTAAAGATATTAAATTTAGTGGCAATTATGCAATGATTACATAATTAGTTGTAGATTGTAACTCGATAATCAAGTTTTAGAAGTGTTGACCTGGAAGTCTGTTGGACTTAGTTTGGAATGGTATAAAATTACAATATTTAGTATTTTTTATAGCGTAGTTTTTCTGAGATTTGCTAAATTGTGATTGTGTGATACTTGTAACATATATTGCTAGTGTCGTAAAAAATGTTATACTGTTCTGTATGAATAATGTAGACCTTATAAACGTTATTTTCTTACAACTCCTTAGGCAAAAAAATCCCTAAAATAGTTTATTCTAATATGAGCATAGAGGCTTGAATAATTAATAATTTTATGTCTATTGTGGTTCTAAAATTGTCCACTACGCCCCGCCATTCGGTACAAGTTATCATTTTTCCAAAAATATCGAACGGGAAAAGTAGAGAGTGCTCAAGTTTTCTGCCATTCAGTTCAAGGTTCTGAAATACGAAATTTATCATTTTATGTTTTTGAGGAATTTCAGAACCTTTAAAAGTTTCATAGCTTTGTGATGCTATAGTTATTAGCATTGTAGCCGTATCAGTAAATTATCGTACCTAAATCCTATATTAGGCTTAAGAAACCATATCAATTTGATACTGCAATGCAACTTCTTTACCACGAAAAGCCATAGCAATTTTAATGATTTTCTGAATATGTGAATATTCTTTTATTTTAGTATCATATTGTTTTCTCACAATTTGATCCAACCCTTCTTTTGCAACAGATTTTAGAATATCAGGAGATTTGCATATTTTATATTCAATAATAATAGCATTGTTATGTTTTCCGACTTTAGGTAGCAATATAATATCAGCTCTACCACTGCCGCTCTCTCTTTCACTTTCTATGATATAGCCAGGAGATAACGTGTTAATTAAACCTAGCATAAAACCACTATAAAATAGCTCGGCTTTTTTCTCACCAGTTTGATGAAAACTAGTAGCGTTTAGTAATAATTCTTGTAATTTTTCTCTAAATTCCTCTAATCGTTCGTTAGGTAATAGGGTGACAAGAGGATAATATAAAGAACTATCCATCTGTAATTTGCTACTCACCCATTGTAATAGCCTGGTTTCATATATATATTCTACTTCCTTATTAGGCACTGATAATTCGTAGATATCTTTTGCAGGTTCAATAGCTGTTGGGTTTAAATAACCGCTAAATAGTAAAAGACTAAATAACCCACTTCGCGTATTAATATCACTGAAAGTGATTTGTTTGGTAATAGGTGCGATGATACTTTTGCCACTAGCTAATTGTTGGAGATCAATTTGCATTTCATCGGATAGTAATATTTTATCAACCAAACCAGTGCCACCGCTATCTAGCCAATAATGATCAAGTTTGCCCTCATTAGATAAACACTGCATAATTGACCAGGGATTGTAAATTACCTCACCACCAAAATTATAACCATTATACCAACCTTTAATTTGATCGGGATCAGTATCGAGTGGTACTTTGGTCAATAACTCATCAACTTCCGCTTGGGTAAAGCCATAAAACTTAGCAAACTTTTTATCTAGTAAGGTATATTCACTAACATTATTCAAATCTGAAAATAAATTAGCTTTAGCAACCCGTAATATACCAGTTATTACTCCTTTTTCTACACAACTATTAGTCTTTAAGCTACTACCAAACATGCCGCGAAATAATTCAAGTACCTGCTCAAACTCTTCCAGCTTACTATCAAATTTAATGTAAGAGCTATTGATCGGCGTGTCGTATTCATCAATTAATATATAGACTTTCTGATTAAAATACTTAAAGAGTAATTCGCTTAAAAATTTTAAACTATCTTTTAAGTCTTCCTTATCAACCTTTCCTGTAAAATATCGACTTAACTTTTCCTTTTGTACATCATCTAGTAAATTTTCATCTTTTGCTATATAATGCTTTAAGTACCGATGGTTTACAAATAACTTAGTTACTTGATTTTTTATCCCACTTTCAATTTCCTGGTAACTACTACCTTTAACGTCTTTAAGATTGAGCAGAATCACAGGGTAACTGCCTTGTTGAACCATGGCATATTCATTATCGTTAATCTTTAAAGGTTCTAAAGTTCTTTTTCCTTTAATACCTAAATCTACTATACCACCGGTAAATAGCATGCGATTGACTCTATCTTCTGTAGGTAAAGGAACACCATTTTGGTCAATTTCTATCTCAAAAAATTTTTGGAGCATACTCATATTCAAACTCTTACCCCATCGCCTTGGTCTGGTGATGAGTATAACCTTACCACTATCTTCCAATAATTCTTTGATCATTAAGCTTTTATCAACAAAGATATCACTATTAACTAGCAAATCATAAAACTCATCTGTTCCTACCATCATTTTGGGTGGCTTACTATTAGCACTAATGATATTAATTTCTTTGGTTGATATATTATCAGAAAGTTCTACTGTCATGTTAATTTTGTTATATGAGAAATACTATTATAAACTTTATTAAGTAAATAATAACACAAACAAGCTAGCCTAGCGAGTAGATTTATATAAAATAAAATTCTTATACTGCACGTATGATTAATCTAAATTGCGGTGCGGCACCATTAATAAAAATTACAATTAGTTGAATAAATTCAAAATAAAAAAATGATACAAGAGTGAATTAGTCACCTAATATTAGACAGATTCCTTAAAATTGATATAGTATTTTATAATAAAAGTGTTGAGATGAGTTATGTTAATTGAAGTTAAGCATAATTGTCATTGAGTGAAAGTGATAGGGGTAAAGAACATTGGACGGTAGCCATTCTTAACTCTGTCAAGGTTACCAAACTAGACACTAGGGCGCACCATTCTTCGATTTTGGTACATTTTACGAACATATCAAACGGTGGACGTAGCTTAAAGTCTAGCTTCCCGGTTTTTATTTCCAGGTTAACAAATACTAAATTTATCAATTTGCGTTTTCCTTCGACAGTGGAACCTTTGAAGGCTTCTGACGCTCCGGAAGCCAATTCTACTAAGTTGACCAGGCATTCTGAAAATTTATCATCGGCATTGTCGTGACTTGCTATTTCGTTGACAATATCCTCTCGTTTTTTGGTTAATTGCTGACGCTTTTCTTCATATACTTCTTTTGTCAGATCGCCATCTAAAAATAAATCTGTTAGCTTATCCATACGAGTTTTCATCTTTGTGTGTTCAGATTGTAACTCAGATATACGGCTCTTATGATAACCTTGTTCGATACTGGCTGAGCTTTTTATATAAGATATTACTTCTTTCAGTAACTCAGGCTTTAATCTTAGTGTTTCAAAAACCTTTTCGACTTCTTTTAATATTATTTCTTCTTTCACGTATATTGCCCTATTATTGTTATCTGGATCCCATGCTCGTAAATATGTCCATTCACCAACTTCACCATTACCGTAAGTTTTCTTTTTGGTAGCAGCAGTAACTATTCGACCAGTAGACGCACATTTTATTAATCCTCTAAATATATACTCTTTTTCTCCATATTTAAATGGTTTTTTGTTCCAACCAAGTCGAACTGCCTGGCAAGCATCAAATACCTCCTTGGTAATAATAGGTGGGTAGATATGTGGGTATTCTTTTTTAGTTTTTAATACTCTCATTACTCCATAGTAAAATGGGTTTGTAATAATGGAATAAAGATGTGATTGACATAACTGACCTTGATTACCTCTAGAATTACGTAATCCCCATTCTTTTGTTTTCTCTAGCATCTCAGATAGAGTATGAGCCCCTGTAGCATATGTTTCAAATAATTTTTTGATCAAAGGAACACGAGCTGGGTCAACTATTATTTTACCTTTGCCTCTATCTCTGCTATTATTGCTTTTTATATGCAAATAGCCTATAGGTGCTGTGCTTATCCACTCTCCTTGACGGAGCTTTTGAGCAATACTGCGATTTACATTATCTCTAAGGTTATCTACGTAAGATTGAGCCATCATCACAAAAAGATTCCATACCATTTTTTCTTGGGATGTAGAGTATCTATGAATGATACAATTTTCCGTATAAAAATGTAATTCGATTTTTCCTCTTTCAATTAGATCATTTAGTAAAGGGGTTTCTTTATAACTACGTTGCATTCTATCTACCTTATCCGCTACTATTGCGATAACTTCTTTATGCTTTTTAGCAAAGTCAACAGTTTCCTGGAACTTTTTACGATTACCTACTGTTGATGATTCAGAAAATTCAAAGGTTTTTAAGATTTCTAAATTTTTACGTATACAATATTCCTGTAATCTATATTTTTGAGCTTCTATAGAGTATCCACGGCGGTCTCATGAACAGAAGGTAAAGAAATGTTAATAATAAAGTTTTTGCAAATAGTGGAGTAATATCGTAAGAATCTCTTAATAAAATAATTATTATTTGGAGATAGTGATGTTAAGAGAGAGAGAATTCGTCAAGAACTTTGCAGAACATTTTTGCGATATAGTTATGCCCATAGGATTAGGTGATAAAGAACATAACGATTGTAAGTTGTCATTCCCGCGAAGGCGGGAATCTAGATGCCTGCTTTCGCAAGGTTAACACAAAGTTTGTATCACCTAATTCAATAGGTTTCACTATATTGAAGATCATAGACAAGAAAGTAAGATAGCATATCCCTTAATAGAGTTAGTGTTTTTAGCAATAGTAGCGGTTGCCGCACGGGCGGAGAGTTGGGAGGAGATTGAAGAATTTGGCAAGGCACATATTGATACTTTGAGAGAATATTTTCCGTTTGAAAATGGTACGCCTAGTGATTGTACAATTAGACGTTTTTTTACTAGTCTTGATTCTAGTCAATTAAATAAGGTGTTAGTAAAATATTTTACTAACAATTTAAGTGAAAAACATTATGCAATAGATGGTAAAACGCTGAGAGGAACAAAACATGAGGGTATCAGAGCATTACATTTTTTAAATGTATATGCAGCTGAATCAGGTATAACTTTATTCGGCAAAGTTATTGATAGTAAAAAGAATGAGATTACATCTATTCCAGAAGCAATAGAGTGTTTGGATATCAAAGGAGCAATAGTTAGTATTGATGCAATGGGGTGTCAAAAAAATATAGCTAAGCAAATTGTAGAGAAAGAGGGTGAATATATTTTGGGTTTAAAGATGAATCACCCTGGATTGTACAACGAGGTTGAAAAAGCTTTTCAGACAGAGGTTTTTGAGTTTTTAGGAACGGATATTGCAGGAACATATGAAAAGGGACATGGCAGAATTGAGGAAAGAAAATGTCGCATAATTCGTGATATTAAGAAAATAACTAATGATGATCAATGGGCTAGTTTGAGTTCTGTTATTGAGATCAAAAGAAAAGTAGTTGAAAAAAATAAAGTGTCAGAATCAGTAAATTATTATATCAGTAGTTCCAACAATTCTGCTGAAGTAATGTTAAAGAATATAAGGTCCCATTGGGGAGTTGAATCTATGCATTGGATACTATAGTGAAACCTATTGAATTAGGTGATACAAACTTTGTGTCATACCTGCGAAAGCAGGTATCTAGATTCCCGCCTTCGCGGGAATGACAACTTACAATCGTTATGTTCTTTATCACCTAATCCTATGAGCATAACTATAGACGTGGTATTTAACGAGGATGCAAGTAGCATAAGACAAGGCAATGCTCCTGCGAATATGGCAATTATCAGAAGATTTGTATTAAATATTTTAAATAAAATAAAGACTAAAAGGGAGACTAGACCCAAAATGATGCTTACTATGGGTTGGTCACCAAAGAACTTAAAACGTTTTACTAATGCTTTAATAGAAATTAACTAATTGTTCATGAGGCCGCCGTGGTAGTACAGATATTTGATATGCAAGGTAAATTTTGTAATAAAGCAAAAATAATCAAGGATTAAATCTGTTTTACATATGGGCTTAAGATCATTAAAAATGATAGTATAGATAATAATATTTTGTAGCAAAGCATATATTATATTGCCTGTTAAAAGTTTTTATGTCAAAACATATTTATTAAGGAGTTCCCTAAAATAGGTGGGTAAAATGACTGAACGTTTAAAACATGACCAAATTTTCCGCAAAGCAATGGAGAATCCACTAGTAGCACATGAATTCTTAAACGCCCATTTGCCTAAACATATTAAAGCTCTTATAGATTTCCCTAGTTTAAAATTTGAAAATACCAGTTTTATAGAGCAAAATCTAAGAGATTCTATCTCTGATGTGTTATTTTCTGCTAAGTTTGATAGTAAGGATGGATATTTATTTCTCCTGATTGAGCACCAAAGTTCAGCTGATCACTTCATGGCATACAGGATGTTTAAATACCTAATTAATATCTGTGATAGATATTTAATTTTAAACCCCAAGACAAAGACTCTGCCGTTAGTCTACCCGCTAATATTTTATAACGGGACGGAAAAATATAATGTTCCAAGGAACTTGTGGGATTTGTTTGAAGATAGTAAGCTAGCAAGGAGTAGCTGGATCAATGACTACCAATTAGTCAATGTTCACGAGATACCAGATGAGCAGTTGAAACAAAGGGCGTGGTCAGGGATACTTGAATTTTTTTTAAAGGTGCGACCTGGAAAGTCGATTAAAGTAATTGATTGATAGAATAAAGCGAAAGTTTAATTCTACTTAATCCTGCTGTTCTTCCGGCAGAGTCTATCGGGTCTGGCTTCCTTGGTAACGAGGGGGTTAGAAGCACCCGAGACAATGTACCTCCTGGTTCAATCGGTATACGAGTCGTGAGATAGTATATAACTGCTAGTATCAAAGCGGTTGGAGGGCTAGGCTATGATGGTAAGGTGAACATACGTGAATTGCTGATAAAGATCGTTAGGAATAAGAGGCGGAAGATACTAATACGCCTCAACCAAAAAGGTAAATGGGTGGATAATGGATTCTTCAGTGCCATTACGAAGACAACAACCCCATCGGTCGAGAGGCAACACCTAACCCATTAATGTTACTTAATCTGGAACAGGGTAAGCCCCTTTACTTCACCAAGAAATTGGTAGGTTAACCGTAAGGAAGATTGATAAGTAAGGGGGTAAACGATTCTGGAGAAAGCAAAGGCTGTTATGTAATGTAACAGATAGGAGAAAATTCTCCACGCGAAAGCGGGCAGACTTCCAGTTGGTCTTTGATGACAAGAAAATGAGTAAACAATTCGAATATGAGGAAAGCAAATAGATTGTGAGTAATATTACTGGTGCACCCATAGACAATAGAATATCTAGTTGGTCTCAAATACAATGGGAACAACATGAGGTGATTGTTAGAAGATTACAAATGCGTATTGTCAAGGCTGAACAAAGTAAGAAATGGAACAAGGTGAAAGCCTTGTCTCGTATTCTTACAAGCTCTTTTGCTGCGAAAACACTAAGCATCAAACGAGTAGCTGAAATTAATAAAGGTAAAAACACTGTAGGCGTAGATGGAATTAAACTTGATTCCCCTACTGCTAAATGGCAGATGATTGCAAAATTGAAGAAGAAGGGATACAAACCAGAACCTCTAAGAAGAGTTATGATTAAGAAAGCAAATGGAAAATTAAGACCGCTAGGCATTCCAACAATGCGGGACAGATGTCAGCAAGCACTATATTCGCTGCCTCTACTTCCCATAGCTGAATGCAAGGCAGATCCGAATTCCTATGGCTTTCGTCCAGGAAGATCTACAAAGGATGCTATCGAACAATGCTGGATAGCATTGCGAATGAAAATTTCGGCAAATTATGTTCTAGAAGGTGATATAAAAAGTTGTTTCGATGAGATAAGCCATGATTGGATAATGGAAAATATTCCTATAGATAAATCCATTTTACAGAAATGGTTGAAAGCTGGATATATCGAAAGGAATAAATTCTATCCAACAAATAAAGGTACACCTCAAGGTTCATTATGCAAAGCTTTGCATAAAGCTCCTTATGCGAAGTAAAGTATTATGCAAAGTAAAGCTCTACAATCTGCTATACTCCAGACTTTTTTATTTATTTACTTTGCATAATATCCAAGCTACCTTAATTCTGACAACCAAGAAAGCAAAGCTTGATCCTTACTCCAATCCGGAAGATTACTTTCAATCAAATCGGGATAAGCATTTTCTATTGCCTTTCTTTTTACCTCAGTATCTACCCTAGCATAAATTTCTGTGGTTTTTAAATCAACATGACCAAGGAAATCACGGATATATATGAGGTTGACTCCTGCCTGTAATAAATGCATAGCCTTTGAATGACGAAACATATGTACTTTTACTTTAAAAGGTATAATTGTTGACGTTTTCCTTGCGGATATGGCATATTTAGAAACAATGTAAGCAATGCCTTCTTTAGTAAGTTTATGATGCTGATTATTGATAAATAATTGGTGTTCATTTTTCCAAGGTTTATCTAGTTTATTTTCTAGGATATAATTTTGTAATAAAGAAGCCGTATTTTTCATTATTGGAACTCTTCTAGCTTTATTTCCTTTACCAGTTAAGGTAATGATAGCAGAGGATTGCAAATTAACATCACAAACCCTAATATCTATTAACTCTTGTACTCGTGCCCCTGAGTCATACAAAGTACTCATTAGGGTAAGGTCACGTCTGCCCCTAGCACTATGTTTATCTGGTTGTTCTAGAAGTAGTTTAATTGCTTCCGGTGTCAGATGTTCTATTACAGCTTTTTTTGCTTTCTTAATAGGTATAGCTGTTACTTTCTGAAAGTGAAACATACCAGATGGTTCTTCTGCTTGTACATATCTAAAAAATGAATGGACGGCTGCAAGTCTTTGGTTTCTAGTGGAGATACTACATTTTCTATTAACCTCAATCCATTCCAAAAAATCAATAATAAGCTCGCTTGAAAGAGTATTGAGTGTAATTTGTTCAACTGAGATATTTTTTCTCTCCTGGCAGAAGTTAATTAAAAGCTTGAAGGTATCACGATAAGAATGGATAGTATTTTTGCTAACATTCTTTTGTGATGGTAAATAAGCTGAAAGAAACTCAGTAAGGTATTTTGCAAAATTAGTAGGTGTCATTATAATCTCCTTTTTCTAATTGAGGAATGATATTTAAGTATTTGCTTTCTATTTTTAGCATCATATTGGGAAACACATCTGCAGTCATACGTAAGTAATAAGCCGTTTCTTGGAACGAATCGTGACCCATATAGGTTTTAAGTACAGGAAAATATGCTCTGTCCAGAAAAGTGTGTAAATTTCCAAAATAGGTCATTAAATTTTGTTAAGCCTATCTTCAAATTTGATCATCAAATGAGCCATAGCTTCATTCCAGTTGGGAATAGGCATAGTCCATTTTTTGGTCATATAGTCAATTGTCAAATATAAGCTTTTAAAAACAGCACTATCACTAGGGAAAACACGCTTATTATTTGTTACTTTACGCAATTGACTATTAACAGATTCAACTGAATTAGTGGTATAAATTACCTTTCTAATTGCCTCTGGATATCCTAGAAAAATCATTAAATTATCCCAATGATTATACCATGATTTGGCAATTTGTGGATATTGTTTATTCCATTTTTCTTCAAAATATACTAAAGCTAAATGTGCTTGTTCTTCCGTTGCTGCAGTATATATCGGCTTTAAATCGCTAGCCACCTGCTTCCTATCTTTATATGATACGTATTTTAAACTATTTCTAATCTGATGTACAATACATAATTGATGTTCTGTTTTTGGATAAACTGCTTCTATCGCCTCAGACATACCAGTAAGATTATCACTACAGGCAATCAGTATATCCTTTAATCCTCTATTTTTCATTTCAGTAAAATTACCAAGCCAAAATTTTGCCCCTTCATTTTCACTGATCCATAATCCCAATATATCTTTTCTACCAGATAAATCAATCCCTAATGCAACATATATTGCCTTGTTAATTATCCTTTTGTCTTGCCTAACTTTTACTACTAAACAATCAAAAAATACTATCGGATATATCTCTTCTAACGGTCTACTCTGCCAAGCTTTTACATCATCCATTACATCATCGGTGATCTGACTGATTAAACTCTCACTTATTTCAACACTATACAACTCTTGTAATTGAACCTTAATATCAGATACACTCATACCTTTAGCATATAATGATAAGACTTTATCATCAAAACCATCAAAACGTTTTTGTCTTTTCGGTAGTATTGCTGGTTCAAAGGTACTACGCCTATCTCTTGGTACTTCTATCTCAACCGCTCCATGTTCGGAGATCAGTTTTTTGCTAGTTATACCATTACGAGCATTATCATTATCTACACGACTGTATTTATCATAGCCTAGATGATTATTCAATTCTGACTGCAATGCCTTCTCTATCAAGCGTTTGGTCAATTCTTTTAATAATCCTCCTTCTTTCAGTATTGTGCTTACATCTGTATCATTATCTATTAATAAATCTACTGCTTGCTTTATTGATTCATTTGTTTTTTTATTCATGTAATTTCCTTTTTTGTTATATTTTTATATATAACCTATCTCGAAATTTACACACTTTTCTGGACAGAGCCGGAAAATATGCAGTTAGATCTTTTTCTTCCTCAACCCATCTTTTTAAACAATGAACAGCATAAGTATGACGAAAGTCATGGATACGTGGACCATTCCCTTTGCCACCATGTGAGATGCTAGCTCGCCATAGGAACTTACGGAAATTTTTATAAAGATTCCCTATTGTCATTGGTCTGCCCCCAAGAGCAGGAAAAAAATAATTCTCTGCAACCTGGTATGGATGTACTTCTTTCGAAAAATCTCGGCAACGTTCTGTAAGTGTATTAGACATAGGAACCAATCTACTATTATCTTTTTTAGAATGATCAATGGTAAGGATACCATCTTCAAGATTAACATCACTAACTTTAAGAAGTCTTGCTTCTGATAGCCTTAGTCCGCACATATAAATCATCCTAAAAATTATGGGCATAATGTGATGCCGATATGGACATTCACAGCAATATTTACATTTATCAGTTTCTGCAAAAAATCTTGCTAACTCTGATGTAGTATAAATATAGGGCATATATTGTTTTTCTGTTGGATAATAGCCTTTTGGAAGGATGTAAGCTTCTAATCCGATAGAATCCAGATATTTAGCAAATTGTCGGATGATAGATGAGCGAGAACATTGATTAGCTTGTGCTTCGTAACTTTTTTTACAACACCAGTCACGTACAATTTCTTTGGTAAGAACAGTAGCGTTAGGATAATGGTCTAGTACGAATCTATCGAAGCGTTTTAAATGCTTAGCTTCAGCGTCATATTTGTATCCTATAGCTTGTTTTAGTTCTATATGATCTTGAATATGACTCTTAAAAGAACCTGTGTAAAAAATATCATTCATGGTTGCTAACCTCTTCAAATGAAATGGCACATTCTTTCAGCTTTGCTATATTAACCTTCAAATAAATGGCTGTTGAATCTGGATCAGCATGACCTAAAATTTCTGAAATAGTAGAAAGAGGAGTATCTTGCTCAAGTAAAGTACTTGCCATAGTATGCCTAAGAGAATGCATTCCCCTTCTTTTCTTGAGAGTAGGAAGATGTGCTAGCTCCACGTACCTTTTAATGATTTGGGTTAAATGATCTCCTTCTGAAAAAGGCAAAAAGGGGGCTAAATGTCTTACGAACACATATGAATTATCTATATTAGGACGACCATATTTAAGGTAATCAATTACAGCCCATCCTACTTCTTGTGTTAATGGTAAAGATAATGACGTTTTTGTCTTTGATTGAATAAAAACTAATTTCTTTTCTGACCAATTGAAGTTTTCCATTTTAAGAGACTTAATATCTGTGCAACGCATCCCTAAACAGCATGCCAATAAGATTATAGCATAATCTCTCTTGCCCTTAGGACTACCTCTATCAATTGCTATAATTAATTTTTTTAATTCATCTGCAGTCCATACTGAAGGAATCCGAGTTTGTTTTCTTGCTTGTACCATTGGTGTTTTTGCAGCAAAATCAGTTTGCACTTCTCCTGTTTCTAAAAGAAAGCGGAAGAAAGCTCGCATAGAGCAGATATTTTGTTCCACAGTTTTATATGTATATCCAGCCAAGGTTTTGATATAATTATTGATCAGCGTAATGTTGAGTGATTGGCAATTTGCTATGTTTTGTGAAACAAGATAATCCATGAATCGTGCAGATTGCGTAACATAGTGATTGGTTGTAACCTTTGAATAACCTTTACTTACACAATATGATTTAAATTGATCGCTGATAGCGATAAAATATGGTGCAGTAAGAATTTCTTCATGCTTATAGTATCGGCGTAAAATAGTATTATGCAATTGAAAATCACCTATCATTCGTATAATACGCAATTCCTGGGTTTCAGATTGAGAAAGGGTTCGATTAAAATCTTTCTCAAAGATACGAAAATGCTTTTCAACAAAATCTATTCCTAAACGTTCTGAATAGAAAATTTCACCGCATTCCTGAGCAAATTGCAGTAACATTCTCCATCGTCTACGGTAGAATTGCATAGAGCCAGGGGTATAGTTAAGCCGCAGCATTTCCTGTTCAAGATCATTGATTAGAACAGTTAATAATTTCTTTTCCATAATTATGTCTCCTAGAATGATAATTACGTAGTGAGTTGCACTACACTATCAATCTAGGACATTATGCAAAGTAAAATGCAATAAAATTATTATTGGTACTTGGATTTGATAGGTTGCTTTGCATAAAGCTCCTGCAATTACCCCTTCTTCCTGGATAGTTAACTCTCCATCAGATAATACTCCCGACTTAAACATACGGATTAAATACCTAATTAGCCTCATATCCTGGACTTTCTCCTGTAATATTTCGATCAATATCTTCCTGTCCACTGTACCAAAAAAGTTTGCTAAGTCTAAGTCTATTATGCTCTCAACCTCCTTTTCATAAAGATGTTTTGAAAGCTCTCTTACTGCATCATGACATCCAATTCCTGCCCTGAAACCGTAGGAACATTTAAGGAATAATGGCTCATAGATGTTCTCAAGTACTTTCTTCATCATCTTTTGGCAGAGCTTATCTTCGAAATTGCTAATCCCTAAAGTCCTATATTTACCCGGGCTTCCTTCCTTTGGTATCTTTACCTCTAGTATATTCCCTGGTTTATATATAGTTATGCCTATAGGATTAGGTGATAAAGAACATAACGATTGTAAGATGTCATTCCCGCGAAGGCGGGAATCTAGATACCTGCTTTCGCAAGGTTAACACAAAGTTTGTATCACCTAATTCAATAGGTTTCACTATAATAGACCAGGGAAGTTTAAAAGTCGCAACTAATGATATAAGAATCTGTTTTGAGAAATGCATAAACGTCATTGCGAGGAGCCGCTTCGCTACGACACGGCAATCCAAAAAATTGCAACGGCAAAAATAAAACAGCAAGCTGTTTATTTGGATCGCCACGCCACTTCGTGGCTCGCGATGACGGTTATTCGTTTCTAAAATCTAGTATTTTATATCATTAGTTGCGACTTTTAAACTGCCCTGCTAATAGACGGAGTAATGCTAATCGGATTAGCTATAGTAAGAAATACAAAAGAATTCTATTTAAATAACCTTGGTACTATATAACTGTGTAACATTAGACCTTTATCTGCAAGATTAATGTAACCTTTTTCACCTAATTCCTCATCCCACTGAAGTAGACCTAGCTTTTTATAGTATGTTGCCTTTTGTCTATCCAAAATATCAAATAATTGTTTACCAGTTCTTTTCTGTATAATGTCAATATTTAGACCCTTTTCAAGACGTAGCCCCATCATTAACATTTCTTCAATTATTTCTTGCGTAGAAAGTTTATTAATATGCTGAACACCACACCCCAGACTATTAACAGTTTGCAACCATTTTTCTGGTTTATGCCACATCATGATACTATAGAGATGAGATGTAGAATTACTATCGTACATATTAACTCTACTGTGAGCACCAGGACCTATACCTAAATAATTATTATATTGCCAATATGTCAAATTATGCTTACATTCATGACCTAATATAGCATAATTTGATATTTCATATCTAAGATATCCTTGGGATTTTAAGTACAAGTTAGTCCATTCATACTGATCAGCTGCTTGATCTGAGCTTGGTATAGTCAGATTCCCATCGTTAAATAATTTATAAAATAACGTACCTTTCTCGATGACTAATTGATACAATGAGATATGACCTGAGGCAAGTTCCATGGCATTAGTCAATTCATCTTGCCAACTTTCTAGAGTTTGGTTACTTCTTGCATAAATTAGGTCAAAAGATATTCTAGGAAAAATACGACGAGCTGTTTCAATAGTCTTGATTGCTTGCCCCACATCATGTTGTCTCCCTAAATTCTTTAAGTCATTTTCTACTAGAGATTGGACGCCAATTGACACACGATTTATTCCAGCTGATCTAAAATCCCTAAATTTCTCAGTCTCAAATGAAGTAGGATTTGTTTCCAAAGTAATTTCTGTTTGCTCATCTATTGTTGCTAGATTTGCTATTTTTTTAATTATTCCTTCAACAACAAATGGCTTCATCAAAGATGGAGTACCACCGCCAAAGAAAATAGATTTTATATATTTATGACCTATAGTATCTCTGAAATGATTTAGCTCCAGCTCATAACATTTCAGCCAATCATCATGGTCTACTTTATCTGAAACATGAGAGTTAAAATCACAATACGGACATTTTGATAAACAGAATGGCCAGTGTATATATATCGATAATGGTTGTTTCATGCTCAGGATTATAGTAGTTTAATATAAAATTTATACATAATCCTGCAACGCTAAATCCGTCACAACACCTTGCAAAATGGCTGCATATTGTTGTTCAATTAAATTTTCAACATTACTCTCTTGTTCTATTATATCTTTTATTTTTTCAAGAAAGTCTTTATTAGTAAATTCTTTGAGTTTATTATTAAACTCTTGGATAGTTGCCTTCTGTTGTTCATTAGCTTTATTTTCCAATTTTACTTTAGTATTTGCTAAATCTACCATAGCTTTTTGAGCTAACTGTTCTTTTGCTTTTGCTAATAGTGCCTTAGCTTGTTCTTCTTGTAATCGTTTAAATGCATCTAACTCAGATTGTTTTCTTGCCGGCTATATCTGAAGAATCAACTTGTATAGTAGAACTTGGAGCATCATTAGCTTTACTCGATTCTACTCTTTGTGCAAACTCTTGATCGTATTCTGCTTGTTTGGTGCTGTAATTTAACCCAGATATGTATACAAGATAAAAATTTTAATGCTACTTATTTCTTTTTGCCGAGTAACTCACTTTCAGTAATGGGAGTGAGTTCTCTCAGAAACGTACCCCTACTTAAAAATCAATGGCATTCGGTTAAGCTTATAACATATCATAGTACCACACACTTATTGTTCAAGTTGAAAAGCATGCATAATGTGTTTTCGTAGTAACTCATTAACAAAATCATTTCACTCTATTCAACAACCTGAAAAATGTTACCAACTTTCCTCTGATGCACCAAAGTTATTACTAGATATCTTGAAGAAGTTAATATTATTGTAATAATTATACCATTAACTCTTCTATTTCTTTTTTAGATAAACCAGTAGACGCAGAAATTATGTCAACTGATACCCCAACTTTAAACAAGTTTCTAGCTACAGCCGCTCTTTCTTCAGCTTTACCTTCAGCTTTACCTTCAGCTTTACCAATTTGGATTCCGTACTGCGTACCCTCTTCTATATATTTTTGTGCAACAGTTCTCATAATGTTCCCTTTTTCTTCTTCAGATAAATACTTAGCTAGCAGTTGTTCTAATTCTGATTGCCTGTCTTCAGGTAGCTTGGTATCAGTATACCATAAAAACGATCTTAAGTAAATATAGCCATTCTCTTTATCAACTAATATCTCTAACTTAAACTTTTCTAAAAACTGCTCCCATAATTTTATCATATCCCGCATATGGATATACTTCATCACATATTCCATCATCCCCAAATGTTTCTTCTGTACTATCTCCTCATCCGACATACTCTGTAAGTTCACCAATTGATAATCCTCGGTCATCAGCTTTTTAGCTTGCTCAGGTTCAGTGAACAAATCCCACAAGTTTTTTGGAACATTATATTCTTCTACGCCGTTATACATGATAATCGGACAAATTAATGGTAACTTATCCTCATTTTTTTTATGCCTTTCACATAATAGTAATGCGTATTTATAGAGTCTTAGTGCCATCCAATAATCAGCCGTTGATTGATGATCCAACAGCACATAGATGAAAGCCGTCTCATCATTTTTAGTTTTTACCGAATAAACTATATCACTATATTTTCGCCTTAGACTCTCTTCAATATAGCTTTCCTTCTCTACTTTGATCTTTGACAAATCTATCTTTTCCTGAAAATCATTCGGTAGATAATATTCTAAGAACTCTTGGGCGGCTATTTCATTGCCCATTATTTTTTTAAATAACTGATCATGTTTTGGTTTTTTTGTCATCTTATTACTGGTACATTCATATTTTGCTTAAACCTATTGGCTGCTCTTCTTTTAGTATTTTATATACTGATGCCCGACTGATACCCATTTTATTGGCTAGAGCTGTGCCTATTATACCTTGAGCTTTATGATATAGTTATGCTCATAGGATTAGGTGATAAAGAACATAACGATTGTAAGTTGTCATTCCCGCGAAGGCGGGAATCTAGATACCTGCTTTCGCAGGTATGACACAAAGTTTGTATCACCTAATTCAATAGGTTTCACTATATAATATCTCAGGGCTTTTTGTCCACTATTTTAGATCCCTGCTTTCGCAGGGATGACAAGCTTGGTACTGTGATTAGGTTATAAAAACTTTGTAAATCCATAAGGTTTTTGACAAAATAGGTAAAAATCTTATGGATTTTGATGTGATTTTTAACCGCAAATATGTATTATAGCACTTAACATATGGATTCAAATAAGTTATAATGATAAATAATAAAAAAATTTTATAATAGCAATATGGCATCCCCCTACAGTTACGATTTACGTTCTAGAGTTATAGAACATTATGAGAAATATAAGAAAGTAGCACTTACATGCGAAACCTTTAAAATTAGTCGGTCAATAATCTATGATTGGATTAGATTAAAGAAACAAACTGGAGATATAAAGTCAAAGGAGGGATACCAGAAAGGATATGGTCATAAAATCCCTGATTTATCGGAGTTGCGTCATTTAGTAGAAAAAGGTAACTCGTTAACGCTTACAGAAATAGCAAAAGAATTAGATAATGTTGCAAGTATAATGACTATCAGCCGAGCTTTAAAGAAACTCAACATTACTCGAAAAAAAAGACATATGCGTATAAAGAAAGAGATGAAGGAAAGCGACAAGATTTTCTCAGTGAATTAGAAAAAGTGCCGAAAGAGAAACGTGTTTATCTTGATGAAGCGGGCATAAATGATAATGAATCATATGAATATGGATGGTCAATGAAAGGAAGTCGTTGTAATGGGAGTAAATCGGGAAAACGTAGTGAAAGAACAAGTTTTATTGGTGCGTTAAATCAGAATAGTTTAATCGCATCACTAGTCTTTACTGGGAGCTGTGATAGTAAGGTATTTGAAGCTTATATAGAAAATTGCCTTGTGCCGGAGCTAAAGCCTGGACAGGTTGTCATTGCTGATAATGCAAGCTTTCATAAATCCAAAAGGGCTAAAGAATTAATTGAAAAAGCTGGCTGCAAACTAAAATTTTTACCACCTTATTCCCCTGATTTAAATCCTATTGAACATCATTGGTTTCCGATAAAAAATAACATTAGAAAATTATTAGATAAAGGTATTTCTGTATTTGAGGCAAGTTGTAGAACGTTTAAAATAATGTATGAACCTATATGTTAAGTGCTATACCTCTCATACTTACAGCCTTTTTGACGGAGCAACCAGCTAATTTTGTTTAAAACAACTTTTTATTAAACACTTTGATAGTTTCTCTGTAAATTACCAAATTTTGAATATTGATTATCATAATGAAGCTGAACATTGCCAACGGGACCATTACGATGTTTCGCTACTATAATATCTGCAACATTATATACTTGATTTATCTTATTTACCCACTCTGAGTGTTTTTCGCTACCCGCCGAAGGTTCTTTACGGGTTAAGTAGTATTCTTCTCGATAGATAAACATTACTATATCAGAATCTTGTTCAATAGACCCAGATTCCCGTAAGTCTGATAACATCGGCTTTTTGTCTTCTCTAAGTTCAACAGCTCTAGATAATTGTGATAAAGCAATTACTGGGATATTTAATTCTTTGGCTATAGCTTTTAATCCTTGAGTAATTTCTGAAATTTCATTTACCCTATTATCTGACTTGTTTATTCCTCTAATTAACTGAAGATAATCTATAAATAATATACCAAGATTATGCTTACGCTTCATTTTTCTAGCCCTAGTACGAATGGCAGCAATGGATAAAGCTGGTGTATCATCAATAAAAAATGGTAGCTCAGAAAGAGAGATAACTTCTTTGCGTAATCGATTGTAATTCTCTTCCGTCACATGACCTGACTGAAGGGACGATGAATCAATTTCAGTATGCATTGAAAGAATACGAGTAGCAAGCTGCTCAGATGACATTTCAAGAGAGAAGAAACCTACTGATTGTCTTTCTTTTTCTTGTCCATTATTTTTCAGTTGTATAGCTTTACAACTATTCACTGCAAGATTTATAGCAAAAGCTGTTTTTCCCATTGATGGGCGTCCAGCAATTATAACTAAGTCTGAGTTCTGAAAACCGGATAATTTTTTATCCAAATCAATTAAGCCGGTAGAAATACCTATTACATGACTGGAATTCTTCATCGCCCTGTTAATACTGGCTAGAGACTCTGAAAGAGACACAGCAACTTTAACAAAGCTTTTTTCATTAACTCCTTCACTAGCAAGGTGATAAAGCTTACCTTCTGCGTGTTCTATTTGTTGACTTGAATCATACTCTAAAGAAGAATCATAAGCATTATTAACTACCCCTTCCCCTATCTGAATTAAATTACGCCTTATTGCTAAATCATAGATTATTTTTCCATAATCTAGAGGATTAATTACCATCATTGACAAGGTGACCAGCTTATTGAGATAGTCACTACCATCTAATTGCTGAAATAATTCATCTCGTTCTAACATGCTTCTAAGCGTTACTGGAGTAGCAATTAAGCCTTTTTCTGTAATAACTTCAATAGCATTATAGATCTTTTGATGCAGTGGCTCAAAAAAATGGTTTGGTCTCAGGAATTCTGAAACAGTATTGTAGTAATCATGGTTAACTAAAATCGCTCCTATTAACATTTGCTCAGCCTGAACGTTTGCCGGTAAAGTTCGGGCAACAGGCATAACTACACCTGATTCATTTGAGCCAGTTAATTTATCTGTTTTATCAATCGCTTTACTACGAGCCATAATTTTTTATACTCTTAGATTTAGGTCTGTGAATATTTCTCTTTAATGTGGAGATTTATAGACGTTTTTGCCCACAGAACCGCAGCGTACTCTAGTGTACGTGAGGATTCGAGAACGAAAACAACGACGAGATCACCCATTAAAGAGAAATATTCACAGACCTAATGGTTTAAAAACTTCTCTGCTTCTAAAGCTGCCATACATCCAGTACCAGCAGCAGTAACTGCTTGTCTAAAAATCTTATCTTGCACATCTCCAGCGGCAAAAACACCTCTAATACTGGTTTCCGTTGAATTAGGTTTAGTAATAATATAATTATCACTATCTATATCTAATTGTCCTTTGAACAAACTAGTATTTGGCATATGTCCAATCGCTACGAATATACCAGTACAATTAATTGAACTAAACTCACCTGTTTGGGTATTTTCTAGCCTAGCTGAAGTAACTGATTTAGGGTTATCTGTACCAATAACTTCAATCAGCTTATGATTCCAAATAACAGATATTTTAGGATTCTTAAATAATCTCTCTTGTAAAATTTTCTCAGCTCTAAAACTATCCCGACGATGAACAATAGTCACCTGACTTGCATGATTAGTCAAATATAATGCCTCTTCAACAGCACTATTTCCTCCACCCATAACTAATACATGCTGATTCTTGAAAAAGAAACCATCACAAGTAGCACAGGCTGAGACCCCATATCCTTTGAATTGTGTTTCGGAAGGAATATTAAGCCATTTTGCTTCTGCCCCGGTACATATTATAACGCTGTCCGCCCAGTAAATTATACCAGAACCAGTGGTCACCACTAAGGGTTTTTTTGATAAATCTACTTTTTCTACATAATCATAAATAATTTCTGCTCCAACATTTTTTGCCTGCTGAGTCATCTGCTCCATTAGCCAAGGACCTTGCACAGGATCAGCAAAACCTGGATAATTTTCAACATCTGTCGTAATGGTTAGCTGCCCACCTGGCTGCATACCATGTAATAATATCGGTTTTAGTGCCGCCCTAGCTGTATAGATTGCTGCACTTAAACCAGCAGGGCCTGAGCCTATAATAAGTACTTTAGTAGAAATAGTCATAATTAATATCCTTGTCAAAAAGTATCTAGCCAAGATTTTATATAGTTAATTTGATCATTGGTCATTAATGAAGGTACATGACCAGCATAATCGACAGTGAAAAGATCAAACTCTTTGTTTCTTTTCATTTTTTCAATAGTAGATTGTTGTAAAATGTCAGACTTAGCTCCATGAATAACCAATAATTTACAAATAATTTTATTCCATATAGCCCACATATCAACATTTTTTTGCTTACTTGCATTAGCACTCATACCGTGTACTATACCAGGATCATAATTCATTTTATATTTTCCGTCTTGAGTCTTTATAAAACTATATTTGGTAAGATGATCCCAATCTTCCTCACTACTAATACCAAATTGGCTATATATTAGCTTTAAATGTTGCTTGGCACTAGCTAAATCAACAAAATATGAAGTTTGACCTGCATATAGACCAATTTTAACTAGAGGGGATGACGGAATAAAAGGACCTATATCATTTATAATCATTGCTTTGATAAGTTTGTTATATCTACTAGCTAGAACCATACCAATTATCCCACCCATTGAACTACCAAGCCAAATACAGTTCTTAATAGCTAACTTCCTTAAAAAAAGTACTGTATCTTTTATATATACTGGATAATTATAATGTTCTTTCTTTTTAAAAAAATCACTATTTCCACGTCCTGGATAATCTATAGCAATTACTCGAAAATTATCACTTAATGCCATAGCGATTTTATCAAAATCATGAGCATTCCTAGTCAGACCATGGGCACATACTATTACATTTTTATTATTAGGATTACCAAACTCAAGATAAGCAAGCTGATGGGCTGGGATATATTGTGAGCCGAACCAATTAATATAAGGTCCAACTTGGATAAATTTTTGTATCATATTTTCATATCATTGGTGCTATAGCTAACTTGACTAGCATTATACCAAATTCACAGACGTCATTGCAAGGAGCTACTTTAGTAGCGACGGAGCAATTGTAAGTCGTCATTCCCGCGTAATTATGTCATTCCCGCGTGGCGGGAATCTATAATATCCCTGCTTTCGCAGGGATGACAGAAAACAAGATTGCTTAGTTGGCTTACACCTCCTCGCAATGACAAAAGTTTACTATGGCTAAATGCTAATCGGGTTAGCTATAATAATTAATTCAAATCGCTTAAGAATATACTTACCATAACTGGTATATATATTACACTAAAAATTAGGGAAAGAAATACTGTAGTAGCAACTTTTTCTGGATAGAATTTTTGTAAACTAGCTATAACAATTACATTTGCTGCCATAGGAGCAGTTGCAAGAAGTCTGAAAGCATTGTAATAATTTTCATCATACCATCCTAAAACAAATCTATCTAAAAGGATAAATATGTTAATTCCTATTGGATAAAATAGGAATTTTGCTAGAAAAGTGGCAAGAGTGAACTTTATGTCTATTTCAAACTTTTGCAAGGCTGAAAGAGCTAAACCAACCATAACCATACCAAGTATAGAAAATGCCCCTCGCATATTATATATAAAATCATCCAGAAAGTCAGGTAAAGTAAAACCAGTGAAACTAAATAAACAACCAAGTAAAAAAGCATTTAAAATTGGTAACTTCACAACTTTCAAGATACTTTCACTACTATTGGCAAAACTCCTAGCACAAATATAAAAACCTACTGAGGATTCAAAAATATTTACACCTATGACTGCCATCATATAGATACTTAAAACATAATCATCAAAGAGAGCAGCGGCTATTGGCAGCATAAAATAACCACCATTAGCGGTACCTGCAGATAATGCTATAATGTTTCGTGTATGATCAAGCCAATATCGTCCAAAAAAATAGTAGGAAAATATTGATAACGAGCTGGCAATGAAAAAAACAACTACAGTAACGCTTAAAGCTGATAAAGTTAAAGTAGTACTGGCGGGAATAGCAAAAAAAACAATAGGAGAGATAAAATAGAATAACAACGAAGCTATACTATCTCTCTCAACTTTAGAGTATCTTCCTGCTAGGAAACCAATTACTACGCTCAGTAATACAGAAATGGTTTTAAAAAAAACTACACTAAACATTGCCATGCAATAAAGCCAGAAGATATAAGATTTCTGTTTTAGTCAACCTTTGAGAAAATGGCTCTGTCCAGAAAAGTGTGTAAATTTCCAAAATAGGTCATTAAATTTTGTTAAGCCTATCTTCAAATTTGATCATCAAATGAGCCATAGCTTCATTCCAGTTGGGAATAGGCATAGTCCATTTTTTGGTCATATAGTCAATTGTCAAATATAAACTTTTAAAAACAGCACTATCACTAGGGAAAACGCGCTTATTATTTGTTACTTTACGCAATTGACTATTAACAGATTCAACTGAATTAGTGGTATAAATTACCTTTCTAATTGCCTCTGGATATCCTAGAAAAATCATTAAATTATCCCAATGATTATACCATGATTTGGCAATTTGTGGATATTGTTTATTCCATTTTTCTTCAAAATATACTAAAGCTAAATGTGCTTGTTCTTCCGTTGCTGCAGTATATATCGGCTTTAAATCGCTAGCCACCTGCTTCCTATCTTTATATGATACGTATTTTAAACTATTTCTAATCTGATGTACAATACATAATTGATGTTCTGTTTTTGGATAAACTGCTTCTATCGCCTCAGACATACCAGTAAGATTATCACTACAGGCAATCAGTATATCCTTTAATCCTCTATTTTTCATTTCAGTAAAATTACCAAGCCAAAATTTTGCCCCTTCATTTTCACTGATCCATAATCCCAATATATCTTTTCTACCAGATAAATCAATCCCTAATGCAACATATATTGCCTTGTTAATTATCCTTTTGTCTTGCCTAACTTTTACTACTAAACAATCAAAAAATACTATCGGATATATCTCTTCTAACGGTCTACTCTGCCAAGCTTTTACATCATCCATTACATCATCGGTGATCTGACTGATTAAACTCTCACTTATTTCAACACTATACAACTCTTGTAATTGAACCTTAATATCAGATACACTCATACCTTTAGCATATAATGATAAGACTTTATCATCAAAACCATCAAAACGTTTTTGTCTTTTCGGTAGTATTGCTGGTTCAAAGGTACTACGCCTATCTCTTGGTACTTCTATCTCAACCGCTCCATGTTCGGAGATCAGTTTTTTGCTAGTTATACCATTACGAGCATTATCATTATCTACACGACTGTATTTATCATAGCCTAGATGATTATTCAATTCTGACTGCAATGCCTTCTCTATCAAGCGTTTGGTCAATTCTTTTAATAATCCTCCTTCTTTCAGTATTGTGCTTACATCTGTATCATTATCTATTAATAAATCTACTGCTTGCTTTATTGATTCATTTGTTTTTTTATTCATGTAATTTCCTTTTTTGTTATATTTTTATATATAACCTATCTCGAAATTTACACACTTTTCTGGACAGAGCCGAGAAAATAGCAATTTTATTTTACAACTAACATAAATAAAGTGCAATTATTCACCTAATTCTTGTATTGCAAGACACAGATCTGCTAATTGAGTTCTATATTTTTGCTTACTAAGATAGCGACCATTTAATTTAAGATTTTCAAAATCTTGGTTACTGGTAGGTAAATATTGACAAATCTTTACTAACTCTTCATCACTAATAAAATGTCTCCTTGGTAGATCTATGGTACTTGCTTGTTCTTCCCGATAAGCTGCCATAATTTTCATTTTATTAATAAAAAACTCTGAATGATTATGGAATTTGACTTTTTGCCAAGCCTTTTGGGCATTAACAATATAATTTTCAATATTAAGCAAAGATTTTATTTGCTCGTCATATTCATTTTGTAGATTATTATCCTGTATTATTGGTTGTAATATTTTGTAAATCGGTTCTAAATATTCAACATCTTTAATAGCATAATCTAACATATTAGCACTAATAGGACGCTTTAACCAATCAGACCTTTGATAAGTTTTATCAATATGAACAAAGCAAATTTTGCTACATATATCCGAATAACTTAAATGTTTACCAAAATCACAAATACCAGCGGCAATTTGTATGTCAAAAACATTTTTTGGCAATTTCTTAAATAAATGATAAAATATCTCAAAATCCTCTCTAGGGGCGTGAACTATTTTAAGAACCTTATCGTTCAAAAATATTTCGTTAAGAGGCGAAAGATCTAAATCGCACAAAGTGTCAATTATCACTTTGTGACTATTTGTCATAATTTGAATTATGCTAAGCTGAGCAAAATAGGTATTTTTACGCAAGAACTCAGTATCAATACTTATAGTTTTACAATTCAATAATTGTTGACATAATTCATTTAATATTTTCTGATTATTAATAATCAGTATTTTTGAAGTATTAGTAATTAAATTGCTCCTATCTAAGAATTTACCTATTCACGTAATTTGGTGTTGCTCCATACTTGTTCGTGGTTTATAATAGCTTAACAGTTTTATAGCACTTTGTCAAACGATGGAATCTCTAAGAAAATTCAGCCTATCAAATGTACTTCTTAATATGGGAATGTAGGATTTAATATTATTATAAATTTTATCTGCTAACTGCTCATCATAAGTGTGTGAAGTAACATTTCTATCTAGAAGCATTTTTAGCCATTCTTGTTCATGCTCAATCAGATGCCCTTTAAACGCCTCTCTTAAAACATCTTTAGGATACTGTACTGCTACTCCTTTGCTCTCAAGAATTACCCTTAATAATTTCCAAAATAGTTCTATTGTAAATTCAAATCTTTGAATGCTAGCATCTATGTTACTCCGATCTTCTTGCTGAGGCTTAAATGCAATATCTTCTAAAGAGATTAAAGCTCTACTTAACTTTGAGAACCCTAAGTCTATTTTAGTATCTTTCATATAATTTCACTCCTTCTCGTATTATAGATAATTTTAAGTTTGATGAATCATCTAATTCGTCAAGTCTTATACAATCTATCTTTAAAAGTGTGTCAGCATTATCAATAATCTCTTGCAATTTTAACCAATCATTGATGGTAGCATTAGGACATACTATAGCTAAATCAATATCTGCTCTATCCTGATTATCATTCCTTGCTCTAGAACCAAATAGCCAAATTTCTTCAACTACAACCTGTGATATTAAATCATTATAAAATTTATAATCTTGCACTTTCACTTGTTATCCATTTGAATACTCTGCTTCGAATTATTGATCTTTAATTTTAATTCATCAAGATTAAACGTTATGTTGATAATAGCCCCACCTTCTAGCCGGTTTGCTAACTCTAATGTTGCACAATGATCTTGTGCTATTTTTTTGATAATAGCTAACCCTAAACCAGTTCCCTTAGATCTAGTTGTTATATAAGCTTCTGTGGCTCTATCAATTAAATTTGCTTGGAAACCTACCCCATTGTCATCTACTGTAATAGTAACTTGATGATTAGATTTAGTTATAGAAACAGTAATAACACCTTGTTGCAATTTAGTAAGCCCTATAGATTCCTCGGCATTTTTTAATAAATTAACCATAATTTGATTAATTTGAGTTGTGTCACAGATAAAATCTATATGCGGATCATTTGTAAGAAACCTATATAATATTTTATCATTAATTAATTTTCGTGATTCAACCATATTTTTTATAAGAATTACTAAATCACAATCCATAAATACTGGAGCTGGTAATCTTGCAAAATTAACAAATTCAGAGACAATCTTCTTAATATCATCAGTGTGACGTACGATCATCTGTATATATTTATTAAACTCCGCTTTATCTTCAACTTGATTACTAAATTTCCTCAACAATCTTTCGGAGGCAAGGTGAATGGGTGTCAAAGGATTCTTAATCTCATGAGCTACTTTCCTTGCAACATCAGACCAAGCAAGTGCACGCTGAGCTATAACTAAATCTCTTTGTTGACGATCAATTTGTTTAATCATCCTATTAAAAGCTGAGGATAAAACGCTTATTTCATTTTTATTAATAACGTCTTCTGGCACCTGGATAGTTAAGTCGCCATCTTTAACTTTTTCAGCAGCAATCACTAATTTTCGAATAGGAGTTACTATTTTTATAGCAAAGATCATCCCCCAACTTATTGCAGCTAACAGTAGTAATAAAGCAATAAAAATAAATACTATAGAAAATTTGATCTGCATACTGGATATATGTTTTTTAAGACGATAATATTCTTCAGCTGCTCCATTAGTTTTATTAATATGATCGGTAATTTTAGCATCAATCAATCTACCTACCAACAAATATACATCATTCTGCTCCTTAAGTTTTATAAGCATTCGAATCTTTGTTGGATCAGATTTTATCTCAACAATCTCTCCTATTTCAGCTCTTTTCATTAAATGAGCTGGAATAGTAGCAAATGAAATTGCAAAACTTAGGAAGGTGTTAGCAATAACAGTATTAGTAGGTTTATGTAAAACTATAACTTCATCAAGAGAACGCATCTCAGCTTCAGAATTTAATGTTTCATTAAATAAAATGGGGTTATGTATTAAGTCATAATACATTTCACTTAAATCATAAGCGACAGATAACGCTGTTTCTCGCAATTGCAGTTTATGCTCATTGATATAAGATTCTGCTACTATTATCGATTGATCAAGCACCGCAGAAATCTTTTTATCAAACCAAGACTGAATGCCAAAATTAAAAAAATATGCTGAAAATACTGAAACAACAATAGTTGGGATTGTAGCAACCAAACTAAAGGCAATGATGATACGATTTTGCAATTTCGAGGACTTTTCCCCCTCTCCTTTATCAACAAAATCTCGTAGAAATTTACGAGCTAATAAAATACCTAAAAATAATAATATAGTAAGATCTACTAATATCAGCCCGATAACTCTACTTGGGTCTGGACCAAGAGACTTTGGCTCAATTGAAATCACATAATAAGTTGAGCAAGCCAATATGACGGCTACAATTATTAGAACAAATAGTAATTTACCACTATCACAATATTTTTTAAGATCTCGATAAAAGTGATGCAACATTTTCAACCTAAGCAAACTCTAGTAATACTTGACCACTAACCACCTGCTCCTTTTCATTAACTAGGATTTTAGCAATTTTTCCATTACGCTCAGCAACAAGTATATTTTCCATTTTCATAGCAGTTAAAACCATAATTTCTTGACCAACAATTATCTCACTACCTTCTTGAACCTTAATTGCAATGATTTGCCCTGCAAGAGGAGCTTGCATCTCTGTTTGCTCTTCTTGGATATTTTTGGTAATCATTAACGCTTCTAGTTCAGACGTTCTTGGAGAGCGGACATAAGCTTTCACAGTAATGCCTGAATGCGATAACATATAACCTGTTACGATATTTTCAATTTTTACATTGGCTTTTCTACCATTTACAATACAGGGAAAAAGCCTACTACCTAAAGTCCAATTACTGCGTATGTAGATTCTATCATTTTCTTGTCTTATGTTATAACCATAATCTACTGATTTAATTAACACTGAGAATAGCTTATCATCAATTGATACAACCCATCTAGTACCAATTTTATTAGTTTGATCGATTATTTGACCAGAAATTAACGATGCCCGTTTCTGCTCAGCCATATAAATAAAAATGGTTGTAGCAAGGAATATTTTAGTAATTTCAGATGTTAAGCTTGCCCCAGAAAAACCATCTGGATATTCCTCTTCTATAAACGCGGTATTTATATCACCTGCTATAAAACGAGGATGTGATATTACCGCTTCTAGAAAACTAATATTATGGGAAATACCTTGTATTATATAAGAGCTTAAAGCAGAACGCATAACTTCAATAGCTTGTTTTCTAGTTTCTCCATAAGTACAAAGTTTTGCAATCATTGAATCATAAAACATACTGACTTCCCCTCCAAGTCCGAAACCAGTATCCACACGGATATTAGCATTTTTTGGGGGTTCTGAATATTCAGTAATTCTACCACCAGACGGCAAAAATCCACGCATTGGATTTTCTGCACAAATTCTAGATTCAAATGCGTGACCCTTTAACTTTATATCTTCTTGGGAAAATGATAATTTCTCACCAGCAGCAATTTTTATCATCTCTTCTACTATATCAATACCAGTAATTAGCTCCGTCACTGGATGCTCAACTTGCAACCTAGTATTCATTTCAAGAAAATAAAAATTCTTATCTAAATCAACTATAAACTCAACTGTACCGGCAGAGTAATAACCTACTTTACTAGATAAAGCTACGGTCTCCTGATACATTTTTTGTCGTATTTCCTCAGTAATAAAGGAGCTTGGGGCTTCTTCGATCACTTTTTGATGATAGCGTTGAATTGAACATTCTCGCTCACCTAGACAAACACTATTACCATACTGATCAGCTAATAATTGTATTTCAATATGCCTTGGGGACTTAATTAATTTTTCAATGAATAATCTACCATCACTAAAATTATTTACTGCCTCAAGCTTAGCTGATTCAAAGGCATTAGCCATTTCTTCAGAGTTCCTCACCACTCTCATTCCGCGTCCACCGCCACCAGCTGTTGCCTTAACTATAACAGGGAAACCTATTCCCTCTGCAATTTCTATTGCCTGATTTATATTGCTGATAGTACCCATATAGCCAGGAACTGTGCTAACTCCTGCTTCCAAAGCGATTTTCTTTGCTTCAATTTTATCGCCCATTTTCTTAATGGCAGAAGCATTTGGACCTATTAAGGTCACTCCTTCCCTTTTTAGAATATTTGCGAAATTTGAATTTTCCGATAGAAACCCATATCCTGGATGTACCGCCCCAGCACCACTCGCTCTAATAGCATTTATAATATTTTTAATTGACAAATAACTTTCAGTGGCAGGAGAATTGCCGATATAATAAGCTTCATCAGCATATTGTACATGCATTGAATGGGTATCGGTTTCCGAATATACTGCAACTGATGTAATACCCATCTTTTTTAGTGTTCGCATTATTCTCAAAGCTATTTCACCACGATTGGCGATTAGAATTTTATCAAATAACGGTTTAGTCATAAAGTCTCGTACTTAAATATAATATTAGGCATTATACCAGATGTTCTGCCCCCCACTAATAGATAATTAAAAATAATTTCACTAATTTTTGTGTGTATCTTATTCACAGCTATGAGATACACACAGAATTAATAAGGTGTGTACCTAAGAACCACTTTAGTCACAACTGTCGAAAGTTAGAAGGTAGAGCGGGTTTAGAGGTCATCATAGCAGTTTAAAAGTTGCAGAAAAATAACTGGCGTCATTGCGAGGAGGCGTAAGCCGACGAAGCAATCCATTTCTGGTCGCTTTTTTGGATTGCTTCGTCACCACTAAAGTGGCTCCTCACAATGACGTTGACCACATACGACTTTTAAAGTGTACTATCTAAACCCGCTTCCCCTTCTAACTTTCGACAGCTGCGTGTGCTATTCCCTCATTTTCAAATCCAATTCTCCAGGTCATTTGAGTATATGCATCTCCTACTAATCCTGTACTTGTTCACCATTTGCATTCTTGGTCAATTTTTTAAAGTAGAAGAGTACGCTAAAGTGGCAAGTTGTCATGTTTCTTCCATGGTAACTGTACTTTCTTGTTTTGAAGAAAGTTTAGTGCTTTACATATACGCCATCTAGTATTCTGAGGTTTGATAATATCATCTAGATACCCTCTAGATGCTGCAACGAAAGGAGAAGTAACAGTATCTTTATACTCCTGAATCTTCCGTTTTTTTGATTCTGGATCTTTACATTCTTCTTTAAATATTATTTCAGCAGCCCCTTCAGCTCCAAGTACCGCAATTTCTGAATTGAACCACGCGTAATTCACGTCACCACGAAGATGCTTTGAATTCATTACTATATAAGCCCCACCATAAGCTTTCCTGGTAATTATGGTAATTTTCGGTACAGTTGCTTCAGCGTATGCATACAATAATTTTGCTCCATGTTTGATAATCCCGTTATGCTCTTGGGAAATACCAGGTAAAAAGCCCGGTACATCAACTAAAGTTACTATCGGAATATTAAATGCATCACAAAAACGTACAAATCTTGCTGCCTTTCTTGATGCGTTAATATCCAAACAGCCAGCTAAATGTAATGGTTGATTTGCAACAAATCCTGTAGATCTTCCTTCCATATAACCAAAACCGATTATAACGTTTCTAGCAAAATCTGGTTGCAACTCAAAAAATTCTCCTTCATCCACAATACGTTCAATTAATTCTTTCATATCGTAAGCTTTGTTTGGAATACTTGGGACTAAGGTATTTAGAGACATATCAACTCGATCAGCTGGATCTTCGGTGTGACGATATGATAGTGGACTACGATTTGATAGAGGTAAAAAATTAAAAAATCTTCTAGTTTCTAGGAGTGCTTCTATATCATTTTTAAAAGCAAAGTCAGCAACACCACTCTTGGTAGTATGCATCTTTGCCCCGCCAAGCTGTTCTTGGCTTACTTCTTCACCTGTAACAGTTTTAACTACATCCGGTCCTGTTACAAACATATAAGAAGTGTTTCGCACCATGAATATGAAATCTGTTAAGGCAGGAGAATAAACAGCCCCTCCAGCACAAGGCCCCATAATTAAGGTGATTTGCGGAATAATACCGGAAGCAATTACATTGCGTTGGAATAATTCACCATAACCAGCGAGAGCATCGACTCCTTCCTGGATTCTTGCTCCTCCCGAATCATTTATCCCAATAACTGGGGCTCCTACCGCCAGAGCAGAATCGAGTATAGAACATATTTTTTTAGCATGATACTCACCAAGGGATCCACCGAATACCGTAAAATCTTGGCTATATACAAAAACTAACCTACCATTTATGGTGCCATGTCCAGTTATTACTGCATCTCCTAGGAATTTTTTTTCTTCCATTCCAAAATTACTACATCTATGCTCAACAAACATTCCTGTTTCTTCAAAACTCTCAGGATCTAGCAATAACTCTATTCTCTCTCTGGCAGTAAGCTTACCTTTCTTATGTTGTACGGCAATTCTTTCTTCCCCTCCCCCTTGACGGGCATTATTACGCTTTTCATCAAGTGAATCAGAAGAATTTGCAATATGTTGATTCATATATGGCTATTATAGTTCATTATAATCATAACTCGTAGTATAATAATAAAATGACGAAAAGATAGTAGAAATTTATCTGAATTATAATAGCTCCCATATTTTGTTCATAGCAACTTAAGAAACCTTTACAGCCTGACTAACTCACTTTACGCATAATCACACGGCAATTTAAAAATTGCAGGAAATACAGGGCGTCATTGCGAAACCACGCGAGTGATCGTGGCAATTGTAAGTTGCCATTCCCGCGTTGTAAGTTGTCATTCCCGCGTAGGTGGGAATCTAGATAGCCCCCGTCAAAAGTCTAAAGATACAACATCTGCTATGTTTAAACAAAAAGGATGTCATTCCTGCGTAGGCAGGAATCTATAATATCTCAGGGCTTTTTGTCCACTATTTTAGATCCCTGCCTTCGCAGGGATGACAAGCTTGGTACTGTGATTAGGTTATAAAAACTTTGTAAATCCATAAGGTTTTTGACAAAATAAGGTGAAAATCTTATGGATTTTGATGTGATTTTTAACCGCAAACATGCATTACCTCTCATACCTACAGCCTTTTTGACGGAGCGACTATAGTTATGCTCATAGGATTAGGTGATAAAGAACATAACGATTGTAAGTTGTCATTCCCGCGAAGGCGGGAATCTAGATACCTGCTTTCGCAGGTATGACACAAAGTTTGTATCACCTAATTCAATAGGTTTCACTATAGATACCTGCTTTCGCAGGTATGACAAGTTAAACCTCGCAGGCGTATAACACAAAACAGGATTGCTTCGTCGCCCCCCACCCAAAGCGGTTCCTCGCAAGACGCTGTGCTGTTTCCCCTGTGACTTTTAAATGCCATACGTCAAGGTGAATAACTAAATAACGGCAACAACTGGTATGTGATCAGAAGGTTTAACTTTAGCTCGCAAATTGTAACACATGTAGCAGTTATCTAAATAATCTGCAACATTGCTCGAGGCAAGTATCATATCAATACGCATACCTTTATTTTGTTCAAAACAACCTGCTCTATAATCCCACCAAGAGAATTCTTGCTTAGTGGGATTTGCTAATCTATATAAATCCTCAAAACCAGAATTTAAAATAATTCTCAATCGTTGTTTTTCTTCATTAGTAAAACAAGTGGTATTTTGTAACTCTTTTGCTGAGTATACATCAATATCAAAAGGAGCAATATTAAAGTCCCCTCCAACTATTATCTTAGTATCAGGAGATTTCTTGGATTGTAAGTAATTAATTAAACCGTCATAAAATCCTAATTTCATCTCAAATTTATCACTACCTACCAATGAGCCGTTAGGGGCATATAATGAAGTAATACTACAAAAACCTATTGGAGTTTGTACAGTGATTTCTATCATTCGTGCTTGCCCAGTACAGTTAATCGCCGGAAAATCTTTTATCACTTCATCAGCTGGAAATTTTGATAAAATAGCAACACCATTATAGGATTTCTGACCATGCACATAGACATTATAAGCTAAGTTCGATAATTCATCAAAAGGAAATTTCTCAGTTTCACACTTGATTTCTTGTAACAAAACAATGTCGGGATCTACGTCCGTTAGAAAGTCACGTAAATGTTGTAGTCTCGTTCTTATAGAATTAATATTCCAAGTAGCTATTTTCATTTAAGATTCTTCATTTAAATTTTGTTCACAGCCTAGTACTACAGTCGTAAACTTTATGCATACAGTACACGGGTTCTTTCTTTATCTTTAAAGTGACAATCTTTTGCTCTGGCTTGGTGTCGTCTTCGCCATAAGGATAGGCTTAAGAATGCTTCCTTTGTTGTCGTAAATAAGCTTGAAAAAATCAACTTTACAAAACGTCTAATTTCTTGAACCGTATAAGGTGGTACCTTTTGTCTAGGGCGTGTCATCAATTCAACAAAATTACAGAAGCAGCAAGATGAATCGCCCCCAAAAAGTTTTGAGCCGTTTTATCATAGCGTGTGGCAATCGCCCTATATAGTTATGCTCATAGGATTAGGTGATAAAGAACATAACGATTGTAAGTTGTCATTCCCGCGAAGGCGGGAATCTAGATACCTGCTTTCGCAGGTATGACACAAAGTTTGTATCACCTAATTCAATAGGTTTCACTATATTGTTTAAGCTTAGCAAAAAAACTTTCAATTAAGTGCCGTGCCTTATAAAGCTCTGTATCCAATTCTATTGGAATTTTGCGATTCTTCCTTGATGGCATTACAGCCACACAACCTTTTTCTTTTAGCCTGTTCCTTACCCGCTCATATGCATCATAAGCCTTATCTGCAAGTACATGCAATCCTTGTGTTAGTCTTTCCATTAGTGCATCACTCCCTTGCAAATCATGTACTTGTCCTGCTGTTAAATGAAAGCCAGTCGGGTTACCAAGCCCATCGACAGTTGCATGTATTTTAGTTGACAAACCACCCTTGCTGCGACCAATAGCTTGATCAGTTGTTATGACTTTTTTTTTGCACCAGCACTATGTTGATGTGCACGCACTATTGTAGAATCGATCATCGCATACTCATTGTCTGCATCAGCTGCAAGTAACTCAAATACCTTCTGCCAAACTCCTCTCTGACTCCATCTTGTATGTCTTGTATGAATTACCCTAAAATCCCCAAATCTCTCAGGCAAATCTCTCCAAGCTATTCCTGCTCTATATCTATATAGTACCGCCTCTACAAAAAGACGATTGTCCTTAGCTGTTACTCCTACATCTCCTTCTTTTCCAGGTAGTATATCCTTTATCCTCTCCCATTGCTCATCTCTTAAAGCATACCGACGCATTTCAACTTTCCCTTTAGTTTTTTATAAACTTAATGATTTATATCACTATGTCAACTCATTTGATGACACGCCCTAGACTTTTTGCATAAGTCAAAAATAGTTGAGGGATTTTTAGGAGAAACGAAACCGAGTACCGCAGCGTACATAGACGTACGTGAGGAGCGGAGGCGAGTTTCGACGACAAAATCACCAACTAGATTGACTTATGCAAAAAGTCTATTGTTTCTTATCATAAGCGATTTTGTACAATTGTTCCCTACGTTTAACAGCTTGCTCATGTCCCGTATGATCTTTACTCTTTAATTTTACCACAAACTCGGGGTTAGATTCAAGTTTTTCTATCTCTGCTAATGCCCCATCCCTACTGTTAATTGCTGGTATCTCTTTACCAGTTACTAACGAGTCGGATTTTAAGGTTTCACCGACTTTAACTAATAAATCAACTAAAGCTGGTGAGTAATGTGAATCTTCAATTAATTTAGCCAGTTCTTTAGTGCCAAACTTAGATAAGGCTGCCTGCATCACTGTCATTTTACTGTCAAAACCTTCACCATAATTGTCTTTCAGCCAACCAATGTGAGAGTGACGTGTTTGCTCAATATCATTTTGTTGCTGTTTCTGCAAATCCTGCGAAAAACCATATAGAGAATTAAGTAGCTTCTCACCTTGCCTTTTAGATAATCCGCTTTGGTAAAACATGTCCTCATAACGAGCTAAATACTCTTCATCTTCTTTGGAGCGTTTATCAGTATATCTCTTATCTTCAGGCAGTCCCAAGCGACTATAGAATTTATGCCACTCTTCATCAGAGCTGTCATCTTTTGGCACAGCAACTCGCTGATTCAAGCTTTTCTCTGCTTCCAAATAGCTCTGAGCTAAAGATGATACATCTTTGAATTTGCCCAGTGACTCAGCTTTACGTATTTCCTCAGGCATATTAGTTAGCCAATCATTACCAGAGGAAGTAGGGCTAGTTTCATAGTTATTAGCAGTTACTTCTTTGCTCATAGGTTATTCTTCTTTTGAATTTTCTAGTTCTTTTTTTAACTTTTTTATTTCTTCAATGGTTAGTCCGGTAAATTCAATGATTTCATCTATTGGCTTTCTTTTAGCCAACATTTTCTTTGCCATAGCTATAGCTCTTTTTTCTTCACCTATTTCAAGACCTTCTTCCCTACCTTCTTCCCTACCTTCTTCCCTACCTTCTTCTCTACCTTTTTGCTCAGCTGAAACTATATAATCACGTTGTTTTAAGGATTCATTGACATATCTATTATACTCTATACGTTCTTTATCAGTCATTTTTAGGATGCTAAGTCGTTCAGCTACTTTCTTCATATAAGGTGATTTAAAATCATCTCTAACTTCAGCATGTTTAGCAAAATACAACCATTCATCCATTTCCTTTTTTATAATATCGTCAAAAAGTGGTACAGAAATAATAAAATATTCTGGAAATACATTATGAATATCCACTACCTTACCCTCCTTATCGGCAAGATGTACATCTAAAGGATGTTCTCTATCGATTTCTCTAAAAATAGTCTTACCATGACATAAAGGCGATTTCATCCCTGCATAAGCAAAATATATTAAGTTGATATGAAATATTTTCTTTATGCTAGTATAATCTTGACTAGCATAAATACTATCAACAATCAACCGACTAGTATTAAAACAAGCTTTGTGGAGAAAGAGGCTAGTATATGTGCGATCTATTTCAACAATATATTTATGACCTTGATGGTCTTCAACAATAACGTCAGCAATGCTTTTCTTTAGTTCTGCACTTTCTTTATTACTTTCACTTTCAAGCAAGGCAATGATTTTTACTGCTGGATAGCCACCGACATCTCTAAGTATCGCCGAAATAAAGCCCTCGACTATCTCATAGTCACCTTTATTTTTCAGTAAAAATTTAATTGCGTAGTCCAACGACATCAGCGGTTTACTGCTCATAACTTATCCTCATTATAAAAAACTACTCTATTTTAGCACCATCGATATTATTAACTCCATCATCTTCTGAAACCTGCGAGCAGATATATAGAAACAACGCTTAGGTAGCCTTCAAGGAAGGCAGTGTAATCACTTTCTTGCCTAACAAAATTGCTGCGATATATACCACTCATTTGAGCTAAATCCTCTAATATTATTTTACCATCTTTTCCGCTAAAAAGCTTGCAATAAATTGATTTTAATTGCTCTTTTGTTAGTAAATTTGCTGGGGATGAAGAGTTAATTAATAGTTTCATTTATTCTTCTTACCCTTGTGTCTGTTGCTGCTGTTGTAATTGTTGCATTTGCATCATCTTACGTTGTTGTCTGATTTGTAATACTTCTTGCTCATTCTTAAGGATTGAACTTGGAGTCCCTCTCAGCTCAAAAAATAGTTTAAAACATTCATCCCAGTTGATATTATCATAAATCTCAGGCAAAAAGTTACTGATATAGTGAAACCTATTGAATTAGGTGATACAAACTTTGTGTTAACCTTGCGAAAGCAGGTATCTAGATTCCCGCCGTTGCTAAGAATGACAACTTACAATAGTTATGTTCTTTATCACCTAATCCTATAGGCATAACTATAGTAGCGTCAAACTCATAGAGACCATTAATACCACGCTGACATTTCTCGGCATCTATTCGACACGTACCTAGCAAATTTCTTACTTTAGTTATCATCTCTTCCCGTAAATATTTCCTACCAATAGCAAATGGTGAAAAGCCTACTTTTTCTGCTATTTCATTAGCTTGTTGTAATCTAGACACTGTTAACAAAGCTTATTTAATGGGTGAATAAAGTCTTTTTTGCTACAAATTATAAGATTCTCTGGAAATAGGTACACTATTCCTTCAAAAATCCTATTTATTCTCGTCGAAAAATAGCTCAAAATATAATTAATTAGCCATCTCCAACAGTCTCCTAGATGATATCTTTGCTAAATATTTTTCAAACAAACCATAATATTTAATCATATAAATATTCCTTGTAATCCCCTTTATTACACCTGATTTCCAGGCTTTTTAGCAATTAATTAATTGAAAACACCCCCCTATATTTCGCAGCATATCTCAACTAAAGATTGCTGTCAATAGTTTATTTTCTATTATTTGTATTATTATTAAATTTTTTATATTTAGTTATTCCAAATTAGCTTATATCTATAAATATAACAGATTTTTACGCTCCACTAATAGCCGTTTTCATTATTTTTGCGGGATTGCTTATTTTTTCCATGCCACAGTACATATCTTTGCTGTATTTATCCTTAATCCAATGCCCAATAAAGGCACTAGCTGGTTTGAGAGTGATCTTATTGCAATCTTCTTCAACTGCTTCTATAGTTATGCTCATAGGATTAGGTGATAAAGAACATAACGATTGTAAGATGTCATTCCCGCGAAGGCTGGAATCTAGATACCTGCTTTCGCAAGGTTAACACAAAGTTTGTATCACCTAATTCAATAGGTTTCACTATAGAAGTTGACGAGAAGTCTTACTTAATTGTTTACCATAATTATTGGTAAGGCTCCGCCATTCAGGTGGGGTGAAATTACCGGCTATGTTATAGAAAATAGCATCAGTATTTTCAACTAAATTCTCAGGGAAAATTAACGATTCTGTCATACTTTCCCCCCGTGAAAAACGGTTAAAAATAGACTGTTTTGTAGGTCAAATTTGGGGACTTTTGGTGGGAAACCAAAATAAAAATGGTTTAGTGAAGTTACAAAACCTCAGATGTATGGTGCCGCTAGCAGGAATTGAACCTGCGACCTCATCATTACCAATGATGTGCTCTACCTCTAAGCTATAGCGGCCTAGTTTTAAAAGAAGTTCTAGGTTTTATGGATGTATTATTCTTTTGACATATATTGCCCTATTGGTCAAGCAAAAACTTTTAAATTATTACCACGTTGGTTATGGCAATCTACATTCATTAGATTGCTTCGTCGCCACCAAAGTGACCCCTTGCAATGACGCCTGGCTATTTTTCCTATGACTTTTAGACACTGTTAACAAAGCTTTGTTAACAGTGTCTAATACCATGCATAAGGTGAGTTATTCAATAGATGCACCCTATTTACTTCTTGTTAATGGTAAGATAAAACACTAACATCATGCTAATTGCAATGATCATTATGAATAATGGTAATTGTATCAATGTTCCGTCATGCATATATCCCATTAACATTGTAAAACCTGCAATAATTACATAATACATAAAACCAGAAAGCGAGGCAGCAGTACCAGTAAATTTACCATAATTTTCTAAAGCCTGACCTAAGCAATTGGGCATTACCATCATGCCACCAATACCAATCATACCCATCCATAATAAAGTTTGTAATACAGATACTGTTACATTATCTTTATTAATTAAACTAAAATAGCTAGATAAAAAGAATAGCACAGAGCCTAGGCACATAAGTTTAACGCCTACGGAAATAATATGGTCAGAGGTTCTTTGCAGTTTGTGCATCTTTTTAGATATAAGCCCACCTAAAATTGAGGGAATACACAAAAATAGTGCTATCATACCAAATGACGAAGTTGCAATATTTAGCCCTGAGATAAAATAAAAAGGTGCTTCAGCAAAATAACCAAATGTAATACCATTTAGTGCTCCAATTAAAAATACAAAACCGAGTAACCTTAGATCTCTGACCATTTTATTAAAACATTCTTTATACAATATAATAGCCGAGCGTTTTGCCTTTAGATTTTGGTTAGTTTCTGGAAGTTTAACTGATATTAACACCATAATGAATATTGCTATTACGATTAGTACAAGAAATACAGCTGACCAATGATAAAATTTTACTACAAAACTACCTATAACTGGTCCTATAGCAGGCGCAAAAGCCATAGCAATACCTATAGTTGAGAATACTCTGCCACGATCTTTCGGTTCTACTGCATCTCTAGCTATGGCCGTCCCTAATACCGAACCAACACTAGCACCAACAGCTTGCATAAATCTTGCAGCCAATAACATATTTATATTATCTGCTAGATAACAAATGCAGCACGATAAGGCGTAAACCAAAAATCCTGCGAGTAGACAAGGCTTACGCCCATAAGAATCAGATAAGTTGCCCCATATTAAAACACCAACAGCAAAACCAAACAAATAAATAGTGAGTGTGTATTCAGCTAAATTAGCACTAATTGCTAAATCCTTGGCTAAGCTAGGAAGTGAGGGGGTATAAATAGTTTCACTTAACATCGGTATTGCAATAATTAATACAATAATGTATAATGGTATAATGAGGGTATTTTGAATTTTATCTGGTTTCATAACAACTTACTAATTGGTTGGATATTTTGTACTTTAGACACTAATGTTTCAGAACATTACAGCAAATTTTTGAAATTGCAAGTTGTATATTATTTGAAAAAACTACATGAGAGGCTTCTGAATAGGTATTTGTTTGATTAATAACAGGTAATTCTTACTTTAATCCTGAATATCTGGTAAATCAAGACAATATCCTGTGGAACGCACAGTTCTTATAAATATTTCAGATTCTTTGTTTTTTAGAGATGCTCTTATTCTATTTATATGTACATCAATAGTACGTAGGTCAATAATCGCACCCTTACCCCACACTTTGTCTACAATATCTTGACGGGAAAATATTACTTTAGGTGATTTTATGAAAAGTTGTAAAATCTTAAATTCTGTTGGTCCTAAACGAACTATCCTGCCGTTATTAGTTACTTTATAAGTGGTAAGATCCATACTTACTTCTTTATATTTTATAACTTTATCTTGTAGAATTAAATTAGAGCGTCTTAATAAAGATCTTATTAAGAGCATTAACTGATCTGACGTAAATGGCTTAATGAGAGAAGCAACAAAGTTGCTATCTTCTAAAGTGTAATCAGACGGAGACTCTCCGGGGTGTAACAAAAAAACTATTGGCACTCTCGCTAAATCGTCAATTTCTCTTATTTTAGCTGCTATCTCTGTAGCAACTTTATCTTGTACTATCGAATCAATAATAATTATATCAGGGCGGTTAATATTAGAAAGAACTATTGCTTTTTCTACTGTATTAGCCCTAATAAGATTAAACCACGCTCTCTCTATAACGTTAGACAAAGAAGCGTTGACGCTTTTAGTTGATTCTATAATAAGAATTCTAGGTGGTAATTTATCAAACATTCTAAATACTTAATTAAATGAAGACTTTAGGCGTAACTAAATTCTTGTCTTGTATATCCAAATGATTTGAAAAATTGGAGCATAAACAAAAGGTGGGTCTAAAACTACGTATACAGAAATATTAAGTAAAACGCGTCAATCTCCAAAGTTTTGTGAAACCAATTCTAAAGCAAAAGAGTATCCTTTAGTTATGCAAGAGTCTAATGTTACATTATTGTAAATTATTGTAATGATATTAAACTTAACTTTTTAAAGTGCAATATTATCGAATTAATTAATAAATTTCTACTAAATTTATTAACATAAGTCTACTAATTTAATTATTTGTTTACAGTCCGTACAAAACGGTTGTAATTATGCAACTATCAAATACAATCATCAAAGATATTTTTAGTAGATTCATTAATTTATGCCTTATAGTAAAGATAACACTTGAATTAAATATTTTTTATTGTTATAAATGACTTTATTTTGTAGCTGGAGATTCTTATATATGGCTTTTTACGAATCAGTTTTTATCATACGGCAAGATATTTCGTCTGCTGATGTAGATAAAATTACCGATGATTTTGCTAAAATTGTTGAAAATAGTAATGGTGAAGTTGTTAAAACTGAATATTGGGGTTTAAGAAGTTTAGCCTATAAGATTGGTAATAACAAAAAAGGGCATTATGTTTTTATGGGGCTTAAAACTGATTTTTCAGTAATAACTGAAATAGAAAGGAAAATGAAGCTAAGTGAAAATATTATTAGGTTTATTAATATAAATGTTGATTCAATAAGTGCTGAACCTTCACCTATTCTAAGAAGCAAAAGTTTAGATCATGAAGAAATAGTCGATGTAACAATTAATAAAGACTCAATGTAATAAAATTGGAAAAGATTAAAATGTTTGAAAATGACGCTACTGACTCTAAGTCAATGACTAGAATGGCTGATAGAAATAATAAAAGGGTGTTTTTTAGAAAACGTAAAGGTTGCCCTCTTTCTATTGCCAATGCTCCAATAATTGATTACAAGAACCCTGACTTGTTAATAAAATTTGTATCGGAGGGTGGTAGAATGCTACCTAGCAGAATCACCAATGTATGTGCCAAAAAACAAAGAAAACTGAAAAATGCTATAAAAATTGCTAGAATTCTAGCATTATTGCCTTTTGTGTTTCAAGTTTGAGCAGAGGAATAAGATGGAAGTTATTTTAATTAAACCCGTAAGAAAGCTAGGGAAAATTGCAGAAATTCTTAAGGTAAAAAGGGGTTTTGCTCGTAATTATCTTATCCCTAGGAAATTAGCAATTAGGGCAACAGAACTTAATAAACAGTTCATAGAAACTCAAAAACATGATCTTGAGGAAAAAGACCTAAAAATAAGATCTGAGGCAGAAGCTATTAATAATATTATAAGTAGTAAAGAATTAGTATTTATTAGACAATCTGCTGATGATGGTCGATTATTTGGTTCAGTGAATAATAAAGAAATTGCCGAAAGTTTATCTAAGGCTTCTTCACAGTCAATATCACATTTAAATATCATTCTTAAGAAACCGATAAAGTCAACAGGTGCATTTGTGGTAGAGGTTAGGTTGCATGCTGATCTTAGCACAAATATAACGGTAATTGTGGCAAGGTCAGAATCTGAAGCACAAGATTATGCAAGAATTAATAAGCAAGATGCTACTAGTCCTACTGAGAGTTTTGATCAACAAGGAGTTTCTACTCCTAACGATGTGGAACAGTTATAGCTAACTCGATTAGTATTTATCCATAGTAAAGACGTCTATTAGCGAGGAGCCACTTTAGTGGCGGCGAAACAATCCATAAAAGTGATATATTAGGATTGCTTCGTTGGGCTTTACGTTACAGCTGTCGAAAGTTCGAAAAGGAAGGGGTTTTAAGTGGGGTAACGTCATTGCAAGAAAGACCGTAGGTCGACGAAGCAATCCTGTTTTGTGTTAACCTTGCGAACGCAGGTATCTAGATTCCGGCCTTCGCGGGAATGACAACTTACAATCGTTATGTTCTTTATCACCTAATCCTATGAGCATAACTATATTTATACCATTTTTGCCCGTCCAGGTGCCAGTCCAGTCATTATTATATTGTTCTCCTAGCTTTTGTCCTGGTTTAAGTGATTTAGCATGATAATAACCAGCATCTACTAAAGCTGCTTCACCCATTTGGTATAAACCTATGAATCCTAACTCATTTTCGGCTTTGGCATTATTTGAAGATTCGCACATTGCTAAATTATTTTGGTACCCCTCATAATCAAATATAACCTCTACCCCTTCTAGATTCTCTGCACTTATCTCTTCCTCTTTTATCTTTTGAGAGTTAGGTGCTACAATTTCAGTATGGGAGAGTGAATCAGTATTTGTTTTTGTTGTAAATGCAAATGTGATGGTAGATGTAAGAAGAGCAACTAAAGTTACAGCCAGTAGTTTTAAAACAAAGCCTTTAGACATTTCAGAAGATAGGAATTGAGTAACCATGTTTTGTGCTGCCTTTAAATTAAAGTCTAGTTAGTAAAAACCTCCCTAGTTAATTAAATATAATAAAATTACAGCTTCATAGCAAATAATATTTCTATTTTATCATTTGCTAAATATAAAAACATATGGTTATTACATGGTCTACTTTATCTAAAACATGAGAATTAAAATCACAATACGGACATTTTGATAAACAGAATGGCCAGTGTATATATATCGATAATGGTTCTTTCATGTTTGGGTTCTGTGAACATTTCTCTTTAATGGACGATTCCACCGTTGTTTCCGTCCTTGAATCCTTATGTACATTTAGTACATTGCGGGCTGCCTTCAAACGACGTCATTGCGTTGACTTACGTCTCCTCACTAATATAGTTATGCCCATAGGATTAGGTGATAAAGAACATAACGATTGTAAGTTGTCATTCCTAGCTGCGGCGGGAATCTAGATACCTGCTTTCGCAGGTATGACACAAAGTTTGTATCACCTAATTCAATAGGTTTCACTATAGACAAAAAGCCATCACGGTAGCTATATCACTCATCTCCGATTCTAAGGGCAGCTATAAAAGCTGATTGTGGAATCTCAACATTACCAATATTACGCATACGTTTTTTGCCAGCTTTTTGTTTTTCCAATAATTTACGTTTACGAGTTATATCCCCACCATAGCATTTAGATAAAACATCTTTACGCATTGCCTTGACGGTTTCTCTAGCAATTATTCTGCTACCAATAGCAGCTTGAATAGCAATCTGAAATAATTGCCTTGGGATTAAATCGCTAAGACGTTTACACAATTCTCGACCTCGATATTCTGATCTTGAGCGATGTACTATAGTAGACAAAGCATCAACTGGCTCGCTATTAACCAAAATAGATAATTTTACCAAATCACTTTCCTCATAACCATCTATTTCCCAATCAAAGCTAGCATAACCTTTTGTGTAACTTTTTAACTTATCGTAAAAATCGAATACTATCTCATTTAACGGTAATCGGTAAATTACCATAGCCCGACCACCTACATAAGTTAATTCAATTTGCACTCCTCTTTTATCAGTACACAAAGATAAAACACTACCTAAAAACTCATCTGGTACTAATATTGTTGCCTTAACCCAAGGCTCTAACATTGATTCTATATTTTGAGTAACAGGTAAATCAGCCGGATTATGTATTTCTAATTGTTGTCCATCACGCATATTAATCTTGTAAACCACACTAGGAGCAGTAGTTATCATATCAAGATCAAATTCACGCTCCAATCTTTCTTGCACTATTTCAAGATGCAGCAGCCCCAAGAAACCGCAGCGAAACCCTAAACCTAAGGCAGTTGAACTTTCTGTTTCAAATTCAAAACTAGAGTCGTTAAGTCTTAATTTAGCTAAAGAATCTTTTAAATGCTCAAATTGCGAAGCATCTGAAGGATATAACCCACAAAATACTACCGGTAAATGAGGCTTAAAACCAGGCAAAGGTTCCTTGCAAGGTCTTTTCTCATCAGTTATTGTGTCACCAACTTTACAGTCAACAACTTGTTTGATTGAAGCAGTAAAAAAACCTATTTCTCCTGGATATAAAACATCTGATATATGTTTCTTAGGTGTAAAATACCCAACATTCTCAACATTATAACTAGAATTACTAGCCATCATCCTAATACGCATATTTTTACGTAAAGTTCCATCGATAACTCTAACCAAAATTACTACCCCTAGGTAAGAATCATACCAACTATCAACCAATAATGCCTTTAAAACATCTGTTTGATTAGTTGTGGGGCAAGGCAGCCTATTAACAATTGCTTCAAGCACCTCCTCTATTCCTATCCCACTTTTTGCCGAAATTAGTAATGCGTCGCTTGCATCTATGCCAATTACGTCTTCTATCTGTTGCTTAACTTTATCAGGATCAGCCGCTGGTAGGTCTATTTTATTAAGCACTGGAACAATTTCATGCTTATTATCGATCGCTTGATAAACATTTGCTAAAGTTTGTGCCTCAACACCCTGGCTACTATCTACCACTAACAACGAGCCTTCACAAGCAGCGAGCGACCTACTTACTTCATAAGAAAAATCCACATGACCAGGAGTATCCATTAGGTTTAGATAATAGCTATTACCATCTTTAGCTTGGTAAATTAATCTAACAGTCTGTGCTTTAATAGTGATTCCCCGTTCTTTTTCTATGTCCATTGAGTCAAGTACCTGATGACTCATTTCTCGAGCTACCAATCCTCCACAATATTCAATTAATCTATCTGCTAAAGTAGACTTGCCATGATCAATATGGGCGATGATTGAAAAATTTCTGATAAACTTTTGATTATTCATTGTATATTCGATATAATGTTAAAATTAGAAAAAGTTCTCTCGTCATTGCGAGACCACATAGTGGTCGTGACAATCCACTATTCATTAGATTGCTTAGTCGGCTTATGCCTCCTCGCAATTACGCCTGGGATATCAAGAACTTATTCGGGTTAGCTATAAGATTATTCCAAACCTTATTGAGTTTTGGCATAATCTTATCTGTTATATAATAAAATTCCATTTTATAGTAGGAAATTTAATAGTGCGTGCTGAAATTGAACATTATGTAAAAAAAATCGAACAGTCTTTAGGACTGCTCAGGAGGTCACTTTGATTTTGATAACGCAACCAAAAGGCTTGTAGAGTTAGAAAATATATCAGAAAATCCAGCTCTGTGGAATAATCAGGAGAAGGCTCAAAATATTCTGAGAGAAAAAAGACTTCTAGAAACTAAGCTTAATTCGTTTAAACAACTTCAATCTAATCTTACGGAATGTTTAGAACTTGAGGAGTTGGCATTTATCGAAAATGACCAACAAGTTTTAGGGCAAGTTCAAGAAGAATTAGGAAGGCTATCTATTGTTGCCGAAAAATTTGAGACTGAATGCTTATTTTCAGGAGATTTTGACAGTAATAATTGTTTTCTAGAAATCAATGCTGGAGCTGGGGGAACAGAGAGTCACGACTGGGCATCAATTATGATGCGTATGTATTTACGCTTTGCCGAAAGACAGGGGTTTAAAAGCGAGATTATTCATCTTATTAATGGTGAAGAAGCAGGAATCAAATCATGTACTATTAAAATTAATGGCTACCAAGCATATGGTTGGTTTAGAACAGAATCTGGTGTGCATAGATTGGTTAGGATATCGCCTTTTAATGCTGCAGGCAAAAGGATGACTAGCTTTGCTAGCAGTTGGGTATACCCAGAAATTGATGATAGTATTGCAATTGTAATAGATGAAAAAGATCTTAGAATTGATACTTACCGATCTTCCGGTGCTGGAGGGCAACACGTAAACACTACTGATTCTGCAGTAAGGATTACCCACTTACCTACTAATATCGTAACACAGTGTCAAAATGATAGGTCACAGCATAAGAACAAAGCACAGGCTATGAAAATGCTTAAAGCAAGGCTTTATGAAGTAGAGGTAAAAAAACGTACCGATGATATTAATGAACAAAATGCATCCAAAACTGAGAATGGTTGGGGACATCAAATAAGATCTTATGTATTGCAACCTTATCAGATGGTTAAGGATTTACGTACCAATCATGAGACGTCTGATACTAAGGGTGTACTCGATGGAGATTTAGAAAAATTTGTTTCAGCTAGCCTATCAATGAGTATTGGTAATACTAGCAGTTGTTAGCCATAGAAGATTCACCTTACACATGGCATTTAAAAGTCAAAAAACAGCATGGCGTCATTGCGAGAAGTGCGTGAACACTACGACGCAATCCTGTTTTGTGTCATCCCTGCGAGATTTAACTTGTCATCCCTGCGAAAGCAGGTATCTAGATTCCCGCCGTTGCTAAGAATGACATCCTTTTCGTTGAGATAAATGGCTAAATGCCAACCCTGGTTAACCATATTTATCAAGCACCATAGTCATAATTTTGCTAGCTATAGGAGCCGCTGCCCTACCACCACCTCCACCATGATCGACAAAGACTAGAATAGAGTAACGAGGTTGTTGATAGGGAGCGAACCCGGCAAATATAGCATGGTTACGCCTTTGCCAAACAACTGATTTACTACTTAAATCATCATCTATATTAGCTTTTGCTTGTACTTGTGCCGTACCTGTTTTACCAGCTAATTGATGCCCTTCTGCCAGAATTCTACTATAATAGGCAGTCCCTCCTTCGGTATTAACTGCTTTATACATACCTTCTTTTAAAATATCTAAATATTTTTGATTGATATTGACCTGATCAAATACCGATATATCTTTAGCAATTCTAGGATTATACAATTTCCCATTACTAGCAATTGCTGTTACAAACCTAGCTAACTGGATTGGAGTAGCTGATAAGAACCCCTGCCCTATCGATAAATTAAGAGTATCACCAATCGTCCATTTAGAGTTAAATCTTTTTATTTTCCATTCTTCTGAAGGAAGAAAACCTGATGATTCTCCAGTCAAATCAATACCAGTTTTTGTACCGAAGCCAAAATTTCTTGCCATATCTAATATTCTTTTATGACCTGTTAAGCGAGATATTTCATACATATAAGAATTACAAGAATGTTTAATGGAATTATACATATCAACTACCCCATGACCATGACGACTCCAACACCGGAAACTATTGCTACCTAATACTGATTCTCCAGTACAATTAACCGTTTTATCCGGTTTAATTCCACTCTCTAAACCAGCTAAAATTGTAATAATTTTAAAAATAGAGCCAGGTGGGTAGGTACTTTGTATTGCCTTATTAATCAACGGTTTATAAGGATCATTAATTAAACTTTGCCAATAATCTTGAGATAATTTTATAAAATTATTGGCTTCAAATACCGGCGACATAGCTAGAACTACTACATTACCATTAGTGGTGTCGATAACTATAGCCGAACAACCTTGTTTATTCAAATAAGACTGCACTCTTTGTTGCAGCTCTACATCAATATTTAGATGCAAGTTCTCTCCTTGCTGACTTGGAAGACTGGCGATTTCTCTGACTTGTTTGCCTAAAGCATTTACTTCTATCTGTTTATAACCAAATTTTCCACGTAATTTTTCTTCATAATATTTTTCTACACCAGATTTACCAATATTAAAATCCCCTAAATTATTAATTTCTAAATCTTGTTTTTCTTGCTCATTAATCTGTCCAGTATACCCTATCACATGACAAGTTGCTTCCGAAAAATGGTAAAATCTTACATAACCGACATCTACAAAAATAGAAGTTAAATTTAACTTTTGTTCTTCAATGAGTGACATTTGTTGCCAGCTAAGATTATCTAGTATAGGTAAAGGAATACGTCTATTGGCTTTTTTTATTTTCTGATTAATGTAATTTTGTTTTTCTTCAGTTAGTTGCAAGATATTTGCTACTAGAATTAATTCCTGTTTGTAATCATTGCCATCATGCATATCAAGCAATAACCTAAAACAAGTTTTGTTTGTAGCCAAAACATTACCTTTAACATCATAAATTTGTCCCCTGAAGGGTGGAACTAGAATAAAACTTATACGATTTTTATCAGATAAAGTACGATATTTATCACTTTCAAACAACTGCATGTAAAACATTTTTCCAGCCAACAATGAAAATAAGGTCAGTTTTCCTGAACCTATGAGAAAAGAACGTCTTGATATTAATTGGTTATGTAATATTTTATTATTTAGCATATTAGGTGTTTTCAAGTCATCATATTAGATGTTTTAAGTCATGTATGGAACTACCAGAAAATGCAAGAAAAAAATAATACTTGACAGAAAAAAGTAAATACCGTCATGTATTCGACTTAAAGTGTAACAAAGCACCTCAGCCCACAACTGTCGAAAGTTAGAAGAGGAAGCGGTTTTAGATAGTGTACTTTAAAAGTCGTATGTGGTCAACGTCATTGCGAGGAAGACCATAGGTCGACGAAGCAATTGTAAGTTAAAAGTATGATATAATAGATATTGAAGTAAATGTAAATAATGATTTATATTTACTTATAAGGGGGTGTGTTGCAGCGATAGTCATTAATAACATAAATGACTATCGCAGTGCAGGCGTGAGCGACCGTGAAGCAATTGGTTTTAAGATCGTATGGATCCTGGTACTCTAGCCCAAATCCCCGAGACGTTTGAATAATTGATTGGGATGCCTTTGCACTCCCGCTTACAATCGTAAACATTAAAAGCCTTCGAGGTATTATGCTATTATATAGTAATTTTATCGGTCTTGATATAGGAAAATTCAATTTTGTTGTTGCTATTCATGGAACAAAAGAAACTAAAGAATATGATAACAACTCTAATGGAATAGCTGATTTTATCAAGGATTACAAAAAAGAGCTTAGTTCTGGCATTATGCGTTTTAGAAACTACTGGTGGATACGAAATGGAGATATTACTAACTCTTTCTACTCAAACTATTGCTGTGCATAGAGCCAATACTCGTAAAGTTAAAAACTTTATTAGGTCTTTTGGGAATGCAGCTAAAACTGATAGTCTTGACGCTAAAGCTCTAGCACTTTATGGTTTTGCACGGTCAGAAAGGTTAGTACTACAGTCGTAGTTTACAAATAATATAAATATGTATTAGAATGTATGGCATAGTTGAAGGAGGAGATGAGATAAGGAATGGATAACATCAAGATATGGCAAGAACTGGAAGGAATGATAGAAGAAGGTCAGAGTGGTTTAAGAGTAGGATGTAATGATTATAGAACTTTTAATAATATGTCACTGTATGTCAAAGCATTAATGAGTTCTGTTGAGAGGAAGAATAGCTGGCAATTAACGGAAATGGTAGGAGCTAAGACACCATACAATTTTCAGTATCTTTTATGTTATAGTTATGCCTATAGGATTAGGTGATAAAGAACATAACGATTGTAAGTTGTCATTCTTAGCAACGGCGGGAATCTAGATGCCTGCTTTCGCAAGGTTAACACAAAGTTTGTATCACCTAATTCAATAGGTTTCACTATATCTGCAGGTCAAGAGCAATTGGATTCAATGCACGAATATAAAAAAAAACAGAAGATTTTATCAGCCTTACGGTTCAAGAAATTAGACGTTTTGTAAAGTTGATTTTTTCAAGCTTATTTACGACAACAAAGGAAGCATTCTTAAGCCTATCCTTATGGCGAAGACGACACCAAGCCAGAGCAAAAGATTGTCACTTTAAAGATAAAGAAAGAACCCGTGCACTGTATGCATAAAGTTTACGACTGTAGTATTAGAGTTATTTAAAGTGCAATCTAAACAAGCTTTAAACTTGTATGAATTAGTAGGACGTAGGAACGATCTCAAACAAATGTTGATTGCAGAAAAAAATAGGTCTCAGTCCCCGAGAGCTGATTTAATCAAGTCTAGTTGTGTTAAAATGATTGAAGTACTAGGGCGTGTCATCAATTCAACAAAATTACAGAAGCAGCAAGATGAATCGCCCCCAAAAAGTTTTGGGCTCTGTCCAGAAAAGTGTGTAAATTTCGAGATAGGTTATATATAAAAATATAACAAAAAAGGAAATTACATGAATAAAAAAACAAATGAATCAATAAAGCAAGCAGTAGATTTATTAATAGATAATGATACAGATGTAAGCACAATACTGAAAGAAGGAGGATTATTAAAAGAATTGACCAAACGCTTGATAGAGAAGGCATTGCAGTCAGAATTGAATAATCATCTAGGCTATGATAAATACAGTCGTGTAGATAATGATAATGCTCGTAATGGTATAACTAGCAAAAAACTGATCTCCGAACATGGAGCGGTTGAGATAGAAGTACCAAGAGATAGGCGTAGTACCTTTGAACCAGCAATACTACCGAAAAGACAAAAACGTTTTGATGGTTTTGATGATAAAGTCTTATCATTATATGCTAAAGGTATGAGTGTATCTGATATTAAGGTTCAATTACAAGAGTTGTATAGTGTTGAAATAAGTGAGAGTTTAATCAGTCAGATCACCGATGATGTAATGGATGATGTAAAAGCTTGGCAGAGTAGACCGTTAGAAGAGATATATCCGATAGTATTTTTTGATTGTTTAGTAGTAAAAGTTAGGCAAGACAAAAGGATAATTAACAAGGCAATATATGTTGCATTAGGGATTGATTTATCTGGTAGAAAAGATATATTGGGATTATGGATCAGTGAAAATGAAGGGGCAAAATTTTGGCTTGGTAATTTTACTGAAATGAAAAATAGAGGATTAAAGGATATACTGATTGCCTGTAGTGATAATCTTACTGGTATGTCTGAGGCGATAGAAGCAGTTTATCCAAAAACAGAACATCAATTATGTATTGTACATCAGATTAGAAATAGTTTAAAATACGTATCATATAAAGATAGGAAGCAGGTGGCTAGCGATTTAAAGCCGATATATACTGCAGCAACGGAAGAACAAGCACATTTAGCTTTAGTATATTTTGAAGAAAAATGGAATAAACAATATCCACAAATTGCCAAATCATGGTATAATCATTGGGATAATTTAATGATTTTTCTAGGATATCCAGAGGCAATTAGAAAGGTAATTTATACCACTAATTCAGTTGAATCTGTTAATAGTCAATTGCGTAAAGTAACAAATAATAAGCGCGTTTTCCCTAGTGATAGTGCTGTTTTTAAAAGCTTATATTTGACAATTGACTATATGACCAAAAAATGGACTATGCCTATTCCCAACTGGAATGAAGCTATGGCTCATTTGATGATCAAATTTGAAGATAGGCTTAACAAAATTTAATGACCTATTTTGGAAATTTACACACTTTTCTGGACAGAGCCAAGTTTTGAGCCGTTTTATCATAGCGTGTTGCAATCGCCCTATATTGTTTAAGCTTAGCAAAAAAATTCTCAATTAAGTACCGTGCCTTATAAAGCTCTGTATCCAATTCTATTGGAATTCTGCGATTCTTCCTTGATGGAATTACAGCCACACAACCTTTTTCTTTTAGCCTATTCCTTACCCGCTCATATGCATCATAAGCCTTATCTGCAAGTACATGCAATCCTTGTGTTAGTCTTTCCATTAGTGCATCACTCCCTTGCAAATCATGTGCCTGTCCTGCTGTTAAATGAAAGCCAGTCGGGTTACCAAGTCCATCAACAGTTGCATGTATTTTAGTCGACAAACCACCCTTGCTACGACCAATAGCTTGATCAGTTGTTATGACTTTTTTTTTGCACCAGCACTATGTTGATGTGCACGCACTATTGTAGAATCGATCATCGCATACTCATTGTCTGCATCAGCTGCAAGTAACTCAAATACCTTCTGCCAAACTCCTCTCTGACTCCATCTTGTATGTCTTGTATGAATTACCCTAAAATCCCCAAATCTCTCAGGCAAATCTCTCAGGCAAATCTCTCCAAGCTATTCCTGCTCTATATCTATATAGTACCGCCTCTACAAAAAGACGATTGTCCTTAGCTGTTACTCCTACATCTCCTTCTTTTCCAGGTAGTATATCCTTTATCCTATCCCATTGCTCATCTCTTAAAGCATATCGACGCATTTCAACAATCCTTTAGTTTTTTATAAACTTAATGATTTATATCACTATGTCAACTCATTTGATGACACGCCCTAGAAGAACAAATTACATCTATTACTAAAGAAATAGATGGCTTAATAGCAAACGATAAACTCTTGCAAGCTAAGAAAGAGACTCTGCAAACCATTAATGGTATAGGCAAAGTAGTATCTAATGAGCTTATAGCTTTGTTACCTGAACTTGGTACATTGAACCGCAAACAAATAGCATCATTAATAGGTGTTGCACCAATATCTAATGATAGCGGTAGATATAGCGGATATAGACATACAGCTCCTCGCAATAATGGTATGGGTCTACCCTATATACAGAATGAATAGCAGTTGTTATTCTTCTAGATTTAATATTTAATGTATTAAAACAACAATAGGGAGACCCAAAATGGAATATAATAGGAATAGACAGTTAGAGATCGGTTTTTTTCCTTAAATTGGTACATTATGTCGAATTACACTTTCACTACAAAATAAAAAAGGGTACTATGCTTATGCCTACTCGCAATAACGCCAGTTTACTGTGGCTAAATGTTAATCTGTTAGCTATATGTGAAAAGTAATTGATTGCTTAACCATTTCTGTCCTCTAATTGACAGTAGGGGATAAACTTGTTGTTTAATTTTTTGATAATATTGTTTTATATAATTTATCTCATCTTCATTTAGCATTCTGTAATCTATTAACTCCTTTGCATAAGGAACCATAGTAAGAGTGTCAAATTCTAGATAATTTATATCCTGTAAGCTATTTCTGACATACATCAAATTTTCTATTCTAATGCCAAATTCATTGATTTTATAGTAACCTGGCTCATTGGACACAATCATACCTGGTTGTAGAATAACGTATACTTGCAGCAAAACTGCATAACTCTATCTAATTTTTTTGTTAGTATAAAATTTATTTTATACATTTGGGTTCCTACTATGCAAATACCATCAATTACTGTTGAGCAAGTAGCTCAGCAATTTAAAGCCTGGCGTCAAACTAAAACTAACAAGTTTGATCCCATACCAAACCATCTAAAGGAATTAGTTCGCCAGCTACTCCATCACTATTCTTGCAAAGATATAGCCAAACATCTCAATATTAATAAAACAATAATTAGTTCAATTCAACAAGCCCATCAACCTTCCCTCAAAACTTCTCCTACCTCAACTTCAAATAAAGTTCTACAACACGATATTAATTTTCTCCCATTTCAACTAGTAAATTCTATAGATACTGATCCTGTGGCTACTCCCAAACAAAATTACTACACTTGCCACATTATTAAGCCAAATGGTACCAAGCTTATTATTCAAACACTAGAGCTAAAAACCATAATTCAAACATTTCTATGCTGCAACTAACCCCTCAGTCAGTTATTTTTGTTGCCACTATTGCCATCGACTTTCGTAAGGGTATCGATGGTTTAATAGCTGTTTGCAGACAAAAACTTTCTTCCAACCCTCTTAATGGTTCCTTGTTTTTATTCTATAATAAAAACAGAACTGCCATTAAAATTTTGTCCTTTGACGGTCAAGGCTTTTGGTTATGCTCTAAACGCCTATCCAAAGGTAAATTTACGGCAAAACTTTCCCCATCTGATAATTCATCTTATCAGATTTGTTATAGAACCTTACACATTCTTATTCATAATGGCGATCCTAGTTCTGCCAAACTCTCCAATGATTGGCTTCCTGTCATTTAAGCTGCCGTCTCGATTAATTCCGTATTATTTATATATCTTGCATAGGCAAAAGGCGTATAATCCTCAGGATGCTTCTTTGCTTTGCTACTCTGCTCTTGCAGCCAATTTAAATATTTAAAGGCATTGATTTCATTCTCACTACAAGTCTTTACTATACTATACAGACCACTATGTATCTCAGCACTATTGATTGTTTTAAAGAATAATGAATTCTTCCTTTGTAAAATAATGGTACGTAGTGACCTCTCAGCCCAATTATTATCAAGACTGCTAACTGGAATTTTCAAAAATTGCGTCAAACCTTCTTTATTATTTAACCAATATTTCATAGCTTGCCCAAACCTACTATTAGGCTCAACTTTCTTGTCGTTAAATAATTCATCTATTTTGTTATATATATTTTCTATATATTTACTGCTATGTTCCTGATGGTACTTCAGCTTCTCCTCAAGGCTCATCTCTTTACATTGATGTTCATTATGGTAAATCCCAGCAGTCTGTTTGAGAAAATATCCGCATTCTTCAGGGTAATATGGTTCATTCTCTGTAAATTTTCTCTGCCCATGTGACAAACAATTGATCATCACTATTATTGCCAGTAATTCTTTATCTGCTTCTGATAATACCGGGTTATTATTGTTACTTGCATCAGTCATTAAATGAATAGAATCAGTTCTATTCTTACGATTCTTTAGTATGTTACCAATATTCTCCCCGCCATGCTTATTACCGGTAAAATATAAAACTATCACCTCATTATTGGCAGTCTTAGCACATATAGTAGTGGTATAACAGCTGCGTCCTTTCTTATTTTGAGCTCGTAATTTTTTATTGGCTACAGTAATTTCTAAAATTCTAGCTCTAGTATCATCAAGGTTCAGTGAACTACATTCGGCAGCCATTTCTAATAATACCCTGTAAATTTCAGCTCCACCATCTTCTTGCCAAACATCTAAATATTGTTGCCACAGAGTGCTATATGATACAGGAACCCCGCTTAAACTTTGCAACCTAGATAAACGATAGAAGGGAGTACCGTAGGTCTTTTGTAACACTATTGCACTTTTGCTACTATTTGTCCATTTGTTGATATTCTTATTGTTCATAACTGTATAATCGCAAGCATTACAGCGTAACGTTTTCTTTACATATCTGTTGACTGTAATTGGAGCATTACCTGTAAATTGTAGCAATTTTCTAGCTTCACTATTATAGAGTTTACCATTATCACAGTGAGGACAGCTATCACCACTACAAAAATTCTCAGGAGATAAATAGCTGGTATTCGCATCCTGATAATCATCAAATCCATATTTACCTTGCCAATTACTGCGATCTCTCTTCTTGGACTCATCGTACTCTTCTTCATTACCACCATTCTTATTATCAGATTCACTCGGTGGTTCTTTTAATGAATCTGAACTATCTTTTTTTTGTTATCTGCCTTAAAACCAATCATCATCTCCTTAAGCTTATTTATACTGATGTTTGATGATGCTAGCTTGTCTATTAGTTCGTTACAAAATTTCACAAGTTCTATCACCGCTTGCTGATCATCTCCTGTTAATGAATTTGCCTTAATATGCTGGATTAGTTCTTCTCGTTCCTCAGCACTTAAGGTCGCTACTTTTGGCTTTTTCATTTTGATTCATTCATTACGTTTAATAATTGAAATGTTATAGTATAACTGATAGTTTTTCAACTAGTTTTTTTATTAATCGGTGATACTTGCATAGTAGGAACCCAAATTTATAAAATAAATTCATACTATAGCACTTAACATATGGATTCAAATAAGTTATAATGATAAATAATAAAAAAATTATATAATAGAAATATGGCATCCCCCTACAGTTACGATTTACGTTCTAGAGTTATAGAACATTATGAGAAATATAAGAAAGTAGCACTTACATGCGAAACCTTTAAAATTAGTCGGTCAATAATCTATGATTGGATTAGATTAAAGAAACAAACTGGAGATATAAAGTCAAAGGAGGGATACCAGAAAGGATATGGTCATAAAATCCCTGATTTATCGGAGTTGCGTCATTTAGTAGAAAAGGGTAACTCGTTAACGCTTACAGAAATAGCAAAAGAATTAGATAATGTTGCAAGTATAATGACTATCAGCCGAGCTTTAAAGAAACTCAACATTACTCGAAAAAAAAGACATATGCGTATAAAGAAAGAGATGAAGGAAAGCGACAAGATTTTCTCAGTGAATTAGAAAAAGTGCCGATAGAGAGACGTGTTTATCTTGATGAAGCGGGCATAAATGATAATGAATCATATGAATATGGATGGTCAATGAAAGGAAGTCGTTGTAATGGGAGTAAATCGGGAAAACGTAGTGAAAGAACAAGTTTTATTGGTGCGTTAAATCAGAATAGTTTAATCGCATCACTAGTCTTTACTGGGAGCTGTGATAGTAAGGTATTTGAAGCTTATATAGAAAATTGCCTTGTGCCGGAGCTAAAGCCTGGACAGGTTGTCATTGCTGATAATGCAAGCTTTCATAAATCCAAAAGGGCTAAAGAATTAATTGAAAAAGCTGGCTGCAAACTAAAATTTTTACCACCTTATTCCCCTGATTTAAATCCTATTGAACATCATTGGTTTCCGATAAAAAATAACATTAGAAAATTATTAGATAAAGGTATTTCTGTATTTGAGGCAAGTTGTAGAACGTTTAAAATAATGTATGAACCTATATGTTAAGTGCTATACCAAAAAAATTTAATAGAGTTATGCAGTTTTGCTGCAAGTATACCTTACAACTAAACTTAGTTTTTTTTGAGGATAATTCCCTACTGCCTTCTCTAGGTTTCCAAAATGATTTAATCCAAATGCAAAGCCCATTATTACAGGAAGTATAATAATCAATATCCCGAAATTTCCCCAATAATTTGTAAGATAAACAAGTCCAAAGCTCGTTATCAAATATATTATAGCCCTTGATAAAGCGTATAAAACACTTGCATAAGTGAAGCGTTTAAATACTGGAAAGTGTTTATAAAAAATAGGCATGGCTGAAGAATATGAAAGTGAGAACATAGTCATAATTACTTGAAGTATAAGTAAATCAAAGGGAGAAGTTAAGTTATCTAATAAATAAGGGAAAAATACCATAATAATGGAAAATATCGCTAATTTAAATTTAAGAAGAATTAGAGGATATATATAACAACTTAAATAAGTCCATACCATAAAGCTTAAGACTTGTACTATAGAGATAATAAGATTTTGATTAATAACTTGTTCAGTAGTATAGCCAAAAGAATTTTTAAGAACAGTGCCACAGTGAAAGTAAATAAAATAAAAACATACTGGCCATGCACATTGAATTAAGAACAAAGAGATTGAAGATTTTATTTTAACCTTTTCTTGTGTAACTGGGTTTGAATCTATTGAATCAGGATTATAACCACATTTCTGAATAGTATTTTTTATTCTACGTTTAGCATCTGCAAAATCAGGGGTTTCTCTAAGACGTGTTCTTGCAACTGCTCCAACAACCGCAATTATAGCTCCAATAAAAAAAGCAATACGCCAGTTAAAACCTTTATTAGTAGTAAAAGATGCAACCGCTAAGGCAGCAAAACCTCCTAAACTAGAAAAAATCGTTATTAACGCTACAGCTGGGTATTGTATGGGTGGTTTTGTTATTTCAGTGACACATATAGCTCAGCTCCTATTACTTCACCCATAGAAGACATGCCTTGTACCATACGGCATATTGTAACTAAACAAGATGCAAGAATACCAATTTCTGCATATGTTGGAAGACTAGCCATTATAACGCAAGAAATCGCCATCATGCTAGTCGTAATCACAACGGTAACCTTGCGACCAATATTATCCCCTATCCATCCAAAAATTAAAGCCCCTACAGGTCTTAAAACATATGTAGAACAAAAAGCAAATGCTGTGTATAAAGAAGAGGTAAAAGGATTAGAAGGCTCAAAAAACAAATCATTCAATAATACAGCCATATGTACATAAAGCATTAGGTCAAAGTATTCCAAGAAAGTCCCAATCGAAAGTAGCCCGACAGCTTCTTTTTGTTCTCTTGTAAGGCTAGTTTGCTGATTAGGGATAATTCTGGTATTTTCTTGAACAGCTTCGCTCATAATTGACTCAATGTTGTTGTTAACTTCAAATTACCCATACCACTCCAGTGATTACTTTTATCTGCTTGAACAATTTCACTCATAATTGACTCAAATAGTTGTTTCTTTATAAACAAACAAATCTTTATGACCTATAGGATAACCACCACACTCTTTTGCCAATTTGTCAAAATAAAACAGTCCATAGGCAAAACCGATAATTATCGGAACCATAATAACCCATAAACCCCAATGACCAAAATGTTCATAAAGGTAGATAAAACCAAAAGAGGTAACTACATACATTAAAGCCCGAGATATAGCAAATATTATACTAACACAGGTAAAACGTTTAAACACCGGAAAGCTTTTATAAAGAATTGGGCTAGCAGGACCTAAGCATTCGCTTAATAAACTCATAACGAATTGAATCAAAAACAATTGATAAGGAGAATTAATATTATTCAATAAATACGGACAAAATATGATAAAAATAGAACATATGAACAGAATAATTTTTACCGTTAATAATGGATATATTTTTAAACTTAAATAACATAATGTTGATATGGTTAAGAAGTTCACTAAACAGACAATAAAATTATGCTGAATAACTTCAGTCATTGTATAACCAAAGTTAGCTTTTAAAATATTAGCACAATATACATAGTTAAAATAAAAACATACCGGTGAAGCATTTTTTAATAAAAAGAAAGCTATTATTGTTTTTTTATTAACTTTTTCTTGCAATATAGGATGGTCTTTTAAGCTAGCTGTATCGGTATTAGTTTCTTCAAAGATTTTTTTAATTCGACGTTTGGCATCAGCAAATTCTGGTGTTTCCCGCAAAGTTGTTCTGGCAACAGAACCAACCAATGCAATTGCTGCACCAAGCCAAAATGCCAGACGCCAGTTAAAACCATGCAAAGTAACAAGTGAGGCAACCCCTAAAGCTCCTAAGCCCCCTAGGTCACAACAAGCCCACATTAATCCAACACTTGCATATTGGGCTGGTGGTTTAATCGTTTCCGTTAAATAAAGTTGTGCTCCGGTCATCTCTCCCATAGAAGATATACCTTGTACAGCCCGGCAGATGGTTATTACCCAGGTAGCGGTAACCCCTATCTGAGCATAAGTAGGTAGATTAGCCATCACAAGACATGTCACAGCCATCATAAAAGTTGTGATGATCATCGTAAATTTACGTCCCATAGTATCACCCAACCAACCAAATATTACTGCCCCAACAGGTCGAAAAACAAAGCTAGTACAAAAAGCAAATGACATCATTAAAGAGGCTGTGTGCGGATCAGTCGGCTCAAAAAATAATTCATTAAGAAACGCTGCCATATGGACATATAGCATCAAGTCAAAATACTCTAAGAATGTTCCAATTGATAGTAAGCCAATAGATTCTCTTTGTTCTCTTGTAAGGCTAGTCTGACGGTTAGGGATAATCCTAGTATTTTCTTGAACAGCTTCACTCATAGTTGGCTCAATGTTGTTGGTTTCGGATAGTTCATATTTCTCCAGTGATTATTTTTATTAAACATAATTTTCTATATTTTGTGTTAATACTACTTGAGTATATAATATTTTATGGTTGCACTAAGTGATATAAACAAAATAATTATAGATTTAAGTTAGTTAATGTCATTTCCGTTTAAGTTTAATGTCATACCTGCGAAAGCAGGTATCTTAGATTCCCGCCTACGCGGGAATGATGGTATGGACGAGTGAAGCGAAATATGCTTTACTTGTACGGAGTCTGGTGAAAAATGTTTTTCAGTTGCTCCAAATTAAATAACAATTTAATTAATAGGTCCATACCATGATAAATAATAGCATAGAAAATAGTATAATTGGAATAGATTTAGCAAAAAATATTATGCACTTGGTGCAAGTTGATCAAAATGGCAAAAAAGTCGGTCATCAAAAAGTTAAAAGAGATGAGTTAATAGGATGTTTAAACAATCTCAATAAAAGTTCACTGGTGGTCATGGAAGCATGTGGAGGAGGTAATTATTGGTCGCAAGAAATTAACAAGCTTGATTTGCAAGTTAAGTTGATGAAAACAAAAGATGTAAAAATTTATGCAACATCGAGGCAGAAAAATGATTATAACGATGCCTTAGCAATATGTAAAGCTGCTCGCGATCCAGAGCTAAAAGATGTGTTACCCAAAAGCAAAGAGGAACAAGATATAAAATTTTTGCATAAAATCCGAAGTAATACGATCAGAGATCGAGTACAAAAAACTAATTCTACAATATCAAGTTTATATGAATATGGTTATAATACAAAATTAAGCAAAAATAAATTTTGCAAAGCATGTAAGTCGGAGGTAGAATTAGCGTATATAGAAGGTTATATAACTTCTGGGGTACAGTCAATTTTACTTTTAGAATGTGAAGAAATTGAGAATTTGTGTAACAAAGAAAAAACTTTAGAAAAGCTGATAATCAGTAATAATAAACAGAATGAGAAAGCTATTAGGTTGCAGACAATTTTTGGGATTGGAGCAATCAATGCTAGTTGTTTGAGCGTAGCACCAATGGAAAATTACGCAACCCCGAGGGATTTTTCTGCGTCGCTTGGTTTGGTGCCAAAACAATACACCTCAGGAGATAAGATAGTTTTAGGAGGAATTAGCAAACAAGGTGATAGATATGCTAGAACTATGTTGATTCAAGCTGCAAGAACAATAGCAATAAGAGCCAAAAGCGATAAAGAATCAAAAGATAAGCTAGTTCAGTGGGCAGTGAAGAAATTTGCTGAAAACAAATCATATAATATTATATGTGTTGGTTTAGCGAATAAATTAGCTAGAATAGCTTATGCAGTAGTTACCAATGGCAGCGAGTATGTCGCAAATTAGCGCTGTTGGCAAGAAGGATAATTTATGTCAATTAAGCAAAAGAATGGCAATTGGTAAATATTGCGAGTAAGTTAGTAACAATAAAGAGAACGAAAGTAAAAGAGTTAATGAAATAAGTATTCTGAACAAAATCCGCAATTATGTCGAGGCTCTAGAAGCCGTGGGAATGAGAGGTTACTCAAGGATATTTAGAAGAATGCAGAAACCATTATGGCACTCGATGCCGAATATATGACCGCTTCCTTTGTGGCTCTATTTTTTAGTCTCCCCGTCAAAAGTCTAGAAGGATAATATATAATATGGTTAGCGGGTAAAAATATCTAGATAATCCATAAGAAAATGCTATAATATTGGCAGAAACCTTATGGATTGTATGAATTATGCCGATAGAAGATATAATAAAATCCCAAAAACAAGGACAGCTTTTTGGTTATAAATTGACCGAAGAATTAAACCCTAATAACAAGTTATATAAATTAAGATCGTTAATAAATTGGACTGTTTTAGAGGAATGGTTATTGACAAATGTTAATATCAAGAAATTTGGTAGGAATCGCAGATGTCACAGGTTATTACTTGGAGTAACTATGCTGCAAGCGATGTATAACCTGTCAGATGCTGCAGCTGAAGAAGAGCTGAGAGAGAACGTATATTGGCAATATTTTTGTGGTTGGGAATATTTGCAGAAAGATGCTGAGATATCAGAAGCTAGTATACGAAGGTTTCGTGCTATATTAGGGGAAGAAGGATATAATGAGATATTAAAAGAATTAACAAGAATTGGTTGCAAAGTCGGAGTGCTTAAAAAAAAAGACTTAGCATCGATAATCGTTGATACTACAGTACAAATTAAGAATATTAAGTATCCTCATGATGTGTATTTGATGGATAAGGCAAGAATAGAGCTAGTAAAGTTATGTCATACTTTAGGCATTAAGTTACATGAGACATATGCCAAGCAATATAAAAAAGACATAGTAAAATTATGGAAATATAAGGATAATAGTAAAGCCAAAAAACGTAAGAAGGTAATGCAACATTTAAAGATATTGCTGGGTCGTTTAATAAGAATATGTCAGCGAGAAATAGCAAAAACAAAGTTAAGTTTGTCATTAAAGCAGCAAGAAATACTAAATAAGATTAAAAAGATTCAGGCACAATCTATACTGAGTAAAGCAGAGAAAGAGCGATATAAGGAGGATAATAAAGTATTATATAGTTTTCACGCACCGGAGGTAGAGTGCATAGGTAAAGGGAAATTAAACAAACCCTATGAGTTTGGTAACAAGGTTTCGATAGCAGTAAGTGGTCGAGGTAATTTTGTATTAGCGGCCAAATCATTTCATGGCAATCCATATGATGGTCATACATTATCGCAGACTGTAGAGGTTGTAAAGAAATTAACAGGAGTGGGAATAGCCAGGACATTTGTTGATTTAGGCTATAAGGGGAATAATTTTAAAGAAAAAGACAAGGTGTATAGCCCATATTGCAAGAAGAAGCTATCCTCAGATGATAAGGCAATGATCAAGAGAAGAAGTGCTATAGAGCCGATAATAGGACACCTTAAGCATTATGGTAGAGTTGGCAGAAATTACTTAAAAGGAGTAATAGGAGATATAATAAATCCGTTAATTTCCGCTGTAGGATTGAACTTACGGTGTATTGGTAATCACCTTCTCAAAACAAATTTTTCTACATAAAAATGACTCAATAAAAGAAAATTAATCAAACGATTACAAAATCGTTAACAAATCATCGTGCAAAAAATTTCTAGAAATCATCTTTTTATATTAAAAATTTACATCAAAAGAATTAAACTCTAAAATTTTATACAAAAAATTTTTTGCTAAGCTGCTAATTTTTTAATTTTTTGCACTTTTGACGGGGAGACTTTTTATTTTCTTTATTGACAAATTCACTCGTCCATATATGACACAAAGTACATACGTCATTGCGAGGAGCTACTTTAGTAGCGACGAAGCAATCTTGGTTACCTTTATGGATTGCTTCGTCGACCTACGGTCTTCCTCGCAATGACCAGTAGGCTCACAATGACGTTTCTAAACCCTACATAACCAAACACACTAATGATGATGATGGTGAGAACTCTCTCCACCCATTGCAACATTTCCTTCATCAAATGATTTATCATGTATACCACTGTCTAAAGAGGTGTCATGTGCAGAACTAGATGCCCCATATTCATCATGGGTTGTAGTACTTTTCTTAGTAGAAAAACAATCTTGTAGTGAACTTCCATCCAGAAGTGTAATAGTCTGAAATATCTCCATTTGTTCAAGAACTTTTTTTGTACTTACTCCTTCAGCAGGAATTTTACTATGAGTTTCTTTTACTAACTTAGTAAGTTCTTTAACTTTGGGTTCCATAGATTTAGGGATTTTGACCTTTAAACCTTTACATCTTGGATCCTTAAGATTCTGTGCTACACCAAACATCATAGCGGCTACATCATCATCCTGCTCTACTCCTATCCCTTGACCGAAACAAGCATATAGAGAAAAAGGAGCTTTTTGATGACCTAAAGCTAATGCTTGATAAAAGGCACCAGCTGCTAGCACCCCAAAACCTTCTTTCTCAGTTTTTGTACCTATTCCGGTTGTAAGTATCTCCCCCCTTATTTTATAATCGTGTGCTCCCATTCTATAATATTTATCGGCGGTATTTAAGTCTTCTTCTGACTTGCTTTTCGATTTTGCCATAATAATATCCTCCTATTTATCAGATACTAAAACCGTTTCTAGATGTACCACTATTAGTATTTCTAGAATGATGATCTTTAGTAGCTATTGTTGTTTTATTGTGTTTTGGTAGATTCTTTGTTAATTGCAATATATGGGATTTCAAATCTTTTTCTTTAGAACTATCTTGGATAACTTTCTCAGTAAAACAATCTTGTAGTGATCTTCCGTTCGGAAGTTTGATAGTCTGAAATATCTCCATTTGTTTAAGAACTTTTTCCGTACTTACTCCTTCAGCAGGAATCTTAGCATGAGTTTTTCTTACTAACTCAGTAAGCTCTTCAGCTTTAGGTTGCATGGATTTAGGAATGTTGATGTTTTTACCTTGACATCTTGGATCTTTGACATTTTGTGCCACAGCAAACATCATAGCGGCTATATCATCATCTTGCTTTACTCCTATTCCCTGACCGAAACAAGCATATAGAGAAAAAGGAGCCTTTTGATGACCTAAAGCTAATGCTTGATAAAAGGCACCAGCTGCTAGCACCCCAAAACCTTCTTTCTCAGTTTTTGTACCTATTCCGGTTGTAAGTATCTCTCCCCTTATTTTATAATCGTGTTCTCCCATTCTGTAATATTTATCAGCGGTATTTAAGTCTTCTTCCAACTTTGTTTCTGCCATAATAATACCCTCCTATTTAGATACTACAATCAATCCTAGATAAAACTTTATCAGCATTTTGGACATCATGATAGAAGTTGTTTCTAGTACTGTCATTTTATTAAATAGCCCATTGTTGATTACCTTTAGTCTTATTATTGTTTTTAGTAGTTGCCTTAGTTTTATCTGTTGTTGCCTTTTTATTATCACCGTTCTTCTTATTGTTATTTTTTATAAGAGACTGACGAATCTGATCAGCTTCTTTCTTAATTGCTGCCTCTGCTATTTCTTTAGAGTGAGGTTCATATATTCCACGAAAAACCTCTTCACGTTCGGTAATAAAATTTTTATTTTTTTGATTCGGGTGTTGCTTTTCAGTTTCTTGGCATTTCTTGAGACCCTTAGCCCATTCATCCCTTACTTCATAATGCTCTACACATTCTGCTTTCTTAGTTTTAGCTGAACCCTGGATCTGCTCAAAACCGTTCCTTTCATTAGCCAAAAAGACTCTTTCTGGGTGATTCTTTGGTAGATGGGCAACTTTTTCTTCAAGCTTCTTTATCCTCTGTATTTCAGCAATACAACGTTTTTCATCATCTGTAGCTGTTTTATAGGTTTGTTCAATATTTTGCCAAAGTCGCTTTTCTTCTTCTATTTGTTCAGGGGTTTTGGTTAATTTTTTCTTGGTCTCTTCATCAATGTCCCTACCTTCTTCAATAGCTTTTAATGCATCATCTAAATGTTTATTCTCTTCTTTTTGTTGATCAAGGAAATCCTTATGAAAAGAATCAAAAGCTTTATATACCCCAGCTACTTCTGCACGCCTTTCTATTTCCTCACGTGCTTTTTCTGCCGCCTCCTCTTCTAATCTTTTGACTTCGGCAGCTTTGTTCTCATCATTAACCAAAGAAGCAATTACCGCTTTAACGCGTTGTTCTTCTTCTTTAAGAGCCAACTCTAATTGCTCAAATATTTCCTTAATATTAGCAAATTCTGCAACTTCCGGATGGGCATCAAGGACATTGGCAAGCGTAGCCCTTAATGATTCGAAAGTAACAGGGTTTAAGCTTTTTACATGACTTTTGATATCATTAACAACATTCATTATCTGAGCAAAGTCTACACTATCTTTCTTCTTCCCTTTACCGTTATCAAAATCATCAGCCATTGTATCTATTTTCACCATCTTTAAGTTTAGTTGAAGTAGCTATAATTTTAATTAAAATATAACCTACATTAAATAGTCAACTAATTTTTTATTAAAATATTATTATTTTTTGTTAATAAAAACAATATTCAATAACTCACTAGCATGAGATATGGTTTTGATGGTTAATACCCCCTTAATTTCATGTGGTATTTTAGCAATAGACTTCCTGCATAAATCAATCTAGTTGGTGATTTTGTCGTCGAAACTTGCCTCCGCTCCTCACGTACGTCTATGTACGCTGCGGTGCTCGGCTTCGTTTCTCCTAAAAATCCCTCAACTATTTTTGACTTATGCAGGAAGTCTAATATCTCTTTTATTCCCCTCGGGGATAATTACTGTGGTAATATTCTCTCTAACTGCCGCTGATATAGTGAAACCTATTGAATTAGGTGATACAAACTTTGTGTTAACCTTGCGAAAGCAGGTATCTAGATTCCCGCCTTCGCGGGAATGACAACTTACAATCGTTATGTTCTTTATCACCTAATCCTATGAGCATAACTATATCAAATATCAGATTTAGTTGCAGTTGGGAAATCCAATATAACTGCTTTATTATTAGCTTCTTGCCTTTTTTTGTCTTGTGAGTCCAGTAACTTTACTTTAGACATTAGAGCATTATACATCTTTCCTATTTCCTCTTCTTTACCTAGCTTAGAACAAGCTATACCCTTTTCTTCCCATGCCTCTATAAACCATTGGTCTATATCAATCACTTTATCACAGTATTTAATTGCTTCAGAATATTTACCAATAAAATTACAAATACGTGCTTTATATACCATAATAGCTATGTTATCTGGTGTGAGTTCGCATACTTTATTAATAGCAATCAATGCTTCATCCATTCTGCCTACACTTTCTAAATAAATAGTTTGTGATAAAGCTAAACTGATGGCTAGTTTCTTATTAGTTGGATCAATATTAACAGCACGTTCTAGATATTTTATTGATTCTTCCTGTTTTCCTAATTGTCTTAGTGTTGATGCTTTATATTCTAAAGCCTTACTATTTTTTATATTCATCATTAATAAGGCGTTTTGGCAAATAATAGCCTCTTCATACCTTTCTAATTTATGTAGAGCTATTATTTTATATTCAAGAATTTCTGGACTATCTTGTTGTCCAGAATTACTTGCAGTTTCATCATAAACCTTAAGAACCTCTTCATACTTCTCTAGCAAGTATAAACAACATGCTTTACAATGTAATGTGAATATGTCATGGGGAGACGCTATTAATGCTGTGTTAAGTACATCAAAAGCTTCTTCAAAATTGTTTAATTGCATCAGGCAAATTGCTTTACTTTGCAATGCTGTTAAAGAAGATTTTATAATTAGAAATCTATCATAATATTCTAAGGCTTTTTTATATTTGTTTAGTTTGAAGTATGATTTTGCTTGATATTCCAAACCACATTGCTTTGCAAATTCACTACATTCCTTTAATTGTAACAACGCAGCAAAACAGTCAATCGCTTCTTCATATTTTTTCAATCGAAATAAGCACTCTGCTTTACCAAGAAGAAAGGTGCTATCATCATGTTTTAATGCTAATCCTTTTTCAAAATATTCTAAGGCTTCTTTATATTTCTCTAATTCAAATAGACAGGTTGTTCTTCCCAGTAGTGCTTTCCTGTGTATATATTGTATATCTGCACATTGATGGATAATTTTATCAAAAATATTAATAGCTTCTTCATATAGCTTTTGTTCAATATATTTGTTCCCTTTTTTGATCCATGAATATTTTTCTTTATTCACGTATAGATTAAGAGTCTTTAGTGCATAATTTTTACTTCCCAAAGCATAGTTATAATGTTTTAATACTTTGTCGTAACGTTTTATAGAAGTAGTATATGCTAGATATTCTAAATCTTTTAAAGCCCTTATTCCACCATTTGTTGAATCTAATGTTAGTGCTTTCTTCCAGCAATTAGTAGCTTCCTCATAATTTTTTATTTTCCTATATGTACAACCTTCGTACCACCATACATAATAAACATATGCCTCACCAGGCTTTAGTTTAAGTATTTCATCGCAACATTTAATTGTTTCAGAACTATCATAGATATACCCTAGTTCACCCAAGAGAATATCTAGTCTTGTTAAGTCACCATAATTATTTTTTTCTGACATATTTTCCTATATTTCTAACCACTATTATAAAATTACACAGCAATGGTTATTAGAAGCTTATCATATCAACTTTACTAATATATTCTCTAGTTCTTCTTTACTTTCTGTCATAATTCTTATTTTTCTAATTAATTTATCGCTTTTATTTTTATCCATGATAGCATTATTCACTTTCGTTATTTTTCCTAACTTTTCCTACAAATACCTACAATATATCCACATTTGCTGTGGTATTTTTATGATACAATAAGCGAAAAATAAGCTCCAACTATTTGTCAATTGGGTAGACGGTAAGAGGAAAATCACTGATTAATTGACAGAACGTATTCCCCTCAAGTTATTAGATAATGTTGTAAGTATAATGACTATCAGTGATAATTTTCAGATCATTAACATTAATCACTTCTGCAACTCTTCAGGTTAATTGAGTATATATCTAAAGAAAATTAGTTTTGTAGTATTTTAGCAATAGATTTTTGCTACTAGTATGATATCATAAGCCAGCTAATTTATTGATATATCAAAGTTTTACAACTAATTAGAAACCCCATAATCCTTACAATGGATTTAATTTAAATTAATACAATCAAAAATTAAATATTGATTTTAATTAAATTTATATATAATTTCTTGTAATTATAATTACTAAACCATTGTAAATAATATTTATAGAAGGTATAAAATGCTAGAAAATAATTCAGAACAAGAAGATATATGGCGTAATGAATTAGGAGAGACCTATGAAGAACAGGAGAGTCGTTTAGATCGTGAAGAATCTGTTAGAAAACGCAATGCAATTATATTTGTTTTTATTCCTATGGTAATTGGATTCCTAATATTTACTCATTTTTTTCTTAATTCAATATCAGAAAAGAACAAACTGAGGAATCAACAACAATCAACTATCAATAATGGTCAAGATACAAAGGAAAAAAATAATTAAATTATATTGTAAAATCGGGAATAGTAATTTACATATTATCAAATCGTCAATTATGTAAGGAGATTCATTTTAACATAGCATATAGATGGTTTTGTAGGTTAAGTTTAGAAGATAAAGTACCGGATCATTTTTCATTAAAGATAAAAATATTGGTGTAATTTTAACCACTTATACTTTTTCAACAATCCGGTCTCTACTTTTACAAATTATGTAAATCTTTCAGTTTATAAAGCAATTCTCTGTACATCATCCAACAGTCTCCTAAAATAACTAGGCTTTAAAATAATCCGTAAAAGCTCCAATCTAAACTGGTTTAAGGTTCGCAATATGTGCCATACGCCCCGCCATTTTTGTACAAGTCGTCGTTTTTTCAAAAATATCGAACGGAAAACGTAGAGAGGTCTGAAGTTTTTTGCCACTCAGTTTCAGGTTCTGAAATACGAAATTTATCATTTTGCGTTTTTCGAGGGTTTCAGAACCTTTGAAGGTTTCATAGGCTTCAGAAGCTAGAGTTATCAGCATTGTAGCGGTATCAGTAAATTTATCATCTGCTTCCTCATAAACTTTAAGTAAACGAGTAATTTCATATTGACGATCTTTTAATTGTTGTTTCTTTGCTTGGAATTCTTCTTTGCTTAGTCACGGCGGCCTCATGAACAATTAGTTAATTTCTATTAAAGCATTAGTAAAACGTTTTAAGTTCTTTGGTGACCAACCCATAGTAAGCATCATTTTGGGTCTAGTCTCCCTTTTAGTCTTTATTTTATTTAAAATATTTAATACAAATCTTCTGATAATTGCCATATTCGCAGGAGCATTGCCTTGTCTTATGCTACTTGCATCCTCGTTAAATACCACGTCTAGTATCCAATGCATAGATTCAACTCCCCAATGGGACCTTATATTCTTTAACATTACTTCAGCAGAATTGTTGGAACTACTGATATAATAATTTACTGATTCTGACACTTTATTTTTTTCAACTACTTTTCTTTTGATCTCAATAACAGAACTCAAACTAGCCCATTGATCATCATTAGTTATTTTCTTAATATCACGAATTATGCGACATTTTCTTTCCTCAATTCTGCCATGTCCCTTTTCATATGTTCCTGCAATATCCGTTCCTAAAAACTCAAAAACCTCTGTCTGAAAAGTTTTTTCAACCTCGTTGTACAATCCAGGGTGATTCATCTTTAAACCCAAAATATATTCACCCTCTTTCTCTACAATTTGCTTAGCTATATTTTTTTGACACCCCATTGCATCAATACTAACTATTGCTCCTTTGATATCCAAACACTCTATTGCTTCTGGAATAGATGTAATCTCATTCTTTTTACTATCAATAACTTTGCCGAATAAAGTTATACCTGATTCAGCTGCATATATAGTTATGCCTATAGGATTAGGTGATAAAGAACATAACTATTGTAAGTTGTCATTCTTAGCAACGGCGGGAATCTAGATACCTGCTTTCGCAAGGTTAACACAAAGTTTGTATCACCTAATTCTATAGGTTTGACTATATTTAGGTACATGGGATCCAAAGAATCCAACCAAAAAGATTTATGTAAGAGAAGATGAGGTTTTAAAGCAGGTAGAAGAGGTTTTTAAAAGAATAGGTAAAGGAGAGCCAGAAATGCTAAAAGAGACTCTAGCCTATTTAAAAAACACAAATGAGCTAAAAAAAGACGAGCATGGGCAAGCAACAGCTGCTTTAAAGAAAGAACATACAGAAAATGAAAATAAACTAAATTCATTAATTGATTTAAGATTAAGCGGCGAACTAAGCAAAGAAGAATTCCAAGCAAAGAAACAACAATTAAAAGATCGTCAATATGAAATTACTCGTTTACTTAAAGTTTATGAGGAAGCAGACGATAAATTTACTGATACCGCTACAATGCTGATAACTCTAGCTTCTGAAGCCTATGAAACCTTCAAAGGTTCTGAAACCCTCGAAAAACGCAAAATGATAAATTTCGTATTTCAGAACCTGAAACTGAGTGGCAAAAAACTTGAGACCTCTCTACGTTTTCCGTTCGATATTTTTGAAAAAACGACGACTAAATGATTTTGCCGCTCAAAGCAAAATCAGGAAGGATACTGTATGTACCAAACTATATACTTATATCGAGGTTAGTTAAAAAAAACTGCAAATTAAACAGTTCTAATGCTTCTGCTAATGATTTTGGTAGTGGTACTAAATTATATTGTTGATCAAAAGCATTACCATATATTTTGTTGATATTGTTGATTTTATCAGGAAATTCTAGACCTAATAATATAGAGTTTAAAATAGTAAAAATTGCCAAATAAGGATCGGTTAGTGGGCTTGCTATTCGATGTTCTACTCTTCTAGGAGATGAGTCAGGAATGCGTACGGCAACAGTTCTGTTATTATTACCAAAAGACACATTAGTTGGTGCCATAAAATTTTTATCTAAACGAAGATAATCATCTTCATTCGGCATAAATATCAGAAAACTATCGAGCATATAATGGCAGATACTCCGCCCCATTAGATCAAGTATATCTGTGTTATCTTTACTCAACTTAGTGTCATCCCTGTGTAGGCAGGGTTCTAGATTCCTGCTTTCGTGAGAATGACAACCTACGCTAGATTCCCGCCTACGCGGGAATGACATCTTTTCCTCAGTGTCATCCCTGTGTAGGCAGGGTTCTAGATTCCTGCTTTCGTGAGAATGACAACCTACGCTAGATTCCCGCCTACGCGGGAATGACATCTTTTCCTCAGTGTCATCCCTGCGTAGGCAGGGATATAGATTCCTGCTTTTGTGGGAATGACAACCTACGCTAGATTCCCGCCTACGCGGGAATGACATCTTTTCCTCAGTGTCATCCCTGCGTAGGCAGGGATATAGATTCCTGCTTTTGTGGGAATGACAACCTACGCTAGATTCCCGCCTACGCGGGAATGACATCGGGTTAGCTACACTATTCATTAAAGCAGAAGAATCTATAAAATTTACATGAAAATGCATACTACTACCGTAATCGTTTGAAAATGGTTTGGCAGAAAAATTTACCCTGCCCTGCAATTTTTTTGCAATAATTTGTATTTTAGACTTAGTGCTACTAATTTTTCCTATATACTCAATTATGTTAGTAGAAGGTGGCAAATCTATCTCAAATTGATTATCGCCTTTTTCTTTCTTAACTACTATGCCAAGCAGAGTTTGCAATTCGAGTGGATCAATATTTTTACTTAAAAAAAATTCTATTTCTACTCCAATACAAGGTACTAGCGAGTAATCTGTTTGGAATTTATTGATGATTTTTTGCAATGCATTGTTTTCTTGCAAATAATCTGATAATTTATAAATAAAATTCTGTGGAGTTGTCATGTGCATGAGTTTGTAAAGAATAAAGTATATTATAAAATTTTTGATAAAAGCTTCAAGCAATCTAGTCATATTTATAGTAAAAAAAATAAGTCTGGTGTTCCTAATAACTTAGAGATTGTTCAAAATAATAGGTTAGCAGTAGTTAGGCACTATAATGCCGATAATATTGTCATTTTACAGCAAGTACATAGTACCAAAATTATTGATGCTGATTTAATTACTGATAGTGACCTGGAAGCTGATGGAACAGTTACTACAAAAAAGAATCTAGTGCTAGCAATACAAACTGCTGATTGTGTTCCTGTTTTGTTAAGTAGCGGAGATGGTATGGTTATAGGGGCTGCTCATTGCGGTTGGCGTGGGGCTAAAGCCGGTATCATTAATAATGTGGTAGAATTAATGCAGAAAAAAGGAGCAAAAAATATTAAGGCTATTATTTGCCCTGCTATTCAACAATGTTCTTATGAGGTTGATCAAGAATATTACGATAATTTTATACAGCAACGAGCTGATTATTCGAGGTTTTTTATTAATTCCCTGAAAACAGGATATTATATGTTCGATTTACCAGCTTACGTAGAACTTCAATTACAAGAAGCGGGTATTAAAGATATAATCAAGATATTAGAGGATACCTATAGCAACCCAGAGAAGTACCAAAGTTACCGACGTTGCTGCCATACTGGAGAATTATATAACCACACAATATTATCCACTATTGTAATTAAAGATTAAAAATGTAATTTAAGGAGATATTATGAAATCACATAGTTTTACATCTGATGATGCTATGCAGAACCCGGATAAAGCCTTGCAGTATATAGCAGAGTCCTTTGACCCTAAATACGACAAATATTCTCAAGATGAGACTGAAGTACAACAGCGTAGATTTAACCTAGATATACAACGCAACGGGATACTTTATATTGAAACCCCAAAAGGAGAGATAGTAGACCTAGTAGCTCAGTGTAAGTTAGGTAAAGGTGATGAGTATCAAGTAACCTATCAAGATATACATGAGACATTAACCAATGATTATAAATTATCAGAACAACAAACAAACTATATTTTAGTAGCAGGTCATCAAGGTAGTATAGCTGGTGGTATGGCTGGATTTAACAATCTGAAAGTAAAAATATACGATAATTGCTACAATATGGATGGTACGCAGGTTATAGAGAATGAGTGGATAAAAACTGGCATTGCATCCAAGATTATTATAGATAAAGATAATAATGTATCATATGTCGGTGGAAAGAAAATTATGTTTGATTGTAGTAAGTATGTTTTTTCTTCAGATGCAGACCTTAACAATATGATGGATACAAAATTTGATAGCCAAGATTTCATGGTGATGAATTTTACAGCCACGCTAGGAGCAGTAGGAAACACTGAACCAACAACACAGCAAGTAATGATTGATGTAGCTGGTACTGGAGAGGTCGCTAGTCAAATTATTGATAAGTTAAAAACAATTGAAACAAAATGTCCTGCCAAAGATACTAAATCAATCATTCAGAGTAATGGTGCTTTATCGAAGCAATTATTAACTGATACTCTTACTGATGAACAATATAAAGCAGCTGTAACAGAAAAAGTTTCACAAGTTATATCTTCTGATGAAGATCAAACTAAAGCCATAACAACATTAAAAAAGCTAGATGGTGTTCAAGAGGCTTTAGCTGATTTGTTAGTAAAGCGAATTGATCAAGCAATCGAAACTCAAAAAGATAAAGAGACTGGTAAATTAAGTGCAGAGTCAATTAATGATATTGCAAAAGAAACTGTTGGGCAGTTAAATAAGTTTATTGATCAGCCAGACAAATATGCAATAAGGAAATTTTCTGAAGATTTAGTAAAAGATCGAGCTGCTTCATCGGATGTGGTAACTCCAAAGAAAAATTTTGTTAAAAGAATTTGTGAGTTCTTAAAAGATAAATGGCATGGATATTCTTACGATAAAAGCAAGATACCAGCACTTGAACAATTGCACGATAAAGCAACAATTATAGGACAGGAAGCAAAATCACATATGTCATCTAAAATATCAACATCACTACCTCCACATAATAAAAAGGAGGGAGCAAGAACAATTTAGGAATATCTATAGCTAACTCAACCAACATTACGCCAAATTCATAGACGTCTATTAACAAAGAACTATCGAAAACATTAACGGGTTAGCTATAACACATTTGGCTTACCAGACTTATATGCAACAAAAGCTGTGAGAATAAAAACCGTTGACAACGGATTATTATATTGTTAAAATATGATATATTAATTCAAACAGAATATATATATGACTATTAGCCCTTCCGAATTACTATCTTCTCTAACGAAAGAATATGTAAACTATGTTGCTACTAAAAACCCTTGTGCTTACGATGGTGATAAGCCAGAAATCAATGCAGCAAATTATATTAGAATCATAAAAATGGCCCCAACATTTTTAAACTTCATTAAAGATTCAATATACATATCTACTAAAAAATATTCTGATGATTTTATATATACTTCAGCTACCACAACTCCATATGAATCTACCTCAGACGATTGTACATATAAGATTTTAAATGACAAAGATGAAATAATTGATGTTACAGTAGGTGAAGAAATAATAGCAAAAACTAGAAAAATGTTTAATCATATAAGCAACCCACCTGAATCATGGGGAAATATCTCTAAAAGCAAGATAGATTGCAATACAATAGAGAACTTCTTTAAGGCTATAAATAGTAAACAATTAGAAACATTAAAGTCTGTCATCCAGCCCGACCTTGTTTCAGCAGAAGAATGGGAATCAGCATTAAGCTTAACTAAAAAATATAAGGTAACAAATGACTATGTTCATACTATGAGTAGTAATTTGGAGTCCTCTAATCTAAATATATCAAAAGATGATACAATACATGATGTGGTGATAGCGGCACAAGAAATAGAAAAAATTGTTTCTGACGGTGATATTGTAATATTTGTAGGTAACACACCGCAATTAATTCGTTATCCTTTAGAAAAAATTATTACCCACACTAAACCACATGTAAAAGCTGTATCTCTGGCAATTTCAGGACATCCTGATCAAATTAAAGAACAGTGTACAAATGGTATCATTCCAAACGTCCTAACTACTGAATCTCATGAGGCGTATAAGGAATATATGCAGCATATGGGAATTACAGCAGAAGACGTTAAGGATCACAAAATTCATCTAATAGACTGTATTGGTTCTGGTGGCGGCTTAGTATACCTAATAAGGTGTATTACTGAAATAGCCGATGCAAAAGGTGAGGCTATGCCTCATATTGATTTAATAGCTTTAAATGAGATAAATTGGGATTTTGCAAAATTTAGTAAAGAGACAGAATATCATAACTTAAAAATGGATCAATTAACAAAGACTTTAGATCGTGTTTCAGATAATGAAAGACTAATGCCTAGTGCAAATTCATATAAATGGACTCCAGAATTTGTTATAGCACTTAACATATAGGTTCATACATTATTTTAAACGTTCTACAACTTGCCTCAAATACAGAAATACCTTTATCTAATAATTTTCTAATGTTATTTTTTATCGGAAACCAATGATGTTCAATAGGATTTAAATCAGGGGAATAAGGTGGTAAAAATTTTAGTTTGCAGCCAGCTTTTTCAATTAATTCTTTAGCCCTTTTGGATTTATGAAAGCTTGCATTATCAGCAATGACAACCTGTCCAGGCTTTAGCTCCGGCACAAGGCAATTTTCTATATAAGCTTCAAATACCTTACTATCACAGCTCCCAGTAAAGACTAGTGATGCGATTAAACTATTCTGATTTAACGCACCAATAAAACTTGTTCTTTCACTACGTTTTCCCGATTTACTCCCATTACAACGACTTCCTTTCATTGACCATCCATATTCATATGATTCATTATCATTTATGCCCGCTTCATCAAGATAAACACGTTTCTCTTTCGGCACTTTTTCTAATTCACTGAGAAAATCTTGTCGCTTTCCTTCATCTCTTTCTTTATACGCATATGTCTTTTTTTTCGAGTAATGTTGAGTTTCTTTAAAGCTCGGCTGATAGTCATTATACTTGCAACATTATCTAATTCTTTTGCTATTTCTGTAAGCGTTAACGAGTTACCTTTTTCTACTAAATGACGCAACTCCGATAAATCAGGGATTTTATGACCATATCCTTTCTGGTATCCCTCCTTTGACTTTATATCTCCAGTTTGTTTCTTTAATCTAATCCAATCATAGATTATTGACCGACTAATTTTAAAGGTTTCGCATGTAAGTGCTACTTTCTTATATTTCTCATAATGTTCTATAACTCTAGAACGTAAATCGTAACTGTAGGGGGATGCCATATTGCTATTATAAAATTTTTTTATTATTTATCATTATAACTTATTTGAATCCATATGTTAAGTGCTATAAACAAATAGAAGGCTATTCAATGCACATTTTTGACTCATTAAATCTTTCTTTTAAAGAAGTATTTCATAAAATAGACATGGAAATGTTAGGTAAAATGCCAGAACAATTGCATGAAATTATATAAGTTAAAACGGTATGTCATCCTAAACGGGCTAAAGGATCTAGGCTGTGTGAAGGTTTCTACTGAGTCCAAATGAGAACTCCTGCAAAATGCAAAAAAGATAAAAAAACAGAAGTCGTTTTATAGTGAAACCTATTGAATTAGGTGATACAAACTTTGTGTCATACCTGCGAAAGCAGGTATCTAGATTCCCGCCTTCGCGGGAATGACAACTTACAATCGTTATGTTCTTTATCACCTAATCCTATGAGCATAACTATATCAAATCTTGAGAAAATGCGTCTAAAATTCTTAATTTTTCCAAAAAAACATTCTATTAAATGACGTTCCTTATTCTTCTTTTAACTGTTCTATTTCTTCAATGGTTAGTCCGGTAAATTCAATGATTTCATCTATTGGCTTTCTTTTAGCCAACATTTTCTTTGCCATGGCTATAGCTTTTTTTGCTTCGCCTCTAGCTTCGCCTCTAGCTTCGCCTCTAGCTTCGCCTTCAGCTTTAGCATCTTCAATTTTCTGCTGCTCTACTGCTAAATTATCGAGACGAGCTTTGGTCATTTGCTCATAGGTGTTAAGTTCTGCCTCTGACCAACTAGCTTGGTCTACTGCCTCAAATGCTCTTCTAATAATTTCATCCTTACCTATTAAATTCTCTATCTCTGTTAATGTTAATGCACTATCTCCTGCATGCTTAAAAAAATACATCCACTTTTCTTCAATAGTTTTTAGCTCTGTAATAGTTTTTTTAAATTTCGCCAACTCTAAAAAAACAAAGTAGAAATCTTTTAAATCATGGGCATAGCTCTCTGTATCTAAAATACGATGTTGTGATTTCCAATGTTTTTTATCGTCAAACATCACAAAATCCGCTATTGCTAAAAATATTACTCCTTTTAATTTGGCGTATACTGCCAGTTTCTTGTGGTTCTCATCTTCTTTAATTATTTGCTGAGAATATGCTTTAGCTGCATAATATTGGGCTCTTTTCTCAAATCCTGGATGCTTACTTACCTGCATCTCTACTATGAATTGATTACCGTGTTGATCTTTACATAAAACATCAACTATAGACTTTCTGTAAATAGCAATATCAGGAACTTGGATAGTTGGTAAAAACGTCACCTCAATTATTTGCTCATCTCCTTCACACTTGAGAACATCATTTAAAAAATGCACTAGTATATCTTTGTTCTTTTCCGTACCAAAGATTTTACGAAAACAAAAATCATTTTTAGGATCAAGAAACTTTGATAAAAACATATAACATAACCTCTTAATTGTACTAAATATTGCCTTTATTTATCTGATTCATTAATATTTTTAGCACCATCGATATTATTAACTCCATCATCTTCTGAAACCTGCGAGCAGATATATAGAAACAACGCTTAGGTAGCCTTCAAGGAAGGCAGTGTAATCACTTTCTTGCCTAACAAAATTGCTGCGATATATACCACTCATTTGAGCTAAATCCTCTAATATTATTTTACCATCTTTTCCGCTAAAAAGCTTGCAATAAATTGATTTTAATTGCTCTTTTGTTAGTAAATTTGCTGGGGATGAAGAGTTAATTAATAGTTTCATTTATTCTTCTTACCCTTGTGTCTGTTGCTGCTGTTGTAATTGTTGCATTTGCATCATCTTACGTTGTTGTCTGATTTGTAATACTTCTTGCTCATTCTTAAGGATTGAACTTGGAACCCCTCTCAGCTCAAAAAATAGTTTAAAACATTCATCCCAGTTAATATTATCATAGATTTCAGGAAAAAAGTTACTGATATAGTGAAACCTATTGAATTAGGTGATACAAACTTTGTGTTAACCTTGCGAAAGCGTATACTTGCAGCAAAACTGCATAACTCTATTAAATTTTTTTGGTAGTATGAATTTATTTTATAAATTTGGGTTCCTACTATGCAAGTATCACCGATTAATAAAAAAACTAGTTGAAAAACTATCAGTTATACTATAACATTTCAATTATTAAACGTAATGAATGAATCAAAATGAAAAAGCCAAAAGTAGCGACCTTAAGTGCTGAGGAACGAGAAGAACTAATCCAGCATATTAAGGCAAATTCATTAACAGGAGATGATCAGCAAGCGGTGATAGAACTTGTGAAATTTTGTAACGAACTAATAGACAAGCTAGCATCATCAAACATCAGTATAAATAAGCTTAAGGAGATGATGATTGGTTTTAAGGCAGATAACATAAAAAAGATAGTTCAGATTCATTAAAAGAACCACCGAGTGAATCTGATAATAAGAATGGTGGTAATGAAGAAGAGTACGATGAGTCCAAGAAGAGAGATCGCAGTAATTGGCAAGGTAAATATGGATTTGATGATTATCAGGATGCGAATACCAGCTATTTATCTCCTGAGAATTTTTGTAGTGGTGATAGCTGTCCTCACTGTGATAATGGTAAACTCTATAATAGTGAAGCTAGAAAATTGCTACAATTTACAGGTAATGCTCCAATTACAGTCAACAGATATGTAAAGAAAACGTTACGCTGTAATGCTTGCGATTATACAGTTATGAACAATAAAAATATCAACAAATGGACAAATAGTAGCAAAAGTGCAATAGTGTTACAAAAGACCTACGGTACTCCCTTCTATCGTTTATCTAGGTTGCAAAGTTTAAGCGGGGTTCCTGTATCCCATAGCTCGTTGTGGCAACAATATTTAGATGTTTGGCAAGAAGGTGGTGGAGCTGAAATTTACAGGGTATTATTGGAAATGGCTGCCGAATGTAGTTCACTGAACCTTGATGATACTAGAGCCAGGATTTTAGAAATTACTGTAGCCAATAAAAAATTACGTACTCAAAATAAGAAAGGACGCAGCTGTTATACCACTACTATATGTGCTAAAACTACAAATAATGAGGTGATAGTTTTATATTTTACCGGTAATAAGCATGGCGGGGAAAATATTGGTAACGTACTAAAGAATCGTAAGAATAGGACTGATTCTATTCATTTAATGACTGATGCAAGTAACAATAATAACCCGGTATTATCAGAAGCAGATAAAGAATTACTGGCAATAATAGTGATGATCAATTGTTTGTCACATGGGCAGAGAAAATTTACAGAGAATGAACCATATTACCCTGAAGAATGCGGATATTTTCTCAAACAGACTGGTGGGATTTACCATAATGAACATCAATGTAAAGAGATGAGCCTTGAGGAAAAGCTGAAGTACCATCAGGAACATAGCAGTAAATATATAGAAAACATATATAACAAAATAGACGAATTATTTAACGACAAGAAAGTTGAGCCTAATAGTAGGTTTGGGCAAGCTATGAAATATTGGTTAAATAATAAAGAAGGTTTGACGCAATTTTTGAAAATTCCAGTTAGCAGTCTTGATAATAATTGGGCTGAGAGGTCACTACGTACCATTATTTTACAAAGGAAGAATTCATTATTCTTTAAAACAATCAATAGTGCTGAGATACATAGTGGTCTGTATAGTATAGTAAAGACTTGTAGTGAGAACGAGATCAATGCCTTTAAATATTTAAATTGGCTGCAAGAGCAGAGCAGCAAAGCAAAGAAGCATCCTACGAATTATACGCCTTTTGCCTATGCAAGATATATAAATAATACGGAATTAATCGAGACGGCAGCTTAAATGACAGGAAGCCAATCATTAGAGAGTTTGGCAGAACTAGGATCACCATTATGAATAAGAATGTGTAAGGTTCTATAACAAATCTGATAAGATGAATTATCAGATGGGGAAAGTTTTGCCGTAAATTTACCTTTGGATAGGCGTTTAGAGCATAACCAAAAGCCTTGACCGTCAAAGGACAAAATTTTAATGGCAGTTCTGTTTTTATTATAGAATAAAAACAAGGAACCATTAAGAGGGTTGGAAGAAAGTTTTTGTCTGCAAACAGCTATTAAACCATCGATACCCTTACGAAAGTCGATGGCAATAGTGGCAACAAAAATAACTGACTGAGGGGTTAGTTGCAGCATAGAAATGTTTGAATTATGGTTTTTAGCTCTAGTGTTTGAATAATAAGCTTGGTACCATTTGGCTTAATAATGTGGCAAGTGTAGTAATTTTGTTTGGGAGTAGCCACAGGATCAGTATCTATAGAATTTACTAGTTGAAATGGGAGAAAATTAATATCGTGTTGCAGTTCTTTATTTGAAGTTGAGGTAGGAGAAGTTTTGAGGGAAGGTTGATGGGCTTGTTGAATTGAACTAATTATTGTTTTATTAATATTGAGATGTTTGGCTATATCTTTGCAAGAATAGTGATGGAGTAGCTGGCGAACTAATTCCTTTAGATGGTTTGGTATGGGATCAAACTTGTTAGTTTTAGTTTGACGCCAGGCTTTAAATTGCTGAGCTACTTGCTCAACAGTAATTGATGGTATTTGCATAGTAGGAACCCAAATGTATAAAATAAATTTTATACTAACAAAAAAATTAGATAGAGTTATGCAGTTTTGCTGCAAGTATACGCTAAACCATCAGGAAGGGTTAACGATTCCGTCATATTCCTCTCCCGTGAGAAACGGTCAGAAACGGGCTGTTTTGTAAGTCAAGTTTGGAGCATTTTAGCAAAAAACCAAAATGAAACCAAAATGAAAATGTTTGAGTGAAGTTATAAAACCTTGAGAAGCTGGGGCGAAAGACGGGACTTGAACCCGCGACCCTCAGATCCACAATCTGATGCTCTAACCAACTGAGCTACATCCGCCATATAACCTGTGCTAAAGTAAATTATTATCACTTATAAGTCAAGTAGATTTATAGCAACCAGACTGTTATTGCAAGGACTATCGAACAATTGTAAACTGTCATTCCTGCACGCCCTTGTCATATATGGACGAGTGAATTTGTCAATAAAGAAAATAAAAAATAGAGCCACAAAGGAAGCGGTCATATATTCGGCATCGAGTGCCATAATGGTTTCTGCATTCTTCTAAATATCCTTGAGTAACCTCTCATTCCCACGGCTTCTAGAGCCTCGACATAATTGCGGATTTTGTTCAGAATACTTATTTCATTAACTCTTTTACTTTCGTTCTCTTTATTGTTACTAACTTACTCGCAATATTTACCAATTGCCATTCTTTTGCTTAATTGACATAAATTATCCTTCTTGCCAACAGCGCTAATTTGCGACATACTCGCTGCCATTGGTAACTACTGCATAAGCTATTCTAGCTAATTTATTCGCTAAACCAACACATATAATATTATATGATTTGTTTTCAGCAAATTTCTTCACTGCCCACTGAACTAGCTTATCTTTTGATTCTTTATCGCTTTTGGCTCTTATTGCTATTGTTCTTGCAGCTTGAATCAACATAGTTCTAGCATATCTATCACCTTGTTTGCTAATTCCTCCTAAAACTATCTTATCTCCTGAGGTGTATTGTTTTGGCACCAAACCAAGCGACGCAGAAAAATCCCTCGGGGTTGCGTAATTTTCCATTGGTGCTACGCTCAAACAACTAGCATTGATTGCTCCAATCCCAAAAATTGTCTGCAACCTAATAGCTTTCTCATTCTGTTTATTATTACTGATTATCAGCTTTTCTAAAGTTTTTTCTTTGTTACACAAATTCTCAATTTCTTCACATTCTAAAAGTAAAATTGACTGTACCCCAGAAGTTATATAACCTTCTATATACGCTAATTCTACCTCCGACTTACATGCTTTGCAAAATTTATTTTTGCTTAATTTTGTATTATAACCATATTCATATAAACTTGATATTGTAGAATTAGTTTTTTGTACTCGATCTCTGATCGTATTACTTCGGATTTTATGCAAAAATTTTATATCTTGTTCCTCTTTGCTTTTGGGTAACACATCTTTTAGCTCTGGATCGCGAGCAGCTTTACATATTGCTAAGGCATCGTTATAATCATTTTTCTGCCTCGATGTTGCATAAATTTTTACATCTTTTGTTTTCATCAACTTAACTTGCAAATCAAGCTTGTTAATTTCTTGCGACCAATAATTACCTCCTCCACATGCTTCCATGACCACCAGTGAACTTTTATTGAGATTGTTTAAACATCCTATTAACTCATCTCTTTTAACTTTTTGATGACCGACTTTTTTGCCATTTTGATCAACTTGCACCAAGTGCATAATATTTTTTGCTAAATCTATTCCAATTATACTATTTTCTATGCTATTATTTATCATGGTATGGACCTATTAATTAAATTGTTATTTAATTTGGAGCAACTGAAAAACATTTTTCACCAGACTCCGTACAAGTAAAGCATATTTCGCTTCACTCGTCCATACCATCATTCCCGCTTATGCGGGAATCTAGTTCCCACAACTGTCGAAAGTTAGAAGAGGAAGCGGTTTTAGGTAGTGTACTTTAAAAGTCGTATGTGGTCAACGTCATTGCGAGAAGACCATAGGTCGACGAAGCAATCCATAAAAGTAACCAAAAATGGATTGCTTCGTCGGTTCACGCCTCCTCGCAATGACGCCAGTTACTTCCCCGCAACTTTTAAACTGCTACGATTACCTATAAAACCGCTTCCTCTTCTAACTTTCAACAGTTGTAATCTAGATACTGCACCGAAGCAGAGATGGCACAGATTGTAAACTTAGTAATTTGCTGGTATTATTTTACCAATTCATCTAGTTTTCCTTCTTTTTCAAGCTCATAAAGATCGTCACACCCACCAATATGCTTATCATTAATAAATATTTGTGGTAATGTAGGTTGTCCATTAGCTTTAGCCTGCAACTCTAATCTTTGTCTTTCATTATAATTGTCTACGATTATTTCTTCGTAAGATATATTTTTTTGATTAAGTAGTTTTTTGGCCTTAGTGCAATAGGGACAATATGTTAATGTATAAATAATGACCGTATGTATAAGAATGCTTTTCATAAGAGTTATCCTGTTTAATTGGTTATAAACTATTATCCATATATAATAATAAACTAGCAAGTTACAAATTAATGATAAATAATTTTTCGATAATATCTAAATATAGTCCAGCTGGCGATCAGCCAAGAGCCATTAATGAAATTATTAAAGGGCTTGAATCGGGATTGCCTTCGCAAATACTTTTTGGTATTACTGGTTCCGGCAAAACCTTTACTATGGCAAATGTTATTGCGAGAACTGGTCGACCGTCACTTATTATGGCACATAATAAAACGTTAGCTGCTCAAATCTATTCGGAAATGAAGGCAATTTTTCCAAATAATGCCGTTGAGTATTTTGTATCATATTATGATTATTTCCAACCTGAAGCATATATTGCAAGAACCGATACTTACATAGAAAAAGATTCTTCGATAAATGAACAGATAGATTTATTAAGACACTCTGCTACTAGGTCTCTTTTAGAACGTAGGGACGTAATTGTTGTATCCTCTGTTTCTTGTATTTATGGTCTTGGTTCACCGAGTCTTTATTATCAGATGACAATAAACCTTAAGTCTGGGGAAATTTATGCTAGAGATAAATTGCTTAATGACTTAGTAAGCTTACAATATAAGCGTAATGATGTGGGGTTTGAGCGTGGTACGTTTAGGGTAAAAGGTGATAATATTGATATATTCCCAGTACATTATAATGACAAGGCTTGGCGATTATCATTTTTTGACAATAAACTGGAATATATAAGTGAATTTGATCCGCTTACAGGTGAAAAATTAGCTAAATTGGATCAAGCTGTAATTTATGCTAAATCACACTTTGTAACGCCTAAAGAAGTAGTACAAAATGCTATATCACAAATTGAGGAGGAATTACAACGGCGTTTAGAATTTCTTAACACACATGGTAAATTAGTAGAAGCCCAAAGGTTAAATCAGCGTACCCAGTATGATATGGAAATGATGATGGAGACTGGTAGTTGTAAAGGTATTGAAAATTATTCTCGATTCCTGACTGGTAAAGCAAATGGACAGCCCCCGCCAACCTTATTTGAATATTTACCTAAAGATGCTTTATTATTTGTTGATGAAAGTCATGTATCTGTTCCACAAGTTAGAGCAATGTATAATGGTGATAGAGCTAGGAAAGAAGTATTAGTGGAACACGGATTTCGCCTTCCATCAGCCTTAGATAATAGACCATTAAAATTTGAAGAATGGCAAGATTTTAGACCTCAAACGGTTTTTGTTTCGGCTACACCGGGGCCTTTTGAATTGGACGAGACAGCAGGGGTTATGGTTGAGCAAATTATTAGACCAACAGGGTTACTTGACCCAGAATGTATTATAAAACCAGCGACTAACCAAGTTGAAGACTTGCTAGGCGAAATTCAATCCACGATAAATAAAGGATTCCGTATTTTAGTGACAACATTAACTAAAAAAATGTCAGAAGATTTAACAAATTACCTGCAAGAATTGGGGTATAAAGTATCATATTTGCATTCTAATGTTCATACTCTTGAGCGTATTGAAATCATCAGAGATTTACGCCAAGGTACTATAGATATTATTGTTGGTATTAATTTATTACGAGAAGGTCTAGATATTCCAGAATGTGGACTTGTTGCCATACTCGATGCTGATAAAGAAGGTTTTTTACGTTCTGAAGTTTCGTTAATTCAAACTATTGGTAGGGCTGCAAGGAATAGTCAAGGAAGGGTAATACTCTATGCAGATCGCATCACCAAGTCTATTGATAAGGCGATAAGCGAGACATATAGGAGAAGAAAAATTCAGGAGGAATATAATAGACAACATTCTATAATACCCCAGACAATTAATAGTCATATCCATGCACTAATCAAATTAGAAAAATTGGATAATAAATTAGACAATAAAAAACAAGCTCATATATTATTGGACAATCCAGTAAAATTAAAAGCTCATATCAATAAATTGAAAAAAGAAATGTACTCAAAGGCTAGTAATTTGGAATTTGAACAAGCAGCAAAAATACGAGATCAAATTAACATGCTGGAAGAAGCTGCTTTAGAGTTAACTTAATTTTGGAATATTTTATATGTATACTAAAAGATTAGAAGCGTCTGTAACGCATGATATCTTAGTCCAACTTAACAATCTTGGTTGGATTGTCGATGAAAAAGACCCAAAGTGTAATGTTTTTCAACAAAGAGTGAAACTTACAAAACAAAAAGAATTACTTAACGGGAAAATACCTGACTTTGTATTATACAAGGAAGGAAGTAACGAACCAATAATAATAATTGAGGCAAAAAAACCGAATGAAAGTATACAATTAGCAATGCACCAAGCATTAAATTTATATGCTAAACCACTAAATACGCCACTTATATTTGCTTATAATGGAAGTTATATTGAAACACAATATCTGTATAATGGACGTAATCTTAAAATTGACGGGGAAGATGTAAGGCAATTTGTAAATCACCATACGGCACTGAGATTTGTTAATGAGGGTTCTGAAATACTATCTGCGGTAAATTTTATTCAGCATTCAAGAGATGAACTGATTAAGGTATTTAAAAGGGCAGCTAATTTACTAAGAGAGGATGGATTGCAAGCAGGTCTTGACAGATTTGGGGCATTTTCTGATATTTTGTTTTTAAAAATTCTTGATGAAATTTCTGTTCTAAAAACGTGGGGAGGTGAAGAAAATACATTAGATGAGTACCTTAGATGGAGTTCATTTTCTCAGAGAAAAGGAAACGAATTGTATCAATATGTGAAAGATGTTGTGTGGATTAAGATTAGCAAGAAATATGGTGATATTTTTAGCGAAACATTCCCTATTATAGCACTTAACATATAGGTTCATACATTATTTTAAACGTTCTACAACTTGCCTCAAATACAGAAATACCTTTATCTAATAATTTTCTAATGTTATTTTTTATCGGAAACCAATGATGTTCAATAGGATTTAAATCAGGGGAATAAGGTGGTAAAAATTTTAGTTTGCAGCCAGCTTTTTCAATTAATTCTTTAGCCCTTTTGGATTTATGAAAGCTTGCATTATCAGCAATGACAACCTGTCCAGGCTTTAGCTCCGGCACAAGGCAATTTTCTATATAAGCTTCAAATACCTTACTATCACAGCTCCCAGTAAAGACTAGTGATGCGATTAAACTATTCTGATTTAACGCACCAATAAAACTTGTTCTTTCACTACGTTTTCCCGATTTACTCCCATTACAACGACTTCCTTTCATTGACCATCCATATTCATATGATTCATTATCATTTATGCCCGCTTCATCAAGATAAACACGTCTCTCTATCGGCACTTTTTCTAATTCACTGAGAAAATCTTGTCGCTTTCCTTCATCTCTTTCTTTATACGCATATGTCTTTTTTTTCGAGTAATGTTGAGTTTCTTTAAAGCTCGGCTGATAGTCATTATACTTGCAACATTATCTAATTCTTTTGCTATTTCTGTAAGCGTTAACGAGTTACCCTTTTCTACTAAATGACGCAACTCCGATAAATCAGGGATTTTATGACCATATCCTTTCTGGTATCCCTCCTTTGACTTTATATCTCCAGTTTGTTTCTTTAATCTAATCCAATCATAGATTATTGACCGACTAATTTTAAAGGTTTCGCATGTAAGTGCTACTTTCTTATATTTCTCATAATGTTCTATAACTCTAGAACGTAAATCGTAACTGTAGGGGGATGCCATATTTCTATTATATAATTTTTTTATTATTTATCATTATAACTTATTTGAATCCATATGTTAAGTGCTATAATTCACCTGATATTTTTGGAGAAATTATTTACGAGCTTTCAAAACTTAACCTTACAGCTTCAGATAGTGATGTGAATGGAGATGCTTTTGAGTATTTTTTAAAAAATGCTTACCAAGGCATTAAAATTAAAGATTTAGGCGAATATTTTACACCTAGAAACATTGTAAGAACAATGATAAGTATGGTTAATCCTAAAATTGGTGAAACCATTTATGACCCTTTTTGTGGTACAGGAGGATTCTTAATTGAAGCTTTTAGATATTTAAAAATCAGAACTTCGTTTAATGATGAGATGCAAAATATTCTAAGAAAAAAAACAATTTACGGTTCTGAGATTACTGTTAATGCAAGAATTGCAAAAATGAATATGATTTTGTTCGGAGATGGACATAGTAATATCAAAAAACAAGATACCCTTTCTGATTATGTAAATCAAAAATATGATATTGTAATTACAAATCCACCATATTCGCAACAAACAAGGTTTGGGTATTTATATCCCATTCAATCAAATAATGGTGACGCTATTTGTGCTTTGCATTGCTTTGAAGCTTTAAAGCTAGGTGGTAGAGGTTGTTTACTTGTAAAAGAAAATTTTGTTTCAGATGGGGGAGATGTTGGAAAGGTAAGAGAGTATATTTTTAATAACTCATCAAATGTTTCTATTGTTTCATTGCCAAGAAAGCTTTTTGAACCTTACACACCAACAAAAACAAGCATTGTATATTTCGAGAAAAACAGAAAGATATCAAACACGTTCTTTTTTGCAGTTAATGCGGTTGGTCATGAACTTGGCTCAAGAAAGAAGCCAATTAAGGACAATGATTTACCAGCCGTACTTGATGCTTTCAATAATAAAAAGACTGTTTTGGAAATTGAATCTGCTATAATACCATCAACTGAAATCGCCAAGAATAGCTACAGTTTATGGATTTATGATTATTTTGATATTTTTGCTAATTTAAAAGGCGATATTATAAAACTTGGTGATTATATTGAGGAGATAACAGAAAAAACAGAACCGTCTTTGCAGCCAGTTATAGATTTTAGAATTTTAGGTGTAAGTAATAGTATTGGTGTTTTTGACAATGAGATTTTAAAAGGTGAAGACATAAACCAAAAATACAAGCAGGTTCAAGCTGGAAATTTGGTATATAATCCGCATAGGATTAATGTTGGTTCTTTAGGTTTAGTGAGCGAGGATTTAAGCGGTGGTTATGTAAGCGGTATCTATATCGTATTTAGAGTTTTAAAAAAATTCCAAGATACTATACCATCCGAATATTTATTACATATTTTAAAGTCAAAATATTATTTAGCCATTATTGGCAAATACGATACAAAGTATGGAGCTGTTAGAGCAAACTTAACTTATGAACAGCTTTGTAATATACACATACCATTACTTAAAAAAAATGAAATGGAAGAATTCTTAGAGAAAATAAGTAAACTAAATAATATTACGGGGGAATTTCAGAAAGTTAAAAATAATCTTAAAGAATCTATACATAAAATTTTACCTCATTTATGAATTAAGTAGAATTTATAATTTCTTGTTAGTCAGGAAATGATTGCAAAAAGTTTTAAGTATAAAATGGTAATGCTTACAAAGTAGAAATAATTGATTATCATAAATAAAAGGTAACTTATATGCATAAAATTAATCCGGTGCATCCTGGCAAAATATTTAAGGCTACGTAGCATTCGCGTACTCATGCCTTGTTTATTGTCCCCATTCTTCAAATCATTTAAGTTATGTTAGGTAATCCGAATTAGATTATTTGACATAAGGCAAGGAATTGCATACTATACCGCAATTATAATGTCTTTGGAGAAAGCATGCCATCAAATCGATTATATTTATTTCGAGATATGCGTTTTTTGCCTATCTTCATAGTACAATTTTGTGGTTGTCTGAATGATAGTATACTAAAAAATGCTCTAATTATATTAATTACCTATAAACTATCTAGTCAATTGGTAGGATCAACCCAATTGCTTGTACTAGCTGCTAATACTATTTTTGTATTGCCTTTTGTCATATTTGCAAGTATTGCAGGGCAAGTGGCTGATAGGTACGAGCGATCAACTATAGTTAAAATCATTAAATTATTTGAACTATTCATAGTGCTTTTTGCTACTTATGGATTTTTTAATAATAGTTTAGTAATACTTTTTTTATCTATATTTCTTATGGGTATACATTCGACATTTTTTGGACCAATTAAGTATAGTGTTCTGCCAGACCATTTATACCGAAATGAGTTATTGGGAGCTAATGGATTCGTTGAGGCAGGAACATTTATTTCTATTTTAGTTGGTACTATTATTGGAGGGTATTACACCATAAGTGGCAATTTAATAATCACTATTCTGATAATAATTGCTATAGTTGGCGTTGTTGCTAGTTATTTTATGCCAAAATCGAATAATTCTAACTGTGAAATTAAAATAAATTTAAATTTATTTCGTGAAAGTATAGAAATGATTAAATATGCTAAAGCTAAAAAGCAAGTATATCTGTCAATCCTTGGTATATCTTGGTTTTGGTTTATTAGTGCAGCAATACTTGCTCAAATCCCATCTCTTGCTAAAGATACTTTTGGAGCAGATGAAAATGTTGCTAATTTGTTCCTTGCAACATTTTCAATTGGAGTAGGGGTTGGTTCTTTTTGGTGCAGTAAGATTTTTGGAAATGAAATTACCACAAAATATGTTTTTGTCTCGGCGATTGGTATCAGTATATTTGGTATTGATTTATTTTTTGCCAGTCGAATTAGTGCAGTTCATTATGAACCGGAACAGTTAAAGAGTATATTTGTCTTTTTATCTAAAAAGCATAATTGGCGGATCATTATCGATTTATTTTTTATAGCTGCTATTGCTGGACTATATATTGTTCCACTTTTTGCAGTATTACAATATTTGAGCTCCTCAGCTCATCGTAGTAGAATAATTGCTATAAATAATTTTGTTAATGCTATATTTATGGCCGGATCTACTGTAATACTTTCGCTGTTATTCTATTGGGGATATTCGATACCATCCGTTATATTATTTATTAGCCTGCTTAACATAGTGGTAGCTTATTATATTTATCAATTAATTCCTGAAGTAAAAATAATACCTTTTGCTGTTCACCGAGCTATTTTGAAATTTCTTTTTGATTGTATGTACAGAGTGGAGGTGAAAGGTATTGAAAATTTTTATAAAGCTGGCAAAAGATCAGTAGTTATCGCCAATCATATTTCATATCTTGATCCTGCATTACTTGCAACTTATCTACCTGAAGAAATGACTTTTGCCATTAATACAACTATGGCTAAAGTGTGGTGGGTCAAACCATTTTTAACAATGGCAAAAACTTTACCAATTGATCCCACTAATGCAATGGCTATAAAGAGTTTGATTAGGGAAGTGCAGAAAGATAAAAAAGTCGCTATATTCCCCGAAGGAAGAATAAGTATTACTGGTTCCTTAATGAAGATATATGAAGGACCTGGCATGATTGCTGAGAAAGCTGATGCAACAATTTTACCTGTAAGAATAGATGGTACACAATTTACTCATTTTTCTAAACTTAAAAATATACTAAAAACACGGATGTTTCCTAAAGTTACTATCACTATTTTGCCACCAATAAAATTTTCTGCTAATCAGAATATAGATAATAGGGAAAAACGTAAATATATAGGTCAGGCTCTCTATGATATCATGGTTGATATGATATTTGAAAGTTCTGATTACCAGAATACTATATTTCAGTCTCTCATTGATACAGCAAAAGCTTATGGTTTTAACAAAAAAATAATACAAGATATTGATGACAAGTCTGTTACCTATCGCCAATTAATATTACAATCTTTTACTTTAGCAAATTTAATAAAGCAAGATACAGAAGTAGCTGACTATCTAGGTATTATGCTACCTAATATGGTTGAAGCTATTATTACTTTTTATGCTATGCAAGCCTGTTCCCGTCGACCAGTGATGATTGATTATATGAGTGAGGTTAGCAATATAGTAGCTTCGTGTGAAACAACTTCAGTAAAAACAGTATATACTTCAAAACAATTTGTCGAAAAAGCTGGGTTACAAGAAGCAGTGGCAAAGATCTTAGAAGTTAATATAAAAGTTATTTACCTTGAAGATTTAATATCAAGAGTTAGTTTATATTTTAAAATTAAGTCGGTGATTGCTAGCTTTTTCCCACAGAGTTATTATAGCAATATGTGTACTAGCTATGGTGACAATGATCCATCAGTTGTAGTATTTACTTCAGGTATTTCAGCACCCCCTAAAGCTGTAGTATTGTCACATAGAAATCTGCAAGCTAATAGATGCCAGGTTCTAGCTAAGTTACATTTTAGTCTGGATGATTTGGCTTTTATGGCTTTACCATTATTTCACTGTTCTGGTTTATCTGGTACAATAATGATGACACTTAACGGTATACCAGCGTTTCTTTATCCTTCTCCTTTACATTACCGGAGTGTTCCTGAGGTAATATATGATATCGGAGCAACGATTATCTTTGGTACGGATGTATTTTTACATGGTTATGCCACCTGTGCTCATCCTTATGATTTTTATTCTATAAGATACGTGTTTGCTAGTAGTGAGAAACTTAGAAAAGAAACAACGCAATTATGGCTTGATAAGTTTGGTATAAGAATTTTTGAAGGGTATGGTACGTCTGAAACATCTCCAATAATAGCGTGTAATACTCCAATGCATTATCGTGGTGGAAGCGTAGGTCGTTTGATGCCAAAAATAGAATATTATATTAAAGCAATTAACGGAATAGAAGAAGGGGGGCAACTATTTATCAAGGGACCAAATATTATGCTTGGCTATATGTACTCTAATAATCCTGGGGTTATTCATCCTACATCATCAGACGAGTTGGGTCTGGGCTGGTACGATACTGGGGATATTGTGAAAATTGATAAAGATGGTTATCTTACCTTATTGGGTCGTGTTCAACAATTTGTTACAACAGAAGAAGTAAACTCATTGCTATTAATAGAGGATTTAGCTAATATGGTAGATGTTGATAGTAAGCATGTAGCTATTTGTTCGGATGATGGTAATGAAGATAGACAAATTTTTCTCTTTACCACCAGTCAGACTATAAATAGGGAAAATTTTATAGAAATGATGGCTAAAAATGCAGTATATTTGAGACAAAATACTGCATCAAAAAGCTATTTACCAGTAATTATTTCTGTTAAAGAAATACCAATTCTACCAATAGGTAAAGTAAATTATAGGCAAATAACTAAAATGCTTGAAAATTATAGAAAAGTAACCTAGAATGCTAAGATGAGGTAAATAACTCATAATTTAATAGAAAAATTGATATAGCTAACATTATACCAGTTTACTATGGATAAATGCTAATCTGGTTAGCTATAGGCAAAGTAATTGTTGATTTACTATTTTGAGTACAAACCTTTTTTTGTAACCTAAATATATTTAATAGAAAAGATATTATGCATAATGTTATTAGTAAAATATTATTGATTATTGTTGTTGTCCTAATAGCATTATTTGCTTATAAAACTATGAAGACTCCTAATGCTGTTTCTGCTACGGTTTCGATTAACACTGCCGATCAGCAATTATTAGAAAAAAAAGAAGCGGTAGAAAAAATCGAGCAAATTGTAAAAGAATATTTATTAAAAAATCCTGAAGTAATAATTCAGTCAATAGAAGCTCTTCAGCGGCGTAAAATGCAGGAAATGGAAATAAAAACTGGTGAATATATCAGAGATAATAAATCTGAAATAGAAAATTCTCTTACATCTCCAGTGCTTGGTGATCCGAATGGTGATATAATCATTGCTGCCTTTTATGATTATAATTGTGGTTATTGTAAAAAAGGTAGTCATTTTATTAATCAGTTAATCAAATCAGATAAGAACGTTAAAGTTGTTTTGCAACTATACCCACTTCTTGGTGATGCATCTAATTATGCTGCAACTATTGCTTTGGCTGTTTATAAGACAACTCCGGATAAGTTTCAGGATATTCATAATGGTTTAATGGAGCTAAAACCTATTACCAAAGAATCTGTAGAAAAACTGCTCCTAGAAAATGATTTAAATCTTGAAATAATCACAAAAGAAATTAATAAAGGAGAGATAGAAAATCTTCTCGACAAAAATATTAAATTAGCAAAAGGTTTAAGAATACAAGGAGTTCCTGCTTATATTATTAATGGTAAATTAGTGGCAGGGATGATGGATATGGAGCAATTGCAAAAAATAATTGCCGATATAAGAAGTCAAAATAAATGATAATAGACTTACCTAGCATAAGTCAAAAAAGCCCTCGGGATTTTTAGAAGAAACGAAGTCGAGTGCCGCAACGTACATAGACGTACGTGAGGAGTAAAGGTGAGTTTCGACGACAAAATCACTAACTAAATTGACTTATGCAGGAAATCTAATGATATATTCAAATCATTAGAGTATATTCAGCTATTGATTATGACTTTTTAATTACTTTGAGATGGTTGTTTTGTGTAAATTGTTTGACAAATGTAAAATAATTTGATAAACATTAGTGCTAGTATTTATTCCCAAAAATTAAGTTAGTTATACTCAAATAATTTGGAGAATGGGGACAATAAACAAGGGGTGAGTTAGCGGAGCGTACATGAAGATTGTTCGCACCGGGTACCACAACTGTCGAAAGTTAGAAGGTAGAGCGGGTTTAGAGGTCATCATGGCAGTTTAAAAGTTGCAGGAAAATAACTGGCGTCATTGCGAGGAGGCGTGAACCGACGAAGCAATTGTGAATTGTCATTCCCGCGTAGGCGGGAATCTAAGATCCCTGCTTTCGCAGGGATGACATTAATATTAAGCAAGGATGACACAAAACAGGATTGCATGCTCTTCTCGCAATGACGTTGACCACATACGACTTTTAAAGTACACTATCTAAAATCGTTTCCTCTTCTAACTTTCGACAGTTGTGACGCTGGTGCCTCGAGGTTTTACGGAGCCAATTTTTTAAAGATTAAGAGTAACCCGAAAATATAAATGCTCTCTATAGTTCTATTTAAACCTAGTTAGGTTGTTGGAATTTTGCGATGCTAATTTCTTCAAATCATTCGAGTAGTAGTCTAAACCTTAATCTTTCATAGGTTTCATGATTTTTCCGGTTTTTAAGCAATAAATCTCTTTCAAAACTAGCTATGAGAGAGGAGTTTTTAATAAAAATTTAATCGAAAAATCGTAACTAGTGCTTAAAAATGTACGCAAGGATTTCCTCGATTGATTTTGACAACACAATGACCTAAAAGAATAAAGTTTCTAGGTTCCGTTGACAAAATTTAAATTGTTTATATTTTGGGTATTTTTAAGCGAAAATTAATAAGATTTTTGCAGGAATAGTTATTCCTATTTCAAAAAAATCTTATAATTTGCAGCTAATAAAGAGTCAAAATAGAATAATTTAAATTTTGTCAACAGAACCTATAACAGTCTAATCTTAACTAATCTAAAGAAAATAAAATATGACAAGAAATACAGTGACTGACAATAAGGAATCATCTGATAATCATTACAATAATAGTATCAAGTATGATAATCCCAATAAAGATGGTATTGTTACCATCAATCTTAAACAATTAAAGCGTAAATCACCTGAAGAGTTACAAGTACAAGCAGAAAATCTTAATATTGAGAATTCTAGTGCTTTGCTAAAACAAGAGCTAGTCTTTGCTATACTTAAGAAATCTGTTGAGCAGGGTGATTTGATTTCAGGAGAAGGTGTACTGGAAATTCTACCTGATGGATTTGGTTTCCTTAGATCCCCAGAGGTAAATTATTCCGCTGGCCCTGATGATATTTATATTTCTCCAAGTCAGATTCGTCGTTTTGGATTACGTACAGGGGACACGGTAGAAGGGCAAATTAGGGCTCCAAAACCGGGAGAACGGTATTTTGCATTATTAAAAGTAAATAAAGTTAACTTTGAAGATCCTTCTAAGGCGTATCATAGAGTACATTTTGATAATTTAACGCCACTTTATCCTGAAGAAAAATTATCATTAGAACTAGAAGATAATAGCAAGGATTTTAGTACAAGAATAATTGAATTGGTGGCTCCTATGGGTAAAGGACAACGTGCGTTGATTGTTGCTCCACCAAGAACTGGTAAAACTGTTCTATTGCAAAATATAGCACATGCCATTACCACCAATAATCCAGAAGTATTTTTAATTGTTTTATTAATCGACGAACGTCCAGAAGAAGTTACTGATATGCAGCGTTCAGTGCGTGGTGAAGTAGTTAGCTCAACTTTTGATGAACCAGCTATGAGGCACGTTCAGCTTGCAGAAATGGTTATTGAGAAAGCTAAAAGGTTAGTAGAGCATAAAAGAGATGTGGTAATATTGGTTGATGCAATAACAAGACTTGCTAGAGCTTATAACACTGTTGTACCATCGTCTGGTAAAGTTCTTACAGGAGGAGTTGATGCAAATGCATTACAACGACCAAAAAGATTCTTTGGAGCGGCAAGAAATATTGAGAATGGTGGTTCATTAACTATAATAGGAACCGCTTTAATTGACACCGGTTCACGTATGGACGAGGTGATCTTTGAAGAATTTAAAGGTACTGGTAATTCTGAAATAGTTCTCGATCGTAAAATAGCTGATAAACGTATTTATCCTGCGATTGATATTACTAAATCTGGTACACGTAAAGAGGAGTTATTGGTTGATAAAGCCATTTTAACCAAAATGTGGGTTCTTCGTAGAATCATTAATCCAATGGGGACAATAGATGCAGCAGAGTTTTTAATTGATAAACTTAAAAATACTAAAACTAATACAGAATTCTTTGACTCAATGAATTCATAAAATGCTTTTCAGGAGGAAGTATGGCTAAAAAAACAAAAATTGCTTTAATTGGTGGTGGCAATATCGGTGGAACACTTGCACATTTGATAGCCTTTAGAGAACTTGGTGACGTAGTTATGTTTGATATATCTAACGGTTTTCCGCAGGGTAAGACTTTAGATATATCACAAGCTGGGGCCATTACAGGTTCAGATGTAAGTATCACAGGCACTAATGATTATAAAGACATGGAAGGTGCAGATGCTATAATTGTTACAGCCGGAGTACCACGTTTACCAGGGATGAGTCGTGATGACTTAATTAATGTGAATAGCACTGTCATAAAAACTGTTGCGGCAAATATTAAGCAATATGCCCCAAACGCTTTTGTCATTGTTGTAACCAACCCACTTGATGCTATGGTTTATGTAATGTTAAAGGAAAGTGGACTACCTAGCAATAGGGTAGTTGGGATGGCTGGGGTACTTGACTCAGCCAGATTTAACCTTTTCTTAGCCCATGAATTTAATGTTTCTGTAGAAAATGTTAGTAGTTTTGTCCTTGGGGGGCATGGTGATTCAATGGTTCCTTTGGTTAGATATTCGACAATTAATGGAATACCAGTTTTAGATTTAGTAGAAATGGGATGGTCAACGAAGGAACGTATTAACGCAATAATAGATCGTACAAGAAATGGTGGTGGAGAAATTGTTTCACTACTTAAAAGTGGTTCCGCCTATTACGCTCCAGCAACTTCTGCTATTGAAATGTTAGAGAGTTATTTAAAAGATAAACGCAAAATATTAAGTTGTGCTGCTTATCTTCAAGGGGAATATGGAGTAAAAAATATGTATGTCGGTGTGCCGGTTATTATTGGTAAAAATGGTGTGGAAAAAATAGTAGAAATAAAATTAAATGATGAAGAACAAAATTTATTTAACAAATCAGTAGATGGAGTTAGAAAGTTGATTGAGTCAGTAAAATGATAAAGATTATGTCATACCTGCGAAAGCAGGTATCTTAGATTCCTGCCGCAGCTAGGAATGACACCTTACAACAAAATAAAAAATGTAGGGTGCTATGGTTTAATACAGCCTGAAAGTTCTTTCCAACTTTTAACGTGGAGGCTTACTAGTTTCCTTTGAGTATTTCCTTATATAAATCTAAGGTTTTACTTAGCATTAAATCAAGAGAAAATTTATCGATTACTGCTTTTCTTGCCGCTTGTTGTATTTTCTTACCTTCATTGGTTTTAAGTATAGATAAGCAATGTTCAATTTTTTCTGCGAGATCAATTGGATCGTTTGGGTTGACATGAAATCCAGTATTTGTATCTGATATTGTTTCAATAGCTCCACCAATATTTGTAGCAATTACTAGCTTTTCCATTGATTGTCCTTCAGTTATAGTTCGACCAAACGCTTCTGGCTCAATCGAAGTAGATAACACTATGTCTGAAATACCATAAAGACCGAGCATATCAACTTCATTACCGAAAATTTGAACTTTACTTTGTAGTTTCAATAAGTTTATAAGAGATTTCACTCGGTTTGTAAAATTTGGATGTTTAGATAAATCTCCAACCATGAGACAGTAGAAATCTAGATGTTTTAATTTGCCAAGTGCTTCAACAAGGGTAAGGTGTCCTTTCCAACTGGTAACTCTTGATGGTAATAATATTATAGGAGGAGTGTTATTAGATAGACCGTATTTCTTTTTATATTTTATTAATTTTTCTTCTGTAACATTTTTGGGATCAAAATAGCGATAATCTACCCCTCGACGTATTACCACAATTTGTTCTTCTAGAATTTTATAATTAGCTAATATATGCTGTTTTACAAAATTAGACACAGCTATGACTTTTTCACCTTTGATCATCACGCTATTATAGAAATGTTTGAACAAATTCGAGACGTTGTAAATGCCATGAAATGTTGTTAAAAATTTGGTATTAGTAGCCTTTGCTGCCATATAACAGCTCCAAGCTGGAGCTCTCGATCTTGCATGTACTATATCTACATCATATTCCTTAATTATTTCTGATAGAATCCTTGCATTTTTCCATATTGAAAAAGGATTTTTAGTAGCACTATTCATAAAAACATGTGGTATATCTGCAGATACTAACTTTTCAACTAATGAACCACCAGAGGAGACTACAATAACATTATAGTCAGCTTCTTTTAACATTTTAGCTACTTCAATTGTCCCTCGTTCTACTCCCCCAGAGAATAAAGCTGGAACTACTTGCAAAACGGTTGGTTTATGGTATCGTTTGGGTGAATTTGATGAAATCATTAATTAACTAATTTAAATGAATAAACTATATAATACAGAAAAGAAAAAATTTATCACTTATAATAATTATAAAAGTAACAAAAAAAACATGCCTTCCGTAATGTTCTTACATGGTTTGATGTCACATATGAATGGTACAAAAGCTGTATTTCTTGAGAATTACTGCAAAACACAGGATTATAATTTTATCACATTTGATAATTTTGGTCATGGAAAATCATCAGGTAATTTTCTCGATGAAACTATTGGCTCATGGCTTATGGGGGTTGAGATGGTATTAGATGAATTTCTCATATACTCAAATGATCCTATGAATGGGGGCAATAAACAAGGGGTGAGCGTACTAGGCGTACATGAAGTACGTGAGTACGCAAATACCCCGAAGTTTTGCGGAACCAATTCGCAGGAGCAGAAGAGTATACAACCAACTATTGTAATAGGTTCCAGTATGGGAGCCTGGCTAGCCATTCTTGCTGCTATAAAATTTCCTAGTAAAATTTGTGGCGTTGTTGCTCTTGCTCCGGCAATAGATTTTACAGAAACTATTTGGGAAAATTTAACTGAAATTCAAAAAATACAAATGCAGCAACAAAAATGGCTTGAGGTTGGTGGGCGTAATTGCAATGATACATATCCAATAAGTTATCAATTAATACTTGAAGCTAAAAATCACTTGTTACTAAACTCAAATAGTATTAATCTTAAGCAACCTGTTCATTTAATTCATGGGATGTTAGATGTTGACGTACCTTATACCATTTCAAGTAAGCTGGTAGAAAAAATTACTAGTGATATAGTAGTGATGAAATTAATAAAAGATGGACATCACAACCTTGCACGAGAATCAGATTTAGCTATAATTGCTAATTCTTTGGAAGAAATAATAAATTATTAAAACTAATGAACAGACATACATTTACTAAAACAACTAAAGTCTCAGATTTTTTAAGAATCTCAGAAGTAATAGATAAGCTAGATCAAGATAGTTTGGCACTTTTTGACGTGGATGACGTACTGATCATGGATCAAGATGAATATCGCTTAACTCACCCTTATAGACTTGAATGGCGTGCTGAAAGTAAAAACCGCCTTACCAGAGAAGAAAGGCAACTTTTTTTTAGTATTATTTTAAAAAATCGTACTATTCGCTTAGTGGATCCCCATATAAATGATATACTTAATAAATTATGGGAGAAGCAAATTCCAACTGCTGCTCTGACTAAATTATATACAGGTCGGTTCGGTGTTATTGAGGATTTTACTGATTGGCGTTTAAAAGAGCTGAAAGGAATAAATATAGATTTTATGAAATCTACTCCCATAAAAGAGGAAATATTAATTGATGGATTACATGGTAAGAATGGTATACCAATGATGAAAGAAGGGGTGATTCTTACTGCTGATATTGATAAAGGTGCAGTATTAGAGAATATTTTACACAACAGGAATTACTATCCTAAAACCATAATATTCGTTGATGATGTTTTAGAAAATATTGAGTCGGTGGAAAAAATATGTACTAAATTACAAATTAATTTTTATGGGTTTGAATTTAACGGAGCTTCTCTAGTGCCAGAAGCAGAACTTGATAAGAAAAGTGAAAAAATTCGTTTTGAGATACTAGAGAAAGAACATCGTTGGGTAACAGATTTAAAACTTTAAATATTATATTTGAAATGTTAAATAAGTTAATTGTTTTTGTAAGTATATGCATTATTTCGTGCTGTACTATCGCTGAAGAACAAGAGGGCATTTTGGTAAAAGCCAGTAAAGTACAAATGGCTGATCTGTATAATGTTTTCACTGTTGTAGGGCAATGTAAAAATGATATGAGCCGGGATTATTATACAAATACTTCCGGTACGGTTGATATAATATCTAATGCCCAGGGTGGTAAGGTTCATAAAGGAGATGTTTTACTTATTATTGACCAAGATTTAGCTGTGTCAACTAAGTCACAAGCAGAAGTATCTTTAAAAATGGCTATGGCTGCTTATAGTCGTGATAAGGCATTATATGCCAAAAAATATATTAGTAGCGATGTGCTAGAAAAATCAAATAGTGCTTTAGAAGTAGCTAAGCTTGCTTTTGCCAAAGCGATGAATAGTTACAACGATATGGTTATTATAGCACCATTTGATGGAAATATTGGTATAATAAAACTGAGAATAGGGGATAAGGTAGAGCAAGGAAAGTATCTTTTTAGCATTATTGCTCAAGATTCTACCACTAAGAGTATTTTAATGGAGTTACCTGAGGGGCTTTATAATCAGGTGTCAAGATCCACTGATTTAGTAATAACTGAGAATAATGGTGATAAGATTAATGGGAAAATTGCTGAAATCTCGCAATATGTTTCAGATAATGGCACTATAAGTGCTAAAATTATTGTTGATTCTAATAGTAATATTGTACATAGAAGCTATGTGCATATAGACTTAATTCTTAATAAACATAGGAATTTAGCAGTAGCTAGTCAATCAGTACAGAGTAATAGTAAAGGTGAGTATTTTGTATATAAACTTAATGATAACAAAGTTCAACAACTTTATGTTAAGCTAGGGACTAGTCTAAATGGTCTAACAGAGATTATTTCAGATGAAATCAAGGAAGGAGATATGGTGATAGTGGAAGGGATTACTAAGATTAATGACGGTAGCATAGTGAAATTATTATATAGTGAAACCTATTGAATTAGGTGATACAAACTTTGTGTCATACCTGCGAAAGCAGGTATCTAGATTCCCGCCTACGCGGGAATGACAACTTACAATAGTTATGTTCTTTATCACCTAATCCTATAGGCATAACTATAGCTATAGATCAAATAAAGGAGAGAAAATATGGAATATATATTATTAGTTTGTAGTATTGTGGCAATTCTTATTATCATACAGATGGTTAAGGTTGTACCACAACAACAAGCATGGATTGTTGAGAAGTTTGGGAAGTTCGATAAGGTTTTGCAGCCTGGCTTGAATATTTTGATACCAGTGATTCAAAGAGTAGCATATAAACACACTTTGAAGGAAGAAGCGATTGATGTGACTGCTCAAACAGCCATTTCCAATGATAATGTTACGTTATTAATAGATGGTGTTTTATATGTAAAAATTGTCGATCCAGTTGCCGCATCTTATGGGGTTAATAGTCCATATTATGCCATTACCCAGCTTGCACAGACAACCATGCGTTCAGAAATAGGTAAATTACCATTAGATAGAACTTTTGAAGAACGAGAAACCTTGAACATTGCTATTGTCTCTGCTATTAACCAAGCGGCAGTAAATTGGGGGATACAATGTATGCGTTATGAAATTAAAGACATTCAGCCACCACAAACAATACTTAAAGCTATGGAGTTACAAGTTGCGGCAGAACGCCAGAAACGAGCCCAAATTTTAGACTCAGAAGGCAATAGACAAGCAAAAATAAATCATGCGGAAGGTGAGAAGGCTCAAGTTGTATTAAATTCTGAAGCTTCCTATATTGACCAAGTAAATAGGGCTAAGGGTGAGGCTGAAGCAATAGGATTAGTCGCCATGGCTACTGCTAAAAGTATTGAGCTTATAGCCGCCTCTATTCAAAAATCTGGAGGTAACGATGCAGTATCTTTAAAAATCGCTGAACAATATATATCTGCTTTTGGCGAATTAGCCAAGGATAGTAATACAGTAATTCTCCCGGCAAATCTTTCTGAGCCCGGAAGTTTTATAACTCAAGCTCTAAGTATTTTTGATCAGCTGAAATCAGTGAACGATAAAAAATTACCTAAGGAATCATCTATGAAGAAAAAACTTAGTGCTAGTGAATAACTTATAGCTAATCCGATTAGCATTACTCCGTCATTGCGAGGAGTTACAAGTAGCGACGAAGCAATCCTGTTTTGTGTCATCCCTGCGAAAGTAGATATCTAGATTACCGCCGTTGCTAAGAATGACAACTTACAATTGCTTCGTCGTGCTTACGTACTCCTCGCAATGACCAGTTTATCATGGCTAAAACCTTCTCGGGTACTATATACTCTAAATAATATGTGTAAATCTAATGATTCAAAATAAGTATATTGTTAGACTGGCGTTCTTTGGGTTGTTTATAAATATCATTGTCAACATGATTTACTATCGTTACTTCATTATTGAAGAAATGATTTTAAAACAAGTTGGAGAAGCAAATATTAAAATAGCTAATGTTTACACAAAAAATGTCTGGAATAGGAATAAAACTGCTGTAAATAAATTACATGAATTTGGTTATATAAACTTATTACAAGATGCTGATTTTATTAAGTTTGCAACTACTTCAGTTGATATTTTTGTTAATCTCAATGCCTATATTTCTTTATATGATCTACAAGGTAATAAAGTCATAACCAGCTCTCCAATTCAAGTAACAAGTCAAGTGAATTTTCCTGAAGAGAATTTATATCAAAGGATTATTAGCCAAATTGATAAATATTTTTTAAAGGAGCTGGTTGTAGAACAAGCCTTTAACAAAGCTTTTAAAGGAATAACAAGTCATGTATTAATCCCTAGAGCTATATTCCATATGTCAGGGAAAGTAGAGAAGACATCTTGTATAACAAGTTATATTCCAATAATAAACCGCAGCCTATCTAGCTACCCTGTTGATGGTGTATTAGAGATTAATACCAATATTACTAGTTTATGGTCAAGTATTATAGAGCTGGAAGAAACAGTATTACTAACCTTTTTTATTATTTTGGTAATATTCTTAGTTATAGTTACAAGTAATACAAATTATGCCCAGAAAATTATAGATCAACAATTCGAGACTAATAAAGCATTAGAGGAAGCAGTAGTTAAGGTTAGAAATGAAAGTTCGGCTCATACTAAATTTTTTGCCAATGTTAGTCATGAGCTACGTACCCCTCTAAATGCTATTATAGGTTTTTCAGAAATTATGATGTCTACACCTTACAATAAAGACCATGATAATTATATAAAAGATATTAACAGTGCGGGTAAGCATTTACTCAGTATAATAACCGATATATTAGATTTGTCCAAAGCATCTGCTGACAAGCTATTAGTTGATTTTATCGAGTTAGATCTAAATAAATTAATTACTTCTACTGTAAGGATAATGAAGCCAAGAGCTGATCAGGTATCAGTGGAATTAATTGAAAAATTACCAAAAGAACATATTGTTATAAAAGCAGACCCCAAAAGACTTAAACAAGTATTTTTTAACCTTTTATCTAATTCTATAAAATTCACTAACTCATCAGGTACTATAACAATTTATGCTGAGAAAGATGAATCTAAAGGACTAGTTTATGTACAAGTTATAGATACTGGTATAGGAATTGATGAGAGAGATATTCCAAAAGTATTGTCAACCTTTGGTCAAATTGATAGTACCGTTGGCAGAAAATATCAAGGAACTGGTCTTGGTTTACCACTTACTCGCAAGTTGGTTGAACTAATGAAAGGTAAATTTGATTTACAAAGTAAAATAGGCATAGGCACTACCGTAACACTAACTTTTTCTTCTGATTAGCTATACTGCTTTGAAGAATTAAATTTGCAAATATTGAATTATTCGAGTATATTTCCAATGATTCTTTTATTTACTTTTATAGCTAAGGGGAATGTTTTGGATAGCTTTTGTCTATTAGTAAGGCAGACCGTAGGTCGACGAAGCAATCTAGAAAGTGATTAGAAATAGATTGCCACTACACTCACGTGGTCTCGCAATGAGGTTATAGGCACAGACGTCATTGCGAGGAGCCGCTTCGCTACGACACGGCAATCCAGAAAATTGCAACGGCAAAAATAAAACAGTGAGCTGTTTATTTGGATCGCCACGCCACTTCGTGGCTCGCGATGACGGTTATTCGTTTCTATAACCTAGTATTTTAATCATTAGCTGCGACTTTTAGTGTACCCTGCTTAACGGGTTAGCTATAAAGTCTATTTTTAGAGATAATTTTGTGGTATATATATTAATTGCTTTAAGTTTGACTACATTAATCTTAGTGATAGGCATTGTCTCTATGGCTATTGGTGGGAGATTTGACAAGAAATTTGGTTCCAAATTAATGTCGTTACGGGTTATATTTCAAGCATTTGCTGTATGTGTTCTTGCTTTTCTCTATCTTTCAAAATAGTATATCTACTCAAATAGTATTCATAAAAATTTGTAAGTTAATATCATAATATGCTTGATCTATTTAGCTTCAATGAGAAGAAGCCCAAAATTAATAATTCGTATACAGCGAAAGATATTGAAGTATTAGAAGGGCTTGAGCCTGTACGCAAGCGTCCTGGCATGTATATTGGCGGAACGGACGAGAATGCTATGCATCATCTTGTTTCGGAAGTGCTAGATAATGCTATGGATGAAGCTGTTGCTGGCTTTGCTAGCGTTATAACCATAAAAATGCATGTAAATAATAGTATCACTATCTCTGATAATGGTAGAGGAATTCCTGTTGATAATCACCCAAAATTCCCTGAGAAATCTGCTCTTGAGGTAATTTTAACTCACCTCCATTCGGGTGGAAAATTTTCAAATAATGTCTATCAAACAGCAGGTGGATTACATGGAGTTGGCATTTCTGTTGTTAATGCTTTATCAGACTATTTAGAAGTTAAGGTATACAAGCAGGGTAAATTATTCAAGCAATCTTATTCCAAAGGACAAAAATTGAATGATTTAACCAGTGAAGATACTGCCAAAAAACTAAAGGGAACATCTATCAATTTTCATCCTGACCCAGAAATTTTTGGAGATAAATCGTATTTTTTGCCAAAAAGAATATATGAATTGGCTAAATCAAAAGCCTATTTATATAGGGGAGTAACAATAGAGTGGCAATGTGAAATTGAAACTAAAAGTGATGTACCAACCACAGCTCTAATCCATTTTCCGGATGGTTTGAAGGATTATTTAATTTCAAAAATAAATTTGGAGGATTTAGTTAGTGGAGAGATTTTTTGTGGTAATATTGAGTGGGACCAAGATCACATAAAAGTGGAATGGGCAATTGCTTGGCATAAAAATGAAGTCCAACCCTTCATCCAATCATATTGTAACACTATTCCTACCCCTCTTGGTGGAACCCATGAGCAAGGTATGCGTAGTGCATTATTGCGTGGTATAAAAGTATATGGCGAAATGACCGGCAATAAAAAAACTACTTTACTTACTATTGAAGATATTCTTGAGACTTCTTCTATTGTTTTTTCTATATTTATCCAAGAACCAATATTTCAAGGACAAACAAAAGAAAAATTGGTTTCACCTGGGATTAATAAAATAGTAGAGAACATTATTAAAGACCATTTTGATCATTGGCTGAGCAGTAATAAGCTAGCAGCTAACCAATTGCTTGAGCATATAGTCAATATTGCTGAATACCGAATAAATAAGCGTAACGAAAAAAATATTTCACGTAAAACTGCTACACAAAAATTGCGACTACCAGGTAAATTAGCAGATTGTACAAGAACTTCTCCTAATGGGACGGAATTATTCTTGGTTGAAGGAGATTCCGCTGGAGGATCAGCTAAGCAGGCAAGAGATCGAGAAACCCAAGCTATTTTACCTCTTCGAGGCAAAATCCTGAATGTTGCCAATGCGACTTTCGAGAAGATTACTAACAATCAAGAAATTCAAGATTTAGAGGTGGCACTAGCATGCGGTAGTCTTAAAAATTACCGAGAGGAGAATTTACGTTACGAGAAAATAATAATTATGACAGATGCTGATGTTGACGGAGCTCACATCGCTTCATTGTTAATGACGTTCTTTTATCTTCGTATGCCGAAATTAATATCCTCAGGTCATTTATATCTTGCCAAACCACCGCTTTATAGACTAACACAGTCTAATAAAACTTACTATGCAGTAAATGAACAACAAAAAACTGATTTAACTGCTAAATTATTAAAGAATAGTAAGGCTAAAATAGATATTGGTCGATTTAAAGGATTAGGTGAAATGATGCCAGCTCAGTTAAAAGAAACAACAATGAATCCAAAAAATAGATCCATTTTAAAAGTTACTATAGATGATTTTGATAATATTGCTAAGATAGTAGACGATCTTATGGGCAAGAAACCAGAAAAACGTTTTCAGTTCATTTATAATCAGGCTTTAATTAAGATTGATACAATTATAAACAATCTCGATATTTAGGAGTATTATGTTCATACGTTTAATTATAATATTATTATCAAATTTTATCTTTTGTGTTAATGTCACATTAGCTGAAGAAGCAAAGAAAAATGAATTATCCAATCCTGCTTATTTCAAACAATTCCAAGAGGTCTTTGAACGTATTAATAGAGACTATGTCCAAGAACCTGAAAAACAAAAAATGACTGATGCGGCTATAGAAGGTATGTTAACTTCGCTAGACCCTCATTCTAGCTATTTTACTGATGATGATTTAAAAGATTTTCTTAATGATACTAAAGGAGAATTTGGCGGTATTGGTGTAGAAGTGCAGTATGACAATGGAACTATCAAAGTCGTTTCCCCTATCGATGATCTACCCGCCTATAGGGCAGGTATAAAAGCAGGAGACTATATAGTAGGAGTTAATGATGAGTTTGTCTCAGCTTTGGGTTTTTATAAGTCTGTCAAAGAGATGCGTGGAGAACCAGGGACAAAGGTACAATTATTGGTGATTACAGAAGGTGAATCTAAACCAAAAGCAATTGAACTTACCCGCGAAGTAGTTACCATTGTCCCAGTAAAAGCCCATTTAGAAAAAAATAACATAGCTTATATAAGAATAGTGACTTTTAATGAACATACCATTGCAGAATTAAAAAAATCTATGAAAACTTTAAAAGATGGAAGTAAAAATGGCATAGAAGGTATTATATTAGACCTACGTAATAATCCAGGGGGGTTGTTAGACCAAGCTGTTGCTGTTAGCGAATATTTTATTGATTCAGGGGTAATTGTTACTACCAAAGGAAGAACCAAAAATAGTAACTCCGTATTTAATAGCAATAAATCTGCAGAAAAAGCTCCCTCAGTTCCAATGATTGTTCTTATTAATGTTGGTTCTGCCTCAGCTGCTGAAATTGTAGCTGGTGCATTACAAGATCATAAAAGAGCGGTAATACTTGGCACAAAATCTTTCGGTAAAGGATCCGTACAAAGCTTTGGTCTAATCAGTCCTAGAGCTGCTATAAAGCTTACTACGGCTAAATATTATACTCCTAATGATCGTTCAATTCAAGCAGAGGGTATCGAACCTGACATATTTGTTGAGATGGTAAAAGTTGAATATCCCGAAACAAAAGTGATGGATGGAAGATTCTCTGAAGCTTCTTTAAAAAATTACCTAAAAAACGATAATAACAAAAACGATAATAAAAAAATAGACTCTACAAATAAAGATAAAGAGGCTACTAAGAAAACAGATGATATTACAAAAGATAAAGATAAGACAAAAAAGACTGAATCGAAGAATACTCTAGAACAACTATCTGATCTTTACAAAAAAGATTATCAATTTGCTAGAGCCTATGATTTGATTATGGGCTTAATTTTAACTAATAAAGTGAAAATGAACTGAAGAAGTAGAGGGGCTTGCTTATAGCTAACCCGACTAGCATTACTCCGTTTATTAGCGAGGAGACCGTAAAGTCGACGAAGCAATCCATTTTTGGTTACTTTTATAGATTGCTTCGTCGACCTATGGTCTTCTCGCAATGACGTTAACCACATACAACTTTTAAAGTGTACTATCTAAACCTGCTCTACCTCTAAAATCTTAACTGGTTAGCTATAGAAAAAAATTTAAAATATTACAAAAATAATGATAATTGCTATTAGTGGAGTATAAAAATCTGCTATATTATAACCTCAATTCGATATAGCTAACCCGAATATCGAAACTATATTCGTATAAATTATTTTGGTATTTATGAACAAATGGATCTATTATTTTGGTACTAAAGGTGGGGATGGTAATGCCCAAATGAAAGACGTGCTTGGCAGTAAAGGGGCTGGTCTTGCAGAGATGTCTAACTTAAATTTACCTATTCCAGATGGTTTTACTATTACTACAGAACTTTGTAATTATTTTTATAAAAATAATTACAGTTTGCCTGAGAACTTTAATAATGATTTAGTGATAGCTATTAAAAATTTGGAGAATTCTACAGGTAAGGTCTTTGGGGATCATAAAAATCCACTATTATTATCCGTCCGCTCAGGTTCAAGAGCTTCCATGCCTGGTATGATGGATACTATACTTAATCTTGGGTATAATGATCAAGTTTGCGATGCACTATCAAATATTACTGGAAATGAAATTTTTGCTCTTGACAGCTATCGACGATTTTTAGAAATGTATGGATCAATGGTATTGTCAATTTCAAATGGTTTATTTAAAAATGCATTTGAGATGCATAAGGTCAAATGTAATCTCTATCAAGAGAAAGAAATTACAGGAGATTTCTTAAAAATAATAGTTGAAGAGTTTAAAAAGATAATTTCTAATCATTGTGATGAATCATTTTTTGACCCATATAAACAATTAGAACAATCAATAAAAGCCGTATTGAAATCCTGGGCAGGTGATAGAGCGGTAACTTATAGAAAGTTACATAATATACCCAATGATTGGGGTACAGCGATTAATATACAGTCAATGGTTTTTGGTAATCAAGGGAGTAATTCTGCTACAGGTGTAGTATTCTCGCGTTGCCCTGCAACTGGTGAAAATAAGCTTTTTGGTGAATATCTAGTAAATGCCCAAGGCGAGGATGTTGTGTCAGGAACAAGAACCCCAAGCCTTATTATGGCAAACGAGCATGATATAGACTCCTCAATGCAAATGGTTATGCCCCAAATATTTGATCAATTGCAAGGAATTTGTAAGAAGTTAGAGCTGCATTACTTGGACGTACAAGATATTGAATTCACCGTACAAAACGGTGTTTTGTATATTTTACAAACACGTACTGCTAAAAGAACAGCTTTAGCCAGTATTAAAATTGCCACGGATATGGTACAAGAAGGGCTGATTTCTAAACAACAAGCAATAATGCGTGTAGATCCGGAATCGCTAACTCAGCTTTTGCATACGGCTATTGATTATAGCAATATTCTAAACCCTATCTCTAAGGGGCTGCCAGCCTCTCCAGGAGCTGCCACTGGTATAGTGGTTTTTTCTCCTTATGATGCCGAGAAAATGTCACACCACCATAAAGTAATTTTGGTACGCCATGATACTAGCCCTGAAGATATAAGTGGTATGTATGTTTCAGCTGGTATTCTGACCGCCAGAGGTGGGATGACCTCACATGCTGCGGTAGTTGCTAGAGGCCTAGGAAAACCATGTGTTTGCGGGGCAAATGATGTGGTAATAGATGAAAAAAAACAGATATTTAAAATAGGTAACACTATCATCAATTATGGTGACTTAATAACTATCGATGGTGGAACGGGAAAAATTTTCTTAGGGGAAGTGCCATTGATTCAGCCTACTTTTACTAAGGAATTTCAAACAATTCTAGATTGGGCAGATGAATTTGCTACTCTACAAGTTAGAGCTAATGCGGAGACTGTTTTAGATGCAGGTGTTTCCCTAAAATTTGGGGCAAGTGGAATAGGGTTATGTAGAACAGAACATATGTTTTTTGATCATGATAAAATTCCATTAGTACGAGAAATGATCATTGCTCCCGATATAGAGAGAAGGAAACAGGCGATAAGTAAATTATTGCCCTTGCAAATTCAAGATTTTAAAGCATTATTTAAAATTATGCAGGGCAAAGCCATAAATATCAGATTGCTTGACCCGCCTTTACATGAATTCTTACCAACAACAGAGGATGATAAAAGAAACTTAGCAAATGTGATGAATTTACCATTAGCTGTTGTTGAACAACGTTTGCACGCACTATATGAAGTGAATCCTATGCTTGGGCATAGAGGATGTCGCCTCGGTATTTCTTATCCTGAAATTTATCAAATGCAAATAACGGCAATTCTTACCGCTGTCAGAGAATTACAAGTTGAAGAAAATATAAATACTATTTTGGAGTTAATGATTCCTTTAATTAGTGATGTTAACGAACTAAAAATATTAAAGACCCATATACAAGATGTTATTACTAACATGGAAGATATTAACAAATGCAAGTTTGATTTCACTCTTGGTACTATGATCGAACTACCAAGAGCTGCTCTAAAGGCTGGAGAGATTGCTGAGGAGGTAGATTATTTTAGTTTTGGTACCAATGATTTAACACAAACAACTTACGGTATTTCTCGAGATGATGTGGCATCATTTTTTCCTGATTATTTGGAGAAAAAAATCTTTGCATTTGATCCCTTTAGTAAATTAGATGAGGAAGGGGTTGGGGAGTTAATAGAAATCGCTATAAAACGTGGGTTAAAAAATAACCCTACATTAAAACTTGGTGTATGCGGGGAGCATGCGGGTAACCCCCACTCTATAGAGTTCTTTCATAAGGTTGGTTTGCATTATGTATCCTGTTCACCATACCGTATTCCTATCGCCAGGATTGCCGCAGCTCAGGCGGCAATAAAAGCATAGTACCCTACATTTTTTATTTTGTAGTGAAAGTGTAATTCGACATAATGTACCAATTTAAGGGAAAAAACCGATCTCTAACTGTCACTGCGAGGAACTACTTTAGGCGACGAAGCAATCCAAAAGACCAGAAGTGGATTGCTTCGTCGTGCTTACACGCTCCTCGCAATGACGCTTGTGTAGCATAATATCCTTATAATTTTTTGCTATTTCACTACAAAATAAAAAATGTAGAGTACTATGCGTTTCCAGTTAAACTATCCCAATTCGTTGAAAATGCGTTTTACTCAGAGGAGTCCTTCTGTTAATTTTTAAGACAAAATACAATATAAATCTTTGTTAATACCAAAATTATTACCCCTCTAAACCGCCATACGTTTTTTAGTAGGTTTTACATAATTTTTTGGGGTAACTACTGGCTGAGCTGTACCATCTATCACATCTTTGGAAATATGTACGTGCATTTTTTTCAGATTGGTAACATTATACATACTGTCAAGTAGAAGTGTTTCAATTATAGATCTAAGACCCCTAGCTCCGGTTTTTCGTGTTAGTGCTTTTTCAGCTATTGCTTCTAAAGCATCGTTGTCAATTGATAGCTCAACATCGTCTAACTCGAATAATTTATGATATTGTTTAATAACAGCATTCTTTGGTTGAGTTAAAATTGCCACTAAAGACGCTTTGTCTAAGTCGTCTAAAGTTGCTATTACTGGAAGCCTGCCAATAAACTCAGGAATTAACCCAAACTTTACTAAATCTTCAATTTCTAATGATTTGAGTGTTTCACTATGGTTTCTTTCTTGTTTTGACTGGACATTTGCTGCAAAACCAATTGAACTTTGAGCAGTACGAGCAGTAATTATAGTATCTATCCCCATGAAAGCACCGCCACATATGAACAAAATATTGGAAGTATCTACTTGCACAAAATCTTGCTGTGGGTGTTTTCTTCCCCCTTGTGGTGGTACAGATGCAACAGTTCCTTCCATGATTTTAAGTAACGCTTGTTGCACACCTTCTCCTGAGACATCTCTTGTTATCGAAGGGTTTTCGGATTTTCTAGCGATTTTATCTACTTCATCTATATAGACAATGCCTCGTTGGGCTTTAGCTATATTAAAGTCTGCTGCTTGTAATAATCTTAGCAAGATATTTTCAACATCTTCACCAACATAACCAGCTTCAGTTAAAGAAGTTGCGTCTGCCATAGTAAAAGGTACATCAAGAATTTTTGCTAAGGTTTGAGCTAGAAGAGTTTTACCTGAACCAGTAGAGCCAATAATTAGGATATTTGATTTGTTTAATTCAACATCATTATTACTTGACTCGATATATTCTAATCTTTTATAGTGATTATATACCGCAACTGATAAGACTTTTTTTGCTTGATCCTGACCAATTACGTAATCATTAAGAGTAGAAAAAATCTTTTGTGGCGTTGGAATTGAAGAGGAAATTTGCTTAAGTGCTACCTTAGTTTCTTCTTTTATAATGTCAAGACAAAGTTCAATACATTCATTACAAATAAATACCGTAGGTCCAGCAATTAACTTTATTACTTCATATTGATTTTTACCACAAAAAGAACAATTTAACTCTTTTCTTTCGACTTCACCACTTGCCATAATTCTGCTTCTTTAATTTGTGATTTTAATATTATCTATATATGTCTAAATATAGATAAGTTATTTAGGTAAGTCTAATATATTTTCAGGATTACCTCATATTATAAGAAACATAACTTATCTTTAGGTTGTATAGCTAACCATACTAGCATTACTCCGTCATTGCGAGAAAGAGTGAGCCGACGAAGCAATCCATCTTTGGTTGCTTTTATGGATTGCCACGACCACTATGTGGTCTTGCAATGACGGAAGTACTTTCGTCTTCCTCACAATGACGGAGTAATACTATTCGGGTTATAGAGTTAGTTAGGCTGCTAATAATTGTTCTAGCAAGCTATTAGCCTCTTTTATAATATCCTTCCCTACCAATATTTTACTAAATACTAACTTATTATCCGGTTTTATTTTAGTTTGCTGAGGATGTTTTATAACAAAGTTCTTAACCTTATCAGCTATATCCGCTTCTTTATAAAATTTTAAAACAAATCCTCGTTCACCAGAGTCTAAATTTTCAATATTAAGTTTACTGCATTTATGTTTTATTTTTACTATATCAAGTAGATTATTAAACTCTAATGGGATAGAACCAAAACGATCAACCATTTCATCCTTAAAACTTTCAATATCTGTATCGTCAGTTAAATTGCCAATTCTTCTATATAAGCTTAGTTTAAGAGAAGAGTCTGCAATATAATTATCGGAAATGAAAACAGGTAACCCCAAATTAATTGTTGGAACAAAAGATTTTGGATTTTCAGTAACTTCACCCTTAAAAATTGCTATTTGTTCATCTAGCATCTCCTGATAAAGCTCTACCCCTACTTCTTTAATCTGACCAGATTGCTCTTCTCCTACTAAATTGCCAAAACCACGTAAATCCATATCATGGCTAGCGATGGTAAAACCAGAACCAAGAGAGCAGCTACTCTGCATTATTTCTAGACGTTTTATTGAATGGGCAGTCATTTTTTTATAATTTGCTAAGGTTAGGTAGGCATAACCTCTGAATTTACTCCGCCCTATTCTACCCCTGAGCTGATATAACTGACTTAGACCAAGAGTGTCAGATTTATGAATAATCATCGTATTAGCTTCTGCAATATCTATACCAGATTCAATTATTGTGGTGGAAACGAGTATATCAAACTTACCATCACAAAATTCACCCATAATTTCATCTACCTTGCCAGCTGGCATCTGACCGTGAGCAACTTTGTACTTTAATTCTGGCACAATTGTTTGTAAGTATCTCTCTATATCTGGAATATCCTTAATTCTAGGCACTACATAGAAACTTCTGCCACCACGAAAACGCTCTCTAAGTAAAGCATCTCTGATAATTACTTGATCAAAGGGCATCACTGTTGTCCGAACTTCTAACCTATCCATCGGTGGTGTTGCAATGATACTAAGGTCTTTAAGCCCGACCATTGACATTTGCATTGTACGAGGAATTGGTGTCGCTGAAAGAGATAGAACATGCATTGTAGTTCTAAGTCTCTTTAAATATTCTTTTTGAGTAACACCAAAATGTTGTTCTTCATCAATTATTAATAATCTAAGATTACTAAATTCTATATTTTTATTCAATAAAGCATGTGTGCCAATTATTATATTAGCTGTACCGTTTTTGATTTGTTCTTTAATAATTTTAGCATCGCTATTGGTAACCAGACTGGATAATTGTACTATATTCAAGCCAAAATCCTTAAATCTTTTAAGAAATCTTAAATAATGCTGTTTACCCAAAATAGTAGTTGGTACGATGATAGCTACTTGAGGGGTTTTATCAGTATCATCACAATTTGATTTTGCTACCATAAAAGTTGCTCGTATAGCTACTTCAGTCTTGCCAAACCCAACATCTCCACAAATTAATCTATCCATTAAAATACCCGAGTCGAAATCTTTCCTAATATCGTTTATAGCATTTAATTGATCTTCAGTTTCGGTATATTTAAATCTATGACAAAATTGATCATACTCTGCATGATCAAATTCTATTGGACTTGCTATAGTTAATTTTCTCTTAGCGGCTATTTCTAATAATTGTTCAGCAATTTCTGTAATACGATTTTTAAGCTTGGCTTTACTTCTTTGCCATGCACTACTACCTAATTTGGCAAGCTGTGCTTCACTACTACCATATTTTTTGATTAACTCTATATTTTCAACAGGAATATATAATTTATCATTATTCTCATATAGAATTTTTAGGAAATCATGAGCTTTGCCTTTAACATCTAGTATTTCAACATTAAGAAATTGCCCAATACCATGATCCTTATGAACAACTAGCTCTCCTTCACTTAAATTATCTAATTCCATTAAAATATTTTTAAGCTTACGTTTAGCACTTTGCTGACGAAAACTCACCGCACTTTTTCCTAATATATCATGAGCTGCAATAAACAAATATTTATCACTATAAAACCCTTGGCTAAGCTGAACATAGGCAAGATTTATAACTCCAATTTTTGCCTGTTGTAAATGGTCTATTTCGATATATTTTCGTGAATAACTATCTATTAGGCTTTTGAATCTTTCCAAATTACTTTTAGAGTGACAAAAAATAATAGGTATTTTATTGTTATTATTTTCTATAATCTCAAATAGCTTATTAAAAACTGTCTTATCCTCCATAAAACTAGTTACAGTAATTTTTTCTAATGAATGTGCATAGGATGAATCCTCTGGACTAATTAAAATATTATTATCATGTTCCAGGAACTTTTGTGTTTCCTGACTGGTAAAATAAATTTGCTCAGGAGGCAATGCAGGATAAAATGTATTTAATTTTATTTTGTTAGACTCAATCCGCGATCTGTAAAGATCTGTATAATTATTTTCCTGCTCAACAATTGATTGCAACGATAAATTATCATAAATAATAATAGGATTATCTAAGTAATTAATTAGGCTACTGAAAGAATTGTAGAATAAAGGAGATAAATGTTCGTATCCTTGAAATTTTTTTCCTTCAATCACTGATTCATATAAAGGAGTATTTGTGTAATTAACACCAAAAGCTTTTAAATAATTATCTCTGAAATTCTTTATTGTTTCTGGGTTTAATATCACCTCACTAGCAGAATTAAGTATTAGCTCCGTGCGATTATTGGTAGAAATCTGGCTATCAATATCAAATTCCTTGATTGATTCTATGTGATCCCAACTAAAATTAATACGATAAGCTTTAGAACCAGGTAAGACTATATCTACTATCTCTCCTCTTACAGAAAATTCACCACTATCAATGCTACTGCTACTCCTGGTAAAACTATTATGTACCAAGAATTCCGCTAGTTTACTGGCTGAGAGCTTCATTTTATTATGTAATCTCAAAAAAGACTTAACCAATAACTCTGGGGGAGGTAATTTTGTCAGTAAATTTGCAGCACTAGTCACTAGCAATTTTCTATCGTTATTAGTTGCTAAATAACTTAATATATTCGCTCTTTCTGATAAAATATTTTGATTTGGTGAAATACGATCATATGGTATAGTATCAAGACTAGGAAAATGTAATATATTGCTAGTTTTAATGTTTTGTGCCATAAACAATAATTGTTTATGGCTATTGATTGCATCATCTTCACTAGCAAAAATAAGTAAAATATTCTTGGTGAATTTATTTAAAAAATACTCACTAGCAAAAAAACTTTTCGCACTGAGTGGTAGCAGTTGTTGTATCATTTACTAAGCTTCTATGTGGTTAATATCAAAACTAAGTATCTGTAACATCACTTTTGAATTTAAGTGAGAAGGAGGTGTAGTTTTATTGGTAATCCAATCATAAATATCTATATCATTTTGGTTAAGTATTAAAGCAAAATCTGCTAAACTAGCTCTATCCATGTTAGCAAGAAATTTTTCAGCAAATTTACCTAATATTAACCCAATTTCTTTGCAACCACGATTTTTGCTTTGGTATAACAGTTTTTTGGCTAAAGATGTTTTGTTAAAATAATCCATATTTACAATCTTATAAAAAAACATCATAATATAATTCAGATAGTTTGACAATTAACAAATATAAAATAAAATGTAATCTGTATAAAATGGTACTCGAATTTAGTTGCTTCAAATCTTCCTTATTCAATAAAATTTAATATATCAAAGAAACGCTAAACTTTATGAGCATTAAAAATATATCTTCCGTAACGGCTTATAAGTTGCTAGAAATGGATAATAACAGCATGATAGTTGATGTTAGAACTACTGAAGAATGGCAGCAAATAGGCATTCCAAAGCTTGATAAAGATAAGATAGTTTTTGTTAGTTGGTGCTTATTGCCTAATATGTCATTAAATAACGAATTTAAAAACCAGCTCATGTCGAAAGTTAGTAATAACCATAAACTATTATTCCTTTGTCGTTCAGGTGGTAGATCTCATGAAGCAGCACAGTTTGCTGATACTTTAGGTTATAAAGACTGCTACAACATTATTGATGGTTTTGAAGGAGGAACTAATGGAGCTGGTTGGAAACAAAATAATTTACCATGGCAAATTCTGTGAATACTAACCATAATCAATTGACTATAGCAAAGGAAGTGACTTATCATAGAGATATTTGGCAGCAAGTTTGTTCTGACCTTAATAAACATTACGGCGATGCCTTGTATAAAAGTTGGTTTAGTAAGATTAATTTTCTAGAAGCTACTACTAGTACTATTGTACTTTCTACACCGACAAATTTTATTCGAGATTGGATAAGATCGAGATATACACGTACTATATTACAATCTTGGCAATCCTATGACAAAGACATCAAATCAATTGAAATCATTACTAAAGAATTATCAGAACAAAATCCAAATATACCTGAATATTTAGCAAAAGTTCCATCAATAAAAGAAGGAATGGATATCAATTCCGAAGGCATTTTTTCAGCATTAGACTTACGATTTACTTTTGAAAATTTTGTGGTGGGTGGACCGAATGAATTAGCGTATGCAGCGTCTAGAGCGGTAGCTGAATCGGAAGGTGCGGTAGCTGAATCTAACCCCTTATTTTTATATGGAGGGGTGGGGCTTGGTAAGACACACTTAATGCATGCCATTGCTTGGTATATAAAACATAATAATCCGACTCGTAAGGTAATTTACATGTCGGCAGAAAAATTTATGTATCAATTCATCAAAGCACTACGTAATAAAGATGTTATGTCTTTTAAAGAAGAATTTCGTTCGGTTGACGTGCTAATGATCGATGATATTCAATTTATATCAGGTAAAGATAGCACTCAAGAAGAGTTTTTTCATACTTTCAATGCTTTAATTGATAATAATCGTCAAATGGTTATATCGTGTGACCGTTCACCGTCAGATTTAGATAATATCGAAGATCGAATTAAATCCCGGCTTGGTTGGGGATTGGTTGCAGATGTCCATAGTACTACTTATGAACTAAGATTGGGAATCTTAGAATCTAAACTTGAACAGATGAATATCCATATACCTAAAAATGTTGTAGAATTTCTAGCAGCTAAAATAACATCGAATGTCAGAGAGTTAGAAGGAGCTCTTAATAAAGTTATCGCTCATTCTACCTTAGTTGGTAGGGAAATAACTTTAGAAAATACCCAAAATATCTTGCGTGACTTACTACGCTCCAATGAAAAAATTATCACAATTGAGGATATCCAAAGAAAAGTAGCTGATCGTTATAATATTAAATTTTCCGATATGTCTTCTCCTAGACGTATTCGCTCAATAGCTAGACCAAGACAAGTAGCTATGTATTTGAGTAAAACATTAACACCAAAAAGCCTTACTGATATCGGCAAAAAATTTGGCAAGAAAGATCATACTACGATAATGCATGCTATCAAAAAGGTAGAAGAGTTATGTGAGATTGATACAGAATTTCGTGAAGAACTTAGTTTGTTAATGAAGATATTGCAAAATTAGGCTGTAAAATTAGATTTTTTGTATGATTAACCCAATTTAGCATTTATCTATACAAATCTGGCGTCATTGTGAGGAGTGCGTAAGCACGACGAAGCAATCCATAATAGTATAAACAAAATATGAAACAACCTGCAGTATATATCATGGCAAACCAGAAGAATGGCACCCTATATACTGCTGTTACTTCAAATCTTATTAAGAGAGTTTATGAGCATAAACATGGTATTATTAAAGGGTTTACTTCAAAATATAAGTGTACTGACCTAGTATTTTATGAAGTATTAGAGACAATGGATAGTGCTATTGCTAGAGAAAAGCAAATTAAATCTGACTCCAGAGCTAGGAAATTAAAATTAATTACGATTATGAATCCAGAATGGCGTGATTTATATGAAGACATTGTTTAACGTATGTCATGGATTGGATTGCTTCGTCGTGCTTACGCACTTCTCGCAATGACGAGTTATAAACTCAGGCGTCATTGCAAGACCACGTAAGTGGTCGTGGCAATCCATTTCTAATCATTTTTATGGATTGCTTCGTCGCCTAAAGTGGGCTCTCCGCAATGACAGTTAAAGATCGGTTGTAAATTGCCATTCCCGCACTCCCTTGCCATTCTTAGCAACGGCGGGAATCTAAGAACCTTGTCTACGCAGGGGGATGACATGAAGTTGTAAATTGTCATTCCCGCCGTTGCTAAGAATGATGGTATGGACGAGTGAAGCGAAATATGACATAATATCTAAAACTTATTCGGGTTAGCTATAACCCGAATACTTAGCTATAGACGAGTTATTTGAATAGATTTAATTAGCTCCTGTACTGGGACAAGTTCAGGAGATTTAAGAGTGTTAGATGTTTGAACAATTACTTGATTTCTCTTCTGTATATTTTATTATGCAAGGGATGGTAGTAACACTGAAATATAGTGTAGTTTCGGTGTTATTAGGATTGATTATCGGTACTTTACTAGCAATTTGTAAGGTAAGCAAAAGTCGTGCCTTAAGGCTATTTGCTGATTTTTATACATCGATTTTTCGTGGCACTCCGTTGCTTATCCAACTTAGCATAATTTATTTTGGTTTGCCTGGTTTAATTGGTATTAAGCTTGGGGTCTTTGCTGCAGGCACCATAGCTTTTTCATTAAATTCAGGGGCATATGTTTCGGAAATAATTAGAGCTGGAATTAATGCTGTTGATAAGGGGCAGATTGAAGCTGCTAAAGCGTTAGGCATACCTGAGAGATTAATGCTCAAAGATATCATTTTGCCACAAGCCATAAGAAATATTTTACCTTCACTGGTCAATGAGCTTATTAACTTAATCAAAGAGTCATCGATTATATCAATTATCGGTGAAATGGATTTAATGCGGAGAGCTCAGGTAGTATCGGTTGAACATTATACTTATTTTACTCCTATGTTAATAGCAGGGTTTTGTTATTATGTTATGGTGATAATTATCAGTAATTTAGCCAAAATTCTTGAGAAAAAACTAGCAATTGGAGTTGAATAGGATTTGTTTATATGTACCTAAGTGAAATATGCATCAAGCGTCCAGTCTTTGCAACAGTTATGAGTCTAGTAATTGTTATTTTAGGGGCTGTATTTTTTACTAAACTACAAATTAGGGGTATTCCCGATATTTCGTTTCCTGTAATAACAGTGTCTGCACATTATCCTGGGGCAGATGCTCTTTATATGGAAAAAGAGATCACTACTCGTATTGAAAAAGCCCTAAAAACTATAAAAAATCTTGATTCTATCACTTCCCAAAGCTCGACAAGTAGTAGCCATATCACTTTAACATTTTTATCATCGGCTAATATCGAAGTATCCTTAAACGATGTTCGATCTAAAATTGCTGAGATAAGTCGTATATTTCCAAAAGATATGGAAACACCTCGTATTAGTAAGCAAGATGGCAATAATTTTCCTAGTTTGTTCTTAAGTATTAGTAGTGATGTATATAATGATTTGCAATTAACCCAAATTGTTCAAGAGAACGTTAAAAGCATTTTAGAAAAACTTGAAACAATAGGTCAGGTTAAAGTTCATGGTGGTAAATATTATTCTATGCGGATAGAACCAGATCCGGTAAAATTATATCAGCATAAAATGTCGGTGTTAGAAATTGAAAATGCTATAAAAAAACAAAATATCTATTATCCGGCGGGAACTATTAAAACAGCTACTCGTGATTTTACTGTAAGATTAGATGGTTCTTTAAGTAAACCGGAACAATTTGAACAAATTATATTAAAAGTAAAAGATGCTAGTATATTAAGGTTACAAGATATTGCTAAAATATATTTAGGCCCTCCAGAAGATGATGTAATTTTTAGATGTAATGGCAAAAATTCGGTAGCACTTGGTCTTATAAAACAATCACAGGCCAACATACTTGATTTATCTAAAGAAGTTAGATCGTCACTAGATAAAATTAAAAAGAATCTACCTAAGGGCATAACAATTGATATAGCCTATGATGATTCGATTCCAGTTAATGCTTCAATCAAATCAGTGTTCTTCACTATCGCTGAAGCATTAATTTTAGTTATAATAGTAGTATATTTATTTCTGGCATCAGTAAGAATCACTCTGATACCACTTGTAACCATTCCAGTATCGCTGATTGGTACATTTATTGTCATGTATTATTTAGGATTTTCTATCAACATATTTACCCTTTTAGCAATGATACTGGCTATTGGTTTGGTGGTAGATGATGCAATAGTAATGCTGGAAAACATTTTTAGATATAATGAGATGGGGCATTCTGCTATGGAATCTGCCATCCTTGCATCTAAGGAAATTGGTTTTGCCATTATAGCAATGACTATAACACTTGCCTCAGTATTCTTACCAATAGGTTTTATTGATGGATTTATGGGGAAGTTATTCCTTGAATTTGCTTGGACCTTGGCATTTTGTGTGTTAGTTTCTGGTTTTGTCGCTTTAACTCTGACGCCCATGATGGCAAGTCGCATGGTCGGCAAAAATGATCGACCACCCTTAGGGTTTTTAGTTAAATTTGATCAGTTTATTAAATTAGTTCAAAACAAGTATTTGTCCTATTTAAATCTTGCTTTTGATCATAAAAAGCTATTCTCACTTATTATTGCACTGTCTTTAGTGGTGTTGGTTGTTAGTTTTATCTTTGTCCCAAAAGTTTTTATTCCTCAGGAAGATGATGGTTTCGTGCGGCTTTCCTTCTTTGGTTCTCAAGGTTCTAATAGTGAACAATTAGAAAAAGCAATAGTAGAAGTTGAGAAAATACTCAGTTCTTACAAAGATATAGTAGGTTATTTGACAGTAACTTATCAGGGAGGTGGTAGTGGCTTTGTCTCTCTTAAAGACTGGAAGACAAGGTCAATGTCACAAAAAACTATAGTAAATTTGCTTAATCAGCAATTTCAACAAATAGTTGGAATATCGATTTTTGCAATGGAACCACGCTCAATGGTTAGCGGTAATGCTAGCAGCCCTGTGGAATTTACTTTGCAATCCTCGCTTGAATATGAGCAGCTAGATCAAATATCGCAGAAATTCGTTAATAGCATGAAAAAAAACCCAATTTTTATGAATATTGATAGTGATTTAGATTCCTCCATGCCGACGATTGACGTAATTGTTAACCGAGATAAAGCTTACCTTTATGGGGTGAGTTTAGAAAATATAGGGTTAACATTGCAATATCTGCTTGCCGGAAAGCAAGTTGGTGATTTCAGAATGGGCAATGAACTATATGATATAACTATGCAGTATAATTTAAAACATCGTAGTAATATCGATCACTTTAGTAAGATACTGATACCCACTAATAACCCAACTGATAATTTATTGCCATTAAGTGTTGTGGCTAATATAGTTGAGAAAATATCTATCAAATATTATAACCATTATAATAATGCTAGATCAGTAACCATCTCGGCAGATTTGGCACCAAACCAAAAAATTACCGATGCAATAAAACAGGTAAATAACATAGCTAATGAATTATTGGATAGTAATACAACTATCCTAGAATATATTGGAGAGATTAAGCAAAAGGCTGAATCAGAAGGTAATATGACTATTACCTTCCTATTTGCTTTGTTGTTTATTTACTTAGTGCTTTCAGCACAATTTGAAAGTTTTACTGATCCTATATTAATACTTATTGCTGTACCATTCTCGATTACTGGTGGCGTATTAACACTCTGGATATTTGGTAATACGCTTAATATGTATAGTAATATTGGCTTGATCACTTTAATTGGTTTGATCACAAAAAATTCTATTATGATTGTAGAATTTACTAATAACTTAAGAAGCCAAGGGTTAAATATTAGAGAAGCTGTAACTAAAGCCTGTAACTTAAGGCTTAGACCAATTCTAATGACCACTCTAGCGACCATTTTTGGGGCAATGTCATTAGTCATTGCCTCAGGAGCGGGAGCAGAAGCACAAAAATCTATCGGTCTGGTAATAGTTGGTGGTATGACTATTGGTACTCTATTTACTATATTTGTTATTCCAGTTTTATATCAAAGTTTTAAAAGAGATACTAAATATAGCTAACCGGATGGATTAGCTAGTCGCTCCGTCAAAAAGGCTGTAGGTATGAGAGGTAATACATGTTTGTGGTTAAAAATCACATCAAAATCCATAAGATTTTTACCCTATTTTGTCAAAAACCTTATGGATTTACAAAGTTTTTATAACCTAATCATAGTACCAAGCTTGTCATCCCTGCGAAAGCAGGGATCTAAAATAGTGGACAAAAAGCCCTGAGATATTATAGATTCCTGCCTACGCAGGAATGACATCCTTTTTGTTTAAACATAACAGATGTTGTATTTTTAGACTTTTGACGGGGGGCTATAGTGAAACCTATTGAATTAGGTGATACAAACTTTGTGTTAACCTTGCGAAAGCAGGTATCTAGATTCCCGCCGTTGCTAAGAATGACAACTTACAATAGTTATGTTCTTTATCACCTAATCCTATAGGCATAACTATAGCTAGTCTCCCCGTCAAAAGTCTAGAAGGATAATATATAATATGGTTAGCGGGTAAAAATATCTAGATAATCCATAAGAAAATGCTATAATATTGGCAGAAACCTTATGGATTGTATGAATTATGCCGATAGAAGATATAATAAAATCCCAAAAACAAGGACAGCTTTTTGGTTATAAATTGACCGAAGAATTAAACCCTAATAACAAGTTATATAAATTAAGATCGTTAATAAATTGGACTGTTTTAGAGGAATGGTTATTGACAAATGTTAATATCAAGAAATTTGGTAGGAATCGCAGATGTCACAGGTTATTACTTGGAGTAACTATGCTGCAAGCGATGTATAACCTGTCAGATGCTGCAGCTGAAGAAGAGCTGAGAGAGAACGTATATTGGCAATATTTTTGTGGTTGGGAATATTTGCAGAAAGATGCTGAGATATCAGAAGCTAGTATACGAAGGTTTCGTGCTATATTAGGGGAAGAAGGATATAATGAGATATTAAAAGAATTAACAAGAATTGGTTGCAAAGTCGGAGTGCTTAAAAAAAAAGACTTAGCATCGATAATCGTTGATACTACAGTACAAATTAAGAATATTAAGTATCCTCATGATGTGTATTTGATGGATAAGGCAAGAATAGAGCTAGTAAAGTTATGTCATACTTTAGGCATTAAGTTACATGAGACATATGCCAAGCAATATAAAAAAGACATAGTAAAATTATGGAAATATAAGGATAATAGTAAAGCCAAAAAACGTAAGAAGGTAATGCAACATTTAAAGATATTGCTGGGTCGTTTAATAAGAATATGTCAGCGAGAAATAGCAAAAACAAAGTTAAGTTTGTCATTAAAGCAGCAAGAAATACTAAATAAGATTAAAAAGATTCAGGCACAATCTATACTGAGTAAAGCAGAGAAAGAGCGATATAAGGAGGATAATAAAGTATTATATAGTTTTCACGCACCGGAGGTAGAGTGCATAGGTAAAGGGAAATTAAACAAACCCTATGAGTTTGGTAACAAGGTTTCGATAGCAGTAAGTGGTCGAGGTAATTTTGTATTAGCGGCCAAATCATTTCATGGCAATCCATATGATGGTCATACATTATCGCAGACTGTAGAGGTTGTAAAGAAATTAACAGGAGTGGGAATAGCCAGGACATTTGTTGATTTAGGCTATAAGGGGAATAATTTTAAAGAAAAAGACAAGGTGTATAGCCCATATTGCAAGAAGAAGCTATCCTCAGATGATAAGGCAATGATCAAGAGAAGAAGTGCTATAGAGCCGATAATAGGACACCTTAAGCATTATGGTAGAGTTGGCAGAAATTACTTAAAAGGAGTAATAGGAGATATAATAAATCCGTTAATTTCCGCTGTAGGATTGAACTTACGGTGTATTGCTAATCACCTGCTCAAAACAAATTTTTCTACATAAAAATTAGCAAATAAAGAAAATTAATCAAACGATTACAAAATCGTTAACAAAACGTCATGCAAAAATTTTCTAAAAATCATCTTTTTATATCAAAAAATTACATCAGAACAATTAAACTCTAAAATTTTATACAAAAATTTTTTGCTAAGGTGCTAATTTTTGAATTTTTTGCACTTTTGACGGGGAGACTAATGAGCTGAGCAATTTCAAGAGACGAGAAGAAATAGTTGTTTGCCTAAGAAGTATCATACTCGATAAACCATTAAGCAGAGATATTAGGGAATATATTTTGTCTGATAGTTTTAGTCAAACTATCGATAATATTGTAGATGAAGTAACGTATACTTGCAGCAAAACTGCATAACTCTATCTAATTTTTTTGTTAGTATAAAATTTATTTTATAAATTTGGGTTCCTACTATGCAAATACCATCAATTACTATTGAGCAAGTAGCTCAGCAATTTAAAGCCTGGCGTCAAACTAAAACTAACAAGTTTGATCCCATACCAAACCATCTAAAGGAATTAGTTCGCCAGCTACTCCATCACTATTCTTGCAAAGATATAGCCAAACATCTCAATATTAATAAAACAATAATTAGTTCAATTCAACAAGCCCATCAACCTTCCCTCAAAACTTCTCCTACCTCAACTTCAAATAAAGTTCTACAACACGATATTAATTTTCTCCCATTTCAACTAGTAAATTCTATAGATACTGATCCTGTGGCTACTCCCAAACAAAATCTCTACACTTGCCACATTATTAAACCAAATGGTACCAAGCTTATTATTCAAACACTAGAGCTAAAAACCATAATTCAAACATTTCTATGCTGCAACTAACCCCTCAGTCAGTTATTTTTGTTGCCACTATTGCCATCGACTTTCGCAAGGGTATCGATGGTTTAATAGCTGTTTGCAGACAAAAACTTTCTTCTGACCCTCTTAATGGCTCCTTGTTTTTATTCTATAATAAAAACAGAACTGCCATTAAAATTTTGTCCTTTGATGGTCAAGGATTTTGGCTATGTTCTAAACGCCTATCCAAAGGTAAATTTACGGCAAAACTTTCCCCATCTGATAATTCATCTTATCAAATTTGCTATAGAACAGTATACTTGCAGCAAAACTGCATAACTCTATCTAATTTTTTTGTTAGTATAAAATTTATTTTATACATTTGGGTTCCTACTATGCAAATACCATCAATTACTGTTGAGCAAGTAGCTCAGCAATTTAAAGCCTGGCGTCAAACTAAAACTAACAAGTTTGATCCCATACCAAACCATCTAAAGGAATTAGTTCGCCAGCTACTCCATCACTATTCTTGCAAAGATATAGCCAAACATCTCAATATTAATAAAACAATAATTAGTTCAATTCAACAAGCCCATCAACCTTCCCTCAAAACTTCTCCTACCTCAACTTCAAATAAAGTTCTACAACACGATATTAATTTTCTCCCATTTCAACTAGTAAATTCTATAGATACTGATCCTGTGGCTACTCCCAAACAAAATTACTACACTTGCCACATTATTAAGCCAAATGGTACCAAGCTTATTATTCAAACACTAGAGCTAAAAACCATAATTCAAACATTTCTATGCTGCAACTAACCCCTCAGTCAGTTATTTTTGTTGCCACTATTGCCATCGACTTTCGTAAGGGTATCGATGGTTTAATAGCTGTTTGCAGACAAAAACTTTCTTCCAACCCTCTTAATGGTTCCTTGTTTTTATTCTATAATAAAAACAGAACTGCCATTAAAATTTTGTCCTTTGACGGTCAAGGCTTTTGGTTATGCTCTAAACGCCTATCCAAAGGTAAATTTACGGCAAAACTTTCCCCATCTGATAATTCATCTTATCAGATTTGTTATAGAACCTTACACATTCTTATTCATAATGGCGATCCTAGTTCTGCCAAACTCTCCAATGATTGGCTTCCTGTCATTTAAGCTGCCGTCTCGATTAATTCCGTATTATTTATATATCTTGCATAGGCAAAAGGCGTATAATCCTCAGGATGCTTCTTTGCTTTGCTACTCTGCTCTTGCAGCCAATTTAAATATTTAAAGGCATTGATTTCATTCTCACTACAAGTCTTTACTATACTATACAGACCACTATGTATCTCAGCACTATTGATTGTTTTAAAGAATAATGAATTCTTCCTTTGTAAAATAATGGTACGTAGTGACCTCTCAGCCCAATTATTATCAAGACTGCTAACTGGAATTTTCAAAAATTGCGTCAAACCTTCTTTATTATTTAACCAATATTTCATAGCTTGCCCAAACCTACTATTAGGCTCAACTTTCTTGTCGTTAAATAATTCATCTATTTTGTTATATATATTTTCTATATATTTACTGCTATGTTCCTGATGGTACTTCAGCTTCTCCTCAAGGCTCATCTCTTTACATTGATGTTCATTATGGTAAATCCCAGCAGTCTGTTTGAGAAAATATCCGCATTCTTCAGGGTAATATGGTTCATTCTCTGTAAATTTTCTCTGCCCATGTGACAAACAATTGATCATCACTATTATTGCCAGTAATTCTTTATCTGCTTCTGATAATACCGGGTTATTATTGTTACTTGCATCAGTCATTAAATGAATAGAATCAGTTCTATTCTTACGATTCTTTAGTATGTTACCAATATTCTCCCCGCCATGCTTATTACCGGTAAAATATAAAACTATCACCTCATTATTGGCAGTCTTAGCACATATAGTAGTGGTATAACAGCTGCGTCCTTTCTTATTTTGAGCTCGTAATTTTTTATTGGCTACAGTAATTTCTAAAATTCTAGCTCTAGTATCATCAAGGTTCAGTGAACTACATTCGGCAGCCATTTCTAATAATACCCTGTAAATTTCAGCTCCACCATCTTCTTGCCAAACATCTAAATATTGTTGCCACAGAGTGCTATATGATACAGGAACCCCGCTTAAACTTTGCAACCTAGATAAACGATAGAAGGGAGTACCGTAGGTCTTTTGTAACACTATTGCACTTTTGCTACTATTTGTCCATTTGTTGATATTCTTATTGTTCATAACTGTATAATCGCAAGCATTACAGCGTAACGTTTTCTTTACATATCTGTTGACTGTAATTGGAGCATTACCTGTAAATTGTAGCAATTTTCTAGCTTCACTATTATAGAGTTTACCATTATCACAGTGAGGACAGCTATCACCACTACAAAAATTCTCAGGAGATAAATAGCTGGTATTCGCATCCTGATAATCATCAAATCCATATTTACCTTGCCAATTACTGCGATCTCTCTTCTTGGACTCATCGTACTCTTCTTCATTACCACCATTCTTATTATCAGATTCACTCGGTGGTTCTTTTAATGAATCTGAACTATCTTTTTTTTGTTATCTGCCTTAAAACCAATCATCATCTCCTTAAGCTTATTTATACTGATGTTTGATGATGCTAGCTTGTCTATTAGTTCGTTACAAAATTTCACAAGTTCTATCACCGCTTGCTGATCATCTCCTGTTAATGAATTTGCCTTAATATGCTGGATTAGTTCTTCTCGTTCCTCAGCACTTAAGGTCGCTACTTTTGGCTTTTTCATTTTGATTCATTCATTACGTTTAATAATTGAAATGTTATAGTATAACTGATAGTTTTTCAACTAGTTTTTTTATTAATCGGTGATACTTGCATAGTAGGAACCCAAATTTATAAAATAAATTCATACTATAGCACTTAACATATGGATTCAAATAAGTTATAATGATAAATAATAAAAAAATTATATAATAGAAATATGGCATCCCCCTACAGTTACGATTTACGTTCTAGAGTTATAGAACATTATGAGAAATATAAGAAAGTAGCACTTACATGCGAAACCTTTAAAATTAGTCGGTCAATAATCTATGATTGGATTAGATTAAAGAAACAAACTGGAGATATAAAGTCAAAGGAGGGATACCAGAAAGGATATGGTCATAAAATCCCTGATTTATCGGAGTTGCGTCATTTAGTAGAAAAGGGTAACTCGTTAACGCTTACAGAAATAGCAAAAGAATTAGATAATGTTGCAAGTATAATGACTATCAGCCGAGCTTTAAAGAAACTCAACATTACTCGAAAAAAAAGACATATGCGTATAAAGAAAGAGATGAAGGAAAGCGACAAGATTTTCTCAGTGAATTAGAAAAAGTGCCGATAGAGAGACGTGTTTATCTTGATGAAGCGGGCATAAATGATAATGAATCATATGAATATGGATGGTCAATGAAAGGAAGTCGTTGTAATGGGAGTAAATCGGGAAAACGTAGTGAAAGAACAAGTTTTATTGGTGCGTTAAATCAGAATAGTTTAATCGCATCACTAGTCTTTACTGGGAGCTGTGATAGTAAGGTATTTGAAGCTTATATAGAAAATTGCCTTGTGCCGGAGCTAAAGCCTGGACAGGTTGTCATTGCTGATAATGCAAGCTTTCATAAATCCAAAAGGGCTAAAGAATTAATTGAAAAAGCTGGCTGCAAACTAAAATTTTTACCACCTTATTCCCCTGATTTAAATCCTATTGAACATCATTGGTTTCCGATAAAAAATAACATTAGAAAATTATTAGATAAAGGTATTTCTGTATTTGAGGCAAGTTGTAGAACGTTTAAAATAATGTATGAACCTATATGTTAAGTGCTATACCAAAAAAATTTAATAGAGTTATGCAGTTTTGCTGCAAGTATACGAAGTAACAAACAGAATTGCCCCGATAATGGCAAGAGTTCACAGCTCCTCATTATCGTCCTCTAGAGCATCGGTATATAGTGAGGAAGATGGTATTGAACCGCTAGCGGGTAAAATATTTGAGCAAATGCAAGAACTCAAAGAAGGGCTAGCTTATTTGCAACGGAACATTATTGAGTATTGCCAGTTAATTATGCCGAGCTTTCATCCGGCTTTATTGAAAGATATTCTTGAGGATGAGAAGAGCCTAAAATTAGAAAAATATTTATTGTTATCAAAAAGATATTTTCCAGTTTTTAAAAAACTATTTCCTGATATTGGTGGTTATGAATTAAGTAGCATAGCTCGTAACTGTCTACCATCATTCCAGCAAATAAATATTGCCACTATATTGCCAATCTTCCAGAAAATTGCCGTATCTATTATTGGTGATGAGGAATTACATGATTTGAGGATTATCGATAATGAGCTGATAAGGCTAAAACATCCTGTAAGACATTTGTCGGTAGGTTTTCCTTATTCTTCGATATTACAGACTTTTCCCCTGATATTTCCGGATGAGGTAGAACATGCTCCGAAAAAAGATGCGGAACTTGGATTGAAGGTCTTTAATAGTAAAGGTGGTTATATTGAAGAAAGGCTAGATAATGGGCAAATAGATAGGCAACATATTAATAGTAGATATGTAGATAGTGATGCGTTGATTAGATTGGTTAATGATAAGAAATATTTAACAACATCAACAGCTACTAAAGAAGTATGTGATTTATTTGCCACTCCTTACCAATCGGGTTGGGTAAATTTTATTATGCACGGGGAAATAAAAACTGATATTGATGTTACTTTTAAGGTTGATAAACCTTACCCAGTTAGTATACTGAAAATATATGCTAAGGCAAAGATTTTACCAAATTACAAGGGTAGCGTAAGTTAATTTGGTAAGGGGTCTAGATTCTGTGAACAAAATTTAAGAATAGTTATGAATAAAAAACAAAGAGACAAGATACTTAGTTGTTTGGATATAGCTAATTATTTTTTAGTTTTAGTAGATAGAAAAGCTGGCGATACCATAACCCAGCTAAAGCTACAAAAACTAATATATTTTGCCCAAGGAATAAGTCTTGCTTTATTTGATAGACCGCTTTTTACAGAAGAGATTGAAGCATGGAAACATGGACCAGTGACACGAGCTTTACGTTTAACATTTGGTAATTTTGAAGCTGATGGCATTCCTTCGCCTGGAGAAATAGATTTTGATATTTATAGTAAAAATCAGAAAGAATTAATTTATAAAGTCTATTCTTTTTATGGTGAGCATACAGCTGCGTATTTACGTAATTTAACACATACACATTCTATTTGGTGTGAAGCTATTATACGCCAAAATAAAATTATTACGAAAGAAGAAATGTGTAAGTTCTTTAAAACTGATGTAATAAAGGATATTAAAGATTATCTTTTATCAATTTCAAAAGAAGATATTGTTCAAATAGAAAATGCTGAAGATCAATGGTGGATGAATTATGACAGTGGAGTTCCTGCAGAAGATATTACAGAACAGCTTTTAAAAGCAAAAAAAGAATTACAAGAAAAAAGGGGGGAAATTGAGAGTTATCTGCTTGTCTAATGAAGCACTTGAGCAAAGACGATTCTGGCAGTGTACAAATCCTAAAATAGACAAACGAATTCAGAAATTGCTAGATAATATTCTCCTAACACCATATGACGGGATAGGAAAGCCTGAGCCTTTAAAACATAAATTAAGCGGTTTTTGGTCTAGAAGAATAGATCATGAGCATAGATTGATATATTCTTTTAATGATGAAACGCAAATTATCCAGATAGAGAGCTGTAAAGGGCATTATTAGGTTCTTATATCATAATTTAAAGATATAAGAACCTAGAAATAATAGGTTAGAAGATTAACAGAATGCCATTACATACCTAAGTTCTCCAGTCCACTTTATCCTCGCTAGATAAGTACTAATCGGATAATGCCCTAATTCCCCGAAAGAATCGACTGCCAAAAGCAGATTTTTCAGCACATTACACAACTAATACTAGCTATAGTGTAACATATTTTTGCAACAAATTAAATAGCGAAAATTTTTTTAAAGGTAAAAAATAGTAATGTTTGATCTTCTAAATTTTTTCTCGAGTGGAGCTAGTATATTTGCTACAGGTAGCTCTTTATTTAATACTTACGCCCAGTTAAGAAGTAATAAAGAGAAAACCAAGCAGTCCTTATATGAGCAGCAGCATTTATTGAGACAACAACAGGAGAATGTCAGGTTTGACCGTCAACAACTAATAGAAAGAACGGCTGAATATGGGGCAATATCGAGTTATCACGTTGATATGCTGAGGCAAGAGCAGTTATATAATCGCCAGCAGTTGGGCTATAATATCCTGAAAACTGGTATTGGTATAACTGGCACTGACTCAGCTGGCTTATTACTACGGCATATGGCTTATATGGATGAGATGAAGGCAAGAAGCGTAGAAGCTGAACATTTTCACCAAAGACCAAGATCAAACTTAAACACAGCAATGATTGATTTAAATAAGGAAGCAATTAACCGTAATATTAGTTCGATCAAGTCAGCTTCGCCTTGGCAGAATCTTGGTACAATTTCAAAAGGTGTATTTGATCTTGCTAAAATATCAAGAATTAATGAAGGTACAGACAAGTAAAAGGAAAGTAATAAAAAGTGACCAAATAAGATGAAATGGCAAGTTATAGCAGGAATAAGTCAGCAAATTAATGAAGAAGCTAAAGGTTATTTGATACGTAAACTTGAGAAAGATGCCAGCGTAGAAATGCCAAATTTATGGGCAGACTTTATTAAAGATACCACTACGCACTTGCATCAATCACAGAGTAATATTGAGGTAGCTAGCGATAACAAAAGTGGTGGTTTTGGTTGTTTAACGCAATTTGATGAATTGCATCCGGATTATCTAGAAAATAACAAACCGTTCATCGAGTATTTTTTAGGCAAGTATGATAAGCGAGCTGTAGATTATCTACAGCAAGCCAAGAACCCACTAACCAGGCGTATGTTGCAAGCCAAGATTAATGACTACCGAATATCTTTAGTTGGGCAAATAAGTCATACAGAAGCTAAACTGATTGATGGTAAACGTCACCATTTAGCAATTGAAGCTATCGAAAAGTTTAAGATTGCTACTTATGATAACCCTGAGTTTTATAGTAGTAATTTACAAGATAGCATAATAGCTATTAGCTCTTTATCATTACTGCCGCAAGAAAAAGAACAAATGCTGATTAATGCCAGGCAAGCTTTGGCATTTGCTGCAGCACTAGGCACTTTAAAACATTCGCCGGATGCTATATTAAATCCCAATATAAAAGCTGAATGGAAAGAAGATTTATCGCTTGAACAGAGGATAAAGCTAGAGGGGCAAGCAAATAATCTAATACATCATCAGCAATTATTGAGACAACATCAACTTAGTTCGCTTATCGATGCCCATTTGGCTAGTCTCCTAGCTACTGGCAAAGGTATTGATGGCATTGAAAATTTACTACAAGCCAGCTTTAATGCTGGTGATCCGCGATTACTGCAATTCAGAACCCAAGAAGCTTTATATAAGCAGGCTTTTATTATCTCAGAACAAATAAAACGCCTACCATTTAATCAAGGTCAGGAAATATTACAACAAATTGCCCCAAAGGGCGGAGATAGTGATTATAACAATAAAGAGAGAATATATCATATTTTAACCGAGCAGTTTAACAAACAGCTAAAATTGGCTCAAACAGACCCAGCTGGGATGGTTGAGGAAATGTATGCCGATGAAATACCTAAAGACATGCCATTGTTTCAACGTTTATTGCTTAGGAAACAATTGCAAGAGCAAAAAGGCATCCCTAGTTACGATCAGAAATATTTAATGAACAAAGAACGTGATGAGTATTCAAAAAAGATTGGGAGTAAGGATGTTAACCAAATTCAACAAACCACCGATGGTATAATTAGTCTGCGAGGTGATGACGGGAGCGGTGAGCAATATGGCTTGGAAATAATGGATGAAATCTTAAGGGGTAATGGAGATTTAGAGTGTCTGACTCAATTCTATGCTGAGAGTAGGCTATATAATCGTAAGACAGCGTCAGCCTTTATACAGATGATCGCATTAGTTAACGAGCTATCAGTAAAAAGTCAGCCATTATTTATCAGTCATGAGACTACAGAATTTAACAAAGAAATTGAAAATAATGGTATATTCAAGCAATGGGGTAAGGATTTAGCTAAAACTGATATTCAAAACGAGACAGAGATTAACCAAACACGGCAAGCCATAAAATATTTAGCTAAATACTACCAACGTACTGAAGATTTATCAATTGCCAAAGCAGTAAAAAAAGCAACCACCAAATTAATTAGTGAGGTCGATATGCGAATAGATAGTAAGAATCTGCAAATACCCCGTCAGGTGGTAGCACAACGTATGATTCATGATTTAAATTCTGATAACATAGAGGCTAGTTTAGTAGAGATACAACTTGCTATTATTAACGGTAGTATAGCTTGTGATTATGGGACTATCGTAGCTGAGGGTAATGGTAGAAATATTATAGATAATATTAATGACCCAACAGGACAATATACCGCTGCTGCAAAAGTACGAGAATCTTTACAACAAGGTAAATGGAAATTAACGTCTGACAAAAAGAGTGTCTATTATACTTTTCCTACCAAAGATGGTCGGTATTTGCCGGTTGTAGCAAAGGATGGTAACATACTAAAATTTGATTTGCTAGAGCTAAATAACCCTAAAGCTTTAGAGCAACAAAAGCAAAGATTATTACAAACTATCTCTGAATATCCACAATATGATTAGTACGATGGAAAATGATGACAGCTTAAATAGTTACTCAGGTTATCGGGCAAATAGCAAACCAATTCACCCGCGTTACTATTCTACCTTATTACCGGAGCGTATATCTTATAATAGTGTCTTTGATTTGTTAGGTAGTAGTAAATGGGATGTTTGGCGAGCAGTTAGCCGGCAAGCTTATGCAGATAGTCCAAGCCTATCAACCTTATGGCGATCTTTTAACCCACAACATATTATTGATCCTGAGTTCCAGGATATTGCTGAATATTCTGAGAATTATAATAACAAATTAACCAAAGAAGATTTTGAGCAAAAATATAGTGACTCAGGTTTAAAATACGACCCTAATTTTACTGAAGCACTAGTAGAAGATATTTTAGAGAGGAAAAAGCAGCGAGAGATTAATGAGATTATCATTGCTGCAGGTAAAGGCGGATTAGTTGAAGCTATTGGCAAATTTGGAGCTGAGATAGTATTTGGCAATTTGTCGGTAATTAACATTGCTGCTAGCTTTGTTCCTATTGGTGGGCAAGCAAGATGGGCGGCAGCTGCTTTAAAATATGGCAGACTTCCAACAACATTAGCTAAGGGTTTTGTCGGTGGTGCTGTAGGTCAGACAGCTATCGAACCATTTCTTTATAATGAGCGACTTACTGAACAAAGACCTTATGACTTGTCGGATAGTTTGATTAATATTATAGAAAGTGGTTTATTTGGTACAACTTTGCACGGTCTTGGTTATTCGGCTAAATATTTGCGGGACAAGTTGTACTTACATTCAAATAAGCTACGTCCTGAGATTGAGACCTTACATCCGATAGTTGATAGTCAGTTAAAAGAGAATATTGATATTGTACTAAAAGAGACATCTCCTCAAGAGAGGATAATAGGAACTGGGCAAGTTGATAGTCAAATACCAACAAGTGCCAATGCCAATATTGAAAACAGTTCTTTATCAAGGTTAGCTGAATTACAAGCAAAGAAGCTACAATTAATTACGGCAGCCGAGCAACAATATCCTTTATATTCTGTCCAGCAGAGGAAAATAGCAGAATTACAACAACATATGCATGATCAGTTTGGTACTAATGGCAAGATTGAGCAAGTACCAAAATGGTTCTTGGATATTTTACTAGAGGAAGAAGGCAAATTACAACAATTATATCAGGAGCATATTAATAATCCGGAGTTTCAGGAATATTTGACAGCAGTAAAACAATTAGATCAGCAAATTATCAATAATTTACGACATCAGCAATGGGAGGCTAAAGGCTATGATTTATCGCCTGAGGATTTATATATAGCAAGAAAGCAGCTAGAGGAAGGCAAGCATATAAATCTTGAGAATCCACAAGAAGCTGAATCTTTTTACCATGGTGATGATGAGAAGTTTGATGCTAGCAATGCTGCTCCCAATCTACAAGAGCATCTAGCTTCCTTAGAAGTTGACATAGCCCATCTACCTGAACAACAAAAGGTTACTTATCAAGCAGAAGCCATCAAGCAAGATGTTATTTACCAACGAACCGAAGAAATCTTACGCAAGGTTAAGCAAGGGGCAGACCCTTCAGAACTAGAGGAGTTATTTAAGACTCTAAGTCTCATCGAGCCACAATTAGTGGATGAGCTAAAAACTATCCATAAAGAGTTTGTCGGACAGGAAAGATTAGATTTGCTAGAGAGAGACAAAAAAATAGATATGTTCATTGATGATTTTAAGAAGGAGTACTTTGTAAAAAAAAGAAATAATGCCCTAAACTTAATCAAGATGGCGGCCATAGAGAGATTTGTTAGAAATCATACTAATAAGGTTGCTGCGATAAAAGAATATTTACGGCAAGTTGATTTACGACAAGAAACTACTGCCAAAGAGCTGTTATTTGGTCTTACAAGAGATTTAGAGAAAGCTGGTGTGATACACGAGTTTGGCGATATCAATTACCAGGATGCAATAATACAGGAATTATGGAATATCAGCCATTCTAATAAAAAGCCGACTGGTAGTGAGAGGGCAATGTTACTCGCTCAAATAATTAATAAATGGCAAATAATTGCCATCAATAGAGCTAATCTAGCAGGTGGTTATACAATACCGCTAGAAGGTTATATTACTAAACAAGAGCATAATAGTCTTAAACTTCGAGAAGCGGGTTATGAGCCATGGTTGAAATTTATCTATCCGCTACTTGATCACCAGAAAATTGCTAAACTAAATGACAAAATAGATTATAAGGCAATATTTAATAATCTTGCCAGTAGCATTCATTTAAAAGACACTGACCAATATTTAAATATAGCATTTACTCACATTAAAGGTAGTAACGTAGCTGATGTGGTGTCAGCTAGTAGGAAACTACATTTTAAATCGCCAGAAGCTTGGTTAACATATCAGAAGGAGTTTGGTAATTACGTAGAAAATGACTTTGTTGACAAGCTCATTAGCCCTCTAATTAAAAGCCGATCTTTTATCGCTGATTCAGTAGTTAGTAACCTTAACATACTAGGTCGGAGCATCGGGATGATGGAGAGTGTGGGTTGTAATCCTGAGTTAATGCTGCAATCGATCAAAGGTACTTTTATCAGGGAGCTACAAGAGTTAGCCATTAAAGACCCAGCTATTTTAAAGCAATTAGCAATACTGAGTAATCCAAACAGTTTTGTCAATCAGTTAGACCTAATGCTAGGAGTTAAGCCACAAATACCGTCAGTTGATCGTATCCTTGGAGCTTATCGCTCTTGGAAATGTATGGCAAATCTTGGCAAAGTGGTACTTTCTTCAATACCTGATATGATAAGTTTTGTCAGTGAGTTACAAAATAATGGCATACCTCTAATGAAATCTTATGTGAATATATTGCAAGTGGCAATAACTGGCTTTAATGGTGAAAAGAAAAAAGAACTTGCTAGTTTGCTTGGTGTGGCTGTAGATTCACTACTTGGTCATAGTCATTCTCGTTTTGCAGGAGAATACCCAGTATCTGGGGGCGTATTTAAACTTACCAATGCATTTTTTAAACTAAATTTTATGGAATGGTGGGATAATGCTTGGAAATCTACAATGGGTAATTTGTTATCGCATAATTTAGCATCACAAGTCAATAAGCCCTTTAATTCGCTATATCATAATTTACAGATTTTGCTTAATAGATACGGCATTAATGAAAGTAACTGGCATCTTTTTCAGCATTTAGTGCAGCAAATAGAGAATAAACCATATTTAATACCCGATATGGCACTACTACCTGATCATTTACTAGACCAACATTTACAACAACAAAGTGGTAATAGTATAATCAGCCCTATTAATAGGGATAGACTCAAGCATGATTTGACCAATAATTTACGAAGATATTTACTTGACCGGGTTGATACAGCTGTTGCCACTCCCCACACTGCTGAAATAAATGCTGTATCATTTGGCAATTTAGGCATTAATGCAGGCTCGCCAGCTGCCGCGGTGATTAAGTGTATAATGCAGTTTAAAACTTTTGCCTATACTTACATCACTAGACCGTTAAAATCAGTAACCATCGATCAAATACCAACCCATCAACAAGTAGGTAGTGGCAATTTATTGGATTTAGGAACATGGAAGGATATTGCTAAATCAATGAGAAACCCAACTAGTATTAAAATGTTGTTTCAGTTATTACCGGGTTCCATAGGGCTTGGTTACCTATCAATCAATGCTAAAAGGTTATTTGACGGGAAAGAATGGATTGCCCCAAATGAAGAAGGAGTATTTATGGCATCCTTATTACAGGGTGGTGGTCTTGGATTATTTGGAGATTTTTTCTTTAATGAGTATGATAGTTATAATAATCTGCTTAAAGCTTTAGCAGGAACTATGGGTAGTGATATCATTGATTTTGGCACAATAGTTACTTTAATCAAAAATGGTGAGGTGGATAAGGCAGAAGAGTTGCTTAAGAAATCCCTTCAAAGAAACATCCCAGGTCGTAATTTATTCTACCTACAGCCGGCTTTATGCGGTTTCCATGACTGCCATAGCTTGAATTGGTGATGTGTGATGCAAAAATATCACAACAACGAAAAAGTATCATTCTTAGTAATGGCACTATAGTGAAACACATTGAATTAGATGACAAAAACATAGCAATAATTCAAATAATTGGTTAGGTTCTAGATAGCCTCTCCGTCATTGCGAGGAAGCCACTTCAGTGGTGACGAAGCAATCCAAAAGATTAGGCATGGGAAAGGTAATATATTAGATTGCTTCGTCGATTTTTATGGTCTCCTCGCAATGACGTAGTTTGATACACCGACTTAACCGTACAGCTATAACTAGGATGACAAGCAGCAAAACTGCTCCGCAATCTTTTAGCAGTACAAATCACATTTTAAAACTACATCGCCAAGTAGATTTTTGGTAAATTCTTCATTTACCAGGTCATAATTATAAAAATCATGTTCCTCTCCTCTGGTGATAAAATCTTGTCCCTGAGCAGTAGCATTAACCATAATATTACCAATTTTCTTTAAAGCCGCAGCCTTAAAATTTTCATCCTGACTTAGGCTGAATGCGTGGTGATAACATCTTTTGGCTTGCTCAAATAAACCTGCAGACTCAAAATACTCAGCCTGCTTTAGCTTTATATCGGGATTTCTTTTATCTTGTTTTAACCATGCTTTAAAACATTCTTCTATACTCAATTCATTATTAACTACTTTATAGCAATCAATTGCCTTAGCATATTTACCCTTGTTAAAAAGTAGCTGTCCGAGTTTATCATATATGTCTGGTAAATGGCTATTGGCTTCGATAGCTTTTACATAATAAACCAATGCAGCTTCATTGGCATCATCCTTCTCTGCGATACTAGCTAAGCAACTATAGGCTATAGCCTTAAGATTCTTGCAGGCAGGAGAATCTTGGTAATTTTTCAGATATTTTATAGCTTCATGATAATAATTTGAGTCAGATTGCTTCTCATCAATAGGCAAACTACTAACTTGATACTCAAGATTTTCTGTTACTTTAGTATGGCAAGTTGTTATTAACTCAGCAATCTTTGTATGATCAGGTAATTCGTATACTTGCAGCAAAACTGCATAACTCTATCTAATTTTTTTGTTAGTATAAAATTTATTTTATAAATTTGGGTTCCTACTATGCAAATACCATCAATTACTATTGAGCAAGTAGCTCAGCAATTTAAAGCCTGGCGTCAAACTAAAACTAACAAGTTTGATCCCATACCAAACCATCTAAAGGAATTAGTTCGCCAGCTACTCCATCACTATTCTTGCAAAGATATAGCCAAACATCTCAATATTAATAAAACAATAATTAGTTCAATTCAACGTATACTTGCAGCAAAACTGCAACAAGATATTAATTTCCTTCCATTTCAACTAGTAAATTCTATAGATACTGATCCTGTGGCTACTCCCAAACAAAATTACTACACTTGCCACATTATTAAACCAAATGGTACCAAGCTTATTATCCAAACATTGGATCCAAAAATCATAATTCAGACATTTCTATGCTGCAACTAACCCCTCAGTCAGTTATTTTTGTTGCCACTATTGCCATCGACTTTCGTAAGGGTATCGATGGTTTAATAGCTGTTTGCAGACAAAAACTTTCTTCCAACCCTCTTAATGGTTCCTTGTTTTTATTCTATAATAAAAACAGAACTGCCATTAAAATTTTGTCCTTTGATGGTCAAGGCTTTTGGTTATGCTCTAAACGCCTATCCAAAGGTAAATTTACGGCAAAACTTTCCCCATCTGATAATTCATCTTATCAGATTTGTTATAGAACCTTACACATTCTTATTCATAATGGTGATCCTAGTTCTGCCAAACTCTCTAATGATTGGCTTCCTGTCATTTAAGCTGCCGTCTCGATTAATTCCGTATTATTTATATATCTTGCATAGGCAAAAGGCGTATAATTCGTAGGATGCTTCTTTGCTTTGCTGCTCTGCTCTTGCAGCCAATTTAAATATTTAAAGGCATTGATCTCGTTCTCACTACAAGTCTTTACTATACTATACAGACCACTATGTATCTCAGCACTATTGATTGTTTTAAAGAATAATGAATTCTTCCTTTGTAAAATAATGGTACGTAGTGACCTCTCAGCCCAATTATTATCAAGACTGCTAACTGGAATTTTCAAAAATTGCGTCAAACCTTCTTTATTATTTAACCAATATTTCATAGCTTGCCCAAACCTACTATTAGGCTCAACTTTCTTGTCGTTAAATAATTCGTCTATTTTGTTATATATGTTTTCTATATATTTACTGCTATGTTCCTGATGGTACTTCAGCTTTTCCTCAAGGCTCATCTCTTTACATTGATGTTCATTATGGTAAATCCCACCAGTCTGTTTGAGAAAATATCCGCATTCTTCAGGGTAATATGGTTCATTCTCTGTAAATTTTCTCTGCCCATGTGACAAACAATTGATCATCACTATTATTGCCAGTAATTCTTTATCTGCTTCTGATAATACCGGGTTATTATTGTTACTTGCATCAGTCATTAAATGAATAGAATCAGTCCTATTCTTACGATTCTTTAGTACGTTACCAATATTTTCCCCGCCATGCTTATTACCGGTAAAATATAAAACTATCACCTCATTATTTGTAGTTTTAGCACATATAGTAGTGGTATAACAGCTGCGTCCTTTCTTATTTTGAGTACGTAATTTTTTATTGGCTACAGTAATTTCTAAAATCCTGGCTCTAGTATCATCAAGGTTCAGTGAACTACATTCGGCAGCCATTTCCAATAATACCCTGTAAATTTCAGCTCCACCACCTTCTTGCCAAACATCTAAATATTGTTGCCACAACGAGCTATGGGATACAGGAACCCCGCTTAAACTTTGCAACCTAGATAAACGATAGAAGGGAGTACCGTAGGTCTTTTGTAACACTATTGCACTTTTGCTACTATTTGTCCATTTGTTGATATTTTTATTGTTCATAACTGTATAATCGCAAGCATTACAGCGTAACGTTTTCTTTACATATCTGTTGACTGTAATTGGAGCATTACCTGTAAATTGTAGCAATTTTCTAGCTTCACTATTATAGAGTTTACCATTATCACAGTGAGGACAGCTATCACCACTACAAAAATTCTCAGGAGATAAATAGCTGGTATTCGCATCCTGATAATCATCAAATCCATATTTACCTTGCCAATTACTGCGATCTCTCTTCTTGGACTCATCGTACTCTTCTTCATTACCACCATTCTTATTATCAGATTCACTCGGTGGTTCTTTTAATGAATCTGAACTATCTTTTTTTTGTTATCTGCCTTAAAACCAATCATCATCTCTTTAAGCTTATTTATACTGATGTTTGATGATGCTAGCTTGTCTATTAGTTCGTTACAAAATTTCACAAGTTCTATCACCGCTTGCTGATCATCTCCTGTTAATGAACTTGCCTTAATATGTTGTATTAGTTCTTCTCGTTCCTCAGCACTTAAGGTCGCTACTTTTGGCTTTTTCATTTTGATTCATTCATTACGTTTAATAATTGAAATGTTATAGTATAACTGATAGTTTTTCAACCAGTTTTTTTACTAATCGGTGATATTTGCATAGTAGGAACCCAAATTTATAAAATAAATTCATACTACCAAAAAAATTTAATAGAGTTATGCAGTTTTGCTGCAAGTATACATCAAAACCATCAAAACGTTTTTGTCTTTTCGGTAGTATTGCTGGTTCAAAGGTACTACGCCTATCTCTTGGTACTTCTATCTCAACCGTTCCATGTTCGGAGATCAGTTTTTTGCTAGTTATACCATTACGAGTATTATCATTATCTACACGACTGTATTTATCATAGCCTAGATGATTATTCAATTCTGACTGCAGTGCCTTCTCTATTAAACGTTTGGTTAATTCTTTTAATAAACCTCCTTCTTTCAGTATTGTGCTTACATCTGTATCATTATCTATTAATAAATCTACTGCTTGCTTTATTGATTCATTAGTTTTTTTATTCATGTAATTTCCTTTTTTGTTATACTTTTATATATAACCTATCTCGAAATTTACACACTTTTCTGGACAGAGCCTTTTTTTAAATAATCAGTTGGTATATCCCATTCTTTATCTAGTACTGCCAACCAATCTCTGACATAAGGAAAACCTTCTATGGGCAACAAAGAACCTTGGTGTAATCTTGTCATTACATCACATGCTATTTGAATAGCCTCATAATCTTTGGTAAAAAAATAAGATTTTAATGACATACCAGAAACAGCCCTTTCAAGTAGCAGTAAACCCGTGCTTTCAGCCAAAACTTTCACACTGCCAAATCCCAAAAAAACTTTTAAGGCTAATAGCTCTCTCTTAAGCCCATCAATATCTAGCCCCAACTTTAAAATAATCGGTTGTTCACCTTGAAAACCTTCTAAAACATAGTGGTAGCTCAAATTATCAACTGGCTTTAAGTTAGACAAGCCATATTCCTCAACCAATCCATCAACAATTCTTGGTAAATCATCTAACCAAACTTTACCTTGATTACCATAGATATTAATGATGTTAGTTTTAAATGTTTTCATATTGATAGATTTGCGTTTTTCATACTAGAACAAATTAACAATATTTGCTATAGTAAAAATTAAGGTAATTAGACACTGTTAACAAAGCTTATTTAATTGGTGAATAAAGTCTTTTTTGCTGCAAATTATAAGATTTTTTTTGAAATAGGTATACTATTCCAGCAAAAATCTTATTAATTTTCGCTAAAAAATCCATTAATTCATCAATTAAATAAGCTTTGTTAACAGTGTCTAGTAGATGATTATCTTTAACTTAAAACTTACAAAATTGATATTATGGGAATGAGCTTCAGCCACTTATTAGTGATCTTATTAATCATCTTAGTATTGTTTGGTGCTGGTAAATTGCCTCAAGTAATGTCAGATCTTGCTAAAGGTCTTAAAGCTTTTAAAGAAGGAATAAAAGATGATAAGAAAAAAGATGAATAATGTCTAATAGGTTTACTATTTTTACTTGAGGCAATACTTTTGGGAATTATAATTGTTACTACACAATAATCAGTTATGAGAACAGTTAATAAAAATCTGGGGATGTTTAGATCAGGGCAGTTTAAAAGTCGCAACTAATGATAGAAATGCCAAATTATAGAAACAAGTGGTTGTCATCGCGAACCACGAAGTGGCGTGGCGATCCAAATAAACAGTTTGCTGTTTTATTTTTACCGCTGCAATTTTTGGATTGCCGCGTAGCCTCTTTGCGGCTCCTCGCAATGACGACTACTCACCTAAATAAAACTGGCTTTTTTACTATTAGTTGCGACTTTTAAATTGCCCTGATGTTTAGATGCTATTTTTAATAATGATATAGCTGCCCCCCTAGGTTTACGTCGTCCTTGTTCCCATTCTTGTAATGTTCTAACATTAATCCCCATTAAAGCAGCAAAATCTACTTGAGAGAGGTGTAAGTGCTTTCTAATATTCACTATATCATCTTTTGTTTCTATTTTCTGTACATGCCCCTTTCCTGCCTTTATATCTTGGATGGATTGTAAAATTTCTGTTCCGATATCTCGTCTTATTTTCATACCCCTAATTCCTCTTTTATTTTCTTTAAAATAGCAGTTGGAATATTTTCAGCCTCATTCTTTGCACAAATGGTTAATAACCAAATTTGTTCTTGTTTATTTTTATAGTAATAAATAATTCGAATGCCGCTGCGTTTACCTTGTCCTTTAGCCATCTATCTTATTTTTCTAGATACTCCACTGCCAGGAATAATATCTCCTGATTTAGGGTGCAAAGCTAAATGCCATTGAAAGTCTGCATAGTCATCATCAGTTAAATACGAACTTAACAACTTATTAAATAAAGGAGATTCTATATATTCCATATTAATATTATTACGTCATTGACGTATAAAGTCAAATATTATTTTAAACTAATCAACAGCCCTCTATCTAGACCTTCTAGATCTTTATAAACTTGCCGAATCGTATAGCCATGATTCATAAAAATTTCTGTAACAGATACCGCTTGATTAAAGCCAATTTCTAAAAATAATTTACCGTTTTGTTTTAAAAACTTCTTGGCTTCTTTAGCAATTATATAATATGCCGCTAAACCATTATTTTCAGCAAATAAGGCTAAGTGGGGTTCATATTTTAGGGTCTCAGGAGACATATAAACAGTATCATCAAAGGAAATATAGGGCGGATTACTTACGATGATATCAAATTCTTGCTTTGCTAAATTCTCAAACCAGTTACTGTTAATTATTGTCAATCTATCAATAACTTGATGTTTTATGGCATTTTGGCAAGCAATAGTAATAGCTTCGTTACTTATATCAGTAGCAGTTACATTGACATTGATATTAGCATTTAGCATTTCCAATAATAAGCTTACAGCAATACAACCACTACCAGTGCCAAGTTCTAATATTGCTAGCTCTACCCTGATGTCATCTCCGCTTAACTTACTGTCATCCCTGCGAAAGCAGGGATCTAGATTCCCGCCTACGCGGGAATGACAAGGAACACTAGAACGAGATAGGGCTGGAGGAATGCTAGTCGGGTTGGCTATAACATCCTTTAAAATTGCATCTACAAGAGTCTCGGTATCTTGCCGAGGAATAAGCACTTTATCATTTATAATAAATTGGTAACTATAAAATTCTTTATATCCTACAATATAGGCTATTGGCTCTAGTAATGTACGTCTATTAACCAAATTTGCAAAAATAGTTTGTTGTTGCTGTGTTAATTCTTCTTCTGACCTTGCTAATAAATATTCAATAGATTTATCAGTCGCATGTTGTATCAATATGCGTGATTCTAAGCTGGCTGATTTAATACCTACTGCTTGCAATTTGCTAGTAGCATAAATTAAGGACTCTTTTATACTTTCATTTGAGTATATATTCACGCAATTATCTCCGTAATATCCAGCGGTAGGGGTGATTCAAATTCTAACAATTTACCACTTACCGGGTGGGAAAAACTTATATACCAAGAATGTAATGCCTGCCTCTTGAAATCGACTAGTTTTTGTGGTACTATGCTATAATTACGGCTAACTTTTCTGCTATTATTACCATAGGTTTGGTCTCCTACCACAGAATGTTTTAAATGACTCAATTGCACTCTGATTTGATGAGTTCGTCCGGTAGTAAGCCGACATTCTACCATACTTATAATACCATTAAAAAATATTTCCTCTGTCTTATAATGAGTAACCGCCTCTTTACCACCAAATTTTAAAATAGTCATTTTTTGCCGTAAGATACGGTCTCTGCCAATATTATTTCTTATAACTCCTTCTTGCGGATTAATAATACCCCAAACTAATGCTTTATACTTGCGTATAAGATTACGACTTTCTATCTGTTTTGCAAGATGTACATGGGCAAAATTATTCTTTGCTACCACCATAAGCCCTGATGTATCTTTATCCAAACGATGAACGATGCCTGGTCTTTCTAACCCTCCTATAGTAGATAAAGATTTTGCATGGTGTAATAGGGCATTTACCAAAGTATCTTGGTGGTTACCACTACCAGGATGTACTGTCATACCAGCTGCTTTATTGATCACCATTAAATCTTCATCTTCATAAAAAATATCAAGTTTAATATCAGCTTCCTGCATTGTTAATGGCTCAGGAACTTTAAAAAATACTGAGATAATGTCATTCTCCTTGACCTTAAAGTTAGAATCAGAAATAATCAAACTATTAACTTGTACTTGGAAGTCACTTATCATCTTCTGAACTTGGCTTCTAGATGTTTCATCGATAAGACTTACCAAAGCCTTATCAAGTCTAAAACCATCTAGATTTTTGGGTATGTTATATTCTTCCATTACTTGAAATATTTTAAAATAATAAAATGACTCATTTAACAAAAAAAATCAACCAACTAAAATGGTTACAAGCAATTGGTATAGATTATTATTTGTCAGAATCAACTATTAATCAGCAAAAAATACAAATTAATTCTAATATTAAAGCTAAGCCGATTAGCATTCCACCAGCTCCTCGTTCCAATAGTCCTGGTCATTCCAACACTCTTAATCATTCCAGCCCCCCTGGTCATTCTCGCGTAGGCGGGAATCCAGAGCCTGTACGGAAACAGGATGACATCATTTCGTTGTCTAGATCTTTGGCTGATTCAGCCGGCAATCTAGAAGAATTAAAAACACTATTAATGGATTTTAACGGTTGTGATTTAAAGAAATTAGCTAATAAAACCGTATTTGCTGATGGCAATCCACAAAGTTCTATAATGTTTATTGGAGAAGCACCAGGCAGCAACGAAGATGCAGAAGGGATACCATTTTGCGGCGAAAGTGGTAAATTACTCGATAATGTCTTAGCCTCTATCAATATTTCAAGAAAACATAATGCCTATATTACCAATACAGTATTTTGGCGACCACCAGCCAACCGCCAACCGACACCAGAAGAAATAGATATTTGCCGACCTTTTGTTGAAAAGCATATCGCTTTAATAAACCCAAAACTAATTGTTTTAGTGGGAAATGTTGCAGCAACTAGCTTACTTGGCAAAAATGCTGGTATAAGTAAAATCAGACAAGAATATTATTTATATACCAATCAGTATCTTACCAAGCCAATTCAAACCACTTCTATCTTCCATCCTGCCTATCTTCTTAGACAACCAATGCAGAAAAAAGCCACCTGGTATGATTTAATAAAAATCCATGATTATATTAATACAAATATCGGGATATAAAACTAACCCGCTTGGCATTTATCCATAGTAAACTAAAGTAATGTGTCATCCCAGCGTAGGCGTGGATCTAAAATAGAGCCAAAAAAGCCCTGAGATATTATAGATTTCCGCCTCAGCTAGGAATGACCTCTTTTCCGTTGAAATAAATATAGTTATGCTCATAGGATTAGGTGATAAAGAACATAACGATTGTAAGTTGTCATTCCCGCGAAGGCGGGAATCTAGATACCTGCTTTCGCAGGTATGACACAAAGTTTGTATCACCTAATTCAATAGGTTTCACTATACCTGCTTTCGTAGGGATGACAAGCTTGGTACTGTGATTAGGTTATAAAAACTTTGTAAATCCATAAGGTTTTTGACAAAATAGGGTGAAAATCTTATGGATTTTGATGTGATTTTTAACCGCAAACATGTATTACCTCTCATGCCTACAGCCTTTTTGACGGAGCGACTAAATAACTCAACAGTACGGGTGCTAGGGCAGGGCAGTTTAAAAGTCGCAACTAATGATATAAGAATCTGTTTTAAGAAATGCATAAACGTCATTGCGAGGAGCCGCTTCGCTACGACACGGCAATCCAAAAAATTGCAACGACAAAAATACAACAACAAGCTGTTTATTTGGATCGCCACGCCACTTCGTGGCTCGCGATGACGGTTATTCGTTTCTATAATCTAGTATTTTATATCATTAGTTGCGACTTTTAAACTGCCCTGGTGCTAGGTAGTTATTTAGTCATTGATTGTTGCGTCCCTTTACCCATAGCAGCATTTTTTATTGTAGATCCTAGATTAACAACACTCTCTGCAACTTTTCCCACGGCTATAGCATTGTTTAAAGTACTTTTAACTATAGTACTAACTGCCTTACATGAACATTTTATTACATCCGCCACTGCATTTAAAATTTTATTATTTTTGATAGCATTGACAGGCTCCTCAAATATTTTCTCAACTTTCTTCAGTTGATCCTTAGCAAATTTCTCTAGCCGCCCAATGGGACTTTTCTCATATTGTTCAGCACTTCTTTGGTCAGCAAAATCTCTTATGGGGCTACCAGGTACAGTGTCAGTATATTCTTTTACCTCTTTTCTTGCTTTGTCAAACCCATCTTTAAAACCTTGTAAGAGAGATTGTGCTTTTTCACCTTGCAGTTTGGCCACTCCTTTTAATGGTGTAATTTTCTTCAGCTCTTCCTCTGCTGCTTTTAAACACTCTGCAATTTTACTTAAAGCTATATCCAAATCTGTATCAACCCTTGGCAAAGGTTCTGGGGACTTCTTCGTTTCCCCCGGAGCCTTCATGTCGTCCTCATTTATCTGCTTACCCATAATCTTCTCTATATTTAGTTAAAACCTTCAGTGAAAATTCTAGCAGAAAATTTCCCTTATCTCAATCATTAAAAATCTAAATCTGCATAGCATGTGGGTGGAGTAAAACCTGGTATTTTATCGTGTAATAGGGAACGAAAGCTAGGTCGAGATTTGATGATTGCATACCAATGACGAATAGGTGACCATTTGTCCCAGTTAATTTCACCGAAATAATCTAGAACTGATATATGACAGGCGGCAGCTATATCTGCACAACTTAAGGAATTTGATGCAATAAAGCTACGTAGTTCCAATAAACTAGACATATAGGTTAAATGATGCGATAGATTAGTCTTTGCTGCTCTAAGAAAATCGGTTCTAGGACCACCTAATTGGCAGGATGATCTTACTATTTTTTCATCGATAATAATTTTTGTTACTTCGCGGTAAAATTTTTCATTAAACCAACTGAGTAATCGACGGATTTCGCATCTAATATCAAAATCTTCGTCCATAAAATTAAAATTTGGATATTTTTCATGAAAATACTCAGTGATCGGATAGATTCCTGCTATAATTAAATTGGATGCCTCTTGTAAGACCGGTAAAGTACCCGCCTGATTTAAAGACAAAAATTCCTGATTCCTCTGCCAATAATCCTCTTTAATCATAGTAAATTGAACATCTATCTCTTTCAACAACACTCGAACCTGACGCGATAATGGACAAATAGGATAATGATATAATTTCCTCAATTAACTACCCTTTTTTAAACATTAAACCTAAAATGCACTACATCCCCATCCTGCATTTTATATTCCTTTCCCTCTAAACGCATTTTACCCATTTCTTTAGCTTTTACTTCCCCATTAAACTTTATATAATCCTGATAGCTAATAACTTCAGCCCGGATAAAACCTTTCTCAAAATCAGTATGAATAATACCAGCTGCTTTAGGAGCCAGCGTACCATTACTAAAAGTCCAGGCATGTGTTTCTTTTGGACCAACAGTAAAAAAACTTTTTAGTTCTAATAAATTATACATTTCTTTTATAATTTTACTCAGACCTGTTTCCACAAGCCCTATACTATTTAAGAACTCAATTTTTTCTTCTTTACTTTCCAAAACTGCAATATCCGCTTCAATTTTTGATGAAATGAGAACATGTTTTGCCCCTTCTTCTTCAGCTTTTTTTGCTACAAGCTCAGTAAGTTTATTGCCAGTAATTGCATCATTTTCCAAGACATTACAAGCATATAAAACCGGCTTAGAAGTCAATAATTGTAATTGATCTAACGCCTCTTTGCTATAATTTTTTATGCTACGTACTGGTTTACCTATCGCTAGAGTCGCTTGAATTTCTTTTAATAATTCTACTTGATCTTTTAAGGCTTTATCGCCTGTTTTCAAACGTTTCTCAGCATTTGTTAAGCGTTTTTCTACCGATTCAAGATCTGCTAAAATTAATTCTGTGTCTATTATTTCAGCATCATATATTGGATCAATCTTATTATGCACATGAGTAATATCTATATCCTCAAAACAACGTAGTACGTGCAAAATAGCATCGACCTCTCGTATGTGAGATAAAAACTTATTACCAAGCCCTTCACCTTTACTTGCCCCTTTTACCAAACCGGCAATATCGACAACTTCTATATAAGTAGGGATAATTTTAGTAGAATTAGCAATAGCTGCCAACTCATTTAGCCTAACATCTGGTACCGATACTATAGCAGAATTTGGTTCTATAGTGCAGAAAGGATAATTAGCCGCTTCTGCTGCAATACTGGAAGTTAAAGCATTAAATAGAGTTGATTTTCCTACATTTGGCAAACCAACAATACCACATCTTAATGTCATAAATCTTTCCTTAAATAATATACTTCCGAATCTTTATCATAGCCACTTCTTACAAACTCTAGTTTAAAACCTAATTTTTCATAAAATGGCCTGGCTTGCCAATCAGTAGTAATCACGGTCATAAATTTACAATTACGTTTTCGTGCTACATCTTCCGCCTTTGCCATCAGTAAAGTGCCATAATTCTGACCACGGAAATTCTCAGAAATCCATAACATGTCAATATACAAACAACCATAAAAACTCTTGCCATCTACACCGGCAACAAAGTTTTTATCATTATCAAAACACGCAAAGGAAAATGATTTTATAGCATCAAGTCCCTTCTTGACTTTAGCCTGCTCATTTAAACCATCCTCCATTATCTTCATATATTGGGCATCTATGCTATTATCGGCATAGACTATTTCTATATCTAATTGTTTCTCCATAATTTTAAACTATACTCTTTTTAAATTCTTCCACCGTACCTGAAAGCAATAAATGGAAATTATTGGTTATTACTTCAATAGAACTGAGAACAATTTGATATTGTTCTTTAGCAAAAGCAGCTAAGACGTAATCAGATACATCACCATTAGCCACTGGTCGTCCTACCCCAATTCTGATACGGTGATAATCATTTCCTACGCACTGATCCAATGATTTTAGACCATTATGCCCACCACTACCACCAGCCAATTTATATTTTATCCGACCAGTTTCTAAATCTATATCATCATGTAAAACAAAAATATTTGCTGGCTTGATATTATAGTAAGAACATATTGCTTGTACTGCCTTTCCAGAAAGGTTCATATAAGTCAAAGGCTTTGCTAATAGTAACTTATGTCCGTCTATTATCCCTTGAGCTAGTTCGGCCTGAAATTTGGATTTTGTATTCCAAGAAATTTTATAATATTCTGATAAATAATCGATAGCTATGAAGCCAACATTATGGCGAGTATTTTGGTATTCCTTGCCTGGATTTCCCAAACCTACAACAAGTATATTCTTTTGATTTGAAGAATTGGTTCCACCAATAATTGAGGGATATTCACACGTCTTTGATAATGTCATTCTCACGACCTTTTGTCATTTCCCACAAATGTTTTGTCAACAAGGGTGTCAACGTCATTGCGAGGAGCTGCTAAACAGCGACGAAGCAATCCAAAAAAGTGATCAGAAATGGATTGCTTCGTAGGCTCACGCCTCCTCGCAAATGACGAATGTTAGCCGGGTTAGCTATAATTATTTTGCTTTCACTTCTTCAGTTGCAGTTTCTTCATTTTCTGCCTTGCTACCCTTACGACCAATGATAGTAGCAATAATAAAATCGCTTTTACTAGCCAGCTGAACTCCCTCAGGTAATTTAATGCCTTTAGCTTTTAAAGACTGACCTATTAGCATATTAGTAACATCAATATTAATATTTCTAGGTATATTATTGACATCACATAAAAGAGTTATAGTTCTTTTTATAATATTAAAGAACCCACCCCTTTTAACTCCCAAAGCTCTTTCTTTACCTTCATAGACTATTGGCACTTCCATTCTTTGGGTTTTTTCCTCTAAATGGACAAAGTCAACATGCCTAACTATGTCCGTAATAGGATGCAATTCTACAGCTTTTGGTAACACTTTATGCGTTTTACTACCCACTTTAATTTGAACAATTGTTGATATAAAGCCAGGTTTTCTATAATGCTTAGTTATTTCTTTTTCTTCAATAGAGACGGAAAGTGGTTCTTTATTTGCTCCATAAACCACAGCTGGAACCATACCCTTTCTGCGTAGGTCTCTTGCGGCTCCTGTCCCAAATTTCTCCCGCATTTCCGCTGCAAGTTCTAATAGTTCACTCATCTTTTTCTCCCAAGAGCTTTTAATAATATGGAGTGATGATAGTACTAAATGCAAAAAAATTCAAGTATTAATTTGACAAGGTATTCGTCAATTGGTTACTATAGATGCTCATACTAAAGTTATTAAGAGGTTATCGTATGTCAAAAGATCAACAACAAGATCAAAAAAACATAGACACTGTATTATTAAGTGAAACAACTGCATTAACAAAGATGCAGGATGCTATAGGAGGGCTCCTAGAGGCTAATCAACGACTAGATAATAGTAGACAGCTAAAAGAGGAAGTGGACAAGCTAAAGAAAGAAGCCCCCTCTTTACCTTGGTTTAAAAGGCTTGTACAAATTATTCCACAAGTAAAATATCTTTTTATAAAAAATGATGAACAAATTGCTGCAGAGAAGAGGGAAATAAACAGAGAGGTACTCACATATGTTGACAGTACATTAAAAAGAATAGGAGAAAAATCTTCATCTTTACAAGTAGTCATCGATAAAGAATTACAAGTAGGGTTAGATAAGATTATTGAAAAAGAGCTAACAAGCGAACAACTTATAAGAGCAGCAAAATTACAAGAATACCTGAACAGTTTGGCTGTATCCCAAGACACATTTAGGGAGATTGTACCAAAAGTTTATAATGCTAATGAAGCTGTAGCATTAATGCAAGAAAGAACCCAACTAACACAAATACAAAAAGACATAACCAAACTGGTAGATGCTAATGATAAGGTTAAGGGACTACTTGCTATAAAAAAAGAATTAGCAGAATTGCGACAAGAATTACCATTAACTTGGCTAGAAAGCCTTAAACAAGTTGTGGCGAAAATCAAGCATGTTTTCGTAAGTACTCCGGAAGAAATTTTAAAAGACACCGTAGCCAAAAACAATGCAACCTTAAAAAATGTTGATAATGCTTTAAAATTCACTGGTAAGAACATAGAAAGTTCAGCTTTAGCTAGAAAAAATAAGTTACATAAAGAATTAGAGAGTTTAAAAGGAAGGAAGATATCAGAAGACCAATTAGAAGCAGTAAACGCTTTAAGCAGTAAAATTGATTTGACTTTTTCCAAAGCAATTTCTGCTTCAGAACCATTACTTACTATGATTGGTCAAGAGCCGGCTCAATCTCAAGCCATCCACTCATCAATGCCTAATTTACGTCCAGCACCTCCAGTGCCTCCACTGGCTAATGCGTCGTTACCGAACCAAGCTGCTCAGCAGCAACAAGAGGCTACAGCATCAATACCTCCAGCACCGCCGCTGCCTGGTACCCAGCAAATAATGGCAGGCTCTATACGAACACAGCCGACACGTCAAGCTCCACCTCCACCAACACAGACTGCGTCGTTGCCTGATATAAATGCCCCACAACCAGAGGAAAATGTTAGAAGAGCATCTATGTCATCATCGGTAAAACGTCAAGCTCCGCTTGCACCTACTCAGCAACCAGATGTTGCAGTGGCAATTCCTCCTACTGAGCAACCAAATGTTGCATCGGTAATTCCTCCAGCACCACCCCCTCCACCTCCACCATTTATGGTACCAGGTTTACAACAAGGTGCTCATCAAGAGGGGCAAGTAGTAGCACCACCATTGCCACCTACAGCAGATATTAATATAGCACCGCCGCCTCCGCCGCCTCCGCCGCCTCCGCCGCCGCCATTACCGGGAGGATTTAATGTACCGCCAGCTCCGCCACCGCCACCGCCACCTGGTCAAGCTCAGAACCCAGCAGCAGAACTAATGGAAGGGCAAGAGAATCGTGGGCAGCTATTAGATGAAATTACTGCAGGAGTAGCCGCACCTAAGGAAAAACAACCACCAAATGCAGAGAATACTCTATTTGATGAAATTAGTAAGGGTGAGTTTAAACTAAGGTCAGTAAAGGCCATAGACCCAAAGAAAGCAAAGGATGAGGAAAATAAAGGAGGAGAGACAATAGCTGACTCGCTGAGGAAGGCGATAGAAAATAGAGCCAGAGCAATCCGAGATGAGGATGAGGATGAGGATGATGAACATGAACATGCTGATCTTATGAAGCTTATTAAAGAGGATATTGTGAAGTTTATTGACAATGTAAAGATCGATGGAGATACTCTTATTAGTAAACTTCATAATGAATCTTCGGAAGCTAAAGATATTAACAGTAAAAAAGAGCTAATTAAATTTATTAATGAAGATTTCGGTGAGTGGGGTGTAGATGACTCGGCTCAAGAAACCAAACAAAATAAAATTATCCAAGAATTAGAGAGCATTAAAAGCCAGTATAATGCAGGTAATCTTGACTTATCGGCTAAACCTGCTGTTGATGCACCAAAGGGAGAAATCCGTACAGATGTGCAAGAAGAAGCAAAAGCTATTGGACAAACTATCCCCAAACCTGAGAATGTTGTAGGACAAACTAAACTACCTGCCCCGCCCCCCCTTCCTCCTAAAACTCGACCTGCAGGTCAGGGTAAATAAGGGATTAAACCCACTTAGTATAATCCATCTGCGTTATTTTTATGTCATCCCTGCGAAAGCAGGGATCTTAGATTCCCGCCCAACTTAGTGTTACCCCTGCGAAAGCGGGGGTCTAGCACAACTGTCGAAAGTTAGAAGAGGAAGCGGTTTTAGATAGTGTACTTTAAAAGTCGTATGTGGTCAACGTCATTGCGAGAAGACCGTAGGTCGACGAAGCAATCCATAAAAACAACCAAAAATGGATTGCTTCGTCGGCTCACGCCTCCTCGCAATGATGCCAGTTATTTTCCCGCAACTTTTAAACTGCCATGTTGACCTCTAAACCCTTTCTACCTTCTAATTTTTAACAGTTGTGAGGGGGCTATAGTTATGCTCATAGGATTAGGTGATAAAGAACATAACGATTGTAAGTTGTCATTCCTAGCTGCGGCGGGAATCTAGATACCTGCTTTCGCAGGTATGACACAAAGTTTGTATCACCTAATTCAATAGGTTTCACTATAGATTCCCGCCTACGCGGGAATGACATCTTTTTTGTTTAAATATAGTAGATGTTACATATATACTCAAAAATTCTTAAATAACTGCTTGCCTAAAGTAAAAACTTAGTATATACTACCGTAGAAATTAAAAAACCGTTTAATACGGTTTTTTAATTATTAACGCACTAAACTTAAGGTTTTACATGAATTTAACTAATCTTCTTATCTGGTTCTCTCCTCTAGTGAATAGCATTACCAGTGCTTATAGCCCTAAAAATACTAATGAAGTAGACACAAATGCCACGTCCATAACTTACGGTAACAACGATATTTTAGGCTCGTTTCTGACTAAAATGCCTTTTGATTTACTTGAGCAAGAAAAAGATACTCCGTATTTCACGGAAAATTTAGAATCTAGAGCAGTACCTATAGAGAAATATTTTGTTCCAGAATTATTTAGGACTGTAGATGCCAAAATATCTGATGATAATACTCCATATTTTCAGACAAGCCATCCAAAAATGAGTATCACTCTCAAAGGCTTTACTGATGATCAGATATTAAAGGTTAAAGCCAGTATTCGTGAATCTATTACAACATTTGACAACACAATTGGAATAATACCATCTGAAATGGAACACAAATGTACTCTTACCAAGTGGGATAATCCTCGTGGAAACATTTATGGACTGTATATACCACAAGGTCAAGATAAAGAAAACCCAAATATTATACGATGTGAAATAACAGCTGTAATAGGAAAAGCAGAAAAGTATGATGGTAGTACCGTGGTACATGAAGTAGGTCATGCCATTCAATATTATAATACTAATGGTCAAGGGATAAGAACGTTATTATCTGAAGGAATTGCAGCATTTGTTCAACGTAATAATGACAATTCTAAAGATTTGATTAATTCAGCTAGCTCTTATTTTAATAACAAGGCATTACAAAACTATAATGCAGATCAAGTTTTAGAGAACTCTATTGGACGATATACACTAGGACCTGCTATAATAAAGTATTGGGAAGAAACTGCACCAGGAGCAACAAAAGAATTTCTAGGATGTGTGAAAAAAGATAAACAAGAACCGAAATGTGTAGATACACACTTAAAACCACACCTTGATGTCTCAAAGTTCAAAAAATGGCTAAGTGATAATGCAGATCCTGCATTAGCAGCTAAAGTAGAGGATACACCCTTTATTATTATATGCAATCCTAAAAGTTCAAAATATGAAATATTATCTTGTGATTCAGGTATAGTAAAGTGGGCTGAGGAAAAGTTTAATAACCATACTGCAATGTATCAGAGAGTTCAAGGTTGCTTCCCTCATAAACAAAAACATATACCTTCAGATAGTGATATTATAGTCTATTATGATGACCACAAAATATCCTATAATACTAAGACAGGAGCATCACTTACTGTAATCCAGCAAAGTTCTGTTACAACATATGATTGTGGTATCCATTGGGGAGGATGGCTCTTAGAACAAATAGGTATAATGGAAAAGAAAATAAGTGATAATGAGAGTGATGACTCAACACAACAAGAGATAGGTTATATAATAGACTTCCTGCATAAATATTTATTAGGCTCTGTCCAGAAAAGTGTGTAAATTTCCAAAATAGGTCATTAAATTTTGTTAAGCCTATCTTCAAATTTAATCATCAAATGAGCCATAGCTTCATTCCAGTTGGGAATAGGCATAGTCCATTTTTTGGTCATATAGTCAATTGTCAAATATAAGCTTTTAAAAACAGCACTATCACTAGGGAAAACACGCTTATTATTTGTTACTTTACGCAATTGACTATTAACAGATTCAACTGAATTAGTGGTATAAATTACCTTTCTAATTGCCTCTGGATATCCTAGAAAAATCATTAAATTATCCCAATGATTATACCATGATTTGGCAATTTGTGGATATTGTTTATTCCATTTTTCTTCAAAATATACTAAAGCTAAATGTGCTTGTTCTTCCGTTGCTGCAGTATATATCGGCTTTAAATCGCTAGCCACCTGCTTCCTATCTTTATATGATACGTATTTTAAACTATTTCTAATCTGATGTACAATACATAATTGATGTTCTGTTTTTGGATAAACTGCTTCTATCGCCTCAGACATACCAGTAAGATTATCACTACAGGCAATCAGTATATCCTTTAATCCTCTATTTTTCATTTCAGTAAAATTACCAAGCCAAAATTTTGCCCCTTCATTTTCACTGATCCATAATCCCAATATATCTTTTCTACCAGATAAATCAATCCCTAATGCAACATATATTGCCTTGTTAATTATCCTTTTGTCTTGCCTAACTTTTACTACTAAACAATCAAAAAATACTATCGGATATATCTCTTCTAACGGTCTACTCTGCCAAGCTTTTACATCATCCATTACATCATCGGTGATCTGACTGATTAAACTCTCACTTATTTCAACACTATACAACTCTTGTAATTGAACCTTAATATCAGATACACTCATACCTTTAGCATATAATGATAAGACTTTATCATCAAAACCATCAAAACGTTTTTGTCTTTTCGGTAGTATTGCTGGTTCAAAGGTACTACGCCTATCTCTTGGTACTTCTATCTCAACCGCTCCATGTTCGGAGATCAGTTTTTTGCTAGTTATACCATTACGAGCATTATCATTATCTACACGACTGTATTTATCATAGCCTAGATGATTATTCAATTCTGACTGCAATGCCTTCTCTATCAAGCGTTTGGTCAATTCTTTTAATAATCCTCCTTCTTTCAGTATTGTGCTTACATCTGTATCATTATCTATTAATAAATCTACTGCTTGCTTTATTGATTCATTTGTTTTTTTATTCATGTAATTTCCTTTTTTGTTATATTTTTATATATAACCTATCTCGAAATTTACACACTTTTCTGGACAGAGCCATTTATTAAGTTTCAAAATTACAAATTCCTGCTATTAAATTTACTCTTAAAGCAAATCTTTTTCTTCTATTTCTGTAACGATCGGCAATAATCTTAAAACGTTTTATTCGTCCAATAATATGTTCGCAAGTAACCCTTTGTGACGCAATATTTTGATTATTCTTTTTATCTTCGTTTGTTAAAGGTTTCTTCTTACTTTTCTTTTTAGGCAAAAAACTATTACTGTGAAGCTTCTTCATACCTTGATAACCTGAATCTCCTAGAAGACTAACTTCAGGGTGAATCAAAATTTTTGATTCTTTAAACAACTTAAAATCATGCTTTTTACCATTGGCAAAATTTGTACATATAATCTTCTTACTTTTTTTATCTACCACAATTTGTGTTTTTAATGTATGTCTTTTTTTCTTACCAGAATAATAATATCTTTGCTTATTCTTGCGGTTCTTTACTCTCTTTTTCTTCCTGACTTTTTTTTAGGGCGTTCGCATGGAGACTCGGCTACATCAACTAAAATAACTTCATACTCTATATCACTTTTACTAAGAGCTTTACGTCCTGGCAAAGCAAAGTCTTTTGATTTTACTAAAACATTTTCAACCCATCTTATGATACGCAATGCTGTTGTCTCATGAACTCCATAACTAGTTGCAATATGAAAATAAGTTCGGTACTCACGCAAATATTCAAGCGTTAATAAAAGTCTGTCTTCCACACACAACTTGTGAGGCTTACCAGACTTTATTTTCTGCACCTTCTCCGATTCTTGTAATATGTTAACCATCAGGTTAAAGGTTGCCTTCTTAACTCCAGTTAATCTTCTAAATTCCTCTTCCTCTAACCTTTTGCTCTGATCGTATTTTGACACTATCCATTACCATAATTTTTCTAACAACAGACTTTTAAATCAATTATTTTATTCCTGCAACTTATTTATGCAGGAAGTCTAATTAATAGTATGAAGAAATGTCATGCTACTAATAGTGTACAACCCACTACAACTGAGCAACCTACTACAACTCCTTATCATGTAGATAAAATATTATTAATAAAATGCAACTCTTCTGACTCACCATGTGCAGTATTTCATTGCAATACACTTAATGGGGTGAATATAGTGGATTCTTATATTAGAGATCATTGTCGAAAAATGCCAGTTACAACTGATAATCATCAGGGTAAGCAGAATATTGCAGTTAGTATAGTAAAAAATGACAACACTATTCAACAATTCGAATGTATTGACAACTGGGGCAATTGGGTAATAGAACAAATTAAAAACTCTACTGTAGAACTCGAAGTTACTAATAAACATATTCCTATCGGTTGTACAAATATAACAAGCACTACTCCATCTACTCACACCGAAGATAATAACACCGAACAATCAACCAGCTATTCTATACCACTAGTTATAGCACTTAACATATGGATTCAAATAAGTTATAATGATAAATAATAAAAAAATTTTATAATAGCAATATGGCATCCCCCTACAGTTACGATTTACGTTCTAGAGTTATAGAACGTATACTTGCAGCAAAACTGCAACAAGATATTAATTTCCTTCCATTTCAACTAGTAAATTCTATAGATACTGATCCTGTGGCTACTCCCAAACAAAATTACTACACTTGCCACATTATTAAACCAAATGGTACCAAGCTTATTATCCAAACATTGGATCCAAAAATCATAATTCAGACATTTCTATGCTGCAACTAACCCCTCAGTCAGTTATTTTTGTTGCCACTATTGCCATCGACTTTCGTAAGGGTATCGATGGTTTAATAGCTGTTTGCAGACAAAAACTTTCTTCCAACCCTCTTAATGGTTCCTTGTTTTTATTCTATAATAAAAACAGAACTGCCATTAAAATTTTGTCCTTTGATGGTCAAGGCTTTTGGTTATGCTCTAAACGCCTATCCAAAGGTAAATTTACGGCAAAACTTTCCCCATCTGATAATTCATCTTATCAGATTTGTTATAGAACCTTACACATTCTTATTCATAATGGTGATCCTAGTTCTGCCAAACTCTCTAATGATTGGCTTCCTGTCATTTAAGCTGCCGTCTCGATTAATTCCGTATTATTTATATATCTTGCATAGGCAAAAGGCGTATAATTCGTAGGATGCTTCTTTGCTTTGTTGCTCTGCTCTTGCAGCCAATTTAAATATTTAAATGCATTGATTTCATTCTCACTACAAGTCTTTACTATACTATACAGACCACTATGTATCTCAGCACTATTGATTGTTTTAAAGAATAATGAATTCTTCCTTTGTAAAATAATGGTACGTAGTGACCTCTCAGCCCAATTATTATCAAGACTGCTAACTGGAATTTTCAAAAATTGCGTCAAACCTTCTTTATTATTTAACCAATATTTCATAGCTTGCCCAAACCTACTATTAGGCTCAACTTTCTTGTCGTTAAATAATTCATCTATTTTGTTATATATATTTTCTATATATTTACTGCTATGTTCCTGATGGTACTTCAGCTTCTCCTCAAGGCTCATCTCTTTACATTGATGTTCATTATGGTAAATCCCAGCAGTCTGTTTGAGAAAATATCCGCATTCTTCAGGGTAATATGGTTCATTCTCTGTAAATTTTCTCTGCCCATGTGACAAACAATTGATCATCACTATTATTGCCAGTAATTCTTTATCTGCTTCTGATAATACCGGGTTATTATTGTTACTTGCATCAGTCATTAAATGAATAGAATCAGTCCTATTCTTACGATTCTTTAGTACGTTACCAATATTTTCCCCGCCATGCTTATTACCGGTAAAATATAAAACTATCACCTCATTATTGGCAGTCTTAGCACATATAGTAGTGGTATAACAGCTGCGTCCTTTCTTATTTTGAGTACGTAATTTTTTATTGGCTACAGTAATTTCTAAAATTCTAGCTCTAGTATCATCAAGATTCAGTGAGCTACATTCGGCAGCCATTTCCAATAATACCCTGTAAATTTCAGCTCCACCACCTTCTTGCCAAACATCTAAATATTGTTGCCACAACGAGCTATATGATACAGGAACCCCGCTTAAACTTTGCAACCTAGATAAACGATAGAAGGGAGTACCGTAGGTCTTTTGTAACACTATTGCACTTTTGCTACTATTTGTCCATTTGTTGATATTCTTATTGTTCATAACTGTATAATCGCAAGCATTACAGCGTAACGTTTTCTTTACATATCTGTTGACTGTAATTGGAGCATTACCTGTAAATTGTAGCAATTTTCTAGCTTCACTATTATAGAGTTTACCATTATCACAGTGAGGACAGCTATCACCACTACAAAAATTCTCAGGAGATAAATAGCTGGTATTCGCATCCTGATAATCATCAAATCCATATTTACCTTGCCAATTACTGCGATCTCTCTTCTTGGACTCATCGTACTCTTCTTCATTACCACCATTCTTATTATCAGATTCACTCGGTGGTTCTTTTAATGAATCTGAACTATCTTTTTTTTGTTATCTGCCTTAAAACCAATCATCATCTCCTTAAGCTTATTTATACTGATGTTTGATGATGCTAGCTTGTCTATTAGTTCGTTACAAAATTTCACAAGTTCTATCACCGCTTGCTGATCATCTCCTGTTAATGAACTTGCCTTAATATGTTGTATTAGTTCTTCTCGTTCCTCAGCACTTAAGGTCGCTACTTTTGGCTTTTTCATTTTGATTCATTCATTACGTTTAATAATTGAAATGTTATAGTATAACTGATAGTTTTTCAACCAGTTTTTTTACTAATCGGTGATATTTGCATAGTAGGAACCCAAATTTATAAAATAAATTCATACTACCAAAAAAATTTAATAGAGTTATGCAGTTTTGCTGCAAGTATACGCAATATGGCATCCCCCTACAGTTACGATTTACGTTCTAGAGTTATAGAACATTATGAGAAATATAAGAAAGTAGCACTTACATGCGAAACCTTTAAAATTAGTCGGTCAATAATCTATGATTGGATTAGATTAAAGAAACAAACTGGAGATATAAAGTCAAAGGAGGGATACCAGAAAGGATATGGTCATAAAATCCCTGATTTATCGGAGTTGCGTCATTTAGTAGAAAAAGGTAACTCGTTAACGCTTACAGAAATAGCAAAAGAATTAGATAATGTTGCAAGTATAATGACTATCAGCCGAGCTTTAAAGAAACTCAACATTACTCGAAAAAAAAGACATATGCGTATAAAGAAAGAGATGAAGGAAAGCGACAAGATTTTCTCAGTGAATTAGAAAAAGTGCCGAAAGAGAAACGTGTTTATCTTGATGAAGCGGGCATAAATGATAATGAATCATATGAATATGGATGGTCAATGAAAGGAAGTCGTTGTAATGGGAGTAAATCGGGAAAACGTAGTGAAAGAACAAGTTTTATTGGTGCGTTAAATCAGAATAGTTTAATCGCATCACTAGTCTTTACTGGGAGCTGTGATAGTAAGGTATTTGAAGCTTATATAGAAAATTGCCTTGTGCCGGAGCTAAAGCCTGGACAGGTTGTCATTGCTGATAATGCAAGCTTTCATAAATCCAAAAGGGCTAAAGAATTAATTGAAAAAGCTGGCTGCAAACTAAAATTTTTACCACCTTATTCCCCTGATTTAAATCCTATTGAACATCATTGGTTTCCGATAAAAAATAACATTAGAAAATTATTAGATAAAGGTATTTCTGTATTTGAGGCAAGTTGTAGAACGTTTAAAATAATGTATGAACCTATATGTTAAGTGCTATATAGTTGGAACAGTAACAGCAGCAATGACACTAATAGCAGCTACAATATATGCTATAAAAAAAATTAAGAGTGGCAACGGTTCAGTCGCTCATGATGAACCTATTTACGAAATACCTGAACAACCCAAAAAGGCACATATAACAAAGAAAGATATTGGCTCACCTAATCTAAAGACAACAACATTCTTGCCAACAAGATCTCTTATTGATATAACTGGCACTGAGAATTCAGCAGAACCATTGTTAGGAACAGATAAGCATATTTATGATGTACCATTTGAGTCACCATTATTAGGTCAGTATGTCACAGTATTATATATTGAAAATGATTGATATTTATACCATAAGTAGGTGATATAAACATATTTATTATTATTTATTTTATCGATAAAATTTATGAACATTTTTGTTACTAATAACTGCCCTGTAATATCTGCCCAAGTTTTGGATAATAAACGTGTGGTTAAAATGATCTTAGAGACGGCACAATTATTAAGTACTGCAATATTCATTAATAGTGGCGTTACTTATGATAATATCTACAAACCAACTCACATGAAACACCCATGTACTATTTGGGCTGCACTGAATATTGGCAATTGGGATTGGTTACTCCAGCATTTTGTAGCATTATGTGAAGAGTATAGTTTTCGTTATAACAAAAAACATGCTTCCACAAAGTTATTACCGTATTTGTTAGAACGCAGAACTGATATTCCAGATGGTGCCATAACTCCATTTGCTAATTGTACTAAATCAGAGAGCATGCGGGTAGATTTTAAGCATATTAGTGATCCTTGTGAAGCTTATAAAAAATATCTCAATGCAAAATGGCACCATGATAAATTACCACCTAAATGGTTTAATAGAAAACCACCTTTATGGTATAATCAATGATTTTATAGTATAAATAAATATATTATCAAATATAAGTTTTACCCTTTCATGTGCTGTAAATAAATATTATGATATAGAAACAAAATTTACAACTATGGCATTGCATGAACAAGATTTATAGAATTTCGATATTTACACTATATTTGATATTAATTTGTTTCTTAATATCACCTATTGTTACTGTCAAGGCAGAGTCTCATATTAAAACAGTGACATCGAGTACCGAAGACAATTGTAATATTATTCGCCATCCTGATACTAATGCAATAACACTTGAAGCAAAGCAAGCAATAGTCATAGATTATGTTACAGGTAAAGTGTTACTGGCAAAGGATGCTTATGAACGTATGATTCCCTCGTCGATGACTAAAATAATGACATCTTATATTATCGAAGAGAAAATTCAGAAGGGCGAGGTGTCTTTTGATTCTCATTTTATTGTAAGTGAGAAAGCTTGGCGTATGGGAGGATCGAAGTCTTTCATGCCTTTGGGTGAAATGGTACGTCTTGAAGATATTCTGAATGGTATTATTGTTCAATCAGGAAATGATGCTTGTGTTGTAGCGGCTGAAGGGTTGTATGGAACGGAAGAAAATTTTGCCGATGCTATGAACTTACAAGCACAGAAAATAGGTTTGAAAGACACTCATTTTGTTAATGCCAGTGGTTGGCCAGCAGAGAATCACTATAGTACCGCCTATGATCTTGCGATACTTAGCAGGGCTCTTATTAAAAATCACCCGGAATTTTATCATATTTATAGTAAAAAATATTTTACTTTTGGTAAAGATCAAAAAGGTCAGCCTATTACTCAAGGAAACCGTAATCTTTTATTATATAAAGATATTGGGTGTGATGGGATTAAAACAGGTTTTACTGATAATGCGGGTTATGGTATGGTAGTATCATGTATAGATGATGGGCGTCGCTATATTATGGTTGTTAACGGTCTTAGTTCTATGAAAAAGCGAGCTGATGAATCTCTAATGCTATTAGATTGGATTAAGCAAAATTTTATTCACAAAAAGTTTTATGCTAAAGGCGATATGATAGAAGAGGCTCAGGTATGGCTCGGTGTAAAGGATAAAGTACAACTTGTAGCAGCAGAAGAGTTGTCAATGGTTGTACCACGTTCTAACCAAGAAAGAGTTGATATAAAAATATCAATACCGTCAACTCTTTCCGCTCCTTTAAAATCTGGTGATGTTGTCGGTAAAGTAAGCGTAACTGTTAATAATGATGCTCAAGAAGTAGCTATTCTTGCTAAAGAATCAATTGACAAAGTAGGATTTTTGAAGAGAATAGCATGTTACTTTAATTATTTGTTTTTTAACAAATAATTCGCCAATTAGCAGTTGGTGTTAAACTTACATTTTACTAAACTTATAATATTTATAATTATGACAGAGATAATCAATTCACAAGATTTAATTGACACTATCAGTAAACTTGAGAAACTAGAGGAAGAGAAAAACGAGTTGACCGATCTAATAAAGGATGCTTATGAAGAAGCTAAACATAAAGGCTATGATATTAAGATAATAAAACATGTTCTAAAACTTAAGAAAAAAGATAAAGACGCTCTTGCTGAAGAAGATAGCCTAATAGAGATATATCGTGGGGCGTTGAATATTTAACAATTAGTGGATACTGAACATATAATTCTACCCAACGAGCAAGATTTAAATGTCGTTTATTAGGATTATTAATTGCAAAATATTTCTATAATTAGACGCCGATTCTTATTGAATTTAATACTCACGATATTATATATATTAGTATACAAATGAATATATGGAGTAGATATGATAAACAATTATGTAAGTAATTATCAACTTAAGAACGATAATATTCAATTAAATAATAATCCATTATTAGCAAACAAGCTTAAGAAAAAACTAATCCTTGCTGCCTTGTCAATGGGCATAGTTGTAGGGATAAGTGGAGTGTATGATATTAATGCTTATGCAGCTTTGCCAAAATCACAAGATACATCCACTACTACAGTAGCAGGGCAACAGAACAAAACTGATAATTATTCAGAAATACATGGTAATCCATTTGTGCAACTATCTCAAGAAATGGATAAATTATGGAATAGGTTTACTATACGCCATAACGGCTTTATTTTTGATTCACCTATTGTTATAACTAGTAGCTTAAATAGTTATTTAGATACTAACGACAAGCAATATACCCTGAATATTGAGATACCAGGCTTCGATAAAGAGCAAATAAAAATTGAGCTACAAGGAGATTATTTAGTCATTACTGCTCAGAAAGCTCAGAATGAGCAAGCTAAAGATGATAATAAATATTCTGATCAGCAAGCTCGTAATATGTTTTATCAGAAATTATTCTTACCAAAAGACATCGACAGAAACAATATCTCATCAAATCTAAAAAATGGAGTATTAACTGTTATTTTACCAAGATCTCCTATTAAAGTAGAAGATGTAAAAACTATTCCTATTAATTAGGTTTTAGATTCAATCTAAGACCTAGCATAGTACCCTACATTTTTTATTCTATCGTAAAAATAGCAAAAAATTATAAGGATATTATGCTACACAAGCGTCATTGCGAGGAGTGTGTAAGCACGACGAAGCAATCCACTTCTGGTCTTTTGGATTGCTTCGTCGCCTAAAGTAGCTCCTCGCAATGACAGTTAGAGATCGGTTTTTTTCCTTAAATTGATACATTATGTCGAATTACACTTTCACTATAAAATAAAAAATGTAGGGTACTATGCTTTGGCACTCACTGATCCTGGATGACACCACCAATAAATTTTAGAAATCCATAAGGTTTCGAACAAAATAAGGTGAAAATCTTATGGATTTCCAAGCTTTTTATAGTCTAACCACAGGACAGAGTCTGTTATAGTGAAACCTATTGAATTAGGTGATACAAACTTTGTGTTAACCTTGCGAAAGCAGGTATCTAGATTCCCGCCGCAGCTAGGAATGACAACTTACAATCGTTATGTTCTTTATCACCTAATCCTATGAGCATAACTATACCCTTGCGAAAGCAGGGAGCTAAAATGCTTCTTAAAAAGCCGAGAGATATTATAGATTCCCGCCGCAGCTAGGAATGACACCTTTTGCGTTTAAACATATAGTGAAACCTATTGAATTAGGTGATACAAACTTTGTGTCATACCTGCGAAAGCAGGTGTCTAGATTCCCGCCGTTGCTAAGAATGACAACTTACAATAGTTATGTTCTTTATCACCTAATCCTATAGGCATAACTATAGTAGATGTTGTGTTTTTAAACTTTTGACGGAGCGACTAAATACTTACCTTGATGCCTTTCTTAACCCAGAATTCGGGGGCATAGTACTTGTTAATGAGTACAGTAACACTTATCCATCTTATCTGTTTGATTAGGTAAAATCAAAGTTATTAAGAATTAATAATTTTTTCAATTTGCTTTTTTGCTTCTTCTATTTTCTTAACTACATCAATCACTCCATTGCTCGATTCTTTATTGTATAGTACAATATTGATTACAACTTTTGATCCATTTCTGTATGGGTAGATGTTAGCCTTAATTTTAAGTTCTGCCCCTTCAAGTTGCAAAATATAAGTATAACTATCTATTGCATTAAACCTTTCCAGAAGACGTTCAAAATTTGCTTTTATTGAGGTGGCTGGGTATTCTGAATTTAACTCGAATTTATAATATAATGTAGCCTCTGATAAATACTGCTCTATGTCAAAATTAGGAACAGGAAATGGTAAAATTAAACCTTCCTGATAAGTTTTTTGAGTTCTTGGAGTTAAAGTAATCATAGTGGCATCAGATTTAGGAATAACATTTGCATCAATAGTGTAAATTATACCGGAACCTGCTATCCCATTATCGGTTCTTCTTTCTACCTGTAGACCATTAGCAACATAATCAATATGTAATCTTTCTATTTTGGTATCAGTGCCACCATTATATTGTCGAAAGCTAAGCCCATTGAACGTACATGAACGCTTTTCAATATCATTTGGCAAAATATAGGTGACCTGAATATTTTTAACCTCTTGAACAGTATTTGGTTGTGGTATTAAAATATTATTACCAGCACAGCCTATTAAAGTTAAGAGAATAAATGGTAGAATTATGACTAATCTTAAGTTCATATTTTCTCCTTGCACTATATTGCTCTAGTATACATCCCATGATAGCATTAAATAAAGGCTATGTCAATTATAAAATGTAATATTAATAACAGGGCAGTTTAAAAGTCGCAACTAATGATATAAAATACTAGATTATAGAAACGAATAACCGTCATCGCGAGCCACGAAGTGGCGTGGCGATCCAAATAAACAGCTTGCTGTTGTATTTTTGCCGTTGCAATTTTCTGGATTGCCGTGTCGTAGCGAAGCGGCTCCTCGCAATGACGTTTATGCATTTCTTAAAACAGATTCTTATATAGTGAACCCTATTGAATTAGGTGATACAAACTTTGTGTTAACCTTGCGAAAGCAGGTATCTAGATTCCCGCCGCAGCTAGGAATGACAACTTACAATCGTTATGTTCTTTATCACCTAATCCTATAGGCATAACTATATGACACAAAGTTTGTATCACCTAATTTAATAGGGTTCACTATATTGTCATGAATATTACAAACAAAAAAGGCTTCCTTTTTGAGAAGGAAGCCCTTTTGTAGTAATAGATAAGTAAACTTAAATGATTAGTTTAGAAGTTTACACGAACTTTTAAAGTACCTTGGTGACCAACATAGCTATTAGCTAAATATGCATCATAACCAGCTCCATACTCCATAACACCAGCTTTAGCAGTAATGCCTAAACCAACATTAAAGGATGTTTTTGCAGCTTTGTCAGATTTAGTAATAAACGAATCAGTCATACCTTCTAGTTTAACATTAACTTTTCCTGAGTTATCACCTAACTTTTGAGAAACAAAAGCATGTGCTTCAGGAGTTATTGTAATACCATCAGTATCTATAGCAGTTGAAGCTCTAGCACCAACTACAGCCTCAATGTCATTGACAGCTTTCTTACCAACGATCTTATTTTGATGTGTTGTTCCGGTTTCCTTATAAGCTTCATCGTCGAATCTTGTATAACGAATTCCAGCCATCGGTGTTAATAATGCTGAGTCAGCTATTTTAGCATTGTAACCAAATAATACTTCTCCGCCGTAAGACATAGCACTGTAAGCAGCTTTAGCAAGCTCCTGACCACTTTCATGAGTCTTAGTAGGGACTATTCTAGGATCAGTACCTTTAATTTTACTTGAACCCAAGGAAGCCACAGCTTGTACAAAGAAATCTTTAGCAAATGATTGTGTTCCATAAATAGAACCCATCACAGTATTAATTGCAGTTTTTCCAGCATAATCGCCTTCATACTTCATATGACTATTAACGACACTAACAGCAGCACCAATAGTTAGCTCATCATTGACTAAAGTATCAAAACCAACAACTCCACCAACAGATTTTACTCCATATCCAGCATCATCACCGTTCTTCTTCTGAACAGCTTGACTATAGTATGGCATAGCCCATGCACCCATTCCAGTAGCATCATCAGAACCAGCAGAAACTAAGGCAACTTGATTAGCAGTCATAGTAGAAGCCATTCTAGTACGAACACTATCAGAAATTATAGCAAGTGCCCTGGTTACTGTATCATTGTTATTGGTCAATACTTTGCGGTATGCATCAGCACGTTTCTTCTGAGTTGCCTCTTTATTATTATGGTCATATATAAAGCTTATCTCATTCAGAAGCTCTTTAGCCTCAAGAAGTGGGTCAATATTTTCTGAATATTTAGCATCAAGCTGCTTCAAGTCTTCTGTAACACCAGCTTTCACATCAACATTACGTTCAAACACTAACTTAGCTCCTTCAGATTTAATGTCCCAGTTTATATATGCCCGGTCTTTTTGGACTCCTTCTACATCTATCAGATTGATTCTACCATCTTCTAGAAGTAAGTGATTAGCACCATCTATAAGTGTAAATTGCTTGTTACTATACTTGTCTAAGTCAGCTTTGTCAGAAATTTTAACGATAACTCCTACATTACCAGCAACAGTAACTTTATCCTTAAGCACTATATTACCAAATGAACCTTCTTCAGTTAAGATAGTCTTAATACTAGTTTCCTTTCCCCAAGTTCCGGTTTTTTCTAAGGTTAACTGATTAGACTCTAGATTAATATTTGCATTGATTTGTGAAATACCATGAAGTGCTACATCCTTAGCAGCAACTTTAATATTTTCACTACCAAATTCAATATTGTCTGCATACAGAGCAGAAGATTTCAAGGTTGCAGTATGTGCTTCAGTACCAGTAAATTTAATCAGCTCAAAGGCATTTTGAGCTGTACCAACAACCTTACCACTAATTTCAGCATTACCGTCAAACGTGATGCTATTCTTTGCTCCCATACTGACCATATCAGATTTCAGAATAACGTTATCTCTAAATTTAGCACCAGCAGCACCACCAGCACTAGTATGACCAAGCTGTACTTCACCATCTACTATTCCACCAGCTTCATAACGTACACTGTCCTGAACAATAACTTTCGCATAGGTATCACCTAAGTTGTGTACTTCTGTTTTTAAATTTGCCAGTTTTAATTTGAGACCCTCACTACCTAAACCATCGATAGTACTAACAGTCCCACCAGCACCAAGATCAAAGTTAACAGTACCTTTATCATTAGCTGTAGTGGTTATAGCAACAAAAGCATTTTTACTCTTAACATCTAAAACAGTATCGCCAGTAAGTGCTAGATTAACAGAATGACCGCTACTTCCAATATTCTGACCTGAAATGATTTCATCATTTACTCCACTTCCCAACTGAACTGTAGGTCTTCCCTTGTCAACACTACTTTCAACATCTATCCCACTAAGTTTCATATCCTTAGCTAAAGATAAGGTTGAATCTTTGGCAAAAGCAACTTTCTTGAATGGCAGACCATTACCGTCTAATGCAACATTACCACCTTGTATTTCTAGTTTCTCTACTGCATTAACAGCAACAGCACGACCGGCAACAGGAGCAGCAACAGGGGTATCAGCTGTTCTGAATGTTATTGCATCCTTATTGGTAAATCTCAATATCCCACTACCGTCAGTATCAGCAACAACACGATTAGCACTATAGTTATCATCTACAAGTAATATAGAATTATTTCCCAAGGATACATTACCTGTAAAGTAGGCTTTACCAGATGTAACTGCCTCAACATCATCATTTACTCTAAGTGTTTTTAGGCTCTTAGCACGCTCTCCTATATTTCCCTTCAAAGTAGCACTCTTAGCAAAAACCAGCTGACCTTGACCACTTGTCTTAGCTGTTATAGATTTACTAGTAATATCAATACCATCATCAAGAGTTAAAACTTTATCTGCTGAGAAGTAAATTTCCCCTAACTTCTCATCATCAGTCGTTTTGGTATCACGTAATGAGACATTCTGAGAAATTTCAATTTTAGCTTCCTTCGCCTTTTTCAACTCTCCCAAAGCATAGTTAACATCAGCAGTCTTTAAGGCAACTGTTGAAGTTTTTTCGTTAAAGTCCATTACAGCAACATTAACACGACCTGCTGCTCCTGCTGTAGGTTGTAAGTTAAGATTTTGTCCACTCAGTAATATTTTATCAAGAGACGTACTGCTAGCAACAGTAGGATCAGTTCCTATATTACCCTTAATTGTTAAAGTCTTACCTTCTTTCATCTTAGTTGCATCAATATTACCACCAAACAATTCACCTATTGCGGGTACATCAAGTGTTACGTCATCTATCGAATTAAAGGCTAATGTTCCTCCCCTATCTTGATCATTACCAAAGAAGATCGTCTTAGTAACTTGAAGCGTCTTACCACCTACTGTTAATGTTTTACCCTTTAAAAGATTAATCACATCAACATTTTTAATATCACCAGCAATTTCAGCGTTTTCGAAATTTAAGGTTCCAGCAGTATCAATATCACCAGTTAATTTATAATCGTTAACAAACTCAAATGTACTATCATTTCTCCCCTTTATGGTAGCGACAACATTAGAACCTTTTCTAACGAATTTCAAAGTACCACCACCTAGATGTTCAATCAAATGCAAATTAGTTACAGTACCATCAAATTCACTATCACCTGCTGCAAAAGTCAGTGTTCCTGCTGTGTCTTTGGCGTTGTGTTTTTTCTTAGCATTGTTATCACCGTAAAACTCTCCAGAAAGATTTTTGCCAGCTCCAACGATAATGTTACTATTGATGTTATTGAAATTTACTGTACCAAGATTACCACCCTTATCAATCTTTAATTCTGTTGCAGCCCTTGTTAGATTTGTAGTAGCTACATCAACTTCTTGAACAAAAGTGATTGAACCACCATCTGCACTAATGGCATTAGTATATACTCGGCTAGTAATTGTTCTCGCATTTCCACCTACTATTCCACCTGAAAATTTAAGCTCTTTTAATGCCTTATCCTTATCACCGATAGGAACAGTGATATCATACAAACGGTTACCACTTAACTCCAGAGTACTTTCATTATCTCCCGTAATTGCAATGCTATCAGTTACAATAAGATTGTTGACTTTCAAGCCGGACTTGTCACCACTTAATATGATGCTCTTAGCTTTGATAGAATTACCAGCAATAATCTCTACTTTACCATTCTTAATTTCAATGCTATGTAAGGCATTCGCATTCCCAACATCTGCAGTAACAACAGAATCTCCTTCAAAAATTAAAGTACCAACACCAGCATTAGCACCTTTTATTCCATCGCCACCTACTGTTATGTTTTTATTTACAATAGTTAATGTACCACCAGCAGAGTTAGCAGCACCATTTAGAATTAAACTATTACCAAGTGCTAAATGATTACTTATAATTACTGATTTATTATCATTAACTACCAAGTTGTTCACAGCATTAGCACCACCACTCCACTCTCCATTTAACTTCACGTCCGTAGCATTAATAATAACCGTACCGTTAATAGCTCCTGTACTTTTGAAGCTAACATTAGACTCAAAATTATTTTGAACAATTGTAGCAGTTGCATTTGCTTTATTATTAAAATCAATAGCTTTTAAGCCTGCAAAATCACCTACATTATCAGGATTAGCAACATCACCGAATACCATGTGAGAATCAGCATGGTCTGCCTTGATTGTAAGTGTTTGACCCCCAAAAACATTCAGAACAGTAAGAGTATTAGCAGCATTCGCGTCACCCACTTTAACTGTGGCGTCAACTACTGCATGGGTATCGAATGAAACAGACACGGTAGCATCCGCAATCATAGTAGGTCGACCAGCCACAAAGTGAAGTTTATCCCCGTCTGCGACTGCAGCAGCAGCACCACCACCTTGCAGCCTCCAATGTCCAAGATCAGTAAACTGAGCATTATCCTGATTCATTACATTATCAAAACCAAACGCTGCATTACTTCCACCAACTATCACCGAGGCAACAGAAGCAGTAGTCAGCAAATTTTTCAAAAAATTGCTTTTTTTACTTTTTTTATTCATAATTTTTCCTAATTTAAGTTAATTTTATTTTCTAAATCAGTTTCTTGGAGTGATTAGCTCTAAAAACCTTAATGTCCTTCCCGCGTTCTAAATTATGCCCTTCCTACACGAACTTTTGGTCATTTTTCCCTCATCTTATGTCCTTCCCGCGTAGGCTGAAATCTAAGGTTTTTTTAGATACCTGCCTACGCGGGAAGGACATCATTTTTGTGGGAATGACACATTTTCCGCATAGATAACAGTCTTTTACAGGAGTGACATTACCTATTCTATATAAAACCTTTTTAGAATATCTAGCACGCAAAATACTATATATGCAAAACTAATTAATTACAAGCTACTTAGACTATTTTTTTTTATAAATCCCTATCAATTGTGTTATATTTGAAACAATTGTGTTATATTTGAAACAGTGCTAATTTAGATGTTTATTTAAACCAAAGGGATGTCATCCTCGCACTCTCTTGTCATTCCCGCGTAGGCGGGAATCTAAGACCCCTGCCTACGCAGGGGTGACAGGGTGTTGGGCGGGAATCTAGACCCCTGCCTACGCAGGGGTGACAGGGTGTTAGGCGGGAATCTAGACCCCTGCTTACGCAGGGGTGACAGGGTGTTAGGCGGGAATCTAGACCCCTGCCTACGCAGGGGTGACAGGGTGTTAGGGGGTGACACTAAGTTAGGTGGGAATCTAAGCCCCCTGCCTACGCAGGGGTGACAGGGTGTTAGGGGTGACATCATAGTCTTAGTGTCATTAGTACTTACAATGATGTGTCTTAAAAATAAAACAAATTAGTTGCTTTAGGGAAAAATATTAACTAGCATCAAATACTAGTTATAATTTAAGAATGAGGTGGGGATGAGTAAAGAGAAAAATTTTAAAGACTATGTAGAGGAGCCTAGAAAATATTTTGAGTATTATGAAGATTTTAAAGATAAGATAGCGAAAATGGGGAAAGCATTAAAGGATGCTGAAACAGTAGATCCAGATGAAATAGCTCAATCTTTGCTTGAAATCGTAAAGGGAACCTTAAAAGACAGTGCAGTCAGTTTTAACGATAAAAAAAACATATTAGAGGGATTTGTTGAAATAATTAGCGAGAATACAAAAAAACAAAATGATTTGCCGGAATCTGACAAAATAGAAGGGCAATCGGAAGTGTTTGATAAATTTGCTGAAAAATTAGAAGAATCCATACAGAATGATGAGACACCTACTAAAATTTTTCAAAAATATGTGGAGCCGTTGCAGGAAATCGTTACTGCTATCAAACCCCAAGAGCTTACTCAGGACATCTTTTGCTTATCAGAAAAGGAAAAAACTCCTCCAGAATTAAGTAAATCTTTTCTTGATGTTGATGAATCTGCTTTTTCTGCTGCTGATCAAGCTATTGATCCTATAACTCAAGCAATTAGAGAAGAGATACTAACCAAGCAGAGAAAGATAATAGCTGAAGCTTTGGTAACTAATAATATAGTAAAACCAGAAGAACTTGATGATCTAAATAAGTTTCGTGCGTACTTTGAAAATGAACAAAATAAAGAAACAATCAGTGAACTTCTAAAAGGAGATAACAAGTTAAAAAATAAATTAGAACAAGCAGAAATTTCCGGCTACAAAAGCGTTCATACGCATTTTGCTGGTAGATTTAGTGCTATGGAATGGCAGGATGGAGCTACACAAAATGCTAGCGGTATTAAGCAACAGATAGTACGAGATGCAGACGGTCAGGAAATTGCAACATTATCAGAAGCAACCCATAAAATAAATCCTCCTCATACAGTGCAAAAAAGTGATGGTACTAGCGTCACAATTAACAATTATAGGACGATAGATTTTCCTATAAAACTTGAGAATAATGGTCCGATGCATTTATCGTTAGCTGTCAAGGATCAGAATGGTAGAAATATTGCGGCAAGTAATGCTGTATATTTTACTGCTCACTATGATGATGATGGTAAGATTGTCGAGGTCAGCTCGCCACATCCAGTTAAGTTTACTGGAGATAGTCCTGATGCAGTTGGTTATATAGAGCATGGTGGAAAAATCTATACCTTGCCAGTAACGCAAGAAAAATATAAAGCAATGATGCAAGAAGTTGCAAAAAACCTAGGGCAGGGGGTGGATATTTCACCATCTATTGAATCTATCGAGGCACCTGATCTCACTGTAACCTCCAGAGGAGCTAACCCTGAAGTTGGCTATATAAAGCCTGGTGAACAAGTATCAGTGACGCAAGAAAATAAAGTAATGATGCAAGAAAATCTAGAACACAGTGTGGAGATTCCGCCATCTATCGATGTACCATCATCTATGAACCTTGAAACCTCTATACCAAATATTGGAGAAACACAACCACATAAAGTGCAAGAGACTACTCTTTCTTCTACTGATATGATAAACAGTGAGAAAATGGAATCAAATCTTGATAATATTCCTGTACATTCTCCTATATATGAAGAAGTTAAAGTTACTATAGAGGAAAAAACAACAGAACAGTCATATGAGCCTAAGGTATCTCAAGCTGTATTAATAAATAGGGCTGAAGATATCAAAGCAAGTTTGTTAAGAACACAACATATAAGTCCTCCAATTCGAAAAACTGATACAGAAATTGCTGAGATGGTAAGAGATACGTCTAAAAGTTTAGAAGGTAAAGGGTTTAAAGAACAAGAGAAACATGTCAGAACAACATTAGAAAGATTATCAACCCCTCAAGAAAAAATAAAGCTTTTGGAGGGGGTGCTAAAGACTACAGCGGATCAAAGATGGGAAAAGCTTGAGAAACTTGATGAAAATCAACGAGAAGACCTATATGCAGACCCGATTAGATTATTGACAGAAAATAAGGGGAGCGGTAAAGAGGGCGGAATAGTACAGCCACAACAGAAAGCAGAGTATGCTAATATTAAAGATGATGTAAAGTTACAAAAGCTCCTAAGAGATGAAATTAATAAAATTAATGAAGGACTCAAGAAACCAATTATTGCCCATAAAACTCGAGGTGCAGGAGGTCATAGTTTTTAGGTTGGTGTATTATTTTCGTAATCATATTATGTCATTCCCGCGAAGGATGTCATTTCCCGCATTCTCTTGTCATTCCCGCGTAGGCGGGAATCTAGCCCCCTGCCTACGCAGGGGTGACAGGGTGTTAGGGGGTGACATCACAGTCTTAGTGTCCATTTCTGTATGCAGTTTTGCTGCAAGTATACTTCTCTTGTCATTCCCGCACTCTCTTGTCATTCCCGCGTAGGCGGGAATCTAGACCCCTGCCTACGCAGGGGTGACACTAAGTTGGGCGGGGATGACAGGGTGTTAAGGGTGACATCACAGTCTTAGTGTCATTTCTGCATTTTCGTTGTCATTCCCGCACTCTCTTGTCATTCCCGCGTAGGCGGGAATCTAGTACTACAGTCGTAGTTTACAAATAATATAAAATGTATTAGTATGTATGGTATAGTTGAAGGAGGGTATACTTGCAGCAAAACTGCATAACTCTATCTAATTTTTTTGTTAGTATAAAATTTATTTTATACATTTGGGTTCCTACTATGCAAATACCATCAATTACTGTTGAGCAAGTAGCTCAGCAATTTAAAGCCTGGCGTCAAACTAAAACTAACAAGTTTGATCCCATACCAAACCATCTAAAGGAATTAGTTCGCCAGCTACTCCATCACTATTCTTGCAAAGATATAGCCAAACATCTCAATATTAATAAAACAATAATTAGTTCAATTCAACAAGCCCATCAACCTTCCCTCAAAACTTCTCCTACCTCAACTTCAAATAAAGTTCTACAACACGATATTAATTTTCTCCCATTTCAACTAGTAAATTCTATAGATACTGATCCTGTGGCTACTCCCAAACAAAATTACTACACTTGCCACATTATTAAGCCAAATGGTACCAAGCTTATTATTCAAACACTAGAGCTAAAAACCATAATTCAAACATTTCTATGCTGCAACTAACCCCTCAGTCAGTTATTTTTGTTGCCACTATTGCCATCGACTTTCGTAAGGGTATCGATGGTTTAATAGCTGTTTGCAGACAAAAACTTTCTTCCAACCCTCTTAATGGTTCCTTGTTTTTATTCTATAATAAAAACAGAACTGCCATTAAAATTTTGTCCTTTGACGGTCAAGGCTTTTGGTTATGCTCTAAACGCCTATCCAAAGGTAAATTTACGGCAAAACTTTCCCCATCTGATAATTCATCTTATCAGATTTGTTATAGAACCTTACACATTCTTATTCATAATGGCGATCCTAGTTCTGCCAAACTCTCCAATGATTGGCTTCCTGTCATTTAAGCTGCCGTCTCGATTAATTCCGTATTATTTATATATCTTGCATAGGCAAAAGGCGTATAATCCTCAGGATGCTTCTTTGCTTTGCTACTCTGCTCTTGCAGCCAATTTAAATATTTAAAGGCATTGATTTCATTCTCACTACAAGTCTTTACTATACTATACAGACCACTATGTATCTCAGCACTATTGATTGTTTTAAAGAATAATGAATTCTTCCTTTGTAAAATAATGGTACGTAGTGACCTCTCAGCCCAATTATTATCAAGACTGCTAACTGGAATTTTCAAAAATTGCGTCAAACCTTCTTTATTATTTAACCAATATTTCATAGCTTGCCCAAACCTACTATTAGGCTCAACTTTCTTGTCGTTAAATAATTCATCTATTTTGTTATATATATTTTCTATATATTTACTGCTATGTTCCTGATGGTACTTCAGCTTCTCCTCAAGGCTCATCTCTTTACATTGATGTTCATTATGGTAAATCCCAGCAGTCTGTTTGAGAAAATATCCGCATTCTTCAGGGTAATATGGTTCATTCTCTGTAAATTTTCTCTGCCCATGTGACAAACAATTGATCATCACTATTATTGCCAGTAATTCTTTATCTGCTTCTGATAATACCGGGTTATTATTGTTACTTGCATCAGTCATTAAATGAATAGAATCAGTTCTATTCTTACGATTCTTTAGTATGTTACCAATATTCTCCCCGCCATGCTTATTACCGGTAAAATATAAAACTATCACCTCATTATTGGCAGTCTTAGCACATATAGTAGTGGTATAACAGCTGCGTCCTTTCTTATTTTGAGCTCGTAATTTTTTATTGGCTACAGTAATTTCTAAAATTCTAGCTCTAGTATCATCAAGGTTCAGTGAACTACATTCGGCAGCCATTTCTAATAATACCCTGTAAATTTCAGCTCCACCATCTTCTTGCCAAACATCTAAATATTGTTGCCACAGAGTGCTATATGATACAGGAACCCCGCTTAAACTTTGCAACCTAGATAAACGATAGAAGGGAGTACCGTAGGTCTTTTGTAACACTATTGCACTTTTGCTACTATTTGTCCATTTGTTGATATTCTTATTGTTCATAACTGTATAATCGCAAGCATTACAGCGTAACGTTTTCTTTACATATCTGTTGACTGTAATTGGAGCATTACCTGTAAATTGTAGCAATTTTCTAGCTTCACTATTATAGAGTTTACCATTATCACAGTGAGGACAGCTATCACCACTACAAAAATTCTCAGGAGATAAATAGCTGGTATTCGCATCCTGATAATCATCAAATCCATATTTACCTTGCCAATTACTGCGATCTCTCTTCTTGGACTCATCGTACTCTTCTTCATTACCACCATTCTTATTATCAGATTCACTCGGTGGTTCTTTTAATGAATCTGAACTATCTTTTTTTTGTTATCTGCCTTAAAACCAATCATCATCTCCTTAAGCTTATTTATACTGATGTTTGATGATGCTAGCTTGTCTATTAGTTCGTTACAAAATTTCACAAGTTCTATCACCGCTTGCTGATCATCTCCTGTTAATGAATTTGCCTTAATATGCTGGATTAGTTCTTCTCGTTCCTCAGCACTTAAGGTCGCTACTTTTGGCTTTTTCATTTTGATTCATTCATTACGTTTAATAATTGAAATGTTATAGTATAACTGATAGTTTTTCAACTAGTTTTTTTATTAATCGGTGATACTTGCATAGTAGGAACCCAAATTTATAAAATAAATTCATACTATAGCACTTAACATATGGATTCAAATAAGTTATAATGATAAATAATAAAAAAATTATATAATAGAAATATGGCATCCCCCTACAGTTACGATTTACGTTCTAGAGTTATAGAACATTATGAGAAATATAAGAAAGTAGCACTTACATGCGAAACCTTTAAAATTAGTCGGTCAATAATCTATGATTGGATTAGATTAAAGAAACAAACTGGAGATATAAAGTCAAAGGAGGGATACCAGAAAGGATATGGTCATAAAATCCCTGATTTATCGGAGTTGCGTCATTTAGTAGAAAAGGGTAACTCGTTAACGCTTACAGAAATAGCAAAAGAATTAGATAATGTTGCAAGTATAATGACTATCAGCCGAGCTTTAAAGAAACTCAACATTACTCGAAAAAAAAGACATATGCGTATAAAGAAAGAGATGAAGGAAAGCGACAAGATTTTCTCAGTGAATTAGAAAAAGTGCCGATAGAGAGACGTGTTTATCTTGATGAAGCGGGCATAAATGATAATGAATCATATGAATATGGATGGTCAATGAAAGGAAGTCGTTGTAATGGGAGTAAATCGGGAAAACGTAGTGAAAGAACAAGTTTTATTGGTGCGTTAAATCAGAATAGTTTAATCGCATCACTAGTCTTTACTGGGAGCTGTGATAGTAAGGTATTTGAAGCTTATATAGAAAATTGCCTTGTGCCGGAGCTAAAGCCTGGACAGGTTGTCATTGCTGATAATGCAAGCTTTCATAAATCCAAAAGGGCTAAAGAATTAATTGAAAAAGCTGGCTGCAAACTAAAATTTTTACCACCTTATTCCCCTGATTTAAATCCTATTGAACATCATTGGTTTCCGATAAAAAATAACATTAGAAAATTATTAGATAAAGGTATTTCTGTATTTGAGGCAAGTTGTAGAACGTTTAAAATAATGTATGAACCTATATGTTAAGTGCTATACCAAAAAAATTTAATAGAGTTATGCAGTTTTGCTGCAAGTATACGAAGTAACAAACAGAATTGCCCCGATAATGGCAAGAGTTCACAGCTCCTCATTATCGTCCTCTAGAGCATCGGTATATAGTGAGGAAGATGGTATTGAACCGCTAGCGGGTAAAATATTTGAGCAAATGCAAGAACTCAAAGAAGGGCTAGCTTATTTGCAACGGAACATTATTGAGTATTGCCAGTTAATTATGCCGAGCTTTCATCCGGCTTTATTGAAAGATATTCTTGAGGATGAGAAGAGCCTAAAATTAGAAAAATATTTATTGTTATCAAAAAGATATTTTCCAGTTTTTAAAAAACTATTTCCTGATATTGGTGGTTATGAATTAAGTAGCATAGCTCGTAACTGTCTACCATCATTCCAGCAAATAAATATTGCCACTATATTGCCAATCTTCCAGAAAATTGCCGTATCTATTATTGGTGATGAGGAATTACATGATTTGAGGATTATCGATAATGAGCTGATAAGGCTAAAACATCCTGTAAGACATTTGTCGGTAGGTTTTCCTTATTCTTCGATATTACAGACTTTTCCCCTGATATTTCCGGATGAGGTAGAACATGCTCCGAAAAAAGATGCGGAACTTGGATTGAAGGTCTTTAATAGTAAAGGTGGTTATATTGAAGAAAGGCTAGATAATGGGCAAATAGATAGGCAACATATTAATAGTAGATATGTAGATAGTGATGCGTTGATTAGATTGGTTAATGATAAGAAATATTTAACAACATCAACAGCTACTAAAGAAGTATGTGATTTATTTGCCACTCCTTACCAATCGGGTTGGGTAAATTTTATTATGCACGGGGAAATAAAAACTGATATTGATGTTACTTTTAAGGTTGATAAACCTTACCCAGTTAGTATACTGAAAATATATGCTAAGGCAAAGATTTTACCAAATTACAAGGGTAGCGTAAGTTAATTTGGTAAGGGGTCTAGATTCTGTGAACAAAATTTAAGAATAGTTATGAATAAAAAACAAAGAGACAAGATACTTAGTTGTTTGGATATAGCTAATTATTTTTTAGTTTTAGTAGATAGAAAAGCTGGCGATACCATAACCCAGCTAAAGCTACAAAAACTAATATATTTTGCCCAAGGAATAAGTCTTGCTTTATTTGATAGACCGCTTTTTACAGAAGAGATTGAAGCATGGAAACATGGACCAGTGACACGAGCTTTACGTTTAACATTTGGTAATTTTGAAGCTGATGGCATTCCTTCGCCTGGAGAAATAGATTTTGATATTTATAGTAAAAATCAGAAAGAATTAATTTATAAAGTCTATTCTTTTTATGGTGAGCATACAGCTGCGTATTTACGTAATTTAACACATACACATTCTATTTGGTGTGAAGCTATTATACGCCAAAATAAAATTATTACGAAAGAAGAAATGTGTAAGTTCTTTAAAACTGATGTAATAAAGGATATTAAAGATTATCTTTTATCAATTTCAAAAGAAGATATTGTTCAAATAGAAAATGCTGAAGATCAATGGTGGATGAATTATGACAGTGGAGTTCCTGCAGAAGATATTACAGAACAGCTTTTAAAAGCAAAAAAAGAATTACAAGAAAAAAGGGGGGAAATTGAGAGTTATCTGCTTGTCTAATGAAGCACTTGAGCAAAGACGATTCTGGCAGTGTACAAATCCTAAAATAGACAAACGAATTCAGAAATTGCTAGATAATATTCTCCTAACACCATATGACGGGATAGGAAAGCCTGAGCCTTTAAAACATAAATTAAGCGGTTTTTGGTCTAGAAGAATAGATCATGAGCATAGATTGATATATTCTTTTAATGATGAAACGCAAATTATCCAGATAGAGAGCTGTAAAGGGCATTATTAGGTTCTTATATCATAATTTAAAGATATAAGAACCTAGAAATAATAGGTTAGAAGATTAACAGAATGCCATTACATACCTAAGTTCTCCAGTCCACTTTATCCTCGCTAGATAAGTACTAATCGGATAATGCCCTAATTCCCCGAAAGAATCGACTGCCAAAAGCAGATTTTTCAGCACATTACACAACTAATACTAGCTATAGTGTAACATATTTTTGCAACAAATTAAATAGCGAAAATTTTTTTAAAGGTAAAAAATAGTAATGTTTGATCTTCTAAATTTTTTCTCGAGTGGAGCTAGTATATTTGCTACAGGTAGCTCTTTATTTAATACTTACGCCCAGTTAAGAAGTAATAAAGAGAAAACCAAGCAGTCCTTATATGAGCAGCAGCATTTATTGAGACAACAACAGGAGAATGTCAGGTTTGACCGTCAACAACTAATAGAAAGAACGGCTGAATATGGGGCAATATCGAGTTATCACGTTGATATGCTGAGGCAAGAGCAGTTATATAATCGCCAGCAGTTGGGCTATAATATCCTGAAAACTGGTATTGGTATAACTGGCACTGACTCAGCTGGCTTATTACTACGGCATATGGCTTATATGGATGAGATGAAGGCAAGAAGCGTAGAAGCTGAACATTTTCACCAAAGACCAAGATCAAACTTAAACACAGCAATGATTGATTTAAATAAGGAAGCAATTAACCGTAATATTAGTTCGATCAAGTCAGCTTCGCCTTGGCAGAATCTTGGTACAATTTCAAAAGGTGTATTTGATCTTGCTAAAATATCAAGAATTAATGAAGGTACAGACAAGTAAAAGGAAAGTAATAAAAAGTGACCAAATAAGATGAAATGGCAAGTTATAGCAGGAATAAGTCAGCAAATTAATGAAGAAGCTAAAGGTTATTTGATACGTAAACTTGAGAAAGATGCCAGCGTAGAAATGCCAAATTTATGGGCAGACTTTATTAAAGATACCACTACGCACTTGCATCAATCACAGAGTAATATTGAGGTAGCTAGCGATAACAAAAGTGGTGGTTTTGGTTGTTTAACGCAATTTGATGAATTGCATCCGGATTATCTAGAAAATAACAAACCGTTCATCGAGTATTTTTTAGGCAAGTATGATAAGCGAGCTGTAGATTATCTACAGCAAGCCAAGAACCCACTAACCAGGCGTATGTTGCAAGCCAAGATTAATGACTACCGAATATCTTTAGTTGGGCAAATAAGTCATACAGAAGCTAAACTGATTGATGGTAAACGTCACCATTTAGCAATTGAAGCTATCGAAAAGTTTAAGATTGCTACTTATGATAACCCTGAGTTTTATAGTAGTAATTTACAAGATAGCATAATAGCTATTAGCTCTTTATCATTACTGCCGCAAGAAAAAGAACAAATGCTGATTAATGCCAGGCAAGCTTTGGCATTTGCTGCAGCACTAGGCACTTTAAAACATTCGCCGGATGCTATATTAAATCCCAATATAAAAGCTGAATGGAAAGAAGATTTATCGCTTGAACAGAGGATAAAGCTAGAGGGGCAAGCAAATAATCTAATACATCATCAGCAATTATTGAGACAACATCAACTTAGTTCGCTTATCGATGCCCATTTGGCTAGTCTCCTAGCTACTGGCAAAGGTATTGATGGCATTGAAAATTTACTACAAGCCAGCTTTAATGCTGGTGATCCGCGATTACTGCAATTCAGAACCCAAGAAGCTTTATATAAGCAGGCTTTTATTATCTCAGAACAAATAAAACGCCTACCATTTAATCAAGGTCAGGAAATATTACAACAAATTGCCCCAAAGGGCGGAGATAGTGATTATAACAATAAAGAGAGAATATATCATATTTTAACCGAGCAGTTTAACAAACAGCTAAAATTGGCTCAAACAGACCCAGCTGGGATGGTTGAGGAAATGTATGCCGATGAAATACCTAAAGACATGCCATTGTTTCAACGTTTATTGCTTAGGAAACAATTGCAAGAGCAAAAAGGCATCCCTAGTTACGATCAGAAATATTTAATGAACAAAGAACGTGATGAGTATTCAAAAAAGATTGGGAGTAAGGATGTTAACCAAATTCAACAAACCACCGATGGTATAATTAGTCTGCGAGGTGATGACGGGAGCGGTGAGCAATATGGCTTGGAAATAATGGATGAAATCTTAAGGGGTAATGGAGATTTAGAGTGTCTGACTCAATTCTATGCTGAGAGTAGGCTATATAATCGTAAGACAGCGTCAGCCTTTATACAGATGATCGCATTAGTTAACGAGCTATCAGTAAAAAGTCAGCCATTATTTATCAGTCATGAGACTACAGAATTTAACAAAGAAATTGAAAATAATGGTATATTCAAGCAATGGGGTAAGGATTTAGCTAAAACTGATATTCAAAACGAGACAGAGATTAACCAAACACGGCAAGCCATAAAATATTTAGCTAAATACTACCAACGTACTGAAGATTTATCAATTGCCAAAGCAGTAAAAAAAGCAACCACCAAATTAATTAGTGAGGTCGATATGCGAATAGATAGTAAGAATCTGCAAATACCCCGTCAGGTGGTAGCACAACGTATGATTCATGATTTAAATTCTGATAACATAGAGGCTAGTTTAGTAGAGATACAACTTGCTATTATTAACGGTAGTATAGCTTGTGATTATGGGACTATCGTAGCTGAGGGTAATGGTAGAAATATTATAGATAATATTAATGACCCAACAGGACAATATACCGCTGCTGCAAAAGTACGAGAATCTTTACAACAAGGTAAATGGAAATTAACGTCTGACAAAAAGAGTGTCTATTATACTTTTCCTACCAAAGATGGTCGGTATTTGCCGGTTGTAGCAAAGGATGGTAACATACTAAAATTTGATTTGCTAGAGCTAAATAACCCTAAAGCTTTAGAGCAACAAAAGCAAAGATTATTACAAACTATCTCTGAATATCCACAATATGATTAGTACGATGGAAAATGATGACAGCTTAAATAGTTACTCAGGTTATCGGGCAAATAGCAAACCAATTCACCCGCGTTACTATTCTACCTTATTACCGGAGCGTATATCTTATAATAGTGTCTTTGATTTGTTAGGTAGTAGTAAATGGGATGTTTGGCGAGCAGTTAGCCGGCAAGCTTATGCAGATAGTCCAAGCCTATCAACCTTATGGCGATCTTTTAACCCACAACATATTATTGATCCTGAGTTCCAGGATATTGCTGAATATTCTGAGAATTATAATAACAAATTAACCAAAGAAGATTTTGAGCAAAAATATAGTGACTCAGGTTTAAAATACGACCCTAATTTTACTGAAGCACTAGTAGAAGATATTTTAGAGAGGAAAAAGCAGCGAGAGATTAATGAGATTATCATTGCTGCAGGTAAAGGCGGATTAGTTGAAGCTATTGGCAAATTTGGAGCTGAGATAGTATTTGGCAATTTGTCGGTAATTAACATTGCTGCTAGCTTTGTTCCTATTGGTGGGCAAGCAAGATGGGCGGCAGCTGCTTTAAAATATGGCAGACTTCCAACAACATTAGCTAAGGGTTTTGTCGGTGGTGCTGTAGGTCAGACAGCTATCGAACCATTTCTTTATAATGAGCGACTTACTGAACAAAGACCTTATGACTTGTCGGATAGTTTGATTAATATTATAGAAAGTGGTTTATTTGGTACAACTTTGCACGGTCTTGGTTATTCGGCTAAATATTTGCGGGACAAGTTGTACTTACATTCAAATAAGCTACGTCCTGAGATTGAGACCTTACATCCGATAGTTGATAGTCAGTTAAAAGAGAATATTGATATTGTACTAAAAGAGACATCTCCTCAAGAGAGGATAATAGGAACTGGGCAAGTTGATAGTCAAATACCAACAAGTGCCAATGCCAATATTGAAAACAGTTCTTTATCAAGGTTAGCTGAATTACAAGCAAAGAAGCTACAATTAATTACGGCAGCCGAGCAACAATATCCTTTATATTCTGTCCAGCAGAGGAAAATAGCAGAATTACAACAACATATGCATGATCAGTTTGGTACTAATGGCAAGATTGAGCAAGTACCAAAATGGTTCTTGGATATTTTACTAGAGGAAGAAGGCAAATTACAACAATTATATCAGGAGCATATTAATAATCCGGAGTTTCAGGAATATTTGACAGCAGTAAAACAATTAGATCAGCAAATTATCAATAATTTACGACATCAGCAATGGGAGGCTAAAGGCTATGATTTATCGCCTGAGGATTTATATATAGCAAGAAAGCAGCTAGAGGAAGGCAAGCATATAAATCTTGAGAATCCACAAGAAGCTGAATCTTTTTACCATGGTGATGATGAGAAGTTTGATGCTAGCAATGCTGCTCCCAATCTACAAGAGCATCTAGCTTCCTTAGAAGTTGACATAGCCCATCTACCTGAACAACAAAAGGTTACTTATCAAGCAGAAGCCATCAAGCAAGATGTTATTTACCAACGAACCGAAGAAATCTTACGCAAGGTTAAGCAAGGGGCAGACCCTTCAGAACTAGAGGAGTTATTTAAGACTCTAAGTCTCATCGAGCCACAATTAGTGGATGAGCTAAAAACTATCCATAAAGAGTTTGTCGGACAGGAAAGATTAGATTTGCTAGAGAGAGACAAAAAAATAGATATGTTCATTGATGATTTTAAGAAGGAGTACTTTGTAAAAAAAAGAAATAATGCCCTAAACTTAATCAAGATGGCGGCCATAGAGAGATTTGTTAGAAATCATACTAATAAGGTTGCTGCGATAAAAGAATATTTACGGCAAGTTGATTTACGACAAGAAACTACTGCCAAAGAGCTGTTATTTGGTCTTACAAGAGATTTAGAGAAAGCTGGTGTGATACACGAGTTTGGCGATATCAATTACCAGGATGCAATAATACAGGAATTATGGAATATCAGCCATTCTAATAAAAAGCCGACTGGTAGTGAGAGGGCAATGTTACTCGCTCAAATAATTAATAAATGGCAAATAATTGCCATCAATAGAGCTAATCTAGCAGGTGGTTATACAATACCGCTAGAAGGTTATATTACTAAACAAGAGCATAATAGTCTTAAACTTCGAGAAGCGGGTTATGAGCCATGGTTGAAATTTATCTATCCGCTACTTGATCACCAGAAAATTGCTAAACTAAATGACAAAATAGATTATAAGGCAATATTTAATAATCTTGCCAGTAGCATTCATTTAAAAGACACTGACCAATATTTAAATATAGCATTTACTCACATTAAAGGTAGTAACGTAGCTGATGTGGTGTCAGCTAGTAGGAAACTACATTTTAAATCGCCAGAAGCTTGGTTAACATATCAGAAGGAGTTTGGTAATTACGTAGAAAATGACTTTGTTGACAAGCTCATTAGCCCTCTAATTAAAAGCCGATCTTTTATCGCTGATTCAGTAGTTAGTAACCTTAACATACTAGGTCGGAGCATCGGGATGATGGAGAGTGTGGGTTGTAATCCTGAGTTAATGCTGCAATCGATCAAAGGTACTTTTATCAGGGAGCTACAAGAGTTAGCCATTAAAGACCCAGCTATTTTAAAGCAATTAGCAATACTGAGTAATCCAAACAGTTTTGTCAATCAGTTAGACCTAATGCTAGGAGTTAAGCCACAAATACCGTCAGTTGATCGTATCCTTGGAGCTTATCGCTCTTGGAAATGTATGGCAAATCTTGGCAAAGTGGTACTTTCTTCAATACCTGATATGATAAGTTTTGTCAGTGAGTTACAAAATAATGGCATACCTCTAATGAAATCTTATGTGAATATATTGCAAGTGGCAATAACTGGCTTTAATGGTGAAAAGAAAAAAGAACTTGCTAGTTTGCTTGGTGTGGCTGTAGATTCACTACTTGGTCATAGTCATTCTCGTTTTGCAGGAGAATACCCAGTATCTGGGGGCGTATTTAAACTTACCAATGCATTTTTTAAACTAAATTTTATGGAATGGTGGGATAATGCTTGGAAATCTACAATGGGTAATTTGTTATCGCATAATTTAGCATCACAAGTCAATAAGCCCTTTAATTCGCTATATCATAATTTACAGATTTTGCTTAATAGATACGGCATTAATGAAAGTAACTGGCATCTTTTTCAGCATTTAGTGCAGCAAATAGAGAATAAACCATATTTAATACCCGATATGGCACTACTACCTGATCATTTACTAGACCAACATTTACAACAACAAAGTGGTAATAGTATAATCAGCCCTATTAATAGGGATAGACTCAAGCATGATTTGACCAATAATTTACGAAGATATTTACTTGACCGGGTTGATACAGCTGTTGCCACTCCCCACACTGCTGAAATAAATGCTGTATCATTTGGCAATTTAGGCATTAATGCAGGCTCGCCAGCTGCCGCGGTGATTAAGTGTATAATGCAGTTTAAAACTTTTGCCTATACTTACATCACTAGACCGTTAAAATCAGTAACCATCGATCAAATACCAACCCATCAACAAGTAGGTAGTGGCAATTTATTGGATTTAGGAACATGGAAGGATATTGCTAAATCAATGAGAAACCCAACTAGTATTAAAATGTTGTTTCAGTTATTACCGGGTTCCATAGGGCTTGGTTACCTATCAATCAATGCTAAAAGGTTATTTGACGGGAAAGAATGGATTGCCCCAAATGAAGAAGGAGTATTTATGGCATCCTTATTACAGGGTGGTGGTCTTGGATTATTTGGAGATTTTTTCTTTAATGAGTATGATAGTTATAATAATCTGCTTAAAGCTTTAGCAGGAACTATGGGTAGTGATATCATTGATTTTGGCACAATAGTTACTTTAATCAAAAATGGTGAGGTGGATAAGGCAGAAGAGTTGCTTAAGAAATCCCTTCAAAGAAACATCCCAGGTCGTAATTTATTCTACCTACAGCCGGCTTTATGCGGTTTCCATGACTGCCATAGCTTGAATTGGTGATGTGTGATGCAAAAATATCACAACAACGAAAAAGTATCATTCTTAGTAATGGCACTATAGTGAAACACATTGAATTAGATGACAAAAACATAGCAATAATTCAAATAATTGGTTAGGTTCTAGATAGCCTCTCCGTCATTGCGAGGAAGCCACTTCAGTGGTGACGAAGCAATCCAAAAGATTAGGCATGGGAAAGGTAATATATTAGATTGCTTCGTCGATTTTTATGGTCTCCTCGCAATGACGTAGTTTGATACACCGACTTAACCGTACAGCTATAACTAGGATGACAAGCAGCAAAACTGCTCCGCAATCTTTTAGCAGTACAAATCACATTTTAAAACTACATCGCCAAGTAGATTTTTGGTAAATTCTTCATTTACCAGGTCATAATTATAAAAATCATGTTCCTCTCCTCTGGTGATAAAATCTTGTCCCTGAGCAGTAGCATTAACCATAATATTACCAATTTTCTTTAAAGCCGCAGCCTTAAAATTTTCATCCTGACTTAGGCTGAATGCGTGGTGATAACATCTTTTGGCTTGCTCAAATAAACCTGCAGACTCAAAATACTCAGCCTGCTTTAGCTTTATATCGGGATTTCTTTTATCTTGTTTTAACCATGCTTTAAAACATTCTTCTATACTCAATTCATTATTAACTACTTTATAGCAATCAATTGCCTTAGCATATTTACCCTTGTTAAAAAGTAGCTGTCCGAGTTTATCATATATGTCTGGTAAATGGCTATTGGCTTCGATAGCTTTTACATAATAAACCAATGCAGCTTCATTGGCATCATCCTTCTCTGCGATACTAGCTAAGCAACTATAGGCTATAGCCTTAAGATTCTTGCAGGCAGGAGAATCTTGGTAATTTTTCAGATATTTTATAGCTTCATGATAATAATTTGAGTCAGATTGCTTCTCATCAATAGGCAAACTACTAACTTGATACTCAAGATTTTCTGTTACTTTAGTATGGCAAGTTGTTATTAACTCAGCAATCTTTGTATGATCAGGTAATTCGTATACTTGCAGCAAAACTGCATAACTCTATCTAATTTTTTTGTTAGTATAAAATTTATTTTATAAATTTGGGTTCCTACTATGCAAATACCATCAATTACTATTGAGCAAGTAGCTCAGCAATTTAAAGCCTGGCGTCAAACTAAAACTAACAAGTTTGATCCCATACCAAACCATCTAAAGGAATTAGTTCGCCAGCTACTCCATCACTATTCTTGCAAAGATATAGCCAAACATCTCAATATTAATAAAACAATAATTAGTTCAATTCAACGTATACTTGCAGCAAAACTGCAACAAGATATTAATTTCCTTCCATTTCAACTAGTAAATTCTATAGATACTGATCCTGTGGCTACTCCCAAACAAAATTACTACACTTGCCACATTATTAAACCAAATGGTACCAAGCTTATTATCCAAACATTGGATCCAAAAATCATAATTCAGACATTTCTATGCTGCAACTAACCCCTCAGTCAGTTATTTTTGTTGCCACTATTGCCATCGACTTTCGTAAGGGTATCGATGGTTTAATAGCTGTTTGCAGACAAAAACTTTCTTCCAACCCTCTTAATGGTTCCTTGTTTTTATTCTATAATAAAAACAGAACTGCCATTAAAATTTTGTCCTTTGATGGTCAAGGCTTTTGGTTATGCTCTAAACGCCTATCCAAAGGTAAATTTACGGCAAAACTTTCCCCATCTGATAATTCATCTTATCAGATTTGTTATAGAACCTTACACATTCTTATTCATAATGGTGATCCTAGTTCTGCCAAACTCTCTAATGATTGGCTTCCTGTCATTTAAGCTGCCGTCTCGATTAATTCCGTATTATTTATATATCTTGCATAGGCAAAAGGCGTATAATTCGTAGGATGCTTCTTTGCTTTGCTGCTCTGCTCTTGCAGCCAATTTAAATATTTAAAGGCATTGATCTCGTTCTCACTACAAGTCTTTACTATACTATACAGACCACTATGTATCTCAGCACTATTGATTGTTTTAAAGAATAATGAATTCTTCCTTTGTAAAATAATGGTACGTAGTGACCTCTCAGCCCAATTATTATCAAGACTGCTAACTGGAATTTTCAAAAATTGCGTCAAACCTTCTTTATTATTTAACCAATATTTCATAGCTTGCCCAAACCTACTATTAGGCTCAACTTTCTTGTCGTTAAATAATTCGTCTATTTTGTTATATATGTTTTCTATATATTTACTGCTATGTTCCTGATGGTACTTCAGCTTTTCCTCAAGGCTCATCTCTTTACATTGATGTTCATTATGGTAAATCCCACCAGTCTGTTTGAGAAAATATCCGCATTCTTCAGGGTAATATGGTTCATTCTCTGTAAATTTTCTCTGCCCATGTGACAAACAATTGATCATCACTATTATTGCCAGTAATTCTTTATCTGCTTCTGATAATACCGGGTTATTATTGTTACTTGCATCAGTCATTAAATGAATAGAATCAGTCCTATTCTTACGATTCTTTAGTACGTTACCAATATTTTCCCCGCCATGCTTATTACCGGTAAAATATAAAACTATCACCTCATTATTTGTAGTTTTAGCACATATAGTAGTGGTATAACAGCTGCGTCCTTTCTTATTTTGAGTACGTAATTTTTTATTGGCTACAGTAATTTCTAAAATCCTGGCTCTAGTATCATCAAGGTTCAGTGAACTACATTCGGCAGCCATTTCCAATAATACCCTGTAAATTTCAGCTCCACCACCTTCTTGCCAAACATCTAAATATTGTTGCCACAACGAGCTATGGGATACAGGAACCCCGCTTAAACTTTGCAACCTAGATAAACGATAGAAGGGAGTACCGTAGGTCTTTTGTAACACTATTGCACTTTTGCTACTATTTGTCCATTTGTTGATATTTTTATTGTTCATAACTGTATAATCGCAAGCATTACAGCGTAACGTTTTCTTTACATATCTGTTGACTGTAATTGGAGCATTACCTGTAAATTGTAGCAATTTTCTAGCTTCACTATTATAGAGTTTACCATTATCACAGTGAGGACAGCTATCACCACTACAAAAATTCTCAGGAGATAAATAGCTGGTATTCGCATCCTGATAATCATCAAATCCATATTTACCTTGCCAATTACTGCGATCTCTATTCTTGGACTCATCGTACTCTTCTTCATTACCACCATTCTTATTATCAGATTCACTCGGTGGTTCTTTTAATGAATCTGAACTATCTTTTTTTTGTTATCTGCCTTAAAACCAATCATCATCTCCTTAAGCTTATTTATACTGATGTTTGATGATGCTAGCTTGTCTATTAGTTCGTTACAAAATTTCACAAGTTCTATCACCGCTTGCTGATCATCTCCTGTTAATGAACTTGCCTTAATATGTTGTATTAGTTCTTCTCGTTCCTCAGCACTTAAGGTCGCTACTTTTGGCTTTTTCATTTTGATTCATTCATTACGTTTAATAATTGAAATGTTATAGTATAACTGATAGTTTTTCAACCAGTTTTTTTACTAATCGGTGATATTTGCATAGTAGGAACCCAAATTTATAAAATAAATTCATACTACCAAAAAAATTTAATAGAGTTATGCAGTTTTGCTGCAAGTATACGCTTCATGATAATAATTTGAGTCAGATTGCTTCTCATCAATAGGCAAACTACTAACTTGATACTCAAGATTTTCTGTTACTTTAGTATGGCAAGTTGTTATTAACTCAGCAATCTTTGTATGATCAGGTAATTCGGCTTTACATGTAAATTGTAATCATCTATTGACCCCCTATTGTAATAAACTATTGACCCCCCTTGACCACAAAAAAAATTAGTTAATTTTGGTTAAAATTCAGATAAAATCCCCTAAAATCATTGGTAATTTTTAATTTATATAATAGTATATTATTTTAATCTTTATTCTGCATCTTTTCCTCCTCTAAAACTTTTATTACCAGTTTCTATGATTTGACAATGATGGGTTAGCCTATCGATAATTGCCTTTGTTGCCTTAGGATTACCAAATATATCTTCCCATTCTTCAAATCTCAAATGGGTGGTTATGATAAGCGAGGACTGTTCATATAATTTTGCAAACAGCTCAAATAGTAAGAATCTAGCCTCGGGCTTTATTGGTACATAGCCCAGTTCATCTATCACAATAACATTGAACCTCTTAACTGAATCGATGAATTTGAGCTCATAGTTATGCATTCTAGCATTTAGTAATTGGCTAGCTAATTCATTTAAAGTGTAGAACCTTACCCTGCAACCCTTTTCAACTGCAGTAAATGCTAAACCAATTGCTAGATGAGTCTTGCCTGACCCAGAACCACCAATTAACATTATATTCTGCTGATTATCAACAACTTTTTGTATATCACAATGGCTAACCAATTTAGCTTGGCTAGTGTCCGAAAGTAGCTTTATTGTAGGAAACCTAGCTAGCTGTAGTCGATAACTCAATGAACGTGATTTTTTATACTGACATTCTGCTTCAAGAAGCCTTTTTAATGCTTCATATACTGCTCCCACAGGCATTTCTTTTGCTAAATCCATCTCTGTTAACTGCATCTTCATTCCTGCTAAACCCAATTTATCTAATAATAATATTAACTCCTTCATTTAATTTTCCTCCACTACTGAATAGGTTGTTAAATGTATTTTACTGTAACTGCTGCAATCAGCGTCTGGTGGAGTTTTTAACTGAATAAACTTATATTCATTGATATCTACTTGTATAGCTGGTTGTAAATACTGCTCAACTAATTTAGCACTACAGCCACCAATAGTAATTGCTAAATTACAGGCATTAGTCACCTTGTCTAATCCATACTTATTAACCAACTGCAGAATTGCTATAAATTGTTTATCACTGTCCTTGTAGTTTTCCAGTTTATTGCGTATCTTACTAAATACCTCTGGTAATAAGCTCATAAGCTCTTTAAAGGGAGCACCATTACGCAAAGCCCCTGGTTTACGTTCCAGAGCTGAGATATAATGCCATGGATTATAAATCTTCTGGTAGCGATTGAAACAGCGAACATGCTCTCCTATAACCTTGCTTTCATATAGGATAACTATCTCCCAGGCATAGGATTTAATTTGCACAGCAACACCTACATATTCACACGGAACGCTATACATATTAGTATCATATTGCACAAGGCTTAAAGGCGAAACTATAGTTGGATGCAATCTGTAAGCTGTAAATTCTCCTCTATATTTTATTAAATATGGCTTTTCTTCCTCATATACTTCAAAGATTGTCCGCTCTTTAAAGTCAGGATGCTGTCTAGTTTTAGACCAATTTAAAGACATCTCTCTGAGTTGATAATTGATATCTTCATAGCTTTCCCCTGTCAGTATTGGTGTAAAAAAGTTACGTCTAGTATCACCTACTCGTTTTTCAACTCGCCCCTTCTCCCAACCAGATGCTGGAGTACAAGCAGTCGGTTCAAATAAATAATGAGATGCCATCTGAACAAACTTTTCGTTAAAAATACGATTCCTGCCGACTAATATCTCTTTAACGGCTGTCTTCATATTATCATAAATTCCCTTCTTACAGCAGCCAGCAAAAAACTTAAAGGCTTCTTCATGTGCTTTCATCACCATCTCAAGTTGCTCGTTAGGGTAGACAATAACCAAAGAATGACGGCTGTAGCATAGTGTTATTCTTGCAGCCTTTACTCTAATAATCTCACCATCTAAACATATCTCCTCTTCTCCCCAGTCAAATTGAAAAGATTCTCCAGGTTCAAAATTTAGTGGAATAAAAACTTGTTGACCCTTTGCTTCGCGTTCTCTACGAAATGCCCTGACAATTAGATTCACAGTTTCATAACTTCCTGTGTAACCCGATATCTGTAGCTGTTGGTATAGTTTCTTTGCCGTCATTCTGCGTCGAACCGGCTCCTTGCTATTCTCTACTAATAACTGATTTAGTACTGCAAGATGATTACCAAGAACCGGTTTATCTTTGGTATATTTTGCTAACTCAAATTTGGTTTGATCACTACGAATGACTTTTTTTACTGTATTCTTTGATATATTCAATTCTCTAGCAATTTTTTTAATTGCCTTACCATCAACGTGGTACATCCTACGTATTCTTCCTATTGTTTCCACTATAAACACCCCTTTAAAACTCCTTAAAAAAAATATTAACAATATTAATTTTTCGGAGATATTGTTACTTATTTAGGGGGTCAATTTTCATTACAATTTTTCCTTTAAAGGGGTCAATAGATGATTACAATTTACACTTTACAGACAGTAGAGAAAAATTTCACATAGTCATATTGCTGCTGTAAGCAATAACCATAGTCTTGTATCTGATGCTTAAGCTGAGAATTATCAGACTCAGCATATTCAGCAAAAATCTCCACTGCTATCTGCAAGTTTATTATGGCATCTGATATGCTATCTATTTGCTTATTAAGTACTTTTTGCAATCTTGATAATAATTCCAGCCCTAGAAAATATTCACCTTCACTATGTTGTTTCAGTTCGTTGTAATTAATTGATGAGGGTACCCAATTTTTGACAAGATGATAATTCTCAGAAAATGCATTGAGTGGATTGACATTTAAGCACTGAGTTGCATTACCAATAGCTTTAACTATCACCTCTAATAGTTGATTAAAGTTATTACTTGCAGTATTTAACAGATGAGATGAACATTCCATAGCTTTCTTCGAAATAGTGATATTGACCATATCACCTTTAGCGTCAGAATATTTGGATGACTCTTCTATTGCTGCAAGTAAGTCAGGTATAGTTAACTCACCTTCTCCACTTGGTTTATAGAATAGATGTATTGAGCAATTATTAATCAGTGCTTTGTGTTCATCTGTTGCCCCTTGATTGTCTTTTAATATTTTATCTATAGATTTTTTGATATGATCAATATTTTTATTTGGTGATACATGGCTAACTACTAAAGATATGCTGCCCTCTATAGACCCAATATCCTTAAAACTTTTTATAAAATTAGATAGTGTTTCAAGGAAATCATTACCTCTTTTACTCCTTAAATCCGATTCATTTACCACCAACACAAATTTTAGCTGCTCTGTAGTTTCAAAGAGCCTTTTAATATAGAATCTGTTAACGATTTCTAGAACAAGCTCAGTATCATTAAAGCCAGGACAATCCCAAATGGTTGTACCTTTAGCAACACATTTATTAGGAATCTTAGTCTCGGAAGCCATTTTATGACCAATGACAATATCTTTAATCGGTTGCATCGCATCAATAACCAGTTCGTCAGTTTCATCATCAAAAATCGCTTGCAGCTTCCTGCCACTAAACAAGTGAGCAAGTGTACTCTTGCCAGCCCCAGTATTACCAAGCAGCAATATTCCTTGCTTGCTATGGTCTTGCAGGCGGTCGTTACCATCTCGGATTAGACTTGATACTTGCTGGATAGTAGCCTGCTCATCATTATTAAACTGATTATCCCCATCTGCTACCTCAAATAATTTCACAACCGGTATATTTGGTATATATTCTTTCACTTTTGCCTCCTCTATAGCTTTTAATTTATTAGCCTCCTCTTGTTCTTTAAGCTTTGCCTCTTGCTCAAGTCTCTCAGCCTCTTGTCTGGCTTTATTAGCAAAATCTCTATTAATCTTTAGGACTGTTTGTATCTCCTTCGCTCCAGCATCTCCTATCTGGTTAAAACTAAGGTCAAGAGTAGTAATAGATTTATTATCCTTTAAGGCTTCTGCTAAATCTTTCGCTCCAGCATCTCTTATCTGGTTATTATAAAGGGAAAGATTAGTAATAGAGTGATTAATCTTTAAGGCTTCTGCTAAATCTTTCGCTCCAGCAGCTCCTATCTGGTTAGAATTAAGGGAAAGATTAGTAATAGATTTATTAACCTTTAAGGCTTCTGCTAAATCTTTCGCTCCAGCAGCTCCTATCTGGTTAGAATTAAGGGAAAGATTAGTAATAGATTTATTAACCTTTAAGGCTTCTGCTAAATCTTTCGCTCCAGCAGCTCCTATCTGGTTAGAATTAAGGGAAAGATTAGTAATAGATTTATTAACCTTTAAGGCTTCTGCTAAATCTTTCGCTCCAGCAGCTCCTATCTGGTTACCACCAAGGTTAAGAGTAGTAATAGATTGATTAATCTTTAAGGCTTCTGCTAAATCTTTCGCTTCAGCAGCTCCTATCTGGTTATTACTAAGGTCAAGAGTAGTAATAGATTTATTATCCTTTAAGGGTTTTGCTAAATCTTTCGCTCCAGCATCTCCTATCTTGTTATTTTGAAGGTAAAGAGTAGTAATAGATTTATTATCCTTTAAGCCTTCTGCTAAATCTTTCACTCCAGCAGCTCCTATCTGGTTAGAATAAAGGTAAAATGCCAATTAAGAGCAAAACCGAGTTTGCATCATGAATAGAGCTACCGAAATTTTACCAAAAACATGTACCATAAGCCCATTGTAAGATCTGACCTTACTAGCTATTTGTATATTGGTCTTTTCTTCAATCCAATTAAATAGCGACTCTATGGGTTGCCTCACGCTTGATATTGCACTGGATAGTAGTCTATCTGCCGCATCTAACAATTCCTGCCCTTTAGCTTTCTTAACCGGGGTGTATAGAGTAATACCACCTTGATCTGCAACTGGCTGATTCCCTGTTTGATAGGCTTTGTCTGCGAAAACCCTACTATTTTCTGGTAATTGCTTAGATAATTCCTCATAAAACCTTATATCTGCAGTACCAGCATCCGTTATTCCAAAATATTGCGGTATAGGCAAGTATCCCTTTTTGTAACTTCCCGCTGCATGTAATTTAATCCCGTAATAATGGAGTTTTTTAGTTGCACAGTAACCATTATTAGTCGCAATCTCTGGAGCTATTTTTGCGTTAAATCTTCTACCTCTATGAGCTAATATTATTGGCATAGAATCCAAAAGTAATGGATAAGACTGATTATAATCTTTTGGAAGTTGGTGATAGAGAGCTGTCATTAAACCGCTAAACAGATGAGAAACTTTATTTAATCTCTGTACAAAAGCTACATAGCTTGGTAACGCTTTAAACCAGTCACGCAAGTGCCTATCGGTATATTCATAAATTTCCTTAACTGTATGGCGTTTACTCATAATACCGAATATATAGATTGTCATAACCTCTTCATCCGAGAAAGTTAAATTTGAATAATTAGAAATACGTGCCATGTTTTTTCTTAACTTATGTTGATATTCTTTGCAAATAAATAGGTAGAGTGATATTAATTGTGATTGCCAATCCATATAAAATGCCATTTTACGTTGAAAACAAAGACATTTTATCTATTGGATTGGTACTTTTCAAGCATTCACTTAGTCTTCTTCAGCTCTTAATTCGCATTAAAGAATAGTAATAGATTTATTAACCTTTAAGGCTTCTGCTAAATCTTTCACTCCAGCATCTCCTATCTGGTTCTGTTGAAGGTTAAGATTAGTAATAGATTTATTAACCTTTAAGGCCTCTGCTAAATCTTTCGCTCCAGCAGCTCCTATCTGGTTATTATCAAGGAAAAGATTAGTAATAGATTTATTATCCTTTAAGGCTTCTGCTAAATCTTTCGCTCCAGCATCTCCTATCCGGTTAGTAGAAAGGTGAAGAAAAGTAATAGATTTGTTATCCTTTAAGGCTTCTGCTAAATCTTTCGCTCCAGCATCTCCTATCTGGTTATTAGTAAGGTTAAGAGTAGTAATAGATTGATTAATCTGCAAGGCTTCAGTTAGATACTTCGCTCCAGCATCTCCTATCTGGTTGGAATCAAGGTTAAGAGAAGTAATAAATTTATTATCCTTTAAGGCTTCTGCTAAATCTTTCGCTCCAGCAGCTCCTATCCGGTTAGCAGAAAGGTGAAGATTAGTAATAGATTTATTATCCTTTAAGGCTTCTGCTAAATCTTTCGCTCCAGCATCTCCTATCTGGTTAGAATAAAGGTTAAGAGTAGTAATAGATTGATTAATCTTTAAGGCTTCTGCTAAATCTTTCGCTCCAGCATCTCCTATCTGGTTATTACTAAGGGAAAGATTAGTAATAGAGTTGTTTTTTATTTGTTGTATAATAGTTTGTTCTAATGGCATTTTTTCCTCTCTTTATATTTAGGTTAAAAGTGATTAGTACTTAAATAGTTATCAATGAAGTACTGTTATTCCATCTCTGTATCGTTGGCATTAACGGGTTAGCTATATGCTACTTTCATGGTTCTCTGTAACCGTTCTCAAAGGTCTCATGATGCCAAAAAACTTTTATTATTAATTGTTTTTAACAATAGCCACATCAATCCATCTAAGATTAAATAATAATAATTTGTCAAACAACTAAATAACTACTTGTCACTATTTTTCTAGTAAGAGTTGTGATTTTTTTAGCATCACTATTGTAAAACAACTTAAATTATACTAGTAAAAATATGAGGTAAAAATATCACAAAATATGATGCAAATTGTGATTTTTTATGATATAATAACTCTCCTACAATACAGATACTACAGGGGATTATATGAGAAAAATTGCAGTCAGATTTAACAAGTTACAAGATATCGAAAATCTTAAAAAAATCATGAGAAATGTTTACGCGAGTAATAGTGATCATTTACCGGATATCGCTAAATTTCATTTGGGCGAGAAGATTTTTATACCGAATCAGGTAGATAAAGCAGAGTTGCACATAATAACTGCCAACGGCACTGAAATTATAACATTTTCTAAAGCTACACTAAGCTTTTATTTAGGTACGCAACATCCTTTTACTAAAGTAACCATGACCTCTGAGGATGAAGGTAATTATATTGTCCTGCCTTGGAATTTAGATAGCCGAGTTGGTAGAGATAATCTGAAGAACCTAATAAACCGGATTCCTAGCAATGTAAAAGAGCTAAAATACATCATCTATGTTAATAGTTATGACAGCCTAAGTAGTCTTAGTCTTGAGAATAGCAAAGATTTAAGCCAAAGCCTAACCTCACTAGCTAGTTTGCACCTATCAGATATTATGGCAGAAGATGAAACCGAAAGCTTGCTTAATAAAATAGGTAATTTAGAACAAAGCCTAAGAGAAAGAGATAATGTTGTTAATCAGAAGCAAGCTCAGATTAGTAGTTTAACTACGCAAGTTAATAATATGAGTTCACAAGTTAATAGCTTAAATACACAAGTTTATAGTAATAGCTCGCAAGTTAGGAGTTTAACTACGCAAATTTAATAGCAAGGACTCGCAAATTAATAGTATGACTACGAAAATCGCTAATTTAACTACGCAAGTTAATAATCTACAAGCTAGCAATAACTCTTATTCTAACCAAATTAACCAATTTAATAGTAACAAGAATAGCTATCATCTTGAATCAAGTAATTATCTATATAATAAGGTATATAAATTGACTAATTATACCGGTAAGTTAATAGCAAATGCCAGTATACAGTACCGTGATAGTGAGACTCATAGTGTTGTAGCATTAGAATTTACTCCTATTTGGTAATAAAATTAGATTATTTATATGATAGCAATATTAAGTGCCTTTATAGGATTTTGCAGTAGTTTTATACCGGAGGTTTTGCATTTCCTCAGGGACAAAAAAGACAAGGAACATGAGCTTAAATTAATTGATTTGCAGTTAAAAGCTTTAAAGACTGGTCATAGTGCTAGGCTTGAGGAAATCCAAATTAAGGCTGATAACGATGAGAATAAATATCTATATCAATATGCTGGTATACAAACAACCAGTAACAGCAGTAATAATTGGGTAGATTTTTTGGCTACCAGTGTTAGACCAATGATTACTTATATATTTTTTCTGCTCTATGTAGCATTAAAAATAGCTATCTTTATAAGATTTGGTGCATCAATTGACACCATATGGAGCAGTGAAGATCAGGGGATATTCTGTGCCGTTATTGGTTTTTGGTTCGGTCATCGGGCTTTTGGCAGATACCGAGTTAATGGTAACAATAAAGGTTATCTCTATGGTAATGGCAGTGGTAACGGTCACACCTATGTCAATGGTAGTGGCAATGGTAAGATTAATGGCTACTAATATTACTAGCAATGATAAAGCAGAATACATCATTAAAAGCTTTGAAGGACTGAGGCTACAACCATATTACTGCCCGGCTGGTTTAAAAACTATTGGCTGGGGGCATGTGATAAAAGAGTACGAGCAACAACAAATGTCTGATGGTATATCACGAGAACATGCTGACTACTTACTAGAGCAGGATGTAGAACAAGCTAAATATGCCATTTATCGACATTGCGGCGTACCATTAAACTACTGCCAAGAAGGGGCTTTGATATCATTTGTCTTTAACTGTGGAGCTGGTGCCTTTCAAGCTTCCAGTTTAAGACAAAAGCTGCTGCGAGGTGAATATTTACTAGCTGCCGATGAATTCCCTAAATGGGTTTATGCCCGTGGTGTCAAGCTTAAGGGTTTGATTAGAAGACGATTAATAGAGAGAGCAGTATTTTTACAAAACTAGATATGACAGGTAATTTTGTCGTCATGTTATAGCTAATCCGATTAGCATTACTCCGTCATTGCGAGGAGGCGTAAGCCTACGAAGCAATCCATTTTTAATCACTTTTATGGATTGCTTCGTCGCTACTAAAGTAGCTCCTCGCAATGACGTCAATTTACTATAGCTAAATGCTAATTAGATTAGTTATATAAACAAACAACATCACGTATAACAAGGATAAAAAAATGAAAGCCGCAAGGATAAAAATAGAAAAGAATCAAGAGCAGTATCAAAACATTGTTAGCCAAAATATTGTTAATTTATGCAAAAAGAAAAATAGACCTCAAGAAGTTGTGGTAAATGATACTGTAAAACAAATTTCTGCTACCCCTGAGGTGATGCCACAAACTGTTGAACAGGCAAGGAAACACTACGCTATTTCTAGCAATGATGATAGCGTTGCCAGACAGAATATCATTGAGGCAAATGAGTCAATAGCTGAAAAAGTGAAAGAACTGCATGAGTTGGAGGAGATACATCAAAAAGTAATCTGCAAGGAAGATAGTCTAAAGCTAGAAGTGATGAACTATATGCAATTCCACATTTATCTAAAAATGGGCGATAATGTTCTTGTCTCGTGGAAAAACTGTACCCGCAGAACATTTGACCTACCAAAATTCAAAGGTGATTACCCTGAAATATATAGCGAATATGTCAAAGAAATTTCTCCCAGACTGTTTAAGCTTTATTGAACGTTAGTTGTAGTGATAATATTACAAATAAAGATTTTTAGTTTTATTTGTAATATTATTTTTTCTTGCTATCATTAATAGCTAGTCTATTAATGATAAAAAAATGATAGGATATCCACAACAACAAGCAAGTTTTAAAAAACAACAAAAAGAAGCTGTGGGGTTACTATCAATAGGAACCTTCCTTGAATATTTTGATTTGATGCTTTATGTTCAGATGGCAGTATTTCTTAATGAGTTATTTTTTAAACTTAATGATTCTCACTCAAGTTCTTTTATGAGGACGATTGCCCTTTGTTCTACGTTTATTTTTCGACCTGTTGGAGCATTAATATTTGGTTGGTTGGGTGATAATATCGGGCGTAAGTCAACAGTTATTTTTACAACTGTTACTATGGCTGCATCATGTGTTGTTATGGCTAATCTGCCTACTTATGACCAAATAGGAGGTGCAGTAGCCTGGATAGTGACCATCTGCCGGGCTGTACAAGGTATATCTTCTATGGGCGAGATAGTAGGGGCAGAACTTTATTTAACTGAAATGCTTCACCCACCAATACAATATGCAAGTGTTGGATTTATAGGGGCTTGTGCTACCCTTGGAACGTTAGCTGCTTTAGGGGTTGCATTACTTGTTACTTCTTATGGCGTTAGTTGGCGGGGGGCATTCTGGCTAGGTGCAATAGTTGCCTTTGTTGGTTCTGTTGCAAGACAAAAACTTAGAGAAACACCAGACTTTGCTGATGCCAAACGTCGAATAAAAACAGTTTTTACAAAAACTAATACAGATATAAATATTTTAGAAAATAATCGCTTTTGGCAAGAGAAAGTTAATAAAAAAACCGTAATAGCTTTCTTTTTATTACAATGTGTTGCACCGGTATGTTTTTATTTTATTTATATATATTGTGCTAATATTTTAAAAACTAGCTTTGATTATACACTGACTGAAGTTATTCAGCATAATTTTCTTGTCTGTATAATGGAACTGTTAACCACATTAATATTATGTTATTTAAGTTTAAAAGTGCCACCATTATTAACTATAAAAATTATACTTATAATATTTTCTATTTTTATGATATTTTGTCCGTATTTATTGAATAATATTAATTCTCCTTATCAGTTATTTTTGATTCAATTCATTATAATCTTATGGAAGAAATGTTTAAGTCCTGCTACTCCCATTTTTTTAAAAAGCTTTCCTATATTTAAACGTTTCACCTATGCTAGCGTAATATTTGCTGTATCTCATGCTGTGATGTATATTATTAGTTTTTCTGGTTTTGTCTACCTTGTTGAGCATTTTGGCAATTGGGGAATATGGATTATTATGATTCCGACAATTATCGGTTTTGCCTACGGGTTATCTCATTTTGAAAATCTGGCAAAACCGGATGAAATCACCTACTCAAAAATTAGAAAATGTATAGTATAGGCTTATAGTCAATAGATAAATTTTGGTAACATAGATTTATTAATTGTTGCTCGGCTGTTGGTATTTCCAAGCGAACACAAAGAGTTATAAAATAGCCTATAGTTTCCCGAACTATCTTCAGTGCCTTTTCTGGTGATTTAGCCCCTAGTGTTTGTAGGTTGTGAATGCGGTCAAATAATTTAATCAATACCACGTCAAATCTCTTCTGTTGAGATAATAAATCCAAAGTCTCTTTGGAGCTAATCTTGCCGTAAGGTTTGACCCTTGTTAGAGCTTCCACTTGACTAGCAATAGTACTGCCAAAAATTCGAGCAATCATCTCTTCTGTAAGGGTTGTATCTTCGATCGTGTCGTGCAGTAAACTGGTAACGATCATGTCAGTTTTAAACAATTGGTGAATTTCTTGGGCTGTACACTGAGCAACCATGTAGGCTACTTCTATTGGATGAGAATAATAGGGATCGCCGGATTGTCGCATTTGACTACCATGATATTTCTTAGCATAATAGATAGCTTTGGTAATTTCGCTGATATCTACGGGATGAGTTGCTTGTTTGTTTAGTAAAATCAATTTATTAAGTAACTTAGCAGAATATTCGCAACGCTCAAACTTTGCCTGCCAATTTTCAATATCTTCCATAAAATATCTCTCCTTTATTTTAATTGTACTTTGATAATAACTCACCTTACGCATAATCCCCATGGCAATTTAAAAATTGCAGAAAAATAATGGTGTCATTGCGAGACCACGTGAGTGTAGTGGCAATCCACATTCATTAGATTGCTTCGTCGCCACCAAAGTGGCTCCTCGCAATGACGCCTGGCTGTTTTTCCTATGACTTTTAATACCATGCGTAAGGTGAGATAATAATTATAATATTTTAATTTAGCTGGTCGATCAACCAGCTAAAAATTGGTTGTCATGTACCTGGGTTACAAAGTTGCATTTACTCCACCCTTAGTTTTTTGTTGTGACTTTCTAGAGTTTCAGTTAACAGCTCTTCTACATGATAACTAATATTTTCATTGTCAAAATCTGTGAACTCTATTACTATTTTGCTTGTAATTTTATTATTAGACTCTAGAATTTCCACCAGTTTTATTGCCACATTGTCAGTAATATTGTTATACTAAGGTCTATTTGGCTGATGGTTCTATTAGTTTCCAAAGCTTTAACAAGCTGGATAATCCCAACATCACCAATATCATTATTACTAAGAGATATTTTCTTTATAGTGTTATTATTTTTTAGAAGTCTTGCTAGTATGATTGCTCCTTTATCACTAATATTATTGCTACCAATATCCACTTGCTTTATAATTTTATTATTTGTCAGAACTCCTGCTAGTATATCCACCCCCTCATCGCCAATATCATTGCCTCTAAGACTTATTTGCTTTATGGTTTTATCATTTTCTAGAAATTCATCTAGTATGATTAGTCCCTGAACCCCGATATTATTATATTCAATATCTATATTAATCAAACTATGATTATTCTCTAACAGTTCGATAAGCAGACTTAGTCCATCAAGGCCAATATCGTTGCTGCAAAGACGTATTGCGGTTATAAGCTTATTATGTTCTAAAACTTTGCCAACTATTTCAATTCCTTCTAAAGCTACACGAACTTTGATAAGTTCTATACAAGTTATATTATTGCTCTGCAAAACTTCTCTAAGTATTTGTGCAGCACTATTAGTGATATTATTTATTTTTTCATTTGTTAAATTATTTTGTTGATCTTTAACATTGGTAGTCATAAAATTAACTCCTATTTTTTGTTTTTCGGATAGACACTGAGGTTAGAGTGAAATTTGTTCGATTGTCTTCTAACCTCGGTGCTTGACACCACACCACGTGGCATCCTAGTTATTAGTAATATTGTTGTCATCGTTAAGCTCTTCAGTTGAATATAATGTTACCGGTACTTGCAAAGTAAAGCTTGTTCCCTTACCTTGCTGGCTAGTAATATTAACTTTACCGTTCAGATTGCCAATAAATTGTTTGACTAAACTTAGACCTAAACCTAAATCCGTTACCAATTCTTCACCAGTAGCTTTGCTAGTCGAGCTAGTAAAAGTAGAGCTATCAAGACCATTTAATTGCTTATAGATATATTGTTGCTGCTCTTCAGACATACCAATGCCTGTATCATGAACAATGAATTGTAAAGTATCTTTGCCTCTTGTAGCTTCTCCACCACCACAATCTTTATCAATTTCTGAGAGTATGTGGCTTGCTGGAAAAAAAGAGGTGGCTACCTTAACGATGCCTTCTTTTGCAGTGAAATTAATGGCATTAGTAATTAACTGAGTTAATATTGCTTCAAGTCGGTAACTATCAGCAATGATGATATCTGGGATGTCCTTGTAGAAATTAGTTACAAGCTTTATGCCTTTATAGTTAGAGGGTATTGTTAGTTTATCAATAACGTTGTTTACTAACTTCCTAGGGTTGGATTTATTAGGAATCATCGGTACTAATGCTACTTTTGTGGTAGCAATTAAGTTTGAATGACACTTAACAAAGTTTAGCATAGTTTGGCTGTACTCCATTTGCACTCTAGTACAATTGATAATATCAATTATAGAATGCTCTTTAACGTCATCTTTCTCCAATTCAAGGAGTCCTGTAGCAATGTCCCAAATGGTAATACCGGAAGTTTTTATAGTAAGAAATGTATTTGTTATAAAGTTGTGGTAGATGAAATTAGTTATAGCACTTAACATATAGGTTCATACATTATTTTAAACGTTCTACAACTTGCCTCAAATACAGAAATACCTTTATCTAATAATTTTCTAATGTTATTTTTTATCGGAAACCAATGATGTTCAATAGGATTTAAATCAGGGGAATAAGGTGGTAAAAATTTTAGTTTGCAGCCAGCTTTTTCAATTAATTCTTTAGCCCTTTTGGATTTATGAAAGCTTGCATTATCAGCAATGACAACCTGTCCAGGCTTTAGCTCCGGCACAAGGCAATTTTCTATATAAGCTTCAAATACCTTACTATCACAGCTCCCAGTAAAGACTAGTGATGCGATTAAACTATTCTGATTTAACGCACCAATAAAACTTGTTCTTTCACTACGTTTTCCCGATTTACTCCCATTACAACGACTTCCTTTCATTGACCATCCATATTCATATGATTCATTATCATTTATGCCCGCTTCATCAAGATAAACACGTTTCTCTTTCGGCACTTTTTCTAATTCACTGAGAAAATCTTGTCGCTTTCCTTCATCTCTTTCTTTATACGCATATGTCTTTTTTTTCGAGTAATGTTGAGTTTCTTTAAAGCTCGGCTGATAGTCATTATACTTGCAACATTATCTAATTCTTTTGCTATTTCTGTAAGCGTTAACGAGTTACCTTTTTCTACTAAATGACGCAACTCCGATAAATCAGGGATTTTATGACCATATCCTTTCTGGTATCCCTCCTTTGACTTTATATCTCCAGTTTGTTTCTTTAATCTAATCCAATCATAGATTATTGACCGACTAATTTTAAAGGTTTCGCATGTAAGTGCTACTTTCTTATATTTCTCATAATGTTCTATAACTCTAGAACGTAAATCGTAACTGTAGGGGGATGCCATATTGCTATTATAAAATTTTTTTATTATTTATCATTATAACTTATTTGAATCCATATGTTAAGTGCTATACTTGTAGATTTTTCTTGGTTTGTTGCAGCTCAACAATAATGTCACTATTGATATTATTTGTTTTCTTGTTAGTTCCGGGGATTTTGTCACCGGCAACATTTTTATTGATATTTTTTTTCCCTGTAGATTTGTTTTTTTGTTGATATTTAATATCGGTAGGCATAGAATTAACTCCTATTTTGCTCTTGGTGAAGTAGACACTGAGGTTAGAGAAAAATTTTGTAGATTACTATCTAACCTTAGTGCTTGACATTTACACTATTGTAACGTCACTTTAACAAATACTATCATTTTTCCCCAGAGTAAAGGGGAATTTTCACGATTGATAATCTTTTTTTTAATTTTGTTTGAATAGTGTCAATCTAATAACATTAGCTAAAATTGTTATTATAGTTGCTGGCTAGAGAGCTGATAAGTAAGCCGTAATTTAGTTAGTCGTTGATATATACTCTTCTTTTTCTAAGAATTGACTTGGCAAAATTCCAGACCGCTCACCTACTTACTACATTCAATTATACTCACAATTCTTATGGTACTTTTGTGATAATTATGGTACAATAAGCGACTTATTTATTAATTGCATTGTTAGTTCAATTATTAAGATTAAGTCTTTACTTAAGTCAATACCAATTATAATTATGCCTAATACCACGACTAAGCCCAAACCATTTATCTATTGGGTTGGCGGCAAGAGGAAAATCGCCGATCAATTAATAGACCGCTTTCCTACTTCTCTCTCGTTAAATAATTATTATGAGCCTTTTCTTGGCGGTGGGGCGTTGTTCTTTAAAATCAAGGATAGATTCAAACAATGTTTTCTATCTGATATTAATTTAGAATTAATTACCAGCTATAATATGGTAAAAAAGAATCCAACAGCAGTAGGTGATTTATTGTCCAAACACAAAGAGCATCACTCAAAAGAATATTATTACAGTGTAGTAAACAATGATAACAGCAATGACCCTACTAACATTACTGCTCGGTTTCTTTATTTAAATAAATATTCTTTTAATGGTATTTATTGTGTCAACAAAAAGGGCAAGCTTTGCTTGCACTTTTCTACTCATAACCATGGTATTTCTCATTTTAAGAACAGACTAAAACAATGTAGTAGCTTTCTAAGTGACACCTTAATTTACGTCACTGATTTCTCGTTTATCGAACCTAAGGAAAATGATTTTGTTTATTTTGACCCACCTTATCATAAGGCTGGAGAGAAGTTTTATACTCGATTGCCCTTTAATGAGCATGAACAAATTAGGCTGAGAGATTTTGCCAAGGAACTCACTAGCAAAGGGGTAAAACTAATGATTTCCAATAGTGATACCAATTTTATCAGAGAGATATACCAAGATTTTACCATAAATACTGTTGACATTAAATACACCATAACCGGACAAAAAGTAAACGTACAGAAAGAAATCGCCAAAGAGCTTATCATTACTAATTATGCCGACAAATAAGCTGAAGTATATGCTGATTACTCAACATATACTCAGTATTACTCTTGTGTTTATATATTATTTAGTTATCTGTTGCGTCAATTCTTCAATCATTTTTTGCTGTGCTTTAATCTGACTTTGCAGTGCCTCAATAGTATTATTAGCTTCAATATTATCAGCAATTTCTTTTGTCGCCTTTGGCATAGTTATTTCATTTTTTGGAAAAAATCCTAGGTCTTCTAGAATCTTGTCTAATGGAACCGCAGATTTGTCCTGGAACTCTCTAACTTGCTCCTTCCCTATAATATCATATACTCCAGTTGACCTTTGATCCTTATGACCTAAAGCCTCAGCTATTATCTCTCTATCTGCTCCAACTTTACGCATCCAACTGCCGTGTGTTCTTCTTAAATCATGTATCCTTAAATCTTCAATACCAGCCAATTTACAAATTTTCTGCCAAATATAATCAGGGGAGGCTATGTGACCACTTTTACTCTGATCGCTAGGAAATACCCATATTGATTTATTATTATTCTCTTTTTCTCTTCCTGTCAATATCCTTAGGGCGGAGTTCACTAAATGAACTCTTTGTGTTTTATTATTTTTAGCAGACTTAGCTGGTATAGACCATGTCATATTTTCAAAATTAATATCCTGCCATTTCATAGAAAAAACATTACTTTTCCTTGCTCCAGTGAATAATAGCATTAATATCACATCCGCAATTATCCTAGTACATTTCTCAATAACTACATTAATGAACCTTGACAGTTCCTCTTGGGTTGCAATATATCTTTCTCTGACGTTTTCTAGATTTTTCTCAATATCCTTTGCTGGATTCTTATCTAACATTTGCCATCTAATACCTCTATTGAACATCGCACTAAATAACTTAAGAAAGTTGTTAGCACTATATATACCTCTATTATTACTAATATTATTAAACGTTTTCTGAATATCATCCATTGTCACAGTAGATATTTTTATTTCATAATAATCTTTACCATATAGAGTCATTTTAGCAATATCAGACTTCCAGCCCTTATTCTTACGTTTACAGTGTTCTTCAATATATTTATCAAAGAACTCTTTAACGGTTAACTTGGTTAGTTTATCATCTATTGGATTATTTGTAATAGCTAATTTTTCAAGAGGGTTAATGCCTTTTGCTATCTGGTTTTTTAGTTCAGCAGCTTTATTCCTTGCTTCTAGTACCGAAATATAAGGGAATCTACCTAAGTTAATTGTACGACTACGACCTTTCTTCTCCACTGTTTTACGTAAGTAAAAAGTCTTACTTCTTTTGCTTGCAATAAGAAACAAGCCCTTTTCTTTGGTATCATTATAAAAATCTTGTTTAGTTTTAGGAAGAATAATTTTACTTACAGTGTCTTGAGTAAAATGCGAATTAAAAGTTGTCATATACCTACCTCAATTATGTTATTAGTTTCAACAGTGTTGTCACTGATGATGTTATTGATATTTTTTATTTAGATTAAGTGGTTTTTTATTGATTTTTAATATAGGAGGGCATAGAGTTGAATCCTGTTTTTTGTTTTTCGGAAAATAGACACTGAGGTTAGAGTGAAATTTGTTCGATTGTCTTCTAACCTCGGTGCTTGACACTACACCACGTAGTATCGTCTTTCACAAATACTATTATTTTTCCGCAGAGTAAAGGGGATTTTTTAATAAAACTAAGATTTTTTTAAAGTTCTTTAGAATAGTGTTGATCTAATAACAGCCACTAAAATTGTTATTGCAGCTTTTCAAGAGGGTTAGCATTTGGTAGCTCTGGTTGTTTATTTTTGGAAGATGAAATGAACTGGTGTCATATATCTAGCTAAACTAAATTTGTTACATAATTAATTAATATAATTAATAGAATTATGTAGAAATATATAAAGTTAATTAGGTATTTAAATTAATATATTTTTATTGACTATTATAACAATAATTCAACTAAAAGTATGGTTTTAAAAATAATATTTTTATAGTAGTTTTATAGTAGATTTTTGGGTATATTCCTCAATTTTTACAAGAAATTGACCAATATATTAAGTTAAAATAATGTGCAAAATATTAATTAAAATTAGAGGAGAAAGGCTTATGAGTACTAGGGTTTCAAGGGTGCAAAACAATAGCGGAAATAGTGCCATTGCGAGGGTGCAAATTTCACCCTGTGTTCCTCGCAATGACGACATAATGCTAGTCGAGTTAGCTTTAAAGGACTTGGTAATGGTTTAATAAACATTATTCAATAGCTATATTCCAGATGACTTAAGGATGTAGCAACTCTTTAGCTACTTTCAAGCTTGCATCAGTAATGGATTTTCCTGAGATCATGCGAGCAAGTTCAGTTTGTCTTTCCTGAAGATTTAGACTTTTTACAGTAATTTTAGTGGTTTTATCCAATTGTAACTTGTTGACAATAATATGCTGATCCGCCTTACCTGCTACTTGAGGTTGGTGAGTAATGACAATCACTTGGGCAATAGAACTAAGTTTTTTAAGTTTTTCTCCGACTTTATCGGCTACGATACCACCAATTCCTGTATCTATTTCATCAAAAATAATAGTGTCTTTGAGTGACTTATCAAAAAGACAGGTTTTTATGGCTAACATAAACCTTGATAATTCACCACCAGAGGCAATTTTATCAATGGGGGCAAGTTTCATACCTGGATTGGTTGAAGCAACGAAACGCACATTATCAATACCATCAGACATCTTGCATAACAGTGTCTGAGAGGTAATTTTGTCGCCAGAATTAACCTCAGAATCGTACGAAAAGGATATAGCACTACTTTCCGGATCTTGCTTAATTTCTTCTGAAAACTCCTTGCTCATGTTTAATTCTACAAAATTTTTATTATCAGGATTATTTTTAGGCAATATTTCTATTTTAAAAATTGCCTTTTCCATTTTAAGTTGCTCAAGCTCTTTTTGTATAGCTATCTCTAGGTTTTTTGCACTAATAGAACGCTTGTATGATAAAGCTTCAGCTAGTTCAAAATATTTTTTATATTCTACTCGCTTGTTAATATCTAGGGTTTTAACATTATTGATTTTACTTTTAAGAGCATTTAATTGTTGGTTAGAATTATCAAAAAATCCAGGTATTTTTTCACAAGAAATATTATATTTTCGTGCTATATCACGGATTTTAAATAGCCTTTCTTCCACTTCATCTAAGTTAAATTCACTTTTATCAAAGTTATTAATAATGCTCTGTAATTTTATACACGCTTCTTCTAAGCTATTATAGCAATCATCTAGATTTAATGAAATAGAAGAAAATTCTGCATTTTGCCGTAAATTACGATCTATCAAACGTTGAGCATTATTAATTGACTTATTAATTTCAGGGGCTTCAAGATATGATAATATATCTTGAGTTACTTGTATTTCTTTATCACGATTTTGTAAACTACGCCTTATAGTAACAAGTTTTTCTTCTTCTCCTGCTTGATAATCAAGAACTTCTAATTCCTTGGTTACAAAGGTTAAATAATCTATTTCTTGTTCTATATGCTCTTTATCTCTGGTAACTTTATTGATTTCTTTAGTAGTTGCCTGTAAAATGTCGAAATGCTTTGATAATTCATCTCTTAACCCTAGAAGGTCTCCATAATCGTCTAGAATGTTAATATGAGAGAAAGGGTTAAGAAGAGAAGTATGACTGTTTTGCCCATGAAGTTCAAATAAACAATCTGCTACTTGTTGCAAGGTATTTACCGTTACTACTTGGTCATTAATAAGAAATTTTTTGCGGTTGTTAGGCTTTTGAATACGTTTTATTAATAACTCTTGGTCATATTCAATATTAAATTGTTCCAAAAGCTTTTTTAAATCATTATTAAGAGTGAATGTCGTAGCAACCGAACAATAATCGTACCCATGCTTTATTACATTATCAGAGAATTTGTTACCTAAAGAGAATAAAATTGCATCTAGCAAGACAGACTTACCAGCTCCAGTTTCTCCGGTAATTACACATAGTCCTTTTTCAAACTCTATTTCCAATTCGTCTATCAGAATAAAGTTCTTAACCGAAAGACTTTGTAACATTAGATTTCATTCTTTTAAAGAGTTCTTAATTAGTGAGTAGCAATATTTATACCACATACTGTTTGGATAATTATGACCGAGTACCGCGGCATATTTCTTCGCTTCATTGTTAAGCCCTAGCATTAAATAACTTTCTACTAATCGATAAAGTGCTTCTGGTATATGTGATGTAGTTTGGTAATTATCGACAATAAGCTGAAATCTATTGATAGCAGCTATGGGGTTATTTCTCCTGAGATAATAGCGACCTACATCCATTTCTTTACCGGCTAAATGATCATTTACTAGATCGATTTTTAAAGCTGCATCAATTGAATATTTTGTTTTTGGGAAAAGTTTTATAACATCCTCAAAACTCTTTTTAGCTAAAAAGGTTCTTGATTGATCAAGTTGTACATTTGAGATTTGCATATAATATGATAGTGCTTTTAGGTAATAGGCATATGCAATGTCTTCATGCATTGGATGAAGCGTAATGAAAGTATCTAATACATCTACCGTTTCCTCATACTGACCTGCCAAAAACAATGAATATGACTGCATTAACTCAGCTTGAGGAGTCATTTTATTACCAGGGTCTTGATAAAAAATTCTCGAGAATTCTTCGGCAGCCTTCAAATATTTTTGCTTTTCCAGTAAAATAAGACCAGAATTATATAATTCTGGAGCTGGAGCAATTAAATCTTCATCCGTATTCTTAGTTTTACAACCAGATAGGACTAAGCAGGTAGTGATTGTATAAAATAATAATTTTGCTAATTTCATATAGAACTGACAAGTTTTTTAAACTTAATTTATACACGAAACATTAAGGCGTATACAAGATTAATTTTGAAAATTATTTTTCATAGATTTTGAGAGCTATACTCAAATCCAATTCTTCAAATCATTTGAGTATATTTATTGGTACCTCTGACCGGACTTGAACCAGCACGCCTTTTGGGCTGTAGATTTTGAGTCTACCGTGTCTACCATTCCACCACAGAGGCTAAATATGTCTATTAATAGATTCTCTAAAATTAAGTTATCTATTTTTAGACCTTATGAGTAAAATAGCTATATCTTTGTATTATGTAAATAATATTTTAGAATTTTCTTCTTGAAAATAAAAGGCTTGCCGCCTATATTATATAGTATAGTATAAATTATATAGTATAAATAATAACATATTCATGGGGTTTCTTATGGTTGATTATACAAAAACTTTTACTGCCACTCAGAAAACATATGATGTAGGACTGAGAGAATACATGCTGAAAGTCTATAATTATATGGCTTTGGCTTTGGTATTAACTGGAGTAACAGCCCTTGCTACTATATCATTTGAGCCATTAGCCAGACTTTTATTTCAGATTGGACCAAATGGACAATTTATGGGCAATACTGGTTTGGGAACGTTGGTGATGTTTTCTCCTCTGGGGATTGCTTTGTATTTCTTTATGGGCTTCGGTAAGATGAGTCTAGAAACTACTAAAGTGTTGTTCTGGCTTTATGCTGCTTTAACTGGTATGTCTCTAGCATCTCTTGGACTTATCTATACAGGAGAGTCAATTGCTCGGACTTTCTTCATCTGCTCATCTGTCTTTGGGGCAATGAGTCTTTATGGCTACAGTACCAACAGGGATTTGACATCAATGGGATCATTTGTTGTTATGGGATTATTTGGTCTTCTCATTGTATCGTTGGTTAACATGTTCTTACAAAGTTCAGCTATATACTTTGCAACGTCTCTAATTGGGGTTGCCATATTTATGGGTCTTATTGCATGGGATACTCAAAAAATTAAGTCGATGTATTTTATGTCTGGTGGTGGAGAATTAGGACAAAAAATGTCTATAATGGCTGCCTTTAGCTTATATTTAGACTTTATCAACTTGTTCCTATATCTTCTAAGATTCTTTGGTAATAGAAGAAACTAGCTCTTATTCTTTCATACTTTAAAGGATTGGTTATCCTTTAAAGTATGTAATGTGTTCCTTGTCATTCCTGCGTAGGCGGGAATCTATGATATCTCAGAGCTTTCTGAACGTTATTTTAGGTTCCCGCCCGCATACGCGGGGATGACAAACATTTGCCTTATTGTTATGGATAAATACTAATCGGATTAGCTATATATTCTAGTAAAACTAGTTTTTATTGTATAATCCTTACTAGGTCCTGAAATCTTATAACTCAGTTCAAAATAATCTTCATTCAAGAATATGTAACTAGCTTGATAAATATCCAAGTTACATTGATGTATAGCTTCAGCCTGGCAAGGAGTATTAGAGATAAAATGCATTTGGTAAAATAAAGCATTATTATTCTCATTAACAAAATATTTAACAATTTTATTTTGCTCTAGAGAGTATAGATATTCCTTAAAGGCTCTTACCTTATTGGTATTACCGTGATAGTTGACATCAAGTTCCTCTCTATATAATATACCCGGATATTTTGAGTATAAATGTTCTTTATCCTCTATAAAATAAGCAATTCCCTTAGCTGTGCCGTATACTTGCAGCAAAACTGCATAACTCTATCTAATTTTTTTGTTAGTATAAAATTTATTTTATACATTTGGGTTCCTACTATGCAAATACCATCAATTACTGTTGAGCAAGTAGCTCAGCAATTTAAAGCCTGGCGTCAAACTAAAACTAACAAGTTTGATCCCATACCAAACCATCTAAAGGAATTAGTTCGCCAGCTACTCCATCACTATTCTTGCAAAGATATAGCCAAACATCTCAATATTAATAAAACAATAATTAGTTCAATTCAACAAGCCCATCAACCTTCCCTCAAAACTTCTCCTACCTCAACTTCAAATAAAGTTCTACAACACGATATTAATTTTCTCCCATTTCAACTAGTAAATTCTATAGATACTGATCCTGTGGCTACTCCCAAACAAAATTACTACACTTGCCACATTATTAAGCCAAATGGTACCAAGCTTATTATTCAAACACTAGAGCTAAAAACCATAATTCAAACATTTCTATGCTGCAACTAACCCCTCAGTCAGTTATTTTTGTTGCCACTATTGCCATCGACTTTCGTAAGGGTATCGATGGTTTAATAGCTGTTTGCAGACAAAAACTTTCTTCCAACCCTCTTAATGGTTCCTTGTTTTTATTCTATAATAAAAACAGAACTGCCATTAAAATTTTGTCCTTTGACGGTCAAGGCTTTTGGTTATGCTCTAAACGCCTATCCAAAGGTAAATTTACGGCAAAACTTTCCCCATCTGATAATTCATCTTATCAGATTTGTTATAGAACCTTACACATTCTTATTCATAATGGCGATCCTAGTTCTGCCAAACTCTCCAATGATTGGCTTCCTGTCATTTAAGCTGCCGTCTCGATTAATTCCGTATTATTTATATATCTTGCATAGGCAAAAGGCGTATAATCCTCAGGATGCTTCTTTGCTTTGCTACTCTGCTCTTGCAGCCAATTTAAATATTTAAAGGCATTGATTTCATTCTCACTACAAGTCTTTACTATACTATACAGACCACTATGTATCTCAGCACTATTGATTGTTTTAAAGAATAATGAATTCTTCCTTTGTAAAATAATGGTACGTAGTGACCTCTCAGCCCAATTATTATCAAGACTGCTAACTGGAATTTTCAAAAATTGCGTCAAACCTTCTTTATTATTTAACCAATATTTCATAGCTTGCCCAAACCTACTATTAGGCTCAACTTTCTTGTCGTTAAATAATTCATCTATTTTGTTATATATATTTTCTATATATTTACTGCTATGTTCCTGATGGTACTTCAGCTTCTCCTCAAGGCTCATCTCTTTACATTGATGTTCATTATGGTAAATCCCAGCAGTCTGTTTGAGAAAATATCCGCATTCTTCAGGGTAATATGGTTCATTCTCTGTAAATTTTCTCTGCCCATGTGACAAACAATTGATCATCACTATTATTGCCAGTAATTCTTTATCTGCTTCTGATAATACCGGGTTATTATTGTTACTTGCATCAGTCATTAAATGAATAGAATCAGTTCTATTCTTACGATTCTTTAGTATGTTACCAATATTCTCCCCGCCATGCTTATTACCGGTAAAATATAAAACTATCACCTCATTATTGGCAGTCTTAGCACATATAGTAGTGGTATAACAGCTGCGTCCTTTCTTATTTTGAGCTCGTAATTTTTTATTGGCTACAGTAATTTCTAAAATTCTAGCTCTAGTATCATCAAGGTTCAGTGAACTACATTCGGCAGCCATTTCTAATAATACCCTGTAAATTTCAGCTCCACCATCTTCTTGCCAAACATCTAAATATTGTTGCCACAGAGTGCTATATGATACAGGAACCCCGCTTAAACTTTGCAACCTAGATAAACGATAGAAGGGAGTACCGTAGGTCTTTTGTAACACTATTGCACTTTTGCTACTATTTGTCCATTTGTTGATATTCTTATTGTTCATAACTGTATAATCGCAAGCATTACAGCGTAACGTTTTCTTTACATATCTGTTGACTGTAATTGGAGCATTACCTGTAAATTGTAGCAATTTTCTAGCTTCACTATTATAGAGTTTACCATTATCACAGTGAGGACAGCTATCACCACTACAAAAATTCTCAGGAGATAAATAGCTGGTATTCGCATCCTGATAATCATCAAATCCATATTTACCTTGCCAATTACTGCGATCTCTCTTCTTGGACTCATCGTACTCTTCTTCATTACCACCATTCTTATTATCAGATTCACTCGGTGGTTCTTTTAATGAATCTGAACTATCTTTTTTATGTTATCTGCCTTAAAACCAATCATCATCTCCTTAAGCTTATTTATACTGATGTTTGATGATGCTAGCTTGTCTATTAGTTCGTTACAAAATTTCACAAGTTCTATCACCGCTTGCTGATCATCTCCTGTTAATGAATTTGCCTTAATATGCTGGATTAGTTCTTCTCGTTCCTCAGCACTTAAGGTCGCTACTTTTGGCTTTTTCATTTTGATTCATTCATTACGTTTAATAATTGAAATGTTATAGTATAACTGATAGTTTTTCAACTAGTTTTTTTATTAATCGGTGATACTTGCATAGTAGGAACCCAAATTTATAAAATAAATTCATACTATAGCACTTAACATATGGATTCAAATAAGTTATAATGATAAATAATAAAAAAATTATATAATAGAAATATGGCATCCCCCTACAGTTACGATTTACGTTCTAGAGTTATAGAACATTATGAGAAATATAAGAAAGTAGCACTTACATGCGAAACCTTTAAAATTAGTCGGTCAATAATCTATGATTGGATTAGATTAAAGAAACAAACTGGAGATATAAAGTCAAAGGAGGGATACCAGAAAGGATATGGTCATAAAATCCCTGATTTATCGGAGTTGCGTCATTTAGTAGAAAAGGGTAACTCGTTAACGCTTACAGAAATAGCAAAAGAATTAGATAATGTTGCAAGTATAATGACTATCAGCCGAGCTTTAAAGAAACTCAACATTACTCGAAAAAAAAGACATATGCGTATAAAGAAAGAGATGAAGGAAAGCGACAAGATTTTCTCAGTGAATTAGAAAAAGTGCCGATAGAGAGACGTGTTTATCTTGATGAAGCGGGCATAAATGATAATGAATCATATGAATATGGATGGTCAATGAAAGGAAGTCGTTGTAATGGGAGTAAATCGGGAAAACGTAGTGAAAGAACAAGTTTTATTGGTGCGTTAAATCAGAATAGTTTAATCGCATCACTAGTCTTTACTGGGAGCTGTGATAGTAAGGTATTTGAAGCTTATATAGAAAATTGCCTTGTGCCGGAGCTAAAGCCTGGACAGGTTGTCATTGCTGATAATGCAAGCTTTCATAAATCCAAAAGGGCTAAAGAATTAATTGAAAAAGCTGGCTGCAAACTAAAATTTTTACCACCTTATTCCCCTGATTTAAATCCTATTGAACATCATTGGTTTCCGATAAAAAATAACATTAGAAAATTATTAGATAAAGGTATTTCTGTATTTGAGGCAAGTTGTAGAACGTTTAAAATAATGTATGAACCTATATGTTAAGTGCTATACCAAAAAAATTTAATAGAGTTATGCAGTTTTGCTGCAAGTATACGCTGTGCCGTAATTGCCTAAAATTCTTGTAATAGCATAAGTTCCAACTAGGTTGTAAAATATATACTCTTCACTGCCTTTCAAGAGTTGCCGTCGATATTGATTAGCTATTAAATCATTTGAGTACATTGCAACCTAGCAATAGCATTTTCTTTACCAATTATGGCAATAATTTCAAAAACACTTGGAGAAGTAGTCATGCCTGTCATTAAAGCTCTAATAGACTGCATGATATCTGCAAGTTTAATATTATTATTCTTGGCTATTTCTTTAAATTTTATTTGAATAGAGTCTTTATCAAAATCTGATAAATTCTCTAATTCATTTATAACTTGACCCAGCAAATTTTTATCACAATTATTGATTAGTTCTTTAGCTTCTTCAGAATAGATAATAGGAACATTAATCAAATAAATCTTAGCTAGTTTTGCTAATTCAACTAAATTGGTACTTCTTATTTTCAAACTTGCCATTGCTTGCTTAATATATTCCGCTTCTTTCGTATTAACTTGATAATTTTCTTGCAAGCTCTGACAAGTCATTTCTGTTAATGTTTGCTCGTCGAGCAGACGTAAATAATGAGAGTTTAAACTATCCATTTTGGCAAAATCAAGACGAGCTGGCGACTTACCTAGCCCGTCCAGGTCAAACCATTCTATAGCTTGTGATCTTGAAATAATCTCATCATCCTTGTGACTCCAACCTAATCTTAGTAAATAATTACACAAGCTCTCAGGTAAATAACCCATATCTTGGTAAGATTTTATTCCCAGAGCCCCGTGTCTTTTAGATAATTTTGCCCCATCATCTCCATGTATTAACGGTATATGTACCATATGAGGCACAGACCAACCAAAAGCTTGATAAAGTAGGATTTGACGAGCAGCATTAGTTAAATGGTCATCCCCCCTGATAATATGGCTAATCTGCATATCGTGATCATCCACCACTACCGCTAACATATAGGTAGCAGTACCATCACTACGTAACAATACCATATCATCAAGATGCGAATTTTCAATAGTCACATCCCCTTGTAAAGCATCATGGATAACGGTATGACCAACTCTTGGAGCTTTCAAGCGGATCACTGCTCTACTCTTCTGCTCCTGCGAATTAGAAGGTAGTACATCCCGCCAAGGGCTTTGGAACAAAAAATGTTGTTTATTAGCTATGGCATTATCTCGCTGCCTATCTATTTCCTCTTGAGAGGTAAAGCAATAATAAGCTTTTCCCTCATCGAGTAATTTCAGAGCCGCTTTTTTGTATAAATCATTTCTCTTAGACTGGAAAAGTACTTCTCCATCCCAGTTTAAACCAAGCCATTTCAAGCCGGAAAATATAGCATCTATAGCATCTTCAGTTGATCTTGCTTGATCAGTATCCTCAATTCTCAACAAAAATTTGCCATTATGATGTTTAGCAAATAAATAATTAAACAATGCCGTCCTTGCCCCGCCAATATGCAGGAAGCCAGTAGGAGATGGAGCGAATCTAGTAATTACAGTCATATTTTCCTTTATTTAGTTAAGTAAGCAAAATAATTTACATCTATATCCTCACTCAACTGCCAACGTCCATTGATGATATTATAGGTTAAGCCCTTGAGTTCTTTAAGCTCGATGTTATTGTCATTAAACATCGAGTAAATTTCCGATGGCTTAAGAAATTTACTATGATCGTGGGTGTTTTTGGGTACCCAATTAAGTACATATTCTGCCATCAAAATAGCTAGCATATAGGATTTTACCGTACGATTAATCGTTGAAATTATAATCATGCCATCTGGTTTTACTAAACTCGCCAGGTTTTTTACAAAATCACTAGGATTATCGATATGTTCTATGACTTCTAAACATAGCACCACATCATATTTCTTCTTATTTAAATCATCTGAGTGTACTAATTCCTCAACAGTTGATTTAACATATTGTATATTCAGATTTTGGGCTGAGGCATATTGTGCTGCAACATCGATATTACTTTGCAGTGCATCTATACCCGTGACTATACCATTTAGTTTACAGAGAGGAGAGGTAATTAATCCCCCACCACATCCTACGTCTAGAATTTCTAAATTTGAACAAGGTAATATGTCATCCTGCACGTTAAAATACTCTTTTATCTTATCTACTATGTAACCAATACGAATTGGATTTATTTGATGAAGAATTTTAAATTCTCCATCTTCCTGCCACCATTGACTAGAAATCTTATTAAATTTTTCTAGCTCTATTTGATTAATAGAAGATTTTATAGACATAGTCCCCTACTGGTTATAAAATTGGTTATACTATAGCTAACCTGAATAGCATTTATCAATGTTGAACTAGGGTAATGGATGTCATATATGGACGAGTGAATTTGTCAATAAAGAAAATAAAAAATAGAGCCACAAAGGAAGCGGTCATATATTCGGCATCGAGTGCCATAATGGTTTCTGCATTCTTCTAAATATCCTTGAGTAACCTCTCATTCCCACGGCTTCTAGAGCCTCGACATAATTGCGGATTTTGTTCAGAATACTTATTTCATTAACTCTTTTACTTTCGTTCTCTTTATTGTTACTAACTTACTCGCAATATTTACCAATTGCCATTCTTTTGCTTAATTGACATAAATTATCCTTCTTGCCAACAGCGCTAATTTGCGACATACTCGCTGCCATTGGTAACTACTGCATAAGCTATTCTAGCTAATTTATTCGCTAAACCAACACATATAATATTATATGATTTGTTTTCAGCAAATTTCTTCACTGCCCACTGAACTAGCTTATCTTTTGATTCTTTATCGCTTTTGGCTCTTATTGCTATTGTTCTTGCAGCTTGAATCAACATAGTTCTAGCATATCTATCACCTTGTTTGCTAATTCCTCCTAAAACTATCTTATCTCCTGAGGTGTATTGTTTTGGCACCAAACCAAGCGACGCAGAAAAATCCCTCGGGGTTGCGTAATTTTCCATTGGTGCTACGCTCAAACAACTAGCATTGATTGCTCCAATCCCAAAAATTGTCTGCAACCTAATAGCTTTCTCATTCTGTTTATTATTACTGATTATCAGCTTTTCTAAAGTTTTTTCTTTGTTACACAAATTCTCAATTTCTTCACATTCTAAAAGTAAAATTGACTGTACCCCAGAAGTTATATAACCTTCTATATACGCTAATTCTACCTCCGACTTACATGCTTTGCAAAATTTATTTTTGCTTAATTTTGTATTATAACCATATTCATATAAACTTGATATTGTAGAATTAGTTTTTTGTACTCGATCTCTGATCGTATTACTTCGGATTTTATGCAAAAATTTTATATCTTGTTCCTCTTTGCTTTTGGGTAACACATCTTTTAGCTCTGGATCGCGAGCAGCTTTACATATTGCTAAGGCATCGTTATAATCATTTTTCTGCCTCGATGTTGCATAAATTTTTACATCTTTTGTTTTCATCAACTTAACTTGCAAATCAAGCTTGTTAATTTCTTGCGACCAATAATTACCTCCTCCACATGCTTCCATGACCACCAGTGAACTTTTATTGAGATTGTTTAAACATCCTATTAACTCATCTCTTTTAACTTTTTGATGACCGACTTTTTTGCCATTTTGATCAACTTGCACCAAGTGCATAATATTTTTTGCTAAATCTATTCCAATTATACTATTTTCTATGCTATTATTTATCATGGTATGGACCTATTAATTAAATTGTTATTTAATTTGGAGCAACTGAAAAACATTTTTCACCAGACTCCGTACAAGTAAAGCATATTTCGCTTCACTCGTCCATACCATCATTCCCGCTTATGCGGGAATCTAGATACCTGCTTTCGCAGGTATGACACAAAGTTTGTATCACCTAATTCAATAGGTTTCACTATATCTTTGCAAGAATAGTGATGGAGTAGCTGGCGAACTAATTCCTTTAGATGGTTTGGTATGGGATCAAACTTGTTAGTTTTAGTTTGACGCCAGGCTTTAAATTGCTGAGCTACTTGCTCAATAGTAATTGATGGTATTTGCATAGTAGGAACCCAAATTTATAAAATAAATTCATACTAACAAAAAAATTAGATAGAGTTATGCAGTTTTGCTGCAAGTATACTCTAAATCTATTACGGCTAAACTGGATAAAGCCTTAACCCCAGGGTTTAACGACAATAATATTGATGATGTTGAACAGAGTGGCACATTATCAGAAGGGAAGAATTTAGTAATCCATAATTTAAGAATTGCCGTAGCAGAGCAAAGACATAATTTACATATTCAGGATGATTATGAGGAAGTTCATCATTATAATAATAGTAACAAGAGCTATTATAATGGCTCAATAACCAAAACTATCAACCAAATCAGAAATTTCCAGAAGGGGTTAGATAGGCAGCATCTAGAAGAAATGCAACAAAGTAGAGGGATGAGTATGGGTATGTAATCTGGAAATGATATGGTAAGTTCAGGCTTAATCATATTGGATAGGGTGGTTTTAAATAATAATGAAAGGGTTTTTATTGCCGGGACTTTTATCACAAAAAGTCATAGTATAAAATTTGTAATAAATAGATGATGGGATAATAACATGGCTGTCAAAACACCTAATGTCATAACTGAAAAAAGCAAAGTTGTACAAGGTAACAAGCTACCAAGAATGAGGGTAGGAACCGATGATTTTAAGACATTATTGTTAAATAGTGATGTATTTGTTGATAAAAGCCTAATGGTTAAAGAATTATTGGAAGATAGTGGTGATGTAATCCTGATCGCTAGACCAAGGCGGTGGGGTAAAAGTTTGAATATGAATATGCTCCAGAAGTTCTTTGAGATAGAAGTAGATGAGAGAGGTGAGGTTTTACCTGAAAAAGACAGAGTAAATAACAAATTATTTATCGGGGGCGAAATAGATTTAGGATTAGCCAGTGGTAAAAAAAGAACACTTAAAAAGTTGCAAATAGCCCAGTATTTAGAGATTATATCTGATTACCAAGGTCAATTTCCAGTGATTTTTATTAGTTTTAAAGATGTTAAGGGTAGTAGTTACCAAATTATTGAGAATGGGGTAAGAAATCAAATTATAAAATTATTTATTAATCATCGCTATTTAAAACATTATATAACAAGAAATGCAGACTTATTGGATGAGGTACAACAAGAGAAGTTAGAGCGATATTTTACAGGAAAAATTGATACAGAAGATTTAAAAGATAGTTTGCGTTTTTTAAGTGAAGTGCTGTACAAACATTTTAACCAAAAGGTCTATATATTGATCGATGAATATGATACACCGATCAATAGTGCTTATCTAAAGTTTGGTGACAGATTAAAAGAGTTTGAGGATGTACTAGAGATGTTTCGCGGAATGTTTGGTAGTAGTTTAAAAGGTAATCCTTGTTTAGAAAAAGGAGTAATTACCGGCATATTGCGTATCGCTAAAGCTAATTTATTTTCAGATTTAAATAATGTTAGTGAGTATACTTTGCTTGATAAAAAGTTTGCTAAATTTTATGGCTTTACCCAAGGAGAAGTTGATGAATTACTAACCAAAGTACCACTTGAGACGAATCCTGAAAAAATAAAAGATTGGTATAATGGTTACAATTTTGGAGGAGAAATCATCTATAACCCATGGTCGATCATGCAATGTTTAGCACATGAGGGGGCACTTGATCATTATTGGTTAGATAGTGGTGGTACTGGGCTTATTGATAAAGCATTATTGTCAGATAAGATACAAGAAGATTTACAAAGTTTATTAGAGGGAAAAGGTATAGTTAAGAGATTATATACAAAAATCTCACTAGGAGAGATTGAAGATGATCCCAATATCTTTTACAGTTTATTATTATTTGCCGGTTACTTAAATCCGTTACTTGCTGATGATAATCCAGAGGATCCAACTTATCGTTTAACGATCCCTAATAAAGAAGTAAGAAATATTTACATTACAAGAGTAAGAAAATGGGTGACAAATAAATTAAATATTGAAATTAATGAGTATGATAATTTTATCAAATTATTAATTACTCAGCAAATATCTCAATTTGGCGAGAAGTTGCAAGAATATTTATTAAAATCAACCAGCTATCATGATTTGCTTGTGGAGAGAGATTACCATAATCTGATGGGCGGAATATTAGCACCACTGACGGTGCAATATGTAATAGAATCGAATAGAGAGTCTGGATATGGCAGATGTGATCATATGTTAGTACCAATAGTTGGTCGTGGAGATAGTGCTATTATCGTTGAATATAAAATATGCAAAATCCCGGAAGAGTTAGAATCTGTAGCAAAAATAGGATTAAAGCAAATTATAAATAAACAATATGACGCTAAAATAAAAGAACATGTGCATATCAAGAAAATTACTAAGATTGCGATAGCTTTTTGTGGTAAGGAAGTTGCACTAGAATATCGAGTTGATGAGCTATAAGGAAAATATACTGTCTATTATAATTTAGGAATTGCCTTAGCGGAACAAAGGCATAGTTTACATATTCAGGTTGAGCGGAAGTTAAAAATATTATATCAGTAGCAAGAATGTTTTGACAAGTACAACTATAAAATATGTTGATAACAAGGTATATGACCGTAATTGGTAACAAGGTAATTGTCCGGAAATAGAGTATAAGAATCTCTCAAATTAAAAGAGAGAGGTTATGCCAAGTAGGACAAAAATATTACAAGAGGTTATAAAAATGCGATTGGGGTTGTGACGTAGACAATGGCATTCGGTTAAGCTTCTAACATATTTACTCCTAGTAATTATAGATATAGAGTACATACTTGATTTAGTCGTATTTTTTATATAGACTAGCAGTTAATAGTACTTATTTCTAGGTCTCAACGCTCTAGTAACTTAAGACTTATCATTGGATTTTCTTAACCGAATGCCATTGTCTACGTCACAACCCCTAAACGAGGTAATTCGCCAGTAATTAGAAAAAATGACCAAAGAGAAAAAGTTGAAATTACTATAAAAGTGCCGTTTGGGAAAAGCAGTAAATTCACCAAAACGGCATTTAATGTTAAGACAGCAAATCTTGAACAAATTTCTGATGAAATGGCAAAAATTTCGAATAAGATTTTTAATATTTTTGAGATAAACGCAATGCAGTTAGAGTGAAAGTAGAGCATTTTCCTAAAAATTCATGTAATTACAGATAATATTTTTTACTAAACAAAAGTATACTTGCAGCAAAACTGCATAACTCTATTAAATTTTTTTGGTAGTATGAATTTATTTTATAAATTTGGGTTCCTACTATGCAAGTATCACCGATTAATAAAAAAACTAGTTGAAAAACTATCAGTTATACTATAACATTTCAATTATTAAACGTAATGAATGAATCAAAATGAAAAAGCCAAAAGTAGCGACCTTAAGTGCTGAGGAACGAGAAGAACTAATCCAGCATATTAAGGCAAATTCATTAACAGGAGATGATCAGCAAGCGGTGATAGAACTTGTGAAATTTTGTAACGAACTAATAGACAAGCTAGCATCATCAAACATCAGTATAAATAAGCTTAAGGAGATGATGATTGGTTTTAAGGCAGATAACATAAAAAAGATAGTTCAGATTCATTAAAAGAACCACCGAGTGAATCTGATAATAAGAATGGTGGTAATGAAGAAGAGTACGATGAGTCCAAGAAGAGAGATCGCAGTAATTGGCAAGGTAAATATGGATTTGATGATTATCAGGATGCGAATACCAGCTATTTATCTCCTGAGAATTTTTGTAGTGGTGATAGCTGTCCTCACTGTGATAATGGTAAACTCTATAATAGTGAAGCTAGAAAATTGCTACAATTTACAGGTAATGCTCCAATTACAGTCAACAGATATGTAAAGAAAACGTTACGCTGTAATGCTTGCGATTATACAGTTATGAACAATAAGAATATCAACAAATGGACAAATAGTAGCAAAAGTGCAATAGTGTTACAAAAGACCTACGGTACTCCCTTCTATCGTTTATCTAGGTTGCAAAGTTTAAGCGGGGTTCCTGTATCATATAGCACTCTGTGGCAACAATATTTAGATGTTTGGCAAGAAGATGGTGGAGCTGAAATTTACAGGGTATTATTAGAAATGGCTGCCGAATGTAGTTCACTGAACCTTGATGATACTAGAGCCAGGATTTTAGAAATTACTGTAGCCAATAAAAAATTACGAGCTCAAAATAAGAAAGGACGCAGCTGTTATACCACTACTATATGTGCTAAAACTACAAATAATGAGGTGATAGTTTTATATTTTACCGGTAATAAGCATGGCGGGGAAAATATTGGTAACGTACTAAAGAATCGTAAGAATAGGACTGATTCTATTCATTTAATGACTGATGCAAGTAACAATAATAACCCGGTATTATCAGAAGCAGATAAAGAATTACTGGCAATAATAGTGATGATCAATTGTTTGTCACATGGGCAGAGAAAATTTACAGAGAATGAACCATATTACCCTGAAGAATGCGGATATTTTCTCAAACAGACTGGTGGGATTTACCATAATGAACATCAATGTAAAGAGATGAGCCTTGAGGAAAAGCTGAAGTACCATCAGGAACATAGCAGTAAATATATAGAAAACATATATAACAAAATAGACGAATTATTTAACGACAAGAAAGTTGAGCCTAATAGTAGGTTTGGGCAAGCTATGAAATATTGGTTAAATAATAAAGAAGGTTTGACGCAATTTTTGAAAATTCCAGTTAGCAGTCTTGATAATAATTGGGCTGAGAGGTCACTACGTACCATTATTTTACAAAGGAAGAATTCATTATTCTTTAAAACAATCAATAGTGCTGAGATACATAGTGGTCTGTATAGTATAGTAAAGACTTGTAGTGAGAACGAGATCAATGCCTTTAAATATTTAAATTGGCTGCAAGAGCAGAGCAGCAAAGCAAAGAAGCATCCTACGAATTATACGCCTTTTGCCTATGCAAGATATATAAATAATACGGAATTAATCAAGACAGCAGCTTAAATGACAGGAAGCCAATCATTAGAGAGTTTGGCAGAACTAGGATCACCATTATGAATAAGAATATGTAATGTTCTATAGCAAATTTGATAAGATGAATTATCAGATGGGGAAAGTTTTGCCGTAAATTTACCTTTGGATAGGCGTTTAGAGCATAACCAAAAGCCTTGACCGTCAAAGGACAAAATTTTAATGGCAGTTCTGTTTTTATTATAGAATAAAAACAAGGAACCATTAAGAGGGTTGGAAGAAAGTTTTTGTCTGCAAACAGCTATTAAACCATCGATACCCTTACGAAAGTCGATGGCAATAGTGGCAACAAAAATAACTGACTGAGGGGTTAGTTGCAGCATAGAAATGTTTGAATTATGGTTTTTAGCTCTAGTGTTTGAATAATAAGCTTGGTACCATTTGGCTTAATAATGTGGCAAGTGTAGTAATTTTGTTTGGGAGTAGCCACAGGATCAGTATCTATAGAATTTACTAGTTGAAATGGGAGAAAATTAATATCGTGTTGTAGAACTTTATTTGAAGTTGAGGTAGGAGAAGTTTTGAGGGAAGGTTGATGGGCTTGTTGAATTGAACTAATTATTGTTTTATTAATATTGAGATGTTTGGCTATATCTTTGCAAGAATAGTGATGGAGTAGCTGGCGAACTAATTCCTTTAGATGGTTTGGTATGGGATCAAACTTGTTAGTTTTAGTTTGACGCCAGGCTTTAAATTGCTGAGCTACTTGCTCAACAGTAATTGATGGTATTTGCATAGTAGGAACCCAAATGTATAAAATAAATTTTATACTAACAAAAAAATTAGATAGAGTTATGCAGTTTTGCTGCAAGTATACAAACAAAATTATTTTGTCAAAACTTGAGATAGTAGGAACCCAAATTTATAAAATAAATTCATACTACCAAAAAAATTTAATAGAGTTATGCAGTTTTGCTGCAAGTATACTAATCTTATAGCTGGAATTTATAATTTTGAACTCTTATGATTACTTTCGAAAGAGGTCTAATATAAAAAATTCCTTTTACAGAAAGTAGTAAATTATATCATACCAATTTAAAGGACTTATAGGATACTTTTTTAAAAACTATTTTTTCTTTTTATGGAGAGATTTTAGAAGAAACCAAGGAAAATAGCCTCTGGAAGCCTTATATCTATAGGGATACAGCCTTATGCCACATTTCTACATAAATGTTGCTAGTTCGTCTCCCCGTCAAAAGTGCAAAAAATTCAAAAATTAGCACCTTAGCAAAAAATTTTTGTATAAAATTTTAGAGTTTAATTGTTCTGATGTAATTTTTTGATATAAAAAGATGATTTTTAGAAAATTTTTGCATGACGTTTTGTTAACGATTTTGTAATCGTTTGATTAATTTTCTTTATTTGCTAATTTTTATGTAGAAAAATTTGTTTTGAGCAGGTGATTAGCAATACACCGTAAGTTCAATCCTACAGCGGAAATTAACGGATTTATTATATCTCCTATTACTCCTTTTAAGTAATTTCTGCCAACTCTACCATAATGCTTAAGGTGTCCTATTATCGGCTCTATAGCACTTCTTCTCTTGATCATTGCCTTATCATCTGAGGATAGCTTCTTCTTGCAATATGGGCTATACACCTTGTCTTTTTCTTTAAAATTATTCCCCTTATAGCCTAAATCAACAAATGTCCTGGCTATTCCCACTCCTGTTAATTTCTTTACAACCTCTACAGTCTGCGATAATGTATGACCATCATATGGATTGCCATGAAATGATTTGGCCGCTAATACAAAATTACCTCGACCACTTACTGCTATCGAAACCTTGTTACCAAACTCATAGGGTTTGTTTAATTTCCCTTTACCTATGCACTCTACCTCCGGTGCGTGAAAACTATATAATACTTTATTATCCTCCTTATATCGCTCTTTCTCTGCTTTACTCAGTATAGATTGTGCCTGAATCTTTTTAATCTTATTTAGTATTTCTTGCTGCTTTAATGACAAACTTAACTTTGTTTTTGCTATTTCTCGCTGACATATTCTTATTAAACGACCCAGCAATATCTTTAAATGTTGCATTACCTTCTTACGTTTTTTGGCTTTACTATTATCCTTATATTTCCATAATTTTACTATGTCTTTTTTATATTGCTTGGCATATGTCTCATGTAACTTAATGCCTAAAGTATGACATAACTTTACTAGCTCTATTCTTGCCTTATCCATCAAATACACATCATGAGGATACTTAATATTCTTAATTTGTACTGTAGTATCAACGATTATCGATGCTAAGTCTTTTTTTTTAAGCACTCCGACTTTGCAACCAATTCTTGTTAATTCTTTTAATATCTCATTATATCCTTCTTCCCCTAATATAGCACGAAACCTTCGTATACTAGCTTCTGATATCTCAGCATCTTTCTGCAAATATTCCCAACCACAAAAATATTGCCAATATACGTTCTCTCTCAGCTCTTCTTCAGCTGCAGCATCTGACAGGTTATACATCGCTTGCAGCATAGTTACTCCAAGTAATAACCTGTGACATCTGCGATTCCTACCAAATTTCTTGATATTAACATTTGTCAATAACCATTCCTCTAAAACAGTCCAATTTATTAACGATCTTAATTTATATAACTTGTTATTAGGGTTTAATTCTTCGGTCAATTTATAACCAAAAAGCTGTCCTTGTTTTTGGGATTTTATTATATCTTCTATCGGCATAATTCATACAATCCATAAGGTTTCTGCCAATATTATAGCATTTTCTTATGGATTATCTAGATATTTTTACCCGCTAACCATATTATATATTATCCTTCTAGACTTTTGACGGGGAGACTAACTAAGAATCGATCTGATACCAATAGCAATTTCTACCATCATATTATGACCGTGGAGAGATATTTATAGATGATTTAAAAATTGCAGAAAAAACTGGGAGAGCGTTCACTGAAATGTTTTATACTACTAAAAAGCTCTCTCAAGAATCAGCCTCTTGTAACATTAATCCTTCTTATTGTCTCGTTTCGAAAGAGGTCTATTCCCATTCTTCAAATTATTTGAGTATACATCACGGAAATTGTGACAAAGATTTTCAATTGCTTGCTCATAAGCAATAAGTTCTGGTATAGTCCAATTAAACTGAAGGAAAATATCATATGCATTATTTATCTCAGTATTAATACCAACAAACCTCACGTTAGTGAATAACTTTCTTAGCTTTATTTCTTGCGTCTTTTTATATTCATCATGATTTGCTGTACCAAATTCTGCTATATTATGCATCTCTCTGGTTCGTATCTGTATTTCTATATTACGTCCATAGATATCAACTATAGCTATGACATGCAATGAACGGTAGCCATTATTCTTAGGATTATCAATATAGTTTTTAGACTTATCTATATTAATAGAATAGATATCATAAATGATATCCAATACTTTATAACAATCTTCTTGTTTATCAACTATGACCCTAAAAGCAACTAGGTCAGTTAATTCTTTTAAAGCAATAGTCTTTCGTAATATCTTCTTTAAAGTAGAATAAGGGTCTTTTAATCTGTAATATATTTCAGCTATTATGTCATGTTCACATAGTTTAGCACTAATAGCCCCTATGATATTAAGTAAATCGTTAGTATTTGTATCTTGCATAATTGATACTCTAAGTAAACCATGTAGTGAACTTGTTAAAAATATTAGATAAAAAATCAACTAATTATACCATATTGATGGTATCAAATAATAACTGGCTTGTCAATTACAAGCAAATTATTATTATCACAGATGATTGACAAATATATTAAATTCAGATATATTTTGTTCCTAAATACAAACAATAAATTAGTAGAATTTATGACAAACTGTGTTAAAAAATCATTATTTGTTACAGCCGGTCTTGCCGTAATGGGTTTAGGGTTGTTTTTTGGTAATCCTAGTAGAGTGGATGCTGCGGTAAAAGAAGGGAGAACATTTTCAGATTGGGTAGTTAAGTGTACCACAAGTGCTGACAAAAAACGGGTTTGTTTTTTGCAGCAGGTTATTAATTCTACTAAAGATGATAAACAACAAATGTTGGCTATGTATCAAGTAGGCTATTTTGGTAGTGGTAAGGAAAGAAGTTTAAAAATGATCCAAATAATTCCTACTGATGTTTCTGTTGTTCCAGGTACGTCTATTATCAGTTCTAAAAAATTAGCTGCTCCAGGTAAATACATTAATTGTACAAAAGATTCTTGTCAGGCTATTGCTGATATATCAGACAATGATCTTAAAACCATTTTATCAAGTGATGGTAATCCTGTTGTTGGTTTTATGAATTCAGCTGGTCAACAGGTAAACTTGCCATTTTCTACGAAAGGTCTTGAAGAAGGCTTGAAAGCTTTAAAATAGTAATCTGTTTTGCTTTAAAATTGACTCCACAAATCCTTGCGGAGTTTTCATGGGGTGCTAGGAAACTGTCGGAAATAACTAAAGTAATTGTAAGTTAAAAGTATGATATAATAGATTGTAAGTTGTCATTCTTAGCAACGGCGGGAATCTAGATCCCGCACTGAAGCAGGGATAACAAAAAACAGGATTGCTTCGTCATCACTAAAGTGGAACAACTGTCGAAAGTTAGAAGGTAGAGCGGCTTTAGAGGTCATCATGGCAGTTTAAAAGTTGCGGGAAAATAACTGGCGTCATTGCGAGGAGTGTGTAAGCACGACGAAGCAATCCACTTCTGGTCTTTTGGATTGCTTTGTCGCCTAAAGTGGCTCCTCGCAATGACGGTTAGAGATCGGTTTTTTTTCCTTAAATTGGTACATTATGTCGAATTACACTTTCACTACAAAATAAAAAATGTAGGATACTATGGATCTTGCCCCACAAGTATTTGTGTAAACAATTCTTGAAATCATTTACTTCATTTTTACCTTTAGTAGTGAGCTGATCTTTAATAGCAGAAGCAAGGAAGGTATTGTTGTAATAATAATAAATGTAAAAAAGTTTTGCCATCCGAATTGGACTACAATATATCCTGAAAGAGCAGGAAAAATCGATCTCGAAAATCCCATCATAGAAGAGAAAAATGAATATTGTGTAGCACGAAATTTACCTTGACAGATTGAAGCAATAAAAGCAATGTAGGCTGTCATAGTCATTCCCCCAGTCACACTTTCAAAGCCTGTAGTAATAAAGAATAATGGTAAATTTTTGCCATATATCTCTTGTAGAATAAATAAGGTATGTGCTATGGCATGAATTACCCCAAATATCAGTAAACTATCCAGGATATTCTTTTTTCTCATCACTGAGCTAGCTATTAGTCCGCCAATTATTGCAGATGTTATGCCAAAAAATTTCCCTGCACTAGCTATTTCAAATTCGTTATAGCCAATATGCATTAAGAAAGGGTTAATCATCATACTAATAAAATCATCTGGTAATCTATATAAAATCAAGAAAATTATTATTAAAAAAATTAAAGAAAAAGATCCTACAGGTCTCAAGATATTTTGTACAAAGTTTGAAATATTTACCTTATGATCTGGATATGTTTGGAGAATTAAGTCATGTTTTAATTGTAAGATACTCACAGCTAAAATAGCAGAAAAAACAAGTACAGAAATGGCAAAGATTTTATATATATTATTCCACCCCAAGTAGCTTGATAGATAGATAGCTCCGGAGCCTGATATTAGCATACCGATGCGATAGCCAAAAATATAAATGCCAGAAGCTGCTCCTTGAGATTCTTTTGCAATAATTTCGGTTCTAAGGGCTCCTAGGACAGTATCTTTAGCTGAACTTAAAAATGATATTATCAAGCCTACTAGTGCAAACAACATTAGACTATGATGAGGATTCATGGTACTTAAAAGAAAAATAGCAAATGCTAACAAAATCTGGATCAAACAAATCCAAGATAATCTATGACCAAGTAGTTTACTTAACCAACCTAACTGTGTAGTATCAAAAATAGGAGCCCATAAAAAATTGATAGAATAAGGTATTACGATAACAGCAAACATCCCAATGGATTGTAAGTCAATATTCTCCTTGGCAAGCCAATAGTTTAAAGTATTACCTGTAATCATTAAGGTAAATCCGCTGGTTAGACCAAACAACCAAATAACGAATAATTTTAAAGGAGTTAACATAAGTATCTATTGGGAAAAAAACATAATACAATAATAACTTTTTCTATACAAGTTAGATTCTATACCCTATATATTCTAAGATATGCCATTAAAACACCTAATTACCTTTAGTTTCCCTTGGAAGTATATGGTTTGTAGGATATTGATAAGCTGACCCTATTCGACTATAGGGTAGGACTATCTTATTAGGAACATTATTACTGTAACTAATTCCATAACCTTTTTGGCACCACTCTTTAACCATATTAAAGTTATGACTAAAATTTTTATCTATCTTTGATAATAATTGGTATCTTCCGTTATAATATATTGTAGGATCTATACCTCTAAATTTTGGTTTAATATTTATTTGTCCTTTGCCAAATTCTACTATTGAAAATGTTCTAATTTTGTGAAGATATTCCTTAAATAACTTTTGTAACTTAAAATCTTTACTCATTTGAAGTTTCGTTAAAACTTGCTTATCTATACCAAAATGTAACTCACCTTTAGTGATAAGATTGATATCTACAGCACGCTTTAAAATCTTAACGAAGCAATCATAAATTACAGCATTCCATTCGCTACCCCAGAATTCCCAAGTAAAATCTAAAGAGAGCATAGCAAATTTTTTAGCAAGCACAGTATCTGTAAAGAACCATTTATTATGTTTAAATTGTAAATTTTCGACAATTTCCTTTGCGTCAATTTTTGAAATTTTTTCAAGAATAACCCCTGTGTGAATATTATATTGGATACGATCTGCACAAAGTGAAGGTAAAGGGGATTCTAATGCTACGTACTTGGGGTTATCAGGGTCTAGTTCACTAATAGAAATGTTATATTTACTGATAATTTTTTCAATATCCATTTTTTTTAGAAACCATAAATGAATAGTATCCTGATAAGAGAGTCTGCTATTTGGTTGATAAAATAAATTATCTCCCAAATGAGAAAAAACAGTATGAGAAACGTCATGTAACAAGCCGGCTATTTGTTCGATTTTTGGGACACCTGCTTTTTGTAATAAAACAAATACTCCTATACTGTGATCATAGCGACTAAAAAACGGCATTAATTCCAAATAAGGGGGCGGACCAGATTGATCAATTTCTTTTATTCTTTGCATAGCTTTACTTTGTATTAATTCCTCTATTATTGGATCATTAACTATTGAATCACCCCATACTGTATGAAGAACCTGTTCAGCATAAGAAGATAAACAAATAATATAATTTATTATAATAGCAAAAATTATTTTTTTTATCACAACTTACCTTTTAGAATTAGAAAAGGACTCATTATCAATTAATATTGTTAATTGTCAAGATTCCTGTTACAAGCACCCCCCTTCATGAAGAATTTTGTTGACAAAATTGAGGAAAGTATTACTATTACCGTTCTTAATTTAAGATAGTAGAAATGTTTAAAAAGTTGAGTTATCACTTTTAAAATTTTTGTTAAATAATATTAAAGGATAGTTTTTATATGAAAGTTGTGAGTTCGTTAAAATCTCTAAAGAAAAGAGATAAAGATTGTCAGGTTGTAAAAAGAAAAGGTAAAATTCTTGTAATAAACAAGAAAATTAAAAGGTTTAAAGCTAAACAAGGTTAGATGATTTAGAAGTTTTATAGTTGTTGATTAAATTTCTAAGATTTAATTTTAGATGGAGAATCTTATGCAAAATACTAATTTGATAATCGTTGTAGCAGGTCTATTTTTAGTGTTTATTATGTTCTTTGTTTATAAAAAGAGCAAGAAAGCATCTGTTAGTATGCTTGTCAAGGATTCCAATAATGCAGAAGAATTTAACGCACCATTTAATAAGGCAAATAATAATACCAAGAAGCTAACTCTAAAAGAGAAGGTTGAGCTATCGTGGAGGTTCTTATATGAAATTACAGAATCAATCGTTAATAAGTTTTCTAAAGAGGATGTAGAAGTAGTAAATCAACTTGGTCATACATTGTTAAATAATGGCATGAAGTATGAGCATGTAGTAGATCTTGGCATCAAGCAACAAATTACATCAAGAGCTGTAAATATTGAACAACAAGCTCATTCTCAGTCTCAGAAATCTTTGGGTAAATAAGCATCGGTAATTTTGACAGTGAGATTAATTTTAGATGTAGGGCATACTAAAAGAATATTCACCCTTATGCATGGCATTTAATAAGTTATAGGGAAAACACAAACCTGGCGTCATTACGAGGTTTACCATTCATAGTACACTACATTTTTTATTTTGTAGTGAAAGTGTAATTCGACATAATGTATCAATTTAAGGAAAAAAACCGATCTCTAACTGTCATTGCGAGGAGCCACTTTAGGCGACGAAGCAATCCAAAAGACCAGAAGTGGATTGCTTCGTCGTGCTTACACACTCCTCGCAATGACGCTTGTGTAGCATAATATCCTTATAATTTTTTGCTATTTTTACGATAGAATAAAAAATGTAGGGTACTATGTTTACCATTACACACAAATGATTTTGTTAAGGGTACCACCGTCATTGCGAGAAGCCACTTTAGTGGCGACGAAGCAATCCAGTAAATTAGATATAGGTAAGCCAATGTATTGGATTGCTTCGTCGCCTTTGGCTCCTCGCAATGACGTCTTGTACTTTTCTGCAATTTTTAAATTACCGTGAGTTATGTGTAAAATATTTAAAATTATACTATAGTTAAGTCTAACGAACCCAAGACCAAAATCAAGCCAACATAATTGTTATTTTTAAATCTAATAAGGCAGTTTTGTGGTTCTGAAATTTCTAATGTTACTACCTGCCAAATCAGCATCATATAAGCACAAAGGATAGCTATATAATTAAGGTGATGGGTCGCTATAATGTTAGCAACTATGAATAATATTATAAAAACGGTATAATAAACATATAAATGCAGTTTATAATTTTTCTTTTCTAACAATATTGGCATTGATTTGACATTAATCTTTTTATCGTCCTCTATATCCATAAAACCATAAATAGTATCATAACCGATAGTCCAAAAACAGCAGGCAATATACATAATAACAGCTTCTATTGATATTTTATCAGTTACCGCACTATTGCCAATCAACACTGCATTAAATGTTAATCCTAGAAATATTTGCGGGAAGAAAGTAATTCTCTTCATTAGCGGATATAAAACGATCAAGATAAAGGAAAAGAACCCTAAGCAAATTGCAGTTTTATTTAATGACAATAAAATGGTCAAGGAAATAATTGATAATATAGTTAACAAAATCATCGCGTCACTTACATTCAATGCTCCATTAGCTAAAGGTCTATTTTTTGTTCGTAAAACATGTTTATCAAAATCTTTGTCAAAAATATCGTTAAGCACACTACCAGCTCCCCTGGTAATGATACTTCCGATAAAGAATAAGAATAGTAATTTTAGCAAACTATATATGGCAATATTGTTAAGAAGTGTCCCAAAGCATGCTGAGAAAAATACCAGCAAATAGCCAGTAGGATTTTGCAGCCTCATTAAACTAAGACTTAGGAGAAATTTATTTGGCATTACTATTAATTTATGATATATCTCGGTTAAAAAAATGAGCAGTACCACAAAAATAATGATATTGCTATTAGTGGATCATAAAAATCTGCTATATTCACAAATATAACCGAATTTGGCATAACTTGTTATAGCTAACTCGATTAGTATTATACCAAACTCACAAACGTCATTGCGAGGAGGCACTTTAGTGGTAACGAAGCAATCCATTTTTGGTCACTTTTATGGATTGCTTAGTCGACCTTCGGTCTCTTCGCAATGACGGCGTAATGCTAACCAGAGTTAGCTATATATCGAATTCAGGTTAGTTAGCAACACTCCCTATATAATTAGGATATTATTATGACCGAATTTCCAAAAGATTATAGCTTTAGTGAAAGCGAAAGAAAATGGCAACAATTTTGGCAAGAACAAAAAATTTATCTTTGGGATAAAAATGAAACAAGAGAAAATAGTTTTGTAGTAGATACTCCACCACCAACAGTCTCAGGACAGCTGCATATAGGGCATGTTTATAGCTATACTCAGGCAGATTTCATCGTCCGTTTTAAACGGATGCTAGGTAAAAATATTTTTTATCCAATCGGTTTTGATGATAATGGCTTGCCTACCGAACGTTTAGTTGAAAAACAAAAGCAGCTAAAAGCAGCTAGTATGGCAAGAGAGCAATTTATTGAAATATGTAAAGAAGTCGTTATTTCTGAGGAAGAAAAATTTCGCTCATTATTTAATCAAATGGCTTTATCGGTTGATTGGACTTTAGAGTATCAGACAATTAATCCGTTATCACAAAAAATATCACAAATGTCATTTTTAGACTTAGTCGATAAAGGAGAAATTTACCGCAATAATCAACCAATGTTGTGGGATCCAGTTGATCAAACGGCTTTAGCACAAGCTGACATCGAAGACCAAGAAAAAACTTCAATGATGAATGATATAATTTTTCAGACCAATCAGGGTGAGAAGATTATTATTGCTACCACTAGACCAGAACTGCTACCAGCTTGCGTTGCGATCTTTTATAACCCGAATGATGATAGATATAAACAACTACAAGGTCAATTTGCCATAACACCGCTATTTGATGTTAAAGTACCTATTCTAGCAGATGAGTTAGTTCAAATAGATAAAGGAACCGGGCTTGTTATGTGTTGTACTTTTGGTGACACAACCGACATAATTTGGTGGAGAACTCATAATTTACCTATGAAAATTATTATAGATAAAAAAGGTATGATAAATTTCCCAGCCGAATTATCAAATTCCTTCTCTTATAATCAGATAAATGGTTTAAAAATAAAAGACGCTAGAAGTAAAATTATAGAAGTTTTAAAAGAGAAAAATTTATTAGTTAAACAAGTAGAAATTACTCAAACAGTAAAATGTGCTGAACGTTCAGGTGCACCACTAGAGATACTTACAACACCCCAATGGTTTGTTCGCACGATAAAACATAAAGATATTTTAATGCAACGGGCAAATGAGATTAATTGGTATCCCCAGAATATGAAAATTAGGCTTGAGAACTGGATAAATAGCCTATCATGGGATTGGTGTATAAGTCGTCAACGCTATTTTGGTGTGCCATTCCCTGTCTGGTATTCGAAAAGAATTGGTGAAGTAGGCAAAGCTATATTTCCAGATATAACACAATTGCCAGTAGACCCCACCCAAGATTTACCAATTGGCTATTCGCGAGAAGAAATAGAGCCAGATTATGACGTTATGGATACTTGGGCTACCAGTGCAATCTCACCACAATTAAGTAGTCACGGTATATCTGAAAAGTTTAACGTAGATGCTGAGCGTCACCACAAATTATTTCCAGCTGACTTACGTCCGCAAGCTCATGAAATTATCAGGACATGGGCTTTTTATACAATACTTAAAGCCCAGCTGCATGAAAATACCCTGCCTTGGAAAAACATTATGATTAGTGGATGGTGCCTTGCATTCGATCGTAGCAAAATGTCAAAATCTAAAGGAAATATTATTGTACCACAAAAATTGCTAGAGCAATACGGTGCTGATGTCATGCGTTATTGGACTTCTAAATCTAGGCTTGGGGCAGACACTGTTTACTCTGAAGATGTAATGAAAAATGGTAAGAGGCTTGTTAATAAATTATGGAATGCTTGTAAATTTGCAGCTATTCATTTTGATAAATTAGACCCATTAGATAAAGACACCCAAATTTCTGATATAGAAAACAAAATTTGCCACAAGTTTGACCAATGGTTAATAGTGAAGCTATTTGAGTTAGTAAGCAAAGTTGAATCAGATATGCAAAACTATGAATATACCAATGCTATGGACTTGATAGAAAAGTTTTTTTGGTCAATATTTTGTGATAATTACCTGGAAATCACTAAAACCCGGGCTTATAATATGGATGGCTCAGATAATAAAGGGCAATATAGTGCTATAATAACCTTATATCATTCAATAAAAATTTTACTCAAATTATTAGCCCCTTTCTTGCCACATATAACAGAAGAAATTTGGCAAATTTTATATAGTAAAAAATCTATACATACACGGGGTAATTGGTCTCAAATCAAAAATTTATCTTTCCCGGTAGAGCAAATTCAGCCTGATAGACTTATTAAAATACTAGATTTGGTTAGAAAAGCTAAAGCAGAAAAGAATCTGTCAGTCAAAGCTGATATTAAGGTACTAGAAATTATAGGAGAAAAACTTCCTAATGATTTAACGATAGACCTTAAAAATGTTACATCTTCTCATAAAATAGAATTTGTCGAGGAATTTTCATTAACAAATCAAGTTTTAAAGAATGGTGATGTCGTAGTTAATATAACATACTGACCACAATGAAGAAGGTAATAAAAATAGGCACTAGGAGAAGCCCTCTGGCTTTGATTCAGACAGATTTAGTAATTGAGCAAATTAAAATTCATTATCCACAGATAAATTATGAAATAGTACCAATAGTTACCTCTGGTGATTTGATTAAGGATAAAAATTTGTATGACATAGGTGGTAAGGCTTTATTCTTAAAAGAAATAGAAACTGCTCTTATAAACGAAGAAATTGACTTAGCTGTACATTCTTTAAAAGATATACCTTGCAAAATACCGTCAGAATTGATGATATGTGCCGTACTTGAGAGAGAAGATGCTCGAGACGTATTTATCTGCTTGAACTATAAATCAATAGAAGAATTGCCTTTTGCCAGCAAAGTTGGTACATCTTCAGTACGTAGAAAAGTCCTAATACAAAGAAAAAGACCTGATTTACAAATTGTCACTTTTAGAGGAAATGTTGATTCAAGAATAAAGAAATTAATGCAAGGTGATGTTGATGCGACCATTCTAGCTTATAGTGGTTTGAAAAGATTGGGGCTATTTGATGCACAATATTGCCACTTAATAGATACAAAAGAGATGTTACCATCTGTAGGACAAGGGGTTATAGCAATAGAGATAAGAAAAAATGATCACAAAATGCAGGAAATATGTAATAAAATTAACCATCTTGAAACATGGGAGCTAATGCAGGCGGGAAGAGCATTCTTAGAATATTTAGATGCAGATTGTAGAACCCCTATAGCTGCTTATTCAACATATATATACTTAAATGATTTGAGTATAGCTGATAAGGTTATTCACACAGAGTTTATGCTTGCCAATTTTGACGGTAGTAAAATAGTTTTTCATAGTGAAATTTCCGATCCAAAAGATGCTAAGAATTCTGGCATAAAAGCTGCCAAAACTATGATATAGTGAAACCTATTGAATTAGGTGATACAAACTTTGTGTCATACCTGCGAAAGCAGGTATCTAGATTCCCGCCTTCGCGGGAATGACAACTTACAATCGTTATGTTCTTTATCACCTAATCCTATGAGCATAACTATATCTAGTCTCCCCGTCAAAAGTCTAGAAGGATAATATATAATATGGTTAGCGGGTAAAAATATCTAGATAATCCATAAGAAAATGCTATAATATTGGCAGAAACCTTATGGATTGTATGAATTATGCCGATAGAAGATATAATAAAATCCCAAAAACAAGGACAGCTTTTTGGTTATAAATTGACCGAAGAATTAAACCCTAATAACAAGTTATATAAATTAAGATCGTTAATAAATTGGACTGTTTTAGAGGAATGGTTATTGACAAATGTTAATATCAAGAAATTTGGTAGGAATCGCAGATGTCACAGGTTATTACTTGGAGTAACTATGCTGCAAGCGATGTATAACCTGTCAGATGCTGCAGCTGAAGAAGAGCTGAGAGAGAACGTATATTGGCAATATTTTTGTGGTTGGGAATATTTGCAGAAAGATGCTGAGATATCAGAAGCTAGTATACGAAGGTTTCGTGCTATATTAGGGGAAGAAGGATATAATGAGATATTAAAAGAATTAACAAGAATTGGTTGCAAAGTCGGAGTGCTTAAAAAAAAAGACTTAGCATCGATAATCGTTGATACTACAGTACAAATTAAGAATATTAAGTATCCTCATGATGTGTATTTGATGGATAAGGCAAGAATAGAGCTAGTAAAGTTATGTCATACTTTAGGCATTAAGTTACATGAGACATATGCCAAGCAATATAAAAAAGACATAGTAAAATTATGGAAATATAAGGATAATAGTAAAGCCAAAAAACGTAAGAAGGTAATGCAACATTTAAAGATATTGCTGGGTCGTTTAATAAGAATATGTCAGCGAGAAATAGCAAAAACAAAGTTAAGTTTGTCATTAAAGCAGCAAGAAATACTAAATAAGATTAAAAAGATTCAGGCACAATCTATACTGAGTAAAGCAGAGAAAGAGCGATATAAGGAGGATAATAAAGTATTATATAGTTTTCACGCACCGGAGGTAGAGTGCATAGGTAAAGGGAAATTAAACAAACCCTATGAGTTTGGTAACAAGGTTTCGATAGCAGTAAGTGGTCGAGGTAATTTTGTATTAGCGGCCAAATCATTTCATGGCAATCCATATGATGGTCATACATTATCGCAGACTGTAGAGGTTGTAAAGAAATTAACAGGAGTGGGAATAGCCAGGACATTTGTTGATTTAGGCTATAAGGGGAATAATTTTAAAGAAAAAGACAAGGTGTATAGCCCATATTGCAAGAAGAAGCTATCCTCAGATGATAAGGCAATGATCAAGAGAAGAAGTGCTATAGAGCCGATAATAGGACACCTTAAGCATTATGGTAGAGTTGGCAGAAATTACTTAAAAGGAGTAATAGGAGATATAATAAATCCGTTAATTTCCGCTGTAGGATTGAACTTACGGTGTATTGCTAATCACCTGCTCAAAACAAATTTTTCTACATAAAAATGACTCAATAAAAGAAAATTAATCAAACGATTACAAAATCGTTAACAAATCATCGTGCAAAAAATTTCTAGAAATCATCTTTTTATATTAAAAATTTACATCAAAAGAATTAAACTCTAAAATTTTATACAAAAAATTTTTTGCTAAGCTGCTAATTTTTTAATTTTTTGCACTTTTGACGGGGAGACTATCTAAAATAGTCGACAAAAAACCCTGAGATATTATAGATTCTTGCCTACGCAGGAATGACATCCTTTTTGTTTAAACATAGCAGATGTTGTATCTTTAGACTTTTGACGGGGGGACTAGCGTATACTTGCAGCAAAACTGCATAACTCTATTAAATTTTTTTGGTAGTATGAATTTATTTTATAAATTTGGGTTCCTACTATGCAAATATCACCGATTAGTAAAAAAACTGGTTGAAAAACTATCAGTTATACTATAACATTTCAATTATTAAACGTAATGAATGAATCAAAATGAAAAAGCCAAAAGTAGCGACCTTAAGTGCTGAGGAACGAGAAGAACTAATACAACATATTAAGGCAAGTTCATTAACAGGAGATGATCAGCAAGCGGTGATAGAACTTGTGAAATTTTGTAACGAACTAATAGACAAGCTAGCATCATCAAACATCAGTATAAATAAGCTTAAGGAGATGATGATTGGTTTTAAGGCAGATAACAAAAAAAAGATAGTTCAGATTCATTAAAAGAACCACCGAGTGAATCTGATAATAAGAATGGTGGTAATGAAGAAGAGTACGATGAGTCCAAGAAGAGAGATCGCAGTAATTGGCAAGGTAAATATGGATTTGATGATTATCAGGATGCAAATACCAGCTATTTAGCTCCTGAGAATTTTTGTAGTGGTGATAGCTGTCCTCACTGTGATAATGGTAAACTCTATAATAGTGAAGCTAGAAAATTGCTACAATTTACAGGTAATGCTCCAATTACAGTCAACAGATATGTAAAGAAAACGTTACGCTGTAATGCTTGCGATTATACAGTTATGAACAATAAGAATATCAACAAATGGACAAATAGTAGCAAAAGTGCAATAGTGTTACAAAAGACCTACGGTACTCCCTTCTATCGTTTATCTAGGTTGCAAAGTTTAAGCGGGGTTCCTGTATCATATAGCTCGTTGTGGCAACAATATTTAGATGTTTGGCAAGAAGGTGGTGGAGCTGAAATTTACAGGGTATTATTGGAAATGGCTGCCGAATGTAGCTCACTGAATCTTGATGATACTAGAGCTAGAATTTTAGAAATTACTGTAGCCAATAAAAAATTACGTACTCAAAATAAGAAAGGACGCAGCTGTTATACCACTACTATATGTGCTAAGACTGCCAATAATGAGGTGATAGTTTTATATTTTACCGGTAATAAGCATGGCGGGGAAAATATTGGTAACGTACTAAAGAATCGTAAGAATAGGACTGATTCTATTCATTTAATGACTGATGCAAGTAACAATAATAACCCAGTATTATCAGAAGCAGATAAAGAATTACTAGCAATAATAATTATGATCAACTGTTTATCACATGGACAGAGGAAATTTACAGATAATGAACCATACTATCCTGAAGAATGCGGATATTTTCTCAAACAAACTGGTGGGATTTACCATAATGAACATCAATGTAAAGAGATGAGCCTTGAGGAAAAGCTGAAGTACCATCAGGAACATAGCAGTAAATATATAGAAAACATATATAACAAAATAGACGAATTATTTAACGACAAGAAAGTTGAGCCTAATAGTAGGTTTGGGCAAGCTATGAAATATTGGTTAAATAATAAAGAAGGTTTGACGCAATTTTTGAAAATTCCAGTTAGCAGTCTTGATAATAATTGGGCTGAGAGGTCACTACGTACCATTATTTTACAAAGGAAGAATTCATTATTCTTTAAAACAATCAATAGTGCTGAGATACATAGTGGTCTGTATAGTATAGTAAAGACTTGTAGTGAGAACGGGATCAATGCATTTAAATATTTAAATTGGCTGCAAGAGCAGAGTAGCAAAGCAAAGAAGCATCCTACGAATTATACACCTTTTGCCTATGCAAGATATATAAATAATACGGAATTAATCGAGACGGCAGCTTAAATGACAGGAAGCCAATCATTGGAGAGTTTGGCAGAACTAGGATCGCCATTATGAATAAGAATGTGTAAGGTTCTATAACAAATCTGATAAGATGAATTATCAGATGGGGAAAGTTTTGCCGTAAATTTACCTTTGGATAGGCGTTTAGAGCATAACCAAAAGCCTTGACCGTCAAAGGACAAAATTTTAATGGCAGTTCTGTTTTTATTATAGAATAAAAACAAGGAACCATTAAGAGGGTTGGAAGAAAGTTTTTGTCTGCAAACAGCTATTAAACCATCGATACCCTTACGAAAGTCGATGGCAATAGTGGCAACAAAAATAACTGACTGAGGGGTTAGTTGCAGCATAGAAATGTTTGAATTATGGTTTTTAGCTCTAGTGTTTGAATAATAAGCTTGGTACCATTTGGCTTAATAATGTGGCAAGTGTAGTAATTTTGTTTGGGAGTAGCCACAGGATCAGTATCTATAGAATTTACTAGTTGAAATGGGAGAAAATTAATATCGTGTTGTAGAACTTTATTTGAAGTTGAGGTAGGAGAAGTTTTGAGGGAAGGTTGATGGGCTTGTTGAATTGAACTAATTATTGTTTTATTAATATTGAGATGTTTGGCTATATCTTTGCAAGAATAGTGATGGAGTAGCTGGCGAACTAATTCCTTTAGATGGTTTGGTATGGGATCAAACTTGTTAGTTTTAGTTTGACGCCAGGCTTTAAATTGCTGAGCTACTTGCTCAACAGTAATTGATGGTATTTGCATAGTAGGAACCCAAATGTATAAAATAAATTTTATACTAACAAAAAAATTGGCTCTGTCCAGAAAAGTGTGTAAATTTCCAAAATAGGTCATTAAATTTTGTTAAGCCTATCTTCAAATTTGATCATCAAATGAGCCATAGCTTCATTCCAGTTGGGAATAGGCATAGTCCATTTTTTGGTCATATAGTCAATTGTCAAATATAAGCTTTTAAAAACAGCACTATCACTAGGGAAAACACGCTTATTATTTGTTACTTTACGCAATTGACTATTAACAGATTCAACTGAATTAGTGGTATAAATTACCTTTCTAATTGCCTCTGGATATCCTAGAAAAATCATTAAATTATCCCAATGATTATACCATGATTTGGCAATTTGTGGATATTGTTTATTCCATTTTTCTTCAAAATATACTAAAGCTAAATGTGCTTGTTCTTCCGTTGCTGCAGTATATATCGGCTTTAAATCGCTAGCCACCTGCTTCCTATCTTTATATGATACGTATTTTAAACTATTTCTAATCTGATGTACAATACATAATTGATGTTCTGTTTTTGGATAAACTGCTTCTATCGCCTCAGACATACCAGTAAGATTATCACTACAGGCAATCAGTATATCCTTTAATCCTCTATTTTTCATTTCAGTAAAATTACCAAGCCAAAATTTTGCCCCTTCATTTTCACTGATCCATAATCCCAATATATCTTTTCTACCAGATAAATCAATCCCTAATGCAACATATATTGCCTTGTTAATTATCCTTTTGTCTTGCCTAACTTTTACTACTAAACAATCAAAAAATACTATCGGATATATCTCTTCTAACGGTCTACTCTGCCAAGCTTTTACATCATCCATTACATCATCGGTGATCTGACTGATTAAACTCTCACTTATTTCAACACTATACAACTCTTGTAATTGAACCTTAATATCAGATACACTCATACCTTTAGCATATAATGATAAGACTTTATCATCAAAACCATCAAAACGTTTTTGTCTTTTCGGTAGTATTGCTGGTTCAAAGGTACTACGCCTATCTCTTGGTACTTCTATCTCAACCGCTCCATGTTCGGAGATCAGTTTTTTGCTAGTTATACCATTACGAGCATTATCATTATCTACACGACTGTATTTATCATAGCCTAGATGATTATTCAATTCTGACTGCAATGCCTTCTCTATCAAGCGTTTGGTCAATTCTTTTAATAATCCTCCTTCTTTCAGTATTGTGCTTACATCTGTATCATTATCTATTAATAAATCTACTGCTTGCTTTATTGATTCATTTGTTTTTTTATTCATGTAATTTCCTTTTTTGTTATATTTTTATATATAACCTATCTCGAAATTTACACACTTTTCTGGACAGAGCCAAAAAATTAGATAGAGTTATGCAGTTTTGCTGCAAGTATACCTTTCTCTGCTTTACTCAGTATAGATTGTGCCTGAATCTTTTTAATCTTATTTAGTATTTCTTGCTGCTTTAATGACAAACTTAACTTTGTTTTTGCTATTTCTCGCTGACATATTCTTATTAAACGACCCAGCAATATCTTTAAATGTTGCATTACCTTCTTACGTTTTTTGGCTTTACTATTATCCTTATATTTCCATAATTTTACTATGTCTTTTTTATATTGCTTGGCATATGTCTCATGTAACTTAATGCCTAAAGTATGACATAACTTTACTAGCTCTATTCTTGCCTTATCCATCAAATACACATCATGAGGATACTTAATATTCTTAATTTGTACTGTAGTATCAACGATTATCGATGCTAAGTCTTTTTTTTTAAGCACTCCGACTTTGCAACCAATTCTTGTTAATTCTTTTAATATCTCATTATATCCTTCTTCCCCTAATATAGCACGAAACCTTCGTATACTAGCTTCTGATATCTCAGCATCTTTCTGCAAATATTCCCAACCACAAAAATATTGCCAATATACGTTCTCTCTCAGCTCTTCTTCAGCTGCAGCATCTGACAGGTTATACATCGCTTGCAGCATAGTTACTCCAAGTAATAACCTGTGACATCTGCGATTCCTACCAAATTTCTTGATATTAACATTTGTCAATAACCATTCCTCTAAAACAGTCCAATTTATTAACGATCTTAATTTATATAACTTGTTATTAGGGTTTAATTCTTCGGTCAATTTATAACCAAAAAGCTGTCCTTGTTTTTGGGATTTTATTATATCTTCTATCGGCATAATTCATACAATCCATAAGGTTTCTGCCAATATTATAGCATTTTCTTATGGATTATCTAGATATTTTTACCCGCTAACCATATTATATATTATCCTTCTAGACTTTTGACGGGGAGACTATCTATAGAATTTACTAGTTGAAATGGAAGGAAATTAATATCTTGTTGCAGTTTTGCTGCAAGTATACGTTGAATTGAACTAATTATTGTTTTATTAATATTGAGATGTTTGGCTATATCTTTGCAAGAATAGTGATGGAGTAGCTGGCGAACTAATTCCTTTAGATGGTTTGGTATGGGATCAAACTTGTTAGTTTTAGTTTGACGCCAGGCTTTAAATTGCTGAGCTACTTGCTCAATAGTAATTGATGGTATTTGCATAGTAGGAACCCAAATTTATAAAATAAATTTTATACTAACAAAAAAATTAGATAGAGTTATGCAGTTTTGCTGCAAGTATACGGACTAGCTATATCTTTAAACTTCCGAAAGTTTTTTTGCCTCATCAGCCGATATTAAAGCTTCAATAAATTCGTCTAACTGCCCGTTTTTTACCACATCTTCTATTTTATAGAGAGTTAAGTTAATTCTATGGTCAGAAACTCTGCCTTGTGGAAAGTTATAGGTACGGATTCTTTCCGATCTGTCACCAGAACCAACTTGACCTTTACGCACTTCGGCTCTTTCCATATCTTTTTTGTATCGCTCTGCTTCATAAACTCTAGAACGAAGAATTTTCATAGCTTTAGCTTTATTTTTATGCTGTGATTTTTCATCTTGCAAGGCAACGACAATACCAGTTGGTAAATGGGTAATCCTTACCGCTGATTCGGTGGTATTGACATGTTGTCCGCCAGCACCAGATGCCCGATATGTGTCAATTCGTAAATCTTTGTCATCGATTTTAACATCGACATCCTCTGCTTCAGGCAAGACAGCAACGGTAGCCGCAGAAGTATGTATCCTACCACTTGACTCAGTTTCAGGAACTCTTTGCACTCGGTGTACACCTGATTCAAATTTAAGTTTGGAAAACACATCTCGTCCTTGAATTAGTGCTGACGCTTCTTTATACCCACCAATACCAGTATCTGAGATTGATAATATTTCAAAACGCCAGCTTTTTAATTCGGCATATCTGTGATACATATTAAATAAAGTTGCAGCAAATAAAGCGGCTTCTTCTCCACCGCTACCAGCTCTTACCTCAATAATAGCATTTTTTGTATCAGCTTCGTCTTTTGGTAACAAAGAGAGTTTTACTGCCCTTTCTAGTTTGGGCATTAGGGCTTCTAAACGATGTATTTCATCATATATCATCGATTGTGTATCATGGTCTAAATCTGATTCTTGTGCCATTTCTTTGATATCGCGTAATTCGGATGTAGACTTATTATATTCATTAATTGTTTGAACAATTGGCTCTAGCCCAGCATATTCCTTTGAGGCTTTTATAAATTCTTCTCCGACTAAACCAGTAGTTAGTTTTTTCGATAATTCCTCATATTTATTTAAGATTTTGGCTAGATTATCAGAAAAGCTCATAATTTATTCTATAATTTAAGTTTTAAGTTATGGTGAGAGGATATGGTGCAAATCAATTAATTATCTATAGCTAACCCGATTAGTTTACTCATAGCAAAATGTTGTCATTGCGAGGAGCCACTTTAGTAGCAACGAAGCAATCCCTATTTTGTGTCATACCTGCGAACGCAGGTATCTAGTTCCCGCCGTTGCTAAGAATGACAACTTAACATTGCTTCGTAGTGCTTACGCACTCCTTGCAATGACTTAGTTTACTATGGATAAATGCTAATCAGGTTAACTATATAAGCATCAACGCAGGACTCTCTATAAATTTTTTGAATGAAGCTAGAAATTTAGCCCCAACAGCCCCATCAACAACTCTGTGATCAGAAGAAAGAGTAACATCCATGATAGTAGCAACTTTTATCTGATCATTGTCAACAATTGGACGTTTTGAGCTGGCTCCTATTGCTAGGATACAGCTTTGTGGTGGATTTATTATAGCATTAAAGTTCTTAACACCGTACATACCTAGGTTAGAGACGGAAAACCCTCCTCCTTGAAATTCTTCAGGAGTTAATTTATTATCCCGGGCTTTTTTTATAAGAGTTTGTAATTCGCGTGATAATGTCACCAAATCTTTTTGATCAGCATTTCTGACGACAGGTGTTATAAGACCATTATCGACTGCTACAGCAACTGATACATCAACATTATTATAGTATCGAATAGCAGATTCATCCCAACTGGCATTTGCTTCCGGTACAACTTTTAGAGCTTTGGCTACTGCTAAAATAACAAAATCATTGACAGAAATTCTAATTTTACTCTCTTCCATAAGCGATTTATTGATATCTTCTCTAATATCAAATAGCTTGTCCATATTACATTCTATTGAAAGATAGAAATGCGGGATGGTTTGTTTAGATTCAAGCAAACGTTTAGCGATGATTTTACGGATATTATTATTGGGAACTGATCTGTACTCCTCGTGATTTCTGTTCACCGCCCCAATCTTACCACTATTTGTTGGTTGCACTAAGTAGGATAATACATCTTTTTTAATTATTCTGCCATGTGGTCCACTACCTTGAATATTTGACAAATCGATATGATCAATAGCTGCCAATCTTCTAGCCAAAGGCGAGGCATACACTCTATTAGAAGCCCTCTCAGTGTCTTTTTCTTGACTTATATTAACTGGTTTACTTTCTTCTATCAATGTTACTGGCTTTTCAGCTGATTTAGAAACATTATCACTACTTGCTATAAAACTATCCAATAAGCTTATATCTTCACCATCTTCAAGTAATACAGCGATAAGTGAATTGACGGCTACATTCTCTGTACCTTGTGGTACAATTATTTTAGCAAAAGTCCCTTCTTCTACAGCTTCCACTTCCATAGTAGCTTTATCTGTCTCTATTTCTGCTATAACATCCCCTGGGACAACCTTATCTCCTTCTTTTTTTAGCCATTTAGCAATATTCCCTTCAGTCATAGTTGGGGATAGAGCAGGCATAAGAATCTTAATTGGCATAATATTTAGTTCTAATTAGTTCGTTGGTATTTTTACGGTATTAGGGCTGACTAACATAATTATCTGTTTACCTTCCATTTTAGGAGCAGAATCAATCTTAGCTACCCCCTCTAGTTCTAACAATATGCGGTCAAACAACTTCATACCAATATCGTTATGGATAATCTCTCTACCTTTGAACCATAAGGAGATTTTTACTTTATCACCTTCCTTCAAAAAGTCTTTGATTTTACGAAGTTTTACATCGAAATCACCCTGACTAATATTTGGTTTAAACTTCATTTCTTTAAGAACAACAACTTTTTGTTTTTTTCTGGAGTCTTGGACACGCTTTTTACTATCATATTTAAACTTACCAAAATTTAAAACTTTACAGACAGGAGGTTCAGCATTTGGTGAAATTTCCACCAAATCTAAAGCAACCTTTTCAGCGTACTCCAAAGCTTCCTTGATACTGACGATGCCAAGCATCTCACCATTCTCACCGACTAAACGAACTTGACTAGCCCTAATTTCCCTATTAGCCTTCGGAAAATTACTATTCTTAACTCCAGAAATAAAACTTCTCCATAATTATTGTTAAAATAAAATTGTATTATCACTCAAATTGAGCATATAATTAACCCGATTAGCATTACTCTCGTCTATTAGCGAGACCACGTGAGTGTAGTTGCAATCCATTTCTAATCACTTTTATGGATTGCTTCGTCGCTACTAAAGTAGCTCCTCGCAATGACGTCTGTGAATTTGGTGTAATACTAATCAAGTTAGCTATACCCTCAACTATTCAAGATACCACTTACGTTAAATAGCGGGTATTCTGATCTTTCACAAGCTTTACTAGATTTTGTAAAGAAATAATTTCTTGTTGTTCAGATCCCAGTTGTCTTATAGTCACAGTATTATTTGCCATTTCTTGTTTACCAACAACAGCTATTATAGGTACTTTATCATTAGAAAAACAACGTATTTTATAATTAATCTTTTCAGGTGAAATATCAATATCTGACCTTATGCCTTCACTAACCAATAATTTATGCACCTCAACTGCATAATCATTTAAATCGCTAGTGATGGTGGCAATAGCTACTTGCACAGGAGCTAACCATAAAGGGAAGCGTCCTGCATATTCTTCAATTAATATTCCAATAAACCGTTCAAAAGAACCAAGAGCAGCCCTATGCAACATTACTGGTCTTTTTTTCTCACCGTTTGCTGCAATATAGTGAGCATCAAGACGCTCCGGCAGAACAAAATCAACTTGTAGAGTACCACATTGCCATTCTCTACCGATTGAATCTTTAAGGCAGAAATCTAGCTTTGGTCCATAAAATGCACCATCACCAGGATTTAGTATGTAAGAATAACCAGCTTCTTTTACAGCATTTTTTAGGGAATTTTCAGCTTTATCCCAAACTTCATCACTGCCAGCCCGCACCTTAGGGCGATCTGAGAATTTAATTTTAATATCAGAAAAACCAAAATCTTTATAAATCTCAGTTAAAAGGTTACAAAATTTTACTGTCTCACTGTTAATTTGTTCCTCAGTGCAGAAAATATGGGCATCATCTTGCTGAAAAGCCCTTACTCTCATCAAGCCATGCAGTGCACCAGATGCTTCATTTCTATGACATAAGCCAAATTCAGACATACGTAATGGTAAGTCTCGATAACTTTTGATACCCTGCTTAAAAATCTGCACATGACATGGGCAATTCATCGGTTTCATGGCTAGTGTTTTATCATCAGCAAGATTTAGAGCAAACATGTCTTCTCTAAATTTCTCCCAATGACCAGAAGCTTCCCATAAACTTTTATCAGCAAGTACAGGAGTTTTTACCTCAATATATCCCATTTTTCTGATTTTATTTCTGATATATTGTTCAATAGTACGATATATACTCCAGCCCTTATCATGCCAAAATACCATACCTTGAGCTTCTTCCTGCAAGTGGAATAAATCAAGTTCCCGACCTAATTTCCTATGATCACGTTTCTCTGCCTCTTCAAGCATATAAAGATAATTGTCTAACTGCTCTTTTGTCGCCCAAGCTGTACCATAGATTCTTTGTAGCATAGGATTTTTGCTATCACCTCGCCAATATGCACCTGCCACTTTCATTAATTTAAAATGTTTAATGAAGCCAGTTGATGGAGCATGTGGACCACGGCACAGATCAATAAAATTACCTTGCCGGTATAAGGTAATATCCTCACTTGCTGAAATTTCTGAAATTATCTCGGCTTTATAATGTTCACCAATTGATTTAAAGAATTCTATGGCTTGATCACGGTTCCATACTTCTCTAGTAATTTTCTCATTTCTTTTAACAATCTCATGCATTTTTGCTTCTATCTTCAGCAAATCTTCCGATGAAAAAGGTTGCTCCTTGGCAAAATCATAAAAAAAGCCATTTTCGATAGCTGGACCTATGGTCACTTGGACATTTGGAAATAATTCTTTAACTGCTTCCGCCGTTATATGAGCAGCATCATGACGTATTACCTCTAAGCATTCAGAATCTTTATAGGTTAAAATCCTCAAATTACAATCAGATTCTATAGGCAAACTTAAGTCCTTTAGCTCATTATTTACCTCAATAACCAAAGCATCTTTTGCTAGAGAAGTAGAGATTTGACTAGCTATCTCCAGCCCTGTAATATTTTTTGTAAATTGCTTTTGCGATCCATCTGGAAAAGTAATATTAATCATTTTATCTTATCTAATTTCAACGCTCCTATATTATATTGTTAATAGTTTATATTCAACTTAATTTTTAATAAGTTCCTCCAGGGCAGTTTAAAAATCGTAACTAATGATAGAAAGCATTAGGTTATAGAAACGAATGTCCGTCATCACGAGCCATGAAGTGGCGTGATGATCCAAATAAACAGCTTGATTTTTGTTGGTATAATTGCTGGATTGCCGCATCGCCTCTTTGCGGCTCCTCGTGATGACGAAGTAGTACTGCTCAGGTTAGTTAGTTATATATTACACCCATCAAATCTGCTTCTTGACTTGCTGATATACTATCTATCAAAGATTCTTCACCATTACTATGGTTAGATACCCCTGAGTCTGACTGCAAGTTAGGTATAATATGAGAAATTACTATATCCGGATAATTACGACTAGTTTGTGGTATAGATAACAAAGAGTCGTAATTACTATCATGGTCAGTTAACTGCAAGTTGACCATAGAAATATTTATGCTTTCCTGTTCATTATATTCCTGACGGTCAGATAAAGATTTCTCCGTAGAGTCAGTTTTGCTATCGCCTACCTCCTGATAAAAGCATATCTTGTATAAACAACCAACAATAGCTACGACAACTACCAAAGCAGCCATTGACGCTCCTGTAGGTTGAGTCCAAGATAATACTTTTTCTTCCTCAGTTTGATTATTTACCGATACAACATTAGTGGTATCATTATAGGGGGTAGTAAAATATCCAAGCCCTTCTCCTATTGCTCCCACAATCCGTCCAATGATAGACAGCCCCCCCACAACTGTTGAGCTTACGTTTTTTGGTTTCATAAATATCATTATTTTATCGCCTTTATTTATAGTTAAAGATTACTTTATAGCCTAAACAAAGGAAATGGCAACAAGACAATAAAGTATAGCTACTTAATAGGTATACTTGCAGCAAAACTGCATAACTCTATTAAATTTTTTTGGTAGTATGAATTTATTTTATAAATTTGGGTTCCTACTATGCAAATATCACCGATTAGTAAAAAAACTGGTTGAAAAACTATCAGTTATACTATAACATTTCAATTATTAAACGTAATGAATGAATCAAAATGAAAAAGCCAAAAGTAGCGACCTTAAGTGCTGAGGAACGAGAAGAACTAATACAACATATTAAGGCAAGTTCATTAACAGGAGATGATCAGCAAGCGGTGATAGAACTTGTGAAATTTTGTAACGAACTAATAGACAAGCTAGCATCATCAAACATCAGTATAAATAAGCTTAAGGAGATGATGATTGGTTTTAAGGCAGATAACAAAAAAAAGATAGTTCAGATTCATTAAAAGAACCACCGAGTGAATCTGATAATAAGAATGGTGGTAATGAAGAAGAGTACGATGAGTCCAAGAAGAGAGATCGCAGTAATTGGCAAGGTAAATATGGATTTGATGATTATCAGGATGCAAATACCAGCTATTTAGCTCCTGAGAATTTTTGTAGTGGTGATAGCTGTCCTCACTGTGATAATGGTAAACTCTATAATAGTGAAGCTAGAAAATTGCTACAATTTACAGGTAATGCTCCAATTACAGTCAACAGATATGTAAAGAAAACGTTACGCTGTAATGCTTGCGATTATACAGTTATGAACAATAAGAATATCAACAAATGGACAAATAGTAGCAAAAGTGCAATAGTGTTACAAAAGACCTACGGTACTCCCTTCTATCGTTTATCTAGGTTGCAAAGTTTAAGCGGGGTTCCTGTATCATATAGCTCGTTGTGGCAACAATATTTAGATGTTTGGCAAGAAGGTGGTGGAGCTGAAATTTACAGGGTATTATTGGAAATGGCTGCCGAATGTAGCTCACTGAATCTTGATGATACTAGAGCTAGAATTTTAGAAATTACTGTAGCCAATAAAAAATTACGTACTCAAAATAAGAAAGGACGCAGCTGTTATACCACTACTATATGTGCTAAGACTGCCAATAATGAGGTGATAGTTTTATATTTTACCGGTAATAAGCATGGCGGGGAAAATATTGGTAACGTACTAAAGAATCGTAAGAATAGGACTGATTCTATTCATTTAATGACTGATGCAAGTAACAATAATAACCCAGTATTATCAGAAGCAGATAAAGAATTACTAGCAATAATAATTATGATCAACTGTTTATCACATGGACAGAGGAAATTTACAGATAATGAACCATACTATCCTGAAGAATGCGGATATTTTCTCAAACAAACTGGTGGGATTTACCATAATGAACATCAATGTAAAGAGATGAGCCTTGAGGAAAAGCTGAAGTACCATCAGGAACATAGCAGTAAATATATAGAAAACATATATAACAAAATAGACGAATTATTTAACGACAAGAAAGTTGAGCCTAATAGTAGGTTTGGGCAAGCTATGAAATATTGGTTAAATAATAAAGAAGGTTTGACGCAATTTTTGAAAATTCCAGTTAGCAGTCTTGATAATAATTGGGCTGAGAGGTCACTACGTACCATTATTTTACAAAGGAAGAATTCATTATTCTTTAAAACAATCAATAGTGCTGAGATACATAGTGGTCTGTATAGTATAGTAAAGACTTGTAGTGAGAACGGGATCAATGCATTTAAATATTTAAATTGGCTGCAAGAGCAGAGTAGCAAAGCAAAGAAGCATCCTACGAATTATACACCTTTTGCCTATGCAAGATATATAAATAATACGGAATTAATCGAGACGGCAGCTTAAATGACAGGAAGCCAATCATTGGAGAGTTTGGCAGAACTAGGATCGCCATTATGAATAAGAATGTGTAAGGTTCTATAACAAATCTGATAAGATGAATTATCAGATGGGGAAAGTTTTGCCGTAAATTTACCTTTGGATAGGCGTTTAGAGCATAACCAAAAGCCTTGACCGTCAAAGGACAAAATTTTAATGGCAGTTCTGTTTTTATTATAGAATAAAAACAAGGAACCATTAAGAGGGTTGGAAGAAAGTTTTTGTCTGCAAACAGCTATTAAACCATCGATACCCTTACGAAAGTCGATGGCAATAGTGGCAACAAAAATAACTGACTGAGGGGTTAGTTGCAGCATAGAAATGTTTGAATTATGGTTTTTAGCTCTAGTGTTTGAATAATAAGCTTGGTACCATTTGGCTTAATAATGTGGCAAGTGTAGTAATTTTGTTTGGGAGTAGCCACAGGATCAGTATCTATAGAATTTACTAGTTGAAATGGGAGAAAATTAATATCGTGTTGTAGAACTTTATTTGAAGTTGAGGTAGGAGAAGTTTTGAGGGAAGGTTGATGGGCTTGTTGAATTGAACTAATTATTGTTTTATTAATATTGAGATGTTTGGCTATATCTTTGCAAGAATAGTGATGGAGTAGCTGGCGAACTAATTCCTTTAGATGGTTTGGTATGGGATCAAACTTGTTAGTTTTAGTTTGACGCCAGGCTTTAAATTGCTGAGCTACTTGCTCAACAGTAATTGATGGTATTTGCATAGTAGGAACCCAAATGTATAAAATAAATTTTATACTAACAAAAAAATTAGATAGAGTTATGCAGTTTTGCTGCAAGTATACCTAGCTTCTGATATCTCAGCATCTTTCTGCAAATATTCCCAACCACAAAAATATTGCCAATATACGTTCTCTCTCAGCTCTTCTTCAGCTGCAGCATCTGACAGGTTATACATCGCTTGCAGCATAGTTACTCCAAGTAATAACCTGTGACATCTGCGATTCCTACCAAATTTCTTGATATTAACATTTGTCAATAACCATTCCTCTAAAACAGTCCAATTTATTAACGATCTTAATTTATATAACTTGTTATTAGGGTTTAATTCTTCGGTCAATTTATAACCAAAAAGCTGTCCTTGTTTTTGGGATTTTATTATATCTTCTATCGGCATAATTCATACAATCCATAAGGTTTCTGCCAATATTATAGCATTTTCTTATGGATTATCTAGATATTTTTACCCGCTAACCATATTATATATTATCCTTCTAGACTTTTGACGGGGAGACTATCTATAGAATTTACTAGTTGAAATGGAAGGAAATTAATATCTTGTTGCAGTTTTGCTGCAAGTATACGTTGAATTGAACTAATTATTGTTTTATTAATATTGAGATGTTTGGCTATATCTTTGCAAGAATAGTGATGGAGTAGCTGGCGAACTAATTCCTTTAGATGGTTTGGTATGGGATCAAACTTGTTAGTTTTAGTTTGACGCCAGGCTTTAAATTGCTGAGCTACTTGCTCAATAGTAATTGATGGTATTTGCATAGTAGGAACCCAAATTTATAAAATAAATTTTATACTAACAAAAAAATTAGATAGAGTTATGCAGTTTTGCTGCAAGTATACCTTAATAGCTACCTAGGCTCTGCGAAGGTTTCTAATTGGTCTATATTTTGAGCTATTTTTTAGTGAGAATAAATAGGATTTTTGAAGGAATAGTGTACCTATAGTGAAACCTATTGAATTAGGTGATACAAACTTTGTGTCATACCTGCGAAAGCAGGTATCTAGATTCCCGCCTTCGCGGGAATGACAACTTACAATCGTTATGTTCTTTATCACCTAATCCTATGAGCATAACTATATTTCAAGAAAATCATGTCTATTCGTAGCACAAAAGAGCCAAAATTAGGTCACTTTAGATACCTTCACAGAGCCTACTATCCTAATGATTGTTTGCGTATTTCTTGCAAGTTATCTTGACAATTATGCCAAAGGTTTTTGACTTCTTGTTCGTAAGCAACCAACTCAAGCATAGTCCAATTAAACTGCTCAAAAAGCTTATATGCATTATTTAGGCTTCTACAAATAGAATCTACATTAAATAATTTTGTAGCAAATAATTCTTCTATTCCTGCTTCTTGTGCTTTTTTATATTCATCATGACTAGCGGTACCAAATTCTGCTATATCATGCATCTGATTGGTTCGTATCTGTATCTCCACATTACGACTGGGTGTACCAATGGCAGCCACGATATGCAGAGAACTATAACCATTATGCTTAGGACTAATAATATAGTCTTTATATTTCTCAAAGTTGCTAGGGTATAGATCATTGATAATATCCAATATTTTGTAACAATCTTCTTGCCTATTAACTATAATTCTAAAAGCCACTAGGTCAGTTAATTGATGAAAATCAATATTCTTTCTTATCAGCTTCTTTAAGGTAGAAGTAGGGTCTTTTAATCTGTATGATATCTTCTCTATTATAGAACCATTATGCAGACTAGTGCCAATAGCATTGGCAATCTTGTGGAAGTCATATAACATAAAATTCATATTACTCTATTATAATATTTTATGGATATTAATAAAAACTACTACTTCCTGTCAATGACTAAATTATTAAGTTATAAATAAGAGCTTTTAATGATATAATTTATTATCGGATTAGCTATAGATCTTAATTTTTCTTTGTCCATAAATCCATGTCATATTGTTTACAATATTCAACCATGGCGACAGTATTAAGGTGATGTATGCCGAACTCTTTAACTTGAGGCTTACCAAAGAATTTATAATTATATATATCTTTTGCTTTACATGCAGCCTTAGCTCCCTGACTATATAAGTAACTAACTTGTGCAATATTTTGACGATTATCTTTATATAAATGATAATATATAGCATAAGCTTTTTTATAAGATGCTATTGCTTCTTTAACATTATCTTGAGCAAACAAAATCTCACCTTGTACTACATAACTAGCTGCTAGATCTGGATTTTCATAATAATTTGTATCCACAATATCTCTACTCTTTGCTAAATACATGACTATAGCTTTATTAATGTGATCTAGACATTTATCCATCTTACCCTGCCCCAATTCACTTCTTGCCAATTGCGTGTAAATTCTTGCCACTTGCTTGGAAGTATAAGTGACACCTTCAATTTGCAAATGATGCATGTCACATAATTGTTTAATTTGAACATAGGATTCTTGATATCTGCCAAGATAGTTTAATATTGCCGCCCTAAGTAGATAAGGTGCAGTAAGATATCTATTATTAGTGCATAATCCGTTTTTTGTAAGTACCTCAATATTTTTATCGATGTAAGATAAAGCCTCATTATATCTTCCTTGGATAAAAAATAAGCTTGCCTTTAAAGAATATATTAAAAATACATCAGATGTTTGTACTCCTTGTTTAAATAACTCTTGCATTTTTCCAAGGAGTTCTTCGGTAATTTTTATATTGCCTAAAGATGCTTGAGATTGAGATAGTTGTGAGTTAAAATTAAATTTTAAGGCAGCACAATCATTAAGATCATCTAAAATTTTCAATGATTTAGTAAGATAGGAAATAGCTACTTCAAAATTTGCTAATGACATTCTATTATATGCTCCTATTACTCCCAAATATCTAGCGTAATGATATTTTTGATGTTCGGACATTTTCCAAAGCTTAAAGTTACCTTCCTCATTTTTTTGTTGGAACCAATCCATCATTTCTTTTGCTTTACATATATTTTTATCATTTATACATAAAGAAAACAAATCAGCTCTTAAATTAAGCATTGCATATATGCCAATATTATATTTTTCAGAATTTTTGAAAATAATCTCCAAATTTTCACGTATAGTCTTTGATGCTCTCCATAAATGTATCGACAGCACCGAATTTTTAGGTTTAGGTAGTTTTAAAATAATATCTTCTAAATACACTTTATTGTCTTTATCTCCATTTAGCTCCATTATTTTATTAGCAATAATATCATGCATTTCAAAAATAGGATTATCTTGGTTAGGATCAATATTGCTAATCAGTATGAACTTAGATAATTGGTATATATCATCATCTAGAGTATCTTTATTATCAGTAATAACACTAAGTAATTGTTTCGAGAAATTCTGATTATTTAGTAAAGCTATTTTATTAAGTAATTTTACCGCACTAGGATTTAATTCCTTTATAACCATATTAATATTTGTTGTTATTTTATCAACTGAGTGATAAACTTTATTCTTATATTCTTCTCTATCTAAGCCCTTGATCTTATTCAATAATTGAGTACCTTGAACTATCAATATAGGGTAACCATTGGATGCTTTTATCAAAAATTCAATATCATTTTTGTCTTTATTCTCTAATAAATTATTAGCTAAAGCAGTGGTAGTATCTTTATCAAATAAAATCATTTCTACAGTGTTAGGTAACCTCTCTCTATCTTGCGAACAAAATATTATATTTCCATTATTCTCCCAATCAATAAAATCTTGAATTTTTTTATTCTCATTAATTTTTAGGTTATCAAATATTAATAACCACTTATTATTATGAGTTAAATATGATATTACTTCTTTCTTTGCTAAATTAGCCTTTTCAGATATGTTAGCATTTTTGATACTATTAAGCTGTTTGGCTAACTTGACAAATTCATCATTAAGCTCAAGATTACAATCAAAAAACCAAATAATATCGTAATCAGCCTTATTATTATAAGCATACATTCTAACAAATTGCGTTTTGCCAATACCGCTAGTACCTACTATACTTGCTTGTCTATATTTACTTAATCTATTATTGAGTATTTTAAGATGTTTTTCATGATTTACAAAATAGCTAACTGGTGTAATCATATTAGATATTTGCTCCTGGGCAAATGAATCATTGACCATAATTAACATCATAAGTAACAAAAAATATTTATTCATTTTTTTCTCTTAATTAAAGAGTTTAGTAGAATGACGTTTTCTTCTTGTTGGTTGTCCCAATTCTTCAAATCATTTGAGTATATCTCTATAACATTACTTTGGTTATGACTTACTTGATAGTTATAACCATTCACTTGTAATATATTAAATACTTGGCTTAGGTTAAGTAAAAAAGGGTTAGCATGGGTTTTGAAAAAATTATTTGACGTTTTTAGTAGCTCTTGTGCTGTCATTATAGGGTAACCATCATATTCAAAATGTAGTACCATCTTTTGCTTTATACTATTAATAGTTAATCTAATATTATGCTTGGTGACAAAAGGCTGTTTTCTTAACAAAAAGAATATATAGCTAATAACACTATAAATGATTTGATACAATGCTGCATTAGAAGCAAAATATAATATTTTTGCTTTACTAGAAATTTCAAACGATATATTCTCGTCTTCCTGATTAAATCTATCAATAAATAAATCAACTAATTTAGTGGTATCAATTTCTTCTATTTTATTTTCTTGGTACAACACTATAGAGCAAGGTACTTTATCACCAAAGTTTTTTAACCTATAATCCTTGAGCATATCTTCTTGATTATTGGAATTATTATCTATCAATGATATTTGATTAGCTTCTTGAGCAAATAAACAATTAATTTCCAAATCTTTTTGTTTATTAAAATCATTATTCCAAATCTTTTTCATTAGAGAGATTTCACAGTGTTTTAATTCCTGCTGATGTTCAAACTTGAGTTGCTCTAATTCTGCAGCATATTCATCTTGATAATGTAATGCATAGGATTTACTGAAACTGTTAAATGATATTTTTAAGAGAACATATAACAATAGCATATTAGCTATAATAGATGCAGTTAATATCCAAAAAGATCTTTTGATATCTGTTTCTACTTTATGCCAAAATACACTATTAATTGCCAAACTAATGTTAAGTTGGTGAGAATCATTAATATGGTATATTTTATCCATTTGATAATTTTGTATCTTAATATTTGAATAAAGAAAATTTTTATTGAGTTCTATCTTGTAATTAATGAATTCAGGAATATTCCGATTTAATGATTCCCCAAAAAGGAAAATATTATAATTTTTACATTGTAGTGCTTCATTACATATCTCAATTTCACTACTAGTACTGTTAATTGAAATGTTTTTGTCCTGAATATTGCTAGATAAGTAATATGCTAAAGAAGAAAGTTTATTCATGCTTACCTCTAATATTTTATCATACTGGGTTTGTAGAATTTGTGTTTTTTTTACCTCAACTTTATCATTATAATATTGATATAATGAAATTATAATTGTGCTATACACTATAAAAATTAAGGTAAATATCTTGAATAAATTTTTTCTTAACTTATCTAGATATGGTGAATTTTGCCCTTTCATAAACCAATAAACTAATAGTTGAAAATTACACAAAATCCTCTAGGCTCTGTGTAATATCTGAAACATCTAGGTTCATTAACACCTATGCTTAGTTATATATCATATTTTTCATGCTACGCTAAGTTACTTTTATGTCAATAAATTTAATTTTTCTATTGTAACAAATAATTTATCTAGAAGGAAGAAAACAAACTAACAATAACATTTTTTTTAGGGGTTAATTTGTTCACAACAACCTAACTTGTCTAAAAATATTTACTGCAAGCCTGCAAATATGAGTATCCTGTTATGACAGTCAAAAGTGCAGCAACCCATAAAGCTATTTGTCCTATTAAATCCATATAAATTATACCAGACCCTTTAGAACCAAGAATTAATACTGACAAAGCAAACATTTGGGTAAATGTTTTAATCTTAGCTAATCTAGATACAGGAATACTTACTTGAATTAAAGCTAAAAATTCACGTAACCCAGCCACCAAAAATTCACGAGCCAAAATTAATAAGCATGGTATCTCTCCTGCAACTCCTTTTTTTACCAACATTATAATTACACAACCTACTAATAATTTATCAGCTATTGGATCAAACATTTTGCCAAATCCTGATACCAAATCAAACTTCCTAGCAAGATAACCATCAAAAAAATCAGTAATACTAGCTAGAATAAATAATATCGCTGCAATTCTATGAGCAAGTTTAGAACTATCTAAATAAAAGGTCATTACAATAATTGGAATAACCACTATACGAGCTATCGTCAGATAATTTGGTATATTTTTGTCAATAGTCATTTATTATTACTTCTTGATCTTTTTCCACGAACAACAGTGACGGATTATGATCTAAATATAAGAAAATAGGAACCATTTTTTATAAAATAACTCAAAAAAAACTAATCTATAGCTAACCAGATTATTATTCAGTTTATTAGCGAGAGTACGTGAGTGTAGTGGCAACATTCATTAAATTGCTTCATCACCGCAAAGCGGCTCCTCGCTAATAGACGGAGAAGCTATCTAGAACATTAGACTTCCTACATATATTCAAAAGGGAGCAGTAAGGACATTTCTGTATAATAATTCACAATGCAGTCTATGTTGCGAAGGAGAGCTAAATAGAACCCATAACCTAATAATTGTAATTTTACCTTGTTTTAAAACTAATATTTTTAAATTTATAATTTTATTAAATGACAAACCACTTGACAGGGGTTTTGTAATAGTTTAGGTTGCTTGAAAATGAGCATGAGTATTAAATGGATGCAGTAGATTCTTCTGTCACTATGTGGAATAGAGCTAGAAATAGTAAATTTAGACACGTTGTTTGGCCTATTAGATCTAACGAGTTAGTAAAGTTTGTGCCTATGGCTTTACTAATATTCTTTATTCTCCTTAACCAGAATCTAGTACGTAGTATCAAAGATAGTTTGGTAATAACATTAATTAGTTCGGAAGTTTTAAGCTTTATAAAACTTTGGGGCGAGATGCCTATGGGCATTTTATTTGTTATCATTTATTCTAAACTTTGTAATATTATGACAACTGAGCAAGCGTTCAGGATCATATTATCTTTTTTCTTGGGATTCTTCCTATTATTTACCTTTGTTTTGTTTCCATACCGGGAATATTTTCATCCAGACCCTCAAGTAATAGAATATTATGTTACTACACTTCCGCATTTAAAATGGTTTATCATCATTTGGGGGCAATGGAGTATTGTGTTATTTTATATAATGGGGGAATTATGGCCAATGATTGTATGTACACTATTATACTGGCAACTTGCTAATAAGATTACCACTACTGAAGAAGCTCCAAGATTTTATTCGTTTTTCTCCTTATTTGGTCAAACTAATTTACTAATATCTGGCAGTGTAATTGTATATTTTGCCAAAGGTCATCACTTTTTGATACCTCTATTTTCTCATCTTAATGACCAAACAGAAATACTTCTAAAATCATTCATGGTAATTATCATAATATCTGGACTGATCTGTTTGGGTTTACATAGATTCGTTGAATTGAAAATTATAGAAACTACTAAAAATATTAGATATAAAAATAAAAGAACTGATATACTAAAACTAGGGTTAATTGAGAGTAGCAGAATAATTCTTACATCGAAATATTTAGGAATTATTTGTGTATTAATGGTTTCATATTCCATGTCAATCAACTTAATTGAAGGGTTATGGATGTCCAAAACAAAGGAGTTATATCCCACTACCCAGGCGTTTATATCTTACAGTGGTGAGGTGTTTTTTTGGACTGGGGTATTTACTTTAATTTGTGCTTTTCTAGGTAGTAGTTTAGTTAGAACTTGTGGTTGGTTTTGGGGAGCTGTACTTACTCCCGTTGTAATGTTACTATCAGGAGCAATGTTTTTCACCTTCGTCGTATTGGAAAAACCTTTATTGGCAATTATGACTGGTCTTAGTCACATTTCTCCATTAATGATAATTGTTTTTATAGGCGGTTTGTGGCATGTTTTAGGAAAAGGGATAAAATATTCGCTTTTTGATTTTACTAAAGAAATGGTCTATATCCCTCTTGATAGCGAGATGAAAACTAAGGGAAAAGCTGCTGTAGATGTACTTGGTGGCAAAATAGGAAAATCTGCTGGAGCAATTATTCAGTTTGTTTCTTTTAGTATTTTTCCAAATGCTGTACATAATGACCTAGCAGGTTTTCTCATGGTGGTGTTTATTATTGTTTGTGTAGTTTGGGTTTTTGGTGTAAAAGTCTTAAATAGATATTATAAGAACTTGCTAGCACAGCAGTAGGTTGGTTACCCTACCAAATTTTTTATCAATAAATTTAGGAAAAAATTGAATGACATACGTACCAATGGTAATTGAACAAACCTCTAGAGGAGAAAGAGCCTATGATATCTATTCTAGATTATTAAAGGAACGTATCGTTTTTGTTTGTGGTCAAATTGAAGATTATATGGCAAATGTAGTGGTTGCACAATTACTATTCCTGGAGGCAGAAAATCCAGAAAAAGATATTTCTATGTATATTAATTCTCCTGGTGGTGTTGTAACTTCTGGTTTAGCAATTTATGATACTATGCAGTATATTAAACCTAAAATTTCTACTCTTTGCATAGGTCAGGCTTGCTCTGCGGGGTCTCTATTGCTTACTGCTGGGGAGAAAGGTATGCGTTATTCCTTGCCGCATAGTCGTATAATGATCCATCAACCGTCAGGCGGTTACCAAGGGCAGGCTACAGATATAGAAATTCATGCCAAAGAAACCATGAAACTAAAAAAAATGCTTAATCTCATATATGTCAAGCATACAGGGCAAGAACTAGAGACTATCGAAAAAAGTATGGAACGCGATAATTTCATGGATCCTGAAGTAGCCAAATCATTTGGGCTTGTTGATGAAATTATCACTGATAGAGCAAAAATTCTAGTAAAAAAATAAATGTGTCATCCCTAATACCCTGTCATCCCTGCCCAACTTAGTGTCACCCTTAACACCCTGTCACCCCTGCGAATGCAGGGAGCTAGTACTACAGTCGTAAACTTTTCGCATACAGTGTACGGGTTCTTTCTTCATCTTTAAAGTGACAATCTTTTGCTCTGGCTTGGTGTCGTCTTCGCCATAAGGATAGGCTTAAGAATGCTTCCTTATGTCATCTCCTCCTTCGTATACTTGCAGCAAAACTGCATAACTCTATTAAATTTTTTTGGTATAGCACTTAACATATAGGTTCATACATTATTTTAAACGTTCTACAACTTGCCTCAAATACAGAAATACCTTTATCTAATAATTTTCTAATGTTATTTTTTATCGGAAACCAATGATGTTCAATAGGATTTAAATCAGGGGAATAAGGTGGTAAAAATTTTAGTTTGCAGCCAGCTTTTTCAATTAATTCTTTAGCCCTTTTGGATTTATGAAAGCTTGCATTATCAGCAATGACAACCTGTCCAGGCTTTAGCTCCGGCACAAGGCAATTTTCTATATAAGCTTCAAATACCTTACTATCACAGCTCCCAGTAAAGACTAGTGATGCGATTAAACTATTCTGATTTAACGCACCAATAAAACTTGTTCTTTCACTACGTTTTCCCGATTTACTCCCATTACAACGACTTCCTTTCATTGACCATCCATATTCATATGATTCATTATCATTTATGCCCGCTTCATCAAGATAAACACGTCTCTCTATCGGCACTTTTTCTAATTCACTGAGAAAATCTTGTCGCTTTCCTTCATCTCTTTCTTTATACGCATATGTCTTTTTTTTCGAGTAATGTTGAGTTTCTTTAAAGCTCGGCTGATAGTCATTATACTTGCAACATTATCTAATTCTTTTGCTATTTCTGTAAGCGTTAACGAGTTACCCTTTTCTACTAAATGACGCAACTCCGATAAATCAGGGATTTTATGACCATATCCTTTCTGGTATCCCTCCTTTGACTTTATATCTCCAGTTTGTTTCTTTAATCTAATCCAATCATAGATTATTGACCGACTAATTTTAAAGGTTTCGCATGTAAGTGCTACTTTCTTATATTTCTCATAATGTTCTATAACTCTAGAACGTAAATCGTAACTGTAGGGGGATGCCATATTTCTATTATATAATTTTTTTATTATTTATCATTATAACTTATTTGAATCCATATGTTAAGTGCTATAGTATGAATTTATTTTATAAATTTGGGTTCCTACTATGCAAGTATCACCGATTAATAAAAAAACTAGTTGAAAAACTATCAGTTATACTATAACATTTCAATTATTAAACGTAATGAATGAATCAAAATGAAAAAGCCAAAAGTAGCGACCTTAAGTGCTGAGGAACGAGAAGAACTAATCCAGCATATTAAGGCAAATTCATTAACAGGAGATGATCAGCAAGCGGTGATAGAACTTGTGAAATTTTGTAACGAACTAATAGACAAGCTAGCATCATCAAACATCAGTATAAATAAGCTTAAGGAGATGATGATTGGTTTTAAGGCAGATAACATAAAAAAGATAGTTCAGATTCATTAAAAGAACCACCGAGTGAATCTGATAATAAGAATGGTGGTAATGAAGAAGAGTACGATGAGTCCAAGAAGAGAGATCGCAGTAATTGGCAAGGTAAATATGGATTTGATGATTATCAGGATGCGAATACCAGCTATTTATCTCCTGAGAATTTTTGTAGTGGTGATAGCTGTCCTCACTGTGATAATGGTAAACTCTATAATAGTGAAGCTAGAAAATTGCTACAATTTACAGGTAATGCTCCAATTACAGTCAACAGATATGTAAAGAAAACGTTACGCTGTAATGCTTGCGATTATACAGTTATGAACAATAAGAATATCAACAAATGGACAAATAGTAGCAAAAGTGCAATAGTGTTACAAAAGACCTACGGTACTCCCTTCTATCGTTTATCTAGGTTGCAAAGTTTAAGCGGGGTTCCTGTATCATATAGCACTCTGTGGCAACAATATTTAGATGTTTGGCAAGAAGATGGTGGAGCTGAAATTTACAGGGTATTATTAGAAATGGCTGCCGAATGTAGTTCACTGAACCTTGATGATACTAGAGCTAGAATTTTAGAAATTACTGTAGCCAATAAAAAATTACGAGCTCAAAATAAGAAAGGACGCAGCTGTTATACCACTACTATATGTGCTAAGACTGCCAATAATGAGGTGATAGTTTTATATTTTACCGGTAATAAGCATGGCGGGGAGAATATTGGTAACATACTAAAGAATCGTAAGAATAGAACTGATTCTATTCATTTAATGACTGATGCAAGTAACAATAATAACCCGGTATTATCAGAAGCAGATAAAGAATTACTGGCAATAATAGTGATGATCAATTGTTTGTCACATGGGCAGAGAAAATTTACAGAGAATGAACCATATTACCCTGAAGAATGCGGATATTTTCTCAAACAGACTGCTGGGATTTACCATAATGAACATCAATGTAAAGAGATGAGCCTTGAGGAGAAGCTGAAGTACCATCAGGAACATAGCAGTAAATATATAGAAAATATATATAACAAAATAGATGAATTATTTAACGACAAGAAAGTTGAGCCTAATAGTAGGTTTGGGCAAGCTATGAAATATTGGTTAAATAATAAAGAAGGTTTGACGCAATTTTTGAAAATTCCAGTTAGCAGTCTTGATAATAATTGGGCTGAGAGGTCACTACGTACCATTATTTTACAAAGGAAGAATTCATTATTCTTTAAAACAATCAATAGTGCTGAGATACATAGTGGTCTGTATAGTATAGTAAAGACTTGTAGTGAGAATGAAATCAATGCCTTTAAATATTTAAATTGGCTGCAAGAGCAGAGTAGCAAAGCAAAGAAGCATCCTGAGGATTATACGCCTTTTGCCTATGCAAGATATATAAATAATACGGAATTAATCGAGACGGCAGCTTAAATGACAGGAAGCCAATCATTGGAGAGTTTGGCAGAACTAGGATCGCCATTATGAATAAGAATGTGTAAGGTTCTATAACAAATCTGATAAGATGAATTATCAGATGGGGAAAGTTTTGCCGTAAATTTACCTTTGGATAGGCGTTTAGAGCATAACCAAAAGCCTTGACCGTCAAAGGACAAAATTTTAATGGCAGTTCTGTTTTTATTATAGAATAAAAACAAGGAACCATTAAGAGGGTTGGAAGAAAGTTTTTGTCTGCAAACAGCTATTAAACCATCGATACCCTTACGAAAGTCGATGGCAATAGTGGCAACAAAAATAACTGACTGAGGGGTTAGTTGCAGCATAGAAATGTTTGAATTATGGTTTTTAGCTCTAGTGTTTGAATAATAAGCTTGGTACCATTTGGCTTAATAATGTGGCAAGTGTAGTAATTTTGTTTGGGAGTAGCCACAGGATCAGTATCTATAGAATTTACTAGTTGAAATGGGAGAAAATTAATATCGTGTTGTAGAACTTTATTTGAAGTTGAGGTAGGAGAAGTTTTGAGGGAAGGTTGATGGGCTTGTTGAATTGAACTAATTATTGTTTTATTAATATTGAGATGTTTGGCTATATCTTTGCAAGAATAGTGATGGAGTAGCTGGCGAACTAATTCCTTTAGATGGTTTGGTATGGGATCAAACTTGTTAGTTTTAGTTTGACGCCAGGCTTTAAATTGCTGAGCTACTTGCTCAACAGTAATTGATGGTATTTGCATAGTAGGAACCCAAATGTATAAAATAAATTTTATACTAACAAAAAAATTAGATAGAGTTATGCAGTTTTGCTGCAAGTATACGTTTTGATGATAAAGTCTTATCATTATATGCTAAAGGTATGAGTGTATCTGATATTAAGGTTCAATTACAAGAGTTGTATAGTGTTGAAATAAGTGAGAGCTTAATCAGTCAGATCACCGATGATGTTAATGGATGATGTAAAAGCTTGGCAGAGTAGACCGTTAGAAGAGATATATCCGATAGTATTTTTTGATTGTTTAGTAGTAAAAGTTAGGCAAGACAAAAGGATAATTAACAAGGCAATATATGTTGCATTAGGGATTGATTTATCTGGTAGAAAAGATATATTGGGATTATGGAACAGTGAAAATGAAGGGGCAAAATTTTGGCTTGGTAATTTTACTGAAATGAAAAATAGAGGATTAAAGGATATACTGATTGCCTGTAGTGATAATCTTACTGGTATGTCTGAGGCGATAGAAGCAGTTTATCCAAAAACAGAACATCAATTATGTATTGTACATCAGATTAGAAATAGTTTAAAATACGTATCATATAAAGATAGGAAGCAGGTGGCTAGCGATTTAAAGCCGATATATACTGCAGTAACGGAAGAACAAGCACATTTAGCTTTAGTATCTTTTGAAGAAAAATGGAATAAACAATATCCACAAATTGCCAAATCATGGTATAATCATTGGGATAATTTAATGATTTTTCTAGGATGTCCAGAGGCAATTAGAAAGGTAATTTATACCACTAATTCAGTTGAATCTGTTAATAGTCAATTGCGTAAAGTAACAAATAATAAGCGTGTTTTCCCTAGTGATAGTGCTGTTTTTAAAAGCTTATATTTGACAATTGACTATATGACCAAAAAATGGACTATGCCTATTCCCAACTGGAATGAAGCTATGGCTCATTTGATGATCAAATTTGAAGAGAGTCTCCCCGTCAAAAGTGCAAAAAATTCAAAAATTAGCACCTTAGCAAAAAATTTTTGTATAAAATTTTAGAGTTTAATTGTTCTGATGTAATTTTTTGATATAAAAAGATGATTTTTAGAAAATTTTTGCATGACGTTTTGTTAACGATTTTGTAATCGTTTGATTAATTTTCTTTATTTGCTAATTTTTATGTAGAAAAATTTGTTTTGAGCAGGTGATTAGCAATACACCGTAAGTTCAATCCTACAGCGGAAATTAACGGATTTATTATATCTCCTATTACTCCTTTTAAGTAATTTCTGCCAACTCTACCATAATGCTTAAGGTGTCCTATTATCGGCTCTATAGCACTTCTTCTCTTGATCATTGCCTTATCATCTGAGGATAGCTTCTTCTTGCAATATGGGCTATACACCTTGTCTTTTTCTTTAAAATTATTCCCCTTATAGCCTAAATCAACAAATGTCCTGGCTATTCCCACTCCTGTTAATTTCTTTACAACCTCTACAGTCTGCGATAATGTATGACCATCATATGGATTGCCATGAAATGATTTGGCCGCTAATACAAAATTACCTCGACCACTTACTGCTATCGAAACCTTGTTACCAAACTCATAGGGTTTGTTTAATTTCCCTTTACCTATGCACTCTACCTCCGGTGCGTGAAAACTATATAATACTTTATTATCCTCCTTATATCGCTCTTTCTCTGCTTTACTCAGTATAGATTGTGCCTGAATCTTTTTAATCTTATTTAGTATTTCTTGCTGCTTTAATGACAAACTTAACTTTGTTTTTGCTATTTCTCGCTGACATATTCTTATTAAACGACCCAGCAATATCTTTAAATGTTGCATTACCTTCTTACGTTTTTTGGCTTTACTATTATCCTTATATTTCCATAATTTTACTATGTCTTTTTTATATTGCTTGGCATATGTCTCATGTAACTTAATGCCTAAAGTATGACATAACTTTACTAGCTCTATTCTTGCCTTATCCATCAAATACACATCATGAGGATACTTAATATTCTTAATTTGTACTGTAGTATCAACGATTATCGATGCTAAGTCTTTTTTTTTAAGCACTCCGACTTTGCAACCAATTCTTGTTAATTCTTTTAATATCTCATTATATCCTTCTTCCCCTAATATAGCACGAAACCTTCGTATACTAGCTTCTGATATCTCAGCATCTTTCTGCAAATATTCCCAACCACAAAAATATTGCCAATATACGTTCTCTCTCAGCTCTTCTTCAGCTGCAGCATCTGACAGGTTATACATCGCTTGCAGCATAGTTACTCCAAGTAATAACCTGTGACATCTGCGATTCCTACCAAATTTCTTGATATTAACATTTGTCAATAACCATTCCTCTAAAACAGTCCAATTTATTAACGATCTTAATTTATATAACTTGTTATTAGGGTTTAATTCTTCGGTCAATTTATAACCAAAAAGCTGTCCTTGTTTTTGGGATTTTATTATATCTTCTATCGGCATAATTCATACAATCCATAAGGTTTCTGCCAATATTATAGCATTTTCTTATGGATTATCTAGATATTTTTACCCGCTAACCATATTATATATTATCCTTCTAGACTTTTGACGGGGAGACTAATTACTAGAAACTTAATCATCAGTTATTATGCAAATAATTAATAATTATAATCTCAAGCAACAATTTGGTAGAGCCAAATATAGAATTAATTAGTTATTTCCGACGTCCCCTAGTCATTTGGTAAATCTGCTTTTAAAAGATAGGTTAACTAATCTAAAGTTTTTTGATAATTAACCTCATCTTGATCTAACCTAGCTGCAAGTTTACGCATCCTATTCATGTAGAAACCTGTTCCTGCCGGTACTAATCTACCAACTATGACATTTTCTTTCAGTCCACGTAACTTATCAACTCTTCCAGCTATAGCAGATTCCGTTAAAACTCTTGTTGTTTCTTGGAAAGAAGCAGCAGAAATAAATGATCTAGTTTGCAACGATGCCTTAGTAATACCTTGTAGGACTGGCTGGGCTTCCGCCGGTCTTAAACCATTCTTGATAGCTTTTTCATTAATTTCGGCAAATTCACGATGATCTATCTTCTCATCAACCATTAATGTCGTATCGCCAGAATGGGTTACCTCTACTTTTTGTAGCATCTGACGGATTATTACTTCGATATGTTTATCGTCAATTTTTACACCCTGTAACCGGTATACTGCTTGAATTTCTCCAACCATATAACTTGTAAGAGCCTCCACTCCCATTACTTTTAGAATATCTTGTAGCACTGGATTGCCATCAATTAACATATCGCCTTTTTTAACAAAATCACCTTCATTAACAACAACATGCTTGCCTTTTGGTACCATATACTCAATTGGCATACCGCCTTCAGTTGGTTGAATAACAATACGCCTTTTTGACTTATAGTCTTTACCAAATTCAACCCTACCATCTATTTCTGCAATAACGGCATGATCTTTTGGACGTCTGGCCTCAACAAGCTCAGCTACCCTTGGAAGACCACCAGTAATATCCTTGGTTTTAGTTGATTCCCTTGGAATACGTGCTAAAATATCACCTACCGATACCTTAGCACCATCTTCAACACTCAAAATAGCATTTACTGGTATATAGTATCTAGCCTCTAAACCATTGGATAACATAATAGTTTCCCCATTCTCATCAACTAATTGGATACGAGGACGTAGCTCTGCTCCACGTAAATATTGTTTTGATTCAACTATGACTTTGCTAGAAATACCAGTTGCTTCATCAGTAATATCACGAATTGATACCCCTTCTACCATATCTCTGAATACAACCTTACCAGATTTCTCGGTAATAATCGGAATAGTATATGGATCCCACTCTACTAATTTTTGTGCCTTGTTTACCTTATCTGAATCATCAGCTATTAATCTTGCACCATACGGCACTTTATGCCTTGCTTTCTCATTATTGTTACTATCCAATAATAACAATTCACATGAACGACCCATTACGATCTTACGACCTTCGGAATCAACAACCACATTACGCCCTAGAATCTTTACTCTTGCATCATGAGAGGCTTCTATTGAAGATATTTCTGCACCTTTTGTCGCAGCTCCTCCAATATGGAAAGTTCTCATGGTTAGCTGAGTACCTGGCTCACCAATTGATTGGGCAGCAATCACTCCGATTGCTTCTCCTACTGAAACTAAGGAACCAGTAGCTAGATCTCTACCATAACATTTTACACATATTCCATCAGCAATCTCACATGTTAAAACAGATCGTACTAACACCGCATCTAAACCAGAAGATTCGATTTCTTCTAATTTTGCTTCGTTAATTAATTCACCATCTGATAGTAATAAAGCATTAGTAACAGGGTGATAGACATTAATCGCCACTGTTCTGCCTAAGATTTGCTCTGCTAGTGATACAATAACTTCACCACCATCAATAATACTTCTAACTTCTATGCCTTTTATAGTTTGGCAATCTTCATCGGTAATTATGCAATCTTGAGCAACATCAACTAATCTACGGGTTAAATATCCAGAATTAGCTGTTTTCAATGCTGTATCCGCCAGACCTTTACGTGCACCATGTGTGGAATTAAAATATTCAAGAACAGTAAGACCTTCACGGAAATTAGAAATAATAGGAATGTCAATAATCTCACCTGATGGTTTAGTCATCAAACCACGCATACCGGCTAACTGCTTAATCTGTGCTGCCGATCCTCTTGCTCCTGAAGTAGCCATCATATATATAGAATTTACTTTCTGATGATTAGGCTTATCATTAACCTGCATCATAGCAATTTCTTTCATCATATCATTCGCTACTTTGTCAGTACATCTAGTCCAAGAATCAATTACTTTATTGTATTTTTCACCATAGGTAATCAGACCATCAGAATATTGTTGTTCAAACTCTTTGACCTCGGTCAATGTTGCATTAATATGATTATCTTTTGATTTTGGTACAACCATATCGTCCATACCAAAAGAAATACCCGAGGAACAAGCATATTTAAATCCAAGTTTCATTAGGTGATCAGCAAAAATTACCGTAGCCTTTTGACCACAATGACGATACACTAAATCAATTACCGCAGATATATCCTTTTTAGTCATGGCTTTATTTACAAACTTAAACCCAACATTATAATTATGGGGTAATAACTCTCCGATAATTAATCTACCAAGGGTAGTATCCACCATAGTTGATACAACTTCCCCTTCAACATTAAGCATATTGCGGCGAAATTTTATCTTTGAGTGAATAGTTATTACCTTATTATATAAAGCATGTTCAACCTCCGACATGTTAGCAAATACCATTCCTTCACCAGGCTCATTGTCAAAAACCATGGTTAAATAATAAAGACCAAGTACTATATCCTTATCAGGCACGATAATCGGACGACCATTTGCAGGACTCAATATGTTGTTTGTTGACATCATGAGTACCCTTGCTTCAAGCTGTGCCTCGATTGAAAGAGGGATATGCACTGCCATCTGATCACCATCAAAATCAGCATTGAACGCAGCACATACTAAGGGATGGAGCTGGATAGCTTTGCCTTCTATCAGTAAAGGTTCAAAAGCCTGGATACCTAAACGGTGCAAAGTTGGTGCTCTATTCAGCAATACCGGGTGTTCACGTATAACTTCTTCTAAAATATCCCATACTTCTGGTTTTTCAGCTTCAACCATTTTTTTAGCAGCTTTTATAGTGGTAGCAATTCCATGTAATTCAAGCTTTGAATAAATAAATGGCTTAAATAATTCCAACGCCATGGTCTTTGGTAAACCACACTGATGCAGCTTAAGCTCTGGTCCAACAACGATAACGGAACGACCAGAATAATCTACCCTTTTACCCAGCAAATTCTGACGAAGCCTACCTTGTTTACCTTTTAACATGTCACTAAGTGACTTAAATGGACGCTTATTAGTATTTTTCACTACTTTACCACGACGACCATTATCAAATAAGGCATCTACTGATTCTTGCAACATCCTTTTTTCATTTCTAATGATAATATCCGGTGCTTTTAGTTCCAGTAGTCTTTTTAATCTATTATTTCTATTGATAACTCTTCTATAAAGTTCGTTAAGATCGGAAGTTGCAAATCTTCCTCCATCAAGCATAACTAATGGTCTAATCTCAGGTGGAATAATTGGCAGGACGGTCATAATCATCCATTCCGCCTTATTCTCAGATTCAAGAAAATCTTCTACTAACTTAAGTCTTTTGATAATCTTCTTCTTTTTTATTTCTGAAGATGTACTTGATAAATCCTCTTGCAACTTCTTCTTTAATTCAGGTAAATCAAGCTCTGAAAGCATCTGACGAACTACTTCTGCCCCAATAGAAGCAGTAAAATTATCTTCTCCATACTCATCTTGTGCTTTTTGCAAACCATCTTCCGAGAGAAGTTCCCCTCTCTGTAGAGCAGATAACCCAGGATCAACGACAACATAACTTTCAAAATACAGAATTTTTTCTAGATCTTTCATAGTCATATCTAGCAACGTACTAATCCTTGATGGTAAAGATTTCAAGAACCATATATGAGCAACTGGTGCTGCTAGTTCAATATGCCCCATTCTTTCTCTACGAACTCTAGATGTAGTAACTTCAACACCGCATTTCTCACAAGTAATGCCACGATATTTCATACGTTTGTATTTGCCACAAAGACACTCATAGTCTTTCACTGGTCCAAAAATCCTAGCACAGAATAACCCTTCTTTCTCTGGCTTGAACGTACGATAATTTATCGTCTCAGGTTTCATCACTTCACCAAAAGACCATGAACGCACTTGATCAGGACTAGCAATATTAATTCTTATTTGATCAAATTGCTGAGTACTGCTTAATTGCCCATAAAAATTTGTCATTCCTGTTGTCATAAAGATTCTTCCTTAAAAAATTTTATCAGCTCTAGTTTAGCCTGGATTCGATATATAGCTAACCCGTTAAAGTTCTATAGAGCTTCCTCGCTATTAGCGAGGAGCCACTTTAGGCAACGAAGCAATTGTAAGTTGTCATTCTTAGCAACGGCGGGAATCTAGGATACCTGCTTTCGCAAGGTTAACACAAAACAGGATTGCTTCGTCCGGCTCACGCCTCCTCGCAATGACGCCTAGTATATCAAGAACCTTCCCGGATTAGTTATAACAAGTTATTCCAAATTCGGTTATATCTATAAATATAGCAGATTTTTATGTTACACTAATAGCTGCCTTCATTATTTTTGCAATATTTAGACTTATGCAGGGAGTATATTACTCCCTCGAAACTAATCATCTGTTGTAGTATCTTCAAGTTTTACGTTCAAACATAAGGATCTAAACTCTTTGATCATCACGTTAAACGATTCAGGAATACCAGATTCAAAATTATTATCACCTCGGACAATCGATTCATAAATTTTAATTCTACCCACCACATCGTCCGATTTTACAGTTAACATTTCTTGTAACGTATAAGCAGCACCATAAGCTTGCAAGCCCCAGCATTCCATCTCACCAAATCTCTGACCACCAAAATGCGATTTACCACCTAATGGTTGCTGAGTTACCAAACTATAAGGACCGATAGAACGAGCATGGATTTTATCATCAGCCAAATGGTGTAGTTTTAGGAAATATTTATAGCCAACCGTAACGGATCGATCAAAATACTCTCCTGTTCTACCGTCAATTAACTTAATTTGACCGGATGGGTCTTGATCTGCCATAGTTAGCATTTCTTTTACATTCTCAACTTTTGCACCATCAAAAACCGGAGTTGAAAAATATACCCCCTTACCGATATTATTACAAAATGCCATAATTTCTTCATTGGACATTTTCTTTATATCTTTTGTTGTTGAATTATCTCCATATACCTTCGATACAAAAGATTTCAGCTCTTCTATATCAATCTTATTATTATGAACTTGCTCCAACATAGAAGATATTTTCTTACCAAGATTTACTGCTGCCCAACCAAGATGGGTCTCTAAAATCTGTCCTATATTCATCCGTGAAGGTAAACCAAGTGGATTAAGAACTATATCAACTACTGTACCATCTTCTAAAAATGGCATATCTTCTTCTGGCATAATACGAGAGATAACACCTTTATTCCCATGTCTTCCTGCCATTTTATCCCCAGGCTGCAGCTTATGTTTAGTCGCAATAAATACTTTTACAACTTTAAGAGCCCCTTGTGGTAAGTCATCACCACTTTGTAATTTTTCTACTTTGCTAGAAAAACGCTTGTTAAGCCTGTCTTTCTTTTCATCATAATGACGTTTAATTTGTTCAATTTCATTCATTACATTAGCATCTTCAACAATCAGCTGCCAAAACTGTCCTTTTGATAATGATTTAAGGGTTTGATCACTAATTAATTGACCGGATTTTACGGTTTTAGGGCCGCTAACAACCATTTGTCCTGTTAGAATCTTCTCTAAACGCATAAAAACAAAATGCTCTATGATTCGAAGCTCATCATCTCTATCTTTTGATAATTTTTCAATTTGTTGTTTTTCAATAGCTATAGCACGCTCATCTTTTTCTACTCCCCTACGAGAAAATACCCGTACCTCTACCACTGTACCAGCGATTCCAGAAGGAACACGTAAAGAGGAATCCCGAACATCCGAAGCCTTTTCTCCAAAAATAGCTCGGAGTAATTTCTCTTCTGGAGTCATAGGTGACTCACTTTTAGGGGTAACCTTACCCACTAAAATATCGCTCGGTTTTACTTCGGCACCAACATATACTATACCTACTTCGTCAAGATGACGTAAACTTTCATCACTAACATTTGGAATATCACGAGTAATTTCCTCAGGACCAAGCCTGGTATCTCGAGCAATTATTTCAAATTCTTCAATATGAATTGAAGTATAAACATCATCTTTTACAATACGTTCTGATATTAAAATCGAATCTTCAAAATTATAACCACTCCATGGTAAAAAAGCTACTAGAACATTCCTACCAAGAGCTATCTCCCCATTATCCGTACTTGGTCCATCAGCAATGACTTCACCTTTTACTACATAATCACCAACTTTAATTAATGGTTTTTGATTAATACAAGTATTATGGTTAGATCTTTGAAATTTCAATAAATTATAAATATCTACACCAGGGGAACCATCTGTTTTCTGCTCCTTAGTCCTTACTACTATTCTAGTTGAATCAACTTGCTCTACTATTCCATCATGTAAGGCTACAACTGAAACTCCAGAATCTTGTGCAACAATTCCTTCAATACCAGTACCAACTAAAGGTGCATCACTTCTAATAAGTGGTACAGCCTGACGTTGCATGTTTGATCCCATCAATGCTCTATTAGCATCATCATTTTCCAAAAATGGAATAAGTGATGCAGCAACAGAAACAACCTGCATCGGAGTAACATCAATATAATCTATTTCTGCAGGGGTAACCATAACAAAATTACCACCATCAATCCGGCAATTAATTAACTCTTCCTGTAACAAACCTTTTTTATTGGTAACCGCATTAGCCTGAGCAATTTTATATTTCCCTTCTTCAATCGCTGACAAGTAAACAACTTCATCAGTTACATGACCATCTACGACTTTTCGATAAGGGGTTTCAATGAAACCATGTTTATTAACCCTAGCATAAGTAGCCATGGAATTAATCAGACCTATATTCTGTCCTTCTGGTGTTTCAATTGGACAAATACGTCCATAATGGGTAGGGTGAACGTCCCTTACTTCAAATCCAGCTCTCTCCCTACTAATTCCACCAGGCCCTAAAGCTGACAATCTTCTTTTATGAGTTATTTCTGATAATGGATTAGTTTGATCCATAAACTGAGAAAGTTGTGAAGTACTAAAAAATTCTTTTACTACAGAAACTAAAACTTTTGAATTTACTAAATCATGAGGCATAACCGCATCAAGATCAACTACAGACATTCTTTCAAGTACTGATTTCTCCATACGAACAAGACCAATCCGAAATTGATTCTCAATTAGTTCACCAACTGACCTAACTCTTCTATTACCAAGGTGATCAATATCATCTATCGAACCTTTACCATCTTTTAGATCTACTAAAACTTTAAGTATATGTTTGATATCTTCAATAGTTAAAATAGCTGTAGATTCTGGTATATTAAGTTCCAATCTTGAATTCATTTTAATACGACCAACTTCCGAAAGATCATATCTTTCAGGCTCAAAGAACAAATTATTAAATAGTATCTTAGCAGCTTCAATGTTAGCCGGTTCTCCTGGTCTTAATACCCTAAATATGTCTATCAATGCTGATTCATAATTTTGGCTTTTATCAGCAAATAAGGTATTTCTTATGTAAGGACCTGATTGTGTATTTATAGCAAGTACGTCGACAGACAAAATTCCAAGAGTCCTAATAGAATCTAACATATCTATTGTGATCATTTCACCAATGGCAGCCAACACCTCACCATTATCCGGATTAATAAGATCATGTGATAAATATTTGCCTACTAAATATTCACGTTCTACCAAAATATTTTGTACCCCATCTTTAGCAAATTTCTTAGCCAAACGAGGGGTAATCTTTTGACCAGATGCAAGTATGATATTTCCAGTATCCGCATCCACTAAGTCATTAACTAACCTATGAGCAGTTATAGACTCAGGTATAAACTTTGTTGCCCAGCATGCATTTTTAGTAAAACAGGTTACCGTATCATAGTAGAATTTTATAATTTCATCGGTAGACATTCCAATAGCTCTAAGAAGAGTAGTAGCATAAAGCTTTCTCTTCCTATCTATTCTAAAGTACAGAATATCTTTAGCATCAAATTCAAAATCTAGCCATGAACCTCTATAGGGTATAACCCTAGCAGAATACAAAAACTTCCCTGAAGAGTGAACTTTACCCTCATCATGATAGAAGAATACACCAGGCGACCTATGCATCTGTGATACTACTACCCTTTCTGTACCATTAATAATAAAGGTACCATTTTTGGTCATTAGGGGAATATCCCCCATATAAACTTCTTGTTCTTTAATGCCTTTGATTTCTCTTGCTCCAGTATCTTCATCAATATCCCAAATACTTAATCGCAATGTGACTTTAAGGGGAGCAGCATAACTAAGACCCCTTTGAGTACATTCTTCAACATCATATTTAGGGTTATCAAATTCATATTTAGCAAATTCTAAATAGGCAATATTAGAGGGATCATGAATCGGAAAGATTGAACTTAATACTGATTGTAATCCTTTGTTTTCTCGCTCAAAGTCTTTAACGCCAAATTGTAAGAAACCTTTTTCATAAGAATTTTTCTGAACTTCAATCAAATTTGGTATAGATGCCACCAAATTTATGTGACCAAAATTCTTTCTTATGCGTTTACCAATTGATAAGGACTGCGTTGTCATATAATCTCCCGATTAATTTCTATATCTTAACACGAATTGCCAATATATATAATTGGTAACTCGGCTGTAATCTTGAAAAAAATAGACTTGTTGCTGTGAACAAAGTTTTTGTCATATTTTTGATAAAAATTATAGCTTTTAATAATCTTTGTTTTGAAACCAAGCAAAAAGCCACTTAAAGAACTCGATTTAGAAGTAATGTATACTCGAATGATTTGAAGAATTGGAACATAAAACAAGAAGGAAGTCTGACATATGCACATTCGAAATAAAAATATTTGCATAGTTTGTAGTTTTACGGAACCAATTCTTTAAATTATTCAAGCTTTAAATTATTCAAGCACAATCTCAAATTATTTTTCTCAAATTATTTTTATTTTCGCTAAACAATATGAATAAATTTTTTAATGTAAAAATATAATGTGGATTAATAGGTTCTGTGAACCTAAAATGCACAAATCTGTTGTGAATCTTCAGCTGATTCAGAATTCTGGATAAATAGCTCACCTTACACATAACCCATGGCAACTTAAAAATTGTAGAAAAGTACAAGACGTCATTGCGAGGAGTGCAGAAAGTACAACGAAACAATCCAATTATAAGTTTTCTAGATTGCTTCATAGCTGCCAAAGTGGCTCCTCGCAATGATGATACCAAGCTGCTTTCCATATGACTTTTAAATGCCATACGTAAGGCGTATAAACAAATACAAAATTCTCCCATGGCAGAAAAAATCTGCCTTAGAAGTTTAATAGCTTTTTGTTTATATTTTTGTATACTCTGCTGCTCTAAAGAATTGGCTCCTGCAAATATTTGTGGGGTTTTCACATGCGAAACAAAGTTTTGTACACTCCACTCGCTTACCCCTTGTTTATTGCCCCCATTCTTCACATCATTTGAGCATATAAAATGCAATAGTTTCTGCAGGCACAAAAATATATTTAGTACCACAACTCTCAAGCAAAATAGAATATCACACAACAAGTTCATTCCCATTATCAATAATACAAACCTAGATTGAGGCTTTGTGAAGGTTTCTAAAATCTTTGATTCGTATACCCTTCTGCTTTAAAAAGTTACCAACAAACGACCCACAGAAGCAATTCTTCAAAACAAAAGAGTATAATCGGATCCAATAGAATTAACCTATAATTTTCATAAAATAATTGATATTATGGAAATTATTTTAATTCAACTTTTGCTCCAGCTGCTTCTAATTTTTCTTTAAAGCTTTCAGCTTCTTCTTTATTTACACCAGATTTAATCGTTTTTGGGGCAGCATCAACTAACTCTTTAGCTTCTTTTAAGCCAAGACCAGTAAGTTCTCTAGTTACCTTAATGACTTCTATTTTCTTGTCACCACTACTAACTAAAACAACTTCAAACGCTGTCTTTTCAGCTACTGCTTCTGATGCGGCAGGAGCTGCAGCTACTGCTACAGGAGCTGCAGCTGTTACCCCCCATTTTTCTTCTAGCATTTTTGAAAGCTCTGCTGCTTGAATTACTGTAAGAGTTGATAATTGATCTACAATTTTTACTAGGTCTGTCATAAATTTCTTCCTTTTAAAACTTTTTTATTAAATTAACTTTTATCTGCATAAGCTTGCAAAACTCTAGCAAGCCCAGATGCCGGAGCTTGTATAACTCCTGCAATTTTAGTTGCAGGTGCTTGTAGAACCCCAATAATTTTGCCTCTAAGCTCATCTAATGAAGGTAATTTTGCCAGTTGTTGTACAGAATTTGCATCTAATACCTGATTATTTACTAACCCACCAACTATTTTTAAACATTCATTAGTTTTAGCAAATTCTACGATAAGCTTTGCAGCTTCAACAAGGTCTTCAGAATATGCTAGTGCTGTAGGACCAGCAAGCAAATGGGCAATATTATCAATACCAACCTTATTAGCGGCTATTTTTGACAAAGTATTTTTAACTACTTTGAACCCCACATTTTTTGCTTTAAGAGACCTACGTAGCGTAGTCACTTGACTAACAGTAAGTCCATGATAATGAGTAATTATCACGGAGTTTGACCGCTGATACACTCCTTCAAGTTCTACGACAAACTCATGTTTCTCTGATCTTAACACCTTAACTCTCCTTGTCGTGTTTTACGATATACTTGCTAAATCTATTTTTACTGATGGACCCATAGTAGAAGATAGATATATTGCTTTTAAATAATTTCCTTTAGCACCAGAAGGCTTTGCTTTAACTACAGCAGATATCAAGGTTGATGCATTATTTAGTAAATCTTGTTTGGAAAATGATAATTTTCCAACTCCAGCATGAATAATACCAGCCTTTTCAACTCTATACTCTACTTGACCACTTTTGGCATTTTTAATTGCCGTTACGATATCTGTAGTTACCGTGCCAAGTTTTGGATTTGGCATTAAGCCCTTTGGACCAAGAATTCTTGCCACCGTACCTATTACTGACATCATATTTGGTGTTGCAATGCAAACGTCAAAATTAATTTTTCCAGCTTTAATATCATCAATAATTTCTGTAGAACCAGCAATATCTGCCCCAGCTGCTTTAGCTTCTTCTATCTGTTCATCCTTACAAATCACTGCAACTCTACTAACTTTACCGGTACCAGCTGGCAATGCTACAACACCGCGTACCATTTGATCCGAGTGTTTAGGATCTACTCCTAGTTTCATTACCACTTCCAAAGTAGAGTCGAACTTAGTATAGGATACAGACTTTAATACTTCTATTCCTTCTTCTAAAGTACGGTTGCTAGCAAGCTCTATATTCTTTCTCGCCGCCCGTATCTTCTTACCACCAGTTAACTTTCTATTATTCACAGCATCCTTTTTATCAACTAACATACATTAATCTCCTACTACTTCAAGTCCCATAGATTCAGCAGTACCACGAATAATTTTAGCCGCAGCTGTTAAATCATCAGCATTAAGATCCACCATCTTAATTTTGGCAATTTCGATACAATCTGACATGGTGACTTTACCAACAAATGCCTCTTTTTTAGTGGCACTAGAACCTTTAGGAATTTTAGCAAATTGTTTTAAATAATACGATGCCGGAGAAGTCTTAGTTACAAAAGTAAAACTATTATCTTCGTAAGCAGTAATTACTACTGGAATAGGCATCCCTGGTTCAATACCTTGAGTAGCAGCATTAAACGCCTTACAAAACTCCATAATATTAAGCTTTTTTTGACCGAGGGTAGAACCAATAGGCGGGGCTGGATTAGCCTTACCCGCTGGCACCGTTAACTTAATATAACATTTTATTTTTTTTGCCATTATAATCCTGTCTTTACTCATTTAACGCCAATTGGTAATCATCTAATAATAACTTACCAATTGCTATATTGTTTAACTACAAAAATCTCATTATACATCTATTAGCGAGACTACGTAGTGGTCGTGGCAATCCTGTTTTGTGTCATCCCTACAAATGCAGGGTTCTAGATTCCCGCCGTTGCTAAGAATGACAACTTACAATTGCTTCGTCGTAGCAAAGCTACTCCTCACAATGACAGTTAACTGCCACAAAGCAACCTAATTATTTTTTTTCACTTGCGTAAAATTTAGTTCTATAGGAGTTGCTTTCCCGAAAATAGATATAGACACCCGCAACCTATTTTTGTCATAATCAATTTCTTCTATAACCCCTGTAAAAGTCTCAAATGGACCATCAGTAACAATTATTGCTTCACCAATTTCGTACAATTTCGAAATTCTAGCATCTTTGGTTTCAGCCTCAAGTTTGCTAAAAATATTTTGTATTTCTTTTTCACTAAGAGCTTGCGGTGTACTTTTACTACCTAAGAAACCTGTAACCTTAGTTACACTTTTTACCAAATGCCAAGTATCATCGGTCATCTTCATTTTAATCAGAATATAACCAGGCATAAATTTCTTTTCAGTCTTAACGTTCTTACCACGCTTAACCTCAGGCACCTCAATAACCGGAACAACAATATCCTCAAAAGATTCCGACATGCCTTGCTTAGCAATTTGATCAAGAATCATTTGCTTTACACGCTTTTCTGAACCCGATAATGTATGAATAACGTACCACTGCACCACAATTTCCCCTAAACCTATTCTTTACTCTTCTGATTTGAGTATTCCTACTTCCCAATATTAAGTAAAAGCTGCATTATGCTATGTATACCGTAGTCTAACACCAAACAAATTATACTAAAAATAAATACAGCTACTACCACTATAATAGTCGAAGTTATCAATTCCTTCTTACCAAGCCAAACAATTTTATAAACTTCTTGCTTTACTTGCTCATAAAATTTGTAGACTCTATTTTCCTTTAACATATTACACAAACTCATTATATTGGCAGGAGCGACAGGAATCGAACCCGCAACCTTCGGTTTTGGAGACCGATGCTCTACCAATTGAGCTACACTCCTATCACATTTTCACTAAGAAATCAAACTATTTCTTAATAAATTATAATCATGGCAATTTAAAAGTCGTGAGAACCGGTTAAAAAACCCGGAACGTCATTGCGAGGAGGCGTGAGCCAACGAAGCAACCCTGTTTTGTGTCATCCCTGCGTAAGCAGGGAACTAGATTCCCGCCTACGCAGGAATGACAACCTACAATTGCTTCGTCAACTTACGATCTTCCTCGCAATGACGGTGACTATTTTTCCTACAACTTTTAAATTATCCTAAATTATAATACCACATCATATATGATCCACTAATATTTACATGGAAAATATTTTATGTCATTGCGAGGAGCAGCTTCGCTGCGACGCGGCAATCCAAAAATTGCAGTAGCAAAAATAAAACAACAAGCTGTTTTTTGGATCACCACGCCACTATCGTGGCTCGCGATGACGGTCATATGTTCCACTAATACTTTACGTGAAAAATATTTTTATTTCTTAGCTTTAATAGTCTCCGCCACCTGTAATGGTACTTGCTCATAATGAGAGAAAACCATACTATATTGGGATCTGCCTTGTGATAAAGAACGCAAAGTACTAACATAGCCAAACATCTCAGCTAGAGGTACATTGGCAGTTATAACTTGTGCATTACCTCTGGGATCCATACTTTGCATTTGTCCTCTACGACTATTTAGGTCGCCAATAATATCACCCATATATTCATTTGGAGTAATCACTTCCACTTTCATAATTGGTTCAAGCAATTTAGGGTTACCTTTTGGCATACCTTCCCTAAAAGCCGCTTTTGCAGCAATTTCAAACGCCAATACACTTGAATCCACATCGTGGAATGCTCCATCTATCAAAGTGGCTTTGAAATCAATCATTGGATAACCAGCAACTACGCCTGTATCTTTAATATTATTTAGCCCCTTTTCAACACCAGGAATAAATTCCTTTGGTATAGCTCCACCAACAATTTTGCTTTCAAAAACAAATCCTTCCCCAGCTTCTTGAGGTTCAAATATTATTTTAACCCGTGCAAATTGCCCAGCTCCACCAGATTGCTTTTTATGTGTATAATCAATCTCACACTTCTTAGTAATTGTCTCACGATAAGCTACTTGTGGAGCTCCAACATTAACCTCCACTTTAAACTCACGTTTCATACGATCAACCATGATCTCTAAATGCAGCTCGCCCATACCTTTAATAACAGTCTGACCGCTTTCTTGATCAGTCGACACTCTAAAAGATGGATCTTCAGCAGCTAACCTAGACAAAGCCATTCCCATTTTTTCTTGATCGGCAGTTGATTTTGGTTCTACGGCTAATTCAATAACCGGCTCAGGAAATTCCATCCTCTCCAAAATAACCTGCTTATCAGCACCACACAAAGTATCACCAGTAGTGGTATTCTTAAGACCAGCCAAGGCAACAATATCCCCTGCCATAGCCTCTTTCACATCTTCCCTTTCATTAGCATGCATAAGCAACATTCTGCCTACTCGTTCTTTTTGGTTCTTTACCGTATTAATCACGGTAACACCAGAGCTAATCTTACCAGAATAAATTCTAACAAATGTAAGAGATCCAACAAATGGATCGGTCATTACTTTAAACGCTAAAGCCGCAAGAGGTTCAGATGCTGAGATTTTAAAATCTTTTTCTTCTCCAGAATCAACATCTATTCCCTTAACTGTTCCAATATCAACCGGTGAAGGTAAATAATCAACAACTGCATCTAACAAAGGCTGTACACCTTTATTTTTAAAAGCACTACCACATAATACTGGGAAAAAAGCTCTATCAATTGTCCCTTTCCTTATTGCTGATTTAATTTCTTCTTCAGTAAATTCTTCGGCTGATAAATATTTTTCCATCAAATGATCATCAATTTCAGCGACCATTTCAAGAAGCAAGGCACGATATTCCTCAGCTTTCTCTAGCATATCACTAGGAATGTCTTCATATGAATACTCAGCTCCTAGAGATTCATCTTTCCAAATTATTGCCTTCATCTTAACTAGGTCAATAACTCCTTTAAAATTTTCTTCAATACCAACTGGCAACTGAATGACCAAGGATTTTGCCCCAAGGCGATCTTTAATCATTTCCACGCATTGATAAAAATTAGCCCCCATTCTGTCCATCTTGTTGACAAAACACATTCTAGGCACACCATATTTATCAGCCTGTCTCCATACTATCTCTGATTGCGGCTCAACACCAGCCACCCCATCAAATACTGCTACCGCTCCATCAAGAACACGCAGAGACCTTTCTACTTCTATAGTAAAATCTACGTGACCTGGCGTATCAATAATGTTAATCCTCTTATTTAGCCAGTAACAGGTAGTAGCAGCAGAAGTAATGGTAATACCGCGTTCTTGCTCTTGCTCCATCCAATCCATGGTAGCACCACCTTCATGAACTTCACCAATCTTATGTGATTTACCAGTATAGAAAAGAATACGTTCGGTTGTAGTAGTTTTACCAGCATCAATATGAGCACAAATCCCGATATTACGAGTATTAGCAAGAGAAAATTCCGTAGTTGACATATAGCTTAATTACCTTGGTTGCGATTTTTTAGGGCTAAAATGAGCAAAAGCTTTATTAGCTTCAGCCATTTTATGGGTATCCTCTCTCTTTTTAATAGCAACCCCTCTACTATTTGACGCTTCAAATAATTCCTCTGCCAACTTATCAATCATCATTTTTTCAGAACGCTTATTTGCTGCATTAATAATCCAACGTGATGCAAGTGCATACCCCCTTCTTTCATCAACAGGAGAAGGTACTTGATAATTCGCCCCCCCTACCCGTACTGACGTAACCTCAAGATATGGCTTAACATTATTCATTGCATTATTGAAAGTTTCATAAGGATCTACCTTATGCTTTTTCTCTATCTTACTAAAAGCAGAATATACTATCCTTTCAGCTAGAGCTTTTTTCCCTTCTTTCATAATATTATTAATGAACCTAGCAAGCAGAGGGCTATTATACTTCATATCAGGCAAGACAACCCTTCTCTCTGCGGCATGACGACGTGACATCTTATCTCTCTATTTCAAATTATTTTTTTACAGCTTGCTGCTTCGCTGACGTACCATAACGTGAGCGTCCTTGTTTACGATTTTTTACACCCTGAGTATCATAAGCACCACGTACTATATGGTATTTAACACCTGGAAGATCAGGAACCCTTCCGCCTCTGACCAATACTGTCGAGTGTTCTTGTAAATTATGTCCTTCACCAGGTATATAAGCATTGACATACTGCCCATTACTTAAGCGAACACGTGCCATCTTACGAAGAGCAGAGTTAGGCTTCTTAGGAGTGACAGTCTTCACTATTACACAAACACCTTTCAAAAATGGATTGGATTCCAAAGCCGGGGATTTTGTTCTACGAACCTTCGACTGTCTTCCAAAACGTACTAATTGATTATTTGTTGGCATCCAATACTCCAAAATTATTTCTTTTACTCTTAATCTATCAATTTTTGCAAAATGACGATATAGCTAACCCGATTAGCATTTATCCATTTACCCCAACGAACAAGATGTCATTCCCGCATAGGCGGGAATCTATAATATCTCAGGGCTTTTTGGACTCTGTTTTAGATCCCAGCCGCAGCTAGAGATGACAAACATTATGCCAATCTACGGAAAAACTATATACTTTACCACTTTCACTATTAAGAGGCAACAGGTGGAACTATAGCTAATTTTTTCATAAAAGCAAAGTGTTTTTAACAATCTTGGCTAGATTAGCTATTTTTATGAACTTAAAGTTGTAATTATCCCCCTTAAAGTTTGCAATTCTGCACTAGATAATTTATCTATACGCGTAAAAATATTCATAATATTTTGAGTCATGTGTAATTTTTTCTCAGGAACTTTAAAGAAATTTTTGTTATTTAATTCAGTAAATAAATGTTCAAAAAAATATCCTAATTCTCCTCTTGATGCTAGCTCCTGTTCATTACTAACATTTATTCTCGACTGTTTATTACGAAATAGCTCATAACATATAATAACTACCGACTGAGCAATATTCAAAGAACTAAAATCTCCGGTATTAATGTTAATAATCTTGTGTGCATAAGTAATTTCTCTATTTTGTAGACCACAATTTTCACGACCAAACATGATGCCTACTTTGAGACCTACTGGATAATCTTGACTTAAATTCTCTGATAGAACATACTCTTTATTGATATTACGTGATGCTACACTTGTTGCATATAAATAATCAATATCCTCGATACTTGCTTCCAAACTATCATAAATCTTAGCATTATCTAGGATATCTACAGCTGATACCGCTACACTGCGTGCTCGTTTGTTTGGCCAACCATCTCTCGGAGCAACGATTCTCAACTCTGAAGCATTAAAATTTTTCATTGCTCTGGCAGTGGAGCCAATATTCTCACCCATTTGAGGCTCTACTAAAATAATAATTGGCATACTCAAATCTTTTGAGCCTGGATGTTTTTGATTTCGTGACATATTCTGAGACTTAATTATCTTATATATTAATTTTTTAAACTTTTGGGGTATAAGCAAAGCAAACATAAGCTACCGCAAGAGCATCCGCTTCATCAAAATTACTGATGGCAACTGCCCCTGGCAGTAAAAGCTTAATCATTTGCAAAACCTGATTTTTTTCAGCATGACCATAACCCACTACTGATTTCTTAATAACATTAGGTTTAAATTCTCGAAAAGCAACATCATATCCTCCAATAAGTGACATTACCGCTCCTCTAGCATATCCCAATTTTAAAGATGATACACTATTCATATTAACAAAGGTCTCCTCCATCGCAACAACAACAGGTTGATATTGCATTATCACCTTTTGCAAGGACGCAGCAATAAAAGCTAGCCTTTTATGCATTGGTTCGCTTGATTTAGTCTTTATAACCCCACTAGCTAAATATTTCAGAGGATTAGTATCAATCACCCCCCATCCCATACCAGCTAAAGATGGGTCTATTCCTAGTATAATCAAAATTATTCTCTCACTAATAGATTTCTTATAAAAAATTATCTAATTCTTCAAATTCCTTAGCATAAACGATTTCTGCAGGAAGTCTATTACTCCGTCTAGTAGCTATAGTGAAACCTATTGAATTAGGTGATACAAACTTTGTGTCATACCTGCGAAAGCAGGTATCTAGATTCCCGCCTACGCGGGAATGACAACTTACAATAGTTATGTTCTTTATCACCTAATCCTATAGGCATAACTATAGAAGCCACTTTACTCATGTATGGATATACCAACAGTTTTCCACCTACTATTCTTTGATTTTGCTACATTTATCCAACTTTAAATAGAATATTTTTTTAAATATTCATAATAATGCTTAGTGTACATTATAATTGTTGTATACTTATGAATTGGATAGATAAAAATAATTATTCTTACCCCGAATTAATGTTATAGCTAACCTGAAAAGGTTCTTGATATTGTTATCAATTCCTAAATGTCATTGTGAGGAGGCGCGAAGCCCGAACGAAGCAATCCATTTTTGTGTCATACCTGCGAAAGCAGGTATCTAGTTCCTGCCTACGCGGGAATGACAACTTACAATTGCTTCGTTGCTACTAAAGTAACTCCTCGCAATGACGGAGAGGCTATCTAGAACATTAACGGGTTAGCTATATCTATCTTTAACAAAAAGGTTAGTTTATATGACAGTACAATATTTATTAGATATTTATCATCTATATGATCAAGAAATTTTAATGTTAATAATTATGATAGCTTCGATCGTTCCATTGATTATTTTTATTAAAACAATAATATTTTCAATGATCAAAAAATATATTGATCAATGGCATCATGATTATGAAATAATATTTAAAAAATATTCTATATACACCTATTTATTACATACATTACTAGCTTTATATATTATATTCTGGGGCAATATCTTACAACCCCTTCCTACTTTATCTTGGATAATTAGCATCAAGAATATCGCTATAATCATCTATACAGGCGGTTTTGTTACAATGCTAATCCTATCTCTTATCGATGCTTTTGCAGATATTTATCGAAACAGACTGACAATTTCTATCCAATCCTATTTAAGTTTATACACTCAAATATTAAAAATATTTATTATCTCTATTGCTACCATTATAATTATTTCCAGCATTTTGAATGTTTCCCTTAGTGCATTTTTTACTAGTTTAGGAGCAGCAGCAGCGTTATTAACCTTTCTATTTAAGGATACTGTGGTAGCGTTGCTAGCAAGCTTACAACTAATTTCGCAAGATATAATACGAATTGGCGATTTTGTTAGTATTAGCCAATATAATGTTGAAGGTACTGTAGAGAAAATTACTATTACATTAGTTAAAATTAGGAATAGTGATCAAACTATCTCGACAATACCCACATCTAGTCTTTTAACAACTAATGTAGTGAACTCGCGTGGCATAACTGACTCAATGGCAAAAAAAATCCAGGGACCAATCTGTATTGACATAAATACTATTGTATTGGTCTCGACTGTATCTTTTATACAAGAATTGAAAAAATCACCATATTTGGTAAAAGAAGCAATGGATAAAGTGAGTTTGGAACAGCTAGGTGACTATGTAACAAATATAAAGATATTTAGATTATATGTAAAAGAATATTTGAGAAATCACCCGATGATATATCAACAAGATTTTACATTTCTAGTACGTCAGTTGCCCGCAACTCCTAATGGTTTACCAATAGAGTTATATGTCTTTACTCATGAAACAAGGAAGGGTATATATGAAGATATTCAATCAGATATTTTTGATCATTTGTTTGCAGTGCTACCTGAATTCAAATTAAAAATATTTCAAAATAGTAATTAACTAAAATTCGATATAATAATGACTGTAGAGACCAAGTTTAATTTAGCTTCTGCCTACCAAATTCTTGCAATTTTAGGTTTAGATGATCATACATATACCCATCTCTCCGCAAGACCTAAAGGAGCTGATTTTTACTATATTTATCCTTTTGGTTTACGGTTTGAGGAAGTAACTAGTAATAATTTACTGCAAGTTAGTTTGGATGGAACAGTTCTAGAGGGTAGCGAATATAGTTACAATGAAACCGGCTACGTCACTCACGGTAATATTTACAAAACAAGGTCGGATATTTCATCTATCTTTCATCTGCATACTCCAGCAACTGTTGCTGTATCATCTATGCGAGTAGGATTGATGCCAATAAGTCAGTGGGCACTGCATTTTTATGAAAAACTATCTTATCATGAATATAACTCTCTTGTACTTACGTCTAGTCAAAGTAATAAAATGCTTGATGATCTTGGACAGAATTATGTTATGTTTCTACGTAATCACGGAATATTAGCCTGTGGTAGGACAATACATGAAGCCATGTTTTATACTTATCATTTAGAGCAAGCATGTAAAACCCAATGTTTAGCATGTTCAACAAATCAGGAGTTAATCATACCATCTCAAGAAACTTGTAAAAAGTCAGTGCAAGATTTATTATCATTTGAAGAAGATTTAGGCAAACGTGATTGGATGGCTTGGCTTAACTTACTCAAGGGTAGGTAATGAAAAAATTTTTAGAATAGTAATTTTACAATGTATAGCAATGGAAGCACTATCAAACATTGAAAGAATAAAGCTGCATTCTTTCGATAATTTAATTGATAAAATTAAAATTGAAGGCAAAGATACACTAATTGTATTTGATATTGGTTGAAAATGCTCCAAGAAATTAAGACTATAAACAATCTTAACTTAACATCAGAGTTAAAAAAATTTCCAAATCAAGCTGTACTTTGGGAAATTATAGAGAGAAACCAATCTGGGAAAATATTTGAGCTATCAGGTGGGGCTATATTAATTGTAGAAAATGGTCACGATTCATCTGTTTTCATTGCAGGGTCATTAACAGATGATGCGGTTAAGGATACGATCTCCCTTGTTGGTGATTTAGAGTTTCCAATGATTTACTGCCACCCCAAATATTGTCCTTTGTTTTTACGGCTTGGATGGAATTTCCACTTACGTATTGAGCTTTCACTCAAAAATCTAAAAGATACTGGAGTGCCAAAACAACATGTAGATATTGAACCAATTAAAACACTGGGTATCTTTCAAAAATGCCTACGGTACAAAAAACAATCTCAACTATATGGTTCGGATGAGAATTTTTTAATGTATGGTACCGGATATGCGTTGCTCCTTGGTTCACAAGTTGTGAGTGAAGTCTATGCTAGTATTGGTGGCGGATACGCTGACATAGGCATTATCACCCATCCTGATTATCGCGGTAAAGGATACGGTACACAAATTGCATCTCATTTAATTAAGCAGTGTCTCAATACAAAAACAACCCCTAAATGGAGTTGCAACGTTGATAATAGAGCCTCATTACATACAGCTCTGAAGCTGGGCTTTGAGATAAGCCGTTATTATACTTTACTTGTCCCTAATTACGGTAACGTTCTTTGCCCTAACTTGGCAAATTGGCTGAAAAACAATCCTTATCCGTGATTTTAGGAGAAGAACCGACCGATAACTTTTTGACGGAGAAACAAATTATACCAATTAGTGTTAATAAATAGTCCCCCCGTCAAAAGTCTAAAGATACAACATCTGCTATGTTTAAACAAAAAGGATGTCATTCCTGCGTAGGCAGGAATCTATAATATCTCAGGGCTTTTTGCCCGCTATTTTAGATACCTGCTTTCGCAGGGATGACAAGCTTGGTACTGTGATTAGGTTATAAAAACTTTGTAAATCCATAAGATTCTGACCTTATTTTGTTCAAAACCTTATGGGTTTCCAAGCTTTTTATAGTCTAACAACAGGACAGAGTCTGTTACCATTGCGAAAGCAGAGAACTAAAATAGTGGACAAAAAGCCCTGAGATATTATAGATTTCCGCCTTCGCGGGAACGACAATTCACCATTGCTTCGTCGCCACTCTAAAGTGGCGACTCGCTAATAAACTTAGTAAGGGAGAGCTATACTTTATTTTATAGAAGTTACAGCCCTACGATTCTGTGTCCAAGCTGCTTCATTATCACCATCAACAGCTGGTCTCTCTTTACCGTAAGAGATAGTATCAAGCCTGTTCTTCTCAACTCCTAGACCAACTAAATAGTTTAGAGATGCGGTTGCTCTTCTTTCACCAAGTGCCAAGTTGTACTCTCTTGTGCCTCTATCATCACAATGTCCTTCAATAGTGGCTGTCACTTTAGGATGACCTTTTAACCAAACCGCTTGTTTATTTAGCTGTTCTTTTGCTTGAGGTGAAATATCTGACTTATTAAAAGCAAAAAATATCCTATCACCAGCCCGTCTTTCGAAATCAGAAGCTAGGGAACTTTCCTCTACCTCATTAGTTATACCCGCATCTATCGGTTTTTTCTTTCCACCACCACACCCAGAAAGCATAAATAGTGCTAAAAAAGCTACTGTAGTTTTTTTTAGTATCATAACAAACTCCTTAAATTATTAAATAAGCTACTGATTTATATTTGCCTAACAAAAAATTGTCAAACACCCATTTCCTGCATTATATACTATCACATCACCACTTAAAAGCATAAAATTATTCTAACATTACATTTTAAACTCTTGAGTATATGTGTTAGAAATACCATACATCTAATCCGTTAAAGTTCTAGATAGCCTCTCCGCTATTAGCGAAGAGCTACTTTAGTAGCAATGAAGCAATCCAAAAAAAAATAGTTATTTTGCTTTGTCGTACGTACTAACTTCTCGTAATGACGTTATGTTTGCTATTAAGAATGCTCATCATTACAAGAAGTAGTAGGACTAATTCTGCCTACAATTTCATCCAATGATACTTGGAAATAATCTGCTAGGGCTACGGTGACTGCACTACCTAAAGTTTTTTGTTTACCATTATCTTTCATAAATTGAGGTAGAGTTTCTTCACTAGACCCAATATTCTTAGATAATACGTATAGGTTAAGTTTTTGTTGCTCCAATTTTCTTTGGATAAACTCCCTTAAGTTGGTTCTAACATCCTTAGGAGATACGTTGAAAAATATTTGTGTTTTTTGATAGGATAGTACATAATCATTTCTCCCTACAATTTCATCCATAGAGCATTTGAAATAATTCGCAATTTTTAATATATTTATTAACTCTGGATTATCTCTTACAGCATTAATAATCTTGGATATAGTAGAATACGGAATGTCAGTTTTATATGCTAATTCTTTTCTTTTTAACTTCGTTTCTTCTAATTTCTTCTTTAAGAATCTCTGTATTTGGTGAACAAGAGCCATGTATTCTCATAATAAATTATTTTTAACAAAATACCCAAAAACCAGGCAGTTTCTTCTTGACACCTCAAAATAACTATATTAAACTACAAAAATAGAATGAGAATACAAAAAAGAAATCAGTAATTACTGACTAACTCTTTTAAGACAAAAAGACATTTTGGCAAATCTCAAACTAAAGAAGCCAGTGTAACACTCAAATGCCCAGCTTATTAATTAGGCTAGAACTTGAATACTACATTTGGAGTTATAAACTAGTAGGTACTTAGAAATTTTCCGAACTCGAAAGTACCTACTAGAGAAATCAATCCAACAGCATTGCTGTTAAATTGCAACCTTTATTGAGGTGTTAACTATCAGTATATACGAATTTTTTCAACTAGTCAAACTCCATTATTTCTTTGCAGGTTTATAAATAACTCGAATAGCATTTAGCATAGTAAAATGGCATCATTGTGAGGAGCGTGTAAGTACGACGAAGCACCTATAAGTTGTCATTCCCGCATAGGCGGGAATCTAAGATCCCTGCTTTCGCAGGGATGACACAAAAATGGATTGTTTCCTCGCCACTAAAGTGGCTCCTTGCAATAACAGAGCAATACTATTCAGGTTAGCTATAACATTTATTGTTTTGTAATTGTGGATTTTCTTTTGTTCTCTAAAGCCTTTGTTAATTCAGTTTCATCTAATGTTTTTATAGGTTCAAACATGGTACCTGATGTTTGTATTTTAAGATTTATAGGAGTATTTTTATTATTAGAGTCGCTCAGATTAGGTTTTGAATCTGCTATATAGAAAGATAATATTGAAGATAATACCATGTCCCAATTATATAGATTTACAGCTAGTGATGCAGAACCGCCACTATACTTCGTATTAAATACTACGTCTTTTATTGTAACTATTCCATTTTTTAACTGAACATTGCCACGTAAACTATCCAATTCAGTTTGCCCTTGATACATAGCGTGGGCTAAATCCTCTTTTAAATATTTCAGATCATAATCTTTGTTATTGACTTTTTCTATAAATGAATCGATAGAAAGATTACTGATCTTCGCATTTTTTACTACAAATTCTGATTGAGTGTTAAGCTCATATAACAATTTTTTCAAATTATCACCATTAGTGGCAATAGTTCCATTGATACTCATCCCCCCGTAATTATTTAATAATCCTTTCGGCAAAATATTAGATAATTGAGCTAAATCAATAGAATTTAGTGCGTAAACAAAGTTAAGAGTATATGGATCTAATAAAATATTACCTTCTGCTGTTAATTTACCAGAAAGTAGATTTGCTTCAAGGTTACTAATCTTAAATAAGGCATTATTATTTGCTAAAGCAAACTTAACATTTTGTAATACTAGATCATCCTGCGTTATTTTTGATAACATGCAATCTAATTTGAGCTCTATTTTTTCTAACTCAAATTCATTTAGTAATTTATTTCGTAGATTAAGTAAAGATTCGGGAGTTAAATAGCTAACATTAAGAGAGCCATCATTTATTGTAACTTTTAATTGCGGCTTAATGTTACTTGCTAACAAATTAGCACTAAGATTGAGGTAATCACTATTGGTTCTTATATCAAGATTACTGATTTCAATATTACCTGGTGAAACATTTGCTAATATATATGCTTTACCAAATGAGTTATCTCCCATAAGTATATCATTGATAACGATATCAAAATTACCTAAATAATTAACTGTTCTAATAGGAATATATTTAGCTAAATATGACTCATCTTTCATATTTTCTGATAAGCTTTTAACAAATTTTACCATTGGTGAGATTATCGGATAATCTTCCCTATTTAAATCTATCGAGGAGAAGTCAAGAATAGTTATAAAATGCGGTATAGAACCAATAAATCTAGACGTAATATTACCAGTAACTTTAGTGCTTTCAGTTTTTAGCATAAGGTTTTGTAAATATACATCTATTAAAGTTAGTTTTAAGTCTGAAGATAAAATAAAAGCTGTAGGCTTTGTACTAACTGCCTGTTCATAACCTAAAGTATTCAATACAGAATTAAGGTCATTATGTTGCAAGTAAATTGTACCGTCAAATACACTTCGTACTGAGTTTTGCGTTACATTACCTATAAATTGAAAACTGCCTCCAGATTTTATCATACCAGAGAAATCGTTAACCACTAATACCCCTTTGTCTAAATTAAGCAAAATTTTGGTATTATTTAGTACTTCATCGTTATTTAATATTATTTGATCAACTAAAATATCGGTTATAACTGACTTATTCTCAAAGAGAAACCTTAACCCAAAGACTGAATTGCTAAATTGTTTAATATTATTTGATGAGGTAATCAGTGATTTTGCATTTATCTTAGAAAAATATAATTTTATTATACTAGTGACATCGTCACTTTTATTTAAATATATTGAACCGTTACCTGCCAGTGAATTAGACTCTATAGTTACATTTTCTAGCTTAAGTAATTGTGGCGTAGGCAAAATATCAAATTTGATATTTATCTTTTCATTCGGATTAAACTTTCTAAACAAAGAGTCTAAATCTGGTATAAGAATATGTAATATATCAGCTAAATGTTGTATTAGATATTCTGCTTTGCCATTTATCAGCTTAGAGTCCATATAGGTTTCTAATAGGTGAAAATTATAGTCACTATTAGCGATAGTAAGGTCAAAATTTATTTGGTTACCCTTTCTTTCAAACAATCCAGACAATTTCCCCATATACCCCCCATCTCCTTTAAATGAGGCACTATTAGAAATAGGGTTATTTTTAAATAAAGAGCAGTTATTTAAAGTAACAATAGGTTGGTTGTTTTTATTGAGAATAGTCAGATTTTTAACATCAAAATTTATATCGATTATACCATTGGTTATGAATGAACTAACTATCCTATCATGGTTTATAATATCCAAATCTTGTTCATCTGAATATATTGTAGCATTATATATGGTTACAGCACTAATTTTTGGTCTGAGAATTAATAATGACCATGGGGCAAAGTGAATTTCTATATTTTCTAATTCTAATCTCCCATCTTCTTTTATGTGATCAATAGTCAAATAAGGTAAAGGAAATTTAGTTATTTTTATGTTCTTTAGATTTTGAGGAGAAATTTTTAATTCATTGACAAAACTATTACTAACAGAATTATAGTCAATAAAGTTTATGGCGGTTAACGTAACACATACTAACAATGAAATTGTAATGATAGTAAATATAATTATTCTTCTTATCATAAAAGATTATCCAATATTACTAGGTATATATCAAAAACATAAAAACTATATATGAATTTGGGATAAGTTGTTATAGTGAAACCTATTGAATTAGGTGATACAAACTTTGTGTCATACCTGCGAAAGCAGGTATCTAGATTCCCGCCTTCGCGGGAATGACAACTTACAATCGTTATGTTCTTTATCACCTAATCCTATGAGCATAACTATATCCCAAATTCATATATATAGCTAACTCGTTAATGTTCTAGATAGCATCTCCGTCATTGCCAGGAGTGTGTAAGCACTACGAAGCAATCCTGTTTTGTGTCATCCCTGCTTAATATTAATGTCATCCCTGCGAAAGCAGGTATCTTAGATTCCCGCCTACGCGGGAATGACAAGGGAGTGCAAGGATGACACAAAACAGGATTGCTTCGTTGCCTTCGGCTCCTCGCAATAACATTTAGGAACTTATCGAGTTAGCTATAGCTGGATAAGTAAAAAATAAAATATGGGTTAAGTTAAGCATAAAATGAGCAAGTATGCTTGCTTCAATTCTTTTCGTTACTTTATATATCCAACCATATAAGACTCCAGCTATTGTAGCTAAAATTACATATTTTAATCCTCCTGGATAGTGCAGCACCCCAAAGGAAACTGCAGGTATTAGTATTGCTACATTTCCAGAATATTTATATTTTAACTGATTTAATGATTCCTGGAAAAACCCTCTAAATAATCCCTCCTCAGCAACACAGGTAAAAAATAAATTATTGATTACCCATATCCATAAATTCTGCGGTATTTTTGGTGCAAATTTGATGTACTCAAATGCAATAGATAACACTACTATTACTAATATAACAATTGGTAATCTATAACAAACTTGTAAGAGTAATATTCTCCATTCGCTGCGAGTAGATGCTAAATCTAAAGTTAAACCTATAATAATTAAGCCTACAATTGTCTTATCTAAGTTTAAATATAGGGTGAATGGCAAAGCATCCGAAGTAAATTGTATTTTATCTAAAACTAATAAATTATTAAATCCTGGAATTAGATGCATCTCTAAAATTGCCCCAAATATGAACACTAAACCCCATAAGGCATATTTCCATTTAGTAGAAGATTTATGATACGAAACTACTAAATAAAAAAACAACAAAATTGCTAAAATAGCAATCAGGTTAGCTATATTACTAACAAATGATAAGATTAGAGTAATAGATAGAAATAACTGCCATGGTTTAAATTTTCCTTTGACAGGAAGGCATAATGATAAAACACTAATTAATAATGTTGTATATGTAAGATATTTTAGCAACATATTTCATTTCTAATTTCTTTGGGATAAGGATGCTGTACACCCTAGCATTCTATCAACAACATTAGCTACAGCCAACTCTTCTATTTTTCCTGTTCTACGATCTTTTAATTCGACCACATTATTGGCAGAGTTCTTGGAACCAATAATTATTTGGTACGGTGAACCTATAAGATCATGAGTGGCAAATTTTTTACCAGCTCTCTCATTCGTATCATCGTATAATACCTCTATTTTATTTGCTACAAATTTGTCATATAGATTTTGCGATAGTTCATTGCATTTACTATCAAGTATATTCAAATTTAATATTGATACCATAAAAGGAGCAATATTTGGCGGCCATATAATCCCTTTATCATCATGACTTGATTCGATTATGGCAGCTAAAAGTCTTGAAATACCTATACCATAAGAACTCATTTCCACTGGTAAAAGACTCCCATCACTAGTATTTACTAGAGCCTTCATTGCTTTCGAATATTTTGTGCCAATATAAAAAATATGTCCAACCTCAATACCCTTACTACTAGCAAGATTATCTTCCGATAACAAACATTTATCAGAATCATGCTTTTCTTCTGCTACTGCATATAAGGATTGTAATTTTTCAATATCTAAACTTTCCTGATCTGTTAAAGATAGAAACTTTTTGTCATAAAAAATAGTACTCTCACCATTATCAGCAAGAATATGAAACTCATGACTTAAATTACCACCAATCGGGCCATTATCGGCAAGTACTGGGATTACACGGAGTCCCATATCACGAAAAGTTTGCATATATGCTAGATACATCTGATTATAAGTTTTTATCGCACTTATTTGATCTATATCGAAAGAATATGCATCTTTCATTAAAAATTCCCTACCACGCATTACCCCAAAGCGAGGTCTAATTTCATCCCTAAATTTCCACTGAATATGATATAAGTTTTTTGGTAAATCTTTATAGGACTGAATATTATTCCTAAAAATATCAGTAACCATATCTTCATTAGTAGGCCCAAATAATAAAGTATTATCATGGCGATCTTGAAATTTTAACATTTCCTTACCGTAATTCTCAAATCTTCCAGATTCCATCCATAAAGATGCTGGTTGAATACAAGGCATTAATATTTCAATGGCACCTGCTTTATTCATATTAAGACGAACAATATTTTCAACATTTTTCAGGGCTTTTAATCCCATAGGCAACCAGCTATAAATCCCAGCAGATTGTTGTCTTATCATACCGCTTCTAAGCATTAATCTGTGAGAAACTACTTGTGCCTCTACTGGTTCTTCCTTTAGCACAGGTAAAAAATATTTTGATAGTAACATGAATAGACTCAAATGAATTAAAGAGTTGTGTATATAGCTAATCCGTTAAGGTTCTCATAGCTTTTCCGTCATTGCAAGAAGGTCATAAGACCGACGAAACAAATCCAGAAAAGTAACAAATGGATTGCTTCGTCGGCTCATGCCTCCTCGCAAGAGCAGGGAATATAGTGCAAAAATTCTTCTCCAATCCCTATACATACTATCGTTTCAGCAATCTTATAATTCTCTAAAAAAACTTCTATATTGTTTTTTTAGTGTTTTTTTGACAAAAGTCCCCAAATTTGACCTACAAAACAGTCTATTTTTAACCGTTTTTCACGGGGGGAAAGTATGACAGAATCGTTAATTTTCCCTGAGAATTTAGTTGAAAATACTGATGCTATTTTCTATAACATAGCCGGTAATTTCACCCCACCTGAATGGCGGAGCCTTACCAATAATTATGGTAAACAATTAAGTAAGACTTCTCGTCAACTTCTATCTTTGATAGTTTCTTGTATAAAAACTGATAACTACAACAATAATATACAAGAATTACAAGAAGGCTATCATTTTTTCCAACAAGAGCTAGGAGTTAGTCAAAGTAGGGTTAAACAATGTCTAACAGAATTACAAAAAAGTGGGTTCATTTATCATACTTTAATTACTACGGTCAAACATAACATAAAGTGCCGTAATATTTTATGTATCAAACTCCTTAAGAAATTTATGAATTTTCGTAAAGCTAATGATATAGTTATGCTCATAGGATTAGGTGATAAAGAACATAACGATTGTAAGTTGTCATTCCCGCGAAGGCGGGAATCTAGATACCTGCTTTCGCAAGGTTAACACAAAGTTTGTATCACCTAATTCAATAGGTTTCACTATAGTAGCTGGTTTGGTAAACAATCAATCGATAGCCCCTTTTGTTTTTAATGGAACTTGCAATACAGAGTTATTTAATAATTGGGTTGAGAAGTTTTTAATTAAAGAGTTAAAAGCAGGACAGGTTGTAGTTATGGATAATGCTAGTTTCCATAAATCAAAGAAGACAAAGGAATTAATAGAATCAGTTGGCTGCAAACTTATCTTTTTACCTCCATATTCACCAGACTTAAATCCCATAGAGAAGTTTTGGGCAAATATGAAACGATGGATTAAAAATAAGGTAACAGAAACTAGCAAATTATTTGAAATTATTGCTATGTTCTTTGTCACCTAATTCTATAGGTTTCACTATATATGGTGGAGCTAGCTTCTCCTTCCATAACAGGACTTTCACCTGTAAGACTAATGCACCTTTTCTTGGCACACACACACTTTCTTGGACAGAGCCTATGGCTAACCTGCTAATGTTTTAATAGCTCTTTTAGTTATAAGTATCTGTTCATTATGCTTGTAGCAATATACTAGTATCCAGAGCCTATTCGAGTTAGCTATATAAAATAATTATAGAAATACAAATAATTTAATGCTATAAGTATGTCATGCTATAGTCATATGACTTGGAGAGGTGGCCGAGAGGCTGAAGGCGACGGTTTGCTAAACCGTTATACGGGTTAACCGTATCGAGGGTTCGAATCCCTCTCTCTCCGCCATTCGGGACAGTTTGCTACTTTTTGTGTAAATTGTAATAAACTATTGCCCCCCTTGACCACAAAAAAAATTAGTTAATTTTGGTTAAAATTCAGATAAAATTCCCTAAAATCATTGGTAATTTTTAATTTATATAATAGTATATTATTTTAATCTTTATTCTGCATCTTTTCCTCCTCTAAAACTTTTATTACCAGTTTCTATGATTTGACAATGATGGGTTAGCCTATCGATAATTGCCTTTGTTGCCTTAGGATTACCAAATATATCTTCCCATTCTTCAAATCTCAAATGGGTGGTTATGATAAGCGAGGACTGTTCATATAATTTTGCAAACAGCTCAAATAGTAAGAATCTAGCCTCGGGTTTTATTGGTATAGTTATGCTCATAGGATTAGGTGATAAAGACCATAACGATTGTAAGTTGTCATTCCTAGCTGCGGCGGGAATCTAGATACCTGCTTTCGCAGGTATGACACAAAGTTTGTATCACCTAATTCAATAGGTTTCACTATATGACACAAAAATGGATTGCTTCGTCGGCTCACGCCTCCTCGCAATGACGCCAGTTATTTTTCCGCAACTTTTAAACTACCATGATAACCTCTAAACCCGCTCTACCTTCTAACTTTCGACAGTTGTGCTAGATTCCCGCCGTTGCTAAGAATGACAAGGGAGTACGGGAACATAAGTACCCTATTTTTTATTTTGTAGTGAAAGTGTAATTCGACATAATGTCCCAATTTAAGGAAAAAAAACCGATCTCTAACTGTCATTGCGAGGAGCCACTTTAGGCGACGAAGCAATCCAAAAGACCAGAAGTGGATTGCTTTGTCGTGTTTACACACTCCTAGCAATGACGCTTGTGTAGCATAATATCCTTATAATTTTTTGCTATTTTTACGATAGAATAAAAAATGTAGGGTACTTATGGAACAATTCCCTTAAGCAAGGGCTATATATGTCTGTTGCTTATTACAATAAGTAAAAATTTGTCCTGTTTTTATATCAAAAAACCATAAATGAATAATTAGTTCTTTCTTGCTTACCTGTTCATTGATCCATGGAAACATCATGCAATTTTGATATGATTGTTTAAGTGCTAATTTTGCATAATCATCAGCATTTTGTTGCCTAAAATTAGGTGTTTTTATTAGAGAAACCCAGTTAGTTATAAAGTCATTTTGCTGTGAATCATCACTATTTAATAATTTCTGAATTCCGCCGCATTGACTATGCCCTAATATAATTAAGTGTTCAATTCTCAAAAAACAAACTCCGAATTCTAAGGCAGCACTCGTACCATGATGATATGTATCTTTTTCATAAGGGGGAACGATATTTGCTACATTACGAACAACAAATAGATCTCCTGGATCGCACTGTAATATTAACGCGGGATCTACTCGTGAATCACAACAAGCAACTACCATAATCTTTGGTTGTTGACCATCACGGGATAGGCTGTGCATGATAGACTTATTACTATCAGCATATTTCTTTCTAAAGACTTGATAACCTTTTAGTATTTTGTCAAAACTTTGTTGCATTTGTTAATCCTTAAAACGTCACTGAAATTATAGCATATATTTTCCAAGCACTAATATGTTATTTTAGCCCATCCCAACGTTTTATCAAACCAGTATCAATATCAAAAATGTCAAGCACTCGAGAAATTGAGTGATTTATTATATCATCCAAGGTTTTTGGTAAATTATAAAAAGCTGGCACTGGAGGAGCAATTATCCCGCCATAACTTGTTATAGCACTTAACATATAGGTTCATACATTATTTTAAACGTTCTACAACTTGCCTCAAATACAGAAATACCTTTATCTAATAATTTTCTAATGTTATTTTTTATCGGAAACCAATGATGTTCAATAGGATTTAAATCAGGGGAATAAGGTGGTAAAAATTTTAGTTTGCAGCCAGCTTTTTCAATTAATTCTTTAGCCCTTTTGGATTTATGAAAGCTTGCATTATCAGCAATGACAACCTGTCCAGGCTTTAGCTCCGGCACAAGGCAATTTTCTATATAAGCTTCAAATACCTTACTATCACAGCTCCCAGTAAAGACTAGTGATGCGATTAAACTATTCTGATTTAACGCACCAATAAAACTTGTTCTTTCACTACGTTTTCCCGATTTACTCCCATTACAACGACTTCCTTTCATTGACCATCCATATTCATATGATTCATTATCATTTATGCCCGCTTCATCAAGATAAACACGTTTCTCTTTCGGCACTTTTTCTAATTCACTGAGAAAATCTTGTCGCTTTCCTTCATCTCTTTCTTTATACGCATATGTCTTTTTTTTCGAGTAATGTTGAGTTTCTTTAAAGCTCGGCTGATAGTCATTATACTTGCAACATTATCTAATTCTTTTGCTATTTCTGTAAGCGTTAACGAGTTACCTTTTTCTACTAAATGACGCAACTCCGATAAATCAGGGATTTTATGACCATATCCTTTCTGGTATCCCTCCTTTGACTTTATATCTCCAGTTTGTTTCTTTAATCTAATCCAATCATAGATTATTGACCGACTAATTTTAAAGGTTTCGCATGTAAGTGCTACTTTCTTATATTTCTCATAATGTTCTATAACTCTAGAACGTAAATCGTAACTGTAGGGGGATGCCATATTGCTATTATAAAATTTTTTTATTATTTATCATTATAACTTATTTGAATCCATATGTTAAGTGCTATACTTTCAACATATTCTCTAAATGCCCCCTATGTAAGGGCGTTTCTCTGATCATTAAGACTAGCTTTCTTTGCTCTTTCAGTATAACACCTGCCGCTCTACTGATTAAATTATTCTCAATGCTGCAAGCAACTGATGCAAGAGTTCTCATGCTACACGGAGCTATGATCATACCAAATGTCCTAAAAGAACCGCAAGCAATCCTACAACCAATATCTGAAAGGTTATAACAATAATCTGCTAAATCTTGTACTTGTTGTATAGAGTAATTTGTTTCATGCAGTATAGTCAAATGGGCAGATTTTGAGATAATTAAATGACTTTCAATATTTAACTGCCGCAAAATCTCAAGTAACCTTATACCATATATGGCTCCAGAAGCTCCAGAGATTGCCACAAGCAATTTTTTTTTATTATCACCAGTCATAGCTATATTTTTTCCTTTTAAAGTATATTATTTTGTATTAAAATAATATTTGGTTTTATAAAGTTGATTTTATAGAAATCTTAGTTTTTACTACCCTTAGTTTCTAATCGATTATGGAGTTTAAAAATGAATATCAATAACCACATACAAAGCTTACAAAAAAAACATGATGATTTACAAAGACTAATAAACGCCGCATTTTTACATTTGCAGGATGATACTAAAATCAAACAATTAAAGAAGCAAAAATTAATGTTAAAAGATAAAATTTTGTTGCTATATAAGGATATCTCCAACAATTAAATTTATTGATTCTCTTAAAGCAGAATGCTATAATTTAACAGCTTCTGTGAATTGGTTGTCTAAAGGTTTGTGTATAATTGTTTAGTACGGGTAATTCGTTTACTTTTTTTGTTTCAAATAAAAAATCCTTCTAGTATATTCAGAGACACTGATAAAAAAATAATAAATATGGTATTATCTCTGAAAAGTAAAGGATTAACTGTTATTTTGTCTTCTCCCTCGGCTGCTGGTAAATCCAGTTTAGTGAGAGCAGCTTTAAAAATAGACAGTAATCTTAGATTATCTGTCTCTGCAACCACCAGAAGTCCTAGAACAAGTGAGATTGATGGAGTAAATTACTATTTCAAAACCAAAGATGAATTTAATAGATTAATTGAACAAGATGCATTCCTTGAATATGCAAATATTTATAATAATTATTATGGAACGCCTAGAAAAATTGTAGAAGACTTACTAAATCAAGGACTAGATGTTTTGTTTGATATAGATTGGCAAGGCACAAAATCCATAAAAAAAATCTTATCAAATGTAATTACAATTTTTATTTTGCCTCCAACTCCTAGTATTTTGCAACAACGAATTCGAGATAGAGGGCAAGATAATAAAGAAGCAATAGAGTTGCGTATGAAATTGGCAACCAAAGAAGTGCAATACGCTAAATATTATGATTACGTGGTTATTAATGATGATTTTGACATTACTCTTAAAACTATATATTCGATAATCACCGCTGAACGTGTGAAAAGAATAAGACTTAATTTGGATAAGTTTTATAGTGATTGGCAATATGCGTTATAGCTAACCTGATTAGCATTTAGCCATAGTAAATTGGCGTCATTGCGAGGAGCTGCTTCAGTAGCGACGAAGCAATCTAATGAATGTGGATTGCTTCAACCACTATGTGGTTTCGCAATGACGTTTTGTACTTTTCTGCACTTTTAAAATTGCCATGAGGGTTATGTGTAAGATGAATTACTTTAGTTATTTCCGACAGGCTCCTAGGCAAGTATTTTCTTAGATACTTGTACTATAGCAGGTCTAAGTAATCGATCTTTTATCTTATAACCTGATTGCATAACTGCCATGATACTATCTTGATCATGTTCATCTGATACTATTTGTGAAATCGCATGATGTATATTATAATCAAATTTTTCCCCTAATAATGGTTCTATTGACTCTAGGCCGTGCTTTTGTAGTATGCTAGTCAACTCACCTTTAGTCATTTCTACGCCGGTAATAATATTAGCTAGCTCTCCTTCCATATTTTGTGGCTTATGCTCTAAAGCTCTAGCAAGATTGTCGTTAACACTGAGTAAATCTTTAGCAAAAGAAAAAATGGCATAATTTTTTGCCTCTTCAATTGATTTTTCTAAACGTTTCCTAGTATTGTCAGATTCAGCTATTGTTCTTAGCAATTTATCTTGTAAAATCTCAATTTGACTTTTCAAACTAACAATCTCTTGCAAGCTATCTTGTAGAACTAGGGTATCAGAAGACTGGTTTTCTACTTCATTTAGTAGTTGTTCATCAGCGTTAGTATCAATTTCTTGATTATTACTATTATTCTCTTGTTGTTTTTCCATATTTACAGCCTTTTTCCTTGCAAAAATCTACTTTCTTAACATATAGTGTAAAGCTTTGTATTTTCAAGTCAATTTTAATTAAGTAATAACATATGAGAGCTTTTGATAGAAAAAATAATCAATTACGTAATATTTCAATTGAACCTTCAGTTCTGCTTAACGCTGATGGTTCGTGTCTTATTAAGTTCGGCAATACTCATGTAATATGTAGTGCGACCTACGAAACAAGTGTCCCGCCATTTTTACGTGGGCAAAATCAAGGTTGGATAAGTGCTGAGTATGGTATGTTGCCACGCTCAACCCACCAACGTATCAAGCGTGAATCGACACAAGGAAAGCAATCAGGTAGAACGCAAGAGATTCAAAGGCTAATTGGCAGATCGATGCGTACGGCAATTGATCTAAAAGCCTTGGGAGAGAAACAAATTACCATTGATTGTGATGTAATTAATGCCGATGGTGGAACTAGAACAGCAGCAATTACAGGTAGTTATATTGCACTCCATCTAGCAATTAGATCATTAGTTGCTAGGAAGATACTTAAAACTAATCCTTTAATTAGCCAAGTGGCTGCCATTTCATGCGGTATATATAAGGGGCAGGCAATAGTTGATCTTGATTATTTAGAGGATAGCAATGCTGAAGTAGATGCCAATTTTGTTTTTGCAGGCAATGGAAATATAATAGAAATTCAAAGCACAGCTGAAAAAAACCCATTTACGGAAGAGCAATTTTATGATATGCTAAAATTAGCGAGGTGTGCTGCCTCTGATCTATTCAAGATGCAAAACCAAATATTATTAAGTAGCAAAAGTTAATCTATTAGGTTAACTTTTGCTATATAATTTTTCAAATAATTTGCATATATCTATTAGTGTAGTTGATTTTTATGATATATTGTTTACAGAAAGGATGAATTTTATAGTTAACCTGAAAGGAGGTACTTTAGTAGCGAAGAAGCAATCCAGAAAAGTGATTAAAATTGCTTCGTTTGGGCTTTCACCTCCTCGCTAAAATAACGTCAGTTTGCTATGGATAAATATTATTAGGGTTAGCTATAAAAAATAAATTATTAGTTGTTTACTTTTTAATAAATATACCTTAATATTTAGGAACATTAATTTTATAGACAAAGCTTTATTTATGGTAAATTTACAAACCAAACTTAACTCATTAATGACTCAAAAAAATATCAATGCCATAGAGATAGAGAAGAAAACTGGGTTAAGCAGAAATACTGTTTATAGCATTTTATATGGTAGTTCAAAAAACCCTAGTGCTACTAATTTACAATTAATTGCTAAAGCCTTGGATATTAATTTGGGAGCTCTTGTTGTTGATAACGAAGTAAGCACTGAGGTGCTAACTGTTGATCAGATGAAAATTTTTAGCAAATCTACTAGTTTAACCATTAATATGTTAATTGAAAAAAATTTAAACTTTTCATTTATCAATCTTACAGCTCTAATAAAAGAAGTATATGAATATGCTCTAAAAAAACAATCTGTTGATAATACATTTATAGATTGGATGATTGAGAAATATCACAAGCCTTAATCGTTCTTTGCCAGTAAATCAACGATTGGTGATTATACAACCTTGCTGATTGTCAGAGAGCTTCTTACATATAGCTTTAGCTTGGTTTATATTTTGGTAATTACCTACTAAGACTAAATAGAAAAAATTTCCTTTATTAGATTGTACTTTCTTGATATTTATCACCGTGTTATTAAGGATCTTTGCATATTTTTTTTTGATTCTTTCCCCTTCTTGGTTTGCTTCTGATTCAGATTTTACCGAAGCTATCTGAATTTTATATCCTCCTTGGTTTGACTTATTTAATAACTGTGTATCATCGATCTTACGACGTGGTTCAGTAACTTTTATTATATTTAAACCGACCTTATTTGAATTAGGTTGTGGGGCTACTGGAACAGTCTGTTGTTCTATTAAATTCTCCTTTTGTACTGGCTCGTTTTTTATTATATTAGGTAAAATTATTTCCGTTCCCTCTTCGTTTTTACTTAGTTTATGCTTCTCGTACCTAACCTGATCAGTTTCTATTATATCAAATAAAATTGTATCTATAGAGTCAATATCTTCATTACTTTGCACTGATTGTTGTTTAGTGATATTTAATGGCTTTTCCGGTTCAGGTTGTAATATTATAGCTTTACTAACCTTTTTTTGTTGTAAATTCTCGTAAATTATATTATTGGCATTTGGTACTACTATCCCCCCACTATCTTGTGGCTTAACTTTTGTCGGTAATTGATCATGGTAAATTGTCACTACCTGACCACCGCTATCCTGATTATAATTAGTATACACTAAATATGTAATGCCACTAAGTATTGAAAGAAAAATAATAATTCGGAAAACGCGATTAACCATATTTTTTATAAATATATTCCTTGAACTTCACGGTCATCCTTATTACCCAAATGTTATCAGGGCAGTTTATAAGCTAACCCGAATAAGTTCTTGATAATTTCTTCGCTATTAGCGACAAAACAATCCTGTCATTCCCGCGTAGGCGTACTAGTGTCCGGGTAAAATTTTGTCCCAAGGTTTATAAGGTGGCATAAGTCCTAAAGTTCAGGTATAATGCCTGTTAACACAACTTTAAAAAGGATTTATGCCATGTATCAACATAGCACATTTGGGGTAATTGTAAAATTATTAGATAGAGAAATAATATCAAAATCAGTAAAGAGCCATCAAAGTGATAAGTATAGCAAGAAATTTAGTACATGGAATCATTTAGTAACTATATTATTGGTCATTTTACTGATTGTCGAAGTTTGCGTGACCTAGGCCATAGCCCTACATTTTTTTTCTATCGTAAAAATAGCAAAAAATTATAAGGATATTATGCTACACAAGCGTCATTGCGAGGAGTGTGTAAGCACGACGAAGCAATCCACTTCTGGTCTTTTGGATTGCTTCGTCGCCTAAAGTGGCTCCTCGCAATGACAGTTAGAGATCGGTTTTTTTTCCTTAAATTGGGACATTATGTCGAATTACACTTTCACTACAAAATAAAAAATGTAGGGTATGGCATTCAGTAGAGATATAGATATGTTATCATGGATAAAAATTGCTATTTTTTCGAATCATACACCACTTAGGCCACCCATACCAAAATCGAAAGATACTCGTAACTTTCAGTTGTGTTTTGAGGAGCTTAATATGTAAATTTACCCGGACACTAGTGTGCTTTCGCAGGGATGACACAAAAATGACGTCAAATCTATTTTCTTTACTTTGCTAAGCTTCCACTATGCTTCCTTTTACTTTGCTCTATCAATATTGTTTGACCAGGCTTAGGTACCGATACTGGCGGAGCAACTTCTATTTTTTTTACAGTTGCTTTAGTCAAATCTGCATTTTTTAACAAAGGATTTGCTTTAACTTCCTCTTTTATATGACCAACAACTTTTATCTTATCTAAATTCATTGTTTTTTCTGGATGTTTTTTGTTATATTTTTTAATTTCTGGCAGAAGTGTAGTTAAGGTACTACCATCAATGGTAGCCCCTTCAAAGTTTATATGCTCTTTAAAAACGGCTCCCTTAAAAGAGCATTCTTTAAATACCGCATCTTTAATTGAACATTTACCTAACGTCACCTTATTAAAATTAAATCCTTTAACTTCAAAATTATCCAATTTCATGTCGACTGTTTCAAAAGACAGTCCTCTTAAATCTTTATTACTTAAAGAATAATCCAGTATTGGTGAGTATTGAGCTGGATGACTCCCTTTACTATACTCATAAGCTCGTTCCTGAAAAATGCTAGACAAATCTCTTTTTTCGTCTGGTTTAAGATTAGGCAGAATATCTCCAATAATCTGGCTCATTTCTTCACCAATTGCTTTTCCACGTGTTGCATTAGAGACAAAATGTTTTTGGAAATTATGCTTCAAAATATTGGCAGTAGCCCCTACAGCTAAAGTTAGAACTTTTTTATCAGATAACAAGCCAATCAATGGACGAACCATGGCACCATATTCCCCCTTACTATATGAAGCGGTTATTGCCCCTAGTTCTTGAGTATGATCCCCTAGAACCTTAACAACTACTTCACCCTTTAGTTTTAGTTTTTTACCCATCTCGGTTTCATTTAAAAATTTCTCAACCACAGAACCAAGATCTTTAGCATGCTTTATTAAAAGATTAGGTATTTCTTTCTGTAAAACTTCTTTGACCTTGGGATTATCCTTATTAAACTTAATAAGAGAATCTACTAATTTACTAACTTTTTCTGCTTGTTCAGATTTAGGTACATTCATAATATCTTTAGTTTGCTCTATAATTCGCCCTAACCCCTCTTTATCTTTTAAACAACTTTCAGTAAGTTCTGTTACTATCGGCAAGACATCAACAATAAACGGAATAGTTGCGGCTGTTGCATCATGTACAAATTTAGGGTTCAGACCATAAGAACGTATATTTTGCTGAACTTCCGGTTTATCCAAAAAACCTAGAATATTTTCTTTATTATCAGCAAAATATTTTGGTAAGGTCTGTTTTAAGGCGGGAGATAAACTTTGAACTACCTGATCAATATTACCTAAAATAGACGACACCATGGCTTTTTGCGTTTCTATTATTTCTTCTCTTCTTGTCGAAGATAAATTTTTATCAGTCAATAACTCTAAAGCAATATCTTGATGCTTCATATAAGACTCATAGATTACCACCACTTTAGGAGTATGATCTAATATTGTACCAGTTGCATTAATTGCAAACTGCACAGTATCATCAAAAAACTCTTTTGACACAAATCTAGTAAATCTATCATCTAGGACATTCCCAGCAATCTTGCTAATTTCCTTTTGATTAACTGGATTGCGTAAAAACTCAACTAAATCTTTTTTAACCACTTCTGCTACTTTAGGACTAACAAATATTTCTAAAGCGTTTTTTATGATCTTACGCCCTGATTTCTCGTTAGAAATCACTAGATTTTTATAAATTTTTTGTATTTTTTTGTTTGATTCTCCTGCTAACACACCATTTGCTAAATTTAGTGTTAGAGGCACCATTCCTCTAATAAAATTTTTATCTACTCCATTAAATATACCAGGACTAACTCCACCACTAGGTGCAGATTTTAATACAGTGCTTAAAATTGGCAATACAGAATACTTGGCTATAATTTCTTCCAAGAAGTCAGATTGAGTTCCATTCAGATCAGGAATATATCTCTCAAGCACTACGCCAGCTCCCTTGATCAAATTAGATGCATGCTCTACTTGTTCTGTTTGTAATTTTTGCTTTTCTTCAACTAATAACTTGCTACTTGATAATTTTGAACCAACCTCTTGAAATTTAAGGAAATTAGCATATAAATCTTTTATATCGGGTAAACTCCTAGCAGTTGAAGATAATGCAGTAACAACATCAAGAAACAATGCTCCAGTCTCTTTTAAAAAGCCTACTGCCATACTTGGCAAAGCATCCACCATCAATTGTAATTCTGCTTTCTCCAGTGCTGTTTGTTTATTTTGGAGTTCCTGTGGAACAATCTCTTGACCATTCTGAATAAATTTGCCTTTTAAACCAATCAAATCACCACCCACAATATCAGTATCAGCATCGATTGTGGCTTTAGACATACGAGCCTCAGCTAACTTTGCCGCCCGTAAACTAACCCCTTCTAACCTAACCTTTTCTGCTTGTACTTTTTCCAATATCGCTTGCTGTAGTTTTGATCTTGTAAGATCACTATTGGTAAAATTTACCTCGGTAAAATCAGCTTGCTGAGCTTCAATACGCCTCATTATACTATCCGAGAAATCAGCCCTTTGTGCATGAACTTTTTTCAGTATACTATAACTTGCATTAATTCCGTGGGCTTTAGCCCCTTCTAAAACAGCTTCTGTTAAATTAGCAAATTTTATATCGACATTTTCTAAAATAGCATTTTTGAAATTTGCTCTCGAGGCTTCCACCATATTTAGATTGGCACCAACAAAACTCACCCCTTCAGCTTTAATCCTTGTTAAAATAGCTGCTGCTAAATTCGCCCCCTCCAGCTTAGTCAAACTATCTAACTCAGCTTCTGATAAATCTATACCTTTTGCTTCTATATTCTCTAGCACGGTATTTTTAAATTGAACTTTATGTGCTTTAGCTCCTTGCATCAAAGCATTCGATAAATCACTATCTATAACTTTACACTCCGTTAGAATAGCTTTATCTAATATTGCATGCTGCATTTGTACTTTTCGTAAATCAGCTGAGATTAAAGAAATACCCTCTAAATTTGCCTGATTAAATGTTGAATCAGTAAATTTTGCATGATCCCAATTACCATTTTTTATATTCGCATAATCAAAATTGCAGTCGCTTATCACAACCTCTTGACCATTAGAACGAGACATAAAAGCATGAACAAACTGGCTCTTATCAGTAACAGTTGATTTACTTAGATTACTATTAAAGAAATTTGCGTTATCTGCTTTAACTCCTACAAAATTAGCTGCTACAAGCTCTGCACCTTCAAAACTTGCTTCACTAATATCAGTACCATTAAATTTACATCCGGACAAAACGGATCCAGAAAACACAGCTCCTCGCAAATCCGCTCCTGAAAAATCTAAACCAGACAAATCTACTCTATCATGCCATTCATTATTAGTAGAAATGTCAACTCTACTCGAACAATCCGCAATAATTCTTGCTCCTGCTATTATCTGCGATTGAGCTAATTTGCTTTTAGCAAAATCATTTAAAGTTAAATCTTTCTCGCCCTTTCTCGCCTCTAAATATTTCTCTATATCCTCTCGAGCTAGACGTACATATTGAGTTTCTTGATCCCGCTGTTCTTTAGTTGCTCCTCGCACATAAGCTGGATCAAAAGTACAGCTCTCACTGCCAAAAATATTTTGAAAAGTTTCATGCATTGCATTATCTTTTCTAGGGAATATTTTTTGCTCAACCATTAGATTCAGCTCTTCTTCCAACCTATCATATTCTGGATTATTAGTTTTATAACCAATAGCTTGCCATGATTTTTCTTTCAAGCTCAATTTTACATATGCATCATTTAACTCTTTTGTTTTACTCTTTACAATATCCTTCTGCTCTTTTTGGCGAACTAAATCACTTTTTATATCAGCGTATTTTCTACCTAAAGAAGAAGTGGTGCTGAATTTTATCCCCTCAATATCACTCTCCTTACCTATTTGAGAATATCCTTTATAGTCACCAGAAAATCTACAATTAGCAAGGTCGGCTCCTCTAAAATCTATATTTCTTAGGATAGTATCTTCGAAATAAGCATTGTCAAAATCAACATCGCAAAATACCGCGTCAGCTAAATTACATCCTTTAAAAGCAGTATTTTTAAATATACAACCAGTAAAATCTCCGCTTCTTAGATCTGTTATGTTATCAGCTCTACTAAAAGTCCTATCAGATAAATCCGCCGCTACTACTACCTTACTATCAGCAAAATATTTATCCTTTAAATATTGGTTAAGACTCAAACTTTCCTTAGGCTCACCTGCCAAAACTGTATGCTGAGCTGCAATATAATCCTTTATATCCTCATTAGTAGGACGAAACTTTTCGATTTTAACATCGAGATCATCAAAAACAGATTTTTCCTTTGCCATAACTTCTACTCCTAATTACTAATAAACAACTTTATGTCATTCCAATACCCTTTCCCTGCGAAAGTAGAGGCTCTTAGATTCCCGCCTACGCGGGAATGACACCAAGATCGCAAAGATGACATCCTTTATCCTAATCAGAGACTTAATAACAAACGCTCTGGATTTTCAATCAATTCCTTGATTTTTACAAGAAAAGTAACTGCTTCCTTACCATCAATAATACGATGATCATAGGATAAAGCTACATACATCATCGGACGTATTTCTATCTTGCCATTAACCACTACTGGTCTTTCTTCGGTCTTATGCAGACCCAAAATACCTGATTGAGGCGGGTTAATAATGGGGGTGGATAATAGTGACCCATAAACACCACCATTGGAAATAGTAAATGTTCCACCTGATAAATCAGACATCGACAACTTTCCTTCTCTAGCCTTTTTACCCAGACCAGCAATTTCTTTCTCAATACCAGCAAAACTCAATTTGTCAGCCTGCCTAACTATTGGTACTACTAACCCCTGCTCTGTCCCTACTGCCACACCAATATCATAATAATTCTTATACAGAATCTCATCCCCTTCTATCTCGGCATTTACCGAGGCTACCGCTTTCAGAGCTTCAATAGTAGCTTTTACAAAAAATGACATGAATCCCAGCTTAACACCATGCTTCTTCTCAAACTCTTCACGATACTGCATACGCAAATTAATAACTTTCAACATATCAATTTCATTAAAAGTCGTTAGAATAGCTGCGGTATTTTGTGATTGCTTCAAACGATCTGCAATAGTTTTACGAAGTCGTGACATTCTAACACGTTCTACCGCTCCTTCATTTGCCAACGCAATATTGGTTACAACAGGTGATTCAGTTTCTTTTGTAGACGAAGCCTTTGTCGATGAACTATTTATAAACTCTAATACATCTCCCTTAGTTACCCTACCCTCTCTACCAGTACCTTTTATGTCATCTAATGGCAGTTTATTTTCACTCACTAATCTTCGCACAGAAGGTGGAGAAGCTATGGCATTTATATTTGCAGATTGTTGTTGCACCTCTTTGCCCGACGTACTAGGTAAAGCTACAGCCGCAACTGCTCCTTCGGTAATTTGTCCGACGCTCTCACCGACAGATACCGCATCCCCCTCATTCTTAAATATTCCACTTATTACTCCAGATGAAACTGCATTCACTTCCAACGTAACTTTCTCTGTTTCAAGTTCTAAAAGTAGCTCATCCACTTTAACCACATCTCCTTGTTTTTTATGCCATTTGGCAATAGTAGCCTCTGATACTGACTCTCCAAGAGATGGAACTATAATTTCAATGCTCATATTATTTTTATTCTCCAATTATATTCTATAGCTAAACCGACTAGCATTACTCCGTCATTGCGAGGAAGTAGCAAAGCACAACGAAGCAATCCAAACCCAATCGTTTTCATGAATTGCTTCGTCGCCTTCGGCTCCTCGCAATGACGCCAATTTATTATGGCTAAATATATATTATACTCTATTTATATTCCCCACTAATAACAAAATAGCATAAATTTAGCCCAATTAGTAGTTATCCATGCAAACTAGTATCCCACAACTGTCGAAAGTTAGAAGAGGAAGCGGGTTTAGAGGTCATCATGGCAGTTAAAAAGTTGCGGAAAAATAACCGACGTCATTGCGAGGAGCCGTTTTGTGCGGCAACGAAGCAATCCATATTATACTAATTTTTATGGATTGCTTCGTCGTGCTTACGCCTCCTCGCAATGACGGAAGTATTGCTATGACTAAATGTTACTCGAGTTAGCTATATTATCTCTTGCTGACTTTTCTGCGTTTTATCCATCTTAGCAAATACCTCTTCCCATGATCCAGTGGTTGCAGCCTTAGTATATTCGGTTACCCTTGCTTCAAAGAAATTAGTATGCTCAGTACCGTTTAAGATTTCATCAAGCCAAGGCAATGGATTATTATCAATTAAATAAATTTCTTTAAGTCCAAGCTGCATTAACCTGCGATCAGCAATATAACGAATATATTGTTTTACTTCTCTAGCGGTTAACCCCTCAATACCACCAACTTCAAATGCCAGCTCAATAAAGGCATCTTCAAAATGGACAATAGTAGCACACGCCTCATAAAGACGACCACGCACCTCTTCAGTCCATACTTCAGGATTTTCTCTAATAAAAGTTTTAAATAACATGATGATTGAATCAGTATGTAAGGTCTCATCCCTTACTGACCAACTAATGATTTGCCCCATACCTTTCATTTTATTAAAACGAGGGAAATTAAGCAAAATGGCAAATGAAGCAAATAGCTGTAATCCTTCAGTAAATGCACCAAATACTGCTAAAGTTGTGGCAATATCTTCTTTCGTTTCTACACCAAAACGCTGCATATAATCATATTTATCTTTCATTTCTTTATATTTAAGAAACGCTGAATATTCAGTTTCTGGCATACCTACGGTATCAAGCAGATGAGAATAAGCAGCGATATGAATTGTTTCCATATTAGAAAATGCTGATAACATCATCAGTACTTCTGTTGGCTTAAATACCCTGGAGTAATGCTTCATATAACAATTATTTACCTCAATATCAGCTTGAGTAAAGAAACGAAATATTTGGGTTAATAAATGTTTTTCTCCTGGACTTAAATTATATTTCCAATCTTTTAGATCATCAGCTAGCGGCACTTCTTCTGGTAACCAATGAATTCGTTGTTGAATATGCCACGCTTCATAAGCCCATGGATAAGAAAATGGTTTGTAAATTGGACTGGCATCAAGTAAAGACATATTATATTTCCTTTTTTAAGTTTATTCGACTTTTAATTATACACGTAATTACTAGGAGACCATAAGATCGACGAAGTAAAGTCCCCAACGTCATTGCGAGAAGCTACTTTAGTAGCGACGAAGCAATCCATAAAATTAGTATAAATCTGGATTACCACTACACTCACGTGGTCTCGCAATGACGTTTGGGTAAAAGTACTTTCGTCATTGCGAGCGAACGTATGTGAGCGTGGCAATCCATGAAGCTTGTCATATGGATTGCTTCGTTGCCACTAAAGCGGCTCCTCGCAATGACGTCTGAGACTTAAACACTCCTAGCTAATAGTCTATTGACAGGATAAACACTCATCATATTTAGAAGAATCTTCTTGTTTTTTCTTATTAGCTATTTCGATATCTTTAAAGTCCACTTTTTTAACATCGTGTGACACTTTATCGGGTCTTTGAATTGAGGTTGATCTACAATAATATAAACTCTTTACTCCCTTTTTCCAGGCTCTAAAATGGATATTATTTAAATACATCTTACTTACATTGCCTGCTAAGAAAAGATTTAGAGATTGAGATTGCGAAATATGTGGTGTCCTATCTGCAGCTAGATCAATAAGCCAACTTTGATCAATCTCATGGGCAGTTTTAAAAATCTCTTTTTCATGGCTAGATAAAAAAGTCAGATGTTGAACTGAGCCTTCATGAGTGGCAATTGATGACCAAACCTGCTCATTATTAAAACCTTTGGTATTTAACAGTCTTTCTAAATATTTGTTACGTACATTAAAAGATCCGCTAAGAGTCTTTTGAACAAAACTATTAGCAGCAAATGGTTCAATTCCAGGCGAACTATTACCAGCAATAATTGATATTGATGCTGTGGGAGCAATAGCTGTTTTATTACTAAAACGCTCTTTACTACCTATTTCATCTGCATCAGGACAAGCACCACGTTCATCAGATAAAATTACTGAAGCTCTATCAACTTCTTTATGAATATGTTCAAATATTTGGTTATTCCAAACCTTTGCCATTACCGATTCTACTGGCACATCCTTTAATTGTAAAAATGAGTGAAAACCCATAACCCCTAAACCTACGCTACGTTCACGTATAGCTGAATATTTTGCTCGTTCCATGGTATTTGGAGCCTTAGTGATAAAATCTTCAAGTACATTATCTAAAAAACGCATTGCGGTAGGAATAAACTCGGGATCATTCTGCCAATCATCAAAATATTCTAAATTTACTGAAGATAGGCAACAAACAGCAGTTCTCGACTTACCCAAATGATCAATGCCTGTTGGCAAAGTAATCTCACTGCAAAGATTTGAAGTTTTTACCTGTAACCCAAGTTTTTTATGATGTTCGGGGATATATTTATTGATAGTATCAATAAATATAATATAAGGTTCTCCAGTTTCTATTCTAGTAGTTAATAACTTCACCCATATCTCTCTTGCCTTAACTACCCGTACAACTTTTTTAGTATCAGGGCTAACTAAAGGGAAATCATCATCATCTTCCACTGCTCGCATAAAGGCGTCTGTTACAGCTATACCATGATGAATATTCAAAGCTTTGCGATTAGTATCACCACCTGTATGACGTCTTAAATCGATGAATTCCTCAATTTCAGGATGATCAATTGGTAAATATATGGCAGCACTACCACGTCTAATTGACCCTTGGGAAATAGCTAAGGTCATAGAATCCACAACTTTGATGAATGGAATAATGCCAGAAGAACTACCTTTGCCTTTAATTGCCTCATTAATCGAACGGACATTGCCCCAATAGCTTCCTATACCACCACCGCGTGAGGCTAACCAAACATTTTCAGTCCAAAGATCTACAATACCTTCTAAACTATCATCTGTTTCATTTAGAAAACAGGAAATAGGCATCCCTCTATCAGTTCCACCATTACTAAGAACTGGAGTGGCTGGCATAAACCACAGCTTGCTTATATAATCATATAATTGCTGAGCATGTTGTGCATTATCAGCATAGTAGCTAGCGACTCTAGCGAATAAATCTTGAAAATCCTCTCCGGCTAGTAAGTACCTATCCTTTAGTACTGCTTTACCAAAATTAGTCAGTAAATCATCCCGTTTTTTATCAATTTCTATAGGAAATTTAGTATTTGCTTGCGTTGTCATGTTATATTATCTTAGTTTTTGAATTAATGTTGAGATTATATCTGAATTTACTAAAAATAAATGAAAAAAATCTAAATTATAGCAGATTTTTATCTTAACACTAAGTATTGCTAACCCGATTAGCATTATTCCGCTATTAGTGAGAAAACACGAATCCCAAACGACGTCAGATAAACAGTAATCGGGTTAGCTATAGTCTTTTTCTAGCTCTAAAAGTTTCTTCTTGATCTCAAGCCCCCCAGCGTAGCCAGTTAGTTTGCCATCAGTACCTATAACTCTATGACATGGCACTATAATTGACAGAGCGTTACGTGCGATAGCATTTGCTACTGCACGCACAGCTTTAGGAACAAATATTAAATCTGCAATATTCTTGTAGCCTATCACCCTACCATAAGGGATAGTAGAGATGGCGAACCATACTTTTTCTTGGAAATTAGTCCCAGTGAAACGGTAAGCTATGGTAAATTCCCTTCTAGCACCATTTACGTATTCTATTAATTCTTGGTAAGTTTGATCGAATATGCTAGAATTTTGCTGCTCATGATAATCACTGCTTAAAATTGGCACGTGTTTCCGCCCGACAAAATATAAACCTGTTAGGAAGTTGTCATCCGCTACCAATAACATCCTCAAATGATTTGAAGATGTTAGAGCAATTGGTAAGTCTATATATCTATATATTTTGGTCATTAATGTATAAATCCATGCAAACTGGCACTGCACCCGTCATTGCGAGACCACATAGTGGTCGTGGCAATCCATTTCTAATCATTTTCCTGGATTGCTTCGTTGACCTACGGTCTTCCTCGCAAGGACGGATAAGCTTTACACACTCCTCGCTAATAAACGGGGTAATGTTAATCGGGTTAGCTATATAGTTATGCTCATAGGATTAGGTGATAAAGAACATAACGATTGTAAGTTGTCATTCCCGCGAAGGCGGGAATCTAGATACCTGCTTTCGCAAGGTTAACACAAAGTTTGTATCACCTAATTCAATAGGTTTCACTATACCTGAAATCTTGGAAATATAGCTTCTGGCTGACTGATGGTACTACCTGGAGTTAAATTAAACTCCTTAGTTAAATGTTTAAACATTCTCTGATTTTCTGCTACACCAAGCTGCTCAAGCATTTTACTAGCCGAATCAGGGATAAATGGCTGTAACATTATGGCAATATATCTTAGTGTTTCAAGTAGTGTATACAACACCTCACCCATCCTTATAGGATCAGTTTTTTTTAACTGCCAAGGAGCTTCTCGGTCTATATAAATATTTGCTTCTTCAGTTAAAGTAATAATATTTTCTAACACCGAGTTAATATCAAATCTATCGATAAATATTAAATTTTCCGATATAATTTGTTGGGATGTTTTAATTAAAAATGATTCATAAATGCTATTGATAGATTCTTTGCTAATTAACGGAATTTTTGCATCATTATTCTTATACACAAAGGCTAGGGTTCTCTGCAACAAATTACCAATTTTATTAGATAGCTCACTATTGGTTCTATTAATCAAACCACTTCGAGAATAATTGCCATCGGAGCCAAATATTATCTCTCTCATCAAATAATATCTAACTGGATCTAAGCCAAATTCTTTTATTAATTGCAGCGGTTCAATTACATTTCCTATAGATTTCGACATTTTCTGCCCCTCAATAGTCCACCATCCATGTGCCATAACACATTTTGGTAGTGGCAACCCCGCTGCCATCAGAAAGGCTGGCCAGTATACTGCATGAAAACGTAATATATCTTTACCAACTACATGCACATCAGCTGGCCAAAACTTATTATATTGGCTTGTATCATTTGGGTATCCTAAAGCCGAAATATAGTTTGTTAACGCATCAAGCCATACATATATTACATGCTTTTCATCATTTGGTACTTTAATCCCCCATTTAAAACTAGAACGTGATATAGATAAATCATACAACCCTGATTTAACAAAACTAATAACTTCATTACGTCTACTATTTGGTTTGATGAAATCAGGATTGGTATCGTAAAAATCCAATAATTTATCTTGCCATTTTGATAAAGCAAAAAAGTAACTTGGCTCTTCAACCCATTCAACAGGAGCCTGTGTCGGTGCTAATCCATCTGCTGTTAATTCTGATTCATTATAAAACGTTTCATCACGTGTAGAATACCAACCTTTATAGCTACCTAGATAAATATCACCATTATCAAGCAATTTTTGCCACAAACTACTTACCGCTTGTTTATGCCTAGCTTCTGTAGTTCTAATAAAATCATTATTAGAGATGTTCATTGAATGCATTAATGTACGAAAAGTTTCAGACACTGTATCAGTAAATATTTGCGGTTCAACATTTTTGGCAATAGCCGATTTTTCCACCTTCTGACCATGTTCATCAGTACCTGTTAAAAACATCACATCTTTACCTGATAAACGCATAAATCTTGCTATTACATCAGATGCAACACTTGTATAAGCATGCCCTATGTGAGGTATATCATTGACATAATAAATCGGAGTAGTAATATAATATGTGTTTTTCATAATGGTCAATTTATAATAATGCAAATTCGTGATAATTAGTTATCCAGAATTTGGATAATTATACTAACCCGATTAGTTTAGCCATAGTAAATTGATGTCATTGCGAGGAAATCATAAGACCGACGAAGCAATCCTGTTTTGTCATCCCTGCGAATGCAGGGTTCTTAGATTCCCGCCTACGCGGGAATGACAACTACAATTGCTTCGCCGGCTCACGGTTCCTCGCAATGACGAAGTAATGTTAGTCGGGTTAGCTATATATGTAAAAAATTAAGATTCTATATTTATTATAGTGATTTTTACTAAACTAGTATACTATAAAAATAGTTAAAACAACTTATTAAAGTAGGGAATAATTGTATGAAACATTATGCATTGTTAGAACAAGAATTAGAGCAAATTTCTCAAATTAATAACGTAATTAATATACTTTATTGGGATATAGCAGTAAACATTCCACAAGGATCAATTGATAGTAGAACAGACGAAATATCACTACTATCTTCCATAGCACATTCTAGATTAAAATCACCAAAACTCGGTGAATTAGTAGAAGCTGTTTCTGAAAACCTAAATATGTTAGATATCTGGCAGTTAGCAAATTTACAAGAAATAAAAAGACGGATCGTAGAATCTAACTGTATAGATGATGATTTAAGGAAAAAATATGTTATCGCTAGTGCAAAATGTGAGTTAATTTGGCGAAATGCTAGAAAGAATAATGATTACCTATCACTTAAACCTTACCTACAAACAGTATTAGATTGCGTACAAGAAATGGCTAAATCTAAAGCTGCAATATTAAATTGTACTAAATATGATGCTTTGCTTGACACATATGATCCTGATCGTAAGCTAGATGAAATTAAAATAACTTTTAATAATATCAAAAAACACATACCGGAATTAATTGGTCAGGTAGTAGAAAAGCAAAGTAGAGAACATGTTTTACCTATAGCTGATAGTATTAGTAAAGAACAGCAAAAACTAATTGCCAAAAGGCTTATGACAATAATGGGGTTTGACTGCACTAAAGGTAGACTAGATGAATCGGCTCATCCATTTTGTCAAGGCACTCCTGATGATATTAGGTTAACTAATAGATATGACGAACATAATTTTATTTCAGGAATCATGGGAATTATACATGAAACTGGTCATGCTTTATATGAACAGAATTTGCCTAGCAAATATAAAAATCAACCCGTAGGTAAGGCCAAGGGTATGGCTGTCCACGAAAGTCAGTCTTTATTTATGGAAATGCAAGTAGGTAGATCACGAGAATTTTGTGAATTTCTATCAATGTTACTTAAGGATGAGTTTGCATTCAAAGGACAAGAATATTCTGGGGAAAATCTTTACAAATTAATGACCAGAGTAAAATCTAGTTTTATTAGAGTAGAAGCGGATGAAGTTACTTATCCAATGCATGTAATAGTTAGGCTTGAACTAGAAGAATTATTAATTAGCGGAGATCTAGCTTTGAATGATTTGCCATATTATTGGAATAATAAGATGAAAGAATATTTAGGAGTTACTCCACCAACAGATACAAATGGATGTTTACAAGATATACATTGGCCAATGGGAAGTTTTGGTTATTTCCCATCTTATACTAATGGAGCAATCATTGCTTCAATGGTTATGAAAAAAGCACAAGAAGTGAATCTTAATATAAAAAAGGAAATCACCAGAGGAGAATTCAACGGTATAAACCAATTCTTGAATAATAATCTTAGAAACTATGGATCTTTAAAAAGTACTGGTGAATTAATTAAAGACGCTACAGGTGAAGATCGAATTCAATCGGAAATATTTTTAAACTATCTCAAACAAAAATATTTACATTAATAGCATTTATAGCTAATCAGATTAGCATTTGCCCATTTGGTTAGCTATATAGTCGCTCAGGGCAGTTTAAAAGTCGCAACTAATGATATAAAATACTAGATTACAGCACCGTCATCGCGAGCCACGAAGTGGCGTGGCGATCCAAATAAACAGCTTGCTGTTTTATTTTTGCCGTTGCAATTTTTTGGATTGCCGTGTCGTAGCGAAGCGGCTCCTCGCAATGACGTTTATGCATTTCTCAAAACAGATTCTTATATAGTGAAACCTATTGAATTAGGTGATACAAACTTTGTGTCATACCTGCGAAAGCAGGTATCTAGATTCCCGCCTTCGCGGGAATGACAACTTACAATCGTTATGTTCTTTATCACCTAATCCTATGAGCATAACTATATCTAGATTCCCGCCTTCGCGGGAATGACAAGGGAGTGCGGGAATGGTGCTAAAACTGTGATGTCATCACTAACCCTGTCACCCCTAACACCATGTCACCCCTGCGTAGGCAGGGGTTTAGATTCCCGCCTTCGCGGGAATGACAAGGGAGTGCCGGAATGGTGCTAAAACCGTGATGTCACCCCTGCGTAGGCAGGGGTCTAGATTCCCGCCTTCGCGGGAATGACGGGAGTGCAGGAATGGCACCTTTTGCGTTGAAACGTAGTAGATGTTCTGTTTTTAAACTTTTGATGAAACCACTATATAAAGTTTAAAAAGAAAATTTGTGTTTTGCACCTAGGTAATTAAGCTGTTTGGTTGAAGAAGTTCTAACACAGACGTCATTCGGTATTTCCCTAATAAATCTAGAAGGAGAGGATCTTACTATTTCATGAAACATGAAACGACTTTCGGCATAAGTAATATACAGATCTTTCTTCGCTCTAGTAATACCAACATAAGCAATTCTTCGCTCTTCTTCTAAGCCTTTCTCTCCCTCTTCATTCAGTGATCTTTGATGTGGGAAAACCCCCTCTTCCCAACCTGGCAGAAAAACTAAATCAAATTCAAGACCTTTAGCAGCATGCAGTGTCATAATACTAATAGAGCCGCCAAAATTTGATTCTAATGCCTCATTTTCCATTACCAAACTAGAATGTTCGATAAAGTCTTGAATATTACCAAATTCTGCAATTGCTCTCAGCATTTCATTAATATTTTCAATCCTACCAAGTGCCTCATCGGTCTTTTCTTCTTGTAACATTGGCAGATAACCTGATTCTTCTAATAAAGCTTTTGTCACGTTAAACGCTGGCTCGTCTTGATATCGCAAATTCCAATTATCGATGTTAGTAATTAACTGATTTAAACTATCTTTAACTTTATTTTTTATAGCTCCTTCTTGTAACATTTGACGAATAGCAACAAAAACAGGAATGTTATGTTCAGCCGCATAATCTTTTATTTGTTTTAATGTAGTATTGCCAATAGCTCTCCTTGGAACATTTATTATACGTTCAAGAGCAAGACTATCACTATGATTTAAAGTAATACGTATGTAGGCAAGTAAGTCGCGTATTTCCATTCGTTCATAAAACTTAAGACCACCAATTATTTTATATGGTAATGCATTACTAATAAGCACTTCTTCAAATGCTCTAGTTTGAAAACCAGCTCTAACTAATATCGCAACTAACCCGGCATTATACTTACCTTCTGTAACTAATTTGTCAATTTCAGATACAACAAATCTTGCTTCTTCTTTATCATTCCAACAAGATATAATTTTAATTTTCTGTCCGTCATTTTTATCGGTCCATAAGGTTTTACCATGACGATTCTTATTATTGTCAATTACACTGGATGCAGCTGATAAGATTTCTGAACTAGACCTATAATTTTGTTCTAATTTTATTACTGTAGCATTTGGAAAATCTTTTTCAAAACGTAATATATTACCAATTTCCGCACCACGCCAACCATATATAGATTGATCATCATCACCAACGCAACAGATATTTTTGGTGTTACTTGCAAGCATCCTAGCCCAAAGATATTGGACAGCGTTGGTATCTTGATATTCATCAATTAGAATATATTGATATCGTTCCTGATAATGCTTTAATATTATAGGATTTTTTATAAATAACTCATTATTGTACAGTAGCAAATCTCCAAAATCTACTACGTTAGATGCTAATAAATTTTGCTGATACTCGTCATAGACAAATTTTGTCACTTTATGAATTGGTAGCTTAATGTCAGATTCCGAAAGTTTATGCGGCAATAATCCTTGATCCTTCCAACGTGAAATAATAATATGTAGCACTTTAGGGGCATATTTCTTGGGATCTATATTTCTTTGCTTAACTATGTCTTTAACCAATTTAAGCTGATCATCATGACTAATAATAGTAAATCTACTGTTTAAGCTAAGATTCAAATGCTCTGCTTGCTGGCGTAGAATCTTGGCTGCTATAGAATGAAAGGTGCCTATGTTTAATCCATAACAATCAATCATTTTACTGATTCGATCTTGCATTTCTCTAGCAGCTTTATTGGTAAAAGTAACTGCTAAAATATTGTTAGGTGAAGCTAAAGCCTGATTGATTATGTTGGCTATTCTCGTTGTTAATACTTTAGTTTTACCAGTTCCCGCTCCAGCCAGCACGAGAAGAGGGCCATGCACGTGTAAAGCCGCTGCTAATTGCTGATGATTTAATGAATCTAGAAAGCTTTGTTGCGTCATTATCTAATGCCAATGGAAAATGGAAATGTTAATATCAGCGGGTAATGGATAGGTTAATCCACAAAAATACTCTAGCACATTAATCGTATAACATCAAATATTAATCCTTTATAGCTAAGCCGGATAGGTTCTTGATGTTGTTATATTCACATTCAGGTTAAGAATAGCATGCTCTTTAGTAATTACTGGGAAAAACTGTTTGTTAAAAGGAAATAACTCTACTGTTTTATCGCTGACAAACTCAATTTCAATAATATCACCTGCATTAAAATTAAAAATATTTATAATTTTTCCTATAATGACTAAATTGGTATCTAGTACTAATAAACCTCTTAAGTCTTCAATATAAAATTCGTCTTCATTTAAGGAAGGGAAGTCTTCCCTATGACAAAAAATCTTACATCCTTTTAATCCTTCGGCTAACGTCCTATTATTCACCTGGTTAAATCTACATATTATATCACCTTTAGAATTTTGACTAAGTAGTTTAAGAACAATTTTTTCTCCTAATTCATCAACTAAATTCATTTTAATAATATTAGTATTTGGCATAGTAAAAGATTTGACGTAAACATTACCCTTTATTCCTTGTGCTGATAACACTACCCCAACAAAAATTAAACCTTCTTTAGACATCATCGATTATACAACCACCTAATTCATTAAGAGAAACCATTTTTTCTTTTTAGGATATCTTCCAGTTGCTTTCTCTAGTTTCTCAAAATGCAATATCCCAAATGTGTATCCTATCATGACTGGAATCATAATAATCAGCAATCCATAATTACCTAAATATTCCGTTAAATAAATAAGCCCAAAAGATGTGATAATATATATCACTGTACGTGATAGAGCAAACAAAACAGCACTATAAGTGAAGTGCTTAAAGACAGGGAAATATATGTAGAAAATTGATATAGCTGGAGTGACATCAAGTACAAAAAACATCATGAATGCCTGGAGCAAAAAAATATCAAATGGTGTTCTAACATTATCTAATAAGTATGGATAAGCTAAAATAAAAATCCAGAAAATTACTACTCTGATTTTCAAAATTACTATAGGATATATATAATACCCTAAATATATCAATGGTAAAAGTCCTAACATTTCTATCACTGAAACGAAGAAATTTTGTTGGATAACTTGTTCAGCTGTATAACCAAAATCATTTCTAAGAATTTCTCCACAATGAATAAATGCTAAATAAAAAAATACTGGCCAAGTACAATGTATTAAAAATAAAGACAAAGCTGTTATTCCATTAACTTTTTTTACAGTAGAGTTCTTTTGCAAATTATTTTGTTCTTCATTAATGTCTGCAGAAGTTCTTTTCATTTGACACTTTGCATCAACAAATTCTGGTGTTTCCCGTAGAGTAGTCCTAGCTACAGAACCGATTAATGCAACCAATGCACCTATCCCAAAAGCATATCGCCAATTGAAATTGTAAGAGGTAGTAATAGATACAATTCCCAAAGCAAATGTTCCCCCTAATGCCGCTAAGAAACCCAATAATGATATAGCTGAATATTGTTGCGGTGGTTTTATAGTTTCAGTCAAATATAGTTCTGCCCCTACTATTTCCCCCATAGAACTCATACCTTGCACAATACGGCATACTGATACAATCACAGCAGCAGTGATACCTATTTCAGCATAAGTTGGTAAAATAGCAATGGTAATACAAGAAACTGCCATCATAAAAGTGGTGATAACAACGGTTGCTTTACGCCCTATATTATCACCAATCCATCCAAAAACTAATGCCCCTATAGGTCTTAATAAATATGTTGTACAAAAAGTAAAGGCAAAAAGTAATTGTGCTATATGTGGGTCATATTCCGGAAAAAAAAGTTCATTAAGAACTACCGCCATATGTATATAGAGCATCAGATCAAAATATTCTAGGAATGTACCGATTGAGAGTAATCCTATAGCCTCTTTGTGCTTTCTAGTTAAATGAGTTTTAATAAATACCTCATCTTCTTGTATCAATTTGCTCATATTTGTTTCCTACTCCTTACTCAACACCTATTACTAAGCAATTAGTTATGTGTTTTATAAAATTGTCTTAAGCCTAAACTTTAGGTCGTAAGAAACTAATTTACAAACATCATTTTCTTACGCCCCCTAGCTTCGAGCCAACTTTCTCCTGTTTTTTACTTTAGGCTTTGTTGCCACTTTAGTTGATTTTGTTTTTCTGAGATATGTTTTCGATGGCACCGCTATCAATTTATTAGACATAATATTATCACTACTCGACTGACCAAAATGTGTATCTAATAGTTTTACCATTGCCATATCTCTAGACCCAGCAGTTCTACCCCCTGTAACAACAGCAACCAAAGATTTCTTGTTTCTAGTTGCTGCAGTAATCAAGTTATAGCCAGCTGGAATGGTATAGCCAGTTTTTAACCCTTCAACTCCTTCATAAGTTTCATTCACTTTATTATGCCCTCTTATAGCATTACCTCTGAAAACAAAGTCATTTTTAGAAAAATAACTATAATATTTGGGAAAATCTCGCTTAATAGCTATAGATAGTTTTGCAAGATCCCGAGCAGTAGTTTTTTGACAAGGATGATGCCATCCAGAAGCGTTTTTAAAATAAGTATCTTTCATACCAAGTTGATGGGCACGAATAGTCATCAACTGAGCAAATTTTTCCTCACTACCTTTAATATTTTCAGCTACGACCATAGCTGCATCGTTTGCCGATTTAACAACTAGAGCTAAAATAGCCTCTCTTACAGTAATAGATTCTTTTGCTTTAAGCCCTAGTTTGCATGGTAGCATTTTCTCTGCATTTTTTGAAACATATAATTTTTGATTTATTGATAACCTACCAGATTCCAATGCTTCAAATAATAAATACAAAGTCATTAGTTTTGTCAATGAAGCCGGATATATTTTAGTAGTAGAATTTCTATCATGCAATATTCTACCGGTATTGTAATCTACAACAAGACTTGTTTGAGTTGGTAAGGATACAGGTTTTTTTGCAGCATAAGCAGGACATGAGCTTATACTGAATGTTATTATACAGGAAAAAAATAGCAATAATCGCATTAGTATAATTATATGTTTTAGGAATCTTCTTATTAAGATAGAATAATATTACAAGTTATGGCAAGGTTAAAATATAGTTAAGATAAAAAAATTATCCCAAGCTATAATCTTTAAGAATTTTTAATATATAGTTATGCCTATAGGATTAGGTGATAAAGAGCATAACTATTGTAAGTTGTCATTCCCGCGTAGGCGGGAATCTAGATACCTGCTTTCGCAGGTATGACACAAAGTTTGTATCACCTAATTCAATAGGTTTCACTATACATATCCTTCTTGATTTTGCTTTGAGCGGCAAAATCATTTAGGGATATCTTTAGTATATGTCAAACACTATGAGTCCACCGCTAAAAGCGGTGGCTTAGCATTTAGGATAGTTATTCGGTCTTATACAATTTGTTTAAAGCAAACTTTTTAGGAGAGTACTTATTCTGTGTACGACTATTTCACAGTCAAGAACTTATCAAGTCACCCTCTTATAACTACTTATAACACTTTTTTAAGATATAAGAACCTAGTTCTTTTTATAGAATTTTATTATCTTTTTTATTTTATGTTAATTACTCATTTTTGTTTTCCTTGCAGAGAAATGAGAGTTATAATGAAGTGAGATAATAATCAATCCATAAGTAGAATGCAACTATGAAGTTTACTTTATCCACTGATGTCAAATTGGATCTAATATCGAAAGCACAATCTGCCTGTGAAAAAGCTTATGCTCCTTATTCAAAAATCTGCGTAGGTTCTGCTATTTTAACGAAAGCAGGTAATATGTATGAGGGGTGCAATGTAGAAAATGCTAGTTATAGTCTTACAATATGTGCCGAGAGAAATGCCATATTTCAAGCTGTTATGGCAGAAGGAAAAGATATGAGGCTTAAGGTTATAGTAGTAACAACATTATCAAATGAAATGACATTTTCTCCCTGTGGAGCATGCCGTCAGGTTATAGCAGAGTTTGGTGATGATGTAACTGTTATCTATAAAATACGTGATGAATGGATCGATTCTACTATACAATTGTTATTGCCCAACAACTTTAAGTTGTTGTAACAAAAGGTATAGTATTAAAATACTTTCTTAAAGAATATAACAAAATACCTTTTTATTTTTAGGAACTATTTTATAGTCGCCGTCTTTGGTATATTAATCTCTAACAATAGTGGCGAGTGATCAGATACTTCGTCTTTTAATACTTTGAAAGTGTTTACAATAATTTTAGGAGAAGTAAAAATATAATCAGCAAAACTTTCTTTTTTTGTATACATACTTGTACGTGTAGATTTAATATTATATATTCTAATCAGGTTTCTCATACCATTTTCAAGTATCTTCACACTTGTTGTGTCTAAAGTTAAATTAAAATCACCACATAATATTTTATGTGTATTAATAGTACTAACAAAATCTTTAATCCTTTGTGATTGACTTATTCTTTCTTGAGTATCAGTTTTACCCATACCATTCCATAAACCATGTACATTAAAGATAGTATAGTCTTGATCATCAATACGAAAGTTAAGCCATTGCATCTTTCTAGAATGAGTAGGACCACGACCTATATAATTTGGATTATCATGGATGTTAATATCTCCTTTTGCTAATATATTAAATTTCTTTTTTATAAACATCCCAATACCATATCCATTGCCTACAATTGGTGTAAAAAAGGCACTATGCTTTGGAAGTAATACACTTATTTCTGAAAAGATATTAAGGCTAACATCCTTATCATCAGTTGATATTTTATGCAAGGCATTATTATATACTTCTTGAAAACAAAAAATATCAATATCCGTGTGTAATTTTATAAATTCTAGAAGTGGTTGTCGTATATGACCTCCCCATATGTTAAAACTGATAAGTTTCAAATTTTTTGTCTGCTCACTTTTATTTTGTACTATTATACTTTGTGATTTTGTAGAATACAACCCTGATCCTGTGTTATCCCCAATTGTAAATAAGGGATAACACATAAATAAACTACTAAAAATTAGTACGCTGATTCCTTTTCTCATTAATTTAGCTCCTTACATTAGCATCGGGATTAAACATTGGGAAATCCTAATTTATTAGAGATATAAGGAAGATTAATGTCTATTCTTTCTAAGAAGCATATGCACAAAAACCTTATAACCCTTATATCTAAAGCAATTTTTATAGCTTATCCCGAAATTTGCATTTCCTTTTTTTAACTCATTGTATAATTATTTAGCAAACTAACCTCATAATTCTTTGCAAATCTATTGAACAATAATTTTAAAGTGTAAATTGTAATAAACTATTGCCCCCCCTTGACCACAAAAAAAATTAGTTAATTTTGGTTAAAATTCAGATAAAATTCCCTAAAATCATTGGTAATTTTTAATTTATATAATAGTATATTATTTTAATCTTTATTCTGCATCTTTTCCTCCTCTAAAACTTTTATAGTTATGCTCATAGGATTAGGTGATAAAGAACATAACGATTGTAAGTTGTCATTCCCGCGAAGGCGGGAATCTAGATACCTGCTTTCGCAGGTATGACACAAAGTTTATATCACCTAATTCAATAGGTTTCACTATATCTGGTAGAAAAGATATATTGGGATTATGGATCAGTGAAAATGAAGGGGCAAAATTTTGGCTTGGTAATTTTACTGAAATGAAAAATAGAGGATTAAAGGATATACTGATTGCCTGTAGTGATAATCTTACTGGTATGTCTGAGGCGATAGAAGCAGTTTATCCAAAAACAGAACATCAATTATGTATTGTACATCAGATTAGAAATAGTTTAAAATACGTATCATATAAAGATAGGAAGCAGGTGGCTAGCGATTTAAAGCCGATATATACTGCAGCAACGGAAGAACAAGCACATTTAGCTTTAGTATATTTTGAAGAAAAATGGAATAAACAATATCCACAAATTGCCAAATCATGGTATAATCATTGGGATAATTTAATGATTTTTCTAGGATATCCAGAGGCAATTAGAAAGGTAATTTATACCACTAATTCAGTTGAATCTGCTAATAGTCAATTGCGTAAAGTAACAAATAATAAGCGTGTTTTCCCTAGTGATAGTGCTGTTTTTAAAAGCTTATATTTGACAATTGACTATATGACCAAAAAATGGACTATGCCTATTCCCAACTGGAATGAAGCTATGGCTCATTTGATGATCAAATTTGAAGATAGGCTTAACAAAATTTAATGACCTATTTTGGAAATTTTGTGAGTAGGTCTAACCAATCACTCAATTAGACCCCTCCTCAGAACCGTACGTGCGGAACTACCGCATACGGCTCCCGAAAAGTAAGATAGGTTTTAACCTTATTGTTCTTCTAGCATCTCAAAATCGATAACATGTCCAAGATTATTGAACTTTATTTGTTGATTTTGTGATGCTAACAACTTTATACGTTCAAGTTTTGTTAACCATGTATTTCCGTCTCTGAGTACGGTCATTGTTTCCCCCTTACGTTCTTACCTTTCTGCCAGCCCTTCGCTCCACTCCCATTACGGAGTTTCACCACTACTACAACGTATACTTGCAGCAAAACTGCATAACTCTATTAAATTTTTTTGGTAGTATGAATTTATTTTATAAATTTGGGTTCCTACTATGCAAATATCACCGATTAGTAAAAAAACTGGTTGAAAAACTATCAGTTATACTATAACATTTCAATTATTAAACGTAATGAATGAATCAAAATGAAAAAGCCAAAAGTAGCGACCTTAAGTGCTGAGGAACGAGAAGAACTAATACAACATATTAAGGCAAGTTCATTAACAGGAGATGATCAGCAAGCGGTGATAGAACTTGTGAAATTTTGTAACGAACTAATAGACAAGCTAGCATCATCAAACATCAGTATAAATAAGCTTAAGGAGATGATGATTGGTTTTAAGGCAGATAACAAAAAAAAGATAGTTCAGATTCATTAAAAGAACCACCGAGTGAATCTGATAATAAGAATGGTGGTAATGAAGAAGAGTACGATGAGTCCAAGAAGAGAGATCGCAGTAATTGGCAAGGTAAATATGGATTTGATGATTATCAGGATGCGAATACCAGCTATTTATCTCCTGAGAATTTTTGTAGTGGTGATAGCTGTCCTCACTGTGATAATGGTAAACTCTATAATAGTGAAGCTAGAAAATTGCTACAATTTACAGGTAATGCTCCAATTACAGTCAACAGATATGTAAAGAAAACGTTACGCTGTAATGCTTGCGATTATACAGTTATGAACAATAAAAATATCAACAAATGGACAAATAGTAGCAAAAGTGCAATAGTGTTACAAAAGACCTACGGTACTCCCTTCTATCGTTTATCTAGGTTGCAAAGTTTAAGCGGGGTTCCTGTATCCCATAGCTCGTTGTGGCAACAATATTTAGATGTTTGGCAAGAAGGTGGTGGAGCTGAAATTTACAGGGTATTATTGGAAATGGCTGCCGAATGTAGTTCACTGAACCTTGATGATACTAGAACCAGGATTTTAGAAATTACTGTAGCCAATAAAAAATTACGTACTCAAAATAAGAAAGGACGCAGCTGTTATACCACTACTATATGTGCTAAAACTACAAATAATGAGGTGATAGTTTTATATTTTACCGGTAATAAGCATGGCGGGGAAAATATTGGTAACGTACTAAAGAATCGTAAGAATAGGACTGATTCTATTCATTTAATGACTGATGCAAGTAACAATAATAACCCGGTATTATCAGAAGCAGATAAAGAATTACTGGCAATAATAGTGATGATCAATTGTTTGTCACATGGGCAGAGAAAATTTACAGAGAATGAACCATATTACCCTGAAGAATGCGGATATTTTCTCAAACAGACTGGTGGGATTTACCATAATGAACATCAATGTAAAGAGATGAGCCTTGAGGAAAAGCTGAAGTACCATCAGGAACATAGCAGTAAATATATAGAAAACATATATAACAAAATAGACGAATTATTTAACGACAAGAAAGTTGAGCCTAATAGTAGGTTTGGGCAAGCTATGAAATATTGGTTAAATAATAAAGAAGGTTTGACGCAATTTTTGAAAATTCCAGTTAGCAGTCTTGATAATAATTGGGCTGAGAGGTCACTACGTACCATTATTTTACAAAGGAAGAATTCATTATTCTTTAAAACAATCAATAGTGCTGAGATACATAGTGGTCTGTATAGTATAGTAAAGACTTGTA